>NZ_SSMQ01000130.1 GCF_005144585.1 Polyangium fumosum | reverse complement strand
TTCGTCGGCCTGTTTGAAAAACTGCGCGGAGCGCAGTTTTTCAACCCTGGGTCCAGCGCCTCGCTGGTCCGGGGTCGAGGGGGCGGACAGCCCCCCGCGGGGTCCGGGGCAGCGCCCCGGCGCGGCGGCGCTCACGGCGTGCTGCGAGAGACGCTCGCCGGGAGGCGGCCGCCGACGGCGCGGCGGAGCTCGGAGACGGCGGTGCGATAGCGGCGTATGAGGGCGAGGAGGCGGAGTTCGACTTTGACGCGTTGGGCGTCGACGGAGAGGGCTTCGATCACGTCGACGTTGCGGGCTTCGAGGGCTCGTTTTGATGCGGATCCTGCTTGCGCGGCGGCGGGGAGTGCGCGGGAGCGGAATGCGGTGACGAGCTCGCGCGAGGCATCGGCTTCGCGCAGGCGGGCGCGTACTTCGCGGGCGACCCGCTCGACCTCGGCGGCGAGCGCGCGCTGCGACGAGTTCTTCGCCGCGCCTGCGGCGGCTGTGCCTGCGCGATTCGTGTCGAAGATGGGCAGCTCCACGCCGGCCTGGAACGTCCAGGCGAGGCCGGTCAGCGTGCCTGGTGTGGGGAGCGTGCCCGGCGTGAATTGGTAGCCGAGCTCGACGAACGAGAACCACGGAAAACGCCGCGCGCGCTCGGCGTATGCGCGGGCGTCGGCTGCGTCGATTCGCGCGCCTGCAATGGCGACCTCGGGCCTGCGCCGGAGTGCCTCTTCGATGAGGGCTTGCTCCGAAGGGAGCGCGGGGGGTGGCCACGCGAGTGGCGGCTCGCCGACGACCTCCACCGAAGCCCCGGGTTCGAGCCCGATGCGATCGAGCAATTCGCCGAGCACCTCGCGCCGGTGCGCCTGTTGCTCGGCGAGGTCGGATTCGGCCTCCACCGCTGCGAGCTCGGCCAGGGTCTCGTCGATGGATGTCGCTTCCGCTGCGGCGACGCGGGTCTTCATTTGCGACGCGAGGGACCTGCGCGCCTCGGCGATGGCGTGGGCCGCGGCGATTTCGGCGTCGATCAAGGCGACGTCGTCGAAGAGCCAGCGGACGTCGGCCTCGATCGTGATGGCCTCGGCTTGCGCCTCGGCCTGCGCTTCCGCCTTCGCTGCGCGTGCCTCTGCGACGTCTGCGTCCACCTCGCCCGGCCTATCCGGCGAAAAACGGAGCGCGGTGCGGATCCGCGGCTCGCCCTCGACGAATTGATCGAGGCGCATCTGCGTGATCCGAAGCTCCGGGTTTTTGTGCTTGTCCGCCGCGGCGACCTCCGCTTCGGCCGTGGTCGCGGAGGCTTCGAGCGCGGCGAGCTGCGCGCTGTTTTTTTTGGCCAGGGCGACTGCGTCTTCCACGGTGAGCACGCGCGGCGCCGCGTCGGACGTGCTCGCCGCGCGCGCGGATGTGCCTCGACGGACGGATTCGTCGCGCCGCACGGTGAGCGCTCCCCGGGGACCGAGGCTCTCGCGATACATGGCAATCGCGCGTTCGGAGCCCGAGAGGTGCAGCGGGGGGGAGCAACCTGCGAGAGCTGGGAGCAGCGCTGCGGGGAGCAGGGCTGCGTACCTTTTCAGCGCGGCCACGGGACCTCCTCGAACGACGGGAGGCTACTGCCCGTGTCGAAGACGACCATGAGCTTGCCCGCCGAGAGCGACGGCGCGATGCCCTCCGGCTTGAGCCCCGGAAACCGTTTGACGAGGTGCGGCGTGAGCGCGCCGGGGGCCGGGGCCTCGACGCGCCAGAGCGCGCCCGCGTCGCCGTCCGCCGTCGAAGGCGTGGACGTGATCACGAGGCTGCCGTCGGGCAAAAACAAAAGATCGGAAATGCCGCCCGGCGTGGGTTTGCCCGCGAGCTCCACGTCGACAGGGACATGCGCCCATAACGAGGCGCCGGCGCCCGCGAGGGGCTTCGACGCGAAGAGCGCGCCGGGCGTGGTGACCTGCCAGATCATGGCATGGCCTTGCGCATCGAGAGGCGCTTTGAGGCCGAAGTACAGGGCGCCTTTTTGGTAGGCGAGCCCCTCGATGTCGAGCGCGCGCGTGCCCTTCGGGAGCCCGAGCGCCGCGGCCTGCGCCGGGTCTGCGTCGAGCAGCTCTGCGAGATGGGCCTCCCCGTCGACGCGGAAGCCTCGCCCGTCCTTCCGGAGGCGCAAGAGCGCCGTCCGCGCGGGCTTGCGTTTTCCTCGCTTGCTGTAGCTCTGCGACGACAGGAGGTAGATCTCGCCCGCGTCGCCGGCGGCGATCGCCTCGACGTCCGAGATCTCGTCAATGCCGTCCACCTGCAAAGGCTCCGGCTCGATCACGCCGTCCTTGGACATGGCAAAGATCCAGGGCGCGCCCTCCGCGTCGTCCCGGCCCGTATCGTCGCTGACGACGAGATAACGCCCTTCGGCCTCCCGCGCGAGGATGCCGGAAGGCTCGAATCGCGACCGTTTCGAGAGCGCGTCCGGGAGCTTCATCGGCAGCACGCTCGCCGGGAGGTTGTTGGCCGTCGCCGCCGGAGGTGCCGGGGGGGAGGCCAGCGGCGCCGGGGCCGGCTCGAAGACGACATCAAACGCTTGCCCCGCGATCACGTCGAGGGGGGCGTCGAGCTCGACCGTGATTTCGCGGCCCCACATGGGGATTTTGGGCGAGACCCAGCAACGCGCGGGCAGCTCCGCGACGAGCGGACCGAGCGCGATGGTTTTTCCTCGCAGCGCGCCGCCCTGCTGCCCTCGAATCCACAATTTCGCGCCGTCGCCCTCGCGCACGCCGAGGGACACGCGCTCCGGGACGCAGGTGACCACGCGCGCGCCCCCGCTCACGACGCTGAGCACCGGATCCCCGGCCACGGCGACCTCGCCGGGCTGCTTCAGGATCGTCGCCACGCGCCCACGCCGCGTCGCGCGGAGCACATACCCCGCGCGCCTTTGCTTCAAGAGCTCGATGCTGCGCTCGGCGAAACGCACGTCCGCGGCGAGTTTGTCCGCCGTCGCCGAGCCTTCCTGCTTCGCTGCTTTGCGCCGCGCCTCGGCCGTCTGGATCTGCTTCGCCAGGAGCTTCAACGTCCGCGGCTTCTCCGCGGCGAGCGCCGCGGCCGCGGCGTGTTGCAGATCGACCTTGGCGAGCTCCTCGAAGACCACCTGTCGGTCCTCCACGAGCTGCTTCACCCGCGCCATTTCGTTATCGAGCACCTTCGCCTCGGCGGACACCTGGAGGTGCTCCTCGCGTTGCCGCGCCGCCTCGCGCTCCAGGGACGCGAGGTCCGTGTCGAGTTTTTGCAGGATCTCGGACTCCGAGGCGCGCACGTCCGCTTCGAGCCGCGTCTTTTCGGCCTCCGCGACGGCGATCTCGGCGTCGATCGCGGACGTGTCGAGCTCCGCGACGATCTGCCCCGGCGTGACCTCGTCGCCGACACGCACGTGGACCGCCGCGACCTTGGCGATTTCGGTCGGCGCGATGGCCTCCGGCGTCGCCTCGGCGAACCCCACGACGTGACCACGCGCGTGGTCGCCGAAGTGGAGCCCCGCCGCGGCGCCGAGCGTGCCCACGAGGCAAAGCCCGGGCGCGAATCGCTGGAGGGCCGATTGCATTCGATGGAGGGTCTTCGTCGATTTCATGGCTACAGATCCAGCGTCGGCTCCTGCAGCAGCAAGGCGACGTCCTGCACCCCTGGAATGGCCTTCAGATTCGAGACGAGCGACGCGCGCAGATCCAGCGCGCGGACGCTGATCTGGTACGCGTGCTCCATCATCGTCCCCTGCGCCGCCTCGCGCAGCGTGACGAGCGCGAAGGATCGGCAATGCGCTCGCAGGATCTTCATGATGGCCTCCTCCGCCTCGGGCCCGGCGGGCGCGGCGAAGCGGAGGAGCCCATCCGGCTGATGGCGCGCGCCATACCCGGTGAAATGAAGGAGCACGAATCCGAACGCGAAGATGATCGTGCCCAGGATCGCCGCGCCGTGCGCCTGGGCGCCGCTCGCCATCCCCACGCCGAGGGCCGCGAAGATGAAGATGATGTCGCGCGGATCCCGGAGCGACGTGCGGAACCGGACCGCCGAGAGCCCCCCCGCCATGCCGATCCCCGCGGCGATGCTGCTGCCCACGGCCAGCATCAACATGCACGTGATCACGCTGCCCATGGCCATTCCGTGCACCGTGGACCGCGAGTACGAGAGGCCGCGGAAGGTCGCCATGTAAACGACCGCGATGGCCTGGCCGAGCCCGAAGGCGAGCAGGAGGGAGACGAGCGCCTTGCGCCATTCGAAAACGTCCCCTTGGGTCAGCGGTTCGAGCCATTCCATCAGCGGTCGTCCCTCATTTGCAATCGTGGGAGAGAGGTCTCAGGAGGTCACGGTCCGAGGTACGTGGCCACGTCCGCCGGCCGCTCCTTCGCGTGGGCGATCACCCCGGCGAGGCCCTCGTCGAACGCGGCATCCGACGCGAGGAACGTGTACCCCGGCTGCTCGCCCTCCGCGCCGACGACGTAGGGCGCGATGAGGTCGTGGGCGGCCTTGAATCGCGCCTCCATGCTCGCCGCCTCGTAGTCCTTCTCGACCGCGAGCGCGACGTAGCCGCGATACGTCTCGAGGTACACCGGATCGTCGAGCAGGTACCGGATGAGCGGCCATTGATCGGTGATCTCGGACATCGCGAGCGACATGGCCTGCCCACCGAACCCTCCGCCCGCCGAGGTGGGGAACGCGAAGCTGTGGTCCCAGGGGATCCACGTGAATTGCGCGTCCTTCTTGGGATCCGCGTACATGTAATAGTTGTGCGGCATGCGGCCGTATTGATCCCAGTCCTCGATCACCGCGTTCAGCGCGAGCCAATGGAGGAACCCATCGACGTCGAGCCGGGCTTCGAGGCCAGCGCGCCAGGCGGCGGCGTCGGTCTTGTCGGCGTGCAGCGCGTCGAAGAGCGCCTGCGCGTCCGAATAATCGGCCTCGTCCTCGTGGTTTTCCTTCCCGAGCGTTTCGGTGTCCCAGGTCTGCCAGCGCGCGGCTGCGCCGTCGGGCTTGTACATGTTGCCTTTGTGGCCGCCGAAATGGGTATCCATGAAGGATTCGTCCGAGGGCAGCTCGATCCCCGTGTAGAGCCCGAAATACTTCGAGCCCTCGCCGTGATCGATGAACACCCGATAAAACGCCGTCGCGGGCGCCGGGATCCCCGCGTTCACGAAGACCTCGGTGCCGATCTTGTCGCGCAAGAGCGACGCATCGCCCGCGTTGTTCGAGAAGCTCAGCGCGTCGAACCCGTAGAACCGCTGGTTCTTCGTCTCCGGATACGTGTCCTCGTACTTGTCCCAGTTGAAACGCAGCGGCAGCTTCCACACGCCCTGCTGCCAGGACATGGCCAGGCTCGAATTGCCCTTGAAGCGGATCCCGACGTGCTGCCAGCTCCGATCCTCGGTCTTGACGTCACACTCGACGTAGATGGGCGTGCGGGGGAGCAGATCGACGCCACCGTCGCCGCCCGGTCCGCCCGGCCCGCCGGGGCCGCCGGGGCCGCCGGCCGGGAAGCAAAGCAGGCTGCCCATCGCATCCGTGCACGTCCCCTGGGACTCGACGCCATTGAGCGTGACCGTGCACGCATCCCCGGCCGCGAGGCCATTGCAAGCCTCGGCGAGCTCCGGCGGGGGCCCACCGCCGCCGCCGGGCCCGCCCGGCCCGCCCATGCCCATGCCTTCGCCGAACGTGCCGAGCATGTCGGTCATGTCGGCGATCATCGCCTGCCAGCTCTCGGGCGAAATGGTGATGTCGATACGAGGCACCCGATCTTGCGGGAAGGCGGCCGCGTAATCGGGATCCTCCGATCCGCTGCCGCCCTCGCCGCCGCTTCCGCCGCCGCCCTCGCCGGCGCTGCCTCCCACGCCGCCGCTGCCGCCCGCGCCTGCGCCCGTCTCGGCGCTGGGATCACTCGTGCCGCACCCCTGGATCACAAGGGCCGAAAGCGCCGCGAACGGAAAAACACAATGCAGAAACCGCATTCTCATCGTCACTCCCCAAGTTCAAGGTTCGAGTCGACTTTATGTCGAGACTGCGGCGCTGGTGTTACAGGATCGTGTGCGATTGTTAAGCGAGCGAATCTCGCGGGCGTCGGGAACGTCGCCGCCCGCTCACTCGCTCCCGCGGCCGGGGTAGGGACGTGCTTGCTTGATGTAGAGCGTGGGCGTCTGGCCAGGGGCGGCCTCGTCGTCGAACTTGAATTCGATGTCCATCGCGTACCAGCCCTTGTTCCCCGCGGCCGGCCCATACGCGGGGGAGAAGCGCGCATGGATGGCGTCGAGGGCCACGCCGAGCGAATGGATCTGCGCCGTCGTGAGGACACGCTCGCCCTCCGCGAGCAAGCTCGAATGCGTCAGGTACGTGATCGGCTGGTTCGGCTGCGTGAAGTAGTAGAGGAACTGATCGCTGGTCACGCCGGGCGGCGGGGCCACGACCTCCACGTCGCCGCCGTACTGGACGTTCACGTAAAACGCGGGATCGACCCCCGCCTCGTCGAACGGATTCGCCGTGACGGCCACGCCGTTCGCCTCCTCGTCCGGGAAGTTGTGGTGCACGAGCAGGGCCATCCCGATCGATTTGTGGTCGATGCCGTAATAGCTGCGCTCCTCGAACGTGCGGAAGAGCCAGGCGCTCGCGTAGGTCTCGCGGATGGCTTCGAGCACGTCGGGCCAGTCCGTGGGGTCGCCCGTGTGCGACTCGTAGCAGCCGGCGCAGGGGAACCCTTCGAGATCCTCGCTGTTCGTGCTCGTGCGGAAGCGCATCTTGTGCGTCCCGTATTCGGCCGCGATCTTGTCCTTCAGCAACGCCTGGAACGCGGCGTCGACGGGCGCCGCCTCCATCGCGTCGCGCAGGGCCTCGAGCTTCTGATCCCGGACGGCCGCGTCGGCCTGGAACGTCGGATCCGCGAGCAGCGCGTCGATCTGGTCGTAGAACCCGTTCTGCTTCATGAACTGGTCGTAGTAATAGACCGGGATCGCGAAGGCCTTCTGGATCGGTACGTTCTCGGTCCGCGTGAGGATCGAGTAATGCGCCGCCTTTCCGCCGAACGCGAGCACCGATTGTTTGATCGCGTCGCGCAACGAGGCGCCGGACGCCGGCTCGGGCGTCACGTCCTCGAGGTCCCACAGGCCCGTGACCGAGAGATCGAGCGTCGGGAGCACGACGGGATCGGGCTTGTGCTCGTCCCAGTACGCCTGCGCCTCTTCGAGCGTGACCTCGCGGACGCTCCACGTGGAGGCGCCCACCGTGAGTTCGATCAAGTTGCCTTCGAGGGCCCGCAGCGCGGGGTTCGTCATGGCATGGCGCAGCCCCATGTTCGGCGTGCCTCGATTCTGCGAGAGCACATTGACGTGCGAGAGCGGCGTCTGGAACTCCTCCGTGATGAGGCCCTGGATGACCGAGATATCGTTCGGCGCCTCGTCGAGGACCACGATGTCCTCGTGGGAGACGTATTCGTCCTCCAGATCCGCGGCCTTCAGGAAGCGGAGCCGCCCCATGGACGAGCCGAGCGAGAGGGGCTGGTAATCGATGGCCGCATAAAGCTCGTCCGTGGTCTTCACGGGGACGTCGTCGCCGAGTTTGTCGGCCTCCACGGAAACCGCGTCCGACGTCGGGTGGAAGAACAGGCTCCCGCCGAAATACGCGGACGCCGCCACCTTCTTGTAGAGCGTCGTGATCATGGCCGCCGACGCCGTGTCGTACGGGGCGATCTCGAGCGCCCAGACCTTCGGGCCCTCGTAGTAGGTCACGGCGCCGAGCACGAAGCGGCGGTCGGGCGTGTAATACTCGGTCGTGTTGAAGCTCGACAGCTCGGGCACGAGCGGGAGGTCCTTGCCCGAGAGGTGCTTCGAGGCGAACTCGTAATGGATCTTGTAGAGGACGCTGTTCTGGAAGTAGAGCGCATTGCCGTCGGCCTGATCCAGGACGACCTTGACCGAGCGCGCGCCCGGCAGATCGGCGCGGAGGGGCTCCGAGGCGAGAGCTTGAAAGTCCCCGTTGCAGCCGATCGTCTGCAAGAAGTCTGGGGATTCGCTGCCGCTCGGGAGCTGGCATTCGAAGACAGGGCCGGCGGGCGCCGCCGTGTCGCTGCATGCCATCGGCATCGCGGCGATGGACAAAACGAGGCCCAGCGCCGTGACGGCGCGTTTGTGCAAGGACATGATTTCCTCCAAAGAAAGCCGAAGTCGAGCCGACCGCGTTCAGGGGACCAGCGAGAAGCAATAAAACCCGCCGTAGCCGCCGCCGGAGCCCACCGTGACCGAGCCCGGCAGCGGTCCGCCCATTTCGATGAGGTTCACGCCCGGCGCGCAGCCGGACTCATTGAGCGAGGACATCCAGTTCGCGGCGCTTCCATCCCCGCCGCCCGGTCCGCCGCCGCCGCCGCCGCCGAACCGCGGCCACGAGTGCCCCACGCGCGGACGGCCTTCGCTCGCCAGATCCCCGAGGTTGCTCGTCCAGTCCTTGCACGTCGCGGTCGCGCTGAAGAGCGCGCCCTCGTCGTTCGTCCCGGTGAGCATGTCGTGGTTGTCGACCTGCCCCTGGTTCGGATCCGGCTGGTGGTTCGGGACGCCGTCCTCGTTCGGGAAATCATTGATGATGGCCGCGTCGGCCCCCGCGGGGCGCTCCTTCAGGAGATCGGTCTTGTTCGCCGCGAGCAATCGCCCGAGCCGGTCGTACCAGGGGCCTTCCCCAATGCGATCCCGCGCGTTGACCTGCTGGCCGTCCTCGCCGGCCGTGGCGCTCAAGAAGGCGCGCCAAGGCTTTTGCCCCGCGCCCGGCATGCTCGTTTCGGCGATCGTCGCGCAGATCTTGTCCGCGCCGCGCAGCCCCGCGCCCGCGCCCGTCTCGCCAAAACGAAGGTCTCCGCCAAACCCTTCCGGATTGCCCGAGAGCTCCTGCAAAGCACGGAGGCTCGTCACGAAAAAGCTGAATTTTTCCGTCGTGCCGCCGCCGCCGGCGCCCGCTTCGCCGCCGCTCCCGCCATGGCCGCCCCCATTGCCGCCGGCGCCTTCGCCGCCCGCGCCGCCCGCGCCGGCCGAGCCGCCGCTTCCCCCCGACGCGGAGGACGAGCTGCTCCCGGAGCCGCCGTTGCCGAGCCCGAGGTCCCCATTGCTGCTACCGCAACCCACGACAAACGAGAGCACCGCGCCGCCCAAGAGGGGCAGCGCCCATCGGTGTGCGTTCATGACAAGCTCCTTTCTAGAGCCCGCTGGGTTCGTCCCAGCTCCTTGCCTCGGATGCACGGCACCCGGAGGAAATTCATTTCATTTGCAGGTGAGATCCGCCTGGCAGACCTGACCGTTCGGGCAATCGACGTCGCTGAAGCAGGACGTGAGCCCCGGGATCTGCACAGCCTCTTCGAGCGACGAGGAGACGACGAGGTCGATGCGCCCCTCCTTGATGGTCGTCCCGCCCGTGGTCTTTCGAGCGACGACAATCGAAGGGAACCCCGCGACGCCGAGGTCGAGGAGTTTTCCCACGAGCGCCGCTGAAATCTCCAGGGAGCCCGTGTCGTCCGCGTCGCACTCGATCATGCCCTTCGTGCCGCCGTGGTGGCTGATGTCGAGTTTTACGTACATGCGGCTGCTGCCGGCTTTCACGGGCGGGGTCCAGGCGAGCGTGATGGGTTTGCCCGATTCGAGCGTGAGCGTCTCGCCGGCGAGCACGAGCGGGGCGATGCCAGTGCCTTCGAGCGTGAAGGCGCTGTAATAATCGCCGCTCGCCTGGAACGTGAGCACCTCCCCCTCGGCAAACGCAGGGAAGGGGAGTTTTACGCTGGCAGGCGGCTGATAGGCGTTCACCACGGGATCCATGCTGAAGCCATCCTCGCCCGATTCGGTGTGCAGGCCCTTGACCGTGATTTTGCCCGCGCTGTGCGCGAGCGGATACTCCTTGCAGGTCTCGTCCTCCACGCAGGCGGCGCTGCCCCCGCAAGGCGTGCTGCAAAAAGGGACCCGCGGCGTGGAGAGCTTGCAGGCGCCCTCCTTAATGGCTTCCTCCCAGATGATCTGCGAGGGCGTGGGGCCGTCGTACACCTTGCCGAGCACCGCCGTGCTTCCGGGAATCGCCGGCGAATTCTCGCTCGCGGGGACCGGCGGGACGAGGCGCACCTGGAACGATCCGACAAGAATGGAGGAATCACCGGGCTCGGCGTCCGGCGGCCCGCCGCCTCCGCCGCCCTGGCCGCCGCTCCCATCCGGGGTTTCGCCGGAGGACGAACAAGCGAGGAGGGGCAACCAAACAAGCCCGGCGAGGGCACCGGCGGCCCGCCGTATGGGAGTTTTCTTCCGCGGATCTCGTCGTAAGCCCGGCCAAAGCGTCGTCATGTGACGACCCTGCGCCAATCTGGTAAACGTGTTGTTGTGTTCGCGTTAGCGACTGTTAACGCGTCACGTGGTCACAGCAGTGCCCAGTGCATTGGTTCTTCTCGAAGCCGTCGCGCCGGGTCGCTGCCCGGCGGGGCCTGGGGCGACACCCCCGCGCGGCGGCCTCCCTTCGACGAGGGCCTTTGCGGTCCCTCTTGCGTTTTCCGGCTCACCGGCTGTACCGTCAGCGCTCATGAGATACCTCTCCCTCGCGGCCCTCAAGGTCGCGTTTGCCAACCTGTTCGGGGAACGTCATGCGGCGCTGGTCCTTTCGGGCGCGGGCAAGACGTATGAGCCTATTCTTCTCGCGAAGAAGCAGCAGATCGACACGCTCCCGGGCGCCCTGACGGGGGGCAAGCCGCTCGCCGAGGCGATCGCGGAGGCCGACGACCTGCACGACGGTTTCGGCGCGGCGATCTGGCACCTCACGGAGGCCTATGGGCGCTGGCCCAAGGCCCCGCCGCACGTGCGGGCCGCGATCGAGCGGGTGCGGGCGGCGTTCATTCCGCAGCTCGACGATCTCCAGGCGACGTACGTGAAGGAGGTCCACGCCGCGATCGAGAACCGGAAGCGGCTCGAGTCCCTGAAGGCAGATTTGCAGCTCATTCCCGTCGCCGATGGGCGCACGCTCCTCGATTGGGTGGAAGGGTACGTGGGGGCCGCCGAGCAAATCGGCGCGCTGCTCAGCCAGCGGGCCGACGCGGACACAGGCGCGCGGCGCGACGCCGGTCGAATCCGCACGGCGACCCTGGCGGTGCTCGGCCGCTTCCGGGGCGCGCTCGGAGACGAGATCGCCGTGAACCCGGCCCTGCCGAGGGACCTGGACGCGCAGGTCTTTGGCTTCATCGACCAGCTCGGCCAGATGCGCGCAGACGCGCTCGCGAGCAAACACGCCTCCACAGCCGAGCCCGCTCCAGAAGGCACGCCCTGACGATCCCCGTCGGGTCCGAGCGATCGCACATCGGAGGGATGAAGATGACCTCCGGGGCCGATCGATCGGACGTCGGGGAGCATGGCGACCACCCCCGCGTGCGATCGATCGGGCGTCGGGGTGGTCGCCGTCATGGCGCAGGTACGATGGCTCGCACGTCGGGAAGGACGAGGTCACGCCGGCATGCGAGCGGTGGGACGCTGGGAGGATGGCGTTCAGGACCGATGCCCGATTGAGCGTGCTTCGGAGGGAAGGTCATCCTGGGGGTGTGCGATCGATCGGGGGGCGGGGGGATGCTCCGATCAGCGATTTCTCTGCGACACGGGGCAACGGCATTCGTTCGCGTCGTGCAGGTCGATCCCCGCCTCGCCGCGCCACCTCGACCCGAGCAGCAACACGCCACACCACAATGATTGATCCGCCGGCAGGCGCGTGATAAACGCCGCAGCGTCAAGGGGCTGACGCGTGTCTCGTCGAGCCCTGCAACCCTTTGGTGAACCGATGAAACACACCATCTCGACGCGGAGGACCGGGCTCCTCGGGCCGCTCTTCCTTTTGCTCGCGTGTGCAGGGCAGCTCGGCTGCGGAGCGCTGGTCGCCGCCATGACGGACTCCAATGGCGCGGATACGGACGAGGGCAAGGCGTGGCGCGCGGACTTCGCGAAGATGTACAATGCCACCGTCGAGGCGTCGAAGAAGGACTTCGACTCGATGGAGGCGTACTTCAATGCCCTCGTCACGGCGCAGGCCTGCTCCGATGCCAGCCACGGGACCTTCGAGGAGGGGTGGACCGTCGATACGGTCGAGGGGCCCCTGAAGGTCGAGGACGCCGAGCAGAAATGCGGGAAGATGCGGGATGCCATCCGCAAGAAGGGCACGACCGAGGAGGCGTGCGGATATGCCTCGCTCTACGTGCGCGCCGGCGAGCAATACCCCGGGACGGAGTGGACCACGACCCTCATGCCCCTCCGGAACATCGGCAGCATGTCCGCGCAGCGATTCGACGGCGCACGCCAGATCGTCCCCTGTGACCGCATGCCCGCGAAGGGGAACAAGCCCGCGCCCATCTGGAAAAAGGACCACATCGAGAAGGCCGAGTGGATCTGCGAGAAGGGCTCGATCATCGTGTACGATTCGACCGATTGGGAGATCGAGACCAACACGCAGGACGGCCAGCAGTATCTCGTCCGTCACCTCGACGGCGTCTGCTGGTATCCGAAAGCGCCCGTCGGCGAGGCGTTCGACGTGCCCCCGCCTTGCCGAGACGACGGGACCCCGCCGAACAACGAGACCTTTAGCTGTCTCACGAAGGCGGGGAAGCTCGTCCTCAAGTGATTACTTCGTAAAGTCGCAGCTCCCGCCCGCGCAGCCCTCGGGCACGGTGATCTTCGGCGCGCCGGCCCAGACCGATTTCAGGTACGTCGTGATCTGCTGGCGCGCCGCGTCCCCGGCCGGGCCGCCCGTCGCGGCGAAGCCGTGGATGTCGTACGCGTCCTTGTCCGCCGTCCTGTATTGCGTGAGGCCGCTCTTGCCGACGATCTCGGAGGACGTCTCGACGCCGAGGATCGGGCTCAAGACCGCGCCGACCTGGCCCGCGCCGACCGCGACCGAGAGCAAAGCGGTGCCCTCGTTCGGCAGGATCGGGTCGCCCATGCTCTCCTGGATCAAGTAAGCCGTCGGCTCCTCCGGCATACGATCCGCCCAGCTCGATCCGTCGACCTCGTCCCAGTTCGATTGGCTGAGCGCGAGCGCAAACCCGACGTCGAGGTCGCCGCCGTACGTCGTGCGGAGCAGGCCTCGGACCGTGGAGTACACGTTCGAGCCAGGGATGAAATGGGTCCAGCCGGCGCCGGGGACGTTGAGGACGCCATAATGCATGTCGGGGTCGGCCGAGGCATACACGAGGCCGAGGGTGCCGCCGAGGGAGCCGCCGGCCCAGACCGGGATGCTGCTGTCAGGCTGGCGGCCCATGAGCGGGTTCGCCCCGCCGTCGAAGGTGGGGCCCGAGAGCAGCTCGCCGAGCGTCGTCTTCATCGCCGCCTGCACGGCCGCGCCGTCGGCGATGGCCTGCATGAGGCGCGCCGTGGAGCGGTGCGTGGCCTCGGCCATACGCGTCATCCCGACGAACGTCTCGATGACGTCGTCGCCCGTCCAGCCGTCGAAGCGAATGCCAACCTTGCCCGTGCCATTCTGGCCAAGCTCCTGGTCGAACGAGCTGTCGTCGACGTCGCCGCCCATGCCGTGGCCGAACATGACGAATCGGTAGTTGCCGCTGCCCGCCGGGACCATGACGCGGAAAGGCGCCTCGTGTGTGCCCTCGGCGACGACATTGCCGGCCTCGTCGACCCTGAGATCACGGTCGTCTTCGAGGAACGAAGGGAGCCCGACGAGCCGGCCGCGCACGACGGCCGCGATGGCCGCATTCGGCTCCCAGGCGACAGCGTCGATTTCGACGGTGACCTTGCCCTGGGCGACGGCCTCGATGGCGCCCTCGCGCATGGCCGTGAGGCGCTTCGTGGCGTCGTCGCCGGAGCGGGTCGTGAAATCGAAGACACGAAGGACACGCGCCGGATCGATGCCCGCCTCCGCGAGGAGTTTTCGGGTGGGCGCGTGGTAAGCGCGCAGGTCGGCCTCGGCCTGCGAGGCCGGGGTGGCGAGGCCAAGCGCGACCTGGGTCTGGTGCGTCGGCGCAATGGAGGCGCCGTCTTCCATTTTGAGGTCGTCGAGGACGACGGCCACGTAATCGGCGCCGGGTTCGAGGGGGCGCAAGGGGTAACCAAGGAGGAGCGTCTCGGTGGCCGGATCCTCGCCCGGAATCGTGGAGAGGCGCACGGGGACGGTCTCGCCGCGGCGCGCATGGTCGTGCTGCGCGAGGAGGAGGCGGACGGGGCCCTCGGTGGCGGAGGCCGCAGCGGGCAGGACGACGGGACCGGCGAAGCCCACGGCGAGCGGAGTCACGCGGGAAAAACCGTCGGCGAGGGCGAGGGAGCGGGGGTCGTCGTCGACGGGGAGGCTCTCGGCCTCGACGTGGAGGCGGACGCCAGTGGCCGTGGAGGCGTCCTTGGCGAGCTGGGCACTGGACGGCCAGGGCAAGAGGCAACGGAGTTCATCCGGGTCGCCACACGGAGCCGTGAGGGGCGCGCGAGCCCCCTCAGCACGGTCAGGCGCGGTGAAGACGGGCATGTCCTCGTCCCCGCCACAACCAGCGAGGGGAAGGGCGAGGGCGAAGGCGAAGAGCAAGCGCGGCGCACGAGCGCCAAGGGAATGAATGGGCATGGCGAGACCACCCTAACGGAGCGGTCAAGCCCAAGACAACAGGTGGATTTTCGCAGCAGGAGCGGCGCAGAGCTGGGGCTTTGCCCCAGGCCCCAGGAGGGGGCTGTCCGCCCCCTCCACCCCGGACCAGCCAGGGGCTGGACCCAAGCTCGATGAACTGCGCGATGCGCAGTTCATCGAACAGCCAGGGGCAAGACC
>NZ_SSMQ01000129.1 GCF_005144585.1 Polyangium fumosum | reverse complement strand
CTCGCGGGCCCGCGCCTGGAGGTTTCCCCCCGGCTCGACGTCGAGCCGCGTGACCTCGAAAGGAACACCGAGCTTGTCAGCGAGCTCGGCCGCGAGCGCGAGCTCGTCCCGCGCCTCGGGGCGCAATCCATGATCGATCCCGTGCCCCACCACGTCGTGGCCGATCGTGCGGCGGAGCAGCGCGAGCACGTGGAGCAGCGCCGTCGAGTCGGGGCCACCCGAGCAGGCGACGAGCACACGATCGCCGCGATCGAAGAGCGCTTCGTCGCGGATGGTGCGCTCCGCGAGGCGTCGTAACGAAGGCGGGTGCGAGGGCTTGGTCAACGGAGCTCGAAGGCCTTGCAGAAGACGACCTCGTCACGCGCATCGAGGTCGGGCTCCTTGTGCATGACGTGCGGATACCCGAGCGAGCAACGATCGCCTTCCGGGTCGTATTGCGCGCAGTCGCCGCACGTGAACACGAGGCGAAAGCGGCGCGCCTCCTGCCGGAGCCGTTCGTCGACGGTGTGGATCATCCGGCGAGAGCGTAGCGCACGCGAGCGCTCAACGCGCCCCGCGGCGACGCACGAGGCGGGCCACGGTCTCGACGTGGCTCGTCTGCGGGAAGAGCTCGACCGTCTCCAGGTGCGTGAGCGAAAAGCCCGCGCGTGAGAGCACGCCGAGGTCCCGCGCGAGCGTGGCCGGATCACACGCGACGTAGACGATGCGTTGCACGCGCGAGGCCGCGATCGCAGCCGTCGCGCCCTCCGCGCCGGCCCGCGGCGGATCGAGCACGACGACGTCGACGCGCGGCGGAACCGGGTAAGCGTCCGCGTCGGTGGCGACGACCTTGCCCGCGAGATCCCGCGCCGCGAGGTTTTCACGGGCCGAGCGCGCAGCTCCCTCGTCCGACTCGACCGCGACGAACGACGCGGCCCCACGCGCGAGCAGGATCGAGAGCGTGCCGCTGCCGGCGAAGAGCTCGAGGACGTGCCCGTTCGTCGCTTCGTCCGCGCCTTCCCGCGGCGCATCGACGTCCGCGCGGGCGAGCTCCGCCACGCGCCGAGCGAGCAGCGTCGCGCCGTGATCCGAGCTCTGTGCGAACGATCCGGCCGCGATGACGAGCGGCGCGCCGTCCGCGCCTTCGAGCACCGGGCGCGGATCCCCGAACACGGCCGGCGTCTTCGCGCCCTCCATGCGCACGCGCGCGCCGGCCCACGCGCCCTCCGCGACACGCCGATCGATCGCGGTCCAGGCCGCGGGCGCGATCTCGCCGCGCCACGTCACATCCACGACGAGCCGCCCGCCCGCGCCTCGCGCGACCTGCACGTCGCCCTCGCCCGTCGAGCCCGCGAGCGCCGCCGGGATCTCGTCGAGCGCGCCGGCGATCGACGACGCGAGCACGATGCAGGTCGGCGTGGCGACGAGCGTGTGCGAGCCCGGGGCGCGATACCCGATCCGCACCCGACCTCGCTCGCCGCGCACGTAGAGCCGCGCGCGCGTGCGGTAGCCGAGCGGCTCGGGCGCGGCGTGCACGTGGATCGCGGGCGGCGCCTCGCCGGTTGCATGCGCGACCGCGCTCCGGACGATCTCCGCGTGCGCCGCTTCCTGCGCGCGCGGTGAGAGGTGCATGAAGTCGCAGCCACCACACGCGTCCACGTGCAAGCACGTCGGATCCACGCGATCGGGGCTCGCCTCGATCACCCGCAGCAGGCGCCCGCGCGCGGGTCGCGTGTTCCTGTCGACCTCGGCCTCCACGCGCTCGCCCGGCGCGGTGCCCGGCACGAAGACGGCCGTGCGATCGGCGAGCCGAGCCACGCCCGCTCCACCTGCGGCCAGGTTTTCGATGTGCAGGATCTCCGGGCGAAGCGCCTGTTTCGGCCTCGCCTGTTTGTCCCTGCGGTCCGGCTTTCCAGCGGGACGCGTTCCGTGCGGCATCGACGGAGACTACGTCACGACGAACGCACGTGCACCGCCCGCCCCGTCTTCGGAGCGAGCGGCCCGGTTCGTCTCACTTCATCGACACGCGTTGCGCCGTCACCTGGCCGGACACGACGATGACCGAGATGACCTTCGTCATGTCGCCCTTCTTGAGCGTGACCCGGTGCGAGCCCGGCTTGACCGAGATGTGCACGATCGGCGAGGGGCCGAGCGAGCGCCCGTTGTCGAGCACGTCGTCGCAGAACGGGTTGCACACGATCGTCAAGAAGCCCGGCTCGCCGGACGCGGCCGCGGCGCTCGCCGTCGCCGTGGGCGCGGCCGTGGGCGCGGCCGTCGCCGTCTTCGCGGTGGCGGGCGCGGTCCCGGGTCCAGGGCCCGGCGCGGCCGCAGGCGCGGCCGTATCCGTCGGCGCAGCCGCGGCCGTTTCGGTCGGCGCGGGCGCGGGCGCAGGTGCGGGCGCAGGCGCGGGCACGGCGACCGTGCTCGGGATCGGCGGCGCTTCGGGCACGGCCGTGGCCGCCGGCTGCGACGTCTCCTGCGGCTGCTTCAGCTTGAAATACACGAGCACGCCGATGCCGATCACGCTGAGCGCGACGAGCGCGACGACCAGCACGAACACGCCCGTGTTGCGCTTCGGCCCGCCTTGCTGACGAGCCGCTTCTTGCTGCGCCATCCAGAGCGCGGCGGGATCGGGGCGCGGCAGCGACATCGCGGTCTCGATCTGCGACTGCGCCACGCGCTGGCCGTACTGCTGCGGGATCTGCGGGTTCGGGTTGCTGATCGGGTGCTGGTAGCCGGGCTGCTGTCCGTACTGCGGCTGCGGCGGCTGCTGGCCGAAGCCGAAGCCCGGCTGCTGCGGCGCCATGCCGCCGTTGAAGCTCGGCTGCTGCGGCGCGGGATACCCGCCGAAGCTCGGCTGTTGCGGCGCGCCAAACCCTTGCCGCGGCGGCCCGGGATCCGGCATCTTCGCGTTCGCCGGGAGCGCGATCGTCGCGTTGAGATCGTCGGCGTCGCCGGGATATCCGCCGTTCGGCAGCGCCGCGGTGCGCTCGTTGTGCCCCGGCCCGGGCATGCCCGCGGCGGGGAGCGGCGTCGTGAGCTGAGGCCTGTGCTGCCCCTGCGGCGTCGAAGGACGACCTGCGCTCGGCAGCGGCCCGCCCGCGGCCTTCTCCAGGTGATCACGCGTCGCGACCGTGGTCGGCACGTCCTCGTCGTCATCCATGAGCGACGTGGCAGCCATCTGCTGCGACGCGGACGATCGATCCTCGGGCGGGGGCATCGCGGCGGGCGCGCGGTTCGCGATCGGCTGCGCCGCCGACTTCGAGGGCGCCGTCCCGCTCGCGCGGCCGCGACGATCGTCATCGTCGTCGTCTTCGAGCAGCGAATCGTCATTCAGGCCGCCCTGCGCGCGGAGCTGATCGACGTTCACCGTCGACGTCACCTCGGCGGCCCACGCGAGGTGCGCCTCGCGTTTGGCGATGCGATCGGTGAACACGTGTCGGACGAACTGCGCGACCTCCTCGGGACCGACGAACGCTCCGCTCTGGTTCAGGTAGACCTGCAGGGCGCGGGAGAACTCGCGGGCCGTCTGGTAGCGGTCCTTCTTGTTCTTCGCGAGCGCCTTCATGACGACCGCTTCGAGGCCTTGCGGATAGCCGCGCACGATCGTCGAGGGCAGCGGCACCACGCAGGCCTGCACCTTCTCGAGCGTGTCGAGATCGGTGTCCATGCGGAAGAGCCGCTGGTTCGTCGTGAGCTCCCAGAGCACGACGCCGAGCGCGAAGATGTCCGTCGTGCGATCCACGTCCGCGCCGCGCACCTGCTCGGGCGACATGTACGCGAGTTTGCCCTTGAGCGTGCCGGCGCGGGTCGACGCGAGCCGGTCGGCGACCTTCGCGATGCCGAAATCGACGACCTTCGTGTAGCCGTCGTACGTGACGAACAGGTTGTGCGGCGTCACGTCGCGGTGGACGAGCCCGAGGAGCTGTCCGTTCTTGCCGCGTAGCTCGTGCGCCGCGTGGAGGCCCTCGGCCGCGTCCGCGCAGATGCGCGCCGCGAGCTCGGGGCTGATGTTCATCCGCTTCTCCTCGGCCCGCCGCATGACCTCGCGCAGCGGTTCGCCGTGGAGGTACTCCATCGCGATCCAGTACGTGTTGTCGTCTTTGCCGAGATCGAAGACCTGCGCGACGTTCGCGTGGTTGATCCCGGCCGCGATGCGGGCTTCGTCGAGGAACATGTCGACGAACTGATCGTCTTCGACGAGGTGCGGGTGGATGCGCTTGATCGCGACCCACTTCTGGAAGCCACCGGGGCCGTCCATGCGCGCCAGATGCACGCTCGCCATGCCTCCGACGCCGATCTCGTCGACGACGCGGTATCGTCCGAGGAAGAAGGTCCCAGGCTGCTGCTTCTCGGGTTCTTTCGGGCGGGGACCGGACGAGGAGGCGGGCGCGCTCCTGGTGTTTGCCGGTGCCGGACCGCCCGGTCGCGAAGCAGCGGGTCGAGGCGGAGGTTGAGCCATGACGCGTTGATTGAATCCTACCGCGAAAACGATTCCACTTTCCATGCGCCGGAGAGAGCGCGTGGACGCTTCTGGATGTTCAGCGGGTGAGCACGCCCTCCGCGGACGTGTGTAGGGACCCTACGAAGCGCCTCGAACTTCAGGGAAAGGGCTGACCGGGCTGGCCGCGCTCGAAGTAGAAGCGGAAGAAACCCGTCACACGCGATTGCAGTTCCTTCGGGATCTCGTTGGCGGGCGCGTCCACGGGAGCGTCGCGGGGATCACCCATCCACACGTCGAACTCGGCGTCGGTGTACTTCTCGGCAGCCTCGGCCTCGTTCGGATCACCGCTGAACAGCGAATGAAACGTGACCGAGCCATCCACGGCGTAGAGGATCACGTTCTGGTTGTGGCAGGAGCGCTGAAGATAGAGCGAGACGTGGATCGCCGGCTGATCCTCGGGCGGCGGGGTCGGGAAATCGGAGCCGGGAGGCAAGACGCCCGGCGAGAGCGTCACGTCGAGGGGCTTGCCGAGCAGCTCCTCTCGGACCTTGCCCACGTCCTCGATCAGGACCGCGAGCCCGTCGGAGACCTCTTGCAAATCCGTCCCGCGCTGCACGCGCATCTGGAGCGTCGAGCGGTACGGCACCGCCGCGAAGAAGTCGGGGCGCAGATCGTACGCGTCGAACCAGCAATCCTTCGCGACGAGCGCGTCGCTCTTGACCTCGCCTTCGCCCTGCCCGAGCGAGCAGCCCATCGCGCCGAGCGCGAGCAGCGACGCGACGACGAGGCAGAGCCGCGCGCTCACGCAGCGCCTCCCGCGCCTGCGTGGATCGCGGACTTGATCGCGGCCCCGCCGCAGACCCGATCGCCGTCGTACGCCACCGCGATCTGACCGGGCGAGACCGCCTTCACCGGCGTACGGAAGCGCGCGACGAGCACTTCGCCTCGCTCCGGATCCTGCACGCGCTCGATCGTCGCGCGTTCTCCTTCATGACGCGCGCGTACCCGCACGTCGGCTTCGAGCGGGAACGTCACGTCGTCGCTCCACGCGCCCGCTTCGAGCAGCGCGCCCGTCGCGAGCAGCGCGTCCTCGCCGCCGAGACGCACCGCGCCCGACTCCGCGTCGATCCCCACGACGAACGCGGGCCGACCGAGCGCCACGCCGATGCCCTTGCGCTGGCCGATCGTGAACCGATGCACGCCCTCGTGGTGCCCCACCGTGCGCCCTCGATCGTCGACGATCGGGCCGGGCCGAACCCGCTCGCGCCCCGCGCGGTTCTCGACGAACGCGCCGTAGCCGCCGGCGGGGACGAAACAAAGCTCCTGGCTCTCGCCCTTGTCCGCGCGCGGGATCCGCCGCGCGTGCGCCTCGGCGCGCACCTCTTCCTTCGTCGCGTCCCCGAGCGGCAGGACGAGCTTCCGCAGCTCGTCCTCGCGCAGCATGTGCAGGAAGTAGCTCTGATCCTTGACGCGATCCTTGCCTCGATACAGGCGCGCGCGTCCGTCCTCGCCGACCTCCGTACGCGCGTAGTGACCGGTCGCGATGAACGACGCGCCGAGCCGCTCCGCCAGCGGGAAGAGCTCGCGCATCTTCACCGAGCGGTTGCAGGCCACGCAGGGGCTCGGCGTCTCGCCGTCGAGGTACGCGTCGACGAACGGATCGACCACGTGCGCGCGGAAGAGCTCCCGGCGGTCGAACGTGTAGTGCGGGATGCCCAGGTGATCCGCCGCCCGCCGCGCGTCGTGTTGGTCCTCGGGCGCGCAGCAACGACCCCGCTCGCTCCGGTCGTCGGGGTAGTCCCAGAGGTGCAGTGTCACCCCGATGACGTCATAGCCGGCGTCGCAGAGGCGCGCGGCCGCCACGGAGGAGTCGACTCCGCCGCTCATGGCGACCACGATCCGCGTTCCTTTCGTCACGAGGCCCAGCTTAGCGCTGAAAAGCCCGGTGCGCGCGGCCGAATCCCTCCGGGCGGGCGGGCCGAGACGCGGGGGCCCTCACGCCCCCGGGGACGAAACCGACCGGGCGGGCCCCTTGCCACTTGGCCCCCCGGCGAGCGCACGTGATACGGTTTCGCCAATGCCCCGAGGGCTCGTGCTCGTGATCGAAGACGACGAGTGGGTCAGCAGCCTGCTCTCGGGCGCGATCCGTGACGCAGGCTACGACGTCATCGTCTGCAACACCGCGCAAGCAGGGCTCGATACGGCCTGCGATCGCGAGCCGGACTGCATCATCTGCGACATCGATCTGCCGGACAACGACGGCTACTGGGTCGCGCGGAACGTCCGCACGCAGCCCTCGCGCGTGTCGGTGACGCCCTTCCTTTTCCTCTCCGCCCTCGACGATCAAGAGGCGCGACTCGAAGGGTTTCACGTCGGCGCCGATGCGTACATGACGAAGCCGTTTCGCGTCGACGAGGTCGTCGCGCAGGTCGGCGCGCTCGTGCAGATGGCGTGGCGGTTGCGCAAGCGGCGCGACTCGCTCGTCTCCGTCCCGCCTTCGTCCTCGACCGAAACGACGGCGATCCAGGGCGATCTGAGTCAGATGTCGATCGCCACCGTGCTCACGGTGCTCGAGCTCGAGCGGCGCACGGGTGTCGTCGAGGTCATCAGCAAGAAGCGCAAGGTGCAGCTCGACGTCGCCACCGGCTTCGTCGTGACCGGGACCATCGGCGGCACGACGACCGACGCGATCACGATCCTGCGCAACATCCTCGGCTGGAAGGTCGGTCGGTTCTCGTTCGTCCCGCAGCCCGATCGCCCGCCGACCGGCAACGCGCAGCCGATCGGGCACCTCTTGCTCGAAGCCGTGCGCCTCGAAGACGAGAGCATCCACAACGGCGAGCAACCTCGATCGAGCAAGGCCGCGCCCTCCACGCGCCTCGCCGCGCCCTCGATGGGCGGGCCTCCGTCGCGGCGCACCGACCTCGGGCCTCCGTCGTCGAAGGCGATCGCCGAGCCCGCGAAGCCGCTCCAAGCAGCACGCGCGCCCGCGGCGGCCGCGCCCGCGCAAGACGACGAGACCGATCGGAAGGCCTACTACGACTGGGCCGACTTCGGCATGGACGAGACCGTGGCGCCGCCGCAGAGCGCGAACCGCGCGGAGGCCGCGCCGGGCTCGCAGGAGCTCGTCCCCGAGTCTGCATACGGTGACGAAGCGCAGCTCGTCGAGGAGCCGGAGCAGCTCACCGAGCTCTCCGCAGAAGCGTTCGACGAGGTCGACGAGTCGCCCGCGTCCGAGTACCAGCTCGAAGAGGAAGACCTCGAAGGCGCGCCGGCCTATCGACCGAACTGGGGCAACGCGCCGAGGCAAGCCGGCGCGCGCCCCGCGCCCGCGAACGCAGGGCCGATGCGGCCGGCAGGAACGTACGGGGCGGCAGGCCCGGTTCGTCCGGGCGTCATGGCGCCGCGCTCGCCGGGCGCGCCGCCGCCGCGCCACACGCCGGCCGCCCGACCTGCGGTGTCTGCGGGGTTGCCCGGTCCGCCGCCGCGTCAGCCCGTGCCCACGCGGACCGCGGGGGGTTTGCCCGGACCACCGCCCCGCGCGCCGGGCGGGGCGAACCGGCTTCCGGGACCGCCGCCGCGACAACCCCTCGCGCCTTCCCGCACGAGCGGCGAGTACACGCGCCCGTCGTTCCCCGGCCCCGCGCCCGCGGCGCGCCCGCCGGCCCCGGGCACGCATTCGAAGAGCACGCCGCCGCCGCTGCCGAACCCGGGCGCCGCGCCCATGCCGCGCTCGCCCACGCCGCCGCCGCGTCAAGCCGTGCAGACGCGACCCGATCTCACCGAAAGCGGCGTGCGTCCGGCGCCGCCGCCGCTCCCGCCGCGGCATCCGCAGACGGGCCCGGTCAACGACAAGAAGCGCTGAGCGTGTTCGCCGCGCGCGGGGCTTCGGCTCAGGCGAGGTTCTGCTCGGGATCGTTTCCGGGATCGTGATCACGCAGGTACCCGAGGTTCACCGCGTTCACGATCGCGTGCGCGAGCAGCGGCCCGAGCAGCGAGCCCGTGGCCGCGAAGATCGCCCCGAGGATGAGGCCCACGGCCGTCGCCCACGTCGTCCAGACCCAGCGGCTCGGCCCGCGCATCTGATGCAAGAGGCCGAAGAGCACGCCCGAGCCGAGCACGCCGATCACCGGCGTGAGCAGCCCGCGAAACAGGATCTCCTCGCCGAGGCTCGACAGGCCCGCGAGGATGAGGATCTGCCCGACGGAAAGATCCTTCGCGACCGGACGAAGCTCGCCGTGCAGGCGCCTGGCCCAGGCGAAGCGACCGACCGCGAAGCGCGTCGTGGCCACCAGGATCGTGGCGAGGATGATGCCGGAGAGCGCGCTCGCGAGCGTCCCGACGAGCGGCGTCAGGCCGAGCCACGGGTCCGGGTACATCCAGGGCGCGCCGTCCCGGAGCGCCAGCGCGAGGGCGGTCGCGAGGCACGCGAGGAGCGCATAACCGGCGGCCACGCTCCACGCTGCAGCGTTCCGGCCCGTCCGGGTCCACCGTCCCCGCATGTCCTGCATGTTGGCACGTCCCCGCCTCGCCGTGAAGCGAGCCGAGCCGTCCCGGCCGGGCGCCCGTCCCCGTCCGTCGCCCCCGCAGCGTCGATCGGTGCGCTCTCCTCTGGCCGTGGGACCGGCCCCGGATTAGATGCGCCCATGATGCACGCGACCGTGTTCATCATGCCGGCTCCGAAGGGCGCGAGGGCGACGCGCGGACGGATCGCCCGCGTGGCGCCATGACGGCCGGATCGTCCGAAAGTCGCTGCGTCGCTTGCGGCACGGGCGTCCCCGCGGGGGCCGCGGTTTGTCCGCGCTGCGGGACCTCGCAACGCATGGAGGCTTGTCCGCATTGCGGGGCCACGTCCGGAGTGACGCGTGACGCGGAGCTCCGGTTCCGCTGCGACGTCTGCGGCGGCCCGCGCGTGCCGCTCGACACGAGGAAGATGCGACGGAGCGGCAAGGAGGTCACGCCGCTGCAGCGCGCCGAGCTCGCGCGAAAGAGGCGCGCGAAGAACCGCGCGGCGGCTGCGTTCACGGGCGTCGCGCTCGCGGGGACGATCGGCATCCTCGCGATCTACGGCCTGCTCGGCGTCATCGGCGTGGTGAACCCGGGCCTCGGGTTTTTCCTCGCGAGCTTGCTTTCGGCCGGCCCGCTCGCGGGGCTCATCGCCTGGTTCCTCGCGCGCTCCCGGGCGCAAGGCAAGGAGATCGAGCCTGCGCTCGACGAGGCGTGGCTCTCGGTGGCAGCGGACGTGGCCGCGCAGATCAAGGGACCCGTCACGGCGCGCGCCCTCGCCGAAGCGCTCCCCATCGCGGAGCCGCAGGCCGAGGAGCTGCTCGCGTTGCTCGAAGCGCACGAGATCGTCCGGAACGACGGGAGCCTCACGCGGATGCGGATCGACGCCTCCCCAGACAAACCCGATCTCGCGGCGATCGAAGCGGAGGCTGAAGCCGAGGCGGAGGCCGAGGCGCGTGCGCCCGGCGTCACGCGCGAGAAGGTGTGATGCGCGAGCGAACGAAGACGAAGCCCGGCGAGCGAAGGACGCTCGGCGAACGAACGCGGCCCCGCGAGCAAACGAGGCCCGACGAGCGAACGCGGCCCCGAGAGCAAACGAGGCCCGACGAGCGAACGAAGCCCCGCGAGCCGATGACGGCCCGCGAGCCGACGAAGCCCAACGTGCGGCGCGCGCTCTCCCACGTCGGCGGAGAGACCAAGGTCGAGGGAGATTTCACGCGTGGCGCGGCGCTCGTCAGAGCCCTCGACGTGCCCCCGTCCGAGGTAGCCGAGGAAGCCGCGCGTGCACACGTGCACGGCTTCCACAGCTACCCGGCGCGCATGCACCCGGTCACCGCGCAGCGGCTCGTCGAGTCCTTCTCGCGCCCCGGAAACGCCGTGCTCGATCCGTTCTGCGGCAGCGGCACGGTGCTCGTCGAAGCGCGGCTCGTCGGTCGAAAGGCGATCGGCGTCGACGCGAACCCGCTCGCCGTGCGCCTCGCCGCGCTCAAGCTGCGCGACACCACGGAGGCCGATCGCGCCGCGTTCGTCGAGGCGGCGCGCGCGGTCGCGCTCTTCGCGGACGAACGCCGCAAGGCGAAGAGCGGACCCACGCGTCGGTACGGCCCCGAGGATCTCGCCCTCTTCGATCGACACGTCCTCCTCGAGCTCGACGGCGTACGTGCCGGGATCGATCGCATCGAAGAGCCCGCCGTGCGCGGCGAGCTCGAGCTCGTGCTCTCGTCGATGCTCACGAAGCTGAGCCGCCGCACCTCCGACACCTCCGAGCGCGAGCTCGAACGACGTATCGCCTCCGGCTACGCCGCGCGCCTCTTCGTGCGCAAGGCCGAGGAGCTCGTCGCGCGTCGCGCCGAGGCCTCTGCGCGCCTCGCCGCCGCGCCGCCCGCGCGTGTCCTCGAAGGTGACGCACGTCGCCTCGACGGCATCGACGATCGCTCCGTGGATCTCGTCGTCACGTCGCCGCCGTACCCGGGCGTCTACGACTACCTCGCGCACCACGAGGCGCGCCTTCGCTGGCTTCGCCTTCGCCCCGAGCGCTTCGAGCGTGCCGAGATTGGCGCACGTCGCCGGCTCGATCCCATGGGCCCCGAGGAAGGCGTGGCCCGCTGGGAGCGCGAGATCGGCGACACGCTCGCCGCGCTCGGCCGCGTCATGCGCCCCGAGGCGTCTGCGATCCTCCTCCTCGCCGACAGCGTCGTCGCGGGCCGCCCCGTCTACTCCGTTGACGTGATCCGCCGCGTCGCGCCGCGCGCGCGCCTTCGCGTGGACACCGTCGCCTCGCAGCCGCGCCCGCACTTCCACGTGCCCACGCGCAGCGCCTTCGCCTCACGTCCGCGTCAAGAGCACGCGATCCTACTCGTCCGCGCGTAGCACCCGCGCGGAGTCGCGACGAACTGTCCCCGTCCTGCCCTCGTGTGGCAGGATGCCCGCCGGCTTCCCACGGAGACGTTTCGAGATGCGGCGTGAGACGATCGCGGTGGTCTTTGCGGTTTCTCTGACGATGTTCGGCTGCAAGAAGGGCAGCGAGGGCGAGGGGACCGCCGCGACATCCGAGGGCGCGATCGGCGTCGCCGAGTGCGACGCGTACGTGAAGAAGATGGAAGCCTTCCTCGATGGTTTGCCCGAGGAGGCGCGCGCCGCGCGTGAACCTGGCTTCAAGGCGATGCGCCAAGCGTGGCGTGAGGCCGCGCAAGCGCCCGGCGGCAAGGAAGGGCTCGCCGCGACGTGCAAGGAAAACCTCGCGACGGTGCCCACGAAGTAGCGCGTGTTCAGACGAACGTGGGCACTTCGGCCGGGTAGTGCTCGCGGAGGAACGAGGCCCACGGCGGACGGCGCTCCACGTGGAACACGTCGCCCGAGAGGATCGACGTGATGAGCTTGCGGATCGTCGACCGCTGGTTCGGCTCGAACAACGTCTCGCGGAACTGCCCCGCGTAGAAGCTCTGCACGACGCCCAGGAACAGATCGACCGCGTAGCGCACGTTCGCCTCGTACGTGGCGAACGCCGCGCGTGACACGTCGCCCGTCGTGAGCGCGTGATCGATCGCCTCGGCCGCGAGCGTGGCGCCCTTGATGGCCAGGTGCGCGCCCGTCGAGAACAGCGGATCGAGGAAGCCGCCGGCATCGCCGACGAAGAGCCACCCGTCGCCCGCGAGCTGATCGATCCGGTACGAAAAGTCCGCCAGCGCGCCCACGGGCCGCAGCCGCGTCGCGCCTCCGAGGAGCTCGCGCGCCGTCGCCGATTGCGCGAACGTACGATCGTAAAATGAATCCAGCGACTCGCCTTTTTGCTTCTGCCGGATCCACTCGGACGACACGACCACGCCCACGCTCGTCACGTCGCCGCGGAACGGGATGAACCAGAACCAGCCGTGTTCGAAGATCACGATCTGGATGTTCCCTTCGTCCTGCCCGCTCGGCCGGAACGTGCCGCGGTAGTGCGAGAACAGCGCGGTCTTGTCGAGCCGCGCGATGTTCGCCTTGCGCCGCGTGCGTGAGGCCAGGAGCGTGTCGCGCCCCGTCGCGTCGACGACGATCGGCGCGAAGAGTTCCGTCACCTCGGAAGGGTTCAGGAGGTTTTTCGCGCGCACCCCGACGGCGTGGCTGCCTTCGAAGAGCACGTCCGTCGCCTCCCACTGCTCGCGCACCTCGGCGCCGAGCTTGCGCGCTTGTTCGAGCAGCACGTGATCGAACTCGGCCCGCGGGACTTGGTAGGCGTACGTGAACTTCGGATCGAAGCTCTCTTCGAAGCGATACGTGCTCTCACGCCCGGTCGTGCAGCAGAGGAAACGCGCGCCGTACTTGCGCAAGAACCTCCGATCGAGCTCCTCGTCCACGCCGAGCTCGACGAAGACCTCACGCGATCGAGGCAGGAGCGACTCGCCGATGTGAAACCGCGGGAACTTCTCGCGCTCCAGCACGAGCGCCCGCCGGCCTCTCCGCGCGAGGCTCGCGGCGAGCGTGGAACCACCGGGCCCTCCCCCCAGGATCAATGCATCCCACCCGTGATGCGTCATGGCCCCTGGATATCGCGGCCGCTCGGCCTCGCCAATGCCCGAGCAGCGGAGTCGACGACACGCGCGGCTTCCGTTAGAGATGCCTCGTGATCCGGGTGGAGTTCCTGGCGAACGAGCTCGGCCCCGCCGCAGGCGCAGACGCCGCGCCGGGCGATGCGCTCGTCGACGTCAGCGATGCGTGCCGCGCGCCCGTCTCGTTCTCGTGCCGCTCGGCGAGCTGCGGCACGTGCCTCGTCGAGGTCCTCGAAGGCGCCGCGCTCCTCGCACCCCGGAAGGCCGACGAGTCCGAGGTGCTCGACCTCTTCGACGCGCCGCCCTCGCAGCGGCTCGCCTGCGCGGCGCGTCTCGTCGCGCACGGGGAGGGGCTCGTGCGGCTTCGGTGGGCGGGGGGCGACGAATGATCGACGGTGCGGCGTGTCGTTCGCGTCTTCGTCAGTCGAAGACCCACGCGCCGCGGAAACCTCGCGCGAGGCGCCACGCCTCTTCGCGCTTCGCGATCCACGGCGCGAGGGCACCGACGGTGAAGGCGAGCGTCAGGCCCGCGAGGACGTCGATCGCGTAGTGCCAGCGCAGGAACACCGTCGAGAAGATGATGTTCGCCGCGAAGAAGCCCGTCACGATCGCAGGCCAGAACCAGCGCCGATCCGTCTTCGCGTTGTGCAGCGCGTGCAGCGTGAACCACGTCGGCGCGGCCGTGTGCAGCGAAGGGAAGATGTCCTTCATCGCGCTGCCGGCCTGCACCGTGTCCCAGACGCAGCCCCAGAAAAACCCGCCGTTGATTGGCCCCTTGAACTGATGGGCCAGGTACTGATGCGGGCCGTAGCCGGGCACCACCATGTACCCGAGCTGGCCGATGCTGAAGACGAGCAACGTCCCGATCGCGAACGCGGTCGTCCGGCGGCTCGGCTTCGTCAGCCACAGGCCCACGATCATGTAGGTCGCGCCGATGAAGAAGTAGCTGAAGTAGAAGAACGAGAACCACTCGACCACGGGCCGCACGTTGAGCGCCTCGAGCACGAGCGCGGGCTCGCGACCGAAGATCGCCTCGTCGATCCGGAGGAGCGTCGCGTCCAACGAGTCCGGACGCACCACGGGCAAGAGCCAGCGCAGCACGAGGTAGTTCTGCACGAGCACGCCGACGATGCTCACGCGGTAGACGATCTTCCGGACGATCGGCGGGATGCCGGGGATCACGCGGCCGATCAGCACGGCGCCGAGGATCACCCCGATGCATAACTCCGTCGTCCGGGCGCACGACACCTGATCGGCGGTCGCTTGCCGCTGCACCGCAAGAAGCAGCCGCACGACCGTGAGGTAGACGAGCAGGATGACGTCCTGCACGGTGAAGCTACCGAGCAAGAACTTGATCCACCCGCCTTGCATGGCGGTGATCTGTGCGGGGGCTCCCTCGACGTGCTCTTCGGAGGCACGCATGTCCGACGGGCTCCAGAGTCCGTTTTGGTGCGTGGAAGTGCTCACTTGTTCTCTCCGCGTAGCCGGGATCCAGCGACGAACCGCGACGCCGCGGGAGATGACGCGGCGCAGTCTAAGGGGGAAGACCCATCAGGTCGAGGCTTCATCGCCATGAGATGTGCGGCGGGCTCAAGCAAGATCGGCGCCCGTCGAACATGCGTGAAACGTCGAGGTTTTGTCGAATTCGACGGAACGACGTAGCGCAGGAGGGACCGGAGCGCGTAGCCGAATGCGCTGTCGTCTCGCTCTCGGAAAATCTCTACGCACCGTTGCGCACGCCTGCGCTCGCGTCGCTCGTCGGCGCGCCGAGCGTGCATGCGACGAGGCACGCGACGTTCGGTGTGCAGACGATCCGCAGGAGGAGACCTCGCGCGCGCACGCTCCTCCGAGCGCCTGCTCTGCTGCAGGGCGGCTCGTTCGTCATGACGTCCGCTAGGATGACGGCATGGTGCGTCGTGAGGAGATCGACCAAACGGCCGGGACACCGGTTCGAGGGTCGGTCTTGCGCTGCACGTCTCCAACGGGTGAGAGTCCCGTCCGGGTAAGCGCCGGAGCGCCCGGTAGCAGGCC
>NZ_SSMQ01000128.1 GCF_005144585.1 Polyangium fumosum | reverse complement strand
CTCCTGTGCCCACGCTTCCGCCGACGAGGCCACCTCTGCATCCAACATCTCCCTCGCTAAATGTCGTCAGAGGGGGGGAATGTACCGATCGGAGATGGAACCAATGCTCAGGGCACGGCCTGGACCGAAGTGGAAGAACTGCGCAATGCGCAGTTCTTCCAACGGGCCCGTGGCAAGACCATGGAGGTGGGTTTCAAGCCGGCGACGCGCACGCTGCCCGTTGAACCAGCAGCGCCGCGGCCTTGGCTGACAGGGTCGTCGCCGGCCTTGACCCTGGCTGTTCGATGAACTGCGCATCGCGCAGTTCATCGACCCGGGTCCAGCGCCTCGCTGGTCCGGGGTGGAGGGGGCGGACAGCCCCCTCCTGGGGCCTGGGGCAACGCCCCAGCTCCGCGCCCCCTCAGAAAACGCCGAGCAACCCGATCTGCGTGTACAACGCTGTGAGCCCGAGGGTCTCGCCGTTGTCGGTGCTGCTGTCTGGGTCGAGGATCCTGTAGTTGCCGGAGATGCCTGTGACGAGGCTCATGGCCACGTGCGGATGGACCCAGTAGCGCACGCCGGGGGCTACGCGCCACCGTACACGAAGGCGCAACACGTCATCGAGGGGGACTGGCTGTGGATTGATGTCGGGGTCGACGGTCGTCACCGAATCCCAGGTCCCGAGGCCTATCGACACTGCGCCGAAAAGCTCGGCTCGACGGTCGGCGGATCTTGCGAGGGCGACCTGGAGCTCGGGCGCTACGATGAATGAATACGAGGTTGTCGTCCGCTCGCCGAGGACTTCGTTGCCGGTGTTGGGATCCGTCACCCGGAAATCTTCGGACTCGCTCCAGTTCGAGAAGTCGAAGCCGATGCCGAAGACGAATCGATCGTACTTGTAGCCGAAGGCGAGCCCGCCCTCGAAGGACGGGAACCCGGAGAAGTCGTTCCCGATCATGAGGGGCGTGCTGACGAGGCTCGTCTGGAGCGCGAAGCCGCTGTGCACGGGGCGCCCCTCGGGTTCGGCCGATGTTTGCGCGGCCGCGACCTCGGCTGTGAGGACCGCCGAGAGGGAGGCCACGAGGGCGAGCGTGGGTCGAAGCTGTGTGGGCATGCGTGGTGTCTCCGGCAAGGAAGGAGACACCTGTATCATGGAACGTTTCAGCCGGAAACGAAGCGGCGAAGGCCCCGCGCGGGGGGCGGCGGTCAAACGGGGAGGATGCCCGTGCAGAAATAGGAGATGTCGCGCTCGGGCACGGCTGGGAGCGTCGCCATGCCGAGGTCCCGCCAGACGGGGTGCTGCCTGTAAGGGCAGAGCGCGCGCATCTGCCCGCCTCGCGGCTCGGCCACGCCCCTGCCGCGGAAGATGATCCCGCGGTACTGCAAGCGCGGCGGCGCCTGGTTCAGCCGGTGGTGAACGGCCATCGATACGAGGTACTCGGCGAGCATCTTGCCGTTCTCGATCTGCTGCCGCGCGCCGCCGCTGTGGCTCGTCTTCAGCTCGCACAAGAAGACGTACACCGTCGGCGTGCGCTCGTCGTCGGGCTGGTAGAAGACCAGGTAGTCGCAGGCGCTCGTGAGCCCCTCGGCGTCGCTTCGGAGCAGAGGGATCCGCGCCAGCGGCACATCCAGCTTGAGCACCAGCGCCGGGCCGCGTTTTTTGATCACCACGGGCGGGCACGCGCTGCCTGGATCGGCTTCTTCGAGTCGGATGACGGCAGGGACGGTCCCGAACTCCGGGCGCACCACGTCACAGAGGGCCTGGAGGAGCGGCGACAGGGCCATGGCTCAACCGAAGCGCGCGGCGTAGATGGCTTGGGCGTCGGCGTTGAGGGCGGCGATTTCGTGTTCGATGGTCTCCACTTGGAATCCATCGACAGAAACGGGAACCAGTTGCGCAGTTTGTTCCTTGAACAGGTACACCCCGAGCTTTTCCGGCGGGAGGATCGAGGCGCGGTCGTAGCCGAGCTCGTCGATGACCTGGGCGACGCTCTCCTTGGGGTCGGAGAGCATGACGAGGTGGTTGAGCTCCCGCAGGACGTAGTCGCTGTGGGTGCTCATCATGATCTTGAACCCGCGGTTCGCCGCCTTGGCGAGGACGCGGGCGATCTTGCGCTGGTTGTCGGGGTGGAGGTTCAGCTCGGGCTCGTCGATGATGAGAAAGTCGCCCGGCTTCGCCATGTGGCGGAAGTAAAAGACGAGGCTCGCCAGGGACTTCACGACGGAGGCCGTGAGGTGGACGGGCAGCGGGCGATCCCCGGCGCCATCGTGCGCAAAGGAGAGCTCGCCGAGGTCGGAGACGGTCACCTTGCCTCCGAGGACGGCGCGTTCGAGGTCGTCGGCCAGGTCGGCGAAGGAGCTCTTGTCCTTCGCGATGTTGGCCAGATCATTCGCCACCTGAAGGCTGTCTCGGATGGGCCAGGCATACCGGCCTGCGCGCCGCTGGAGCACGTCGGCGGGGTTCGTGCCCGCGTCGATCTCCAGCAGCTCGCTCACGAGCTCCGTCCGGTTGAGCGCGAGCTCCTTGGCGAACATGTTCACGGCGATCCGCTCGGCGGGAAATAGGATGCAACGGGGAAAGAGCCACTCCCACAGCGACGACACGAAGACGACTTGCCGCGCGGCTTGCGTGACCAGCTCGTCATCGTCGGGACCTACGAAGCGCGCGAGCGTCTCGCGCAGATCCAAGGTCGCTCGCTCGGCCGACCTTCCTCCGAGCTCCTCCTGCCCGAACAGAGACACCTTCGCTTGTTCGAAGGGCTCGGGGGCGGAGGCAAAGACGCGAGGGAGCGTCGATGCGCACGTTCGTGCGATTCGGCTCAGGATGGCATCCCAATCTGGCCGTGTGGCGGCGAGGTCGATCTCTCCTCGGTCCGAGTTCACGAACGCTTCGAGGGCCGGGTCCTCGAGGAAAGCCGTCCGCTTGTCCCTCCGGAGACGATGCAGCCCGTACACGCTCCACGCGAGGTACGTCTTGCCGGTGTTGTTCGGCCCGGTCAGGACGATGAGGTCCTTCCCGAGGTCGATCTCGGCCTCGCGCAGCGGCCCCAGGTTCTCGACGTGGAAGCGCATCGGGTTCTCCTCGTCGCGGAGGCTACCCGCCGGTTCCCGTGCGGGCAAGTGCGGCGCCCCCACCTCCGCCCCCTCGGAACCCCCCGCCCCGTCCTTGTTTTCGCGTTCCACCTTCTTGCAACCACCCTCCCCTCCGCCGACACGCCTCCTCCGCACGCGCGGACCTCTCCGCGCGGCGCAAGCGCGACCGTTCCGACATCTCGCAACGCGCCCCGCTCCGCCGCCGCGACGTTTCCGCATTCTCGCAACGGCCCTCCTTTTTGCAGAACCGGCGGTTCCGACATCGCGCAACGACCCTTCCGCCGCTTCCGCCTTCGTTCCCCACGCGCAAAACCCCCCGCCCTTGGCTTCCGCGGCGCTTCCTCCTTCGCACAACGCTCCCGCCGGCGGTTCCGCGCCCCTTCCGCTCTCGTGGAGGCGCGTTTCTCCGCATCCCCGCGCGCCTCCTTGCTCGTTCACGGCTGCCGGACGGTCTCCTGCGCGGGTCCCGAAGGCGCGGACGAGATGCGCTGCCGGCCGGCGGCGCGCACGCCCGAAGCGATCGCGGAGCGGCGCGCGCGCGTCGGGCTCTCCGCACACGAAAGCCTCCCGTTGGCCGCGACGGGGGAAGCATGCTACGCGCCGACGAGGCAGACATTCCGTTTGTCGCCGGGAGATCCATGTCGATGGTACGAGTGTATGGTCACCCCTTCGCCGCATTTTATTGGAAGGCGCTCATTGCTCTGTATGAACGCGACGTACCTTTTGCCTTTTTGATGGTCGACGCCGAACACCCGGAGAACGTCGAAGCCGTTCGTCGCCTCGCCCCCACGGGCCAGTTCCCCGTCCTGGTGGACGGCGATCGCACCGTGATCGAATCGGCCGCCATCATCGAGTATCTCGACCTTCATCACGGCGAGGCGCCGCCCATGGTGCCGGCGGATCCACGCGCCGCCATCGAGGCGCGGCAGATGGACGGCGTGTTCGACGACTACGTCTCGGCGCCGCTGTCACGCATGGTCCTCAATGCCTTGCGCGAGGAGGACAAGCGGGATCCGTACGTCGGCGCCGAGGCGAAGGCGACGCTCGACAAGAGTTATGCGTGGCTGAACCGCTGGATGGAAGGCCGCACGTGGGCGGCGAACGACGCCTTTGGCCTCGCCGACTGCGCGGCGGCCCCGGCGCTCTTTTACGCCCACTGGGGATACCCGATCCCGGCGTCGCACACCGCGCTCCGGGACTATCGCGCGCGTCTGCTCGCGCGTCCCTCGGTCGCGCGGGTCGTCGACGAGGCGAAGCCGTGGCGCGAGAACTTTCCCCTCAAAGGGCACACGCCGGACTGACGGCGCGCGCGCTCACCGGTTTCGGATGGCATGGCCGGTACGCGCGAGCTACCGCACCGCCATGACGACGATCACGGCGGAGAACGTCAAGAAGACGGCGGCCGCCTTCGAGAAAGTATGCTCGCGTTCCTCGTCAAGCGCGGCTGCGACCCGGAGCAAAAAAACGCGGCGGGCAAGAGCGCCATCGACCTCTACGCCGTCGCGAAGCAGAACATCCCCGCCCCGCACCGCGCGCAGATCGAGCGCGCCCTGGGCATCCGCAAGGGCGCGAAGAAGGCCCCCGCGGCGAAGAAGGCCACGAAGCCGGCGAAGAAGTGAGCCGAGGCGGAGACGAGGGCGGGAAGGTCGTGGTGGGTCAGCCCCCGTGTGGAACGGGGGCCCGGGGGACAGGGGCGAGTGATCAGCCCCGCAGGTTCTTCGCGACGAAGTCCCAGTTCACGAGGCTCGTGAGGAACGTCTCGATGTACTTGGGACGCAGGTTCCGGTAGTCGATGTAATACGCGTGCTCCCACACGTCGATCGTGAGCAGCGCCTTCTGGCCGTGCTTCATCGGCAGATCCGCGTTGCCCGTCTTCGTCACGGCGAGCTTGCCGTCCTTCTGCACGAGCCAGGCCCAGCCCGACCCGAACTGCGTGGCGGCGGCGTTCGAGAACTCCTCCTTGAACTTCTCGAACGAGCCGAAGTCGCGCTTGATCGCGTCGGCGAGGTCGCCCGTGGGCTCACCGCCGCCACCCGGCTTCATGCTGTGCCAGTAGAACGTGTGGTTCCAGACCTGGGCCGCGTTGTTGAAGACGCCGCCGTCCGAGCGGAGGATGATCTCCTCCAGCGAGAGCGACGCCTCGGGCTTGCCGTCGATGAGCTTGTTGAGGTTCGTGACGTAGGCGTTGTGGTGCTTGCCGTGGTGGTACTCGAGCGTCTCTTTGCTGATGTGCGGCGCGAGGGCATCCTTCGCGTACGGGAGATCGGGGAGCGTGATGGCCATGGTCGCGTTTCCTCGTGAAGTCTCGTGGTTCACTTGTTCGCCGGCCAAAAGGCCAGCAGGCGGCGAGACTCTACCGACCCGGTCGTCCCTTAGGAAGTCAGAGAGTTCGGAAGGGCCAAACTTTCCCAGGCATCGCCCCGGACGCACGAAGCCCTTGCCCCTGCCCCCCCGCTCCCCCTACGTTCCCCGTCCGTGAACGAGCTCGTCCGCTTCGCGCTCACGGCGTATTACCCACGCGTGGACGATCTCCCCGGCCTCGCCGAGCTCGGCGTGGACGAGAAGATCCAGCGCCTGCGCCGTGAATCCACGCTCCTCTTCTGGACCGGCATCGTCGCCGCCTCCGTGGCCTTCCAGATCGCGCCGCTCCTCACGATCCGAAAGCCCCTGCTCGCGAGCTGGCTCTCGGCCGAAGACCTCGACCAGCACGCCCACAAGATGGCGACGCACCCGGGCTACCTCGTCCGGCAGGTGACGTTCCTGATCAAGCTCGTGGGCGGCATGTTCTGGGGGCAGTCGGCAGAGATCCGCGCCTTCCTCGACCTCACGCCCTACCCCGAGGACCCCGGCACCCGCCGCGTCGAAGCCTTCGTCCCGCGCCAAGGGCCGCTGCCCGGCGGGGCGCCGGACAAGCTCTTGTCGCTCGGCAAGAAAGAGCGTGATCGCGGGCGCGACAAGGATCGCGGCAAAGGACTCCAAGCATGAGCACCGCCTCCCCGACCGCAGCCAAACAACACACGGGCACGGCGCACGGCCACCACGCGACGTTCACCTCGTTCGCGCAGGCAGGCCTCGAGACCGAGGTCGACTTCGTGGTCGTCGGCAGCGGCGCCGGCGGCGCGGCCGCGGCCGTGGTGCTCGCGCGGGCCGGGTATCGGGTCGCGATCGTCGAGGCCGGCCCGTGGCGCGCGCCCGAGGATTATCCTTGGACCACGTACGGTACGATCCGGGATCTTTTCCCCGACTGGGGCTCGCTCGTCACGCAGAGCCGCGCGCTCTGGCCCATCGTCCAGGCCTCCTGCGTCGGAGGCTCCACCGTGATCAACAGCGCCATCGTGGTCCGCACGCCCGGCGACGTGTTCACGCGGTGGGAGCGCGAGTACGGCATCGATGGACGCGCGCTCGAAAAGCGCGTGTGGGAGCACCAGGACCGCATCGAGCGGGAGCTCTCGGCGACGGTCGTGCCGCCCGACGCGCGCGGGCTCTTGAACACGCTGGCCATGGATGCGGCGGAGAAGCTCGGCTGGTCGTCGCATTACATGGTGCGGTATGCGAAGGACTGCGAGGGCGCGGGGCAGTGCCTGCAAGGCTGCCGCAAGGGCCGCAAGCAGAGCACGAACGTCAACTACATCCCCGAGGTGCTGGAGCGCGGCGGCTACGTGCTCTCGACCGCGCCGGTGAAGGATCTGCTCTTCGACGGGCGGCGCGTGATCGGCGTGACGGGCCGCTTCCAGGACCCGGAGACGCGCAAGTTCGGGGCGCGCTTCACCGTCCGCGCCCGCAAGGCCGTGTTCGTGGCCGCGTCCGCGACGCAGTCGCCGATCCTGCTCGCGAAGAGCGGCATCAAGAGCCGCGCGCTCGGCACGCTCTTCCGGGCGCACCCGGGCACGGGCGTGTTCGGCGTGTACGACGATCCGGTCGATCAGAACATCGGCGCGACACAAGGCTGGGCCTCGACCGCGTTCCGGCAGGATCCGGGGCTCAAGCTGGAGACGCTCGCGATCCCGCCGGAGATGGTGGCGGGGCGCCTGCCGGGCGGCGGGGCCGAGCTCATCCGGAGGTTCCGCGAGTACCGGCACGTCGCCATGTGGGTCGCCGCCGTGCGGGCCGAGTCCGTGGGCACGGTGAAGCCGAGCCTCTTCGGCGGCCCCGTCGTGAAATACCAGCTCGACGAGGCCGACATGCGCAAGCTCCGCAAGGGCCTCTCCATGGTCACGCGGATGCACTTCGAGGCCGGCGCGCGTGAGGTCATCCCCGGGATCTTCGGGTTGCCCTACAAGATCGGCCCGGACGAGATCCACCTCATCGACGAGGGCCCGACCGATCCGCGCTGCTACGTCGCCATCCTCTCGCACCTCTTCGGCGGCTGCCCGATGAGCGCGGACCCGCGCCAAGGCGTGGTCGACGAGCGCGGCAAGGTGCACGGCTACGAGGGGCTCTACGTGGCGGACGCGTCGGCCATCCCGACGACGATCGGCGTGAACCCGCAACACACGATCATGGCGCTCGCCTCCGTGTGGGCGGAGAACCTGGTGTCCTGATCGCGCCGCGGCGGCGGCGACGCGCCGATGTCGCCCGCTTGGCCCACGCCCGCGCGGGTCCGTACGCTGGGGGCATGCCTGGATTGCCCCGCAACAGCCGTCCCCCGCACCCCGCCACGATCCAGCGCGCCGAAGCCCCGCACCCCGCGAGGATCGTCCAGTCGAAGGCCACGCCCGCGCCCTCCGCGCCACGCGGCCCACACGCCGCGAAGGGCGCAGTGCTCCAGCGGCAGGTGGCCCTCGACGCCCTGCAGGCGATGTGCACGACCCTGTTCGGCTCGTACACGAAGGCCGTCGAGTTCCAGGCGATGAGCATCGACAACACGGTGACCATCGCCGGCAACAAGTACACGGGCGGCGTGGCGGCGTTGGAGGCCGACATCCCGGACTGGAATGGGCCCAAGACGACGACGATGCTCGGCGCGACGGTGCTCGGAGATACCGGGGTGACGAAGGGGAGGGAAATCAAGACCGCCACGGACGCGACCGCCGCAGCCACGAAAAACACCAAAGCGGGCGTGATCCTGCTCCTGAACGACCTCGAGGCCGGCGGGAACAACCTGCACGCCGAGCAGAAGCTCCTGCACGTGGTGGCCGAACGGATGCGCATCGAGCGTCCCTTCGGGATGAACGTGCGGATCGCGGGAAGGAACCCGCCGTGTGATTCGTGCCGGGAGGTGCTCGTCGCCTTCTCGAAAGCTTATTACGACTGCGGATACGGGACGCTCACCTACGACACCACGCGAGGGCAAGCGCGGGGGCCCGCGCAGCTCGATCTCGCCACGTTGTACCCCGATGCGGAGTTCCGGTTCGGCGACTTCGTCGGCCAATACACCCGCGCGCTCGGCTGACGAAGGGCCGCGGCTTCAGAACCCGATTTCGAGCCGCGCGCCCGAAGGCCCGATCGACACCGTCACCGCCTTTTCGGGCTCCGGGGTCTTCGGTTTGCTCTTCGCGAGCTGCATGCCCGGCAGCATCATCAGGAGCCCGAGCCCGGCCACGCCGAGCCCCGAGAGCGACACGACGGCGCCCGCGCCTCCGCTCATGTCCTTGCTCGTCAGGCCAAGCGCGCCCATCACCACGCCGCTCACGAAAAACGGCATCCCCGTCCCGACGAGCACGCCGCCCGCGACGCGGTCGCGGACGAGGTAATCGTCGTACGAGGCGCGGACCTCGGTGATCTCGGCGAGCGGGATCTCGCGCTGGTCGTCCCGCGTGCGCACGACGAGCCGATCCCCGAGGGCCGCCGCGCGGATCGGCGCGGGATACACGAGCGTCGACGCGCCCTTGCGCAGAACGGTGACGGTCGTGAGGTGGCCGTAGACGACCTTCCGTTTGCCGTCCTTGGTGGGGATCGTGGGAAAGGGCCCGGAAGGGCCGGGCGAGGCGTTGGCGAGCGCCGGCAGATCCGCGGGCGCGAGCGTGACGTGGCTCGTGCACGCGGCGAGCCCGAGCGAGCTCGCCACGGCCAGCGCCACCGTCATCGCCTTCGTTCGCGCCCGGGACATCATCCTCCCCGAGCGCGATGCTTTCACGGCCCGTCGCCGCCGGCAAGAAAGCTCCTGCGGGCGGCAAGGTCCCGTCTCACCCTGTGGGCCGCGTCTCCGGAATCGGCACCCGTCCGATCGCGTAAGGCAGGATCCGCGCGATGTTGCGCGCGTCATCGATGCCGCGATGATGCGTCCCGAGGAGCGGGAGCGCGAGGCGCTCGAGCGCGCTCGCCATGCCGTAGCGCGTCGTCTCCCCGAGGGCCGCGGAGAAGCGCTTCTTGATGTTCATGTGCCCCTGGAGCGGCAAGGGCACGCCCCAGCGGTTCGCGTCGATCTCGAACTGCTTGCGGTCGTAGTCGCCCCACGAGCCGAAGAGCGCGTCGCGATCGCCGACGAAGCGCCCGAGCGCCTCGATCGCCGCCGGGAACGTGGGCGCGCCGTCGACGTCCGCCTGCGTGATCGTCGTGAGCTTCTTGCAGAAATCCGTGAGCGTCGGCCGGAGGACCGGGCGCACGAAGGTGGCGAACTCGCCGACGGGTTCGAGCGTCGCGCCGTCCACGAGGACCGCGCCAATCTCGATGATCTCCATGATCTTCTCGGGGATACGTCCCTCGTCGTCACACGTCGCTTCCAGATCGATCACCAGGAAAAATGCAGGTTCCTTCGCCATCGCCGTCCTCCTTGTTGGTTGTTCGGAAACCTTGATACGCTCCCCGCGACGAAAATGCCCGGACACGAACCCGGACACGCTGCGGGTCGACGCTTGGGAGCTTCGCTCCGACAAGCGGAGCTACGCCCCCAAACCCCCGGCTTTTCCTGGGAGGATTACGTCACCTGGCTCGTCGCGCAGCACGGGTCGCTGACGGCGGTCGCCGAGCGGCTCTCGTCGCTCCGCGGCTACGAGGACGACGTGTACTCGATCGAGCGCGCCTTGCGCCGGCTGCGGACGCGCGGCCAGCGCGACGGCGGGACCTGGGGGGCGCGCGCGCTCGCGGCCTTTGGCCTGCCGGACGCGCTCACCGAGCGGGCCCGCTGGATGGGCGCGTATCACTCGCGCTTCACGGATCTGCCCCTGCCCCTCGCCCAGGATCTCCTGCGGTTATGGGATCGCCCTCCGGTGAGCGAAGAGCCGACCTCGCACGTGTTCCTCGCCCTCGCGCACGCGACGTGCGTGCTCCGCGCGGACGACCGCGACGCGGCGCGGACCCACCTCGCCCGGATCCGCCCGCTGCTCGGCAAAGCCCCGCCGGAGGCGCGGATCGAGGCGCTGCTCACGGAGGCCTTCGTCGCGAGCCGGGAGGATGTGGCGCGCGTGCCGGGGCTGCTCGAAGAGATCGAGCCCTTGTTCGAGCTCTCGATGCCCGCCCACGACAAGGCCTGCCTGTTCGCGCGGTGGATCGATCAATGCGCCTTCGAGCGGAACCGCTCCTGGGGCGGCAAGCAGCCGGATCCAGCGGCCGCGGAGGCGCTCTACCAGCGCATCCCGGAGGACGGTCCGGCGTTCGCGCGGGCGCGGCGGGCGAACGGGCTCGCGTACGCGCGCTGGAAGCAAGGTTTCATCGAGGAAGGCGCGGCGCTCGCGCGGGAGGCGTGCCGGCACGCGGGCGACGGCGGGCACATGCGGATGCGCGCGATGGCGCTCAACATGCTGGCGCGGATCGTCGGCGGGGAGGAAGGCGCGGACGCGAAGCGGCGGGCGATGGCGATCGCGAACGAGCTGGAGGACGAGGTGCTGCGGCTCAGGTTCGAGCGGCGGAGTGGGAGCAAGGGGAGCAAGGCGGAGGGGTAATCAAGCCGCGGCCTGCTCGACCTTTTCTTTCTCGGCCACCGCCGGCACGCCCGGCAGCGGCTTCTGATCGTCGCGTAGCTTCTCCACGAACACGTTGAACACCTCGGCGGCGTGCTCCCGCGCCGTCTCCGCGCGCCAGCCGGACGTATCGATCGCCGGCAGGACCTCGATGTCCACCGTGGTCGGCTGCACGTAGAGCGTGTGCTTCACCCAGTTCTTGTGCACGCCGTGGAGGACGACCGGCACGACGGGCAGGCCCGTGGCGATGGCGAGGTGCACGAAGCCGAGCTTGAGCGGCCGCAGGCGCCCGTCGCGGCTGCGCGTGCCCTCGGGCATGATCCAGATGGAGAGCCCGTGCTTCTTCACCGTCCTCGCGATGCCGGACATCGCCGCGATGGCCGATCCCTTGTTCGCCCGATCGAGCCAGAGGTGCCCCGACAGGAGGTAGAGCTGGCCGAAAAAGGGAATCCGGAGGACCTCTTTTTTCATCACGCCGCACCCGCCCACCGGGCAGAGCCAGATCGAGAGAAACGCGTCGAGCGTGGAGGTGTGATTCGCGACGTAAATGGCGGGGTGATGCTTGCCGATGCGCTCGCCGTCGTGGAGGACGGGCGTGACGCCGGCGATTCTCGTGATCGAATAGCCGATGAGCTTGCCGTAATAGTTGCAGAGCTTGATGCGCAGGACCCGGAACGGCAGGAGCAGCAGCGCGATCAGGATGGTCAAGGTGGACGCCACCGCGACCAGCGTGAAGCCGACGACGAAACGAACGGCCGAGGAAAGCGCGGCCAGGGTCGTTCGCCCCGACGAGGAATCATGGTCCGACATGAAGAAGCGGTTCTCCAGAAGGGAAACGTGCGCACCGTACCACGAACCCACGTTAGGATTTCGTCATGATTACGTCCGAGGCCGTCGAACGAGCCCTGCACGAGCTCTTCATCGTCGCGGAAGGCACGAAGCTCCGGCGCGAGGACAAGAAGAAGTCGGTCGAGGTGGCCGCGCTGCTCGGTGAAATCGAGCGGCACCGCAAAGATGCCCTCCTCGTGGACGCAGCCGCGGGCAAGGCGTACGTGGGGCTCGTCGGCGCCGCGCTGCTCGGGTTTTCACGCATCCACGTGATCGAGCGGAAAGCGACGCGGATCGCGGCGTGCGAGGCGGCGGCCGCGCGGCTCGGCAAGAGGATCGAGCTCGGGCTCGCGGCGGGCGATGTGGGCGACGCGGCGTGCTGGCCCGAGGCGCCGGCGGTCGTGGTGGCGCTGCATGCGTGCGGGGCGGCCTCCGATGCGATCCTCGACGCGGCGAGCGGCGCGGGCGCGAAATGGCTGTACGTGGTCCCCTGCTGTTATGCGGCGAGCGTGCCGTTCGCGGCGGCGGCCGAGGCGAAGGCCGACGCGCTCGGGATGCCGCGGCAAGCCGAGGTGCGGCGGCGGTTCGTCATGTCGCTCGTCGATGCGGAGCGGGCGCTCCGGCTGGAGGCGGCGGGCTACGAGGTGACGATCACGGCCTTCGTCCCGCCCACGGTGACGCCGCACAACCTGCTCTTCCGCGCGCGGCGCGTCCGCGAGCCCGGCCGCATGCGCGAGGCGGCGGCGCGGCTCGCGCGCCTCCGGGCTTGAGCGGCTACTTCGTGTCCCAGTCGTTGATCCCGCCGAGGTTCGTGACCTGCGTGTAGCCCGCTTCGAGCAGGATCTTCTTGGCGCGCGCAGCGCGCGGGCCGGCGGCGCAGTGCACGACGATCGGCTTCGTCTTGTCGCCGCCCGTGAGCTTCTCGACCTCGGAGAGGCGTGTTTCGAACTCCCCCACGGGGATGTTCGTGGCGTTGTCGAGGTGGCGCTCGGCGTACTCGTCCGGCGTGCGCACGTCGATCAGGACGCCGCCCTCGGACACGAGCTTCCGCGCGAGCGCCGGGTCGCGGTCCGGCAGGCCCGTCTGCGCGGCCGGTTGTTGCGACGGCCCGGGCGGCGCGGCCGACTCGTCCTTCGAGCAGGCCGGGAGGGCGGCGAGGAGGGAAACCAGGACGGCGGCGGAAAACGCAGGGGTTCGCATGGCTCCCGACTCCTGCCATCCCGCGCGCCGAGGCGCAAGACGCGCCTTGACGCACGCCCGCGGCGTCGTATCCCGTCGCTCGCCCGATGTATCGCCTGCTGTTTCGCCTGGTCCTCCGCCGCATGTCCGCCGAGACGGCCCACCACCTCGGCTTTGGCCTGCTCCGGTTCTTGATGGCCCTGCCCTTCGCGCGCGCCCTCGGGAGGCGGCTCTTCGGCCCGAGGGATCCGCGCCTCGGGGTGCGGGCCTTGGGCCTCGATTTTCCGGGCCCGCTCGGCCTCGCCGCCGGGTTCGACAAGGACGCGCGTGGGTTCGAGGCGCTCGGCGCGCTCGGGTTCGCGTTCGTGGAGATCGGGACGGTCACGGGCGAGGCGCAGGGCGGAAACCCGAAGCCGAGGCTCTTCCGGCTTCCGGCGGATCGGGCGCTCGTGAACCGCATGGGCTTCAACAACGAGGGCTCACGCGCGGCGGCGGAGCGGCTCGCGAAGCGGCGGCCGGGCGGCGTGATCGTGGGCGCGAACATCGGCAAGACGAAGGTCGTGGCCGAATCCGAGGCCGCGGCTGATTACGTGGCGAGCGCCGAGCGCCTCGCCGCGCATGCCGATTACATGGTGGTGAACGTGAGCTCACCGAATACGCCAGGCCTGCGGGATCTGCAATCTGCCGAGAAGCTGCGCCCGCTGCTCGCCGAGGTGCGCACGGCGCTCGATCGCGCCTCGCCCGGACGGCGCGTGCCGCTGCTCGTGAAGATCGCGCCCGACCTCGCGGACGAGGACATCGACGCGATCGGCGACCTCGCGCGGGAGCTCGGCCTCGACGGGATCATCGCGACGAACACGACGATCCGCCGGGATGGCCTCGCGACGGATGCCGCAGAGGTCGCGGAGATCGGCGCGGGGGGGCTCTCGGGGAAGCCCGTGAAGGCGCGGGCGCTCGCGGTGCTGCGCAGGCTCCGCGCGCGGGTGGGCGATTCGATGGTGCTCGTGGCCGCCGGCGGCGTGGAGGACGCGGACGACGCGTGGGAGCGCCTCGCCGCGGGGGCGACGCTGGTGCAGGCGTACACGGCGTTCATCTACGATGGCCCCGCGTTCGCGCGGCGGATCCACGAGGGGATCCTTTCGCGGATGCGCGCGGAGGGGATCGGCTCGATCGCGGAGCTCGTGGGCAAAGAAACGCGTGCACCGAAACCCCCCTTTCGAGGCTGAGCATTGGTCTCATCTCGGGGCCGCCTCGCTGGGGCGTTGCCCCAGGCCCCACCCGGGGCTATCCGCCCCGGGACCCGGACCAGCGCCAGCGCTGGACCGAGGGTCGATGAACTGCGCATCGCGCAGTTCATCGAACGGGCCGAGTCAAGACCACGAGCGACCCCGCCAGCCAAGACGGCAGCGCTGACGGTTCAGCCGGCAACGAACGGCCTGTGGGAAGAACTGCGCATCGCGCAGTTCTTCCCCAAAGGGTCCAGGGCTGGCCCTGGTTCGGGTCGAGGGGCGAACAGCCCCCGCGGGGCCCGGGGCAGCGCCCCGGCGCGGCGGCTTGCGATGAGACCAATGCTCAACTTTCGAGGGGGTTCGGAACGATTCCGGAACGGATGAACGCCCCACCAGGACCCCCTACCCGTTCGCCAGGATGGGCACCCCGTCGGCCTCGTGCTCGTCGTCCAGCTCGTCGGCCTCGGGCCTCGGGCATCGAGGCGGCGCGTCGAGCGTCGAGCGTCGAAATCTCCCCTTTGCAGTTGCCTCTTTCGGTGAGCTTTTTAATGTGGATGACGCCACTCCGGCGAAAGCGCGACGCAAGCTGTGTGATCTCCCTGTGGAACTGGTAGGTTTCCGCCATGCGTCGCAGGTCTCTCTCCTCCGCCCTCCCCTGGCTCGCCTCCGCGCTCCTTGCGGCGTGCACCGGCAGTGCGCCTCCGGCGCGCGAGGCCTCACCTGCGTCGATCCCGAACGCGCCGCCTCCGCCCGCGGCTCCTACGCTCCCGCCGGGCGTGCTCGCAGAGGGGGCCGGCGCGCAGGGAGTCGTACGCGTCGAGGAGCGCGATGGACTGCGGCTGCTGACCATTGACGGCGTCGTACAAGCAGCCGTGCCGGCGGGCAGGCGGGATATCGTCGCGTCTCCAGATCCCCTGGTCACGCTGGTGCGCGCGGCCCGGCCAAACGCGAGGACCGTGTTGGTCATCGGGCTCGGGAGCGGGCGGACCGCCGCCGCGCTCGCGGCCGCGGGGCTCGAGGTCGAGGTCGCGGAGCTGGAGCCCGCCGTCATCGATTTCGCGCGCCGGTTTTTCGGCTATCAAGGGCACGCCATCGCGTCCGATGGTCTCGACTAGAAGTCATCTCATAAATCTTCCAGGAGTCTCCTGAGGTACACGACGATGCATCCGAGGTGGACAAAGCCAAGGAAGTTTTCGACGTGGCGCTCGTACCGTACCACGATGCGACGGAAGCTCT
>NZ_SSMQ01000127.1 GCF_005144585.1 Polyangium fumosum | reverse complement strand
GATACGCGAGACCTCCGCACGAATGGCTGCCGCTTGTTGTTCCGTACACATGTTGAGGCTCCTTCCGGCGGGGAGCCTGGGCACGAGGGACACGGGGCGTCAGGACGGGGGTGGGCGAGGTGATACCGCGGAGCCGCTCCGCGCGGTCGAGGCGGCCGAGGCATGGGCCGCGTGTCCATGCAAGCAGCACGCGGATGCTGCAGCGGAGACCATGTCGGCTGCGGCCCACCAGGCAATGGCAGCGTGGAGGGTGCCCCCAAAGGAGGCCGCGTGGGCGGCACGCACCGCCGCGTGGGTAGCCGATGCGCCCAAGTATGGCTGGCAAACGGTTGCTGCTATTGGCGGAGCATGCCGTGCTAAAAGCACGAGCGAAATAACCGCGGCCGCAGCGAGCTTTTTCGCTGCCGAATTTCGGACCCGATGAGCTGGGCACACGCGCCGAACAAGCCGATGGATTCGACGAAGGGCTTCGGAACTGACAGCAGATGATCGTTCGACCGACGGAAACTGAGACGGGAGAGACGTCATGCCATCCACCATCATCCGTAGCACTGCCCTGACAGCCGTATTCGCACTCCTTCTCGGATGTGCGCCCACGGTGACCCCCGCTCCCGACGCGCCGGCGGCGACCCCAGCCGCCGGGGCGAACGCGAAGGCAGACTGTGCCCCTGCTCCTCGACGTACGTTGACCGTCGCCCTCTACCCCTTCCTGCCTGATTCGCAGAGCCTCTTTTTCGATATCGAACACAGCTTCGAGCGCGCCCACCCCGACGTCGACCTGCAGATCATCGACCTCTCCGCCAACTACTACAACGAGGACGAGCCCCAGGCGATCACAAATACCAACGCACAAGTCTACGAGCTCGACGGCGTCTTCCTGGCTGACTTCATCGACCAGAAGCGCATCCAGGCGCTTCCAAAGGAACTGGTGCCCCCCGCGAACACCATGGTTCAGGTGGCGGAGAACTCCGCGAAAGCCAAGAACGAGTGGTGGGGCTTGCCCCATTGGGCCTGCACGAACTTCCTCTTCTATCGATCGGGTGACCCGCTCGGAAGCGCAGCCACGCTAAAAGATATCGAGTCGCTGATAGGAGCCAAGCATTCGCCGGATCAAGGACTTCTGGTCGACGCGAAGGGCAAGTCGACCCTGGGAGAACTGTACCTCGATGCCACGCTTGACGAGCTCGGGGACCTGTCCGCTGCAGAACCGTATCTGCTCGACACAAACCTCCTCAGCAGCGCGACCGCAAATCTTCAGAGAGCCATCAATCTCTGCGATACAGGCATGTGCCGCGATTCCGATTATCACGAGGCAACCGGCTTCTACGCGCGACAATTTGCGAGAAAGCGTGGTCGAGCCCTCGTGGGATACTCCGAGCGTCTGTACTACATCGCGTTGGAGGAGCACGAATCCTGTCGCAAAGGTGAGTGCCTCGACCTCAAGAACATCGAGATGAAGCCGCTTCCACTCTCCGACAAGGGGTCGCATCCCTTTGCGTGGGTAGACATGCTGACCATCTCGACGACCTGCGACGAGACGTGCTTGCCCGATGCCACCGCGTTCATCGCGCATGTCACGAGCGCAGCGGAAGTCAAACGCGCGCTGTTGCCGGCTCGCTACGGAGCGCCCCCGCGGTATCTGCTCCCCGCCCGAGCCGACCTGTATACGGACAAGGATGTTCTTGCCGTAGCGCCGCTCTACAGCAAGCTACAGCCCGCACTTGCAGACGCCATTCCCGTGCGAGGACGGAAGCTCAATGCACGCCTGCGCGCCATCGGAAAGAAACTCGACAAGGAAATCCTCAAGCCGTGAAAGCACTGACCCACGCACCCATGAACCCGACAAGGATCGTTCGCCAGACGAGAGGGTTGCCTTGAACCGTGATGAAACGGCTGCCGAGTCCTTCGAGCGGGCCCTCGCGGCGTTCGCCGGAATTGCCGTCGGAGAGCCCCATGCAGCCGACCGGAAGATGTTCAGCATCGTCGCGACAGCTCGTGGGGCGCACACGCGCATCACGGCGGGCGGCTTCTCCGTGCTCTGGCCGCATCGCCGTACTCCGTTTACGTACGGGCACTACCTCGCGCCGCGGGTCGTCTCGACCCTCCGGCTTCACGCACCGTCACACTCCTTCGCGAAGCCCTTCGAGATCGACGAAGCCACTCTTGCGCGCCTCGGATTCTTTCGCGGAGGTGCCAGATGGTTCTGGGTCGCTCGGTCCATCGATGCCATCGTCATGGACTGTCGCCTGGCAACGATGGGCAGCACGCCGCCGACAATCCCGGATCCGCTCCCGCCGTGGACTCCGGCCGAGAAGGTCTTTCTTCGATTCGAACAGCCCCGACCCTGCGGCCACTGCTCCGTCGCCCCCGAGCGATACCGTCTGATCGACGACGTACTCGTCTGCCTCTCGTGCGGAAGATCCGAACAGGTCCCTGGGCTGGAACTCGAGCGGGCCACGCTGGAACATGCTGCGGTAGCACCCTGATCCGCCCTCCCCACCCGCACGGACAGAAGCGCCCCTTCACGGACCCCTTCGCCGGGCTCGCCCGGATTCGCACAGTTCCCTCTGGATCCACCATGGGGTCAGAGGGCGTTTCAGCGCGCGCGCAGGATCACGCCTCCCATTTCAACGCCCTCGCACCATTCAGCTTGGATCGTGAGTTTCCGCGCGGCCTTCCCCCCTCAGTTCACGACGAAATAGTCGACGTCGCCGCTGACGTAGCAGCCGTAGTTCGGATAGCCGCCGTTCAGCCACTGCGTGATGTGGGCAGTGCCGAGCGTGAACGGGCTCAGACACAATTCGTAGTATCCGCCCTGGGTCTTCACCCGGTTGAGCCAGGCGTCGCGCTGGCCCCAGGGGTAGGGCTCGAGCATGAACTCCGAAGCCTGGCTGCTGTTCCACCCGCGGCCGAACATGCCCGCGTTCGCGAGATCGTGGCTGGCAAGGAGCCTGCCCGTGCCGTCGTTGCTCCCGCCCACGTAGTTCCCATTGGAGGCGAGCATGTTGTACCAGGGCAGGTCGTAGTAAGGCTGGCCGCCCGGCCGGTACGTGGTCGCCGTGAAGATGTTGCGGCTCGTCAGATCCACGTCGACCGCGTCGATCGTCTGGTTGTCGGAGGCGGAGACGCCGATCCACTTCGTCCAGACCTCCGAGCCCCCGTAATAGTTCGTCATGACCCTCCGCAGGCGAATCGCGATCTTGCTCCCAGCCGGCAGCTCCGTTTGATTCGCCCACGGCGTCAGGGTCACGCAGGTGAGCAGATCGCTCACCAGCGTCTGCCCGCTCGGGCACTTCGGGGTGGCAGCCATGCTCGTGACCCCATAGGCGTCGCCGGCATAGGACCAGTCGCTGCCCGTCCCAGGGCCGATGGCGCCGCGCTTCCAAAGAGCGCTATTGGAGGCCACGTAGAGCGAGCCGTTGTAGTTCCCCATGCCGGTGACCGCATAGGCGTCGCCGGCATAGGACCAGTCGTTGCCCGTCCCAGGGCCGATGGCGCCGCGCTTCCAGAGCGCGTCGTTGGAGACCGCATACAGCGAGCCGTTGTAGGCCGCCATGGCCGTGACCGCGTAGGCCTCGCCGACGTACGTCCAGTCATTGCCCGTCCCGGGGCCGGTGGCGCCGCGCAGAAAGAGCCCGTTGGAGGTGGTCATGTAAAGCGAACCGTCGAAGGAGGCCAGCGCGGTGCCGCCATAGGCTTCGCCCACCACGACCCAGCTCCCCGAGCTCAGGGACTCGCGCTTGTAGAGGTAGTTGCTGGCGATGACGTAAAGCTCGCCCTCGTGAACGGCCATGCCCGTGACCCCGTAGACGTCCGCGACGAGGCCCGTCCAGTCGTTGCCCGTTCCGGGGCCGATGGCGCCGCGCTTCCAGATCGTGTTGTTGGAGATGACGAACAGCCCCAAGGACACGAGCTCCTGCTGAGCCTCGGACACCTCCTCTTCCAGGTCGAGAGGCGCGCCGTCATCGGCCGCGCACCCCAGGGGCGCAAACACGGCCCCGAGCAGTGAGATCGCCAAGGGGAACACGCGACGTGAAGAATTCTGTTTCATGGAAGGCTTCCTTATGTGGCTCGTGTCGAAAACATGACCGGCGGAGCCGGCGCCGCGGCAGCGACCCAGCAACCTTCGTACCGACCGGATCGCACCGCGGTTTCCCCGCGATTTCCCGTCCAACCGAGCACCCTCCAGGTCCGCGAGGCGCCCCTGGCCGATGGCCGGCCGATGGCCGGCCGATGGCCGGCCATCTCGAAGAGCCCGCCGACCATGTCATTGCCGTACGAGAAAGACGGGATTGGGATCAACCATGCGCGCAACCATCAAAAGCTTTCGCGTCGCGAGCGGGAGTCCTCTCGGGCCTGGCGGATGACTTTCACCGGCCGGCACGTCGACGACCTTCACGATCTGTGTCGACGGAGCCCCCGGCCCTTGCCGGCAACCACGACGAGCCCGTCGACGAAGCCCCGGGGCGTTGGCGACAAGCGCGGCGACCATGTCGACAAAGACCCCAGCCGTTGCCGACAAGCCCGGCGAGCATGTCGACGGAGCCCTCGGCCGTTGCCGGCAACCACGGGCGAGCATGTCGACAAAGCTCCCAGCCGTTGCCGGCAACCACGGCGAGCATGTCGACAAAGCCTCCGACCGTTGCCGGCAGCCACGGCGAGCCTGTCGACGAAGCTTCCGACCGTTGCCGACAAGCCCGGCGAGCCCGTCGACAAAGCCCCTCCTCGTTGCCGACGAGCGCGGCGAGCATGCCGACGGAGTCCCCAGCCGTTGCCGACGAACGCGTCGAGCATGTCGACGAACACCCAAGCCGTTGCTGACGAGCGCGTCGAACGCGCACACAGGGCCCACTCCCCTGCACAAGGAGGATGACCATGTCCGAGAATGCGATCGGGAAGTATACAGGTAAGGGAATCGTCGACGCGATGCCGTTCAAGAACAAGCTCGTCGACGTCAAGCAAGGCGAGCTTCCGAAGCTCAAGCGCTCGAAACCAGGGTGCACCGGCGTCCTCGCCGACCTCGCCGCCGCCATGCCCGAGCACGGCAATGCGGCGCGTATCCATCCGGATTGTTATGCCGAGATCGTCGAGACGGCGCAGACCCTGGAGCAGATCCGCGCCCAGCGCCCCGAGGCCGACAAACTCGCCGAGGTCCTCCGGGAGAGCGAGGCCTATTATGAGGACAAACTCGAGGGGTTGATCAGCAGGCTCGCCAAGACCGTCCTCGATACCGCGAAGGACGAGAACAAGCCCGCCCTGCTCGCGACCTTCGAGTCCGCGATCCAGTACCGAACGCAATACGCGGACAAGGGCGTCGCCACCCGCCGCAAGAACCAGCAAAACGCAGGCGAGCCGGCCGCGGAGACCCCGCGCGAGACCTGACGCGCCCGCTTTGAAACGCCCCGCCTGACGAACCCCCCATCTTCGCGCTGGATCCGGAGCGCGGCGCGTCGATCACCGACGCCGCCCGCTCCCCTCCTGCCCCCTTCCATCCCGCGATCAAAGCGGCACGGAATCCGCGCTCTCCTTCAAGATCGTCGCGCTGCGTACGAGCGCAGATACCTCCGCGACGTCGAGCTCGGGCATCAGATCCGAGAGCACGCCCGCCGCGCCGATCACCCGGGGGATCGAGAGCGCGACCTCCGGGATGCCTACGACCTCCGGCGTCACGATCGAGACCGAAAGGATGTCCCGCTGGTCGAGCGCAATGGCCCGGATGATACGCGCGAGCCCCGCGCCGATGCCGTAATACGTCGAGCCCTTGCCTTTGATGATCTTGTAGGCAGCGTTCCGCACACCGTCGTCGATGGCGGCCCGGACCTCCTCGGTGAGCGGCTTGCCGACCTGATCCGCGAACGAGACCAGCGCTAGCGAGCCCGCGCGTGCATTCGACCACGCGAGCACCTCGCTGTCTCCGTGCTCCCCCAGCACATAAGCGTGCACCGATTGCGGCGCGATGCCGAGGTGCCGGCCGAGCAGGCTGCGGAACCGGGCCGTGTCGAGGATGGTCCCCGATCCAATCACCCGACGCGCCGGCAAACCCGAGAGACGCGTGGCCACGTGGGTCATGACGTCGACGGGGTTCGTGGCGATCAGCAAAAGGGTGTCGGGCGAGACGGCGAGCACCTCGCCGACGACCTCACGGAAGACCGCCGCATTGCGACCCAAAAGCTCGAGCCGCGTCTCGCCAGGCTTCTGGTTGACGCCGGCGGCCAGGACCACCACGAAGGTCCCGTCGAGATCCCGGTAGGAGCCGGCGCGAACCGTCGTCGCAGACACGAAAGGCACAGCGTGCGAAATGTCCTCGGCCTGCGCGAGCGCGAGGTCCGCGTCCTTGTCGACCAGCACGACCTCGCTCGCGATCCCCTGCATCGCGAGCGCATACGCAGCCGCGCTCCCGACCATGCCCGCCCCGACGATGCCGACTTTCATGAAATCTCAGCCCCCCGTCTTCCCGCTCCCCGGCGGATACACATGCCGCCGCCCCCACGGATCCTCCACGGTCCGCCGCCCGTCCTCGCCCTCCGGCCCGAGATACCCCGGGCCGATCGGCACCTTCCCGTACCCGCCCGGGATATCCAGCACGTAGGTCGGCTGCGCGATCCCCGACAAGTTTTGCCGCAGCTCGCGCAGGATCGATTGCCCCTCCGCGATGCTCGTCCGGAAATGCCCCGTCCCCACCGCCAGATCCCCGTGGTGCAGGTAATACGGTTTGACGCGTAAAACGACGAGCTCCCGGAAGAGCGCCTTCAACGTCTCGGCGTCCGCGTTCACCCCGCGCAAGAGCACCGTCTGCGAGAGCATCGGGATCCCCGCGTCCACGATCCGCGTGCACGCCTCACGCGCCTTCGGACCGAGCTCGCGGGGATGGTTGGTGTGCAAAACGACGTAGGTCGTCAGGTCCGGCACGTGGAGCGCTGCGATCATCGCCGCGTCGATGCGCCCGGGATCCATCACCGGCACGCGCGTGTGTACGCGCAAGATCCGCACGTGCGGGATCGCGGCGAGCGCCGCGGTGATCTCGGCGAGCTTGCGGGGCGGCAGGATCAGCGGATCACCCCCGCTCAGGATCACCTCCCACACCTCCTCGTGCGCGCGCACGTAGTCGATCGCCGCCGCGAGCTCCTCGCGCGACAGCACCTCGCTGCCCGGCCCGACCTTCTCGCGCCGGAAGCAGAAGCGGCAGTACGCGGGGCAGACGTGGACCGGCTTCAGGAGCAGCCGATCGGGGTAGCGGTGCGTGATCCCTTTGACCGGCGTGTGCGGATCGTCGCCGATCGGATCCACGCGTTCTTCCGGCAGGATCCGAAGCTCGCGTTTGCTCGGCAGGAACTGCTTCGCGATCGGGTCGTTCGGATCACCCGGCGTGACGAGGTCCACGAGGTCGGGCGTGATGGCGACGCTGAAGCGCTCTGCGACCCGTTCGAGCGCCTCCATCTCCCCGCGCGCCACGAGGCCCTGGTCGACGAGCTCGCTGACGCGTCGCGACGTCCGGCGCGTGTCCTCGTGCGCGCCCTCGCGCTCTTGCGCGCGTTCCGTTTCGCATGCCCTCACACCCACGGCGCCGCTCCTCCTAGACTTCTTTCGGTCCAAAAGCCAGCGACGTCGAGCCCTCGCGCCCCCGCTCGTCTGCTGGCTCTCTGTCGCCCCTGGAAAGGGGCCGGCCCGCGTCGTAAGAAAGAACCTGCCTTTCCGGCCCGACGAACATGCGTACGAACCGTCCTTTCCTCGCTGCCCTCTTCGCCGCCACCCTGCTCGCGCCCGCCGGATCCTTCGCGGACGAAGCATCCGGCAAGGTCCTCGGACGCGCCGCGATCCTCACGCAGAAGGGCGATTACGCCGCCGCGGAGAAGGAGCTCGACGCCGTCAAGTCCGGGCCCGAGCGCGCGCAGGCCCTCGTCGAGAAGGCGCGCCTCGCGCTCCTGCAGGGCCGCTACGCCGACGCGGTGAAGACCGCGAAGAGCGCCGCGTCGCTCGGCAAGGACGCGAAGATAGAGGCCGCTCCCCTCATCGCCGAGGCGCTCGCGTCGCAAGGGAAGGTGAGCGAAGCGATCGACGCCGTGAAGGACGTCGCGGACGAGGACACGGCGCATAGGGCGCGGCTCGTGCTCGGCGAACTCTTGATCCGTAGCGGAAAACGCGGGGCGGCGAGCGTGCCGCTGCGCAGGATCGTCGAGGCGTACAACGACGACACGATCAACGATCGGGACGCCGAAGGCCTCTCGCTCGTCGGCCGCGCGGCGCACCTCCTGCGCTCGGCGCACGACGCGAACCAGGCGTATGGCGAGGCCGAGAAGGCGGGCGCGAAGACGCGGGTCGAGACGTTGCTCTGGCGCGCCGAGCTCTTCCTCGACAAGTACAACCCCGGCGAAGCGGGCCAGTCCGTCAAGGCCGCGCAGAAGCTCGCGCCCAAGGATCCACACGTCCACGTCGCCATGGCGCGCGTCAAGCTCGAGAACGCCATGGACTTCGAGGCGGCCGAGAGTGAGATCAAGCAGGCGCTCGAGGTGAACCCGAACCTCACCTCCGCGTACGTGATCCGCGCCGGCCTCGCGCTGCGCACGATGGACATCGCGGCGGCCGACGCGGCCGTCAAGCGCGGGCTCGAGGTCGACCCGACGAACCTGGAGCTGCTCTCGATGAAGGCGGCGACGCGCTTCCTCGCCGACGATCTCGCGGGCTACGAGGCCACGAAGAAGCAGGTCCTCTCGCTCTGCCCCGAGTACTCCGCGTTCTTTCAGATCGTCGCCGAGTACGCCGAGTGGGAGCATCGGTACGAGGACATCGTCCGCATGATGGACGAGGCCACGCAGGTCGACGCGCAGGACATGAAGGCGTTCGCGACGCTCGGCCTGAACAAGATCCGCCTCGGCGACGACGACGGCGGCCTCGATGCCCTCCGCAAGTCGTGGAAGAAGGATCGGTTCAACGTCCGCGCCTACAACACGCTGAACCTGTTCGAGAAGACGATCCCCGGGGAGTACGTCGCGTCGAACGGCACGCGCTTCCGCATTCGTTACCACAAGGAAGAGAAGGCCGTCCTCGAGCGGTACGTGCCGCGCATGCTCGACGAGGCGTGGGATTCGATGGTGAAGCGGTATGGCTTTACCCCGAAGATGCCCGTCTCGATCGAGCTCTATGCCGACTCGGAGCATTTCAGCATCCGTACGAGCGGCCTGCCGAACGTCGGCATCCAGGGCGTCTGCTTCGGCCAATCCCTCGCGGCGCTCTCGCCCGGGGCGGGCCCGTTCAACTGGGGCAACGTGCTCTGGCACGAGCTCGGGCATGTCTTCGCGATCCAGTATTCGAAGAGCCATGTCCCGCGCTGGTTCACCGAGGGGCTCAGCGAGTACGAGACCATCATTCGCCGGCCCGAATGGCAACGCGAGGAGGACCCCGCGCTCTTCGCCGCGCTGAAGGGCGGGCGTATCCCGCCGCTCGACGGCTTCAACCGCGCCTTCACCCACGTCGACTCGGTGGAGGACGTGACCATGGCCTATTTCGCGGCGAGCCAGCTCGTCGTCTTCATGGCCGACAAATACGGATTCGACAAAGTCGCGGCCATGCTGCCGCGCTGGGGCAAAGGCGAACGCACGCCGGACGTCATCAAGGGCGCGCTCGGCGTGCCGCACGACGAGGTCGATCGGCAGTTCCGCGAATGGCTGAAGAAGCGCCTCTCGCGTTACGAAAAGCAATACGTGCCGGACCTGCACGCGCCGCCGCTCGACGACGCGCGCAAGGCGCTTCGTACCGATCCGAAAAACCCGAAGAAGCTCGTGCAGCTCGCGCTCGCGCTCTTCGCGGACGGGCAAAAGCCGGAGGCGCTCGCGGTGCTCGACGAGGCGCTCTCGCTCGATCCGAAGCAGCCCGACGGGAACTACGTGCGCCTGCGCCTCGCCATGGGCGAAAAGAAGCTCGACGAGGCGGCGCGGATCCTCGACAAGATGGTGGCGAACGGCCACGACGGCTACGTCATGCGCATGAAGGCCGCCGACCTCGCGGAGCTGCGCAAGGACAAGGCGCGGGTGAAGGCCTCCTTCGAGGCCGCCTTCAAGTTCGACCCCTCGCAGGCCGAGCCGCTCCAGGGCCTCTACGACCTCGCGAAGGGGGAAAAGGACGTCGCCGGGCAGCTCGACGCATTGCGGCGGCTCGCGCTGCTCGATCAGCACGACCGGCGTGTATGGGTGCGCCTGCTCGAGCTGCTCACCGAGCGCGGGCTCTGGGACGAGGCCGTCAAGGTGGGCGAGAGTGCGATTTACGTCGACGTCTCGAACACGAAGGTCCACCGCCTCTACGCCAAGGCCCTCGCGCGCACGGGCCGGCAAAACTCGGCTATCTTCGAGCTGAACAGCGCGATCCTCACGAAGCCCGAGCCCCCCGAAATGGTCGAGATCTACGAGGACCTCGCCAAGGGCTACGACAAGCTCGGCAAAACCGAATACGCCAAGCAGGCGCGGGACCTCGCGAAGCTCGTCGCGCCGAAGGGCTGAGCGCCTCTTCCCTTTACTTGCGCGCGTTTTCCTTCGCCTCGGCGCGCTTCTGCGTGAGCTCGTCGAAGCCGCCGAAGATCCGCTCGTCGAGGTCACGCGGCAGGTCCGGGTGCTCGACCAGCTCGTCGCGCAGCGCCGCCCGGAAACGGCCGAGCAGGCCGATCGTGGTCACGCGGAGCACCGTCTGCTGGCGGAAATACTCGAAGCCCGTCGCCTGCCCCCGCGTCGAGAGGAGCTGCGCGAGTTTGTCACCGTGGTCCACGAACGCGCTCGCCCAGTCGTAGAGCGTCTTTCCATCGGGCGTCGGGGCGGCGCGCAGATCGGCTTCGAGCTCCGCGAGCTTCGGCCGGTTCTGCTTCGCCGCGGCCGCCTCCTCCGCGTAGCTGTCGCTGAGCACGCCGAGGTCCCGGATGAACGCCTCGCGAATGCGACGCGCGGCCGCGCGCCGCTCCTCGGGCACGAACGGATGGGAGAGCACGGCCTCGGTGTAATGCCAGATCGCCGCGCCGAGCCCGTCGTGGTGCGCGTCGGCCTCGGTCAGATCCCCGACCGGCCTGCCGCCCGCGTCTTCGAGGTGCTCGATCGCCTTGCGCTTGGCGGCCAGGATCGGGCCATACAGCTTGCCCGTCTGCGTGGTGTTCAGCGCCTCGTCGCGGTGATGGAACAGGTCCAAAAGCCCGGCGCGCACGTCGGACAGGGTCAGGTTTCGCATGACAAATCCCTCCGTGAATCCATCGTTGCCGACGGAGGGTACCAAAGGGGCTCGTCGCGGGGGAAGGACGAGCGCCTCAGAATCGTCCGAGGAGCGAAGCTCCACCGCCGAGCGGGCCCACGGTCGGTACGATGGCCATCGCCGCGCCGCCTTCACGCCTCGCCTTTGCCGGAGGTGTGACGAGCCAAAGGACGCCCGCGGCCACGAGGCTCGCGCCGCCGATCCCGATGCCGACCGCCGACGTGCCGCGCGCCGGCTCGGACAAACCGCCCGTCGCCAGCGCCGCCGCGGCGATGCCCGCGCTCGCGAGGAGCGCGCCAGCGCCGCCGAGCCCGAGCACGAGCGCGACCGTGGCACGCACGCTCGGCGCCTCCGTCTCTGTGCTCCTGTTCGTCGAGGGAATCGTGACCTCCGCGCGCCTCGTTTTGGGCGCCTCGTTTTGGGCGCGTAGCGTGGGCACGCTGAGCTCGATGGGCACGGACGTGTCGTGCACGGGCACGACGCGACGGTAGGGCTTTCGCCCGGGCGCCATGGCTTCGAGCACGTGCTCGCCGAGATCGACCGGGAGCGGATCCCCGGTCCAGGCCTCGCGATCGAGCGGCCTGCCGTCGATCGTCACCTCGAGCTCGGGCGTCTCCGCGACCTCCTTCGGCACCCAGACGACGAGCCGCGCGAGCATCGCCGACAGCGCCTCGCCGCGCAGGCGGGCCCGGCTCTCCCGCTCGCTCATGCCGGCGCGCTGCGCCTCGCGCGCGACCTCCGTGTAGAGCCGACATGCGGCCTCGCGTCGGTTCGTCTTTTCATAACATTCCGCGAGCCTGTACCGCGTACCCATGGCGGCATCGAGGCGGAGGCTCTCTTCGAGCATGGGGCAGGCCTCCGTTTCGCGTCCCTCGGCCGAGAGCTCCATCGCCCGCGTGAAGAGCACCTCCGCGCGCTCGACCGGGTCGAGCTCGTGCGCGGACGTGGGCTCCTCGGCGCGGGCGGCCGTCATCGTGGTGGAGAGAGCGATCGCCGTGAGCAGCGCGGCTCCCTTTTGCGTCCCGGACCTCATGTCGAAGCTCCTTCGATCCCCGTATCAATGGCGCCCCGTGAAGGGGTCGTAACCTCTGTGCGCCGGCTGCGTGGGTTTGGCAGGGCTCGCCGCCGTGGACGTCGGGGTGGCGGCCTTTCGCAGGGGCGCGCGGCCCGCGCCGGCGGACGCGGAGGCGGAGGCGGAGGCGGTCGGGGCGACGGCCTCCGTAGGCGTGATCTCGATATCCAATTCGTTCGTCGCAGGCGTCACCGCGGCCGTGGGCGCGGGCGGCTGCGCCGCGGGCATCGGGAGCGCTTCCCGCGTGGTCGTGAAGGGCACATGCACGCCGAGGGCCCGCGACTCCTGGGTTCGTTGCGGCATGCCCATGAGGCCGGGCCATTGCACGCCGATCGCCGCGGCCCCCGCGCCGGCGAGCGCCGAGAGCGCGGTCAGGCCCGCGACGAGCACGAGCCGCGCCGGCCGCGACGCGGGTTTGGCTGGGGACCCCTCCCAGGGCCCCATGCTTCGTTCGTCTTTTTCGGCCATCTCGGGCGCGGGCGCCTGCTCCTCGACCAGCATGAGCGCAGGACGGCTCGGCATGCGTGGTGTCTCCGGCGGGGGCTTCGAGGGCGATGTCGGTATCGTGGGCACCGATTCGAGTGTTTCTCGCGGCGTGACCAGCCGCAGCCGGCCGGGTGGAATGCTGCTGCGGCGCGCGGGAGCAAAAAGACGGGTCGCGTCCTCGTCCTCCTCCCGCGTCACGTCCCAGGGGCCGAACGGCCGGAGCGCGGCGAGCAGATCCATCGCGGAGGCATACCGGCGGGTCGGCTGTTTGTCGAGGCAACGAAGCACGACGTTATCGAGGCCGCGCGGCACGTCGGGGCGGATGGCGGAGGGCAGCTTGACGGGCTTGGCCAGGACAGCGGCGAAGATCTCGGGGACCGTGGCCGCCTGGAACGGCGCGCGCCCCGTGAGCAATTTATAGAGAATGGCGCCGAGGGCCCACACATCGGCCCGCGTGCAAACCTTGCTCGCCGAGCGCATTTGCTCGGGCGCCATGTAAAGTGGGGAGCCCATGAGGTCGCGCGCGCCGGTCATCTCCGGGTCGTCGTTCTCGGGCCTCGTATGCTTGGAAATCCCGAAATCGAGGACCTTGATGCAGGGGGATCCGTCCGCGCGGCGCGTGAGGAAGAGATTTCCGGGCTTCAAATCGCGGTGGACGATCCCGGCGGCGTGGGCCTCGGCGAGCGCGTGGCAGGCTTGCGAGACGTACAGGACGGCCTCCTCGATGGGGAAAGCGCCGCGGCGCTTTTGCATCACGGCGAGGTCCTGTCCTTCGAGCATCTCCATCACGATGTAGGGCGCGCCGGAGTCGAGGCGGCCGACGTCGTACACCTCGGCGACGTGCTCGCTGCGCAGGCGGACGACGGCGCGCGCCTCGCGCAGGAATCGCTCGACGGACTGATCGCTCGCCGCCTCGGGGCGCATGAGCTTCACGGCGCGGACCTCGCGCAGGTCGAGGTGCGTGGCGGCGACGACGACGCCCATTCCGCCCATCCCGAGCACCTTCTCCACGCGGTACTTCCCGGCGAGGACGTCCCCCACCGAAACGATGTTCGCTGCCTCCTGCTTCGACATGGTGCCTTCCAATCAAATGAAGAAAGGTAGGTATGGCCCACGCCCCCCCGAGGGCGCGCGGCGGCGCACGCACGAAGCCCTTGCGCCCGCTGCCGAATCAGCGTCGCGGACGTTGCGTCCTTTCATGGCCCCGCCGGTCGGGCCGTAATGTGTTCCAGACCTGTAGCTTTGCAAGTCTCTGCAAAACCGGGCGAGCCGAGATCGCGGAGAAAACCATGGAATTCGGCGCGAGGTTTTTTGGGCGGTCGGTCGCCGTCGGCCCGGGTCGTCCGGGCAGCGGCGCATGTCCGCGTCATGCAGAGACTTTCCCCCGGGAGCGGGGGTTTCCTGAAGGAAACACGCGATCAGGGATGGATCGCGGTGTCGGGGGAGACGAGAATGGGATGGGGGGAGAGACGAGGTGCGCCGCGACGGACGCGCGGGCGCCCGGAACGATTACTTCCGCGGAAGCGACACGCGCACGACCTCACCGCCGCTCGTCCCGACCCATACCCAGGCCGAGCCCTTGTTCGTGATGAGCATCGTCGTCGGCTCGCCGCGCGCGCCGAGGGAAAGCGCGTGTGTCGGGGTCATCGGCCCGCCGCCCGCGGCGTCGAGCGTCGCGCCGTCGAAGAGCGCCGCGCGCCCGTCGGCGAAGCCCACGACGAGGCTCGTCTCGCTCACCGCGGCGCACGTGATCGGGACGCCGATGTCGACCATCTTCGTGGCGAGCCGGCCGCCGCGCTGGGTCACGATACACGCGGCGCTGTCGCCCTTTTTGTAGAGCACGTGCAGGGCCGCGCCGCTGCTCAGGCGGTCGAACTTTTTCGCCTCGGCGGGCAGGCCCACGCGCCCGTTGGCGCCGGGCTCCGGCGTCGGGCCGGGGTGCATGCGCAGCTCGAGCCCGCCGGGCACCTCCACGACGACCGTCGTGTCCACGGCGCCGACGTCCGCGACCTTCACGTTTCCGCGCAGCGCGAAGGGCCGCGCCTCGACCTCGTTGCCCGAGACCGAGAGCTGGATGGCGTTGCCGTCCCAGGTGAGCGCGAGCGCGTGTTCTCCCGAGGGGCGACCGCGCAGCGAGCGCACGTCGCCCGCGACGCGCTCGAGCTTGGCGCGGTGGTGGATGTCGAGCACCGCCCACACCTCGTTTTCGCTGCGCACGAGGGCCACGTCGCGCGACAGCATCGCCACCTCGTCGCCCTGGCCGAACGAGAGGTTCACCGTCTTGTTCGTACCGCTGCCGATCGGCACGACGGCGAGGCGCGCGGGCGCGGCGGAGACCATGGCCACGAGGCCTGGATTGTCGACCGCGGCCGCGCCGCGGACGTCCGCGTCGAGGGACTCGACGCGACGGGGTGCAGAGAGGCTTTTGTAGGGCATCGCGGCGAGCGTAATGGATCCCGTGCCCGAAGCGGAAGCATCTTTTGCCCTCGCGCGCGCATCTTCTCGGGAGGGCATTTTCCTGTACGATGCCCCCATGGTGCGTCGTGAGGAGATCGACCAAACGGCCGGGACACCGGTTCGAGGGTCGGTCTTGCGCTGCACGTCTCCAACGGGTGAGAGTCCCGTCCGGGTAAGCGCCGGAGCGCCCGGTAGCAGGC
>NZ_SSMQ01000126.1 GCF_005144585.1 Polyangium fumosum | reverse complement strand
CGGTTGGCAGGGTCGCTGCCGGTCTTGACCGGGCCTGTTCGATGAACTGCGCGGAGCGCAGTTCATCGAGCCTGGGTCCAGCCCCTGGCTGGTCCGGGTCCCGGGGCGGACAGCCCCGGGTGGGGCCTGGGGCAAAGCCCCAGCGCGAGGCGTCCCCTCGGGGCTAGAGCGCGCCGCGACGCTTGACGAGCTCTTGAATGGCGAGGTTCGCGATGTCGAGGCGCATCCACGGATCGTTTGCCCCGACCCCTTCCCCGCCCTTGCCAAGGGCGAAGACGACGGGCGCGCTCGGGCCGAGGTCTGCCTTTCCCGCGCGGCGGTTCAGGAGGCGCAAGGGATCCACGAAGGCGACGAATGCCGTCTTGTCGCCGACGGCTACGACGGCGGTCTTCGCCTCGGCGCGGCCGGTGAGGTTTTCCTTGCCCGGCGCGTCGAGGATGGCCCGGAACGAGGCTTTGGCGTCGTAGCCGGCCGCGAGGACGAGGCCGTCCTTGCCGAGCGTGTAGAGAACGTCGATGTGGTTCGGCACGCCCTCCAGGGAGGCGGCAGGCTTGTCGCCGTCCTTGCCGGGTTTGTCTTTCCGGTCCTTGTTCGCCTTCTCGTCGTTCTTGCCCTTGTCGTCCTTGCCCGGGGCGCGCGTCAGGCGGATGCGGCGAATGTCGCCCGGGAGGTTTTCGAGGACGGTCTTGCCCGTGCTGACCTCCATCTCGTTCTGGCCGAGCCACGTGGCAAAGCTCTTTCGTTTGGCGAGGCCGAGGAGGTTATTGAGGGCTGCGTCGAGCTTTCCTTCGTCGGCGACGTCGCTGCGCGCGTAGATGGCAGGGCCGGTCGACAGGAGCGAGGCGCCGGCCGTGAACGAATCGCCGCGGCCCTCGGCGAGGGCGACGAGCGCGGCGGAGAGCGCGGCGCGGTCGTCCTCCGGGATGTCTTTGCCGATCGCGCCCGCGAGGGCGTCTGCATACTTCTTGGCGTCGGCCGTGCGCGAACTCGCGCTGTCTTGCAGGTAGATCGCGATGTCGGTGTCGGCGGGCAATTCGAGCAGGCGGCGCGGATCCCCGACGCTCATCGCGGCGATGTTCGCGGCGCCCGTGGAGCCCTCGCGCGGCGTGCCGAGGAGGCGCAGGTGCGCCGCGTGGTCGTCGAAATCGAGGGTGACGCGCGCGTGGTCGAGCTCGACGAGGATGCCGAGGAGCGCGTCCATGAGCCCATTCAGAGGGCTCGGGACCGGCGTGGGCGCTTTGGCGCCGTCCGCGGTGGGGGTGCTGGGGCGCGGGCGGGGACGAAGGCTCTCCCAGCTCGATCGCAGGCCCTTTTCGATCGGGCCGCCGAGCGCCTCGCGCGGCAGCTCGAAGGCGACGTCGGCCTTCGGCATCTTCGCCGTGGGCAAGGTGCGCACGACGTACGGGCCGACCTCGAGCAGATCCGCCACGTCCTGCGCGAAGAGGAGGTAGTTGCCGAGCAGGCCGATCGCGACTGCGCGCGCGCCGCCGTCCTTGGGTTCGAGGAGGGTGATGGAGGTCTTCTCGTCGACGCGGATCTGGAAGCGCGCGTTCTCGCCCTTCACGAGCAAGCCCTCGACCTTGCCCGCGTCGCGCACGTGGATGCCCATCGCCGTGCGCGGGCGGCCTCCGCCGGGGCGCTCGACGAGGGCGCCGACGAGCGGGAGGTTGCCGTCGATCTCGGCCGAGACGGCGAGCGGCAAGCCGAGGAACGTGACCGCGAGGTTGCTCGCGTTCGAGGGGAGGAAGAGCGCAGGTCCGCCCACGGCCGCGCGGGCCTTGGCCCAGGCCTCGTCGGGGTTCGGGACGAAGACGTCGGCGAGGTGGCCGGCCGGCGCAGGGATCGGCTCGAGGGGCGCGACCTTCTGCGGCGGCGGAGGCTGCTCCCCCTTGCAACCCGCGAGGGTCACGGGGAGCGCCAGGGCGACGGCGAAGAGGAGCCCGCGGGCGAAACGAGTCACGGCACGTCGAGGACGTCCGCGGAGGGGCGAGGCGTAGGCGCTCATCGTACGTCGCCAGGCTAGTACGAATCGCCCACCCGTTTCACCCCGGTCGACGTGGTTCGCATGCGGTAAGCTCGGTGCGTGCCCCGCCCCGGTCACGACGAGGTCGTGCTGATCAACGGGTTCCCTTCGCTCTACGCGCAGCGGATCACCGAGCACGTGCTCTCCACGAACCCACGCGCGTTCGTGTACGTGGTCGTGCACGCCGCGGAGAAGGCCGAGGCCGATCGGGCGCTCGTCGCGCTCGGCGAGGAGGCCGCGGCGCGGACGAGCGTGCTCGAAGGCGATCCGGCGGCGATGGACCTCGGGCTCTCGGGCGCGGAGTACCGGCAGCTCGCGTCGGAGGTCGATCGGATCCACCACGCGGCGCACGCGGCGTGGGTCGGGATGGACGAGGCCACGGCCGCGCGGGCGAACGTGGCGACGACGGCGGAGATCCTGGAGCTCGCGCGGGCCGCGAGCGCGCTCGAAGCGTTGGTCGTGCACTCGACGGCGGCCGTGTCGGGGGACCGGACGGGCGTCGTGTACGAGGAGGATCTGGAAGCGGGGCAGGAGTTCCACGACGAGGCCGCGCGAGCACGGATGCGGGCCGAGGCGCTGGTCCGGCGCGCGAAGGGCGTGCCGACGGTGATCGTGCGGCCCGGCGCGGTGGTCGGGGCGTCGGCGCCGGGCGATCGGCTCGACGCGCTGCACCTCGCGGCGCTGCTCGCGCTGACGACGCCGGCCGAGATCCCGCTGCCGCTGCCGCAACGAGGCGACGCGCCGGTGCACGTGGTGTCGATGGAGTACGTGGTCCGCGCGGCGTGCGCGCTCGGGCGAATGCCGGGCGCGCGCGGCAAGACGTTCCACCTCGTGGATCCGCATCCGATCTCGGCGCGGCGGTTTTTCGAAGTGCTCGCGCGCGCGGCGCGGGGCAGCTCGCTGCGGCAGGTGCCGGCGAGCGCGGCGGCGATGCTCCTGCGCACGCCGGGGATCGAGCGCTTCGTGCGCAGCCCGAAGGCGTTCCTGGAGCAGATCGCGCGGAGCGTGCGGTACGACGCGCGCGCCGCGACGAGCGCGCTCGCGGGGACGGGGATCACGTGCGCGCCGTTCGAAGGGTACGCCGAGGAGCTCGTGCGCGAGGTGGCCGAGCACGTCAGCGCGCGACGGGCGCCGCGGCCGCCGTCGTCGTCGCCGGGGGGCGAAGCGGAGGTGTACGATCCGTTCTCCTGAAGGTCTCTGGGCAGGAGCTCTGTTTACGCTCGTCGCCGCGGCCTGCGGCGGGGAACATCGGCAGCCGGCCGACGCCGGGCCGGTCCCGTCGCGTCCCGTCGCGTCCGCGTCCGCGTCGGTCGAAGCACCCGCGCCTCCCGCGTCGGCGAGCGCGGCCGCGCCGATCGAGACGGCGATGCCGGAAGCGGCCACGTCGGCAGCCCCGGCGCCCGCGCTCCCGGCGGGTGAGCCCGAGCTTGCGCGGTTCCAGGCGGCCTTGCGGGAGCTCGCGCGGGGCGGTCGCAAGGCGCACGTGCGGATCGTCTGGCTCGGCGATTCGCACGGGCAGGCGGACTTCTGGACCGGGGCGCTGCGCGACGCGCTGCAGAAGCGGTTCGGCAAGGCCGGGCCGGGGTTCGTGCACGTCGGCTGGAAGCAATACAGGCACGACGGCGTGAAGCTCTCGACCGAGGAGAAGTGGACGATCCGGCCGAAGGTGCCGGCCGCATCGTCACGAACGGGCGACGGCGTGTTCGGGCTCGGGGGTGTCGTGACGACGGGCGCAGCCGGCAGCGGCTGGGCGCGGGTGAACGTGACGGACGAAGGGCTGTCGAGCCGGCTGTCGTGGGACGTGTGTTACCGGCTGCGCTCGCCCGGCGACGAGTTCGAGGTCTCGCTCGGCGCCGGGCCGAAGCAGAAGATCCGCACGACCGCGACCGAGCCGCCGGGCGAGCTCCGGCACCTGACGCTCGTGAGCGAAGGGCGCGAGACGTTGCAGGTGGTGCCCACGCGCGGGAACCCCGAGCTCTGCGGGGTGGTGATCGAGACGGATCCGGCCGATCGACCGGGCGTGGTGCTCGATACGCTGGGGATCAACGGGGCGCGCTTCGGGACGCCGCTCGCCTGGGATGAAGCGAGCTTCGGGGCCGAGCTCGCCCGGCGTAAGCCTTCGCTCGTGGTGCTGGAGTACGGGACGAACGAGGCGGGCGACGTGGCCGTGGATCCGGTGAAGTACACGCAGCGGCTCGTGCGGCTCGTGGAGCGGATCCGCCGCTTCGCGCCCGACACGGACTGCCTCGCGCTCGCGCCGACGGATCGCGCCGACGCGCGCGCACGCACGCCGCTCGTTCGTGACGCGATCCGCGAGGGCGCGCAGCAAGCGGGGTGCAGCTTCTGGGACACGTACGCCGTCATGGGCGGCGACGGCTCGATCCGGGCGTGGGCCGCGGAGTCGCCCGCGCGCGCGGCAGGCGACGGCGTGCACCTGACGCAACGGGGCTACCGGGAGCTCGGCGCGTCGCTCGCGACGCACGTCCTCCGCGGTTTGCCCCCCTAGAACCCGCGCTTCTCCTCGGGAAAACGGGGAGGCGCGTTTCCTGCAACCGTGCACTCTCTTCGGAGGGGGAGCATGGCCCGAGCGGGCGAGCTGTTGGGGGACCGGTACCGGCTGATCCGGGCGATCGGAGCGGGCGGGATGGGGACCGTGTGGTGGGCGCGCGACGAACGGATCGGGCGGGACGTGGCGCTCAAGCTCTCACCCCCCCCGAGCAACGGCACCAGCGCTCCCTGCTTCGTGCGCGAGGCGCACATCGCCGCGCAGGTCTCCCATCCGAACGTCGTGGGTGTCCTCGACGCCGGGGAGGTGGAGCCGCGGAGGCGCTTCCTGGTGATGGAGCTGCTCCGCGGCGAGACGCTCGCCGAGCGGCTGCGCCCGCGCGAGCCGCTGCCCGTCGCCGAGGCGCTGTCGATCACGATCGAGGTTTGTCGCGGACTCGAGGCGATCCACGCGCAGGGGATCGTGCATCGGGACGTGAAGCCGGAAAACATCTTCCTCGCGGACGTACCAGGCGAAGGGCGCGTGCCGAAGCTCCTCGACTTCGGGTGCAGCTCGCGGGCCACGAGCGCGCATGCCCTGCCCTCCCCGTTCGTCCCGACGCTCCCCCGGTCGAGCGAGCCGAACGAGCCGGCGCACGAGGGGACGCCGCCGGGCCTCGGGACGCCGCAGTACATGAGCCCGGAGCAGGCGCGCGGCGAGGAGGACGTGGACGGGCGCGCGGATCTGTGGGCGCTCGGGGCGGTCCTGTACGAGGCGCTCGCGGGGCGGGCGCCGTTCGAAGGGACGGACGTGGACGTGGTGATCGACGCGGTGCTCACGGAAGAGCCGGGCCCGCTGCCAGGCTGGATCCCAGAGGGCGCGCGGCGGCTCGTGGCGAAGTGCCTGGAGAAGGATCGGCGGCGGCGGTATCCGGACGCGCGATCGCTGCGGCTCGCGCTGGAGGAGGCGTTCGCCGATTTCATGGGCGCGCACCCGTCCTCGACAGGGTTCACGCGGACCCGAGGATCGTCGATGCGGCCGCCTGCGCGCGGCGTGCACGGGCGCATCGCGGGGATCACGATCGCGGCGACGCTCGTGCTCTTCGCCGTGGCGTCGCTCCCGTCGCTGGAAGCCGCGCGGCTCGGGGCGGCGCTCCTGCTCCGCGCGACCGTCGGGGATGCGGTGAAGGTCGCCGCGGGACGCGCGCGCGAGGCGGCGCAGCACGAGGCGAGGCCAGGGACCGGGCGGTGAGGGTCAGACGAGGTGCCGCGCGACGGCCGAGCGATACGCGCGCCAGAGCGTGAGGGCCTCGTTCATCGCGTCGACGATCGAGGAGGCGAGGTCGCTCTGCGGCGGGACGTGCGCGAGGAGCATGTTCCACGCGTCGCGGCGATGGCCTCCCTCGACGGCGCGGTGGGCGCGGGTGAGGCGCATGCGCTCGGGGGGACAGCCGTAGTGCAGGACCATCGGGTGCGTCCGGATGACCTCGTCGATCGGCGGGAGTTTCCGTGTACCTTCGAGCTCGGCGCGCTCGTTCACGCTGCCCTCGACGAAGACGGTGAGGACCGCGGCGCCGATCTGCCAGGGCGCGCTCGCGCTGACACGGTCGAGCATCGCGCGGTAGGTGAGGGCCTCGGGTTCGAGGGGGATCGAGGGATCTTCGATCGAGGTGCGATCGATGCCGAGCCCGTCGAGCATCTCCAGGAACAAGGCCGGGTGCGGGACGCCAAGGCTCTGCTTTCCGGTCTGCTCTTCGTAGAGGTTTTCAGCGAGCGCGATGCGCACGTCGTCGGGCGGTCCCTGGCCGAGGACACGCGCGAGCAGCACCGGAAAGTCGCGCACGTAGGTCCGGTATTCGTGGCGGAAGTGCGCGGCGAGCGCGGCGCGCGAGAGGCCCGGCTTCGTGAGCTTCGGCCAGGCCCAGTGGTTCTTCTGATCCATGATGAAAAGCAGGCGCTCGACGAGCACACCGCGGTCCCCCCTCGCGATCGTCATGGGCTCGATCCTCCTCGAATCGTTATGACGTCGAAGCGTCTGCGTGCACGCGATCGCCGCGTTCCACCGCGCCCGGCACGTCGTGGGCGTACGCATCGAGGCCGTGGCCCCGGAGCGTCGCCTCGACGAGGGCGAGCGGATGCGCGAGCGCAGGCTCGTCGCGCGCTTCGTCCGGCGTGATCACGAGCGGCAAGGCGCGCGCGAGGAGGAGCCGCGCGGCGCGATCACGGAGCGCGTGCGCGAGGGGAAGATCGCTGGAGACGAGCTGGTAGGCATGCGCGCCCGCGCGCAGATAAAAGGCCTCGGCGTGGGCGCGCGTGGGCGTGGCCGGCGCGGCGAGGGTCGGGTCCTCGGCGAGCGCGCGGGACGTGGATTCGATCCAGCGAACGGCATGGCGCGCGAGATCTCGCTCGGCGCGGAAGGTCGCGTCGATACGGGCGCGGCGGGAGGCGCGATGGGCGAGCGCGGCGAAGAAGGGGCGGAAGCGCTCGGCATCGAGGGGCGCGGGCGCGGCGAGGGCGCGCGTCGCGGCGGCGGGATCGAGGCTCGATATCTCGACGGAGGTCGCGAGGGACGCGAGCGCGCGTGCCGTGTCGACCGGCGCAGGGGCCTCGGCGACGGCGCGCATGAAACGAACGAGATCGGCGCGGGTGGCGTGCTTGCCCGGCGTGAGGAGCACCGTCTCCGGGAGCTCGACGATCAGGATGCCCTCGTCGAGCTCCGCGGAGCTACGCGCGCCCTCGGGCACGAGCGAGGCGCCCTCCGGACGGGGATCGAGCGCGCTCGCCAGCACGCAGGCGCACTCGACGGCGGGCGCGACACGTACGGCCTCGCCATCGTCGACGAAGAGCGCGGGGAACATCTGGCACCCGAGCGGCTTTACGTGCGCGCCTTGCGCCGCGTGGAGGCGGCAGAGGCCGCCGTCGTCGAGGTAGGCGCAACGGCCGTCGACGATCGGCACGGAGGTCGCGCCGCAGGCGGAGGAGCCGTGCAGGGGCGTGAACGCGCGTTCGGGATGATCCCCGGCGTCGAGCACCCGCGGCAAGAGCGCGCGGGCGTAGGCCTCCTCGACAGGCCGGAAGATCACGGAGGCGTAGAGACGGCAGCAGCTCCCGCGGCCGTCGCACGCGAGGGAGAAAGCAGGCAGCGGATCGAGCGGTCGAGAAGCGCCGCGGGCCTTCGGCTCGGGCAGCGGCGCGACGCCTTCGGCGAGCAGCCCGGCCGCGTGAAGAGCGCCGAGGAACGCGCGTAGCGTCTCGACCTTCGCGAACGCGGACGCGCGCGACGCTGCGGCCACGATGCCTTCGAGATCACGAGATCCGTCGGCCTGCGCGAGCAATCCCCACTCGCGCGCGCCGAGGCGATACGCGAGGCCCGAGCGCTGGTCGTGCAGCACCCAGAAGTCTTCCTCGCCCACGCGATGTCGCCTGACGACAGCGTGATCGGCGAGGCGCGGACGCGAGGGGAACGTCTCCGGCGACATGGTCACTTGCGAGCCCAGTGCTGAACGTGTGCCTCGCTACTGCGATCAGCGCGTTTCGAGCTGCGTGGCGCGCGAGGGGCGTCGGCCGTGCAACCTGAAAAGCTTGCTGGATCCGACTTCTACGAACCTGATAGCATGCGACCGCAATGGCGCTCGAACCTCAGACTGCCACTGGATCGGCTTCGAAGCTCGGGAAATACGAGTTGACGCGGGAGATGTCCGGCAGTGGCGTGGCGTCCACCTGGCTCGCCCAAACCGAAGGAAGCACGAAGAGCTACGTCGTGTTGCGCCTTCACAAGCACGTGACGAAGAAGCCGGAAGTCGCCGAGGCGTTCCTGCGCGATGCGAAGAACGGCAAGCTCCTCACGCACGCGAACGTGGTGCCGATGGTGGAGACGGGCGTCGGGGACGGAGAGATCTTCGTCGTCGCCGAGCACTTCGAAGGCGAGACGCTCTCGTCGCTGGTCACGAACGCGAAGACGGCCGGGATCCCGCTCCCGATCGCGCTGCGCATCGGCCTCGAATTGCTCGAAGGTCTGGCGGCGGCGCACGCGCAAAGCGAGCCTGTCGCACACGGCGAGCTGAGCCCGTTCCACGTGCAAGTGGGCAAGGACGGCGTGACGCGCGTCGGAGGATTCGGCTGGGCGCGGGCCCTCGCGAAGCTCGGTCCGCACGGGATCATGAAGCAGGATCGGCTCGCGTACGCGCCGCCCGAGCGCGTGAAGGCCATGAGCGCCGCGACGCCCGGCGGGCCGACGGGCACGATCGATCCCAAGGGCGACGTGTTCGCCGCCGCCGTGATCCTGTGGGAGATCATCGCCAAGCAGCGGCTCTTCGCCTCCAAGATGGAAGCGGCCGTCGTGCAGAAGGTCCTCTCCGGGCCGATCCAGGAGCTCTCGTCCGTGATGATCGAGGGCCTTCCGGCCGCGCTGGAGGAAGCGCTCCCGAAGGCGCTGGAGCGAGATCCCGCGAAACGCGCGTCGCTCGACAGCCTGCTCCAGGCGCTCCGGAGCGTCCCGGCCGACAAACTCGCCAAGCCCGAAGAGGTGGGCGCATTCGTGGAGAAACTCGCCTCGAAGCCGGGGGCCGCGCCCGCCGTGGCGCCGGCCGCGTCGCCCGCCGTGGCGCCGGCCGCGTCGCCCGCCGTGGCGCCGGCCGCCGCCGCCGGGCCGAAGCCCGTCCCCGCTGCGGCCGCGCGTCCGCCGCAGCCCACGGTCGTCGGTGTCGCGGCGCCCGGGGCCAACGGAAAGGCGCCGCTCGGCGTGAAGGCGCCCGCCGTGTCGGCGCCCGTGGCCGCGCCCGCCGCCGAGAAAAAAGACGCGGCGGAGGACAAGGCCGCAGGCCCGACCGTGCCGAAGCTCGGCGCCCCGAAGCCGATGACGCGTCAGCGGACGCTCGTGGGCGGCGTCGAGCCGCCGAAACCCGCAGCCGCCGCCCTGCCGAAGCCCGCCGCGAAGGTCGAGCCCGCCGCCGAGGCGAAGGCGCCCGCGGAGGCGAAGGCCGCGGACAAGCCGGCCGACAAACCCGAAGGCGCCCCGGCCGCCGAGGCGAAAAAGCCAGTCGTGCCGCCGCCGGCGAAGGCCGCGCCGCTGCCGCAGAAGCCCGGCATCAGCATCCCGAAGCCCCCGACCCCGCCGGTGGTCGGCGCGAAGCCCGAGGTGCCCAAGCCGCCGCCGCTCGTCCGGCCCGTCGCGGAGTCGCTGCCCGGCGAAGACATCGAGATCGACGACGACGCGGACGCCTTCAAGGTTGAGGTGAAGGACGCGCCGAAGGCCGAGGAGCCCAAGGTCGAGGCGAAGAAGCCCGAAGAGCCCAAGGCCGAGGAGCCCAAAGCCGAAGCGAAGAAGCCCGAGGAAGCCAAGGCCGAGGAGCCCAAGGCCGAGGACAAACCCGAGCACGTCGTGGTGACGAAGTCCGAGATGCCGACGGTCGTCACGAAGACGCCGACGACCGGGCCTTCGCCAGCCGAGAGCGACGGCTCCGAGGCGCCCGTGTCGCGCACGAAGGCGACGGCGCTCGATCGCCTGAAGCCCGGCAGCACGCTCGGGCGGTACGAGATCCTCCTGCGCGTCGCGAAGGGCGGCATGGCGTCCGTCTGGGCCGCGCGTCTGCAGGGTTCGCGCGGCTTCCAGAAGACCGTCGCGATCAAGACGATGCTGCCGGACGTCTCCGACGATCCGGATTTCGAGACGATGTTCCTCGACGAGGCGCGCGTCGCGGCGCGGATCCGGCACCCGAACGTGGTCGAGATCTTCGACCTCGGGGAGCAGGACGACATCCTCTACATCGTGATGGAGTGGGTCGAGGGCGACACGCTGAGCACGGTGCAGAAGGCAGCGAAGACGCTCGGCGGGATCCCGCAGAACATCATCCTGCGCCTCGCGTCGCAGATCTGCGCAGGCCTGCACGCCGCGCACGAGCTGCGCGACGACAACGGCGCGCTGGTCGATCTCGTCCACCGCGACATCTCGCCGGGCAACATCCTGATCTCGACGTCAGGCTTCGCGAAGATCGCCGATTTCGGCGTGGCGAAGTCGCGCGGGCGTCTCTACGTCACGCGCGCCGAGGGCGTCGTCAAAGGCAAGACGCCGTATCTCTCACCCGAGCAGCTCGGCGGTTTGCCGCTCGATCGCCGGAGCGATCTCTTCTCGCTCGGCGTGCTGCTCTACGTGATGGTCACGGGCCTGCACCCGTTCCGCGGGGAGACGGAGTTCAAGACCGTGGAGAACATCGCGCTGAAGGACCCGATCCCGCCGCGCGAGCTCGTCCCGAGCATCCACGCGGACTTCGAGAAGGTGATCCTGAAGGCGCTCGAGAAGGACCGGACGAAGCGCTACTCGACGGCCGGCGAGATGCAGCGCGCGATCGATCAGGTGTCCTCGCAGGTCGGTACGCCGATCACGGACGAGGACGTCGCCGACTTCGTGCGCAAGGTGATCGGCGAGGCAAACGCGAAACGCGCGGCCGAGCTGCGCGCCGCGATCGCCGCAGCCGACGCGAGCCTCGCGGCGGATCGCGCGAGCATCCCGCCGCCCATCACCAGCGAGCCGAAGGTCGACTCGAAGCCGGAAGCGCCCGCGAAGGCCGGCAGCGAGGCCGCGGACGTCCCTGTGTTCGGCGACATCGGCGCGGCAAGCCCCGCCGTACCGGCCGCACCGCCCTTGCCGAGGCTCGAGACGCTGCAGAGCGTGCCGGTCCCGACCCCCACGACCGCGCAGCCGGCCGCAAAGGACGACGACGACCTCCTGCTCGCCGCGCAAGCGTCGCAGAAGAAGAAGCGGGTCCTCATCGGCGTCGGCGCATTCGCGGCGATCGCGATCGGCGCCGCCGTGGTGCTCTCGGGCGGCGGGGACAAGACCGAAAAGCCGACGCCCACGCCCACGACGACGGAGCAGGCCCCCGCGGCGCAAGCCACCACGCCGCCGCCGCAGCCGACGGAGGCGAAGCAGCCCGAGCCGCCGCCGACGCCAACGGCCGAACCGTCGAAGGCGGAGGAGCCGAAGGCCGAGGAGCCCGCCGTCCCGGCGCCCGAGGCGACCCAAGCGGCCGCCGGCGAGAACAAGGCGCCGACCACGTGGAAGGCGCCTGCCGTCAACACGACGAAGACCGTTCGTCCGCCGTCCACCGGGACGAGCAAGACGACGAACAAGACCACCAAGAAAACAACCAAGTTCGATCCCACCGGAATCTGAGCGCCGTGCGAACCAGAACAACCGCGATCGCAGCTCTCTTCGTTGCTCTCCCCGCGCTCTCGGTCCTCGGGCCGACGGACGCCCATGCGCAAGCCCCCGCCGCGGCAGCAACGCCCTCCGCAGCGGACGTCGCCGAAGCCAAGAAGAAGTTCGAGGCCGGCTCGAACCTGTTCAAGACCGGCAAGTTCGAGAAGGCCATCGAGGAGTTCCGCGCCTCGTACGCCAAGGTGAACAGCCCGAACTCGCACCTCTACGTGGCGCGCTGTCTGCGGGAGATGGGCAAGCTCGTCGACGCTTACCTCGAATTCGAGAAGGTCGCAGCCGAGGCCCAAACCGCCGGCGAGAAGTACGCACAGACGGGCGAGACCGCGAAGGTCGAGCGCGACGAGCTCAACACGAAGCTCACGCTCGTGAGCGTGGACGTGACGACGCCCGAGAGCGGCGCGCGTCTGACCATCGGAGGCGTCGAGGTGCCCCAGGATCGCTGGGGCAAACCCTTCCCCGCGATGCCCGGCACCGTGGACATCCGCCTCGAGTCCGGCGCGAAGCCGGCTGCGTCGCAATCGCTCACCACGGCCGCAGGCGAGTCGAAGACGGTGTCGATCGGCTTCGCGAGCCCCAAGACCGGCGGCGGCGATGGGAGCGGCGACGGCAGCGGCGACGGCGGCTCCGGCGGCGAGACCGGCAGCAAGGGCATGTCGGGGATGCGGATCGGCGCGTTCGCGGCCGGCGGGCTCGGCGTCGCGGGCTTCGTGACGTTCGCGGTCTTCGGCTCGATGTCGAATGCGACGTACGACGACCTCAAGGCGACCTGCGGCGGTCCGTGTCCTGCGGATCGGCAAGGCGACGTCGACAAGGGCAAGATGCAGCAGACGGTCGCCAACGTGGGCCTCATCGTGGGCGCCGTCGGCGTGGCTGCAGGCGCGACGCTCTTCGTGCTCAGCCTGAAAAAGGACAAGAAGCCCGAAGCCGCTCACACCGAGCTCGTCGTCGGCCCGGCCCACCTGGGCGTCCGCGGGACGTTCTGAGCGGGTGGCCAACCACGACGCCTTTGCATCGACCGCATCGCGGTCGATGCACCCAAGGCCCAGGGCCGTGCCCTGGTCCGGGTCGAGGGGTGGACAACCCCGGGGTTTGGGGCTGCGCTCGGCTTGCCGAGCGCAGCCCCATCGTGGACCAGACGGGTCCGGGGTGAAACCCCGGCGCAACGCCGTCGAGCACCCGCTGAACAACCTGCGCAGGCTGTTGAGAGACGCCGCCACCGCCCGGTATCCTCTCCCCACGTCATGACCATCGTCGGCTTGCCGCCCGGTCGCACCCCGGATTCCGCTGCGCCCCTGCCCCGCCCTGTAGTACTCGGGATCGCGGGCGCGGCCGGCATCGTGGCCGTGATCGTGCTCGCCATCATGCTCCGCTCGTCGCCGTTCCCGGACCTCGACGAGGCCCGCGACGACACGAGCGCCTCGAAGGATCCGGGGGCGGCGGCTGAGGCGCCTTCCGACGACGAGGACGCGCCGCGGGCGCAAGCTTCGGCGGGCAACTCGCGCGAGCTCCGCGCGCGGCTCGCGAAGGAGGTGCGCGCGGCCAAGGTGAAGGACGCGACGGCGACGCTCGAGTCGCTCGTGGCTGCGGATCCGCGCTCACCCGAGGACGCGGACGTGCGCTCGGACATCCTCGAGCTCGCGTCAAAGGCGGCCTTCGCGGGGGGCGCCGAGGTCGACAAGGTCTTCGACCTCATCAGCACGAAGATGGGCACGCGCGGGCCCGACGTCCTCTACGCGCTTGCGACGAGCAAGGGCGGCTCGAAGGCGGCCGACCGCGCGGTGGAGCTCATGAAGCAGGAGGCGGTGCGAAGCCGCGCGACGCCTGCGACGCGGATCGCGTTCGACCTTTGGGCCGCGAAGAGCTGTCCGGACAAGGCGGCGCTGCTCGACCGAGCGCGTGAGGAGGGGGACAGCCGCGCGCTCAGTTGGGTGATGGTGATGGGCCGGACGTGCAAGATGTCCAAGGACCCGAAGGTCCAGGAGACGCTGGACGCGCTCAAGTCGCGCTGAGGGTCCGCGGCGCGCCGACCGCGATCGCAGCTGGGATTCGAAAAGCGAAGGAGCTCGCCCCCCCGCCGAAGCGGAGAGACGAGCTCCTTGCGAGCGAGCTCCCCAGGGTTTCCCCTGGGAAGCTCCCTCGAATGACCCTCAGCGACCGCCGGGGGCCTTGCCGACCTTCGCCTTCTTGTCGCCGGAGTGGCCGTGGAAGGTGCGGGTCGGGGCGAACTCGCCGAGCTTGTGGCCGACCATGTTCTCCGTGACGAACACGGGGACGAACTTGCGGCCGTTGTGCACGGCGAAGGTGAGTCCCACGGCGTCGGGGACGATGGTGGACCTGCGGGACCAGGTCTTGATGACCTTCTTGGGGCCGCCCGTGGCCTGCGCCGTCTGGATCTTCTCCATCAGGTGGCCGTCGACGAAGGGGCCCTTCTTGATGCTACGCGGCATGGCTCAATCAACCCTTGGTTCCGCGCCGGCGGATGATCATTCCGTCGGTCCGCTTGTTGTTGCGAGTCTTGAGGCCCTTGGCGAGCTGACCCCACGGCGAGCAGGGGTGACGACCGCCGGAGGAGCGGCCCTCGCCGCCGCCCATCGGGTGATCGACGGGGTTCATGGTGACGCCGCGGTTGTGCGGACGACGGCCGAGCCATCGCGAACGGCCGGCCTTGCCGAGGGTGATGTTCGCGTGGTCGGGGTTCGAGACCTGGCCGATGGTGGCGCGGCAATCGAGGTGCACCTTGCGGATCTCGCCGCTCGGGAGACGCACCTGGGCGTAGTCGCCGTCCTTGGCCATGAGCTGCGCGGCGACGCCGGCCGAGCGCACGAGCTGGCCGCCCTTGCCCTTCTTGACCTCGATGTTGTGGATCGAGGTGCCGGGCGGGATGTGGCGCAGCGTGAGGCTGTTGCCGGGCTTGATGTCCGCGTTGCGGCTCGCGACCAGCTTCGCGCCCACGCTCAGGCCGTCGGGGGCGAGGATGTAGCGCTTCTCGCCGTCGGCATAGTGGAGCAGAGCGATGCGGGCGGTACGGTTCGGATCGTACTCGATGGCGGCGACGGTCGCGGGGATGCCGATCTTGTCGCGCCGGAAGTCGATGATCCGGTAGCGCTGCTTGTGACCACCGCCGCGGAACCGCGAGGTGATGCGGCCGTAGTTGTTGCGCCCGCCCGTCGAGGTCTGCTTCTCGATGAGGGAGCGCTCGGGCTCGGCCTTGGTGATTTCCTTGAAATCACTGACCGAGTAGTAGCGCCGCGCCGGAGAGGTCGGCTTGAAGTTCTTGATACCCATGGCTTACTCCGACTTCTCCTCGTCGAAGAACTGGATCTGGTCGCCCGGCTTGAGGGTGACGATCGCCTTCTTCCAGTTGTGCAGCTTTGCGTAGCCGCGCCCCATGCGCTTGTCTTTGCCGCGCATGACGAGCGTGTTCACTTCGACCACGCCGACCTTGAAGAGCGCCTGGATCGCGTCCTTGATCTGGATCTTGTTCGCGTCGCGGCGCACCTCGAAGATGACCTTGTTGCTATCTTCGCGGAGCCGGGCCGACTTCTCGGTGAGCATGATCGGCCGACGGATGATGTGCTCGGGCTGCATGGCGTGTTCCTCTACCGAAGGCAGCGCGCTTCGAGCGCTTTGGCCGCCTCTTTCGAGACGACGAGGTGGTCGTGGCGGAGGAGGTCGTACACGTTGACGCCCTCCGGCGGCAAGAACTGGTGTGCGTCGAGGTTGCGGATCGACTTCACCAGCTTCTCATTCGAGGCGCTGTCGACGACGAGCGACTTCTTGCCCGCCTGCAGGGCCCCGAGCGCGTCGACGATCGCCTTCGTCTTGATCTCGGGCAGCTCGAGGCTGTCGAGGACGATGAGGCGACCCTCCTTGGCGTACAGGGAGAGCGCGCTCTTCAGCGCGCCGATGCGCACCTTGCGCGGCGGACGGTAGGACCAGTCCTGCGGCTCGAGCCCGTGCGCGGCACCGCCACCCGCGTGGTGCGGGGCGCGGATCGAGCCCTGGCGAGCGCGGCCCGTGCCCTTCTGGCGGTAGAGCTTCTTCGTCGAGCCAGCGACCGCGCTGCGCTCCTTCGTGGCCTTGGTGCCGGCGCGCCGCGAGGCGAGCTGGGCCTTGACGACCTCGTAGAAGAGCTGCTCCTTGACCTCGGCGCCGAAGACCTCGTCCGAAAGGTCGATCTCGCCGACCTGCTCCCGCTTGAGGTTGTAGACGTTGACTTTCATGGCGCGCTCCTAGCTCTTGATCTCGACGTCGACGCCTGCCGAAAGATCGAGCTTCATCAGGGCGTCGAGGGTCTGCTGCGTCGGCTCGATGATGTCGAGGAGCCGCTTGTGCGTGCGGATCTCGAACTGCTCGCGCGACTTCTTGTCGACGTGCGGGCCGCGGAGGACCGTGTAACGACGGATCTCCGTGGGCAGGGGGATGGGGCCCGCGACATGCGCGCCCGTTCGCTTCGCGGTCTCGACGATGTCGCTCGTGGACTTGTCGAGAAGCTGGTGATCGAACGCCTTGAGGCGGATCCGGATCTTCGTGGTGTCGGCCATGACGCTGCTTCTTCCTTACTTGAGGATCTTCGTCACGATGCCCGCGCCGACGGTCTTGCCACCCTCGCGGATCGCGAACCGCATCTGCTCTTCGAGTGCGACCGGCGCGATGAGCTCGATGTTCATCGTGATGTTGTCGCCCGGCATCACCATCTTCACCCCCTCGGGGAGGTTGACGGTGCCCGTCACGTCCGTCGTCCGGATGTAGAACTGCGGGCGGTAGTTCGTGAAGAACGGCGTGTGACGGCCGCCCTCCTCCTTCTTGAGCACGTACACCTCACCCATGAAGTGGGTGTGCGGCGTGATCGAGCCCGGCTTCGCGAGGACCTGGCCACGCTCGATGTCGTCCTTCTCGACGCCGCGCAGGAGGCAACCGACGTTGTCGCCGGCGATGCCCTGATCGAGCAGCTTCCGGAACATCTCGACGCCCGTGACCACGGTCTTGCGCGTGTCCTTGAAGCCGATGATCTCGACCTCTTCGCCGACCTTGACCACGCCACGCTCGATGCGGCCCGTGGCCACCGTGCCGCGGCCCTTGATCGAGAACAC
>NZ_SSMQ01000125.1 GCF_005144585.1 Polyangium fumosum | reverse complement strand
AAGCCCCCGTCCTACGCGCGGTTTGTCGTCGTGACGAACTTCTCGCCCCAGGGCTCGACACGCGCCGTGACGCCCACCAGGCCGAACTCGTGGTCACGTTTTCCGCGGATTTGGGTGAGCGTCTACAGCGTTGCCCCGGGAATGCGGCGCGGAGCATTCCGTAGGCCTTTTCGAGCGCCGCTCCCGTCAGCGTCTCGGCGTCGGCCCACCCCTCGGCCGCTGTTTCTCGTAGACCTCGCTCGATGCGTTCACGTCGGGTGCTTGCATGTCGTCGGTCCTCTCGGTCCGGGTGGGTGCTACAGGGTGGAAGATTGGCGGGGGAGGCTTGCTGCGCGCGGGCGCCAAGGGTGGAAGGGAGGCCGATGAGGAGGCAGGCGGGAGCGGGAGCGGGAGCGCAAGCGGGAGCGGGAGCGGGAGCGCAAGCGGGAGCGCAAGCGCGAGCGAGAGCGGGAGCGCAAGCGCGAGCGAGAGTGGGAGCGCAAGCGGGAGTGGGAGCGCGAGTCACGCGAGCGCGAACGTCTTCAGGTGCTTCCGGGCGAGGAGCAGGCGGCTGTAGACGGTTTTCGTGTTGATGCCGAGCGAGGAGGCAATTTCCGGAATCGATTGACCTTCCAGGTACGGCAGCACCGCGACGCGGAGGCGGGAGCTGAGTTTCGCCAGGAATCGCTTGAGTCGAAACATGCCGTACGTCGCCTGCAAGAGCGTGTCCGGCGACGTCTGCTCATCTCGGCGTATTGCGAGCGGCGTCGAAGCCGCTTGCACCACGTCATCTTCACCTTGTAGAAGAAGATGTTGATTGACTTCGAGTTGCTACGGATACCGTAGTACCCATAGTGGCCTCGGAGTTTCTCACCAAGTGCCCTCTGCTGCTGGCGGATTTCGTCGTGAAGGTGCTTGCGACACCAGTCACTCACTCGCTTGAGTGCTATCCGGAAGCGGTCCTTTGCTGTCTTGCGCTTCACGGACCACTTTCCAGCGAGTGTCCTCCCCCAGTAGTGCGTGAAGCCCAACAGATCGAATGTCCCGGGCCCGCTCGGCTGGCTGCCGGGCTTGAGCATAACGAGCCCTCCGCCCGACGACCCAATCGCCGGGGCCCCCCGTCCCGCACCGTCGCGCGGAGGCCTCTTCAAGGCTGCGCAGCACCGCGCGGAGTCGCCCGGAGCGCGAAGCGCGAGGACGACGAGCACGGCTTGGCCTTGAAGAGGCCGAGCACGACGGTACGCTCGCCGTCCCCGAGCGGGATCCCCTGCATACCGTTCCCCCCGCGCTTGCGCTCGCGCTTGCGCTTGCGCTCGCGCTTGCGCTCCCGCTCCCGCTCCCGCTCCCGCTCCCGCTCCCGCTCCCGCTCCCGCCCCCGCCCCGCCTCAATACGTTGCCGGCACCTGCGGGAGCTGGCTGAGCCGCGAGGGGCTCTCGTCCGCGAGGTCGTCGAATACCTCCCGGATCAGCGGCACCTTGTCGACACCCGCCAGCACCCCGAGCACCACATGCTTGGCCGACGCGTACGCCCGTTGCCACGTGTTCCACGCCGTGGCGACGTCCGCCGTCATCGAGCGCCGCTCCGAGCGGCCCGCGTGCACCTCGTCGTCGAACGCCGCGAGCGCAGCCCGCGCTTGCTCCACACGGGCCGACCAGGACGCGTGCTCGGGCAGCACATCCTTCATCTTCTCGATCGCCTCGCGCGCGTGCGCGAGCCGCGTGATGAGCTTCGTCGGCGTGCGGCGCACGGCCGTGCTGAGCGATTCTCCCTGCAAGAGGCGCGACGTGAGCATGAAGCCGTCGCGGCAAGCTTCGGCATCGTGGACCAGGCTCCGCAGCGTCTCGCGCGCGGCCTGGACCGCGTCGGGCGCGCCTTCGGCTGCGCGATGCAGGAAGAGCTCGGGGACACCCGCGCGGAGCAAGGCCGCTTCGAGCGACTCGCTGGCCGTGGCCACGCGGCTGGCCATGAGCCGGAGGGTCCCGTCGAGCTCGAGATCGAGCCCGAGCAAAAGCGTGTTGATCTGCGCCGCGGTGAAGCGGCCATAGGCGATGGCCTCGTACGGATCCATGCAGGGGTCGGTCATGGTCGACCTCTCGGTGCTGAATTTTGGGGGGCGAACCTTCCTCCCATTACTGCCAAAAAAGGGCGGGCGTCAATCGGGGCGACGAGGCGCTCACCTCGTGCCCCAGGAGATCGTATATCCTCTCGCAGACGAGCGATTGGCCGTGAGCGAAGACAAACCCGAGGGCGAAGCCACCCCAGCGCAAGCCGAAGCGAAACCCGAGGGCGGCGCGAACCGGCGGCGGAGGTTCGTGATCGGCGCGCTCGGCGCGCTCGGGCTCGCGCTCGCCGCGGCGGGCGTCTGGTTCGGGTTGCCGCGCCTCACGGCGGCGCGCGACGCGAAACGCGCGGGCGCGGCGCTCTTCCGTTGCCTCTTCGGCGAGCCGCCCGCCGCGCGCGAGACGCCGGACGAGCGGCTGCGGAGGATCCTGCTCACGGCCGTTTCGCTGCCCGATCCCGAGCGCCTCTCCACGACGGGCCCAGGATGGCCCGGTCGATGCGCCGCGCACGCCGAGGCGCTCGCGGACGCCGAGCGGCGCAGGGGTCGCGCGGCCTTCGCGCCGCCGCCCGATCTCGCGGCCCGCGTGATCGAAAAGGCGCGGGACATGTATACCCGCACGGATCTCCCGCTCCCGTCGCTCTGGAGCCTGGTCGATCCAGACGGCGGGCCGAGCGAGGTGCCGCTGCCGCCCGCGCCCGCGTCGCCGGCCGACCTCGACGCGCCGAACCTCGCCGAGCGGATCGGGTTCGGCGATCACGCCGCGGACCTCGTTCCGGGACGAACCTTGCGGCTCGTGTTCCGCGGCGATCGGGGCGGTCCGCACACGACGTGCCTGTTCCCCGCGGGCCTCGACGCCGCGTCGTGTGTGCCGCTCGCGCCGCGCGCCCGCCTGCCGCGGCCACACCTCTGGCCCGCGGCCGACGACGAGGGGCCCGGTCTTGTCGCCGATCGAAGCTCGGCGCGATCGACGTTTTACCGGGCAGACACGGGGCAGGCGTTCGGCGAGCCGTACCACGTGGTCGGCGGGTTCTCGACGGCGAAGGAGGTCGTGGGGGTCGTCGAGATGGAGCTCGGCAAGCGCGGCGAGGAGCTCGCGCTCTGGCTCGATCGGAGCGAAGGCACGCGGCGGCTCGATCGCGTGCGGATCGATCCGCCGCCGCGGGTGCGCTTCTCCAGCGTGTTCGTGCTCGGCGACGCGCTCGCGTGGATCGAGCCGCGCGCGGGCAAACCGCACCTCTTGTTGCGGCGGCTCGGCGCCGTCAAAGGTCCGACAGGTCCGATCGAGGACGCCGGCGCGCTCCCGCACGACGCCGTGCACCTCGCCGCGTGCCGCGCGCCGAAGAGCCTCGTGATCCTCGCGCGGGACGGCGCTTCGATGTGGATGACGCGCCGCCAGGATCGCGGCGGCTCTCCGCTCGTACGCGCCGACGAGCTGCCGCGGCCCGCAGGCACGGTCGTGGTCTCCGAGATCGTCACGTGCGACGACGAGGCGGCGCAGGCGACGCTCGTGCTCCGCCGGGGCGACGGCGCGGACACGACCCACGAGGTGCGGCGCGCGTGGTGCAACAAGGACAGTTGCAAGCCGATCGTCCTCGCGCTCGAGGAGCTCTTCCGGGGTCGCGATCCGATGTCGCGCCCGGCGCCGCCGTCGAACGGCGAGAGCCCCGTGCTCGCGGCGTCCTTCGGCGAACGGCTGCTCGTCGTCTGGCGGACGCCGGACGCAGGCGTGCGCGCGCGGATCGCGACGCCTGCGTCGATCACGACCGCACCCGACGTCGTGGTCTACGACGAGGCGAGCCAGGACGTGAACGGCGCGGGGCGGCTGCATGCGATGCGGCTCTTTCCGCGTGGAGACGCGGCCATCTTGCTTCTCCACGCGGTGAGCGGCATCAAGGCGATCCGCATCGGCGCGGACGGGACGGTCCGGCCGATCCAGAGCCCCCCCGGCTGAGCGTGATCAAGGCAGGCGCGTCACCGCCTTGGCGAGCAGCTTTTCGAGCCCCGCGTGATCACACACCGGGCCGACCGTCGTGTCGCCGAGCGTGATCTTCGGGTTGAAGATCTGGACGTCGAAGCGGCCCTTCACGACCTCGACGTTGAAGATCGGGTGCCCGCCCGCGCCCTTCTTCACGTAGCGGCGCGCGACGTCGCCGAGGCCTGAAATCGCCTCGATCCCGCTCACCTCGCCCTCGATGTCCTTGAAGCGGTCCTTGGCCTCGGCGTCACTCGCGTGGCGCACGACGAGCAGGCTCAACGTGCCCGCATCCTTGCTGTTCCAACGACGGCTGCAGGTGGGCTCGGCGCCGACGTCCTCGGTCGGCTGCTTCGCGTCGGCCTCGACCTCGACGCCACACGCGGCCTTGATCTCCTCGGGCGTGAGGACGATGTCGCAGTCGAACGGCGGATCGGGCGGCAGGGCCGGGGGCTCGACGGCCGCGGACGCGGAGGCGCTCGGCGCGGACGCGGGCGCGGCGCTCGCGCGGGGCGTGGGCGCGGGCGTGGGCTTCGGGGCCGGCGTGGCCTTGGGGCTCGCCGAGGCGAGGGACGTAGGAGCGGGCTTTTCGTTCGCGGGCACCTGGGAAACACGGCCCTCCGGCGTGGGAGACGGCTCGTCGCGGCAGCCCGCGACGAGGACGAACGACACGAGGAGGGCGCCTTGGCCCGCGCGAGAGATCAGTGACGGCATGGGCGCCTACTCTAGAACGATTCTTCCCGGAGGACGTCGCCGCGGTGGTACGATGCCACCCACGCATGAAGGCCGGTGACCTGGTCGGCGGCAAGTACCGCCTCGCTCGTAGGCTCGGCCAGGGCGCGATGGGCGTCGTCTGGGAGGCCGTGCACGAGATGACCTCCCGCCGCGTCGCGGTGAAGCTCATCGTGAACGCGACGGACAACCTGCGGCGCCGCCTCCTGCGCGAGGCCCGCGCGGCCGGGCAGATCGCGCACCGGAACGTGGTCGAGGTCTACGACGTCGGCGAGACCGCGGACGAAGATCCCTTCCTCGTCATGCAGCTTCTTTCGGGCGACACGCTCTATGGCTGCGTGAAGCGCGACGGCAGCATGGATGTCGCGCGCGCCTTGCCCATCGCGCGGGACGTCGGACGCGCGCTCACCGCCGCGCACGCGCAGGGGATCATCCATCGGGATCTCAAGCCCGCGAACGTCTTCCTGCACCACGAGGCGGGCGCCCCGGACGAGCTCGTGAAGGTGCTCGATTTCGGCCTCTGCAAGCCGATGGGCGCCGAGGAGATGCTCACCGTGCCCGGGGGCCTGCTCGGATCGCCTGCCTACATGAGCCCCGAGCAGATCGCCGGCGCGCCCGATCTCGATCCGCGCACGGACATCTGGTCGTACGGCGTGCTCATGTTCGAGCTCTTCGCGGGTCAGCGGCCGTTCGCGGGCCGCGGCCCGGATCTGATCCACGCGGTCCTCACGGCCCCGATCCCGCGGCTCCGTGAGGTCGTGCCCAGCATCGATCCGGCGATCGACGAGATCGTCGCCGGGTGCATCGTGCGCGACAAGCGGGCGCGCATCGCGTCGGCGGCCGAGATCGTCGCGCGGCTCGAACCGATCGTCGAGAGAATGCGGAGTGGTGGCGCGCAGGCGTCTTCGGACGACGGCGACGAGGGCGGGCTCGCGGTCACGATGGTGTATCGGCCGGGGGTGACCGGGCCGCCGCCCTCGACGTCGTCGCCGGCGAGCCACAAGGTGGCGAAGACGATCCCGCTCGCGGCGTTCACGGGAAACCCGATGCCAGGCGCGCCGCCTCCGATGAAGGAGATGCCGGGACCGCCGCCCTCGTATCCGCAGGGCGTACCGCCTTCGCAGCCCGAGCCGCAGATGAACGTCCCACGGAGCGCCATGCCGAGCGGCTGGTCCGGCGGACCGCCGGTGGGAGCGCCGCCGCAAGCCGCGCCGCTCGGGATGGCGAGCCCGCAAGGAACGATGCCGCTCCAGGGTTTGCCCGAGGCGCAAAGGGCGGCGTGGGGCGGGCCGAATCCGCAGGCGCCGCCGCAGCCGAACTGGCAGGCCATGACCGGTCAGAATCAGGCCGCCATGCCCTATCCGCCCGCGCCACCGGCGGCGCCCGAACGACGCTGGATCGGCTTCGTGATCCTCGCGATCGGCGTCCTCGCGCTCGTGGGCGTGCTGGCGGTCATCGGTTTGTTCGCGCGGCGCTCGCCTGCGCCGTCTGCGCCCCAGGCGCCCTCGGCCGCACCGGCATCCCGCTGACACTTGCATTGCGATAGCAGCGCGAGAACACCGCATTGCATCCACCACGCGGCGCGCCTTCGATGGGCACGTCCTGGGCGTCTGCGCGCTTGACATCGCCCTTTGGCTTCGGTTTGCTCCGCGGCCGTCCCGAAGTCAGGAACTCCTCTGCATGCAAGCTTTCGCACAGTTCATCGTTCGTCGAACGACGGCGTGGGCCATCGTCCTCGTGGTCCTCTTGCTCTCGCTGGCGAGCTTGTTTTTTGCGTCTCGGGTCGATCGCGACGACGACGTGCTTTCGTTCCTGCCGCGTGAAAACCCGGAGGTGGGCGTCTTCTACGACGTGAGCAAGCGATTCGGCAGCCTCGACATCGCGCTCGTCGGAATCAGCACGGACGACGCGCTCGCCCCCGAATTCCTCACGCGCCTTCGGGACCTGACGAAACGTCTGAACGAGACGGACGGCGTCGGCTACGCGATGACGCTGACGAACATGGACGATTTCGTGGCGGATCCGCAGAAGGGCGGCATCACGAACGATTACCTCGTCGGCAAGATCCCCGAGACGCCCGAGGAGCGGGCGGCGCTGCGCGAGAAGGTGTTTTCGCGGGATCACGTGGTGGGCAACCTGATCTCGGAGGACGGAAAGGCCACGCTCCTCTATTGCTTCGCGGGCTACGGGGCCGACCCGAAGGTCGTGGCGCAAAAGGTCCGCGCCGCGGTGGAAGAGGCATTTCCGCGCGAGGCGAAATACTGGGGCGGCGCGCCGTTCATTTCGACGTACATCTACGACGTCACGCAGGAGGACATGCGAAAGCTCGCGCCGTGGGCGGTCCTGGTCATCGTGCTCATCACGGTGCTCTCGTTCCGCGACTTCATCGGCGCCGGCCTCGCGCTGCTCTCCACGGGCCTCGGAATCGTGATGTCCCTCGGGCTCATGGGCGCGCTCGGCGTGTCGGTGAACGTCGTGCTCGGCTCGCTCCCGGTCATTCTGTTCGCCCTCGGCAGCGCGTATGCCGTGCACATCCTCGCCCGGTATTACCCCGTGGCCCACGAGCAAAAGGATCCGGCGACGGCCCTCGTCCAGACGCTCTGCGAGCTCGGTCCGCCGGTCATCGCCAGCGGCCTGACGACGGTGGTGGGCCTTTTGTCCTTCCTCGTCATGGACATCGCGCCGCTGCGCACGTTCGGCATTTTCACGGCGCTCGGCATCCTGATCACCCTGATCCTCTCGCTCACGTTCGTGCCCGCGGTGATTTACCTCGTGCGGCTGAAAGGAAAGCCGGCCGAGGCGCAGGGGCCCGCGCGTTTCCACGTGTGGCTCGCGACGCTGCCGCAGCGGCGGCGGGTGGCCCTCGGCGCGGCGCTCGCGGCCCTGACGATCACGAGCGGCATCTACGTCGGCAAGCTCGACAGCCGCATGGACAACGCGGCGTTCTTCTCGAAGAACAGCCCGCCCGATCAGGCCGAGACGTTCCTGCGCGACCATTTCGGCGGCTCGCTCTTCCTGCAGATCCAGGTCGAGGGCGACATGACCGACCCGGTCGTCCTGCGCGAGCTCCGGGTCCTCGCCGATCGCATCGCGCTCTTGCCCCACGTGAGCTCGGTCAACCACGTGGGCGCCGTGGTCGCGCAGCTCAACGAGGCGATGGAAGGCGACCGGCGCATCCCGGACACGGCCGCCAAGGTGAAGCTGCTCTACGGCTTCATGGAAGGGAAAAAGGCGGTCACGCAGCTCGTCACGGACGACCGGCAACGGGCGCTGTTGCAGGTCAAGCTCGACACGAACCTCGCCGCCGAGACGGAGCCGCTGATCGAGCAGATCCGCGCGGTCACGGGCACGGCGATCGCCGCGCAGTACACGGTGGCCGAGGCGAAGGGGCCCCGGAAGGACGAGGCCCTGGCGCGGGCGCGGACGATCGCGACGAGCCGCATCGCCGCCATCGGCCGTCAATACGGAGTTTCCTTGCCCGAGGAGACGAAGCTCGTCGAGCACCTCGGGGCGGGGAAGGCGCCCGACGCGTCCGAGCCCGTGAAGGCGGCGCTCGCGCGGTTCCTCGGCTCCGAGGAGTGCAGCGTGGAGCTCGAGAGCCCCGAGGCGATCGACAAGGTCGCGCGCGCGCTCACGGCGCTCGGCCCGCGACCGGAAGCGGCGAAGCTCCCGGAGACGATCGCACAAGCCCTCGACAAACCCGTGACCGACACGCTCGTGACCGACCTCGCCGATACGGTCGATCGGCCCCTGGACGAGATCTGGCGTCGGAGCGAGGCGATGGCGCGGGCGAAGGAGCTCGTCGCCGCGATGAAGATCACGCCGCCCGAGGGTCCGAAGAGCGAGCGGTTTCATACGGCGATCGCGATGGCGCTGCTCGACCTCGACGTCCCGTCCGTCGCGCTCCCGGCGGCCGCGGGGGAGGCGGCGCAGAAGCTCGGCGTCTCGGTGACGGGCCTGCCCGTGATGCACGCGGGCCTGTCGCGGAGCGTCGAGTCGAACCAGTGGAAGAGCCTGTTTTTCGCGCTCGGCTGCGTGCTCCTCATCATGGCTGCGCTCTTCCGATCGTTCTGGAGCGGCCTGCTCGGCATCCTGCCGATCATGCTGACGATGGCGGTGATCTACGGCGGGATGGGCCTGCTCGACGTGCGGCTCGACATCGGCACGTCGATGCTGGCGAGCTTGATCATCGGGGCCGGCGTGGACTATGCGGTGCACCTGATGGTCGCCTGGAGCGCGCCGGACAAATCCTCGCTGACGGAGGCGGCCACGGCGGCCGCGCGGCAAACGGGCCCCGCGATCTGGATGAACGCGCTGATGGTCGCGGCCGGCTTTTTCGTGCTCACCCTCGGCGACGCGCGTCCCCTGCAGAACGTCGGGGGCCTGACAGCCGCGGCGATGATCACGGCCGCCCTCGCGACCCTGCTGGTGATCCCTCTCTTCGCCCGCAAAACGCGCTACTACGGCGATGGATCTAGAATAGCTCCCGCCGTCCCTTCGTCCGAGGCGTCGGACGCAGTTCTCGACACGAGCACGAGCCCCTGAACGTAACGAGGTTCGAGATGAGCAGAATCTTCCGTAGTTGGCTTTCCGCCTCCGCCCCCCTCCTCGCCGCCGCCTTGCTCTGGGCGGGTCACGCGAACGCCGATCCCCCGGGCGACAAGGCCTTGAAGGGGATGGACGAGGCGATGAACCGCGCCAAGACCCAGTACTACGAGTACGAGGTCGTGAACCAAGAGCCCGGCAAGCCCGAGAAGAAGATGGCGCTCAAGGTCTGGATGAAGGGCGAAAAGCGCCTCACGGAGTTCACCGCTCCGGCCGACATGAAGGGGACCAAGGTCCTCATCCTCTCGCCCACGCAGATGTACGTGTACCTGCCGGCGTTCGGGAAGATCCGCCGCATCGCGAGCCACGTGACCGACCAGGGCTTCATGGGCCTCGCCTTCAGCCAGGACGACCTCGCAAACCAGAGCTACGCGCCGCTCTACGACGCCCAGGTCGCCTCCGACGCGGCCGCCGAGATGAAGCTCGTGGCCACGGCGAAGTCGGGGCAAACGGTCCCCCACGGCAAGATCGAGTTCAAGATCGCGAAGGACAAGAACCTGCCGACGGAGATCAAGTACTTCAACGCGGCGGGCAACCACGTGAAGACCGAGACGCGCGCGACCTACGACTGTCAGGGTAATGTCTGCAGCCCGCAGGAGCTGAAGATGGTCGACCACACGAAGGGCGGCCACTGGACGAAGATGGTGCGCAAGGCGTGGAAGGTGAACGAGGAGATGAGCGACGACCTCTTCTCGAAGCGCAGCCTCGAAAAGTAGATTTCGCCTCGCCCGAGATAGAGTAGATACGCGCGCCGCCCCTCCCGCTCGACGGGACGGGCGGCGCGACGTTTTTCAGGACCCGAGGTCAAAAGAAGCATGTACCGCCACGTTCGTCGGGGCAGCGCGACCGTCTGCGCCCTCGCCCTCCTGCTCGGCACAGCAAGCGCCCAGGCCGACGAGCTCGAGCTCGACTGGAGCGGCCGCATCCAGAGCGATCTGCGCTTCCGCATGCAGCCCGTGGGCGTGGGCGAATGGTATTCGCGGCAGGAGCTGCCGGCGGGCGTCGAGCGCAACTGGAATACGCTCGGCCTGAAGCTCGAAGCGAATTACGGGCGGTTCCACGGCGTCGCGGCGGTCGATTTCGTGTGGAGCGGGGTTCCCGAGCGAATGACGGCCATCGGCGACCTCTCGCGGGTCGAGAAGGCCGAGCCGTACCGCCTCGAAGCGCGCTCGATCTACATGGAGGCCGAGGGGATCTTCGTGAAGGGGCTCGATCTGCGCATTGGCCAGCAGGTCGTCTCCTGGGGCGTCGGGGATCAGTTCAACCCGACGAACAACTTGAACCCCGACGATCTGCGGGATCCGCTGCTCTTCGGCCGGCAGGTCGCCAATTTCATGGTGAAGGCCGATTACTGGATCAACGAGGACTGGTCGATCTCCGGCGTGCTCGTGCCGCTCTTCAAGCCCGCGATGCTGCCGCTCTCGGGCTCGCTCGCGGTGGCGCAGCTCGACCGATTGCCGTTCGTCTCGGATTCGCTGCGGCAGCGCGTGGTCGCCGAGCAGGCCGCGGCGCAGACGCTCTTCGGGCATCCGACGATCATCGGCAACGTGACGCCCGTGCTGCCCGAGCCGACGTTCGACAACATGCAGGTCGCCTACCGGATCGCGGGCACGATCAAGGAGCACGACGTCGCGCTCTCGTATTACAACGGCCGCACGGATTTCCCGCAGCCACGGAGCAACCACACGCGCCAGGCGCTCGGTCGGCGCTGCAACCCGAGCGATACGAACGATTGCGTCGAAGGGCTCTTGCTCACGGACGTGACGCTCGAGTATCCGCGGATGCACGTCTACGGGCTGAACGTGACGGGCGAGGTGAACCCGTTCTCGTGGATCTCGGAGGAGATCAACGGGCTCGGGTATCGCTTCGAAGGCGCGCTCGTGGTGCCGCAGAGCCAGTCGATCCGGCTGACGAACGACGCGCTCGCGCTGGGGATCCCGCAGGCCGCCGGCGAATACGATTACGACGGCGACGGGCAGCCCGGCGGCCCCGGCGGGCGGGAGCCGCTCGTCGTGGACAACACGCCGTTCTTGAAATGGGTGCTCGGCCTCGATTACACGTTCGGGGAGCACGTGTACGTGAACGCGATGTGGGTGCACGGGCTCGTGGACGAGTACGGCGCGGGCGACTGGATCAAGGAAGGGTATACGGTCCGGCAGAGCGGCGTGATCGAGGGGTCGAATGTGCTCGCGTGCGCGCTCTCGAAGAACGGCCAGACGTGCTCGCGGGAGATCCTGCGGCCGCGGCTCGGCGATTACGTGGTGCTGGGCGCCGATTTCAAGTTCGCGAACCAGGCGGGCATGTTCCGGCTGTTCACGATCCTCGACGCGACGCCGCTCGTGGAGGACACGTGGGACGACGAGCAAGGGAAACGCGTGCAGAGGAAGATCTCGCCGCTCAGCGCCGAGGGGTTCTCGATGGTGATCTTCCCCGAGCTCGATTACAACTTCGGCAATGGGCTGGAGCTGGCGGCCGGGGCCCTGCTCCAGCTCGGCAAGCCCTACACGAAGTTCGGCTCCCCGGAGACGGGCGGGTCGACCGTGTTCACCCGCGCGAAATACAGCTTCTAGGTTATTGCTTCCCGACTTTCCGCCGCGGTAAGTGTCGGCCATGCTGCGGCTTCGGGCCTTCTTCCTGCTCGCGGCGCTCGCCGGTTGTGGCGAGCCCGGTGGGCGCGCCTCGCCCCTCACGGCAGCCCGCGGGCTCGCCGGGACGGCGCTGCCCGTGGCCTCGGCCGCGGCGTTCGTTCCGACGAACGATCCGCCTCTGGTGATCGATTCGTGCACGGACACGCCCGCGTTCGCGATCTTCGTCTCGCCGCGCAAACCGCGCCCCGGGCAGCCGCTGCGGATCCTCGCGGTCGCCGATGAAGCGAGCGCGGGGGCGCTCGTCGTTCTGGATGAGAGCGGAAAAACGGTGGTCCGCGCGGACGAGCGGCGCGGCGCAGGACCGTACTTCTGGAACACGACCGTGCCCGCGCCCGAGGCGAGGACGCTGCGTGTGGTGCTCGCCGAGGCGCAGGCGGCGCGCGCGTGCAAGGACGTGACGATCGACGACACGGAGGAGCCGCCGCGGGCCGCGCGCGGGATGTGGCCGCTCTCCGGGGCATGGGGGAAGGCGACGGAGAACCTGTACGCGGCGTGGATCGAGGCGCTCTTCGACGCGCCGCTCGGCGAGTCGCTCACGTTCCCGGCGCTGCACGAGGCGCTCCGGGATCCGAAGCGGAATTTGCTGCACGACCACCTCGGCCGCGGCGAGGACGATGCCGGGCCCGACGCGCCGGTGCTCGATCCGGACTGCGCGGATCTGCCCTACGCGCTCAGGGCTTATTTTGCGTTCAAAATGGGGCTGCCGTTCGCGTACTCGTCGTGCACGCGCGGCGGCGGCGGGCGCGCGCCGTTCTGCAAGCGGCCGCGGACGAGCCTCGAATGGCCGCGGCACGCGCGCACGGATCCGATGGCGGGCTTCGCGGAGTTCGTGCGCACGACGCTGGCGGACACGGTGCACTCGGGGACGGGTCGAACCGCAGGCGACGACGACGAGACCGATTTTTATCCCGTTCGTCTCGACGAACGATCCCTCCGGCCGGGGACGATCTACGCGGATCCGTACGGGCACGTGCTCGTCGTGGTGAAACGCGTGCCCCAGACGAGCGAGCGGGCGGGGATGCTGCTCGCGGTGGACGGGCAGCCGGATGGGACGGTTGCGCGGCGTCGGTACTGGCGGGGGAACTTTCTCTTCGCGCTCGATCCTTCGCTCGGCGGCCCAGGCTTCAAGCGGTTCCGTCCGCTCGTGGTGGAGCGCGGGGCGCTGCGCGCGCTGTCGAACCAGGAGATCGCCGCGCACCCGGATCACGGCGATCACGCGATGGAGCAGTACGAGCACGGCGTGGAGGGGTTTTACGATCGGGTCGACGACGTGCTCTCGCCGCTGCCGCTCGATCCGACACGCGCGCTGATCGAGACGATCGACGCGCTGGAAGAGCAGGTGAAGGGGCGCGTCGTGTCCGTGGAGAACGGGCGAAAATACCGGCAAGACGGCGGTAAATCGGTGGAGATGCCCGACGAGGCGAGCATCTTCCAGACGGTGGGGCCGTGGGAGGATTTCTCCACGCCGTCGCGCGATCTGCGCTTGCTCGTGGCGATCGACGTGGCCCGCGCGCTACCGGCGCGCGTCGAGCGGAGGCCGGAGCGATACGCGATGCCGTCGGGGAAGACAGCGGCAGAGGTGCGCGCGGAGCTCGACGCGACGCTCGCGCGCGAGCTCGAAGCGCGGCGATTTTCGTACGTGCGGAGTGACGGGGCGTCGTTTTCGCTTTCGCTCGCGGACGTGGTTTCGCGGGCCGAGTCGCTGGAGGTCGGATACAACCCGAACGACTGCCCCGAGGTGCGCTGGGGCGCGAAGGAAGGCACGGACGAGGCGTCGACGTGCAAGATGCGGGCGCCGTGGAAGCAGCTCTCGCGCATGCGCAAGGTGCGCGCGTGGTTCAAGGAGCGGCGGCGGCCGGCGCGGGGGTAGAGCTGCGTCCCCCTCGGGACTAAAGCACTGCGGCGCGGCTCATGCGCAGCAGGAGCTTGAGCAGGAAGGGGCGGCCGGTGTCGGGCTCCCGGACGTAGGCGTCGCCGGACGCGAGGCGGCGCTCGGCCGCGGTGTAGGCGGGGACGTGGCGGAGCCGGGCGGGGATGCGGGGATAGGCGCGGCGGATCGCGAGGATCGAGGTCTCCACGCGCGCCTGTTCGCGCGGCCCGAACGAGAAGCCGAACCCTTCCCGCAGCGGCTCGGGCAGGAGCGACGCCGTCACCAGGGTGTACCAGCGCCAGGCGAGGCCGAGCGCGGGGTGCGGCGGCGCGAGGAGGTAATCCGCGAGCTCGCGCGCGGGCGGCGTGACGACGATCGCGCCCGAACGGACCGTGTCGTCGAAGGAGCGCTCGAACGCGGCGAACGAGGGCGGCAGGTCGTCCTCTTCGAGCCCGAAGAGGAGCGCGAAGCGCCGCGACTCGGCGTAATAGTCGTCCTTCTCGTGCTCTTCGAGCGGATCGATGACGAGCTCGTAGGCGCGCACCGCGTTGATGATCAAGGTCGTGAAGACCCAGCGCAGCGCGCCCTTGTCGTTCGCCTGGTAACGCGCGCCCGCGGACCACGATCCGGCCGGTAAGGGCATCACGCCGGTCACGCGCTCGTGGATCGCGTGGACGGCCCGCGCCGAGCGGAGGGCGCGATCGAGCGGGCCGAAGATCATCGCGTAGACGTTCTCGAAGGTGCGCAGGAAGCGGCCGAAGGTGTCCTCGCGCGTGACCGAGTGCTCGGCGACGCCGTGCGCGACGAAGGGGTGCGCGAGCTGCTGGAGCGCGGCCGCGCCGCCGGCGAGGAAGACGACACCTTCTCGCGCGATGTGCCAGGTCCGGCTCGTGGGGCCGAACAGGCCCACGCGTGGCTCGACGACTGAGCCCTTCACGAGGTCGAGGCAACGCTCGAGATCTGCCCTCGTCACCGTCATGAGTACCCTCCCCCACGTGATGCGGCCGGAGGCGGGCGGACGCTAGTCTTTTCCGAGGGCTACCGTCGGTCTTCGAAAGGCTTGCAGCCGATGGCCGCCCCGGTCGCTCGCGCCTCCGTTCGCGCGGTATCGAGCGCCTCGGTGAGCCGCTTGCGGTTCACCGGCGGGAGGGAGGTGTCGGCGAGATCGGACCGGAGCCGCGCGGCGAGCTCGAGCTGGAGATCGTAGGTCTTCTGCAGCTCGCGCGCGAGCTGATCCCGATCCTTGCCCCGCGCGCTCTCCGCCCTCGTCTTGCCGAGCGCGATCTCCGTGAAGAGCGCGGAGGTGTCGCGCGGCGGATGGTAGACGTAGAGGCCCTGGCATCGATCGGCGCGCGGCCCGATGAGCACGTGCGCTTGCCGGCCTCCGGCGCGCTTGCGACGCTCGTCCTGATCGCCGAGGAACGCGAACTTGTAGTTGCGCACCGAGACCCCGACGACGGAGCTGTAGCCGGGCCCGTCGGCGTCCGCCTGGCTCGGCAGCTCGATCCCGACGAAGGCCTTCTCCAGGCACGCGCGGAACGGGCCGGTGTCTCGCTCGCTTCGGCTCTCGCCCGTCGGATCGAGCGCGGTGATGCGCGCGCTCTCGATGACCTCCGAGCCCGAGATTTCGAGGTCGATCGTGGCCATGTACTCGCCCTGGAAGCCGGACGCCTCGTACTCCTGCTCCCAGCACGCCACGACGGGCCGGAGGTGCCCCGGCGTCGCCGCGGCGACGAGCTCCGCGGCGAGCTTCTGCGGCGAGGCGCAGCCGACGAGCCCGCTCACGAGTGCGACGAACGCGGCCATGACGGGCGTGCGCGCGAGCACGCGGCTCACGGGGCACGCCCTTCCTTCTTCGCGCCGCCGCCTTCCGCGAGAATCGTGCTTTGGATGACGCCGTAGTCGGGGTACTGCCGGGTCGCCTCGCGAACGCCGATGTAGCGGATCGTTGTGGCCGCGTTGCGATCGTCGTAATGCTTGGCCATGTCGAGCTCGCGCTGGCACCCGAGCAGGGCAAGCGAAAGAAGCCACGTGGGCCATGTCGACCGAGGAAAGCGACCACGCAGGCCCATGACGCGGCGACCGTAGCAGATTTTCCCACGAGCGAACGAGCGTCGTCGTAGACGACGGGTCGCTCCGGCAACTAGGCTGAGGACTCCGGTGGAAACGCTTGCGGATCGGATTGCACGTGACGGCCCGTTGAACGAGCTCGACGCCGTCGGCTGGACCATCCGGCTCACGAAGAAGCTCGAAGCGCTGCATTCGCGCGGGCAGGCGCACGGCGGCGTGTCGCCCGCGGCCGTCAAGACGGCGGCCGTGTCGCGCACCTCGCTCGGGATGCTCGTCGCAGGCCCCTCCGCGCCGAACCGAGCCGACTTCCACTCGCCGGAGCGGGTCCTCAAAGGGACCAAGGCGCTCGCCGACGACACGTGGGCCGCCGCCGCGACGCTCTACACGCTCCTCACGGGCGCGAGCCCCTTCCACGCGAGCGACGAGGACGGCATCCGGCAGAAGATCGTCTCGACGTCCCCCGCGCCGCTCTCGTCGTTCGACGTCGGCGACGATGATCTGCAGCACATCCTCGATGCCGCGTTCGAGCGCGATGCGAGTCGCCGCGCCTCGACGATCACCGCGCTCCGGCAAGCGCTCGAGTCGTGGCACCCGGATTCGACGGTGAAGGATCTGCCCGCGCTCGCCGACGATCAGCCGGAGGACGACGACGAGGACGACGCACGCACGGTCATGCGGCAGATGCCCGCGATGCAGGCCGTGGCGCGCGCGGCGATGGCGAAGCGCGAGGCGGGCCCGGCGTCGTCCCCGCGCGCCTCCGCGCAGACGGTGCCCAACATGCCGGCGGTCACCGCGCTCGCAGCCGCGACGGTGCCCGGCGCGCCGCTGCCGAGGGCGCACGATCTCCTGGAAGACGACGAGAACGCGAAGACGTCGCTCATGAAGGTGCCAATGGTGCCGGGGCGAAAGCCGGCGCCCTCCGGGGCGAACCTCGCACCCGCCGCGGCCGCCGGACCGGCCTCCACGAGGGGGCCCGCGTCGGCCGGCGTGCGTCCGGTCGTACCGCAGCCAGGCCCGGCGTTCGGCATGATGGGTCGCGCGGCCGGAGGCCCCGCTGCGCGCGCGGCCGTGCGCCCCGCCGCCGGCGCGCGCCCC
>NZ_SSMQ01000124.1 GCF_005144585.1 Polyangium fumosum | reverse complement strand
AAAGGGCTGATCCGTCGCCAACCCGGACAGCCTCGTAGCATCGAGCTCCTCGTAGACCCCGAGCTGCTTCCCGTGCTTCGAAGACCCTGAAACGAATCGATCAGGATCCCTGTGTCGAGGAACTAGCCGGAACGGCGTCGCGCGCAAGGCGTTCGTCGCCCCCCTCCTCGTTGCCCACGCCGGCGTGATCGCTCAGCGTCGGCTCTCATGCCCTTTGAAGGGGGTTCCGCGGGCGATCGCTCATCGACGTGGCGCCACGCATCGTACCCCCGACCACGGTGCCGTCGCAAACGGCATTACAAGAAAGCGGCCGGGACGAACCCTATCGCGAAAAGCGGCGCGTTCAAGGTGACCCAATGAACCTCCTGGGTGCATTTGACATACTTGTCGCCCACCACGGCCCTCGGCTGACGGTCGGCGGAGTCGCGGACACGCAATGCATACGGTCGTGTAATGCTGGAGCAGCCTCCTAACCTCCAGCCCGCACGCGGCGAGTGATCCCACACAAAAAAACGGTCGACGCTTCGACAAGGCTTCCCTTGGTCGGGCTTGACAGGTTAGCATGCGCACCGTCGAAGCTCGCTGGTCGGAGGGTGGTGGAGATGTCGTTCGTCAAGACGTCGAAAGAGGAGGCTGTGCAAGCCGCGGGAGAAGCGACGCTCGAAGGCGCGGTCGGCGCTGCCACAGCGAAGGCCTCCGGCAAAGGCAGAGAGCTCATCCGGGGCGCGACGTCCGGCATCGCGGAGGAGCTGCCGATCTTCGAGGAGAAAGCGATCACCTCGAACATCGCCAAGCAGGCCGTCAGCGCATTCGTCGGCGGCGCGGCGGCCATCGCGGGAAAGCTCGTCGGCACCAACAACTGCGAGCTCGAGCTCGCCTCCAAGGATCACCTCGACGTGCGGCAATTCGAGGTGCACGAGCGGATTTCGTCGCTCTTCCAGATCACGATCACCGCGCTCTCGAAGAACCCGAGCATCGACTTCGACGAGGTCGTGGGGCAACCCGCGCGCTTCGCGCTCGCCACGGGCGCGTCGACGCGCGAGTGGACGGGCCTCTGCAACCACATCGAGCTCGTGCGCGTCGCGCCGGACGGCGTGTCGACGTATCAAATCTCGGTGGTGCCGACCTTATGGCTGCTCACGCAGCGCAGGAATTACCGCATGTTCCAGCAGATCTCCGAGCCGGACATCGTGCTCCAGATCCTCGCCGAGTGGAACATTGCGCCGAAGAAGCAATACGACGCGGGGGCCTACAAGAAACGCAAGTACCGCGTGCAATACGCGGAGAGCGATTTCTCGTTCATCAACCGGATGCTCGAGGACGCCGGCATCGCGTATTATTTCGAGCAGACCGACGACGGCACGAAGCTCGTGCTCTCGGACGCGGCGCACACGAACCCCGCGCGCGAGGGAGCGCTCACGTTCGCGGATGACACGTCGAGCGTGCGAGACGTCGGGATCAAGTTCGTGACGGCGGTGCGCATGTCGCAGCAAGTGAGACCCGGCAAGGTCACGCTGCGGGATCACGATTATCGAAGGCCGCCGAGCTACAAGCTCGCGGCGAGCGCTTCGGGCGGCAGCGATGTCGAGGAGAAGCTCGAGCGATACCACTACGTGCCGGGTGCGTTCCTCTTTGGCGCGGATCAAGGCGAGTCGACGCCGGTCGCGGACGACAAAGGCAAGGCGCGAACGGATGAAAAGGAAGCCGCGATCCTGGCGCAGAAGCGCCTGGACGCGCACCGGGGCAGCGCGCGGGTTTGCACGTTCGAGACGAATGCGCACGACCTCGCGCCCGGCGTGGTGATGAGCTTCGAGGGGCATCCACACGCGGCGATGGGCGATGGCAAACCGCTGCTCGTGATCGAATCGTCCTTGCGGGGCACGGATCAAGGCGAGTGGACGCACCGCTGCGCGGCGCGGGGGACGGATGTCCCTTTCCGGCCGGATCAAGAGACGCCGCGGCCGACGGTCCATGGCGTGGAGAGCGCGACGGTCGTGGGTCCTGCGGGCGAGGAGATCCACACCGACGAATTCGGCCGTGTTCGGGTCCATTTTCATTGGGATCGCGAGAGCAAGATGGACGACAAAAGCTCCTGCTGGATCCACGTGAGCCAGCCCTGGGGCGGCGCGGGATATGGCGGTTCGAGCTTGCCTCGCGTCGGACAGGAGGTCCTGGTCGATTTCTTGGGCGGCGACCCGGATCGCCCCGTCATCGTCGGCCGTGTTTATACGGGGCTGCAAAAGACGCCGTACAAGCTACCGGAGAACAAGACGCAGAGCGGATGGAAGAGCAATTCGACGGGCGGAGGCGGTGGTTACAACGAGCTGATGTTCGAGGACGCCGCGGGCCGAGAGCTCCTGCGCATGCAGGCCGAGAAGGATTTGAACAAGCTCGTCAAGAATGACGAGAGCGTCAACATCGGCAACGACCGGACGAAGAGCATCGGTCACGACGATACGCTTACGGTGGGCAACGATCGGTCACGGCAGGTGGGGAACAACGAGTCGGTCACGATCGGCGTGAACCAGTCGGTCACGATCGGCTCGAATCACACGACGACGGTGGGCGGGGACCAAAAGAATACGGTCACGGGCAGCCAATTCAACACCGTGCTCGGCCAGCCGAAGCAGGGCGGCTTCAACGGCAGCCACACCGATATCACGGGTCATTACAAGATGACGGCGTCCGATACCTCGTTCATGAGCGCGCCGAACAAGATCACGCTCGAATGCCAGGGCAGCTCAATCACCCTGGAGCCTGGCAAGATCACGATCAAGGCGGGCGGCAATGCCGAGATCGTGCTCGACGCGAACGCGCTGATGAAGTCGAGCGCGGGCACGGAGGTCTTCCTCGACGCGAACGCGAAGGTGCATTCCTCGGGCAACAGCGAGGTCTTCCTCGACACGAACGCGAAGATGCATTCCTCGGGCAACAGCCAGGTTTTCCTCGACGCGAACGCGCTGCTTCAAGCGAGCGGCGGCGGTCAAACGTTGTGTGACGCGAACGTCTCGAGCACCGGCAAGGTGGCGACCCTTGCGTCCACAGACGGCGCAGGCGCAGAGTTCACGGCGGACGCGACGATCGGCGGCACGAACGTGAACATTGCTGGCGGCGCGAAGGTCGCCATCGCGGCCCCGGCGATCAACTCGTCGGCGGCAGGGACGAACGAGATCACGGGTGGCGTGGTGAAGATCAACTGATCCGATGCGCGCCGCGAGCGCATGTCCGCGATCGAGATAGCTGCTTCGGAAACCGCTTCCTACGCGCGTCGCGCCTCCCGCACCGCCTTCCTCGCCTCTTCCCCGAGCTTCATATCCTTCGCCACACGCTTCGCCCACACGCGCACGATGGGCATCAGCGCTGGCTGCTGGATCTTCAGGGCGTCGAGCGCTTCCTTCGCGCCTCCTCGCTCCAAGGCCACGGAAATTCGAGCGTACTCCCCGACGGCGATCGGACCTCGAAGCTTCTCCACCTGCGCGACATACGCCCCATCATACGCGCCTCGCAGCACGCTCTTTCCTTTCTGCGGCTCCTCCTCGAGCGCCTTGTTCCAGCGCAGCTCATTCGCTTTCCATGCGCCCTCCTTCAAGCCATGCGCTTCGAGGATCTTCACACGCTCGCTTCTCCCCTCGGCGATCTCGGCCGCGATCGCCGCAGTCTTTTCGATCGTCAAATCGGCCGGCAGCTCCTCCGCTGCGGGGGGCGGCGCGGGTTTCTTCGGCTCTTCTTCCGCTTTCAGCTCGTTCGCTTGCTCTGCCTCGGGTGGAGGCGCTTTCGCGGGCGCCTCGGGCATCGCCGGCTTGGCCAAAGGCCCGATCATCGCGGGGGGCGCGATGACCGCGGGGCGCGGCGCTTCGAGGGGCCGATCGACTGCGACCTTCAGGCTCTTTTGCGTCGTCGGCGGCAGTTCGTCGAAAGGGACGGGGTCGACGGCCACAGATGCCGGCGGGGGAACGATCGGCGGCGCCGCGGCCGATTGAAAGGGAAGCACCGGGGCCGGGTTCTTCGTCCAAGGTCCGATCGTCCCCGTGCCGACCTCCTCGTCTTGTTCGAGCCGAGAGGTCTCATGCCCCCCCATTTCGAAGATCGCCGGATCCGGCGGGCCCGCGGCGGGCATGAACGGCAGTGCTGGCCGCGCAGGCGCATTCGCGATCTTCGCGGTCGTCGGCGCCGCCGTCAGGGTACTCTCGATATCTGCGCTCGCCTCCGGGCCCACCATCGTCACCATCACGGTCCCGGCCTCGTCGGGCTTCTCGAGCAGCACCACGCCGCGCCAAACGAGCGTCGCCAGGGCTCGATCGGTATCGATGCACAAGGTATCCGCGCGGAGCCGGATCTCTTGTGCCTCTCCCGATTCACGCATCACGGCAACCTTCGGTTGCACCTTCGCGAGCTTCGTCGTGAGCCGCGGGTGGCTCGAATGCAGGTGCTCGAGCATGATCGTCTCGTCGCCTCGAAACTCGGTGAGCTGTTGATCCATCGGCGCTGCATTGAAATAAGCGCCGTCGAAGTCCTCGAACAAGGGTCGCGTATTCCAGGTCCACGGATCCCAGGTGCTCGCATGACGCCCGAGCAGCGACGCACGCGGATACCACACGGGGGCGAGGGGACCGAAACCCATGGCTGGAACCGAATCCGCCGGAGTTCGCACCGTGAAACCTCGGGGCACGAGGCTCGGAACCGGCCTGAACCCACGCGCGTCCGGCGGCGCGTTCGGAGCGATGCCGGACGGGTTGTTCGCGCCCCCCGCGGCTCGCTCCCAGACGAGCGGCGCTTTCAAAAACGGCTCTCCGACGACGATTCGTCCGTCCATCGTAAAGGCGCGATCCGCATGCACTTCGATGGCCTTATCGATCGCGCCGACGGCGATTCGCGCCACGACCGAGGTCACGGGCGCGGCCGTCGGCGCGAAGGCGTGCCCGAGCACGAGCACCTCGGCGCGCCGCTTGAACGGAACGAGATCACTCGCGACTCGCAGGCTTCGCCGAGGATCGTCATTCCAGTGGACATCCGCCTGCGCTGGGTCTTCCTGCGTTATCGCGAGTGGCGACTCGCCGGGCCCGAGCTCGAACGTCGCTTTGCAGACCACGGTCAACGCATGGGATCCCGGACGGGGTTGCCAAGGAAGCGCAGCGACGCGAAGCGGGCAGTAGGAGAGAACATCCATGACGCGAAGCATCGTACCACGGCCCAAGGCGGGCGTGGGCGCCGTCATGCAGACCTTCCTGAGGCTTGGGCGCTACATGCTCAGGGCCTCACGCGGAGGAAGGCGAGGTCTGGGTCATTACCATCGGAAGAACCGGACGCCCGGAAAATCGTTCCAGACGCAGGATCTCCCCTATCGACTCACTCTTCAGCCTGTGCGGCTGCGTCCACGCCGACCTCCGCCCGCTCCATGGCGTCCGCCTGCGTGTACAGCGATTCCGCCTGCGCGATCAGCCCGCGCTCTCGGCAAAGCGCCGCGAGGCGGCGCGCCGCCTCCGGTGCGCTCGAGACTTTGACCATCTCCTTTTCCGAACCCACCGCGACGCGGATCGCCTCGGAGAAGCACGAAATGGCCTGCGGCTCCGCCTTCACCTGCAATGCGAGCTGCGCCGCGAGCCTCCACGCCTCGATCGCGATCAGGGGCACGTTCGCCTTCTCCGCGCGCGTCGCGCACGCTGCATACTCGCGCGCAGCCTCTGGCAAACGCTGCTGCAACGACAGGAGGAGCGCGAGCGCGAGCCGCGCTTGCGCTTCCTGCAGACCGAGGTCGTGCCGTGTCGCAAGCTCGATCGCGGAGCGCAGCTCCGTCAAGGCGAGATCTCGCTGGTTGAGCCCCGAAAGGTAGCTGGCGAGCGATACCTGACAGATGACCGTCACCTCGGCGAGGCCCAACGAAGCGGCGAGATCGCGTGCTTCACGCTGCATACGTATGGCGTCGACGCCCTTCCCTTCCTTCATCGCGAGTGCAGCGCCGAGCACGAGCCGCTGCAAATCGGGCGCCTTCGCTAGATATTCGGAGGAGAGGCCAGCCTCCTTGAGGGTCCGCTCCACGACCGCCGGATCGACCGGCGGAGGATCGTCGACGCGCCTGGGCGGGTTTACGCCACGAGGTGCCGCGCCTGCGAACGAGGGATTCGGCGCGTAGACGAGCGCCCGCAGGTCCTTGTCGTGCTGCTTGGGATCCGGGACGCAATCGCATTGGAGCCAATGCTTCGCGTCGAGCCGATCGAGCAGCGCGGGCCGTGGCTCCGCTGCGTCGACGAGCAAGACCCAGCGGCACGCCTTCGTCGCAGGATCTTTGATGAGCAGCTCGATCTCATTCCCGAGCGCGTCCACCTCCTCCACGATCGTCGGCGCGAGCACGAGCACCAGACCCTCCAGCGGCGGGCGCAGCGCTGTCGCGACGGCCCCCGCCGCGCCTCGAAAAGGTGCCACACGAGCCGTCCGAGAGCCGGCATCCAGGTGCGCGAGCAGGCCCGCCTGCCCCGCCAGCGCGGGCGCGGGCGCGCTGGGCATCTCGATACCCTCGTTCTTCAGGAAGGCGGCGCGACGATCCTCCCAATGTGCGAGCAATCGATGCGCGCGCACCTGCCAGCCCGAATCCGCACGGGTGTATGCCTCCTCGAAGAGGACCCACGCGCTTCGGTTGTCGTGGTGAAACTCTAACCCCCCAAGGATCTTGAGCGCCGGTTTGCGCAGATCCGCGCTGGCCTTGACGACGAAGAGGTTCACCTCCTTCGCACGAACAAACCAGCTTCCATCCTCGAGGAGACGGTTCAACGCGCTGGAAATGGCCTGCATGTCAGCTCCATGTCGCGATCCGGACGGACCCCATCCCGGACAGCACATTACGATTCGGTGTCATCGTCCAACTTTCGACCCAGACGAAGGAACAGTCCATGCGCACCGAAGTCGGGATCGTCGTGTCGTGTCGTGAGCGGAAGCGCGGCCTCGAACAGTGCCCTCGCATCGATGCCTTGCTTTTGCATCTTTAAGTACTGCGGATAGATGACCCGGTGAAAGTCGCGGCTGCCCGCACGGGCGTCGTAGATCGCCGTGAGCGCGAGCGCGATGTCGAGATCCGCTTGATCCAAGGACTGCAGGAAGCGCTCGAGGTAGTCGTCGATGACGCCATCGAACTGCCAGACGACTTTGCGATGCGCTGCCAAGAGCGCCTGTGCGCGCTGGCGCCCTGCATCGTCGAGGCGATGCAGGTAGGCCTCCGCCATCTCGCGGGCGAGAGGATGCAGCAAGTCGGTCCGCTTACGCATCTCCGCCTTCCACGCCTCGCTGACCGGCCGGCCCGGCGCCGTGCCGGGCACCAGCGGGTCCATTTTCGGAATCACAAGCGCTGCGTCGAGCGCAGCCATCTGATCGCTCCAGCGCGCAAAGAGCTCGTCCAGATCACGCTCTTCCGTCGGCTCCCCTTTCATCGACATGGCGGCTCCATTCGCAGCGGATCCTTCTTATCGCCGAGCTTACCGACCAGCTTATACCCCGCTGCGATGAGCTGATCCATCTCGCGCCCGAACACCGACCTACCGTACATCTTGCTGCTGAGCAGCTCCTCGGTGGGCTCGCTCGCGAGCCGAACCACGGCGTTATTGTCGATGAATGCCTGCAACCACATGTCATTCACGAAGGTGTTCCAGTGGAAGCCCGTGGTGGGCGGCATCGGCAAGGATAGTTTCGCGAACCCTGGACCATTGTTCTTCAGGAATCTGTCGACGTCGCCGAAATCGCCGATGACAGGAATATCGCTGCTCTTGAGTATCTTGTTATACAAGTTGAACGCCTGGTTCTTGAAAGTGTCGCTCATCGGAGTGTCGACACCTTCACCCAGGTTCCAGGCATCCGCCCGCTCCATGAAGGCCATCCAATCAAGCGTCTCGAGCCCGAGCGGATCGCTGTACGCCCAAGGATTCGCAGGATAGCCGTACGGATTCGTGTTCCCGGCCAGGCCTAGCGGATCGCGCCGCGTGTAGTTGCCGGTGAACGCGTCGTAGTAGCGGAACCCATTATAGCAGAGTTCGGCGTCCGTGTCCTCGTATTGCCCCGGCCAGCGCCACGGACAATCGTCTGCGGTTCCCGCGCGGAGATCCACCTGCCCATAGATGTCGAGCTGGGCCTGCCAGGTGAGTCGACCGTGCTCGTCGTACATCTCCGTGGGATTGCCCATGTGATCGGCCGCGATCGACCAGAGCCGGTCGCCGCGCCGCTTCGCGACAGGCGCGGTATCGTGCGGGCTCCAGTACCACGATGTGAGGTCGTCGGCGCCGCGGCTCTCGTGCACCATGCGGCGCCCGTCCCAGAGATATCGGACCTCCTCGTCCACACGCCGATCCTCGCCGATTCGCACCTTTCGGGTGCGGCGGCCCAAGGCGTCGTACTGGTACTCGATGCGCTGTCCATCGGGCTTGTCGATCGCGCGCAACATGCCGCGTTCGTCATAGGCGAAGTTCCACGTCGCCCCGCCTGCGTCGATCCTGCGAATCCGCTGACCATTGGCGTCATGGACGTAGCTCGACTGCGAGGTATGGGTGAGCTGTCCATCGGCCGCATATTCCCGGTCCCGCCGATCGGCCTGGCGGTACACGTTCCCCTGCGCGTCGTGAGCCCGTTCGAGGATCCGCTCGCCGCGGCGCTCTCGGACGACGCGACCGCGACCGTCGTAATCGTAGTGTGTGGCCGCGCCACGGCGCACGTCTTCGAGCGTGACGAGACGGTCGTCGCCCTGCCAGTGCCACCGGCGTTCCTCGAGCACCTGCAGCCCGCCGCGCGCGTCGCCCTCGGCCGGGGGTACGGCCGCGACCGTGTACCTGCGGCACGCGCGGCCACGATCGTCACGTTGCCAGTTCAGCCCGATGTTGCCAGGCATGCGCCGCGTGATCTCGTGGCCGGACGCGTCACGATCGATCTCAATGGCCGACGGGTCAGACCCCGGGCGCATCCCGAGCATCATCCGCCTGACCGATCCCCTGCGATCGCGCTCGACCTCCTGCAGCAGGCCGTACGAGCTCTGGACGCTCGTTCGCATGCCATCGGGACCGTATTGCGACTGCACCCAGCCGTCACCGCTGATCTCGCGGAGCGTACGGCCGAGCGCGTCGACTTCGAACCTCAGCGCGCTCGATTCATTGACCGCCTCCAGCAAGGCGCCGTCCGCCCGCCAGCTCAAGGTCGTGAACGTGTCGTCCGAGTGCTGCATTCGCGTCACCCGGCCGACCTTGTCGTATTCGATGGAGCTTATGCGCTGCGCGGGGCCTTGCACGCCGACGATTCGGCCCGAGACATCGTGCTTGTACGACTGCACGCCCCCATCGGGCTTGCGCTCGCGAACCACGCGTCCCATCGGGTCACGATCGAATGCAGTCCGCTGTCCGGCCGCATCCACATGCGCACGGAGCCGGCCTTCCGTATCGTACTCGAAGCGCCGGAGTTCACCCTCCTCTTCGCATGCAATCACGCGATGCGCCGCACCATAGCGCAGACGCACGGCGCGGCGGCCGTCCTCGATGGCTACGACGTTCCCCTCGGCATCATAGGCCCTTCGCTGCCGTTCGCCCGAGGGGCGCGAAAGCTCGACCAGCCGACCCTCCTGGTCATGGCGCAGCGAGACCGTTGCGCCGCTGACCTCGTGGATCCGCGTCTGGCGCCCCTGCTGATCCCACGACAAATGCCTCTCGAAACCGCTGCCGTCCTTCACGACGCGCAGTTGTCCTTGTGCGTCGTGCTCGAACTCGACGACGCGCCCGCCGGGGCCCCGCACCCACGCCGGCAGACCATTCGCCCAGCCAAACGTCGTCACCTGGCCCAGGGGATCGCTCGTCGCGATCTGCTGCCCCTGCTCGTCGTAACGCCACCGCCACACACCGCCAATCGGATCTTTGCCCTGGACGAGCAGATCTTTCGAATCGTACGTGAAACCGAGCTCCGACCCGTCTGGCCGGACGAGCTTGGTCATGTTGCCGCGCGCGTCGTACTCCATTACCGTCACGCGGCCGGCGGCGTCGACCTTGCGCGTTCGCCGCATCGTGATCGGATCGTAGGCGAACTCGGTCGCGCCACCCATCGGATCTCGAATCTTCGTGACGAGCCCCGCGGCGTTCATCCGATATTCGGTCGTATGGCCGAGCGAATCGGTGACGAACGTGACGTGTTGCTTTTTGTCATAGGCGATCTTGTGATCGAAGACGCCGCCGTCTCCCCACGTTCGGGTGCACCATGCATCGGCGCCGAATCCATCCCATAGGAAGTACCAACTGAACCCGGTTCGGTCGGTCTCGCACGTGAGCAGATGCGTGCAATACTCGAATCGCCAGCGGGCGCCGGTGGCGTCTTCCACCTCGACGAGGTCGCCGGCCTCGTCGTAGCGGTATCTACGGTGCGTCGTCCAGAGATCGCCCTGGGGACTCTGAAGCACGAGCGCCGTGATCCGCCTGGCGGCGTCGTGCTCGATGCGAATGTAGCGGCCCAAGGCATCTCGAACCCATTCGAGGCAGCCGCGGGCGTCATAGGAGAACACATTTCGATGATGACGCGTGCGATCGCGCATCGCAACGATACGGGCGGTCGGACCGAGCGCGCCGGGCTCGCCCTCATCGCCGGCGATCGGCGCGAACTCTCGAACGACGCCATCCTTCGCCTCGATTTCCCAGGCGTCGTCGGGGAGGCAGCGGAGCGTGAGGCCCTCGACGGGGTTGAAGATCGATTGGCCCGGCTCGATGCGATGACGGGGCCTATCGAAGCAGTCGAACTCGATCTCGCGCCCGTCCTCGCTGCGCAACACCACCTTGCCGCGTTCGCGCCAGACCGCCTGGTCCAGCGAAAGGCTCCAACCGTTGCCCATCCGACCCGCTCGGTCGGCCCACGCCGACGAGTAGATGCGGTCTATCTGTAGCGGCAATGGGCTCGACAGCGCGAAGTCCACGTGTTCCGAGATCACCTTGCCCGACGCGACGTCGACCGGGTGCCCCGTGAAGAAACATACGGCGCGGTGAAGGAAGTTGCGGAACCGGCCGGGGGAGAGTCGCGATACCAGCGCGTGAAGCGAATCCGACATGAATCGCGTTCGCAGCGAGGCCATGACGGCAGCCATGATGTCCAGCGACATCGGCCCCCCGATGAGGATCGGCCGGCCTTTGGGCACCGCCAGGACGACGGACGACGGCAGTCGAATGGGCTCCGAGCAGCTCAGGAGGATGTCGCCGAACCGCACGGCATTGCTGCCCATCACCGACACCGTCTTGGAGCCGAAGATCGCAACGGCATCGTTATCGGGCGTGATCGGCTTGGGCGGCTTCAGCGTATCGCCGGGGCGGATGACCGGCTTCGGCGTTCTTGGGAACGGTGCCCAGAACACGCCCGGCGGGAACAGGATGTGTCCCGGAATGTGAATGGCTTCCGTGCCGGTGTTCGTCGCCGGGAAGAACCCCCAATAAAGGACGGGGCCCTGCACGGGTGCTCCGACCGCGAGCGCGAACGCGGCGCCGATCGCAAGACCGGCGGCGAGCCCGATCGGATCGAAGACGATCCCGGTGAATGGATTGGGAATCGGTACGGGGGTGGGCGCCGGCATGGGCACGAGCTCCCAGTGCACGTCGATGCCCAGCACCGGATCCAAAAAGCTACTCGCAAGCACGCGTCGCCTCGCTGGTTGTGAAGTGCTTGGCCTGCCCCTCTTCGAACTTCCGCTTCATCGCAAGCTCCACGGACTCGGCGTAGGTTATCCGACGTTCGTCGCAGGGAACAAGGCGAATCGTGCGCGCGATTCGGAGGCGGGGCAACAGTGCTGGCACAAAACCTGCTAGCACGATTCTGCCATCCACACGCAAGCTGCCCGCGACCTGGCGCGCGCCGAGCAGAGTGATCGGCTTGTGAAGAACACCCGCGATCTATCGTGGCATTCCTGCTCAAGGCCGCTCGCCAAGTTCTCGCGGTCGAGATGGAGTCGGCAGGCGTCTACCGCGGCGCCTCCGGTCGACAAGTCCCGCCGTGGCCATTCGGGGCATCCGTGACGTCGTAGGGTTCAAACGTGCCCCTTACCTCCTCCACGGCACGAGTTCCGCCGCCGGAGGACAGATTCGTCCCGTGTGGCTCCAGCAGCGGCATCCATCCGTCCTCAAACAGGCAGCCTCGCCTGGCTTGAGCACCCAATCTTCCACGAGATTGGCGAGCGTACACCGGCACGTAAGGCCGCCTTTGCTCGCCTCCCGCGATACGTCTCAGCGAACCAACGGTCTTTCCAATGCTGGTTCACGGAAGCTTCGGCGCCCTTCGCCGGTTTGCCGCTTGCACCCAGACGGAGGCGTCACAGATTTCCCGTACCAGTTTCGTGCGGATCGTGGAGATAACGAATGAAAGGAACATTCATCACCCGGATCGCCCTGTTCGTATTGACCAACCTGGCCGTCGTGGCCATGCTCGCCATCCTCGCCCAGCTTTTCGGCCTCGAACGATTCCTCGTACAGCAAGGGGTGCGGATCAGCCTGCCAGGGCTTCTCGTCACGGCCGCGCTGATCGGCTTTGGCGGCTCGCTGATTTCGCTCTTCCTGTCGAAGACCATGGCCAAATGGAGCACCGGCGCGCACGTCGTCGACGTCCCGCAGACCGCCGAGGAAGCCTGGCTGGTGCAGACCGTCGAGCGGCTCGCGCGCGACGCAGGCATCGGGAGGCCCGAGGTCGCCATCTACGACAGCCAAGAGATGAACGCCTTCGCCACGGGAGCGCGGCGTAACAATGCCCTCGTGGCCGTCTCCACGGGCCTCTTGCGGAACATGCAGCGGAGCGAGGTCGAGGCCGTGCTCGGTCACGAGCTCGCGCACGTCGCCAATGGGGACATGGTCACGCTCACCCTCTTGCAGGGCGTGCTGAACACGTTCGTCATCTTCCTGAGCCGCGTCGTGGGCTTCCTCATCGACCGATTCTTGAGCCGTTCCGAGGACGGTGAGGAGCGAGGTCCGGGCATCGCCTACTTCGTGAGCAGCATCGTCCTGCAAATCGTCTTTGGCATCCTCGCGAGCTTGATCGTCGCCTGGTTCAGCCGGCGTCGCGAGTTCCGCGCGGATGACGGCGGCGCCGAGCTCGTCGGCAAGCAGGCCATGGCCCGCGCATTGAACAGGCTCCGCATGCAGCAAGGCGAGCCGAGCCTCTTGCCCGCCAGCATGCAGGCCTTCGGCATCCGCGGCGGCCGCATGATTGCCCTCTTCTCGAGCCACCCGCCCCTCGAAGACCGCATCTCGAGGCTCCTCTCCGAGGAAGGACGCGCCCGCGACGAGCACCAGAAGCCCTACGTCCGGCGATCCCGCGTCATGTGAGCTCGCGCAAAGGATTCTCCTTTGCGCGGGAAAGTGTGGTCACCGCCCCCGGAGTCTCGGCGCAGGGGCAAGGGCCGTCGCGCCGCGGACGCGCCGAAGAGCGTACTCCATCCCGCTCTGAAGCGTGCTCATTGTCACGAAGGACCGCAGATCGACGTCGAGCGAAATGAGCGTCTGTGCGTTCCGCGGAGCGATGCCCGTGATGAGCGTCTCTGCGCCGAGGAGCCGCAGCGCGCCCGCAACATCGATAAGCATTCGAGCGATATGGGTATCGACATCCTTCATCCCCGTGACATCGAGGATGACCACCCGCGCGCCTTGGCGCTGGGCGCCTTCGAGCGCGACAGCGAGGACCTGCGCGGCGCGTTCGCCATCCATGGTACCGATGAGGGGAATGACGACGATCTCGCGCGTGATGGGCAAGAGCGGCGTCGATAGCTCCGCGAGCCTATCGCGCTGGGCCGCGATGATCTGCGCCTGAAGCGCCTCGCGCTGCTCCTCGACGACACGGCGCTGGGAGAGCTCGGTTTCGAGGCGGACGTTTGCATCCGTGAGGTCACGATTGAGGTACCGCAGCTCCTCGGTCCTTCGCGCGACCTCGAGCTCGAGTCGCTCCTTGGCGCGCTTGACCTCTTCATTGGCGGCGCGCGAGTTCTCGATGAGCCTTGCGATTTCAATGGCGATGGCGGCCTGCGAGGAGAGCAGGGTGAGGAGCTCGACGCGCGCCTCGTGAAAGACGCCTGCGATGGTACGATTCTCCAGATAAAGCACGCCGCTCAGCCTGCCTTGGTGCAGGAGCGGTAGGCATAGGATCGATCGTGGATTCTCGCGGAGAAGATACGAATCGTTCGCAAAGCGTTCGACGCTCTGCCTGTCGTCGAGCAGCACGGCCTCCTGTGTACGTGACACATAAAGGATGACACTCTTGGCGCATTCGACGGCGCTGTCCAGCGGCTCCCCCTCGCCCACGTCGATGGTGCTGCTCCCCTCCCCGAGCCTCGCGACAATGGCAAACTGCCCGTCTCGCGCGAGGATCAATGCCCCGCGATCGGCGCCCGCGTTGCTGAGGACGAGCTGGGCGAGGCGATCGATGACCTTTGCGAGGTCAATCTCGCTCGCGATCTCCTGCGCGGCACGGACGACGAGCGCGGCGTCGCGGAGGCTGCCAGCGCCCGTCTTGCTGAGGAGGGTCCTGCCCAGCTCCGTGAGGCCCGATGTGTTCGTCGTCCCCGTTCTCGAGCTCGAACGCGTAATCTCGCGGGCGGAGGGCCAGAGGTGCGATGACTCCGACTCGAGCGAGGCGGCCTTGAGAGGAGCGCCCCAATGCAGGTATGCCCGGTATGCATTCCGCATATAGGCACCGGCGCCCGCGGTGATGCCGATGCTCACGAAAAACTTGGCGAAAAGCTCGTTGACCATCGCCTCGAAGTGCGGGGCCTTGTTTTCATGGCAAAGCGCAATTGCGCTTTCGTAGCGCTGCATGGCGCCGGCGACATCGCCTTGCGTTCGTGCCTCCTCGGCGTCGACGAGCGCCGTCAAATGCGCGAAGCTCTTCGGGGAACACGCCGAGAGATCTGCGATCTCCGCCCTGTATCTCGTGTAGAGTTCCTTGCGCCTTGCCGCCTCCTTGGGCTCCTCCGCCGGCGGTAGGACGAGGAGCAGGAGTGTTCGGAAGAACGGGTGAAGCTTCGGTTGAATCGTCCCACCCCCGAACATCAATGCACGCTCGGTAATCTCCGACGCCTCCCAGGCGTCCGCGTGTTTTCCGTGCACGAGGAGGACAAACGATTTCAATACACCGTAATGGACATTCGTGCTGCTGGGTTGCTGGCTTTGCAGATCACGAACAAAACTGCCCTCGTCGAAGTTGTCGTCGCTGAACGACGTCGCGCCCCGCGTCTTGCCCGCAAGGCATGCAATGCTTTGCCGAACAGCGGTCATGGCGGCGTTGTTGCGCTGGATCTTGGTGCGCCGCGCGATCGCTAGGTTCTTCTCGGCGAGGTCGAGGACATCTTCGATCTGATCCCCCGCGAAGAGGTTTGCCATCGTCCCGAGGAAGCAGGCGACGCCGAGCATGTGAAACTCGCCGGTCTCCAGGCAGCGTTGCCGCGTGACGGCGAACCTCTCCCCTACTTGGCGCATCGGATATCGCATATGCGCGCAACTGCTCGCGGCGAAGCCCAGCCTCGCGGTTTGCAGGGCGCTTGGAAACTTCGCGTTGATCGCCTCCGCCAGTTTGCAGAAGTCCATCCCTTCGTTCACACGCCCGCGGATCGCTGCGAGCATGTAGCCGACGCAACTGTAGGGTAGCGCGACGAGCTCGGTATGACCATGCACGAGGGCGATGTTGACTGCTCTGAGATTGATGATGGAAAACGGAATCGCGCCGAGGTGGTGTGAGCCGTCGCCGATGGAGTCGAGGATCGAGAGGACCGCGCCAACCACAGGGTCCTTCACCTCCGGCGCGTCGATCACGTCCTCGATGCGGCGTCCGCGCAGGTTGGTCGTCACCTGGGCGAGCTCCGCCATCATCACCTGCGGCGACGTGATCTCTTCCATCCGCAGCGGGTGTCCGAGCAGGCCCAGCGTATCGAGGCCGATCCGGACGCCTTCCATGAATTGCCCGTGAGATATCTTGCCATATACGCGCTCCCTCTGGATCGTAGCTCGCTCGATATCGGTCTTCACCCGACGCCCGAGCTCCGCGAAGACGGCCTCGGCGTGTTCGGCGTCGCCGCTCAAAGATGCGCATTGCCCCGCGATCGTGTACAATGCGAGGCACAAATCATAATGTTCGTCCCAATCCCCGTCGAGGAGCAGGCCGATGCCTGCGCGTGCATACTCGGCGGACGCGTGGTAGGCTGTGGAAGCCTTGGCTTTTTGGGCGGCTCGCAGGTTGAGCGCCGCGAGGTCGACCCGTTCGGCATGACCATCCATGCGAGCGGCGCCGATATTGAGGTGGCGGACGAGCTCCAGGAGATGCTCATCCATGGACGCGCCTTTGATGTGCCGCTGGAGGAGGCGCCCGATACCGAGATGAAGCGTTTCCCGCTGCTCCGGCGGGAGGAGAAGATATGCAGCTTGATGGACCCGATCGTGGACGAATCGATAACGGACGTCGAAGCGCGCCGCCGAGGCGCTCGCCTCCGAGCCGCCAAGCCCGGCCTCGAGATATCGGTAGTCACCGTCCAGAGAGACGATGAGCCCAGCCTTCATCGCGCCCCAAATCGCGGCGAGGATATCATCCGAAGGTTTGTTCGCGACGATGGCGAGCCATCCATAATCAAACGAATGGCCAATGCACGCCGCGAGCACGAGCACCTGCTGCGTCGCTGCCGGGAGCTCCTGCATGCTTTCGAGGAGCAGATCGACGACGTTGTCCGTCACGTTCGCCGCGCGGATGGTCTCGACCTTCCACGACCACGTGTACGTGGATGGGTCGAAGCGAAGGAGGTTTCGTTCGTTCAGCGTGACCAGAAACTGATGGGCAAAAAACGGGTTTCCGCGCGTCTTCTCGTACACCAGCTCCGCCAAGCTCTCGACCTCCTCGGGCCGGCTCGTGAGCGTGTCTGCGACGAGGTGGTGCAACGTCTCACGATCGAGCGGCCCAAGCCGAATTTCGGTGGCACGGAATCCGAATTTGCCGAGGTCCGCGATGAGCGAGAGGAGCGGATGGCCTGGCTCGACTTCGTTGTCCCTGTAGGCACCGATGATCAGCAAGTGCTGGCTGAACGCGTCCGTCAGAAGAAGATGCAACAGTCGTATCACCTCGCCCACCCCCGTCCTGACGCCCCGTGTCCCTCGTGCCCAGGCTCCCCGCCGGAAGGAGCCTCAACATGTGTACGGAACAACAAGCGGCAGCCATTCGTGCGGAGGTCTCGCGTATC
>NZ_SSMQ01000123.1 GCF_005144585.1 Polyangium fumosum | reverse complement strand
CGACGGGAGCCGCGCCTGCCGCTGCGCCTGCGGCTGCACCCGCTGCGCCTGCCGCGCCCGCCGCCGCGCCCGCCGAGCCCGCCACCGCGCCCGCCGAGCCGGCCGCTGCTGTTTCGAATGAGCCGTTCACGCTCGGCGTCGAGCTCACGCGTCGCGCCGATCGCATCAAGAGCGCCGATCCCGTGGCCGCAGCGCGCTCCCTCGTCGAGCGGGGTCTCGTCGAGGAGCGCGTCGAACACGATCGGATCGCGGCGCGGCGCTCGTTCGCGGCCGCGCGTTCGATCACACGCGCGCTCGGCCCGGCGTTGTCGCGGCTCCGGCACCTGTTCGAGCCCGAGGATCGGCTGGAGCGGATCTCGGTCATCGACGACGAGCTCGTGGTCGCGGAGAGCGACGCCGAGCGCGCGGATCTGCTCGTCGAGCGCGCGCGCGCCACGGCCGATCTCGGGCGCTGGCCCGAGGCGCGCGCCGCCTACGGAAAGGCCCTCGAGCTCGTGCCCGCGCATCCGCACGCGCTGCGCGGCCTGGAGGCGGTGCTGCGTCGTGAGCTCGAGCGCGCGAAGGGGCGTGATCTCGCGGAGTCGCTCGCCAAGCACCTCGAACGCATGGCCGACGCGTATGCCCCCGAGGCGGGCAAGCCCGACGGGGACGCGCGGCTCGCCGCGTGGCTTCACGTCGAGCGCGCGGCGGTCCTTGACGACATGCTCCAGCAACCGGCGCTCGCGACCGCGGCCCTCGAACGCGCCGTCAACTTCGAGCCCGCGCCGGGGCCGGTCCGCGCGGCGCTCTCGCGGCACCACGTCCGCCACGACGAGCCACGCGCGTTCTGCGACTCGCTCTCCGCCGAGGCCGAGCATGAGCTCGACGACGATCGCGCTTCGCGGCTGCTTTACACGGCGGCCCGAATCCAGTGTGAGCGATCGCGGGATCCACACGAGGCGATCTCGCTCCTCGGGCGCGCCACCTCGCGTGCGCCCGCGGGGACGCCGACTGCGCGTCGGATCCTCGTCGAGCTGAGCCGGCTGCAGGAGCAAGAAGGGGCGCTCGAGCAGGCTTCGATCACGCGCAAGCGCGAGCTCGCCATGCTGACCGGGCAGGAGGCGAACGCGCACGCGCACGTGCGGCTTTCGGAGATCTACGACGCGCTCGGGCAAGCGGAGAACGCGGCCGTTCACGCCGAGCAGGCGCTCCTGCACGATCCCGTGGACGAGTCGACGCGGGAGCGGCTCGACCGCGCGCTCCAGCGCCTCGGCCGGCACGAGCGCCGCGTCGAGGTATGGGCTGCGGAGGGCAACGCCGAGCGGCCCGCGCACCAGCGCGTCGCGTCGCTCATGCGCGCGGCCGACATCTGCGAGCGGCACCTGCGCAAGCGCGAGGACGCCATCGCCTACCTGAAGGCCGCGTGGACCATGAACCCCGGCGACGCCGCGGTCTTCGACGCGCTCACCGCGCTTCTGGAAAAGCCCGCGCGCGAGCCCGACGCGGCCGTGCGCGCGCGCATCGACCTCTACACGCAGGCCGCGCAGGCCCAGGCCGAGGCGCCTCGCAAGATCGCGCTGCTCGAAAAGCTCGTGAGCATCTGGGAGGACGAGCTCGGGCAGCCCGAACGCGCGATGGAGGTGCTCGATCAGATCCTCGCGCTCGATCCCGTGCGGCGCACCGCGATCCTCGCGATGCAACGAAACGCGCAGCGGGCCAGCGATTACCGCAGGCTCGGACAGGCGCTCGTCGCCGAGTCCGAGTTGACCGAGGATTCCGCGCTCAAGCGCAGGCTCCTGCTCCGCGCCGCGGACGTGGTCGGCGAGCGCATGGGCGATCGGGATCGCGCGATCGAGCTCGTGGATCGGGCGCTCGCCGTGAAGGCGACGGACCCGGACGCGCTGCGCGCGCGCTTCCGCCTGCTCACCCGCGCGGGCCGGAACGAGGAAGCGAAACAAGCGCTCCTCGGGCTCATCCGCAACGATCCCGCAGGGTCGTTCGGGCTGTGGATCGAGGTCGCGCGTTTCGACGAGCTGCGCCTCAAGCGCCCGCAGGAGGCCGTGAAGGCCTACGAGGAGGCCGCGCGGCTGCGCCCCGATCACCCGATGCCCGGCCTCGAGATCATGCGCCTGCTCCGCGCCACGGGCGATCATCGCCGCCTCGTCACCTCGCTGAAGAAGCTCGCCGACGGCGCCTCCGGGCCGATCGCGCGTGCGAGCTTCCTGTTCCAGGCCGCCGAGGTCGAGGAGCTCTTGCTTGGCGAAGACCAAGCCGCGCTCGCGACCCTCGCGGCCGCTGACGCGCTCTCGTCCGCCGCGGAGGGCGCCTTCGATCCGGCCGTCGTCGAGGCGATGGAACGCATCCTCGTGCGGCGCCGCGCGACCGACGAGCTCGCTGCGCTTTATGCCGGCTGGCTCGCGCGTCACCCGCCGGCGGCCGTCGACCACGCGATTCGCATCGCCTTCGCCGACGTGCTCTGCCGCAAGGATCGCCGCGAGGCCGTGGGGCTGCTCGAAGGACTCACCACCGTCGTGCCCGATCACGTCCCGGCGTTGCGCATGCTCGAGCATCTGCACAGGAGCGCGCAGGCCGTCGCCCTCGCCGATGTTCTCCGCGGGCAGGCGGCCGCCACGCGATCGGTCGTCGCCCGTACGGGCGCGCTCGCGCACCTCGTCACGCTGGAGGAGCGCATCCCGAGCGAGGTGGTCCTCGACGCGCTCGGTCGCGTCGTCGCCGAGCGCCCGGCCGACAGCAGCGTCCATGACGCGATCATCCGCATCGCCGGTCGCCTCGTCGAAGGCGCCATCTCGCCGACCTCCACGGGCCCCGCGGGCGCGCTCCTCCTCGCGTCGATCACCGCGCGCAAATCGCTCGCGCGTGATCCTTTTGCGCGCGGCTTCTTCCAGCTCGAAGAGGCGATCCTCGTCGAGGCCAAGGCCCGCGGCGGCGACGCCTCGCTCGCCCGCGCCTCGCTCGCCGGCTACCGCGACACCCTCGCGCTCTTCCCCGACAGCTTGCTCGCCGCGCGTGGCCTCGATCGGCTCGCCGGCGAGCTCGGGGATCGCTCGGCGCTCATCACGGCGAACCGCGCGCTCGCACGGATCGTCGAGGGCGCCCCTCGCCGCGCCGGACACCTCGTCCGCGCCGCACAGCTCACCGCCGAGGAGCCCGGCCTCATGGGCGAGGCCCTCGAGCTTTACGAGAACGCGCTCCGCGAAGATCCCGATTGCGAGGCTGCCGCGCGCGCGCTCGCCCGTGGACTCGCGCCCGATCCTGCGCGCCTCGCCGATCGCCTCGGCGCTGCGCTCGAACGCGCCACGTCGTCCGCGCAGATCGTCCTGCTCGGCACCGAGATCGGCCGCGCCGTCCTTCGCCATCACGAGGCCGGCGGCGCTTCGCCCGATGCGAGCATCGGCGTCGCGGCCATGCGCCGTGTCCTCGCCGAGACGCCGGACGACGTCCCCGCGCTCATGCTCACCGCGCGCCTCTACACCGCGCAGCGCCTCCCGGCCGAGGCCCGCGACGCCTGGCTGCGCATCGTCTCGATCGCGGCCGTCCCCGAGGCGCGCACCGCCGCGTACTTCGAGCTCGCGACCCTCTACGAAGGCCCGCTCGCCGACCTTCCGCGCGCCGAGCAGTGCGTCCAGGCCGTGCTCATGATGGAGCCCTCGCACGCCTTCGCGCTCGACCGCCTTTACCAGATCGCTGCCAAGCGCGGGGATCACGCGCTCGCCGTGCATGCGCTCACGCGCCTCGCGGACGCCTCGCCCGACGCACGCACCCGCGTCGACGTTTGCCTCCGCCTCGCCGAAGCGCAGCGCGAGGCCGGCGATCGTGCCGGCATCGTCCGTGCGCTCTGCGACGCCATCGCGCACGGCCCGACCGACATGCGCCCCTGGGGCGCCCTCGCGCGCCTTTACCGCGTCGAGACGCCCGACGGCGCGGCCCAGTACGTCACGGCGATCGGCCAGGTCCTCGAGATCGCCTCTGCGCGCCGCCTGCTCATCGAGCCGCGCTGGCTCACGACGATCGGCTTGCTCGAAGTCACCGTCCTCGTGCGCCCGCGCGACGGCGTCGCGCACCTCCAGCAGGCCGTCGCGCTCCCCAGCGCTGGGCCCGAGGCCCGCGCCGCGCTTGGCCGTGGCCTCGACGCCGCCAACCGCAACGCCGATGCCGTCCAGGTCCTCCGCGACGTCCTCGCGACCGACATCGACGCCCTCGCGAAGACCGGCGAGCTCTCCGCCGCGCTCGCCGCGCTCGAATCTGCGCTCGCCAAGGATGGCCGTGCCGAGGAGCGCCTCACCGTCGAGGAGGCGCGTGCTTGCCTCGGCGACGTCAAACCCGATCGCATCACGCGCCTCCGCGCGCGCCGCATGCCGCCCGACGCGCTGCCCCCCGGCGCCTTCGCGGGCCCCGAGCTCCACCGCCTCCTCGTCCCCGAGGCGCAGAGCCCCATGCTCCTCGCCGCCGCGGCCATCGCGCCCATCGCGCACAAGGCCCTGCGCTTCGAGCTGTCGAGCCTCGGCATCTCCTCGCGTGATCGCATCGGCTCGCGGGACAACAGCTTCACGTACCGCCTCGCCGATCGCATCGCCAAGAGCCTCGGCGTCGAAGGCTTCGAGCTCTACCTCTCGCAGACCTGGCAGGGCATGCCGCGCGTGTATCCCGGGGATCCGCCGGCCATCGTCGGTCCCGTCGCGTTCGCCGAGCTGCCCGAGCCCGAGCAAGCCTTCGCGCTCGGCCGCCTCTTCGTGCGGATCGCGCTCGGCCCCACCTGGCTCGACGAGCTCGCCCTCGAGTCGTGCGACGCCCTCCTCATCGCCGCCATGCGCACCGTCGATCCCGCCTTCGGCGCGCGTGACCTCGGCCCCGTGCGCGAGCAGGCGGCCCAGGCCTTCAGCGTCCACGTGCAGCGCGCCATCGGCCGCAGGCAACGCAAGCTCCTCGAAGAGCTCCTCCCCTCGGCTGCGCCCGGCTACGACATCCGCCACCTCGCCGCCGGGGTTCGTCGCAGCGAAAATCGCCTCGGGTATCTGCTCTCCGGCGACCTCGTCGCCGCGATCGATCACCTCTGCCGCATCGATCGGGACGTCGCGCGCGCGGCCGAGGATCCTCGCATCGTCGTGCTGCATCCGATCACGGGCGACCTCCTCCGCTTCGCGCTCGGCGCGCCCTCGTATGCGGAGCGGCGCCGCGTGGGCACCGTCTGGACGAACGCGTAACGCTCTCGATCAGCGCCGACGCCAGGGCTCCGACGTGTCGCCGCCTTCGCTCGGCGGCGGCGTGCTCGGCGTGCTTGGGAGGTTCGGCGCGGCGGGCAGCGACGAGATCCGAGCGGGCGCCACGCTGCTCGCCGGCGGGCTCGTCTTCGTCTCGGTCCTCCACGCCGACAGGACTTCTTGCTTCGACGAGGACGCGGGCGGCGGCGGCACCGACGGCATGTCCGAACGATCGCCGAACAGCGCGGCCTTGAGCGCCGATCGACTCATCGCTGGCGGCGTCAGCCTTCGCGCGAGACCTTGCGCGCGCTCCGTGAGCTGCGTCGTTCGTTCGAGCCGAACGGCCATCTCGCATGCGGTCGCGCCTGCGAGCATGCACCGACCTTCGTCGAGGATTACCGGCTGCTCCAGGTTCGCGCCGAGCCCTCGCACGATGCCCTTGATCAGCGCGCAGCCCTTCAGGTGCGACTGGTACACCAGCACCACTTCACCGTCGCGCCCCCAGCGCGCGGTCACCGGCGATTGGGGCGTGACGTCGCCGCTTCGTTGCGCCATCCGCTCGATGAGCTCCTCGCTGTGCACGATCACGTCGAGCACCCGCCAGCGCGGATCGATGAGGTTGCCGTAGACCTTCAGGAGATCGGACGCGAGCGTGTCGCCGAAGCTCTCCAGCACGAGGGCGGGCGACATGCCCGTCATGCGCGACATGCTCGTCGCGAGCGCGGACAGCTCTTCGCCCGGGTACGACTGGGAGGGCAGGTACACCCGTTCGGCGACGCCGGCTTCGTTCCGGATCGTCCGCCAGAGCTCCTCGCCGAGCCGTTCGCGTACGTAGTTTTGGAACCCGAGGAGAATGACGCCCAGCACCACGGCCCCCTGCCTCGCGCGTTACGGTCGCGCGAGGCGTGAATAGGTCAAGTATGCAAGATCAGCGCCCGATCCGTCTCGAACCTTCGATGCAGCGTTCTTCCGGATCCCGGCCTCTCCGCCAGCCGCTCGGTGGGACGTACGCCCACGTGTACACGCCCATTTCTGCAACGGATGGATTGCGACTTTGCAATGCACGGGCGAGCTACTTTTTGTTCCAGTCGACCTTGTCCCAGTCTCGCTTTTTGCTCTTTTTCGACGACTCGGTGCCCGTCGTCGGCGCGCCCGACCCGGCGTTCGCCTTCGCCGTGCTCGCGCCGGCCCCGGAATCGGTCGATGGCTCGTCGTGCCCGCGGAACACCGCGATGCTGACGAACAGGAGGATCAGGAACACGAGCGCTGCGATCAACGCCGGGATGAGCGGGATCTTCCGCGGCTCCGAGGGCCCTGTGGCGGCTGTCGTGATCAGGCTCTTCGCCATCGGCGGCGGCGTGTGCGCGGCCGACACGGGCGCGGGCGTCGGCTCCGACGCGCGCAGCGAGGCTTGCGCAGGCGCCGAAGGAAGCGACGCACGAGACGGGTTCGTCGCTTCGGGCGCTTGCGCCGCCGGTGCCGGCGTCGGCTCCGACAAACCCAGGCTCGCCACGCTCGCCATCACTGTCGGCCCGTACATGATCGACGCGTTTGCCTGCGCCGTCGTCGTGGATCGTGGCCCTGTCCCGGTCGGGCTGCTCGGCGGCGAGACCGTCGTCACCGCGGCCACGACCGTCGGCGCGGAGATCACGCCTGGCATCACGATGCCGATGCCCGCTGCCGTCGCCGACTCCCCTGCGCCCATCGGGGGCGGCGGCACCGTCGGCGCTTCGGTGAGATCGATGTTTGCCGGCGCGGCCGCGGGCGTCGTGATCAGCGCGGTCGGCAGTTCCCCGGCGGCGAGCTTCTCCAGCGCGTACGGCGGCGGCTCTCCGCGCAGCAGCGCGCGCACGTCGCGCTGCATCGTCGCGGCGTCCGGGTAACGCCGATCGGTGCGGAACGCGAGCGCGCGATCGACGACCATGCACACCGACGGGGACACGTCCTTCACCAGCGTCGCGAGCGGCGGCGCGGGCTCGGTCGACATCTTCACGAGGATCTCGGCCTCGGTGGTCCCCTCGTGGATGCGCCGCTTTGCGAGCAGCCGGAACATCGTCGAGCCGAGCGCGAAGATGTCGGCGCGCCCGTCGATCTCCACGCCGCGGATCTGCTCGGGCGGCATGTACGGCAACGTCCCGAGCATCGAGCCGATCTTCGTCTGCACCGCGTGTTGCGAGTTCCGGAGCCGCGCGATGCCGAAGTCGAGCACCTTCACGTGCCCGGTGTTCAGGACGAACACGTTGTCGAGCTTGATGTCGCGGTGGACGATGTTCTGGGCGTGCGCGGCGCCGAGCACCGAGAGCACTTCGTCGACGTACGTGAGGATCTCCTCGACGGGAATCGTGCCGAGCCGCTTGAAGCGCGCGGCGAGCGACTCGCCTTCGAGCAGCTCCATCACGATGAACGGCAGCCCGTCGTGGGTCGTGCCCATGAACAGGACCTCGACCGCGCCTGGGTGACGGAAGCTCGACAGGACACGCGCTTCCTGCTCGAAGCGCGCCCGCAGATCCTTCTGCCGCGCCACCTCCGGGTGGAGGATCTTCACCGCGTCGCGCCGGCCGATCTGCTGCACGCCGACGTACACGGCGGCCATCCCGCCGACGCCGATGAGGCTCTCGAGCCGCCACGTGTCGCGCAGCGTGGTCCCGACGCGCCGCTCCCAGAGCTCCCGATCCTCCATGCCCGCGCTCCGATATGACCGTTTCCGGGCGGCCTGGTCAAGCGGCGCCTTCGTGTGAGGTGGTCTCCGTGCTTCCCACGTGCTGTCGCGGGACGGAGGGACCACAAAGCTCCTGCCACAACCGAAAAACGAACGAGCCTACGGGAGATGCCACGAGAATCCAACCATTCGTGGACGGATGCGGCTAGGATGTCCCAACCGGCTTGCTTGGCGCGGGATGAAACGCTTGGAGGTGTGACGTGCGGATGCAATCGAATTCGCGGGGGCTCGCGGCGGTGATGACGCTCGCGGGGCTCGCTTTGATGGGACTTGTTGCAGGCTGTGGTGGGGACGAAGGCTCGAACACGCCGATGGGCACGGGCGGGTCGGGCGGGTCGGGCGGCATGGGCGGAGCCGGCGGCGGCGAGCCCGCGTGCGGCAACGGCGTCGTCGAGGGCACCGAGGCGTGTGACGATGGCAATACCGTCGTCGGCGATGGTTGTGAAAACGACTGCTCCTTCAGTTGCAACAACGCGAGCCCTGCCACCGGCGACGCGAAATGCGACGACGGCGATCCTTGCAACGGCGCCGAGACCTGCGGCGATAAACACGCCTGCGAGCCGGGGACGAACGCGCCCGACGGCTCCGACTGCGGCGCGGGCAAGGTCTGCAATGCGGGCGTCTGCGTCGACGACACCTGCGGCGACGGCTTCGCCAGCCCGAGCGAGGAGTGCGACGACGGCAACATCGAGAACGGCGACGGCTGTGATTCGTGCAAATTTAGCTGCGTCACCGGCGACCCGACGCGCGACTGCTCGGGCATCGATCCGTGCGTCGGCTCCGTCTGCGACGACGCCACGCATACCTGCGGCAATCCCCTCGGCGACGGCCAGGTCTGCGCGATGGATTCCGTTTGCGTGAATGGTGCCTGCACCTCCATCGTCTGCGGCGACGGCGTCGTGGATGCCGGGGAAGAGTGCGACGACGGCAACGTCGTGGACGGCGACGGCTGCCAAGCCAATTGCACGCTCCCCCCTGCGGCGTCGGTCTGCGGCAATGGCGTCCGCGAGACCGGCGAGCAATGCGACGACAGCAACACGAAGAACCTCGACGGCTGCGATTCCGCGTGCCAGTTCGAGCAGATCCAGCGCGCGACCTGGCTCAAGATGCAGTTCGGCACCGACGCCGTTTTCTGCACGGCGAACCGCCTCGGCAGCGCCATCTCCAGCGCCGCGCAGGGCCAGCTCCAGACCTCGCTCGACGACGGCGTCCTCAACGGCTCGATCAGCATCATGTTCAAGACGCTCGGTCTGAACGACCTCAGCGGCACCTCCGACCCGTCGATCGAGCTCGGCGTCCTCCAGGGCAAACCTGTCATTCCGATGGGCGCCATGTACAATGGCACGGCCGATCTCGATTGGTGGTACACGGTTGACCCGCTCTCCGTCGACGCGAACCGCAACCCGCTCGACAAGCTCACGGGCTTCATCAGCGCCAAGACGCTCACGGCGGGCCCGGGCAAGCTCTCGATCGGTGTCAATTTCGCGGGCGCGCCTGGGGCGCTCCGGATGAGCAACGCGCGGCTCACGATGTCCGTCGGCGCCGTGAGCACGCCCCTCGCGTCGACCGGCAATACGCCGGGCCACCTCGCCGCGGAGAACCTCGACCCGGCGCTCCAGAGTTATGCGAGCAATGGGCAACCGAACGACAACGGCGCTGGCAAGCTCTGCGGCAACGTCAGCGCGGCTTCGCTCGACCAGATCCCGGTCCCTGCCGACCTCATCGCTGGCGGCTCCATCGCGTGCGGCCAGGGATATACCGCGCAGAACTCCTTGCTCGACGTCATCGTCGGTGGATGCACCGTCTTCGGCATCGTCATGGTTATCACGCCCACGCAGCCCGATCAGGCTGATCTGAGCGTGCCGGTCGCCGGCGCGGGCGGACCCTACACGCTCACGGTAAACGGCATGACGAAGGCGGTCAGCGGCTGCCGCGACATGAACAACCAGACCGTCGACGTCAATACGTGCCTCAACGCCGCGACGTACTCGTCGTTCTTCAAGTTCGCGACCGGCCGCGTCATCGCGAAATAGGGCGATTCCCCTCTTCCCCCCTCCCGCGGTTTCGACTAACCGATTTCCTCATGGAGCTCGGGACCGCGGTTCGTCATGACGTTACTCGCCTCACCGAGGAGGACATTTACCTCTTCGCCGAGGGCACGCACACGCACCTCTACGAGAAGCTCGGCGCGCACCCGATGACCGTGGACGGCGTCCAGGGCACTTGCTTCGGCGTATGGGCCCCGGACGCCGAGCGTGTCTCCGTCGTTGGAGATTTCAATGGCTGGGACCGCGAGGCCCACCCCCTCGCGCGTCGCGGCGGCTCCGGCATCTGGGAGGGGTTCGTCCCGGGCGTCGGGAATGGCACCGTCTACAAGTATTTCATCGCCTCCCGCTTCCATGGGTACGTCGTCGAGAAGGCCGATCCGTTTGGCTTCCGGCACGAGATCCCGCCGCAGACCGCGTCCGTCGTGTGGGACCTCGCGTCGCTCGACAAGGCGCCGCAGAAGCCTCGCCAGAAGCGCACGCGCCACGACAAACCCGTTTCGATCTACGAGGTTCACCTGGGCTCCTTCCGCCGCGTCGTCGAGGATGGAAATCGCCCGCTCACCTACCGCGAGCTCGCGGACGAGCTCCCCGAGTATGTGGCGCGCATGGGCTTCACCCACGTCGAGCTCTTGCCCGTCATGGAGCACCCGTTCGGCGGCTCGTGGGGCTACCAGATCACCGGGTATTACGCGCCGACCTCGCGTTTCGGCGGCCCCGACGATTTCCTCCACCTCGTGAATGCCTTCCACGACGCTGGCATCGGCGTCATCCTCGACTGGGTCCCCTCGCATTTCCCCTCCGACGAGCACGGCCTCGGGTATTTCGACGGCACGTACCTCTTCGAGCACGCCGACCCGCGCAAGGGCTACCACCCCGACTGGAAGAGCCTCATCTTCAATTACGGCCGCAACGAGGTGATGAGCTTCCTCCTCTCGAACGCGCATTTCTGGATCGATCGGTATCGCGCCGACAGCCTGCGCGTCGACGCCGTCGCCTCGATGCTCTACCTCGATTACTCCCGCAAGCACGGCGAGTGGATCCCGAACCGCTACGGCGGCCGTGAGAACCTCGAGGCGATCGATTTCCTCCGCCGCCTCAATGAATCGATCTCCCGCGCCTTCCCGGAGGTCCAGACCATCGCCGAGGAGTCCACCTCCTGGCCCATGGTCTCCCGCCCTGCGTACGTCGGCGGCCTCGGGTTTGGCTACAAATGGGACATGGGCTGGATGAACGACACGCTCAAGTACATGTCGAGCGACCCGGTCTATCGCAAGTTCGTCCACAACCAGCTCACGTTCCGCATGATGTACGCGTTCAGCGAGAGCTTCGTCTTGCCGCTCTCGCACGACGAGGTCGTCCACGGCAAGGGCTCGCTCGTCGGCAAGATGCCCGGCGACGAATGGCAAAAATTCGCCAATCTCCGCCTGCTCTTCGCGTACATGTGGGCCCAGCCGGGGAAAAAGTTGCTCTTCATGGGCGGCGAGATCGCCCAGAAGCGCGAGTGGAACCACGAATCGAGCCTCGACTGGCACCTGCTCGACGAAGGGCCCTACCACGCCGGCATGAAGCGCTTCGTCCAGGCGATGAACCGCCTCTACCGGGACTATCCCGCCCTGCACGAGCTCGACACGAGCCCCGATGGGTTTCAGTGGATCGATTGCAACGACGCCGACCACAGCGTCGTCGTCTTCTACCGCCGCGCCCGCTCCACCGACGCCCTCGTCCTCGTCGCCCTGAACTTCACGCCCATGCCGCGCCAGCGATATCGGGTCGGCCTGCCCCGCGGCGGTCGCTGGAAAGAGCTCGTCTCCAGCGACGCCCTGGAGTTCGGCGGCAGCGGCATGGGCGGCGGCGGCGACGTCGTCGCGGAGAACATCGAATGGCATAGCCGGAAAAACTCCGTCGAGATCACCCTCCCGCCCCTCGGCGCCGTCTTTTTCGTGCACGAGGGACTCGCCGTCTCCGAGCGCCCGCTCGGCGCCGTCCACCTCGGCGAGGACCGCGCCCGCTTCCGCGTCTGGGCCCCGAACGTCGACAAGGTCGAGCTCGTCCTCCAGGGCAACGTCGAGCGCCGCATCCCGCTCGAACCCGAGGCGAACGGCTATCACCAAGCCCTCGTGGACGGTATCGCCCCCGGCGCGCGGTACCATTACGACCTCGGCGGCGGCAAGCTCCGCCCCGATCCGGCCTCGCGCCTCCAGCCCGAGGGCGTCCACGGCCCGAGCGAGGTCGTGAAGAGTTTCTCCGACCATACCCCTGGCTGGACCGGCCGCCCGCTCGACGAATACGTCATCTACGAGCTCCACGTCGGCACCTTCACCCCCGAGGGCACGTTCGACGCCGCCATTTCGCGCCTCTCGTACCTCCGCGAGCTCAGCATCACGGCCGTCGAGCTCATGCCCGTCGCTGCGTTCCCCGGCGCGCGCAACTGGGGCTACGACGGCGCGTATCCCTTCGCCGTCCAGGCCTCCTACGGCGGCCCCGAGGGCCTGCGCCGCTTCGTCGACGCTTGCCATTCGGAGGGCATCGCCGTCGTCCTCGACGTCGTCTACAACCACCTCGGCCCCGAGGGCACCTACCTCGCCGATTTTGGCCCGTATTTCGCCTCCTATTCCCACACGCGCTGGGGCGACGCCCTCAATTTCGACGGCGCGCATTCGGACGAGGTCCGCAGGTTCTTCATCGAGAGCGCGCTCCATTTCGTCACGCAGATGGGCATCGACGCGCTCCGCCTCGACGCCGTCAATGCGATCGTCGACAACGCCCCGCTCTCGTTCCTCGAAGAGCTCGGCGAGGCCGTTCACCACCGCGCCTCCGAGCTCGGCCGCCTGGTCCACCTCATCGCCGAGAGCGACGACAACGACCCGCGCCTCGTCACGCCCACGTTCCAGGGCGGCCACGGCCTCGACGGCGTCTGGAACGACGACGTCCATCATGCCCTCTTCGCGCTCCTCTCCAGCGAGCGCGTCGGCTACCTCCAGGACTTCGGCCTCGTCGAGCAGCTCGCCAAGACCTTCCGCGAGAATTTTGCCTTCACCGGGGAATACTCCAGATATCGACAGCGCCGCCGCGGCCGCCCGGCCGCGAGCATCGACCCGCGGCGCCTCGTCACCTTTGTCCAGAATCACGACCAGGCGGGAAATCGCCCGCGCGGCGAGCGCATCTCCGCGCGGGTCTCCTTCGAAAAGCAGAAGCTCGCGGCCGCTGTCGTCCTGCTCTCGCCCTTCCTGCCCCTGCTCTTCATGGGCGAGGAATACGGCGAAACCGCGCCCTTCCCCTATTTCACGAGCCACGGCGACCCCACGCTCGTCGAGAATGTCAGGAAGGGCCGCGCGAAGGAGATGGCCCGGCTCGGCTATGCGGAAGAGCCGTTCGATCCGCAAGACGAGGCCACGTTCCGCCGCGCCAAGCTCGATTTCAAGCTCCGCACCACCGGGGATCACGCAAAGCTCCTCGCGTGGTACAAAGAGCTCCTCCGGGCGCGGCGCGACATCGGCGCCTTCGCTGCGGAGGGCGGGCGGCAGGCCGTCGCCTTCGAGGACGAGCGCCTCCTCTACGTGCGGCGCTGGAACCGTGATTCCGAGGTCTTCGTGATGTACCATTTCGGCGACCACCCCGTCACCGTCACCTTGCCCGTGCCCGCGGGCACGTTCCGCCGCTCGCTCGCCTCGTCCGAGGCCCGCTTCGGCGGAAAGGGCGAGACCCACGCCCCCGAGGAAATCACGTCGACGGGCGTCGTCCGCGTCCCCCTCGGCCCGTCCGAGGTTGCGCTTTACGTGAGGGCTCGATGAAGTCTCCCGAACGGTACGTCTGCGTCCACGGCCATTTTTATCAGCCCCCGCGGGAAAACCCCTGGCTCGAGGCCATCGAGCAGCAGGACTCGGCCGCGCCCTGGCACGACTGGAACGCGCGTATCACCGCCGAGTGTTACGCGCCAAACGCCGCCGCGCGGGTCCTCGACGGGGAGGACCGCATCACGCGCATCGTCAACAACTATTCGCGCATCAGCTTCAATTTCGGCCCCACGCTCCTCGGGTGGATGGAGCACCACGCGAAGGAGACCTACCGGGCGATCCTCGCGGCGGACGAGGCGAGCGCGCGCCGCTTCGGCGGGCACGGCTCGGCCATGGCCCAGGCCTACAACCACCTCATCATGCCGCTCGCGAACCTGCGCGACAAGGTCACGCAGGTCCGCTGGGGCATCGCCGATTTCGTCGCGCGGTTCCGCCGCAAACCCGAGGGCATGTGGCTCCCCGAGACGGCCGTCGACACCGAGACCCTGGAGATCCTCGCGGCCGAGGGCATTGCGTTCACGCTCCTCGCGCCTCGCCAGGCCGCGCGCGTCCGACGCATCGGCGGCAAGGAATGGATCGACGTCCGCGGCAGCCGCATCGACCCCTCGATGGCCTACCGCGTCGAGCTCCCCTCGGGCCGCTCGATCGCCGTCTTCTTTTACGACGGCCCCGTCTCCCAGGCCGTCGCCTTCGAACGCCTCCTCGCCAATGGCGAGCATTTCGCCGGCAGGCTCGCCTCCGCGTTCGACAGCAAGCGCACCTTCCCGCAGATGGTCCACATCGCCACCGACGGCGAGACCTACGGCCACCACCATCGATACGGCGAGATGGCCCTCGCCTGGGCCCTCGGCCACATCGAGGCGCACGGTTTGGCCAAATTGACCAATTACGGCGAGTTCCTCGAACGCCACCCCCCGACCCATGAGGCCGAGATCCTGGAGCGCACCTCCTGGAGCTGCGCCCACGGCGTCGAGCGATGGCGCGCCGATTGCGGCTGCCGCTCCGGCTCGCCGCACGGATGGAACCAGTCCTGGCGCAAGCCCCTCCGCCATGCCCTCGACGTCCTCCGCGACGAGGTCGCGGGCCCCTTCGAGCGCGCGGCCGAGCGCCTCTTCCACGACCCCTGGGCCGCGCGGGACGCCTACATCGAGGTTGTCCTCGATCGCACCCCGAGCACCCTCGCGCGGTTTTTCGCGGCGCACGCGGCGCGCGCCCTCGCGGCCGAGGAGCAGAGCGAGGCCCTCTCGCTCCTCGAGCTCCAGCGCAATGCGATGCTCATGTACACGAGCTGCGGCTGGTTCTTCGATGACCTCTCGGGCATCGAGACCGTGCAATGCCTCCAGTATGCCGGCCGCGTCGTCGAGCTCGGCGAGGCGCTCTTCGGCCGAAGCCTCGAAGGCCCGTTCCTCGAACACCTCGAAAAGGCCCGCAGCAACCTGCCCGAGATGGGCGACGGCCGCCGCGTGTGGGATCGCTTCGTCACCCGGGCGCGCGTCGATCTCCCGGCCGTCACCGCCCATTTCGCGACGAGCCTCGTCCAGGACGGCCCCCCGAGCACCTATTGTTACGACGTCCACGTCGAGGGCCTCGAAACCCACGAACGCAATGGCGCGAAGCTCCTCCTCGGCCGCACCCGCGTCACGAGCCGCCTCACGCTCGCCTCGGAGTCCCACGACTTCAGCGTCCTTCACCTCGGCGATCACCGCGTCGCGGGCGGCGTTTTGCGGGACCCCGAGGGCGACGACCTCATCGAGCGCCGCGCCGAGCTCGTCCGCACCTTCGAATCGGGCGACATGGAGGGCACGATGCGCCTCTTCTACCGTCGGTGCGACCGCACGATCGACTCGCTCGACGCGGTTTTTCGGGACGATCAGCGCCGCATCGTCGAGCGCCTCCTCGCGCCCACGCTCGCCGAGGTCGAGGCGGCCCAGCGGACCCTCTTCGAGCGATATGCGCCGCTCCTCCGCCGCCTCGCGCCTTTGCGCAGCCCCACGCCGCGCTCCTTGCTCGTCGCGGGCGAGCTCGTCCTCGGCGCCGACCTCTTGCGCGCCGCGGAGCGCGTCGCGCCCGACGTCCTCTCGATGCGGCGCCTCCTCGCGCAGGCCAAGGAACAGGACCTCCACGTCGATCGGGCCGCCGTGACCTTCACGCTCGGCCAGAGCCTCTCCGCGCTCGCCGAGCGCCTTCGCGAGCGGCCCACGGATCCGCTCCTCCTCGCGGATCTCGACATGGCCGTCGAATTCGCCCACCGCGCCGGGTTCCCCGTCGACCTCTGGAAAACACAAAACGTGTTTTACCGACTCGCACATACGATCTACCCCGAGATGCGCACCCGCGCCGACGAGGGCGACGCCGCGGCGCATTCGATGTGCCTCGCGTTCCAGAGCCTCGCCGAGCGGCTCCGTGTCCGCCTGCCCGACGGCGCCGCGCTCCCGCGCCTCCGCTCCCTGCGCGGGGAAGAAATCGAGGAAATCCCGTGAGCACACGGGCGCCTTTGAAATCGAAAAAGAAGCCGGCAAAAAAGGCTACGAAACCGCCTGCAAGACGGCCCGTGAAAGCGCGGGCCCGCATCTCGCGCGCCGAGCCTGCCGACGCCGTGGAGCCCGTCTCCTGGTGGGAAGACTTCTACCGCGTCGTCCGTCGCATCCCACGCGGCCGTGTTACCACCTATGGCGTGGTCGCCGCCCTCGGCGGACACCCGCGCTCGGCGCGCCACGTTGGATTCGCGCTCGCTGCGCTGAAGGACCCCGACGGGAACAGCCGCGTCCCCTGGCAGCGTGTCCTCGGCAGCCGCCCTCGCAATCGCGCCGCCGTCACCATCAAAGATCCCATCAGCGGCGCCCTCCAGCGCGCGCTCCTCGAATCCGAGGGCGTCACCTTCGATGCGCGCGGAAATGTCTCGCTCGACCGTTTCGGCTGGGCGGGCCTCGGCGCGAAGAAGCCTACGGCTGCGCCTCGCAAACGCGCACGCGCCTGAATCCTCGCTTTCGGTCCGAATCTTGCCATCCTTCGACGCCTGGATGCATTCGTTGCGTCTGTATCCGACGTGGCCTCTGCGCCACCACGACTTTTCATGCATCGAGGCTGGCACACCATGACCCACGCGAAGAACCCTTCCCCTCTTTCGCTTGCGCTTTTCACGCGAATTCTGCGCGCCGCGGGGCTCACCGCGGGCGCGACCTTCGCCGTCGCGGCGGCGGCGTGCGGCGGCAACGTGGTCATTGATGCGGGCACGGGCGGCACGGGCGGCACGGGCGGCACGGGCGGCACGGGCGGCACGGTCGGTGCCGGTGGCATGATGCGCATTCCGCTCCACATGGGCACCCGTTCCGCTGGCACCTGGGCACCCGTTCCGGCGCACGTGGGCACCCTCGGAGCGAAGCGACGTTCCCCTGGCCGTGCCCTCGGCGCATGGTGCTCGGGAGCACGATCGGAGCGGAGCGACGACTCCACCGCCGGCAGCCATCACCTCCTGGACCACCGACCCGACCAAGCCCGCTTCACGCCCATCGGAGCGAAGCGACGACACCTGGGTTCATTGCAGCGAGGGACGCATCGATGATCAGCCCTCGTTTCCTTCGGTCCTCTCTTCCTTGCTCTTTCCCTCCAATCCTTTCCTTTTCCTGATCGATCCGCCCTTCAGCGAGAGCACGTGCGCGTTGTGGACCAGCCGGTCGCAGATCGCGTCGGCGAGCGTGGGGTCATTTTGCATTTCGTGCCAAGTTTTCGTCGGCACCTGGCTCGTCACCACCGTCGAGCAGCGGTCGTAGCGGTCGTCGAGCACCTCCAGCAGGTCGCGCTGCTCCATGCTCGTCAACGGCGCGATGAAGAGGTCGTCGAGCACCAGCACGTCGAGCTTCGCCAGCCGCGAAAGCGTCGCCGCGTACGAGCCGTTCGCGCGAGCGATGGCGAGCTCGTCAAGCAGCCGCGGCGCGCGCACCCGCAGCGCTCGGTAGCCGCGGCGGCAAGCGGCCTCCGCGAATGCGGCGCCGAGGTAGCTCTTGCCCGTCCCCGTCAGGCCGATGAGGATGATGTTTTGCTTCGCGCTCACCCAATGGCACGTCGACAGCGAGCGCACCACGGCCCTGTCGACCCCGCGCGAAGGCTCGCACCATACCTCCTCCATGCACGCCTGCATCCCGAGCTTCGCGTCCTTGATGCGGCGCGAGATGCGGCTGTTCTCGCGCGCCGTCCATTCTCGATCGATCATGAGCCCCACGCACTCCTCGACCGACAGCGCACTTCCCGCGGCCTTGTCCAAAAGCTCCCGAAACGCTGCCGCCATGTGCGGCAGCTTGAGCTTCGTCATCTTCTCGATGGTCTCTTCGACGATCATCACCTCTCTCCTCGTTCTCCCTGCGGCAACACGGGCTCCACGCACGCGCCCGGCGGAGGGCGCGACCATGATGTCTTCAATCGATCGAGCAGCTCTGCGACCGTCCTCGGCGCGTTCGCCT
>NZ_SSMQ01000122.1 GCF_005144585.1 Polyangium fumosum | reverse complement strand
AGCCAAAGTCGATCGGCGCGCGGGCGGGCGGCTCGTTGCGCCCGATCTGCTTGAACAGCAGACCTTCCACCTCCGCGTCCGTCATGTCCCAGGCCTTCTCCCAGGACAGTCCGGCGTTCGTCGCTCGTTTCAAATACGCGTCCACCGCGCTCGGGCTCATCCCCACCGCCGCCGCGATCTTTCGATGGCTCAGCTTCCCATCATACTTGAGCCGCAAGACTTCCCGAATCTTCCGCATCGAATGCCGCTCCGACATCTCCCCTCTCGCGCCCCGAGGGCCGTCGAGAGGCTTGGTTTCGTCACGACCATCGCGCGTCCCTGCTCCGACAAACCCAGCCGCAGCCCCAGCCCGCGGTGCGTCCACCACGCGGCGCATGCATGGGTCGAGACCGGCGTCGGCCCACCGTCAAGCGCCATCCCCTCTCAAAGTTTGCCGGCGTACCCTCCGGCAAACCGCAGGATCGGCCGAGGGGTGGGTCCGTTGCGACCTGGTGGCCATGTCACATCGGAATCGATGCCCACGTGCCGTCGGAACGCGTGCCCACGTGCCGTCGGAACGCGTGCCCACGTGCCGTCGGAACGCGTGCCTACGTGGGTTCGGAATACGCAGAACCAGTGGGCAACCGACTCTGCGCGGAAATAACCGACGACCCCCGGTATAACAATTCAGGGGGAACCAACGATGGAGGTCATCATGATGTCGCGGTTCTTGAGCCGCCTTCGCGGTCCCACGCTGGTCAGCAAGGCGATGGGTATCGGGGCTGCCGTTCTCACGATGGTCGCCCAGGTCATCACCATCATCACCGGATAGGAAAACCGACATGGCCAACAACGCCCAGAACAACAACGCCCAGCCCGCCCAGGATCTCTCGACGCCTTTCCTCAAGCGCGTCATGGCCAATGACTCGACGAAGAAGGGCGCCGCCGCCCTCGTGGCCGGCGTCGTGCTCGCGGTCGTGACCGAGGCCATCTGGCCCTCCAACTCGTAGCCGACATCCTCGGCGAGGCGCTGTTCGACGAATTACGGCGCCGCCTCAAGGACATCGCACCCGTCGCCGATGAGACGCTCGAATGGCTCCGGGAGGCGGCACGTCCGCCACCGGGCGTCGAGCTCGTCAGCGAGGACGGGGCCATGTTCACCGGCGTCGTGTTCGTCGAGCGAAACCGGCCCGTGGCGATGCTGGCATTCCGGCATGCGCCGACGCGGCACGCGCCTCGATACGGTCCGCCCCAATATCCCAACCAGTACCCGCCTCCCCATCAGCGCCACCTCTTCGACGAAGACGAGGAGGAGCCGCCGCCGGCCTGGAGGCCCAGCAGGTTGTGGGATCGCTGAAAGCGTTCATCGTCCGTCGACCAGGGCATCCCGCTGGCACGTAGTGACGTGCTCCGGGGCGCCCTTCTGTTTTCCGGAAAGGAGACTCCCATGCGCGTCAATGGCCGCACGCTTCGCTACTCCACCCTCGCCGAGCGGCGCATGTTCCTCTCGCTCGGCATCACGGAACTGCGCGTGCCGCGTTCCATGAACCCCTACACCGTCGCTCGGCGAATCGCTCGGGCGGCCAAAAACAACTCGCCCGACATGGAGCTCCTCAAGAGCCTCGCGACGCAGGCGAAGCGGGCACCCGACCAGGCGCCGGGGCCGTCGCCCGACTTCGATCGGCCCGAGCCCGTGCTGCCGGAGCCGCACGAGCCGCTGCATGCCGCGGCGTAGCAGCCTCGAAGAGCTACGGTGCGCGCTCAGGATCGCGGAGCCGAATACGAAGAGCCTCAGCCGATATCTCGAGGAGACAGCAGAGCACGTGGCCGTTCTCCTCGGGGTCGAGCGCGAGGCTCTCGAGCAGCTCGTCGGCAAACCCGACCGTGAAGTGGGGCCGAAGCTCGAGACCCTGCTTCACAGGCGAGCAGAAGCGCAGGAAGCAAGGCGCGCGGAGCAGGCGGCTCAGATTGCCGGCTCCGCCGCCGAGCATCTCGCTCGCACCGCCGTGTGGCACGAGGGGCGGGCGCATCTCGACCCGACCATTCTCTTCGGTGCCATCCTCGCAGATGTCGGGCACAGGTTCATCGCATTCCACGGCGGACGTGCCTTCGAGGTCCGCATGCTGCGCCATACGTTGTGGGGCGCGGGCGAGGCGCTCTCCCGGCACGACGACCTCGTCGTCTGGGTGGATGCCGAGGGGCTCCACTTCCGCTGGAGGAACGGGCGAGGCGGCCTGAACTTCCTTTCGCAGCACGTGCCCGCGCGCGACATCGGGTTCGGGCTGCACGTGTATCTCACGCCGCCCGTACAGCGGCCGAGCGTGAACCGGGCGCAGCGGCCACCGCGGCGTCCGGTCTCGCTGGGCGATGAAGTCGTGAACATGACGCTCTTCGCGTAGTTCCTGACTATAACGTATCACTGCGACGAACCACGTCTGCGGTGCCCTCTCTTCGGACGGCATGCTTGCAATGCATTGCGTCCTCTCCTCGGACAATCCCATGACCAGCAGCGCTGCTTCGACCCTCTCCCGGTCCCAGCGCCGTGTCGCCGCTGCCGGAGGTCGCCATATCGGTGACATCGTCGGATGGAACACGGAGCGCATCAACGTCTCCCGCGAGAATGCTCGAAAGCTCCTCGAGCCCGAGAAGTTCGAGCATCTCATCGTGGACATGGATCCCGCCACGGCGCTTTCCCGCGCCGCCGGTGAGGTCAAGCGGCCGGCCAACATCCTCGTCCGGCCTTTCTCCCGACCGAACGTCGACACGCCCGCGTCGTTCGGCGTCTATCTCCAGAACAAGAACGACGGCGAGAAGGGCGACAGCGTCGTCTGCGGCGCGCGGTGCCGCGTCGATTCGGGTGGCAATAGGATCGTCTCCCTGCCGCCCGAGGGAGGCGCCGGGCTCGAAGCGGCCCTCGCACACGCCGAGAACATCGCCGCGCACGCGAACCACCTCATCACCCATTGCGAGACGCGGGATATCTCGAATGTCCTCGTCGCCATGGTGAAGGCCCTCTCCGGCGTGCCCATCCGCAACCGCGGCGGGCTCTACCTGCTTCCGCCGCCGTCCTGCGGCACGTGGAAGCGCCTGAAGCCCGCGCTCGAGGAGCTGCGCGTCGAGCCCCTCACCATCGAGATGCACGACGCTCCGGACAACCTCGCCGTCGCGAAGTCCGCGGCGCAGAGCGCGCTCGAGTCCGACATCGCCGAGCTCCTCACGGATCTCGAAAAGGCGAAGACCGACGGCATGCGGCAGGACGCGCTCACGCGGCGGGTGCAGTTCTGCAACGAGCTCGTCGCCAAGGCCGAGCTCTACCGCGGTGTGCTCGCGGGGGTCTCCGACAAGATCACCACGAAGGTGAAGGAGCTCCAGGACAGCTTCCAGCGCCAGCTCTCGGGCGGTGGGAGCAGTGGGCCGTCGTTCTCCATCGCCGTGAACGACTGACCGGCCCCGTCTCGGGTGACACCGGGGCGGGGCGCCGCCGCGGCATCAACCAGTCGCGGATTTCCACAACATGAAAAAGAACGGTTCCATCGACATGGGCTCCGTCCGCGCGCGGTTCCGCGCCGTGCGTGATGGGCTCAACGCGGTCTTTCGGGAACGCGAGGACGCGATCGAGTGCATCTTGCTCGCCGCGCTCGCGCAGAGCCACGCGCTGCTCGTCGGGCCTCCGGGCACGGCAAAGAGCGCGCTCTTCTTCGGCTTCCTCGCGTCGTTCACGGACGCGCGGAAGTTCCAGACGCTCGTCACGAAGTTCGGGACCGAGGACGAGTATTTCGGGCCCGTGAAGCTCTCCGCGCTCAAGAACGACCTCTGGGAGAGGAATCTGGATGGCCGCCTCGCGGCCGTCGAGTGCGCCTTCCTCGACGAGGTCTTCAAGGGCTCGGACAGCGTGCTCAATGCATTCCTGTCCGCGATGAACGAGCGGCTCTACAAGGGACAGCCGATCCCCCTGCGTCTGCTCGTCGGGGCCTCGAACGAGCTGCCCGAGGAGGAGATCCTCGCGGCGATCTACGATCGTTTCCTCCTGCGTGACGTTGTCGAGTACGTGCAGGCGGATGCGACGTGGATGCAACTCGTGGCGACGCCGCCCGAGTACAAGCCCGCGGCGCAGATCGCTCTCGCGGAGTGGGATGCCGCGTGCAAGGACGTCCTGCGTCTCGAGGTGCCCCAGCGTGTCGTCGAGGAGTTGCTCCGGCTCCGCACGGCGCTGAAGGCGGATGGTCTGGTCCTCTCGGATCGGCGCTGGATCGCGCTCACGCGCGTCCTCAAGGCCGCGGCGTGGCTCGACGATGCGCCTACGGTCGAGCTCGATCACCTCTCCGTCCTGAAGTACGGGCTCTGGAACAAGCCGGAGGATCGGGCGCGCGTCGTCGCGATCTTGCAGACGGTCGATCGCTCCGTCGTGGCGCAGGCGATCGATATTGTGGACGAGGCGCTCCGGGGATACGCGAGTCGGCCAACGGAGCCGGCGGCGTATCAGTCCGCATTGCCCCAGCTCGCGGACAAGGTCACGGAGGCAGGCAAGCGTGTGCAGGACATGCTGAAGAACGGCGTGTCGCGCCGCGCTCACGCGCGCATTCAGCCGAAGCTCGACGAGCTCAAGAAGGCCCACGACGCGCTCACGGCCGACCTCTCGAAGCGCTACGCGCTGGCGTAGGCCATGGGCACGTTCCTGCAGGCAAGGCGCCGGCATCTCTGCGTCAAGGAGGCTTCCTTCGAGGACGCGGAGAAGGCCGGCGACCTGTGGAATGCGATCGTGGGGCTCGGGCGGGATCCGCCGACGCGGTCATTCGCGGAGGCCGTGAGGGATACAGTTCCCGCCGAGTACATGGCCTTTCTCGCCCTCGACGAGGTCGGCGCGGCCTACGCGTTCGGGCTCTTGTGGAAGGCGGGAAAGCACGTCCCCGAGGGGGCCTCGGCCTTCGAGATGCGGAGTGCCGCCCGCGAAGAGTGGGCGACATTCGACAAGAAGGCCAAGCAGGTCAAGCACCTCTCCGATGGGTTCGGCTGGGATCTCTCGGCGGCCTGGGCGCAAGTCCGGCAAGTGGATGCTGCGGGAGAGGACATGGATCGGGTCGAGCGTATTGCTCGGCTGGCAGGTCGCATGTTCGCTTCGCTCCGCGGCGCGCACGCGAACAAGGTCCACGGGGTCTCGGGCGAGGTGTACTCGGTCGAGCAGGGCAATGACGTGGCTCGGCTATTGCCGGCGGAGACGGTGCTCTTGACCGACCCGCAAATCGAGATCGTGGCCCTCGAACGAATCGCCTCTCGCCGGGCTGCGCAGTACGCGGTCCGGGGAACGACGAAGAAGTCGAAGGGCCCGCTCGTGCTGGCACTCGATGAATCGGGCAGCATGTCCGGAATCCGGAACGAGTGGGCGAAGGCCGCTGCGGTGGCGCTCGCCCGCATCGCCTCGGAGGAGAATCGGCCCGTGGCGGTGGTCCATTACGCGACGTCCACCGTGGTACAGGTCGTGAAGCCCAACGACAGCGCGGGGATCGTGAAGATGATCCTTCACTTCCTCAGCGGCGGAACGGCGATCGGCCTGGCCCTCGGTGTGGCCGTGGATCAGGTGAAGGCGCTCGCGCAGAAGGGCCAGCACGGCGCCGACATCATTCTCGTCACGGACGGCATCGACCGGAACGAGGAGGAACAGAAGAAGTCGGTCGACGCTGCGTCGACCATCGGCGCGCGGCTCTGGACGGTGGCGATCGAGTGCTCCATCCCGGAGGACTCGCCGCTCCGGAAGAAGGCCGCGCAATACACCGAGCTCAACGACAAGGCGATGACCGAGGGCTCGAGTATCACGTTGCTCGCGGGGGCAGCGTGAGCGACGAAGATGATGATGTCGGTGGAAAGTTTGTCCTGATTCGCGGCCTACAGCCGCAGGCAGGCACTCGAAGACGGCACGCTCGTCGACGTCACCGAGCTCGCGAAGCAGGCTGGAATCAAGGCGCCGGTGGCGCTGACGCGCTCCGTCTGGGAGAGGTACGTCGAGCTGTTCCCGGCTGCGGAGAAGGCGGGAAACGACACGACGGGCAGGACGTGGGACATCCTCTGGATGTTCCGCTGTGCCGCCCTGCAACGGCCGGATGAAGCCGAGATCCGGTACCAGTTGCATGTCGTCACCGACGCGATTGAACCGTCCCTCGTCGAGCTGAAGTCCATCATCGGGCCTGGCGACGACGGCGAGGCGGTCATCACGATCCTCTTGCCCGAAGAGGATTGAGCGACAAACCAGTAGCGAGAATGCGGCGTGCGGTTCTTACGTGCGCCGCATTCGCTTTTTCAGGGAGACACATGTCGTCCAAGCAGTCGCCCACGAAGAACGCGGAGACCGAGGATCAGGACCACGTGGAGGAGTGCATGGCCTCGTTCGCGCTCGCCAGCGACGGGCACGTCTACATCCACGAGGACGAGCTGCCCGCCGACAAACGGCGCGGGCGGAAGGAGTGGCGGGGCGTGCGCCTGACGCGGGCCGAGACGGAGTTCTTCGCCGAGGAGGTCGAGCTCATCATGCCGAACGTGGCCGTCGCGCTGCGGGGCGCCATCGAGAAGGGCAAGCTCGGCGGCCAGGAGCCGCCCGAGGGCGCCGAGCCGGTGAACCCGGGGACGGGGCCGGAGTCGGGCGTCTTCTGAATCGGAATGGGCCCGGGGGCATGTGCCTCCGGGCCCGCTTCTTCCTTTGCACAATCAATCATCCGAAGGGAGTCGATATGGGGAAGCATCCCCAGTCGGAGAAGTGTCTCCGGAGTGAGGTCCTTTCCATCTCGCTCACGGGTCTCGTCGCGTCGCTCGTGAGCATCGTCGTCACGGTCGAGACGGGCACGAGTTTGTTTCAGCTCGTCGGTCTGGCCGAGGTGAGCCTTCGGGAGACCAGGTTGCGCGTCCTGTCCGCGCTGGCGCAAGTCGGCCTGCACATCGACGGGTACAGCATCAAGGTTCAGATCTCCCCCGCTGGCCTTCGGAACGAGGGATTCTTCGACCTGGCCATCGCGACAGCCGTGATTCTCGCCCTCGAGAAGAAGACGCTGCCGGGCACCGTCGTGCTCGGCGAGCTGTCCCTCTCTGGGGGAGTGCGGCCCGTTCGTGGGGTGTTGCCGGCGCTGCGGGGTGCGGCGAGCAAGGGGATCCAGCATGTGATCGTGCCCCGCGCCAACCTCGCGGAGGCTGCGAGCGCGCCGGATCTGGATGTGCGTGTCGCCGGGAACCTGAACGCCGTGCAGGACTACCTGCGTGGGGCCTGCGAGATCGAGCGCGCGAGCGTACCTTTCCGACCGAAGCAGCCCGGGGCGCTCGATCTGTCAGACATGCGCGGGATGCCATCGACGAGGCGAGCGATCGAGATCGCGGCGGCGGGCCAGCATTCGATTCTCTTCATCGGTCCGCCCGGTGCTGGGATCACCATGGCCTCCCGCCGCATTCCCACGATCCTGCCCCCGATGTTCGTGGACGAGGCGCTTGAAGTCACGAGCATCCACTCCGTCGCCGGATTGCTCAATTCGGAGCAGGGGCTCGCTACGAATCGACCGTTTCGCGCGCCCCATCATTCGGTGGCTCCGGCAGGACTTGTCGGCGGGGGAGAGCCCGTGCGTCCCGGGGAGGTGTCCCTCGCCCACGGCGGCGTCTTGTTCCTCGACGAGCTGCCGGAGTTTCGTCGGAGTTCGCTCGCCCTGCTGGAGACCACGCTCGCCCAAGGGGAAGCGGTCATCGTCCGCGGCCAGAACCGCACGGTCTTTCCTGCGCGTCCGCTCCTGGTTCTGGCGACGCACGCGTGCCCTTGCGGGTTCTACGGGGACGCAAAACGGCGGTGCACATGCTCTGTCGAGCAAATCCGGCGTCATCGGGAGCGAGTGCACGGGCCGCTTTTCGAGCGAGTCGACATGCAGATCGTGGTGCCCCCTGTCGACGTCGCGCAGCTCGGCAGCAAGGCGAAAAGCGAGAACAGCGAGACGGTGCGGAACCGGGTCGTTGCAGCACGAACGATCCAGCATGCGCGCGCGGCGCGGCAGAAGGTCGCCTCCTCGCTCAACACCGCGTTGAACCACCGCGACCTCGAGCGCATTGCCGCGCCTGATGCACAGGGGAAGCGGACCCTGGAGCAGGCCGTCGAGCGTCTCGGGCTGTCTGCGACTCTCCGGGCCAAGGTGCTCCGTGTGGCTCGAACGATCGCTGATCTCGACGGGAGCGAGATCGTCCGCGCGCCCCACGTGGCCGAGGCCGTTCTCCTCGCTCCTGTCTTCGGGCGCGGCTGATGACCGACACCCAAGAGCCGGAGGAGGCCGACGAGGGACCTCCGACCGAACCGGGCATGAAGGCGAGGCCGACCATCCCCTCGAAGGATCGCTGGCACATCGCTTCGTGCTCGGAAGGCAGAGCGATCATCCGTGACCAGAACGGACTGTTTGTCGCGGAGGTCATCGAGGCGGATGCCGAGCTCATCGCGGCGGCTCCCGAACTCCTCGATCTCGTGAGTGACCTCCTGGACGACCTGCGTCGCGATCATCGCATTCCCGAGGCACTCGCGCTCTGCGAGCGGCTGACTCACGCGAGCCGCCGGCAAACGCGGGGATAACAACAACGGCGCTGCCTCGGGCATCGCACGAACAAGCACCCGAGCCCAGATGTGCCGCGAATGGCGGCTCCTGGGAGCTTCGACAGGCGCACCTTCTCGGGGAGGTGCGCTCTTCTTTTGTGGACCAACGACCATGCAGCAGAACAACGGCGCTCTCCGTGGCGCCCTGCAGGCCATCGAGAAACTGTACGGCAAGGGGGCCATCATGAGCCTCGGGGACGACAATCCCGATCGTGGTGTGCGGGTTTTGCCCACGGGCTCGCTCGCGCTTGATGCCGCGCTCGGGATCGGGGGATATCCGCGCGGCAGGATCGTGGAGATCTACGGGCCCGAGTCGTCGGGCAAGACCACGCTCACCCTGCACGCGCTCTACGAGGCGCAGAAGGCGAAGGGCATTGCGGCGTTCATCGATGCCGAGCACGCGTTCGATCCGAACTACGCGCGCAACATCGGCGTCGACGTCAACCGCCTGCTCGTCTCGCAGCCGGACAACGGTGAGCAGGCCCTGGAGATCGTCGAGACGCTCACGCGCTCCGGCGCGGTCGACATCATCGTGATCGACTCGGTCGCGGCTTTGACGCCGAAGGCCGAGATCGAGGGCGACATGGGCGACGCGCACATGGGCCTCCAGGCGCGGCTCATGAGCCAGGCCCTGCGCAAGCTCACGGCCATCGCGTACCGGACCGAGACGCTGCTCATCTTCATCAACCAGCTCCGGCACAAGATCGGCGTGGTCTTCGGCAGTCCCGAGACGACCACGGGCGGCAATGCGCTGAAGTTCTACGCGAGCGTGCGGCTCGATGTCCGCCGCATCGGGGCGCTCAAGGTCGGCGAGGAGGTGCTGGGCTCGAAGACCCGCGTGAAGGTCGTGAAGAACAAGTGCGCGCCGCCCTTCCGGGAGGCGGAGTTCGACATCCGCTGGGGAACGGGAATCGACGCGGCTGGGGACCTGCTCGACTTCGCCGTCGCTCACGGCATCGTCGAGAAGACCGGCGCGTACTTGTCCTTCCGCGGGGAGACGCTCGGCCAGGGCCGGGAGAAGGCGCGCGAGGCGATCAAGGGGCCGCTGGGCGCGGCCATCCGGAGCGCCATCGAGCACTCCCTCGCGCAGCGGTCGGCCGCGGAGTAGTTGAGGGGCCTGTGCGGACGCCTGCGCGTCATCACGCGGGCAAGAAGAAGTAGAGATCGGCGCGTCGTCGGAGTCGCCGAGGCAACTCGCAGGACTTCTGACGCGCGCACAGCCCTCTCGGAGGGTTCATGTTCACGGAGAAGCAGCCGGGGGCCAAGCGGGTCGCTCTCGTGGGCTGTTCGGCTCTGAAGAACCAGAAACCGGCTCCCGCGAAGGACTTCTATACGTCGGCGCTCTTTCGCGCCGCCTACGCGTACGCCGAGAAGACGTGCGACGTGGTGGTCATCGTCTCCGCCTTCTACGGTGCGGTCGCCCCGAAGACCGTCCTTTACCCGTATGACCGGAGCCTCCGCAAGTTCCGGAAGAACGATCGGGAGGACTGGGGAGCCCGAACGATCGGCGAGCTTCTGCCGGCGTTCGATCCGCCTCCGCAGCTCGTGATTCTCGCCGGAAATGTTTATGCCGACGCGCTCGTGCACGGGGCGCATTGGCACAACCTCCCTCGGCCGGAAGAACCGCTGCGGAAGATTCGTGGATGTGGCGCGCGGGTCGCGTGGATGAAGGCGAATACGCCGGATGTGAAGTCGAGTTCCTGCCAGTGGGGTAATCAATGACGAAGAAGAAAGTTGACCAGAAGAAGAGCGGCACGCAGACCGAGTCGGCGAATGAGCGGGGGCACGGAACCGAGGCGAAGAACACCGCATCCGAGTGGTCCTTTCCGGCCATCCGGGGGGTCCAGGCCGGTGGTGAGTACTACTCGGTCATGGTGCACCTCCGGGACGTGGCGAAGCTCTTTGCCCCCGTGGATGGCAAGCTGCCACCCGAACTCCGAGCGCAGCGGGTGCTGAGCAAGGTCCGCGTCCCGAAGATCGCCGACTACATCACGAACAACCCGACGAACTACACGTTGCCGGCCCTCGTCGGTGCGATCGACGGTCTGCCCCGCTTCGAGCCGGCGCACGAGAAGGGCCACATGGGCACGCTCTACATCCCGCGGGACATGACGGTCGCGGTCCTCGATGGGCAACACCGGCGGGCCGCCGTCGCGATGGCCCTCTCGCAGGAGTACGTGAGGAAGCGGCGGGGATCGCTTGGGGACGAGAGCCTCTGCGTGACGTTGTTCGTCGACGCGGGGCTCGAGAAGGCGCAGCAGCGGTTCGCGGACTTGAACCGCTTCGCGGTGCGGCCGAACAACTCGCTGGGCCTGCTGTACGACCACCGCGACGAGCTGGCGAAGCTCACGCGCGCCGTCGTTCGCGACGTCTTCCTCTTCCACCAGCTCACCGACGGGGAGAAGACCTCGGTTTCGGGAGGCTCGAACAAGCTATTCGCGCTGGCCAGCATCCATGCGGCGACGAAGGCGCTGCTCGCGGGGTTCAGTGGGAGCTTCGAGACCGCGAGGCAGATCGCTGTCGAATTCTGGACCGAGGTGACGCGCGTGATGCCGGACTGGCACGAGGTCGGCCTCGGCAAGATCAAGGCGCAGGTGCTGCGAGATCGGTGCGTGCACGCGCATGCGGTCGTGCTCGAGGCCCTCGGCCGCGTCGGCAACGCCGTGCTGCGGGAGCGGCGGGAGGGCTGGAAGAGCGTGCTGGCGGGACTCGGGACGCTCGACTGGTCGCGGACCAACCCGCGATGGGAGGGGCGCGCCGTGGTGCACAGCAGGGTCTTGAAGAACGCGGCGAGCGTGGTCCTGACGGGCAACGTGATCAAGCATCACCTCGGGCTCGAGCTCTCCATCGAGGAGCGGCGGTACGAGCCCGTGCGGGTCGGTGAAGACGAGCAGGTGAACGGGGCGGCGACAACCGCCTGACCGAGACAACAACGGCGCAGCCCGGGGGGGGGCGCCGCTTTTCATGCTTGGGGTGTCGATGAAAGCATCGCTCGCCGAGCTGAGGCGACAACCACATACGAGCATCGCCCAGCTCAGGATGTTCCTGCACTGCCCGCGGCAGTACAGGTTGAAGTACATGGACCGTGTCCAGCCGTCATTCCGGCCGATTGCTATGGTCTTCGGCTCCGTCTGGCACGAGACGGTGGACAAGTACCTGCTGGGCGCTGGGCCCGAGGAGATGCGCGAACTCTTTCGCGGAGGGCTCGAAGCTGCGGTGAAGACAAATGCGCCGCCGGTATTGTTCGATGAGGACGAAGACCTCGGGCAGATGATCGACCTCGGCGTGCGCATGATCGGCGTGTTCGTGGAGCGCGTGCCGCGGCCGAAGAGGGTACTCGGGGTGGAGGTCGACTTTCTACTCGAGGTCGCGGATCCCAGCACGGGAGAGATGCTGCCCGTGCCCCTTGTCGGCGCGATTGACGCCGTGGTCTCCACCAGCGGCAGAAAGGCAGTCTGGGAATTCAAGACGGCCGCGAGAAAGTGGAGTGCCCCGATGCTCCAGTACGACCTTCAGCCAACGGCCTACGCGATGGCGGCGCGGAAGGTGTTCGGGAAGGTCCAGGTTGTCCTCGTCGTCGCTACGAAGACGAAGAAGCCCGACATCCAGATGGAGCATCTCTCGCGCGGAAAAGCGGACGAACGGGACCTTGCTGCGACGGTGGTCTCCGTGCTTCGGGGCATCAAGGCGGGCATGGATCATCCGGTCCGGGGCTCGCAATGCGTGTCGTGCCCGTTTGCTTGGAGGTGCCGGTAGCGCGCGGGATGTGCGCGTGAGAGTGTGGTGGGCGATGTCGAGCCCACCACGCTCTTTTCATTAGCCCTCGGTTGTTTCCTGACGGCCGTATCACGTGGACGCCCAGGCATTGTGCCCGCGTCCAGTGGCGCTCGGGCTCATCCCCGGACTCGGCCCCGGCACCGGGACAAGACCGTCGAGAGCCCTACTTTTCTGCGGGCCCGTTCGGCCTCGCGACCTCGCGCACAGCGCCGATTCCCCATCGATCAGTGACGGGTTCCGGCAGGGTCACCCTTCAGCCCTCGCCATTGTAGCTCTCCCATGCCATACGAGCAGCGCGGGCCGGCCCCACGGGATCGGCAACGGATCCGCCGTACGCTGCACGAGGTGCAGTTTTGCCGCCTGGTGACTGACAGCAGAAGCCGCTGTCATCGCGCTATCCGGGCCTTCTCCCGTTACCCGTGGCCGCAGCGCGAGAAGGCCGGCGTTGTGTGCTGCGCGAAGCCGAGCCTTGAATGCCGGGAGGCCGAGCCCCGTCGCCTCACCGCGGTCATCGAGCTCCCGGAATAGCTGCACGACGAGCGCGTCGTGCGAGCCTTCATTGACGACTGTCTGCACGCGAGCGGCGAATTCGTCGAGCGGCAGCGTGATCAAGCGGGGGCGCCCTTCGCGGCGCTTTTCATCCTCGTGGACCTTGCGCGCGAAGTCTTTTGCGGCGGCGTAAGCTTTGGGAGAGAGCGCCTCGACGACGTCGTCGAGCGCGGCGAACATATTCCGACGTGACCATCGCTGCACGAGATGAAACGTGGTTCGTCGGGAACGAACTGCAGATGCGGCGACCACCAAGGGGTTCTCGTCCTCGGCACGCTTGCAGGCAGCGAGCTCGAGGAGCCCCCGGTTGTACGCTTGGAGCAGCCGCGCCTTGAACGAAGAAAGCGTCGGGCAGGACGGGACCTCGCCGCGCTCGCGGAGCAGGCGGAAGAGCGGTGCGATGAACACGCCATCGTCATGTACCCCTTCGGTCACGCGGCGAGCTGCTGACTCCACGCCCGAGGCGAAGGCGCGAAGGGATCCGTTCACGAGCCCAGGTGCACGCCGACGCTCAGCTTCGAGCTTGGCACGGGCGAAGAGCAGAACCGCGGCCGCGCCGTCCCGCGAGAGGACATCGAACGCGTCGGGCCCCGGTCTGAGCCGCTTCCGCGAGGGCGGAGGCGGGGGCTCGAAAGACGCGGGAGGCGGACGAGCGGAGGACATCGAGCCCCTCGATCGCATGTTCCGGGGCAAACTGCAAGAGAGGACAAACCCTGCCTGGTCATCCTGGCGGAGCACGTCGGCAGGAAATCACGGGATGAGCAACTCGCGCTCCGTGCCGTCGGTGCTACGCAGGATCACCCTTTCCCGGTCGTTCCACGCGAAGGGCGAGGCTTGTCTCCCCGTGGGCTCGAGGCGGACACCTGTTCGCGGAGCTGCGCGAGCTCCTCCACGCTCATGCTGCCGATCTGCTCGACGACTGCCTCGAGCTCACTCTCCTCGGGGAACAGAACCAGGAACATCGGCGTCAAGCCGAGAGCGCGTGCGATGCGATCGAGGGTGCCCACGTTGATCGCCACGTACCCGCGCTCGATGAGCGAGAGGTGACTCGCGACGATGCCGGTCTTCCTTCTGAGGTGCTCGAGCGACATCCCCTGTGCGAGGCGCAGATCCCTGATCCGATGACCTAGTTTGAGGGCAAACGGATCCGGCTCGTATCGGCGGCCCATGTCAGGGCTCCCGCCGCCCGCGTGCCTCCAGAGCGGTACAGAAGTAAAGTAGGCCCCGCTTCGGGTCCTGGATGCCCGCCTGCCGCTCGATGAACGGCACGAGCAGAGGAACAGGGATGAGCTTGAGCGTGCCCTCTCGGTCTGCGTGGAGAAGAGCCGCCTCGAATGCGGCTCGAGGAACCCGAGCAAGAGCCCCGCGGAGGATCGGCAGCGGCACGCCCTGCGTGTTCTTGTAGGCCGGATGAAGCCGGCTCATCGCCGCGAGGATCTCGCTCACGACGGCCGGATCTGGGCCTGCGTCACGCGCGGCGAGGGTGCGCTGCGCGTACAGCAGGACGTCGGCGAGCTCGGGGATGCGGAGCTGCCGGAGGACATCGTTCACCTCCTCGATCGGCGTGCGATGACGTCGTCGAGGCTCGACGGGTTGGGGCCCAGGCGGGGAAGGTCGGATCGTCGACGGCGGGTTTGTCGAGATCGGCGCGGCCTGCGCATTGGCGCCGCCCAGCGTACGTGTTGTGGCGCGCTCGCCGCTCAAGACGCTCTCCTCGCTTGTGCAACGAGAGCGACGCGCTCGAGTAGCCCTCGCGTTGCATGCTCGATCCCGGCAGCAACTTGTCGTGTCCCGGAGAGCGGATCCGCAGGACGAAGTACAACTTGGCCTTGCTCTTCGAGATGAAGGAGCGCTTGGTCCACTGAGGATCGTGCGATCCCGAGGAGCTTGCCCCGCAGAACAGCGAGGCCGACCGCCCCGTCTTCGTCGGAGCGCATGTACAGGAGCGCGTAGATGATCTGCGCCTCGACGCGTCCCTCCGGACCCGCGAGCCTAGCTGCGGCGATGTGCTCGATGAGCTTCGCCGTCGCCTCGAGTTCGTGCGGCTCGAAGCTCCAGAGCAGCGTGTGCACCTCGTCGACAACGGCGGGCCGCCCTGGAGAGAGAGGCGAGACCAGCGTGGGGGCGGGCCTGCGTGCCGCCTTGGGCGCGGACACGAGCACGTGCGATGTCGACGCAGAGGCCGCGGGACGCGCAGGTGCAGGGGCCGGAGCTGCAGCAGCGAGAACCGCTGCTACAGGACGGCGCCGCCAGAAACACAAGACGCCGCTGAGCACGCGCCACCATGAGAGCCTCACCGGGATCGACGTGGCGGGGACAGGAGGCGCGGGCGCAGCCGGCCGCACGAAGAACGCCGTGGGGGCGTTGTCGTCCTCTTCGTGGCTCGTTGCCGGCTGCATCATCACGCGCGTGGCGGCTTCGTCTTCTTCCTCGTCGGCCATGCCCCCCTCCGAGTGCACTTCGAGCGAACGTCACCATCCCCAGGCGACCGCGGTGGTATGCCTCGACGAACGCACCCCAATGCGCGCCCTGCACCGCGGCCGTCTGCGGATGATGATTCGCGAGGACAAACGCGTCCGCATGCCGGCGCTCATGGCCGAGGGCAGAAGCCGCATGTCCCTTACTCTCTAAACACGAGCCGACGAAGGCGACCCGTCCAAGGAAAGTGCACGCCCTCCGTGCAAGAGGCTGGTCAGGGCGTGCTGCCGCTCTTCTGCTCGTTCTGCCGCAGGCCCTCGAGCGCCGCGGCGATGTACTTGTTCCGGACCCCCGCGTGATGACTGCTCCGGTAGTCCCGTTCATGCTGTCGCAGCGTGGCGAGCGCCTCGGCGAACTGCCCGCGCGAGAGCATCTCCCGGGCTTGTTCGAGGTTGGTCGTCTCCGGGTCGTTGAGCGGCACGGCGGCGGGCGCGGCGCGCGGGGGCGCGACAACAACCACGGTGGGGCTCGGTCCGGGGGTGGCCGGGAGCGCGACGACTGAGGAGCTCTCACCACGCCCGCTCTCGTCGACCACGACGGACAGCACCATCGGCACTGCATGCAGCGCAGCGGGCGGTGCGTCGTGGGGCCAGAGCGCGACCGCACCACCCCCGCCCAAGGCGCCGACGCCGACCAGGAAGAGCGGGTGCTTGATGATGCGCTCGAGCACCGCCTTCGCGGTGGCCCGAGCGGCAGGCCCAGGGCCCCGGGGCGCTACCGCGTGGATCTGCCGCTTGCCCGAAGCCGGCGGTTCGGAAGGCGGCGACGAGCTCGGCGCCAGGGCGAGAGGAAGCATCTCGTCGAAGCAAAGCTCGCGGGCGACGCGGCGCCAGACTTCGTGCCGCGCCTTCTCGATGAAGTCGGGCGTGAGGTCCTCGGGGCGGAGGACGGTATCGAGCCCGAAGGGCAGCAGCATGAACGGCGTGAAGTCCCGGCCGAACATCCTCTTCACCCTGCGCCGGAAGACGTCCTTGGCCTCTACCAGCCTGGCTTGCGCCGTGTTGCGTGAGACCCCCAGCGCCGCGGCGATCTTCGGCAGCGACTCCCCCTTGAACTCGGCCCTGACGAGTACATCGACGAGCTTCGCGTCCATGGTCTGGAGCACGCGTTTGACGACCTGATCGAGCTCATGATGCTCGAAGCGCTCGTGCGGGTTCTCGTCGCTGGGCACGTCCACGCCGACGTCTGCCTCGGGGGTCTCGAAGCGGTGGCGGTAGAGGCGGTAGTGCTCCGCCGCCTGCTGTTTGCAGATCATCTCGAGCCAGTCCTCGATCCCCGCGGACGGGACCTTGTCGAAGTTCTTGTAGACCTTCACGAAGACGAGCTGCGCGAGGTCGTCTACATCCGCCTGGCGCACGCCCATCCGAGCCAGGATCACGAGAACGGTCAGGAGGTGCGTCGCGTAGAACCGGAGAAAGGCGTCGCTGGCGTGATGCAGGACCGGGAGGAGGAGGCGCACGACTACAAACACGCGCTGAGATAGGCGACCCGTCCAATAAATCTTACGGCTTTCTGCTCGAAGGCCACTTCACCGGATGTCGAAGGGAACAACCAGGCCGACCCGGACTGCGCCGGTGAGGCGGGGAGAGCGCCAGAGCTCTTCGCCGTCGACGATGAACACCGGCCGACGGGCCACGAAGGCGATGTCCCCGTGTAGCTGGAGGCCCACGAAGCGAGCGAGCCGGAGCTCTCCGCCGAGCCGCGCGCCGAGGTCAATTACAGGGTCATCAGCGTTGATGAGTTTGCTTCTCTGGGTGTCGAGCGACAGCAGTGCCACGTCGCCGAAGACGCAGGCGCGGACGGAGACCCGGGGAGGGAGGAGCTCATGGCGTCCGCATGCCAGCGCGGCGACGCCCACGCGTTCAGCCTCCACGTCGAGCGTCGTCGGCAACGCCCAGGCGTGGTCGTACTGCCCCTCGACACCGATGGAGAGCCACTTCCACCGCGCCTCGATGCCCGCCGCGAAGCTCAAGGCGGTCTCCGGGGCACTCCACCAGGCAGCCCCCATGTTCGCGTAGACGGCAAGCTGTGGCAGCCCTGCCGAGCGCGCCGCGGCCTTGGGTGCTGAGGGGTCTGCGGCAGGTTGAAGCAGCTCGACGCGAGCGGGAGTCGAGGAAGCTGGGGGCAGCAGGGCTGATGAAGGCGCGGAGGGCGCGGGCGTCGCCGACGAGCTCGACGGCGACGGTGCCGCGGGCGGGATCGTCAGTGGATCGATGATGTCGCGCAAGTAGAAGACGGTGCGATCGGCGAGCTGATCGCACCGCCAAGATTCCGCGTGCGTGACGTGGTTGGCGACAACCTTCCCGCTCTCGTCGCGGGCTTCGATGTGCGCCTCGATCCGCTGCGGCGTCGGCACCAACTTCACGGAGATCGAGCGCGGCGCGTCGTCGGTGAAGGGATCGTGGCCCTTGAGCTTCGTGGCGAGGGCGGCCTGGATGTAGCTCTTGTCCGGACAGTTCTTCGGGGCGTCGGGACCGGGGGCGTAGTCGAGGCGCCACGGCAGCACCGCGGGCGACTGCGCCGTCGCCTTCGAGGTGCCACACAGCAGGGCAGCGACGAGCAGAAGGCGCGCCCTGAAGGGCCGTGAAGAGGCGTCCCGCATGACCTGAGAGAGCAGGTTTGTCCCCACCGCGGAGCATGCCCGCGGGGAACGTGCGGTGCAAGCGTTCGTGGAACTCGACAGTGGTCGGGCTTGGTTTGTCCGTCGGGTCCGAACGTTGACGGAGCCTGGATCTGGGGGCTAGCCTTTACGGCGTGCGTGCGTTCAGGACCTTCGCCTCTTACCTCGGCACGTTGATCGCCTTCGGGCTCGCTGCATGTGGTGAAGCCAGGTACGAGTACATCACCGTTTGTTACAACGACGCGCAGGAAGAGGTCCCGTGCTGCGGCCCGCCAGGTGAGAAGTACGCATGTCCGCCCGATGCAGGCGGTGACGCCGACGTGGATGCCGGCGACGGCGCCGAGGCCGATGCGGGCGACGATGATGGAGGTCCAGGATCGACGTGCCCTGGAGACTGCATTACGCCAGGCAGCGGCGGCTTCAACCGGCACCCGTCGTACGTGTGGTTCGGCAGTGAGACGGATCCTCCTCCGCCGCCACTTCCTGCCGAGCCCTACGAGAGCTGGGTGGACGTCGTGTTCGCTGAACCTTCGTGCCCGACATGCTCTTGCGTGGCGCCCTCCGTGGGCTGCGTCCTGCCGAGCGCGTGGAACGCAACATCGACCGCTTGTCAAGACAATTCGCTGTCCACCTTCACCCCTTTCGATCCTCCTGCCGACTGGGACGGGAGTTGTTCCTCGTCGAGCCCCATCCCAGCAGGCATTTTGTGCGACGGAGCCCCGTGCGTCCGATCGTTGGTGGTCGAACCGCCCACGGTCGCGCCGTGCGTCGCGGAGCCGGCGATGCCACCCGAGGGGCAGCCTGTCCCACCGCCGATTCGGACGAGGGCCATCGAGTACCCGGCTGGCGACGTGGGGACCTGCGATATCGCCAGGATTTGCGTCCTCCCGCCACCGCCAGGCTACAGGCTTTGCCGCGTCGCCTACGGGCTGGGGGCCTTGGCATCGTGTCCAGCGGGCTGGACAGACCGACACGATGGATGGGCCAAGGCCGAGGATCAGCGGGTTTGCTCGGCCTGCACGTGCGGAGATCCGCAAGGGGGAGCGTGCTCGGTGCGGGTTCGGGCTTATGCGAATGAGTCCTGCACGAACGAGTGTAGACGCTCACCCAAATCCGCGGAAAACGTGACCACGAGTTCGGCCTGGTGGGCGTCACGGCGCGTGTCGAGCCCTGGGGCGAGAAGTTCGTCACGACGACAAACCGCGCGTAGGACGGGGGCTTGCGGGCGCCTTGTAGAAAAAAGACGAAGGCCGGGAGCGCTACCTCCCGGCCTTCCGTGTCGCGCGGGCGCGTGACGGGGGGACCGTCACGCATCTCGGGCGACAGGGCCAAGAAACCGGCGCCTGCTCGATGGGCGCGTGGTCGAACTCTCCGATGTCCGATGCGGTTTTTGTCGACGCACCTTCCGGCTCTGCCGACCGTGTGATCGCGGCCGACTGTACTGCGGCCCCGTCTGCCGCGCGACCGCGCGCAGGGCAAGTCTTCGCAGGGCAAACCAGCGGCACCGCGAGAGCCCCGAGGGGCGGCTCGATCATCGGGACCGGCAACGGGCCTACCGCGCCCGGCAAAAAGCGCGGCGCGTGACGGATCACCGTGTCGAAAAGTTTGCCCACGGAGCAAACGTGGTCGCGGCCGACGTCCCGCCCGCCTCCGCGGTGGAGGCGCCGTGTGCGTCGGAGAAAAACCACGACGA
>NZ_SSMQ01000121.1 GCF_005144585.1 Polyangium fumosum | reverse complement strand
CGTTCGTTCTGAGCCAGGATCAAACTCTCCAGTTAAACTTGCTGGAGGTCACCTCGGTCCGGCTAAAGACCGGGTGACGGCTCATGCCTTATTGGCATGACGTGTTGCCTCGACCGTGCTTGCGCAGATACGAGGCGAGGGCCACGTCACCACACGTTATTGCGTGTTGCGTACAATCCAGTTTTCAAGGACCGAGCCGAAGGCTTGTGGCAGACACTCCTGCCATTCCTTCGTTCTGTCATCTCGCCGTCTGTCCAGGCCGCTTTTGCGACGCCGTTCCTTGCGGCGAGGTCGGTTGTTTTAGAGCGTCTCGTTCGCTCTGTCAACCTTTTTTTGCTTCCGCTACGCTGGATCTTCCTTCCAGCTTCGCTTCGGCACCCCTTTCGCTTGGACTCCGCTTGCCTCTTCGGCTTGCGTTTTCCTCGCGATCCAGCGCCTTCAGGGTTTGCCCTCCAGCGCGTCGGGGAGGCGGACTTTACTCACTCCGTTCCGCCTGTCAAGCACCCCGTTTCTTTTTTTCGTCTCACCGTTCTCTCTACTGAGGGACCGGCTGAGACATTTAGCCCGGGGGGCCTGCCCCGTCTCGCCCTGGATCTGTCGTCCCGGGCGCGTCGGGGAGGCGGAACATACTCCCCCCCTCAGGCCTGTCAAGGAAATCGTCCGGAGGGCTTTGGATCTCTGCTGTTCGGTTGCCCGGCACACCGGGTGGAGCCAGGATCCGCCCTCCGGCTCACCTCGATCGTTCCTGCGAAGGCCGCATGAAAACCGCATCCAAAGCCCTCGGAATCCTGCTCCTCGTCGCCTCTGTCTTCGGTTTGGGTTTCTTCCTCGGGCGCTCGCGCCAGCTCCCGCCTTCTCCTCCTTACGAGTTCGCGCGCCCCGCCGAGCCCGCACCTCCACAACCGCCCATCCCCGAGGAGCTCACCGGCGACGAGCGCCGCGACATCGACGTCTTCCGCCGCGCTTCCTCGGCCGTCGTGTTCATCACGAGCATCGCAGTCCAGCGCAACCTCTTCTCCTTCGACGTCATGCAGATCCCGCAAGGCACCGGCAGCGGCTTCCTCTGGGATGACGCCGGCCACGTCGTCACGAACTTCCACGTGATCCAGCAAGGCGACCGCTTCTCCGTCACGCTCGCCGATCAGTCGGAGTGGGACGCGAAGGTCGTCGGCACGGCCCCCGAAAAAGACCTCGCCGTTCTTCAGATCGAGGCGCCCAAACAAAAACTCGTCCCCCTGCCCGTCGGCCGATCCCGCGATCTGCTCGTCGGCCAGCGCGTCCTCGCCGTCGGCAACCCCTTCGGCCTCGATCACTCGCTCACGGTCGGCGTCGTCAGCGCACTCGGCCGCGAGCTCACCTCGCCGATCGGCCGAAAGATCCGCGACGTCATCCAGACGGACGCTGCCATCAACCCCGGCAACTCCGGCGGCCCGCTGCTCGACTCGAGCGGCCGCCTCATCGGCGTGAACACCGCGATCTACAGCCCGAGCGGCGCATCTTCAGGGATCGGCTTCGCGATCCCCGTCGACACGGTGGCCCGGCTCATCCCCCAGCTCATCGAGAAAGGACGCGCTTCGGTCGCCGGGATCGGCGTGCAGGTGAGCCCGACGCTGGATCGCGCCGCGCGCCGCGCCGGGATCGAAGGTGTCGTCATCTACGAGGTGATCGAAGGCTCGCCCGCGGAGAAGGCTGGGCTCGAGGGCGTTCGCGTGGCCCGCGGCAAGCGTGTGGTGCTCGGCGACGTGATCGTGGCCATCGACGGCAAGCGCGTGCGAACGAACGAAGAGCTGCTCGATGCGTTCGATCACGTCGGGCCGGGCCGCCAGGTGAAGCTCTCGGTGATCCGTGAAGGCAAGGAGCGGGACGTGTCGGTGGAAGTCGTCGCGATGTGACGCGCGCTCAAGCTGAGCCGCGACGACGACGACGGCCGAGGCTCAAGAGGAGGCCGAGCAACACCGGCGCCGCAGGACCCGGCGGCTCGTTCGTGCCCAAACGACATCCACAACCTTCGGCGTCCACCGCATCTCCGCTCCCGCCCGCACCTCCGCTCCCGCCCGCGCCTCCGCTTCCGCTCGCGCTTCCGCTCGCGCCTCCGCCCCCGCTTCCGCCTACGCCTCCGCTCCCGCCTCCACAGACGACCGTCGGCTTGATGGCCTCGGCCAGCTTCCATCCAGGGTTCGTGCCCGCACCCGCGTACGCGCCGCGGAAAGCGAAGTCCTTGCGGGGGCTGCCGTTGAAGTCACACGCGTGCTCGGAGTCGTCCACGAACGCGGACGTGTCGAGCGGGCTCGTCTCGGCCTTGCCGGGCAGCGGGTAGAAGTCCATGTCGCCGAGAACCATCGACGGCTTCTGCACGAAGTTCGCTGCATTCGCCGCGACGTCGACGAGGTTCGAGCCCGTGCCCATGCTCGGCCCGGAGACGGCCTCGTCCGCGAACACGAGGTTGCCCGCGACGAGATCCCCCTCGGTCGCCTCGCTGCCGAAGACGACGGCGCGCTTCGCCGCGTAAAACGTGTTGTCGTAGACGCGCGCGTAGAGGAGCGGGAAGCCGTCGTGTTGCGTGAGCCGGAGGGCCGTGTCCGCGACGTCGACGAAGACGTTGTCGTGCACGGAGACGCGGCCGGTCGCCTGCAGGAGCGACTCGCTTGTGTTGTGCACGAAGACGTTGCCGTAGATCTCCGTGAGCGCGCCCGCGCCCGGTCCGCTCGCAGGCGGGCCGCCGACGAGCAAGTTCGGCCGCGCGCCGTCCGGGCTCGGCTGGTCGTCCTTGAGGAAGACATTGTGCCGGAGGATCGTGCGCGGCGCGTCGACGCTCGGGAGCGCGGCGTGCGCGGGCCAGGCGTTCTGGTTCTTGATCTGGATGCCGTAGCCGATCGTGCGCTTGACGAGGTTGTACTCGATGACCGCGCCCACGAAGGGATCGGCGTAGTTCGAGTTGCCGAAGTACATGCCCGTGCCGGCACCGTCGATGACGTTGCGACGCACGATCCAGCCGTGGGTCGGGGTCTTCGTGGAGATGGCCACGGTCTGCTGCGAGCCGCTCTGGCCAACGAAGGTACAGCCCTCGATGCGCACGTGGTGGACGATGTTGTTCGTGCCGTTCTTGGCGCTGACGCCGAACACGCCGGGGATGCCCTTGCCGTCGACGGTGAGGTTCTCGATCGCGACGTACGAGGCGTTCACGAGCTCGACGGTGTTGCAGCAGGCGTCGCCTTCGAAGATCGCTGGCGCGCCGGAGGCAGGGCCGCGGACGGTGATCCACGCGGCGTCGGTGCCGTTCAGATTCGTGATCGGCAGGCCCTGCGTGTACGTGCCCGGGGCGAGGACGAGCGTGTCGCCGGGCTTCAACGTGTCGAGGAGGTCACGGTAGTTCGACGGATCCGCGTCGATGTCGGCCGCGTCCGCGACGGCAGCGGCGAAGAAGATCGAGAAGAAAGCGAGAGAAGCGTGGCGCTTGCGCATGGCCCGCATCGTACATGCAGGCCTCAGCGACGATCCGATCGACCACGACACGACGAACGTGCTCGGTCTGGACGGGCGTGGATCCCGAGAGCGCTTCGCTGAACGCGAGGCCCCGCATGCTACGCTCGGCGGAAGCACGATGACTACGTTTGCACGCATCGATCGAGGCGAGGGGCGCGCGGCTTTCGCGCGTCTCCACGGGGACAGGCTCCGCTTGCTCGCAGGCGCGCCCTGGGAACGAACATCCGAGACGGGAGAGGAAGTGCCTCTCGCCGGCGCGCGCCTGCTCGCGCCAGTCACGCCCTCCAAGATCGTGTGCGTGGGCCGGAACTACCGCGCGCACGCCGCCGAGCTCGGCAACGACGTCCCGGTCGAGCCGCTCCTCTTCTTCAAACCGCCCTCGTCGATCATCGCCGCGGACGAGACGATCGAGCTGCCCGAGGAGAGCAGCCGCATCGATCACGAGGCCGAACTCGGCGTGGTGATCGGCGCGCGTTGCCGTCGCGTCTCCGAGGAGCGCGCGCTCGACTTCGTCTTCGGCTACACGTGCGTCGACGACGTCACGGCGCGAGATCTGCAGAAGAAGGATGGCCAGTGGACGCGGGCAAAGGGGTTCGACACCTTCTGCCCCACGGGCCCGCTCCTCGTCACCGGGATCGATCCGAGCGCGCTCGCCGTGCGTTGCCGCGTGAACGGGGAGATCCGACAGGACGGGAACACGCGCGACCTGATCTTCTCGATCACGCGGCTCATCGCGTACATCAGCGGCGTCATGACGCTCGAACCCGGGGACCTCATCGCGACCGGGACGCCGCACGGCGTCGGTCCGATCGCGGCCGGCGACGTCGTGGAAGTCGAGGTCGAAGGCGTGGGGACGTTACGAAATCCAGTCCGCCCGCGCGGCTAGGCCGCCGCTCTCTTGGCCACGCGGCGAGGGCGCGGACACAATGAGAGGCGCGATCCGCGATGCCCCTCGATCCTCCCCGCCCCGACTCCGTGCCGCCGCTCGCCTCGACGCTCGTCGAGGCGCCGCAAACGCCGCGCCTCGGACGGCGGGCGCTGGGCGAGGCGGCGCTCGTGGTCCTCGCGCTCGGCACCGCCGCGACGCTCGTCCTCTCCGTCACCCTCCCGCCGCAGCGGCACCTCACCGCGCGCCGGCTCGCGACGTTCCTCCCCGCACCTCCGCCGCCTCGCACGCTCGCCCCGGACGATCTCGACCACGAGCCCGAGACGCTCGACGCGCAACGCACGCGCCTGCTCGACCGCATGCGCGCTGGCCTCGGTTTGTCAGAAATGCAGATAGACGCGGTCCGCGCGCTCTTCGACGCCTCGCCCGTGCTCGGCCAGGGCAACCCTGCGATCTCGCGCCACCCGATGTCGCGCTCGGAGTGCCGGCGCGTCCGCCTCGAGGCCGGCGTCACGGAGGCGAACGTACCCGCCTGCGGGGCGCCTTCCATGGTGCCGCTCTACGATCCTTCGTCCGGCCAAACCGCAGAAGGCGCGCGAGTCTGCATCGACCAGCTCGAATTCCCGAACCTACCGTGTGAATACCCCGTCGTGCACGTGCGCGCGAGCGAGGCGGCGGCGCTCTGCCGGGCCGTCGGCAAGCGCATCTGCGACACGCACGAATGGGAGGGCGCCTGTGCGGGCGCGGTCCGGACGCCGGAGACCGAATACGAATGGGGGCGGCCCCGCGCCGAGGCGACCTGGTACCACAACTACAAACGCGAAAAAGTCTGGGCCTACGGCGCCGCCCGAAACCACGCCCTCTGCGGCACGTCGAGCAGCCGCACCCCCGGTTGTCCGGGCGGCGGCTACGACCAGTGTGGCTCGAATACCTATCCCGCCGGCGCCTTCCCGGCTTGCCGGAGCCCGCTCGGCGTCTTCGACATGCACGGCAATGCCGCGGAGCACATGAACCTGCCCACGTTGCCCGAGGAGCTCGCCGCGAGCGGCGGGCTCGGCTTCACCGAAATGAAGGGGAGCTGGTTCGTGTTCGCCACGATCGAGGCCCACGAGGACGATTGCCGCTGGCGCGCGCCGAGCTGGCACGAGACGCGCCTCGGCAGCGAGAACAGCCACGCGAATTATCACCTCGGCTTCCGCTGCTGCAAAGACATCTAAAAGCCGAAAGCCTGCCGAACGCAGAATCTCCCGAAGGGCAGCCCTTCCCGCCGCTCCGCCTCGGCTCCCGCGTGCGTCGACGTGGCGTCGCGCCTGCTCCGCAGTACACTCGACGGTACAGGGAACGGGACCGTACCGAGGGAGCCCTCGGCGCCGCCTGATCGGTTCAATTGCCGCATCACCGGAAATTCGTTCTTGCCGTCGAGACGCCCAGGCACGCGCGTGCCGAGCACACGCATCTGCATATCCTGGCGAAAGCGGCGAGTCGGCTCGTCCTCTGCGACGAGCCGTCGGACCTGCTCGGATCGCTCTTCGAGGAGCTGGCGAACGACCTCGGCGTCGAGCTTTACTTCAATTTCCTGGTCGGCGAAGCGCCGGATACCCTCGTCCTCGAGTCGGCCGGGGGAATCTCGCCCGAGGACAGGCTCAAATATCGGCAGATCGCGTTCGGCCAGTACATGTGCGGGACCGTCGCCGCGACCCGCAAACCCCTCATCGCCCTGGACCTCCAGCGCTCGAACCTCGAGCCCGGGGCGGACCTGAAAAAGGCGGGCGTGCAGGCCTATGCGGGATATCCGCTCATGTCCCACGGCCGCCTGCTCGGCACCCTGGCATTCGCCACCACGAAACGCCCGCGCCTCCACGCCGACGAGCTCCAGCTCATGCAAATGCTCAGCGATCAGGTCGCGGCCGTGCTCGAGCGCAATCGCCTCGTCCGGAGCCTGCGGACGAGCGAAGAGGCCGCGCAGCGCCACCTCGCGCTCCTGCAAAACGTCTATTCGACCGCCCCGGTGGGCCTTTGTTTTCTCGATCGGAGCCTCCGGTACGTACACGTCAACGAGACGCTTTCGCGCATCACGGGGCGTCCCATCTCCGAGCACCTCGGCCGTACGCTCGGGGAATTCATTCCGGACGCCACCCCGTTCAAGGAGCTCTGCCAGCGGGTCCTCGCATCGGGGCAGGCCGTCACGAATTGCGAACTCCGCCATGCGCTGCCCGAGGGTGATCGGCATTGGCTCGTCAGCGTCCATCCCGTGCGCGACGAAGCGTCGACGTTGCTCGGCATCAATGTGGTCGTGCAGGAAGTCACGGAGAGAAAACGCGCCGAGCAGGCCCTCCGCGAGAGCGAGCAGGCCCTCCGGGAGGCCGATCGCCGCAAGGACGAGTTCCTCGTGATGCTGGCCCACGAACTGCGAAATCCCCTCGCCCCGATTCGTACGGCCATTCAGGTCCTCGATATCACGGGAGGCGACGCGCCGGACGTCGTGCGCACGCGCGAGATGATCCAGCGGCAGGTCACACACATGGCCCGGATGATCGACGATCTGCTCGACGTCTCGCGCGTCGCCCGCGGCAAGATCGAGCTGCGCAAGGAGCCTTGCAGCCTCACGCGGATCGTCCGCCAGGTGGCCGACGATTATGGGCCGGCGTTCCGGGGCAATGGCATCGAGCTCTGCGTCTCCCTGCCGGACGAGCCGGTCTGGACCCTGGGAGATCCCACGCGCCTCTCGCAGGTCATCGGCAATCTCCTGCACAACGCGCTCAAATTCACGGACGCGGGCGGACAGGTGCACGCTTGCCTCGTCCCGGATCCGGCGACGAACACCGCGACGATCGTGGTGAAGGATTCGGGCATCGGCATGGAGCCCTCGATGATCCCGCGCGTCTTCGAGACCTTCAGCCAGGCCGATAGCAGCCTCGATCGAAAGCGGGGCGGCCTCGGCCTCGGGCTCTCCCTGGTGCGGAGCCTCATCACCTTGCACGGCGGATCCGTCGAGGCGCACAGCGAGGGCCCGGGGCGCGGCTCGACCTTCCGCGTGCGGCTGCCGCTCTCGTCCGCGCCGGAGCGTACCACCGGACAAACGGAAGCCACCCGGCCCGTCTCCCGTGCACGCGAGGAGACCTTGCGGGTGCTCGTGGTCGAGGACAACCGCGACACGGCGGACATCCTCAAGGAATTGCTCATTCTCCTCGGGTATCGCGCCGAGGTCGCGTATACCGGTCCTTCGGGGCTCGACGTGGGGCGCAAGCTCGCGCCGGACGTGGTCCTTTGCGATCTCGGTTTGCCGGGGATGGACGGGTATGCGCTCGCGCGGGCGCTCCGGGCCGATCCGGCGACGGCGCGGGCGTACCTCATTGCGCAGACCGGGTACGGCCACGCGGAGGATCGCCGCCGCGCGCGGGAAGCAGGCTTCGATCTGCACATGACGAAGCCGATCGACCCGACCGAGCTCGAGCGCATCTTGTCCTCGGTCGCGGCGCGCGCTTAAAACGTCCGCAAGCCGATCGTCACGCCGGGCCAGCCGAACACGGGGCTCGGGGCGGTCAGATCCAGGCTCCCGCTGTCGTACGGGGCGAGCAGGGCGTCTTCCACCGAGCGTGCATTGACCACGGTGTAACTCGGGCCCGCGAAGACGCCGAGGCGCGCGCCGATCTCCAGGGCGGCGACGACACGCGCCTGCGCGAGGAATGCGGTGGGAGCGAGGCTCGGCGTCTCGTGCAGCGAATAGCCGAGGAGATCGACGTCGACGGAGAACCGCTTCGAGAGTTGCACGTGTCCGCCGAGGCCCAAGCTGAACACGAGGCGCCGCTCGGCGCCCACGACGCGCGTGCCGATGCCGTAAATGTTGTGGATGTAATCGCCGCCGTGCTCGATCCCGGCCATCACGATGCCCGTCTCCTGGCCCCAGAGATCGATGTGCAGGCGGCCGCGACGGACAATGTTGAGCAGGCCAAACGAGAACGTGGAGCGGTCCGCGTAGTTGACGAGCCCGATCTGCACGCCTTTGACCGGGCTCGTGGCCACGTTGACGACGCCGAGCTGGATCCCCGACACGGCGCCCGCGATGTTCAGCACGCCGAGCTGCGCGCCGACCACGTCGCCGGCGATGTCGAGGGCGCCCATTTGCACCCCTTTCACCGGGCCCGCGACGATATCGATGCTGCCCATCTGCACGCCGCGCAGAGAGGAGGCGAAATTCAATCCGGCCGCCATCTGCACGCCGCGCACGGGGCCGGCCACGATGTTGGCGAGGGCGGTGAGCTGCGCGCCGCAAGCGAATTCGCGCTCGATGTTCAGACCGAGCCCGAGCTCGAACCCGTCGAGGCCCGTGCCATATCCGGCCAGGAAGTTCGCCGAGAGGTTGTGCACGACGTTCGACCCCCGGCGCGTCGACGTGCCGATCCGCGGAAGCGCGTTCGCGCCCGCAAAAAACTGCGTGGCGTCATGACGCCAGCAAGGCGCGAGCTCTTCGAGCGAGGGCGTACGCATCGGCGTCGTGGGAGGCTCGGCCGCAGGCGCAGGCGCGCGCGCAGGCGTGGCCTTTCGTGGCGCGGGGTCGCTTTTGGGCGCCGCCGCCTTCGCGGGCACTTCCTGCGCCGGAAGCTCGTTTTTTTCCGGGACCGGAGGCTCGACCGGTGCGTCGCTCGATGCCTCGCTCGGCGCCTCGCTCGGTGTCTCCTCCAGCGGCTCGCTCGGCGCAGCCGCGGGTTTGTCCTCGGACCGTTTGCCGAGGAGCGCCGCGAGCTCGGCCGCCTCGTCGCGCGCGAGGTTCCCCGCGAGCAGGGCCAGCGTGTCCGCCGCGCGCTCGGCGTCGTCCGGAAGATCGATCGTACGACCGACGATCGCCCCCTCGCCGTCGGCGCGGTACGTCAGCGTCACGCGCCGCCCGCCCTCGCCGCGCAGCACGAACGAAGCTTTCCCTGCCGGCGCCGCGCCCGAGAGGACCACGGTCTTGCCAATCTCCCGGCCAATCGCCGCGCGCACGGCTTCCGGATCGACATCCCACGGCAAACCTTCCACGACGAGGACGACCGCGCTGCCCGTTGATTCCTCGGCATGCGCCGCGCGGCTATACGTGGGCACGGCGAGCGGGCCCGCGGCGAGCAAGGAGACGCGGAGCGCGAGGAGAATGGCGCGCGAGGCCCTCGTGGCGGCGTCGTTTCGGTTCATCGCGGACTTCGTGCCCGGAGGGGATCCATTCGTTCTTTTGACGCGCACGATTCGACAGGAATCAAGGCGTGGGGCCGCGCATCGCGTCGAGCAGCGCTTTCGCCTCGGCCTTGCGGTAGCCGCCGAAGGAGCCCGACGCGAAGAGCTCCAGCGTCCGCTCGGCCTCGGCCGTTCGTCCGAGCCGCACGAGGCAAAGCGCCCGGTTGTAATGGGCCTCGGGCGCGAACCGGCCGCGCGGCGCCGCCCGCAAATAAGCGTCCCACGCCGCGAGCGCGCCGGCCGGATCCCGCGTGACGAAATGGGCCTGATGGGCAGCGCGGTACAACGCGTCGTCCGTGTCGACCCGAGGCGCAGGCGCCGCCTCGGGAGCTTCGATGGCGGCCGCTTCGGTCGGCGCGCTCGGCTTGGGAGACGACGCGGCCGCGACAATCTTTGGCGCTACGACCGTTGGAGCTCCCACGGTCTCGGCAGGCGCGGCAGGCGCCTCGCTCGGCGGCGGGACCTCGGGCTCGGCCGCCTTTTCCGCGGGCATTTCTGCCTTGTCCGCAGGCGCTTCCCCCGTGACCGCAGGCGCTGCGTTTTTCGCGACAGGCCTCCCCGCGGGGGGAATCGCGGGCGCCGTCGCGGGCGCCTCCTCTTCTTCTCGTCCGAACCCGAGATCGTGCTTGAGCTCGTACCAGACGCTCGGCAATCGGTGCGTCGCCTCGGCCCACGCGACCGAGCCCACGAGCACGGCCGCGAGCGGGACGAACACCCGGATCGCCGCGAGCTTGCGCGCGCGACGCGACTTCAGCGTGGCGAGGACGCGGGCGCGCGTCTCGGCTTGCCGGCCCTGCGATGCATCGGCCTCTTCGCGGAGCGCGCGGGTGGCGGCGCGGAGCATGTCGTCCTTCATCGGCTCTCCTCCTCGTCGAGCAGGGCCCTGAGCTTCTGCTTCGCGTGGAACAGGCGCGTGCGCGCCGTGGCCTCGGGCACGCCCATGATCTCGGCGGCCTCGCGCGCGCTGCGATCCTCGACCTCGCAGAGCACGAACGCCACACGTTGCGGGACGGGGAGCTGATCGAGGGCGCGGTCGAGCGCGCGGGCCAGCGCGGCGCGGCTCACGTCCCGCTCCGGGTTCGGCGCGTCCGGCAGAGGCTCGCGGCCGAGCCGCTCCAGGGCCACGCGGCGGCGCGCGGCGGAGCGGAGGTGATGGCGGGCGTGGTTCACGGCGATCGAGACGAGGAACGTCTTGAGCGACGACTCGCCGCGGAACCGCTGCGCCGCGCTGGGCAAGCTGACGAACACGTCGTGGACGAGGTCCTCGGCCGCCGCGTCGTCGCCGGTGAGGCGGCGGGCGAAGGCGCGGACGGTGGCGTAGTGCTCGTCGTACACCTCGGCGATCGCAGAGCTCTCGCCGCGACGCAGCCGCTCCACGAGCTCCTCCTCGACCCGGGCGGCGCTGGCCGTGGGGCGCGAGAAAAAGAGAGGCGCAAGCAAATCGAGGGCCCTCATCGCCCCTCTTCGTGCCCGCAACAAGGGCGTTCGTTCAAGCCCCCACGTCGATTTCGTGCCCCTCCGGGCGAACGTACCCGCGCGGACGGACCGCGGGGGTCTTCGGCTCGTGTCCTCTCGTACAAACGGAAAAGAATTGAACGAACGGCGCGGGACGGGGCACCCACGGACGAATCGACAGGAGGCGCGTGGTGACGAGCCTTCGTCAGGACAAACCTACCACCGTTCGAGGTGACGAATGATGACGCGTCGCGCGGCCCATGCGTGGGCTCTCGGGTTGTTTCTGTCCATGGTGACGGTGACGGGCGGGTGCTACATCGAGCACGGCAATGGCCCCTGGGACGATGAATGGTCGGAGGGGACCGGCGGGTACGGGCCGGCGGGCATCTGCAACGACATGTGTGATCACCTCGCCGGCTGCGGGGCGATCGACGCCGACGCGTTCGCCGCCTGCATCGATGGCTGCAATGCCCAGCACGCGTCGACGCCTTACCTGGTGGAGACGGGCTGCATTTGCGTGATCGAGGCGGGGTGCGTGGATCTCGACGCCTATGCATGTCCGGGCGCGCCGCTGCCCCCTCCGCCCGGCAACGGCGGCGAAGGCGGCTACGGCACCGGCGGCGGCAGCAGCGACACCGGCGGCTACGGCGGCGGCGGCGTCGGCGGCAGCGGCGAAGGGGGTTGGTCCTCGGTCGAATGCGAGGCGGATTGTGATTGTCCGGGCGGCGCGTCGTGCATCGACAACACGTGCAAGGTCGCCTGCGTGGCGTCGTGTGAATGCCCGACGGGCCAGAGCTGCGTCGGCGGATATTGCGAGGCCCCGCCGGCGCCGCAGCTCCCCTGCCAGGTGGATTGTGATTGCCCGAGCGGTCAGGTGTGCAGCGCGGGCGTTTGCGCGGGGGATTGAATTACGAGGTTTTCTCGCCCTCGTCGTCCGGGAGGTTTGGCGGGGGCACGAAGCCCGGCGGAACCCAATCCGGCCGCGACGGACCCGATGCGGGAGGCACCGGCGGCATGGGCGGGGGGCCGAATCCGTACCCCTGCGGCACGGGCGCGTTGGCCGGCAGCGGCGGCGCGCCGTACCCCGGAGCGGGCGGCGGGCCGCTCGATGGATCCCATGGCGGAGGGACAAGCGGAAATGGCGGCGGCTGCTGCCAGAATTCAGGCGGTGGAGGCGGCGGGCGGTTCTCCTCGGTGGCGCCCAAGAACCAGGTACACGACACGCAGGAAAGGTCCCTGAGCGAATTCGGGGCGCCGCACATCGTGCACAGTCGGGTCGCAGTGGACATGGTCGGAGCCCTCGTTCAATCCGTCCCGGCGTCCTGGCTGCCGCCCGCGCCGCCGTCCCCGCCTGCGCCGCCGTCCCCGCCCGCGCCGCCGTTGCCTCCCCCGCCCGATCCATCGATCGGCGGAACGCCATAGGCCGCGGTGACCACGCAGCCCTCGGCCGCCGCGGCCGCGAGGGTCAGACCGAGCAGGAGCGCGGCCGCGCTGCGCAGCGGAGCGCCGCTCTCGCCGCGCAGACGAGCGCCGCAATGAGGGCAATCGTTCTCGGTCGATCGCGCATGACACCCACAAGCCGAACAGAGCACGAGCATGGGAGGCATGGGTGTCATGGTCGCAACGACCTGGCAGCCTCGTCAAGCGCTCTCGTGCCCCGCGACACGAAAGCACGAACCGGTTAAGCTCGGCGCCCATGGCCGATCCTCGGATCCCCCCGACGACCCCCGCCCCCCGCGCGCGCAGGCCCGAGGACGGCGACGCGCCGATCCCCCTCTTCGCCGTCTGGGAGCTGACGATGAAATGCGATCAGCCCTGCCAGCATTGCGGATCGCGCGCGGGCCACGCCCGGAACGCCGAGCTCTCGACGAACGAGGTCTTCGAAGTCGCCGACAGTCTCGCCCGCCTCGGCTGCCGCGAGGTCGTGCTCATCGGCGGCGAGGCCTATCTGCGCGAGGACATCCACGCGATCGTCGGTCGCCTCGCCCGGCACGGGCTCCGCGTCATCATGCAGACGGGCGGCCGCGCGATGACGGTCGAACGGGCGCGAAAGCTGCGCGACGCCGGCCTCACGGCGCTCGGGGTCTCCGTCGACGGCACGGCGCCGATTCACGACGAGCTTCGCGGCAATCGCGGCAGCCACGCCGCCGCGATGCGCGCGTTCGACGCGGGCGCAGCCGCCGGGCTGCTCCTCACCGCGAATACGCAGATCAACCGCCTGAACATGGGCGTCCTGCGCGAGATCGCCACGGAAGTCCGCGCCCGCGGCGCGCTCGCGTGGCAAGTGCAGATCACGGTGCCCATGGGCCGCGCGGCCGATCGGCCCGAATGGATCGTCGAGCCGTGGCACGTGGTGCCGATCATCGACACGCTCGCGGCCATTCAGCGCGAGGCCGCGATCGAGGGCCAGGGCAAGGGCTGGATCTTCGACGTCGTGGCGGGCAACAACCTCGGCTATTACGGCCCGCACGAGGCCCTGCTTCGCTCACGGCCGGGCGGACAGGAGGCCTACTGGAGCGGCTGCCGCGCAGGGATATCCGGCATCGGCATCGAATCCGACGGGACCGTGAAAGGCTGCCCCTCGCTGCCCACGGCGCCTTACGCGGGCGGCAACGTACGCGCGATCTCGCTCGACGCCATCTGGGAGCACGGGGAGGCGCTGAAGTTTTCCCGCGAGCGGACGGAGGACGAGCTCTGGGGGTTCTGCCGGACCTGTTATTTCGCCCCGTATTGCCGTGCGGGCTGTTCGTGGACGACCCACTGCACGCTCGGACGGCGCGGAAACAACCCGTTCTGTTATCACCGCGTGAAGGAGCTCGAAAAACGCGGCGTGCGCGAGCGAATCGAGAAGCGGAAAAACGCCCCGCAACAGCCCTACGACTTCGGCCTGTTCGAGCTCGTAGAGGAGCCGCTCGGCGCAGAGCCCGTCGACCTGCCGGGCGAGGCGCCGCGGCGCAGGTTGCCGATCGCTTCCGATTGACACACGCGAACGCTGATCAGGTAGACACGAGCCCCTCGTGCGCGAGCCATTCGAGCACGGCGCGGAGGAGTCCTTCGTCCCGTACGCCGGCGCGTGGATTCCTGAAGCTCTGCGCGAGGCTCTCGTGCCTGCGCATGTCGTGCGCCACCTTGTCGAGGAGCACGAACCGCGACCGCCCCGGCGACGCGGCCGCGATCTCGTCCGCGATCATCCGCCCCTCGTCCGGCGCGGCGGCCCAATCGTAACTGCCGTGCAGCACGAGCACGGGCACGTTCGTCATCCTCCAGAGCGCGGAGAGTTCGAGTCGCTCGATCTCCTGAAACAACGAGACATGCCGGCCGAACATCGTCTCGCCGTGGCACGACGTCCCTTCGAGCCACGCGAACTCGGGGCGCCTCGCGAAGACGTCCCGCGGGAATATGCCTTCCCGACAAACGCTCGTGTACATCTCGCTCCACGCGGCGACGTACGTTTCGAGCTCCTCGCCCTCCATCCCGGCGAGCACGCGTTGCTGCCGCGTCGCCCGCACCATGCAATCGACCCATTTGTGCGAGGTCGTGCCGAACACGGCGACGCCGCGAACATTCAACCCTCGCCCCGCGAGGAAGGGCGCCATCATTCCCCCGAGGCCGTGGCCGAAGACCACCTGATCGCCGACGAGGGGCTCGTGACAGAGGGCCAGGTTCGCATCGTAATACCCCTGCAGCTCATCGAAGAAGCCCAACGTTTGGCAGGGCGGCCCCTCGCTGTCGCCCACGCCGCTGCGCTCGACGCGCATCGTGGCGATTCCCGCAGCAGCGAGGCCTTCGAGGAGCTGTCGCATCGGATCCTCCGGATCTTGCGAGAGCTCACACGACCCCGTACCCAGGCCCGAAAGAAAAAGTATTCCCGGGAAGGGCGGCTTTCCGGACGTCGGGATCGCCAGCAACGTCCTTTGCCGCCACGATCCCCGCACGGTCACGTGTCCCAGACGAACCTCCGCCCCCGCGATATGCTCGACCGGCAGCGGCGTGGCCTTGCCCGGGAGCGTCACGCGCGCGCCGTCCCGCACGATCTCGAAATGGAGCGGCGCGCCGGGCACGAGGCCTCGCACGAGCGCGACGAGCGCGCGCGGCTCGGACACCGTCGCGCCGCCCAGCGAAAGCAGGCGATCGCCCGCGCGCACGCCCGCGAGCGCGGCGGCCCCGCCTTCGGCCACCCGCACGACCGGGAGGCCCTCGGAGACACCTTCCGCAGGGCGCGCCCGAAGCTCGAGTCCGAGGAAGGGTCTTCGGGGGAGCGCGTCGTCTTGGTACATTCCAAACCACGATGCCACGGCGCGCCCTCGGGATCCACGTCTTCGCCTTGCTCCTCGCGCCCGCGATCGCGCGCGCCGAGCCGCCTTCATCCGCGATCACGCCCGTGCCGCTGCCGGTACCGAAAGGTCCCGATCCCGCGGCCGCCGCCGCCCTTGCCGCGCGCGAGGCGCACCTCGAAACACAAACGCGAGCGATGACCGTGCTCACGAGCTGGGCCCTCGCCAGCCTCGCCACGGGCGCCGCGTTATGGGCCACGGGCGGCGACGCCTACACCCGCTCGATCGGCATCCAGAACGTCGCCTGGGGCGCGGTCGACGGCGTCATCGCCGGGTTCGGCTACCGCGGCCTCGCACAGCAGCGCGGCCTCGACAAACCTCTTTCCTTCTGGCAGGCCGAGGACCGCAGGATGCGAGCGATCTTCCTCGTGAATGCGGGGCTCGACGTCCTCTACGTGGCGGCCGGGGCCTTGATGGTCGGGTTTGGCAAGAACGACTGGGTCCGCGGCGCCGGCGCGGGCGTCGCCCTGCAAGGCAGCTTCCTCTTCACCTTCGACATGGCCATGGGGCTCGGTGCCCGTTGAGCTCCGACAACGGCCGACGCCGCGAGTTCCCGCTCCCCTTGGGATCGAAAATCGGCGAGGATCGGCGGAGCCGCCGTAGATCGTCCGCGGCCCTGCTTCGTCGAACCGCACCGGACACGACGTCTCGAGCCTGAGGGATATGACCATGTCGCGCATGTCGAAGAGCGGTACCTCGATGATCCTCGGAAGCCTCTGCCTGGCGAGCGTCCTCGGCGGCGGCGGGTGCACGAAGGCAGCCCCGAGCAACGAGGAAGCGCCCGCGCTGGCGCCTCCCGACGAGGCGAACACCCGGGCCAAAGGTGAGCAGGGCTTCCTGGCCAACGACGGCAAGCAGGAAGCGCAGGCGGGCAAGTACGACGTCCGCGGCGGCGACATGACCCGCGCGCCGGGGGATGCCCCAGCCGCCGCGGAGAAGGCCAAGGCCGGCGGCGGCGCCGCCGCCCCGCCGCCCGCCCCGACCCAGGCGCTGATCCCGCCCGCCGCGAATGACGCGCCCACGATCGACCCGAACGGCCGGTTTGCCACGACATACCGTCCCGGCGGCGGCCACCTCGCCGCGTTCGAATCCGCCGTCGCGCGCGGCATCATCCCCCCGGGCGAGCGCGAGCTCGTCTCGGACGTCGGCGCTCGCTACGTCACGGGCTTCGAGGTCCCGAAGGGCAAGGCGCTCGGCATCCAGGCCGGCCTCGAACGCGGAAAACTCCCGCCCTCGGGCAGCCCGTTCCACCTCCGCCTCACGCTGAAATCGAGCTCCGACAAACCCGCCGAGCGCCCGCACCTCTCCGTTCACCTCGTCCTCGACGTGAGCGGCTCGATGCAAGGCGAGTCGATCAAGCAGGCCCGCGAGGCCGCGAGCGCGCTCGTCGACAAGCTCGCCCCGAGCGACGACTTTTCCCTCGTGACGTTCTCGACCGACGCCGAGGTGAAGATCCCCGACGGCCCCGTCGGCGCGCGCCGCGAGGCCATCAAGAAGGTCATCGCCGAGATCAAGGAAGGCGGCGGCACCAACATTTCGAGTGGCCTCGAGCTCGGGTATGCGCAGGCCGAGACGAAGAGCATCCCCGAGGACGCGGTGAAGGTCGTGCTCTTGCTCTCCGACGGCCGCGCGAACAGCGGGATCAAGTCGGCGAGCGGCATCTCGAAGCTCGCGCTCGACGCCTTCCAGAAGGGCATTCAAACGAGCACGTTCGGCCTCGGCGCCGATTACGACGGCGCGCTCATGAGCGCGATCGCCGAGGACGGCGCGGGCGGCTATTATTACCTGCGCGACGCGGCACAGATCGCCCCGGCGCTCGGCACCGAGCTCGACAAGCGCCTCGACCCGGCGGCGACGGCCGTCGAGGTCCGCGTGCGCCTGAAGAAGGGCTTTGATCTGCTGAAGGTCTACGGCTCGCGCCGCCTCTCGGAGGCCGAGGCGCAACGCGTGCGGGCGCAAGAGGTCGCGGCGGACGAGCAGGCGGCGAAGCGCGACAACATCAAGCAAGACCGCAAAGAGGACAACGAGGGCGGCATGCGCTTCTTCATCCCGGCCTTCGCCGCGGGCGACAGCCACGCGCTGCTCTTCCAGCTCCGCGCGGGCGCCGGCGTGGGCAAGGGGCAGCTCGCGCTGGTCGAGCTCAAGTACAAGGACCGCATTTCCAAGAAAAACGTGACGGAGGAGTTCCCGGTCGACATCGAGTGGGCCGACTCCGACGCGGCGAGCGGGGCGACGATCGACGGCTCCGTGGCCCGCACGATCCAGGGCTTCGCCGCGGGCGAGACGCTCGCGCGCGCAGCACAGAACGTCGCGGGGGGCGACAAGCAGTACGCGATCAGCCTGCTGACCGAGCGCGAGACGATCCTGCGCGAGGCGGCGAAGACGCTCGAAGAGCCGCTCTTCCTGAAGGACGCCGATCGCCTCGCCCGCATGCGCGAGCACGCGGCGCAGAGCACGGGCATGGGGGATCCGCTCCTCTTCGCCATGCTGCTCGAGACCGCGAGCCGCTCGCACCTGCGTTAGGCTGATACGGACATGTCCGATCCGATCGTCCTCAGGATCCCGCTCGACAAGCCCGCCGTGCACGTGGACGTGGCGGCGGGACAAACCATCACCCTGCGCGGGTTCTACACGTCGAAGCACGACGGCTCGATCCTCGACGCGGCCACGACGACCTGGCCGAAGGAGGCGCCCGGAGGCGCGTCGGTCGATCCGGTGGGGCTCGTGGAGGTGGAGGCGGGCGGGTTTCACCTGACGAAACGAAACGTGGACGCGCACGAGGCGGAGCTCGTCGCGACGGGCTCGGGCGCGGAGGCGTGCGCGGCGGCGGGCGTCGAGGCGCCGTGCCTCGTCGTGAACAAGCGAATCGCGCTGCAAAAGCGGCTCATGGGCTGGGAGGAGTTCAAGGGCTCGCTCGTCGGCGAGGGGATCACGGCGGTCCTGCCGCCGCCGCCCGTGGTGGAGGTCGCGGCCGGCGTGATGCCGTATGTGCAAGCGGGCGCGGGCGTGGTGATCGCGGCGGTCGTCGGATTCGCCGCGTGGACGTGGAAAAAGAAGCAGGACGCCTCGCCCGCGGGGCAGATGCTTTCGCTCGCGCGTGGGGTGAAAGATCAGCTCCGGCGCGCCGATCCGGTGCTGGCGGCGCCGCTCGCGCCCGCGGTGGACGCGGCGATCCGGTCGCTCCGCGAGCGGCGCGTGGACCCGGGATCGGCGGAAGGAAAGCGGGTCGCCGAGGCGCTACGGAAGACCTCGGCGCGGCTCGAAGCCTCGATGCGGGAGGAGCAGGCGGCGAAGGAGCAGGCGGCCGCCGACGAGCTCGTGCAGGAAATGGAAGCGGCGCTCGAAGCGGCCGACGAGGTGAAGCGCGCGCACCGGGCGGTCTAGCCGCGGCCGCGGTAGATCGTCTCGATGCGCTTTCGCGCGAGCCCGAGCGGTTTGTCGAAGCGGCTCAGGGTCCTGCCGCGGAGCTCGGGCCGTTTGTCCGCGAGTTTGCCGAGGAGCGTGACGTCGCGCCGCAGCTCCATCACCACGAACGCACGCGTCAGGAGGTACGTGAAGGCATTGAGCCCGTACCGCTCCCACGGCGCCACAAGCGCGTACGAGAGCGCGAAGATGTCCGTCCGTTCGGCCGTGACGGGCACGAAGAAGACCACGATCCGCAGGGCATTCGGCCGCCGCTGCCGCGTCGCCGGATCGAACCAGTATTGATCGTAGATCGTATAGACCGGCGAGAACCACGTGGTCCAGTCGTCCACGAAGGTATCCCCGGGCTCGATCTGGAGCAGCGAATACAGCGGCCGCGGGAGCGCCTTTTGCGGGCCTTCGTTGACGACACGAACGCTCGTGTCCGTGCTCGTCACCTCGCACGTGACCTCCGCCATGCGCTCGCGTGGATAACCGAGCAGCGCGTGGACCTCGGGCGTGTGCTCGACCTCGATGAAATTGTCGAGCGTGACCTCGAGCGGCGCCTCCGCCCGGTGCCGCGTCTTGCCGATGAGGTGATAACCACTCACGTCGATCGTGGGGAACACGACCGGAGATCCGCGGCGCTTGATCCAGATCAGGCCGAATCGCTCGACGACGTCGAAAGCATCGGCGCAAGGGCGCGCCGCGGGCGTGGCCGGGCTCTTTCCCTCGCCGTCCGGCGCGAACGACCATCCATGGTAGGGACAAACCAGCCGCCCGCCCTCCACGCGCCCCTCGCTGAGGCGCATGCCGCGGTGCGGACACACGTCGGCGAGCGCGCCGAGGCTCGCCTTCCCATTCGAGGCGCGAAACAGGACGAGCTCGTGCTCACAGACGCGGACGGGCGCGGGCTTCGAGCCGAGCGCGTCGGCGAAGAGCACCGGGTGCCAGTGATCGAGCTCGGCCATTTCAACGTCTCTCCCCCGCGAGGTGCTCCGCGACACGCTCGGCCTCGATCGCGATGTCGTGCAGCGCGCCGGTGAGCGGGTTCCGGAAGCCGATGAAAAAGAGCCCCGGCGCCCCAGGCACCGGCTCACCGAAATAACGCGGATAGCCCCGTTCGTCGAGCCAACCCTCCGCGTCCTCGAAATACTCGGAGATCCCGGTCCGATACCCCGTGGCGAGCACGACCGCGTCGAAGGGGCGCGTGGTCCCGTCAACGAAGTGCACCTCGCCAGGGTCGAAGGAACGCACGTCCTTCACCACGTCGATCTGCCCTTGCTTGACGAGCTCCAGCGTGCCCACGTCGATGAGCGGGATGCGCTTTTCGAGGACGACCTGCGAGATCGGGCCGAGCTTGGGGCGCGTGAAGCCGTACGGCGTGAGGTCCCCGAGCATCCGATCGAGGGCAAAAAGCGAGATGGCGTCGGCGACCTTGGGCGGCAGGCGCGAGAACAAAAAGAGCGAGGTGAGCTGCGAGGGGACGCCCGTCAAATCCCGCGGCACGACGTGCACGGGGCCGCGGACCGAGAGCGCAGGCTTGGCGCCGTGCTCCCAGAGGTCGAGCGCGATCTCCGCGCCCGAGTTGCCCGCGCCCACGACAAGGACCCTCTTTCCGCGCCAAGGATCGCCGTTCTTGTAGCGGGAGCTGTGCAGGATCGGTCCGCCGAACGAGGCGTCGCCCGGCCAGGTCGGGACGTTGGGGACGCGGTTGTATCCCGTCGCCACCACGAGCGCGCGCGTCCGGTACTCGTTCGCCTCGGTGCGAAGGACGAATCCCCCGTCCTCGCGCCGCGCCGAGCGGACATCCTCACCGAAGAGCGGCGTCAATTCGAAGTCGCGCGCGTAGGCGTCGAGGTACGCGACCATCTGCGCCCGCGACGGGTAGGTCGGTGTGCCGGCAGGCCAGGGCATGCCCGGCAATGACGAGAAGCGCTGCATGGTGTGCAGGTGCAGCCGCTCATAATGGTTTCGCCAGGACGATCCGACCTCGGTCGATCGCTCGAGGATCTCGAAGGGAATGCCGCGGGACCGCAAGCACGCCCCGACGGAGAGCCCCGACGGACCGGCGCCGACGACGATGACCTCGGTCTCTTCGCGCATTGGTAAATCCTACCTTGTTCTGCGCGACCATCCGCGCATGGTTCTGGCAAGACTCCCGTTCAAACCGTGCGTGCGGATTTCCCGCACACGGCTTACCGGTGGTCTCTCGGGCAGCGGCATC
>NZ_SSMQ01000011.1 GCF_005144585.1 Polyangium fumosum | reverse complement strand
GTCTGCGCGCGCTTGCTGTCGAAGCTCGATGCGCCCGGCGGCCGGACGAACGCGCGTGCGCGCGGCGCCTGCCACGGCAGCGGGCCGGCGTCCAGACGGGGGTGAGCGAGGTGATACCATTGAGGCTCTCCTTCATCTGCTCCGCCATCTCGGCGAAAGCATTCTTCAGGACCCCATCCACCTGCGCCCGGACATCCGGCGGGATCGGCGAATCCAAGAACCAATCCGCCGTATCCATGAACTGCCGCACGTACTCCGTGACGCGAATCTGCGCCTGCAAGAACGCGCTCGTCTCTGCCTGCGAGACACTCACCCGCGCGGCCAGCGCTTTCTCGATCGCCGCCGTGTTCGACCGCCACGCCCGCACGTTGGTGACGAAGTCCCCGCGCAGGATCACCTTGCCGCCCTGCACATCCTGCGACAGCGCTTCAATCACGGCATCCGCATACGCCGCATAAGGGTCCTTCCCCGGCTCGAACGCCCCCGCCGCGCCCGAAACATCGGGCACCTCGACCCACGGCACCTCCGACGACGTCAGCGAATACTCGAACGGATCGTCCGGCGAGAATCCCACCGCCCGCGCCTCCCGCGAGCGGGAAGCGCGGTTCCTGCGAACGTTACCGCTGCGGCAGTGGTCGTGGAGGGTTTTCCGCCGTCGTTGCGATGGGCGCAGCGGACGACCGGCGCGCCTCTCCGGCCCGAGGATGCGCTGGGGCTCAGGCCTACAGGCCGTCCGCTACCCGTGACGGGTTGCCCACTTCAGTCGACGAGCTGCCCACCTGCATCGACCCACGCCTGCGCGTCCGCGCCGATGTACTCGACATACTTCGAATCACGCCGCTTCAACGATTTCTTGAGGGTCGTATGCACCATCCTCGCCCACTTCCGGAACGCCTCGCTCTTCTCCACCCACCCGCCGTCCGGACCATAAAACCCGTCGACGTAATACACGCGCCCCTCCCGCAGGATCTTCCCGTCGAAGAAGCAGCCGCTGAACTCGAGCACGGGCGAAAAAAGGTCCTCCACGGTCCAATAGCCCTGCGTTTTCACGTAATCCGTCACGACCTTGTCGAGGTCCTCGGGCCGCGCGAGGTACTTGCTCAACCACGGGTTGTCGGGCTCGGAGAAGTTCAGCGAGTCCACGACACGCGGCGACGCCGTGGGGGACTCATCGAGAAGGATGATGAAGTCCGTCTTCTCCCGAAGCCGCTGCTCAAGCTCCGCCTTGTCCGTGGGCGTGAGGTAGAAGGCTGATTGATGTCCCATGATGCTCCTCACTTGTCCTTGTTGTAGGGGTGGAACGTCGGGCGCCGCCTCTTCGCGCGTTCCACGTCGTCAAGCGCCTTTCGCTCACGTTCCACGGGCTGCCCGTCCTTCCTTTGCTTCCCGACCTGGTGGTATTCCACGGGCTGCCCCGTTTTCTTGTCAAGCCCAGCGACGTCCACGTAGCGGTTTTCCTTGTGGCCGCCCGGGGTTTTGACGTGATGTTCTTTCTTCGGCGTGAGGCCGCGATTCTTGATATCCTGCATGACCTCCCGCACCTTGTCTTGATGCGCCTCCCCGCCGTTCCTACCATTCGGATTCGGCACGCGCCTCTCGTTCGTCGCCGCGCCCGTGTTCCCGGGTGACGCCTCTCCCGCCGCAGCGCCGTTTGGCTTCCCGAAGGTCCGCGTCTTGGTCCGGACCTTCGTCTTCGGCGGGGGCTGCGGCGGGCTCGCTCCCCCACCGCTCCCCGTGGACAACGATTGCCCGTCGTGCCCGCTGGCGGTGCTCTGCTTGCCATTTTGAAAGTTTTTATGCCGAGCATGGCAAGATCCCGTGAGGCACTCCTGTGCTCGGTCGAGCAGCGCGGCCTCCTCGGGCGTTTGGCTCCAGGTCTCATACTGCCATGTTTCACCCGGGAGCACCTCGCTCGGATCCTTTGGCACGGGCGCCTCGACCGGGCGCGGCTGGTTCTCCGCGACGATTTGCTCCGTGTCGCCCCGGCCCCGGTGGACGAGGATCCTCGTGCAGGTCCGCCCGCCCGTTTTGCTGCGCCTTCGCGTCTGGCCAGGCTCTACGTACGCCGTGCAGCGATGCGCCTCGACACGCCTCTCCACCGCGGACGCGCCGCGCGGATTCGGTCGCGGCAGCGGCTTCGGCGGCTCGTCCTTCCGGGCCTCGTCCTTCTTTGGTTCGCCCTCCTTCTCCTTTGCCGCGAGCTTCTCCGGCGCGGGTTGCGGCGGCGGTCGTTTGTCGCAGGGCAGATCCTGGAATGCAATTCCCAAAAGCTTTCGGCTCTCGGGCGGCGCGCTGGCATCAAGAATGAAGATGGCCTTGGCCTCGCGGCCCTCCAGAAGCGCGTCGAGCGGCAGGGACGTCGTTCGAGGTGTTCCATCCCCGCGATCGTACCAATAACGCGCATTCGAATCGACGTGGGGATGGCGCCGGCATATACGGAACAAGCGCTTTCCGCTCGGCGTCGCCTGCGCCCACGTCTGCGTATGCGCAGGCGTCGCACCGCATGCGAGAAGCCATGCCGAGATGCAAATCGCGCCGAGGAACAGAAGCCCAAGCCGAAAGAACCGCAGCAGCGACGCGCAAATGCGCCCCTGCTCTTCGTCCTCTCCAAACGACCACAAACACCCAGGCAACACGACGCCCGGCGCCGCGACGACGAACGCCGCGACGAGAGAATCCCCTCGTCTCATTGGAATGCCCCTCCTGCGATGAGCTGTGGCCTATCTATCAAGAGGACGAACGGGTCGGGCAAGACAAATCACGAAACGCTCGGACCTTGTCTGTCCGGGGTCGAGCCCCGCGCCGCATGGCCGCGCCCCTCCCCCCTCCCGGGTCGAACCCCCTCTCCCGCCCCTCGCCCCTCCCCCGTCCCCCGCGGGGCCCCCCGCCGAGACGCCCGCGCCCCTCCCCCCACGTCACCCGAACGCCGCCACAGGACCCCCTCGGCCTCGTCCCTTCTTTCTCGATCGCGGACAAAACCGGGCCCGCCCCTCGCCGCCTCGTTCCCACGCGCGAACTTCGATGCTCTCCCCCCTCGAAAGCGCCGACCCGAACCCGACGACGGCCCCCCACGGCCCTCGAACATCGCGACACGAAGCTCGATCGGGGAGGTCGTGCCCCTCTTCCGCTCGCACGAAGGCGCGGGCGCGAGAGGCCTTGGACCTCTTTCATCGCGATGCATACGGGAACGTAAGAGGGCACGAGCCTCCTCGATCGGCGCTCGTGGAGCGCTCCTGGAGCCCCCGTGCCTCCTCGCGCGCGCATCGAGCGCGACGCGAAGACCTCCGCGCCCGCGTGGGTCCGCGCGCGTGTTCCAAACGAGGACCCCCGCGCCCTCCTTCACCGGGATCCACCCCGCAGCCCGCGCGCCCCACCCCCTCCCGCGCTCGTGTTGGGGTCCCACCTACGGAACCCGCTTGCCTTCCTCGTCGTACCTCGGGCAGCATGCGACTCGCCTCACCACCCCCCAGGCCGAGGTTCGACCCCCGAAAGGACCGCCCGCATGGATCCCCTCCTCGCGTCCCTGCTCACTTTCTACACGTTCTCGACCGGCCGCCGCCTCTTCGCCCTCTACCAGGTGCGAGAGGCTGCCGTGGCCGCGTCCCACGCAGATCTCGCCGCGCACGCGGCCCACGCCATCGCGCACGACACCGAGACACGCGCGCTGGAGGCGAAGTGGGCGGGACGCAAGCTCACGACCTATTCGCCGGAGGCCAGGCAGATCGACATTTACGTGGACGCCGCGATCACGGCATTCCGCGACGGAACCGACGCTCAGATCCGAGCCTCCGCGCCGGGCGATCCGCTCGCGGACGCGGCGCAAAAGATGATCGCGGTTCTGCTCCCGAAGGGGGCGGGCGCGATCACCTCGCTCCCCTTCGTGGAGGAGCTGGCGGAGGTCCAGCGAATCTTGTCGCGCGTCGACGAGCCCGATTACAAATCGCTCGTGACGGAGCTTGGCCTGACGCGGCAGGTGGCGCGGTTGAAAAACCTCGAAGGGCAATATCGCGCGGCCATCGAGGGGCCGGGCGGCCCGTTGACGTTCGCCAAGGTGAAGGACGCGCGCGCCAAAGGGCAGTCCCTCCTGCTGCAAGCCGTGGCGATGATCCTCGGCAAGTACCCCTCCGACAGCGAGGCCGATCGGACGGCGCGCGGCGCGCTCCTTTCGCCCATTCTCGTACAAAACGAAGCCATCCGGCGTTACCTCCGCGAGCGCAAGCCCATCGAGGACGTGAACCCGGAAACAGGTGAAATCGAGCCGGAGCCGCCTGCGCCGGGTGAGGCGCCCGCCAAGGCCTGATTTCGACGTCGTTCGCCGCTGATTCGCCTTGCCGCCCCCACGTGCTCGCCTACCATCGCGGCGTGTTCGAATCGGGCCGTTCCCCCCCGCCGCCGGCTTCCACCGCCCTCCGGTCCCTCACGGAGTTCGACGGCTATCGCCTCCTCGAGCGGCTCGGCGAAGGCGCGATGGGCGAGGTTTGGCGCGCCCTCGATCTCACGATCGATCGCCACGTCGCGATCAAAATGATCCGCGGCGCCTATCCGCAGGAGCGCGACCGCGAGCGCTTCCGCCTCGAAGCCCTCGCGCTCGGGCGGATCGAGCATCCGAACGTCGTCGCCGTCTACCGCAGCGGAGAAACGCTCGGGCAGCCTTACATCGTGTACGAGCTCGTCGCCGGGCAGAGCGTCGATACCCTCGTCGGCACCCTCGAGTGGCAAGAGATCCTCGCGCTCGGCGTCGACGTCGCGCGCGGGCTCGCGGCGGCCCATCGCGCCTCCGTCCTGCACCGCGACCTCAAGCCGGCGAATGTCATGCGCACCCGCACGGGCGCCGGCAAGCTCATCGATTTCGGCGTCGCCAAGGTGCCCGCGCGGCCCGCGTTCCTCGAAGAGGCGGGGCCCGAGAGCATCGCGCGCTTCGTGGCGAATGGGGGCCTGCCCGCCGATGTGACCCGGAAAGGGGACATCCTCGGCACGCCCCGCTACCTCGCGCCCGAGCTGTGGAAAGGCGCGCCCGCGACCGTCGCGAGCGACATCTATGCGCTCGGCCTCGTCCTGTGGGAGCTCCTCGCCGGCCATCCGCCGTATGGGCCCAAGCGGCCCTTGATGCAGCTCGTCGACGCGATCCTCAAAGAGCCCCTGCCGAGCATCGCCTCGCTCCGGCCCGACATCCCCTTCGAGCTCTCCGCGACCGTGGATCGTGCGGTGCAGAAGGATCCGGCCAAACGCTTCGCCTCGGCGGACGCCCTCGTCGCCGCCCTCGAAGGCGTGATCGCGACGATGCGCGCGCTCGGCTTGCTCCCCGAGACCGCGGCCTCCCCCTCGGAGCGGCAGGCCGAGCTCGTGCGGATGATGTTCAAGCGGGCGGTCTCGCGATCGAGCTTCCCGCAGCGATTCTACGAGCGCCTCTTCGCGCGGCACCCGGAGATGCGGCATTTGTTCCCCGAGGATCTCACGGGCCAGGGGCGCAAGCTCGTCACCGCCCTGACCGCGAGCGTCGCCTGCCTGCGCGATCCCCACGGGCTTTATGCGATGCTCGAAGAGCTCGGCGCGCGACACGTGCTTTACGGCGTCCGCGAGACCCACGTCGATTCTTTTGGCGAGGCGCTCCGCGCGGAGCTCGATCTCACCGAGGGCGGCCGCATGGACGACGAGCTCGCCGAGGCGTGGGGCCAGGCATGGGAGCAGCTCGCGGGCGCCGTACGCCGCGGGATCCAGCGCGCCTCGCTCGCGGAGGTGGAGGCCAAAGTGGACTCCGGCATCGCCCCGCGGACGTCGAGGGACCCCGACGCGCTCGCCGCCTTGCTCGGCGCCACGGCGCTCTTTTCGGATCTCGACGCCGACGAGCGGCGTGACCTCGCCGCGCGGATGCGGCCCTTCCACGCCGAGCCCGGCGAGGTCCTCTGCACGCAGGGCGCGCCGGCCGACCAGCTTTACCTCGTCGAAGACGGGCTGCTCGCGGTCTCGATCCGGACGCCCGGGGACGATCGAATCTTCGTCGGCGAGAGCGGCCCGGGGGGCGTGCTCGGCGAGCACGCCTTGAACCAGCCCATGCTCCGCGCGGCCACCGTCACCACGGTCCGGCGCGTGTCAGGCCATACGCTGGAGATCGCCGATTTCGAGCACCTCCGGCGCGTGCACAACCCCGCCGCGCTGAAGGTCCTGCGCCGCCTCTCGCGTCTCCTTTGCAACGAGCTGCGGAGCGTGACCCGCGAATGGATGGGGCCCGCGCCTCCGGCCGCGAGCCCATCGGCCTCGGACCTCGGCGAGGGCCACCCCCTCACGCCGGCCCTCGTCTCCTCCCTCCGGAGCCTGTCTTTTTTCGAATCGTTCAGCGATGAACGATTCGCGGAGGTCGCGGCCGTCCTCGTCGCGCACGAGGTGCCGCGCGGGCGTTTGATCCTCGCGGAAGGCGCGCGCCGGGGCTCGGCCTTCGTCCTCGCGCGGGGCGCCGTCGAAATCACAGCGCGCGCGGGCCACCGGCACATGCACCTCGCGGTCCTCGGGCCCGGCAAGACCATGGGCATGGAGGCGCTGCTCGACCACGGCCCGCAGCGGGTCACGTGCACCGCGCGGGAGAACGTGGTGCTCCTCGAGCTCGCGCCCGAGCCGCTCGCGCGCCTCTTCGCGTCGAGCCCGGCGATGGCCTTCGAGCTCGTCGAGGCCATCAACCGCGACCTCATCGACGCCCTCCGGCAGACCGACGCGGGCATCGTCCGGCGCGCGGCGCAGGCGCTCGTCGTCGGCACGCACGACGAGCGCGCGATGGGCACGAAGACGCTGATGCGCATGACCCTGGCCAGCACGACGCGGGCCGGCGGGGAGGAGCTCGTCGAGCAGACGCTGCGCGGGTTCGTCGACGGCCTCGGGACGTTGCTCGACATCCCCCACGCCCTGCACGACGCGGCGAACACGACCCGCATGCAAGCGTCGCCCAACGACGCGTGTTCCGACAAGGAGGTGCTGCTCGGAAAGGTGCGCGCCTCGATCCTCGGCGACGACGTGGTCCTTCACGGGCCCTTCGGCCCGCGGCGCCTGGTCGCAGCGGACGACACGGCCACGGGCCGCTCCTTGAGCTTCCTCGAAGACTTTCTACGGAGCGAGGTGATGCCCCTCTCCTCGGGCACCGGCGCGCAGACGTCGCGGTTCTGCGAGGACGCGCGCGACCTGCTCCACGAGAGCGTGGGCGGCGGGAGCGACGACGTGGTCCTCTTTTGCGGATCGGACGCCAAAGCCGCGGTCGAGGAGATGATCCGGGCGCTCGGGCTCGAGGTATCGCCGGGGCTCGACGAGCGATATCACCTGCGCGAGCGGATCCCGGAGAACGAGCGCCCCGTCGTGTTCCTCGGGCCCCACGAGCCCCCCTCGAATGAGCTGCCCTGGCGCGCATCCCTCGCCGACGTCGTGACGATCGACGTGGACGCCGAAGGCCGCATCGATCTGCACGCGCTCGAATCGGCGCTCGTTCGATATGCGGACCGCCCGCTCAAGATCGGGAGTTTTTCCCTGGCCTCCCAGGTGACGGGCATCGTCGCGGACGACGTCGCCCTCACGGCGCTGCTACACCGGCACGGAGCGCTCTCCTTTTGGGATTCCACGAGCGCCGGGAGCTCCCTCGACATTCGAATGAACCCCGAGGGCCCGCTCGCATCCAAGGACGCCCTTTTCCTCTCGCCACACGAATGCATCGGCGGCCTGGGCACACCCGGCGTCCTCATCGCCAAGCGCGCGCTCGTCGCCCGCCACAAAGAGGCTGGCGCGCCAGCCCTCGTCGACTCCATCCGCGCAGGCCTCGTCGTCCAGCTCAAAGCAGCGATCGGCACGGACACGCTCCGCGCCCGCGAGGACGATTTCGTCAAGCGCGCCCTCGCGTCCTTCCGAACGAACGAAAAGATCTGGGTGCTCGGCCCTGCGGAGGACGAACGATTGTCAATCGTGTCGATCGTGATTCGCCACGGCCCCGATCAGTTCCTCCACTGGAACTTCGTGGTCGCCCTGCTGAACGATCTCTTCGGCATCCAGGCGCGCGGCGGAGGCCCCTCGGCGGGCCCTCACGGCCACCTCATCCTGGGCATCGACCCCGAGCCGTCCGCAGCCTTCGCCGAAGCCGTGGACGCCGGCTGCGGCGTGCTCCGGCTCGGCTGGTTCCGCATCCATTTCAATGCCTTCATGACGGAGACCGTCTTCCTCTACATCGTCGCCGCGATCCACATGATCGCCCACGACGGCTGGAAGCTGCTCCCGATGTACCGATGTGACGCCGCCACGGGTCGCTGGACGCACGTGGCCGGGCGCCCCCGGCCCGCGCTGCGTTTGAAGGACCTGGCCTACCGCGGAGGCGAGCTCGAATACCGGTCGATGCGCACGAGCGAGCCAGAAAGCGCGCTCGCCGCCTACCTCGACGAAGCACGCGCCCTCCTCGCCAGCCCCGCCGTGGAAGGGCCGCCGGACCCAAACGCCGAGCCCGACATCCCAGAAGCCTTCCAGCACCTGCGCTGGTTCCCAACACCACTTTCGGCCTGGCGCGCGCATCGCGCTGGCCGGTGAAGCCGCGGAGCTGGGGCGTTGCCCCAGGCCCCAGGAGGGGGCTGTCCGCCCCCTCCACCCCGGACCAGCCAGGGGCTGGACCCGGGTCGAGGAGCTGCGCTCCGCGCAGCTCCTCGAACAGGCCCGCTCAAGACCAGCAGCGGCGTTGCCAACCGAGACAGCCGCGCTGCGGGTTCTGCTGGCGACCTGGGTTCTTCGTCGGCCTGGTTGAACAACTGCGCACCGCGCAGTTGTTCAACCCTGGGTCCAGCGCCTCGCTGGTCCGGGGTCGAGGGGGCGGACAGCCCCCCGCGGGGTCCGGGGCAGCGCCCCGGCCCGCCGTGATGGCGCTGGGCCTCCCGCGGATGGGCCCCGTGATCGCCCGCACCCTCATTTTGAATGCATTCGGGGGCGTCATCTTCGGCTGGCCTGCGTGATCCGTCGTCGGTTGAATCCCGACTGACGACAACGCCTGGTCACGCGTGCAACCACCCAGGTCTGCCGCCGCCGATGAAATGCGGTGTTTCCGCGGTCTTCCTCGTCCCGAGGGGCTGGCGCGCCTCGTGCATTGCGCGTGCGCGACGTTCGTCCGTGGACACGGCCCGGGGGACCCCGAGCCCCGGAGCTCGATTTTCCGTCAAGGAGACTTTACATGCCGTCCTTTCCCAAGAGCGCAATGGTCTTGCTCCTCGCGAGCCCCCTCGTCGCATCCGTGATTGCCGTGGGCTGTAGCGACGAACCCCAGGTTCAAACCAGCGGCTCCGGCGCGAGTGGCTCCGGCGCGAGCGGCGGCATGGGCGGCGGCGGCGGAAGCACGGGCGGCGCGGGCGGCATCGGCGGGAGCACGGGCGGCGCGGGTGGCACGGGCAACATCCCGGACGCGGGCCCGGACGGCTGGTCGGGCCCGGACGGCGGGTTCGTCATGGCCGTGTGCGTGAACCAGGTCTACCAGTGCGGCGACACGATCGACAACGACGGCGACGGCCTCGTCGACTGGCAGGATCCGGAATGCCTCGGCCCCTGCGACAACAGCGAGACCGGCCTCGGCGTCAGCATCCCCGGCGGCGCCGGCGCGGCGTGCATCACGGATTGCTTCTGGGACTCGAACTCCGGATCCGGCAATGACGAGTGCTACTGGAACCACCAATGCGACCCGCTCTCCAAGGCGCCCGACTACAACCCGGAGTGGTGGAACGGCAACAAGTGCGCGTACAACGCGAACGCGAACACGCCTGGCACGAACCTGAGCTGTGACGAGCTGCTCAACAACCAGCCGGAGACCTGCAAGCAGATCTGTCCGGAGCTCACGCCGAACGGCTGCGATTGCTTCGGCTGCTGCGTCATCTACAAGGAGGGGCAAAAGCACGGCCCGGTTTGGCTCGGCACCGAGAACGGCCAGGGCAGCTTCGCCTGCGACCTCGAGCACCTCGACGATCCGAAGAGCTGCGCCCCGTGCACGCAGGTGAAAGGCGCCTGCTTCAACGAATGTGGCACGTGCGAGCTCTGCATCGGCAAGGACACGCTGCCGCCCGAGTGCTTCCCGCCGCCCCCGGACGCGGGCGTCGACGGCGGCGGCGGCATGGGCGGCACGGACGCCGGCACCCCGCCGCCCGAGCAGTGCCCCGACGGTCTCCAGCCCTGCGGCCTGCAAGGCCAGGACCCCTGCGGCGCCGGCTTCTACTGCATCACGGGCTGCTGCATCGAGCAGCCCAAGTGAAACGCGCTCGACGCTCGGGGGCTACGCTCGGACAAGCCGCGCTGCGCCTCCAAACCCCGGGGCCTGGCCCCCAAGCACGGTTCTGCGACGAACACGGGCCCCAAACCCCCTCCCCTCACAGCACGAATCCGGTGTAAGTAGCGGACGCCTGGGCCCGTCTTACAGCCCAAGCATCGGTGAGCCGTAGCGTCGGCCCCGAGCGTCTTCCGAGGTGCGGCGACGCCGCCGCGCTCCCGAACCACGGCAGCATAGATTTCCAAGGAGCCAACCCATGCGCCTCTCGATGATCGTCCCCGTGGCCCTGCTGGGCCTCTTCGCCGTCGGCTGCGGCGGCAGCGACACCCCGGACCCGAACGACCCGTCGCAGCAGAACCAGTACGCGAACGGGCAGCAGCCGGGCGCGTACAACCCGAACCAGTACCAGCAGCCCGCCCCCACCCCGACGCCCGCCGTGACCACGCCGGCGCCCGCGGCGACCGTGGGCACGGGCGCCTCGGGTGGCAGCCCGGCCACGCCGATCGCCCCCGCCGCCGCCCAGGCCGCCACGCTCGTGCTCCAGGGCATGGCCGCCTCCGAGGCGCCCGGCATGCAGCCCGACGGCTCGCCCTTCGCCGCGCAGTTCCAGGAGGGCCAGGTCCTCGAGCAGGCGATCAACATCGAGGCCGGCAAGTGCTACTCGGTCATCGCCTCCGGCGTCGGCATCCAGCAGCTCGACGTGCAGCTCGTCCTGCACGCCGCCCCCCTGCCGCCCCAGATCCTCGCCCAGAGCAACGGCCAGGGCGCCACGGCCATCCTCGGCGGCAAGGCGAACGGTTGCTTCAAGAACCCGCTGCCCATCGGCGGCCCCGGCAAGGTCATCGTGAAGGCCACCCGCGGCGCCGGCCTCGCCGCCGCCCAGATCTACAAGAAGTAACGATCCGCCAAGCTCGGATCCCCCCACCCCCGCCGGCGACCGTCCCGGCGGCCCTCCACGTTCTCCCTTTCCCCCGCACTTTCCGCAAATACGAGGGAGGTTCCCCTCGTCCGCGTGCACGACTTGCCCGAGCCGGTCGTGATCGCCCGCGGCCCGAAGTTCGCTAGCGCACCTGGCGACTTCGGTCCGCGGCGACGATGCATCCCTCTTTCCCCACTGTGCTGGTCGATGGCGACACCCGCCCCGGGCGCGAGGGCGGGCGCGGGCGACCCGCGTTCGAGCACGAGGCGACCTTTCATGTCGAAGGCCTCTCGTGCCGGAGCTGCGCTCGCCGCGCGGAGCAAGCCTTGCGCGCGCTGCCCGGCGTCCGCGCGGGGTCCGTCGGGTTCTTCGGCGAGATCGCCCAGGCCATCTACGACGTGCGGGTCACGAGCGAGCGCGAGATCACCGCCGCCATGGCCCAGCGCGGCTTCACGTTCACGACCGCCGTGGGCGCACCGCCGAGCGAACGAGCGCGGCTCGACGCGGGGCGGTTCGGCCTCGTCGTCGCGCTGCTCGGCAACCTCGTCGCCCTCGCCTCGTGGCGGCCCGCGCGCGCCCCCGAGCGGGAAATCGCCTGGGTCGAGCTCGGCTTCACGCTGCTGCTCTTCGCCGTGGCCGGCCCGCCCCTCCTCCACCGCGCCCGCGCCCTCGCGCGCCGCGGCGTCCTCGGCACCGAGGTCGTGACGCTCGCCTGCGCCACGCTCGCGCTCGCCCTGGGCGTCGTCGCGATGCTCTTCGATCCGAGCCGCCCCGCATCCATCCTGGAGAAGCTCGCGCGCTTCGGGCTGCAGCTCGACGGCCTCTCGCTCGCGGCGTTTGAGGCGTCCGGCGCGATCCTTGGCTTCTCGATCCTCGCGCTCTACGCGCACACGGCCTTGCTCACGCGCGCCTTCCGAGGCCTCACGCGCGCCGCGCTGGCCCGCGAGGCCCGCGTGCGCCGCGTGGGCGGCAGCGGCGTGGACGAGCGCGTCGCCTGCGCCTCGCTCGCGCCCGGCGACCGCGTGCGCCTCGGCGAAGGCGACATCACGCCCGTGGACATCGTCCTCGAGAGCGCCGCGCGTGTGGCCCTGCCGGACGGCCGCGCCGTGGATCGGGCCGGCGGGCAGATCGTCGAGACCGGCGCGCGGCTGCTCTCCGGCGAGGTCACGGGGCGCGTGGCGCGGGCACCCTGCTCCGAGCTCGCCGCCGCGGCCGACGCCGAGGTGCATCGCGCCGCCCTGCGGATCGAGCGAGACGCGCGGCAGCGCACGGGAAAATCGTTCGCGCACGTCGCGTCGCTCGCGCTCTCGGTCGCGTCCGTCTCGTTCGCCGGCTTCGCGTTCGTCGTGCACGCGCTGCTCGGCCGTGGCCCGTTCCATCCGGACGGGTATCTCACCGCGATCGCCGTGCTCATCGGCGCCTCGCCCGCGGCCTTCGTGCTCGCGCTCCCGGCCGCGCGGACCATCGCCGTCGTGCGGGCGCGCGCGGCCGGCGTGGTCGTCAAGGATCCGGCGGCCCTCGAAGCGCTCGCCACGACCTCTGTCGCCTGCTTCGACAAGACGGGCACCGTGACCCTCGGCGCGCCGCGGGTCACGCGCCTCTCGTGGCGCGAGTTCCCGGACATCTCGATCCTCGAGGACGTGGCCGCGCTCGAGGCGGGCGCGATCCACCGCGCGGGCCGCGCCATCGCGCATCACCTCGCCGTGGCCGGCGTGCGTCCGGGCGCGCTCGACGAGGCGGCCGACGTGCGCCCCGACGGCGTGGTGGGCCGGGCGCGCGACGCGCTCGTGGAGGTCTCGGCCGCGCGCCCGGGGGATCCTCTGCCTCCGGACGCGCGCGAGGGCGCGAGCCTCGTGTGCGTCCGTCGCAACGGCATCGTCGAGGCCTGGTTCGAGCTCTGGGATCCGCCGCGGCTGGGGTCGGAGAAGGCCTTCCGCGCGCTCTTCCAGCGGGGGCTCGGCTGCCGGCTCGTGAGCGGCGACGGCCCGGACGCGACGCTCGCGCTCGCGCATCGGCTCGGCGTGCCCGCGCGCGGCGGCCTCGGCCCGGCGGAGAAGGCCCTGCACGTCCGTGATCTCCAGCAAGCCGGCGCGCGTGTCCTCCACATCAGCGACGGCCAGGAGGACCGCGCGAACCCGTGCCCGGCGGACGTCTCGCTCGCCATCGCGCCCGGCGCCTTGCCCGTGGCCGTGCCGGCGCCCCTCGTGCTCTGCGACGACCGCCTGGAGACCATCGCTTGGCTCGTCGACCTCGCCCGCGCCTTGCGGGCCACGGTCCGGCAAAGCCTCCTCGTCTCCGTCGCCTACAATGCGGCCGTCATTCCGCTCTGCGCGGCGGGCTTTTTGAGCCCGCTCTGCGCGGCGGGGCTCGCCCTCGGCGAGGCGCTGATCCTCTGCGGGAACGCGGCGCGCCTCCTGGTTTCGCCCGGGCTCCCTGGCAAGGCCGCCGCGCCTCCGGGTTTGCCCGCTGCGGGCGCTCTTGCGCACGTCCGGACAGACCGGGTGCCCCTTCCCCCCTGAAAAACCTCCCGCCGCGTGCGAGAGAGAGGTCGCCGCCGGCCTGGTTCCAGGGTAAACTCGCCCTCGATGCGCTTTTCTTATCGACGTGCTTGGTTTGTCCTCCTCGCCACGGCGGGGCCGCCGCTCCTCGGCTGCGCCTCGCATGACGAGCTGAGCGAGCAGACGCCCTGGTCGCCGCCCGTGGAGACGGCCCCGAAGACGCAGCTCATCTTCACGAACGAGGGGCCGCTCTCGCTCGGCATGCGGGAGCAGGCCACGATCACGGTGCGCACGGACCCGCCCTCGTCGGACGAGGTCAGGTTCGTCCTGCTCGGCGATTCGCTCGACGCGACGCTCGATCGCGTGGCCGCGCCGATGGACGCCGAGGGCGCGGCGACCGTGACGATGCGCGCGCCGAACAAGGCGACGGCGTACCGCCTCCGCGCGTGGATCAAGGACGGCCCCGCGGCCGAGCTGCCGGTGACGGTGAGCGGCGACGGCTTCGCGACGCTCCACGTTTTGCCCCAGTACAAGGGCAAACGCGCGGTCACGACGTGGACGGTCAGCGTCCTGCCGCGCTCGACGTGTGAGGCGGTCGCGCCGCTCCTGCCGGAGGACGCCCCGGCCGACATCGTCAAGAGCGAGCCGGTCGACGCGCCGCTGCTCGTGGAGAAGGCGCCCGTCGGCCCGACGCTCGCCGTCTCGGTGCGCGCCGGCCATTACGCCTGGGGCTGCGCGACGGCGAGTGGGCTCATCGCCGGGACGACGCAGACGATCAAGGTCAACATCATCGACAAACCCGTCGTCGTCGGCAAGACCGACCTCGACGTCACGCTCGACTTCGTGCCCGCGCAGACGCCGTTCCTCTCGATGATGAACGCCGCGGGCAAGAGCTTGCTCGAAAGGTTCGCGCCGGCGAACGTCGAGATGGCCACGGCGCTGCTCGACGAGATGGCCGCGCGCGTGCCCGCGCCCGATGCAGCGCTCTTCGCGGACGCCCGCGTGGCGAGCGGCTGGGACACGATCACGAAGGATCACCTCGCCGCGCAGCCGATCTCGCTGCGGAGCGCGATCGAGGGCTTCCTGCAGAAGGGCACGGCCGCTCCGCCGGCCCAGCTCGCCGGGCGTTTGACCGCGCTCACGGCCGTCCCTGGGTTCGGCATGTTCTCGCCGAGCCGCTTTGGCGTCGTCCCGGCCGACGAGGCCGGCATGCCGGGCACGCACCTCGTGAAGATCGCGTCCGAACCGGGGGACAACGTCTCCACGAGCGGCGAGATCTTCTGGCTGCCCTCGCGTTACGCGGGCGGCGCGTGCAAGAGCGTCGCGCTCGAAGGCGCGCCCGAAGGCACGACGATGGATGATGCGCTCGCGACGATCGCGGGCTGCAAGGCGCTCGGCGAGGCCCTCGTCGGCTTCGGCACCTGCGACGCCACGTGCCTCGCCGGTCTCTGCCAGGAGGCGCTCGCCACGCGCTGGGACGCTGCCCAGGATGGTTCTGCCATCGAGGGAAAAATCGGCCTGATCCAGATCTTCGCGGCGGCCGGCGCGACGGTGGACGACGTCGCGGTGCCCGTCTCGCTCCAGGGCTCGTGGCTCGGCAGCGTGACCGACGGCGTGATCGTCGCGCCGGTCGAAAAAGCGCCGATCACGGGCGTGCTCCCTGGGCTCGGCGAGACGGTGCCCGCGGACCCGCCGCCCGAGCCCGAGCCGCCCTCGCCCTGAACGGGTGAATGACGGGCGTCGCGAGCGGCGCGCGGCTTCGGTATCCTCCCGACCCCATGATATCCGCTCGCCAACGGGGCTTTTCTTCCACACGCACACGCGCGGCTTTTGTCCTCGCGCTGCTCGGCGCGATCGGCGCCGTCGCCGCGCCGAGCTGCACCACCGAAACCACGCCGGGGACCGGCTCCGGCGGCACGGAGCCGACGCTCCGGCCGGGTGATTACTGCTCGGCGCCGTCGCCCGACGTCGTCAAGCTGCGCTTCGAACCGAGCCGGGTGTTCCTCGCGAAATGCGCGGATGGGAGCGCCACGTGCGCGACGCGATCGGTCCGCCTCGTCGCCGAGCCCGACTTCTGCACGAAGACCCCCATCCGCTTCGAGACGTCGAGCGCGGACATCACGCCTACGCCGAAGGCCGACACGCTCGACCTGTACAAGGCCGGCTTCGACGTCGCGGTCGTCGCGGGCAAGACCTCTGGAAGCGCCTCGGTAAAGGCCTTCCTGCCCCGCGGCGACGGCACCGACGCGGAGGCCACGCTCGAAGTCGAGGTGCTCGACACGGCTGGCACCGCGGATCTCACGTGCGCCGCGGGCGACGGCGCGACCGGCTCCGTCGAGGGCGGCAAGACGATCACCGCGAAGGGCAGCCTCGCCGCGGCGAGCCTCGGCCTGCCCGAGCGCGCGAGTGAGCCGAACGAGGGCAGCTTCCTCTGGAGCGTCCCCAAATTCGACGCGACGATCGGCTGCGGCGACGCGAAGCCCCCGTCGGGCTACGACCCGCTCGGCCCCGCGGTCACGTTCGGCCCCGCCGCCTCGAAGTTCCAGCGCGACGTGCCGATGACGATCCCCATCAACCCTGCGCGTTTGCCCGACAAGGCGCGCCTGCGGCACCTCGCGGTCTCGTATTCGGGTCCGGCGTTCAAGGAGCCGCGCGTCGTCCCGGTCGCGGATGCTCGCATCGTGAAGATGGGCGACGGCTGGGCGCTCTCGTTCAAGGCGCCGCGGCTCGGCACCTACCAGGCCGTCGTGGAGAAAGACGCGGGCACGAGCGCCTTCCCGCGCAGGCTCACGCACCGCGCGATCCTCGGCGTCTCCATGGGCGGCGGCGGCACGGCCATGTTCGGCATGCGCCACCACCACCTCTTCGACGCCCTGGCGCCGCTCGGCGGGCCGGTCGACTGGACGTGGATGCTCGACGCGGTCAAGCGCCACTACGTCGGCGGATTCCGGCCGATCCAGAAGGGCACGGTCCTCGCCGACATCAACCTCGATCCCACGCTCTGCCAGACGAACGCCGAGTGCGCAGCGGACGAGACGTGCATCGGCGTGATCGACGGATCCCCCGGCAAGTGCGCGTGGATGCTGCCGCCGCGCGACCCGTACGAGCACACGCAGGTCTTCAACCAGTGGTGGTTCGAGTACCCGCGGAACGGCACGGGCGGCAGCTTCAGCCGCGAGTCCTACGTGCAGATCTTCCGCGACCTCGCCGCGATGTTCGGCAACCCGAACGGCGAGAACCTCACGCCCGGCGCGGAGAACCTGCCCGCGGGTGTTCGTCCGGACGACGCGAGCCAGACCGGTGGTCGGCCGACGGACGAGTGTGCGATGTGGGTCGATCCGCTCGACGGGCCGGACAAGGACAAGCAGGAAGAGCTCGCGCAGAACTGCCCTAAGGAGCGCTGCGCGAACACGCTCACGCTCACGAACTACTTCGACGACGAGTTCAACCCCGACGGCACCTTCCCGGTGATCACGGTCTGCGACGGCTCGCCGCAAAAGCAGGAGCGCAGCCCTTACGCGAACTGGTGGACCCCCGACGGCAACACCTACCCGCTCGAGCTCGCGCTCGCGGTCGACTACAACGGCAACGGCACGCGCGACGAGCTCGAGCCGATCATCCGCGCCGGCCACGAGCCCTGGGACGACGTCGGCAAGGACGGGATCCCGAGCACGATGGAGCCCGGCTACATGCTCGGCGTGAACGAGGATCCGGCCGGCGACGACTACGACGCGCAGTACAACCCCGGCGGCACCGAGCGCAACATGCGCTTCGACGACGGCGAGCCGTTCAAGGACGTGGGCCTCGACGGCGTGGCCGGCACGAAGCAACAGCCGCCCGGCGGATGGCAACAGGCGGGCGACGGCTACGACGTGGGCGAGGGCGACGGGAAGTTCACGGTCGCGAGCGGGCTCGACCGGTTCTGGGAGCGCGACGCGCACTCGATCGTGCATCGCATCACGCGCGAGGCGCCGCCCGGCGGCGAGCTCGACGACGCGGCGCTGCGTCGCATCGACGTGTGGACCGACGGCGGCACGCGCGACCTCTTCAACTTCGCGGTGAGCGCGCAGCACCTCACGGGCGCGTTCGGCGCGCGCAAGCGGAACGTCACGTACTTCTCGGACTTCACGCAGCAGCCCGAGCTCGTGCCGGGCAACTTGAACGGCTACGCGCCCTCGCGCGTGCCCTACGAGGATCTGCCCGGCATCGTGCTCCAGCGGTACGGCAAGCTCGATCCGACGGCCGACGACATCGAGAGCGGCAGCGGCCAGCACGTGGGCACGGCGAACGAGCTCGTCGCCCGCTTGCAGGGCGCGCTCTACTTCATCAGCTCGCGCTGGACCGATCCGGAGCTGCGCACGCTCGTGCTGGAGAGCAACGACGACGCGGATCCGGAGGCCGAGCCGTGCGAGGTCCAGGGCGCTTGCTCGTTCGACTTCAAATCCACGCTCGGCCGCGTCGGCCCGGTCAGCGTGGCCTTGCCGCCCGGGTATGCGCACAAGGACCAGAAGGAGCGGCGGTACCCGGTCGTCTACGCGCTGCACGGCTACGGCCAGGAGCCGAAGGATCTCGTCGCGGCGGCGACCTTGATCAAGACGTTCATGAACGCGCCGACGGACAGCGTCGAGAGCCGCTTGCCCAAGATGATCCTCGTGTTCGTCGACGGCCGCTGCCGCGTCGGACCGGACGGCAAGGCCGAGTGCATCCGCGGCACGTTCTTCGGCGAGAGCCCGCTCCAGAGCGGCGCCAAGCTCGAGTCGTGGTGGCTCGAGCTCATGAACCACATCGACGCGAACTACCGCACGATGGGCGAGTCCGAGTCGACGTGGACCGAGTGAATTGACATCCGGCGCTCCGCATCCCAAATGCGGAGCGCTTGTCCCCCGACGATCCCCGTCTCCAGCCGTTTTCGCTCACGCCGATCGGGATCCTGCGCACGCCCTTCCCCGATCGCGTGAGCACGCCCCGGCAGCCGCACGCCTCGGAGGGCGCGGAGGGCCGCATCGAGCTCGCCGCCGGGCTCGGGCTCGAACACGCGGTGAGTGATCTCGAAGGCTGGGAGTACCTCTGGGTCATCTTCTGCTTCCACTTGAACGCGGGGGTCCGGGGGCAGAGCTCGGCTCCGACGAGCGGAGCCCCCGGCATGTACCACTGGAGGCCCAAGGTGCTGCCTCCACGCAGCGCGGGAAAGCGCCGCGGCGTGCTCGCCACGCGCTCGCCGCACCGGCCGAACCCCATTGGCCTCTCGCTCGTGCGGCTCGTCTCGGTCGAGGGCCTCGTGATCCACGTGCGCGACGTCGACATGATCGACGAGAGCCCCGTGCTCGATATCAAGCCCTACATCCCCTACGCGGAGGCGCGCCCCGGCGCGCGCACGGGCTGGCTCGAATCGCTCGCCGGGGAGGCCGAGGGCGCGGGCGAAGTCCCGGCGGATCCCGAGCCGGGTTTTTCCGTCACGTGGAGCCCGTACGCCGCGGCGCAGGCTGCGTACCTGAAGGACGAACACGGCATCGACCTCGTCACGCCCGTCACGCGCACGCTCCGCCTCGGCCCGCAGCCGCACCCGTACCGCCGCATCCGCGCGTTGCCCGACGGGACCTTGCGCCTCGCGCACAAGGACTTCCGCATCGGCTTCCGGGTCGAGCGGCGCGACGTGACGGTCCTGTCGATCGGGACGGGCTACCGCGAGCGGGATCTCGCGCTCTCTGACGATCCGGCGGTCGCCGTGCATCGCGCGTTCCTCGCCCGCTTTCCTCCGGGCGGGGAACCACCAGGGTGCTAACGATCGTCCGATGCGGCCCTCCCTTTGTCTCCTCCTGCTCCCCGTTGTCGCCTGTGCAAGCGAACCTCCCCCGAAGCCCGTCTACAGCACGGCGGAGACGATGCCGCATGACGAGCTCGTGGCGAAGATGACCCCCAAACAGCATCACGCGCACGGCGGCGACCATCACGGGCACGGCGGTCCGCTCGTGCATCGCTTCGAGAAGGCCGAGGACTGGGCCAAGGAGTTCGACGATCCAGCGCGCGACGCGTGGCAGAAGCCGGCCGAGGTCGTCGCGGCGATGCGTATCTCGCCAGGCATGATCGTCGCCGACATCGGCGCGGGCACGGGGTACTTCGAGCCGCACCTCGCGCGCGCCGTCGGGCCGAGCGGCAAGGTGCTCGCGCTCGACGTCGAGGCTGACATGGTGCGCTACCTGCGCGAGCGCGCGCAGAAGGAGAAGCTCGACAACGTCGAGGCGCGTCAGGTCGGGCTCGCGGATCCGGGGCTCGGACAAGGCACCGTCGATCGCGTGCTCATCGTCGACACGTGGCACCACATCGATGGGCGCAAGGACTACGCCGCGAAGGTCAAGGACGGCCTCAAGCCCGGCGGACTCCTCATCATCGTCGACTTCACGATGGAGGCCCCGAAGGGCCCGCCGAAGGAGCACCGCATCACGCCGGAGGCGATGATCGCCGAGCTCGGAGCGGCGGGGTTGAAGGGCGAGGTCGTCCAGGAGACCTTGCCCGATCAGTACATCGTGGTCGCGAAAAGGCCCTGAGAGGCGACAGCGCGAACCGCTGCTCCCTTGTCCTTTGCATCGACCGCATCGCGGTCGATGCACCAGCGGTCCAGGGCCGTGCCCTGGTCCGGGTCGAGGGGTGGACAACCCCTCGTCGGGTCCGGGGTGAAACCCCGGCGCCACGCATCAGCGCCGACTGCAGGCGAAGCTCCACCGTCGCCCGGTCGATCGCTCCGTCGCCGCGAGAGGCACCGTCGCCGTCGCCGGCGGTTTGTCCGCGGTCGGCTTCGTCTCCTTGTCCGGCAAGAACGTCCCGTCGAGGCGCGCCGCGATCCCCTCCACGCACACAGCTCCCGGATCGATGCGCAGCCGCATCTCGATCGAGTCGAGCGCGGCCCGACCGCCCGGGATCTCCACGGCGGGCGAAGCGTCGAGCGACGTATCCATGATCCAGCCGTCCTGCCCCTCTGCGCAACGCGGGGGCAACACGCCGCCGAGATCCCGCTTGCCGAGCGCGATCGGCTCGCCCACGGCGCCCGTCTCCGGATCGACCGGGTGCACGTACATCCCGCCGAAGCGATCGCCCGGCTCCGGGATGCTCGTCACGAGCAGCCCGAGGCCCGTCCCGAGCGCGCGACGCACGAGCCGCGGCGGCTCCGGCATGGCGTACCGCGAGGGGCTCGGCCGGTAGAACGACGTGACGAGACGCAGAACGCCGAGATCCACGCGGTAGAGCGCCACCGTGTCGTACGCCGCGCCTTGCACGAGCAAAAACCAGCTCTCGCCGAGGCGCACCGCGCCTTGCGGCAGCGGCCTCGCAAACCCCGCCGTGCGCCCCGCCGCGTCTCGCAAGAGCAGCACCGGCTGCCCCTCGCTCGCCGCGAGCAACGAGCAGCTCGTGCCTCGACACACGTGCGCCAGCGCGTGACGTCCGGCCGGATCGAGGAACGATCCCCACGACGCGAGCGGGTACGAGCCGACGCCCATGCCTTCGGCCGTCGAGCTCTCGTCGGGCCAGGGCGGCGCGCTCGTCGCCGTGGAGCGAACGCCGCCTGCGGGATCGAAGCGATCGTCGAACCGCATGAGGAAATGCCCCGTGCGCGACCAGTCCGAGCCCTTCTTGCCCCAGGCGTACGCGCGCAGGCTCACGAGGTCGTAGGGCGCGCCGTTGTCGATCCCGACCTCGTCCTTCTCCAGCGCCGGCGCGAGCAGGTTGCGGAACGTGCTCCAGGGCGTCTTCTGCGGCTGCGGCTGCGGCCGGCCGAAGCCGCCGAAGCCACCAAACCCCCCGAACCGGGGCGGCGCAGGCGCGGGCGCGGCCTCCTTCTTCGCGGGTTTGTCTGGGAGCGGCTCGGTGACGGGTTTGCCCACGGGCGCGCACGAGAGCCGCACTGTCGGCGTCGTCTTCATCGGCACGTAGAGCGAAGGCGGCGCCTCGGCCGCGCCGAGATCCCCCGAGATCGCGGGTTTGCCCCAGCCCACGCGGACCCAACCCGCGAGCACGCACCCGACGGGCCCGCAGGCGCGTGTCGCCGCGTCGCCCGGCTCCGCGTCGTGCTCGGGCAGGTCGAAGACCTTCCACGTCATGCCCCCGTCGATCGACTCCGCCGCGCGCCCCCCCTCGCCCGGCGAGAGCGCGAACCGGCCCGAGATCACGACGCCGTTCTCGTTGTCGCGCGCCTCGCCCGCGGTCACCGTGCCGTCGAGTTTGACGCGCACGCCGATCACGGGGCCGCCTGCTTCGACCCAGCCGCCGAGCACGCCGGGCTCGCGCTCCTCGAACCCTTCGAGCCACATCCCGCGCTGGAGCTCGCGCGCCACGCTGCGGGGCTTTTGCGGCAGCACGAGCGGCACGTTCGTCATCTCCGCGCCCCTCAGGATCGTGAGCTGCCCCGTGCTGCCCGCGCGCGGCGGCACGAGGATCGCGACCCGCTCGTCCGAGAGCGCCACGACCCGCTCGACGCCGAGATCCCCCTTCACCCGCACCTCGCGCGTCGCGCCGCTCGCCGCGCGCACGCAGTACACCCGCGTGCCTGCGTCGCTCGCCGCGCTCGCGCTGGGCGCGCGCGCCTTCGCGCCCGGCCCTCGTGCCTCGCCTTCGCCGTCCTCGCACGCCCCGCGCACCACGAGCGCGCCCGCGCCGTTCGCCGAGACGAAACGCGGGCCCTTGAACGAAAGGACCTTTTGCATCGCGAGCGGCGGGGCGAACGCGTAGATGTTCGTCGGCCCCTCGCGCTCGCCGCAGACGAACCCGTACGAGGCGCCAAGGCGCACCGCGTGGCAATTCGCTTCGCGCTCGGGGAACGCGGCGAGGTTCAGATCGACGATCGCAGCCGTGTCGAGCGAGACGCGCGCGAGCGCGCCCGCCCGCGCGACGACGGCCGTGCGCGGCGTGTCGGGGAAACCGTCCTCCACGGCCGCGCGCAGCACCTTCTTCCCGAACGGGCCTTTGGGCACGCCCGGCGTGCTCGGGTCTCCCTCGTCGTCGGTCGCGACCTGGTTCGCGCGGAACGTCAGGTTGCCGCGCGCATCGAGCACGTACTTGCCGCCCGCGACGAACATCGTCGGCTCGCCGCCCACGACCGAGATCGCCGCGGGGCGCTCGGGGAGCTGGAGCGGCCGCCACGTCGCGCCCGCGTCGAAGGTCGCGAGCACGCCGCGCAGATCCGCGTCGACGACGCCGGTGAACCCGTCGGCGAACGCGAGCCCGCCGTACGCCGCGGCGGGCGGCAGCGGCGCGAGCGATCGCACCTCGCCCGACTCGGCGTCGACGGCGACGAGCTTTCCGTTCGAAGAGAGCCGCAGGTAGAGCCTGTCGAACCCCGGCACGACGTCGCTCGTCGTCGAGGAGAACTGCACGAGCGGCCGGAGCTTTCCGAGCCAGGACGAGGCCCGCCAGAGCTGCGTGCCGCCGCCCGACGTCGCGTGGAAGACGAACCCGCCGCCGAGCCGGCTCGGCAGCACGACGGCGTTCACGTGGCCGAGCGGCAAGAGCTCGTTCGCCCGCTCCGTCGTGCCGTCCTCGTACACGATGAGCCGCATGCGATCGACGAGCACGCGCCGCGCGCCGGCCTCGTACGCGACGAACCCGCGATCGCCGCGCACGTCGGGCAAGAGCCGCGAGGGCGAGACCATCGGGACGAGTTTCTCCGGGACGGCCGCAGGATTCGTTGCGGGCGCAGAGGCCCCCTGCACAACACGACCCGAGGCGCCCGACTTGCAGCCAGTCACGGAGAGCGACGTGAGCGGCGCGAGCGCGAGGAGGGCGAGGATGCAACTCGAAGCGCGGGAGAAGCCTCGCATCAGGAGGCATGCTAGCGCGCGGCCCGCCGAGGCGCAGCGTTCTTGCGCGGACCGCGGGCCGGGCGCTATAGCGGGCCCATGTCGTGCGTCGTTGCTGTCGTGGGCGCCACGGGCGTGGTCGGGCGGGAGATGTTGCGGACCCTGGAGCTTCGGCGCTTTCCGGCGACCGAAGTGCGCGTCCTCGCCTCGGCGCGCTCCGCCGGGAGCCGCGTCCCCTTCCGAGGCGGCGAGCTCGAAATCCAGGTCGCCCGCGCGGAAGCCTTCGACGGCGTGGACATCGCACTCTTCAGCGCCGGCGCCGCCGCCTCACGCGAGCTCGCCCCACTCGCAGCCGCACGCGGCGCCGTGGTCATCGACAACTCGAGCGCGTGGCGCGCCGATCCCGACTGCCCCCTCGTCGTGCCCGAGGTGAACATGGACGCCGCGAAGAACCGCCCCAAGGGCATCATCGCGAACCCGAACTGCAGCACGATCCAGATGGTCGTCGCGCTCGGGCCGCTCCACGCCGCGGCGAGGCTCAAGCACGTCGTCGTCTCCACGTACCAGGCCGCGAGCGGCAAAGGCCACGCGGCGATGGACGAGCTCATCACGCAGACGCGCGAGCTCGCGGCCGGCGCCGAGCCCACGGCGAGCGTCTTCCCCGGCTCGCTCGCGGGCAACCTCCTCATGGACTGGAAGCCCGGGAGCCTGCCCGATTGGTCCGAGGAGGAGCTCAAGATGGTGCACGAGACGCGCAAGATCCTGGGCGACGCGGAGATCGGCGTGACGCCGACGACGGTGCGCGTCCCGGTCGTCACGAGCCACAGCGAAGCGGTGCACGCGCAGTTCCACCGCCCGATGACGGCGGCCGAGGCGCGCGAACTGCTCCGCAACGCCCCGGGCGTCCGCCTCTTCGACGAGCCGTACGCGCCGGGCAAACACCCGCAGCCGCGCGCGGCGACCGGCACGGACGACGTGTTCGTCGGCCGCGTGCGCGACGACCTCGCGGTCCCGGGGGCGCTGAACCTGTGGATCGTCGCGGACAACCTGCGGAAGGGCGCGGCGCTGAACGCGGTGCAGATCGCGGAGCGGCTCGTCGGCTGAGGCGGACGAAGACGCAAAGCCTGGCGAACGCAGGAGTCTCGACAGCGGTGCGAAGCTGTTCTACCGCTCTGGAAGACCATGAGTGGCGAGCACGACCAGGATGCGCCTTCGGTGCCGCGCGGTGAGGGCAGCGAGGCTGCAGAGGCAATCATACCGAGGCTACGGCTGCGATCGCTCGTGGGGCGTGCGGGGCGCAGCTTGCGGGACGTCGACAACATGCTGCGAGGGCTCCGGGAGTGAACGGGGGCGTTGAAACTCCGCTCCGGCTTCGTGGTGAAGGAAGCGTGGACGGGTTCACGTGCACCACCGTGCTCGTACGCATGGCCACCACGCAGTTCCATCTCGGCCTCGGGCGCAGCGAGGAGCCGCACGAGCCCGTGCTGCACCTCGGGTGGCATTTGGATTTGCGTGACGAACCACTCGTACGCGTCGTCAGCAATCGCAAGACAGGGAGGATGCTCCCCGCCGCGGTCATCAAGCTCTCGCTCGATCCTCTGATCGATGAAACGTTGCAGGTCCTCGCCCAACGCGTTGCGCGGCGCTACGCGAATACGGGCGACGGCCTGGCGTACGGCTTCGGTGAAGCCACCGCGACGTTCGACCGAGGAACAGGAGCGCTCACGAAGACGACGCAGCGTTCACCTGCGCGACCTTCGTCCTCGCGATGCTGCGATCCGTAGGCGTCCAGTTGATCGACCCCTCACGCTGGCGGGTGCCGACCGAGGAGGATCTCCGATGGCAGCGCGACATCGGAGAATTTCTCCTCGAGTGATCCAGCGGTCCATCCATGGCGCCGACCTCGCACGCGCCGAGGAGCGTGTCGAGCAGGACCTCGAATCGCGCCGTTATCGCCCAACGGACGTAGCGGGCGCATCCATGTTCGGCCCCGAGGCATGGCCCGTCGGCGCGGACGACGTCGAGCCCCACGCGAGCATGCTGGAATCGAAGCTACCGTGGCCCGGCGTAGCGAGCACTTGACCTCCACGAAGAAGGCCACCCTCGAGCCCCACGTCCAGCACGGCAGCACCGTCGTCGATGGGCAACGCAAGGCCGAGTTCACATGCGCAGACGCTTGCCTCGCCCTCCGCGCCCGCCTCGGCCGCTGAAGCCCCTGCACGAAGAGCCGCGCAACAAACCGACGTGGGAGCCGCTCCCACGGACGTGCCCTTCGCTCCTACACGCCCGAGTGATGAGAGCTACATCACACGCCTTCCTTCAAACGGAAGCGCGGTTCCCTCAAACGGAAGCGCGGTTCGCTCAAACGGAAGTGCGGTTCCCTCAAACGGAAGCGCGGTTCCCTCCTGCGGAAGAGCCATTCGCTCGTAGCTCGCCCGCGGTTTCTTCCGACACGATCGCTTTTTCTTCCCGCACAGCGGCGCGGCCTTCCGGCACACCTGCCCCGGCTTTCGGCTCATCTTCCGCGCTGTGGGGAGCGTCCTCCGCCCCGAGGGGGTCGTTCCACGGACGAGGCGACTCCCCTTCCCTCGACATCCCTTGACACGACGCCCCGCCCGGACCTCCGATCGTCCGAGAGGCACACCTCCTCCTCACGCGCATGGCCAAGGACAAGAAAACACGACACGGCTCGCTCGACCCCGAGGACGTCCTCACAGGCCGCTCACGTCCAGAGGCCCGCGATCTCGTCCTCCTCATCCGCGAAGTGAACCCCACCGACCGCGGGCTCGATCGGCGCGAGACAGCACGGCGTTACGCCCTGAAGAGCCGCCTCCAGAGCGTGCTCGTCACGCGCTTCCGCGAGGCGATCGAGATCCGCCCCGAGCCCGACGAGCCCGGCGTCGTCCTCCTCCACCATCGCCCGTCAAACCTTGACGCCTGCCACGCCGTCATCGCGGAGCTCGACGACGACGCGCGATCCTTCGTCCAGCGCGTCGTCGACACGGCATCTTTCCCCACGATCCCGCCCCCCGAAGCACCAAGGAAGACCACGCCGCGGCCGAACGAAGCCACACGCGCGGGTGGCGCCGTCCCGGACCTCCTCCACGCGGCCGAGGAGGCACTCGCAGCGTACGACTACGAGCTCGCGCGGACGCACCTCGAAGAAGCACTCGCCCGGAGCGGAGGTGACACGCAAGCCGCAAGCGCGCTCCTGTCGCTCCTCGTGGCCACGCTCGGCGTCGATGCAGAGGCGCTTGCCCTGGAGGCCACGCTCCCCGCGGAGACGCTCGCGGATGTCGATGTGCGTCTCCTCCTCGCACTCGCCGCCGCGAGGCTCGACGAGCGCGCACGCGCCCTTCGCCTGCTCCCTGCCGCGAGCACCAAGGCCCCCCCGGCGCGTATCGCCGAGGTCTTCGTGGCGCTCGCGAGAGGCGCGCTCACGACGGGAGACCTCGTCTCTGCCGCAGACGACATCACGCGGGCGCGAGCCCTCGACGTGGCCCATCCGGAGCTCGTTGGCCTCGCGGCCGCGCTCGCGAAGGCGCGGGCCACGACACGAGGCCCCGCGGAAGCGGAAGCGACGCGGCTCTTCGCGGAGGGAGATCTCCACGGCGCAGAGGAACACGCCCGCGAGATCCTCGCGCATCACCCGGAGAGCGAGGCCGCCCGGAGGATCCTTCGTGCCGTCGAGGAGCAAAGGAAGCGGGACGAGGCGCGGCGAAAGCTCGACGACGCATGCGACGCGCTCGATCGCGGAGAACCCCAGCAAGCCGTCGCGCTGCTCGAAGCGGCGAAGGGCCTCGGGCTCCCGGAGCACGAGGCAGCGCCCATCGAGCAACGGATCGCCGTGAAGCTCGCGGCTGCGCGCGCGCAGGAAGAGGAAGCGCACGCCGCCGCGATCGCTCGGACGATCGGCGCGGGCGCGATCGCCGAGGGGCTCGCCGCATACGCCGCGTTGCCCGCCCCGGGGCGCAGCAGGGTGAAGGAGCTCGCGGGCTCGAAGTTCCTCGCGTGGATGGATGCCGTCGCGCCGCCCGGCGAGGGCGCGAGGGCAAAGCCGGCGGTGGCCGCGGTCGTCGCGCTCCACCGCGCCGCAGAGCTCGCCGAGCGCTCGCCGGAGATGGCGATGGAGCTGCTCGACGGGCATGCGAAGGTGCTGCACGGGTTCGGGCCCGCGGAGGACATCCAGAAGCACGCGCGGGCCGCGCTCGCGGAGGAGCGGCGGCGAATCGCGATGGGGCGGATCGAGGCCGCGCGGCGAGCGATGGCCGAGGGCGAGTTCGCGCAGGCGAGCAAGCTCCTCGGCGAGGTGCAACGAAAGGACCTGCCGGAGGACGAGCTCGATCCCTTCGATCGGCTCCGCGCGGAGGCGCAGCGGAGGTTCGAGCGGCAGACGCTCGCGGCGTCGCTCGATCAACTCCGGCGCGAGGGCGACGCGCTGCGCGCGCTCGCCGTGTGTGAAGAGCTCGCCGCGCGCGTGGAGGGCGCGGAGGCGGCTCGCATCACGTCCCTGCGCGGAGAGATACGCGCGGAGGTGCGGCGCCAGTTCTCGGTGCAGGTCGAGACGTTCGAGGGAGACGAAGCCCCAGCGGCAAAGCTCCACGACGCACGCGTCCCGCCGCGGTGGAAGTGGGAGACGATGCTCGTGCGGATGCGTGACGGGCGCGAGGAGGTCGTCCTCATCGTCCCCCAGACGAGGGATGCGTGGGTGTTCGTCCGCGTGATCGACATGGCGACGGGGGCGCTCCTCACGCGCGTCACGCTCCGCGCGCCGAACCCGATCGAGCTCTTGACTGCCGCGATCCGCGACGGACGCCTGCTCCTCGTCGGCAGGCGCGCGAGCCTGCTCGAAATCGACATGGATGACTGGACGGTCGAGCGCTGGTGCTCGAACGTCCTCGGCAACGGTGACGCGGTCCTGCCGACCCAAGCGTTCGAGGACGTCGACGCGATGATCCTACCCGAGGTGCACGTCGAGGAGGCGACCGTCACCTCGGATGGGCGGTGGCTCTGGCTCAACACGCTGTCGACCAGCAGGAAAGACAGCCTTCGCCGGCTCCTCTCCGTCTACGACCTCGCGGACCTGCGGCTCGCGCGCGAGATCCGCGAGCATCGCGCCACGCGCGTCCACTCCGGCGCGGTCGTCGGATCGAAGGTACCTCGCGTGGTCGTCTGCCAGTTCGACGACGACAAGGACGAGGGCCGCACGACCTTTTACGGCTCCCGTGGGTCGCCCTCTGGCCCCACGTTGCCGAACGACGCGCTCCTCGCGCGCTCGGTCGTCGCAGCCCCGGACGGCGAGCGTATCGTCGGCGTCACCAGCGATCCCGAAGGCCCGAAGGACCCTCGCGCCGCGGGGTGGGGATTCTTCGAGATCGACGCCCACGGCGCGCGGCCCATCCGTCTGTTCGAAGGCGTGCACGCCGTGCGCGAAGCGACGGCGGTCGCAAGCCTCGACACGGGGATGTGCTTCGTGCTGTTCGACCTCGAGGACGATGGGCGCTTGCTCTTCGGCCTGGAGGACGGAGAGGACGGACTCGCGATCAAGTACCGGGTGCGGGTGCCCCGGCGGGCGCAGATCGCAGGGACCGCCGACGGGAGGCGCGCGGCGCTGGTCGTGGCGTACGACGATCACCACGAGATCGTGCCGCTCGGCTCGGTGCCCCCGAAGGCCGTCACGGGCGAAGCCATCGCCACGTTCCAGTTCCCGAGCTTGCCGAGGAGCACGGTGCACGCGAAGCACCTCGACTGCCACAAGCCCACGGGGAAACACCTCGCGGCGGCCGTCGCGGAGGAGCGCGCGCTCCGGCGGGAGGGCAAGCAAGGGATCGCTCGGCGCATCGCGTGGGCGCGGCGGAAGGCAGGCCCCGACGAGGTCTTGGCGCTCGAGCACGCGCTCATTCGCCTCCACGAGGGGACGAGCGCAGGGTTCGTCAACGCGCTTGGATGCGATCGGTTCCCCGAGCATCCAAGGATCCGGCTGGGACACAGCCGGTCGCTCGTCATCGCCGGACGGTGGCGCGAGGCGCTGGATCACCTCGCGGGCGTCGATTCTTCGCGCTTCCGCGAGCCCACGGAGGCCAAGCACCTCCACCACATGCGCGGGATCGCGCTGATGATGCTCGACGAACCGGAGGCGGCGCTCGTCGAGCTTGATCGCTCGGCCGCATTCGAGGAAGGCAAGTGCGAGCCCCAGGTGCTCATCCCGCTCTGCGTGCCGCTCTCGGAGGAGAGGTCATGGACGCCCGCGCAAGCCCTCACGCGGGACTACCTGCGTATCGTCGTCGCCGCAGACGAGGCGCTCGCGCGAGGGGACGCAGGCGCGGCGCTGCGGATCCTCGACGTCCCCCTCCTCTGGGAAGCGAACGAGCTCCAGAGCATGGCGCGGCTTGCGAAGGCGCTTCTACATGAGCAAGACGAGGGCGCGCCGGTGGATCGATTCCGGAAGGCCCTCGCGCTCCTGTCCTTCTGCGAGCTCTTCGACGCGAGGAACACCATGAACCGCCGCGAGATGCCCCTGCCACGCGCGACGTGGGACGCCGAGCGCCTGTCCATGCTCGCGGTGAAGGCGCGCATGTGGGTGGAGGACGCGCTGAGGCCCCCGGCCTGACATCACCACGGGAACCACTCCCCCGGGATCGTCTGCCACGCTGTCGGCCTGCGCGGATCTCCCTCCGGCATCACGAGCGAGCCGACGAACTCCGCGTGCTCGTACACGCTCCCGATCGACCGGGCGATCCCGTCGAGATCCGCCTCGTCCACGACGCCGTTGCTCGTGGCCTTGTAGAACTGCACCGTGACCCGGATCGGGAACTTGGGATCCCGCACGAGCCGGAGGTTGTGCCCCTCGTTGTAGGGCCCGAGGTTCGGGCCGTGGCCGAGCACCGCCTGCTCCACGTCGCTCTCCTCGGCGGCCGCGCTGTCGGCGACCTTCTTCGACGGCTTGGTCGTGGCCATGGGCATCGGCGCCCCGGCGCTCTTCGGCACCGGCATCGTCGGCACCGCGCCGCCGAGCACCCCGCGCTGCGCGTGCACGAGCGGCACTTGCACGAGGAAGAGCACGTCCGCTCCCTTCGCGAGCGCGCTCTGATCCGCCTCCGTCTTCGGCCCGCCTTGCGCCTCGATGCGCGCCTTCACGTCGCTGCGCCGCTCGGCCGTGAACGAGGCGCGCTGGCCCTTGTTGTTGAAATAAAGCTCCTGCCCCATCCCGCGGATGCCCATGTCCTCCCGGCGGTTCTCGATCACGCTGATGCTCGTGCCCTCGCGCGTCACCAGGAGCGTGAGCACGGCGGGTGATTTCGGGGCCGACTGGTAATTGAAGATGACCGGGTTGAACTCGGCCTTGCCCGATTTCGGAATCGGCAAGAACACGGCCTGCGCGCTCACCAGGAAATGCGAGTCCCGCGGCGCGAGCAGGTTGCCGCTGCCGAGGATCGAGCTCGGCAAGCTGGCGAACGCGCGAATGTCCTTGAGCACGTCCTTGAGCGGCACCGACTCGATCGACCCGCCGCCCGCCTTCTGGTTGCCGACGCGCACGAAAAACCGGTCCGCCGGGATGTCGCCCGTGCGGTCGGTGAAATTCGGAAAGCGGATCACCGGCATCAACGCCGTTCGGAAATCGCTGCTGCCCTCGTCGCGGAACCGCACCTGCAGCGTCAAATCCGAGATGTTCGGTCCGAGCGAAGACCCCTGGGCCCGGCCCGTGTCCTCCCACATCACGTTCATGACCGACAAACTGCGGCGCTGCGCCCCCGCCATGACGTTGCGATCGCCGACCATCGACTCGACCCGCGTGACGACGCTCGGGTAGTCCACGGTGGGCGCCGGCGCCGGCCCCACGATCCCCCATTCGGTCGGCCCTGTCGCCACCTCGGGCGCCGTGCCGGTCGTGATGCCCGTGGGCGCGGTCTTCGCCTGCTTCTCCTGCGTCCCCTGCGAGGGGAGCGGCTCGGCGGCCTGATCACTGCTCTGCACGACCACAGGCCCGCTCGCGCACCCGACCGCGAGCCCAACCCCCGCGGCGCAGAACGCCGCCACCATCACCATGCTCCGCTTCATTCGCTCCTCCTCGCCTCCCCACAACGCTCGGGCCGGCCACGACCCTACACTTCGTCGTCCGCGCGTGCTTCGACGTGCATGCCCCACAAAAGACTTCGGCCGCGGATCGCTCCGCGGCCGAGGTCACCGGATGCCCGGCTCGGTCACACCTTGTTGACGAGCGCGGTGATGGCGTTGCCCTTGTAGAACTCCGTCACCTTCTTCATGTCGCCGTTCGCAATCGCGTAGAGGATCGCGGCGCTCGCGGCGTGCACGGACTTCATCCCGTTGTACGGGGTGCTCAGGCCCGTCGTCGGGTCGATACCCATGGCCGTGTTGTTGGTCTTCGGATGACCGTGCCAGCCGGCCGGGAGGTACCCATTGCCCATCACGTAGATCCAGTTCGCGCCGCCGGGCGTCGAATCGGGCCACGCGTTCCGCGTGAGCGGGTCGTGCGGGTGATCGCCGTGGACCGTGGTGATGACGGTCTTGTCGAGGTTCTTCGCGGTGCAGGCCGGATCCGGCGCCTTCGCGAGGTCCTGGTAGAACCGGTCGAGGAACATGCCGTAATACTTGATCACGTTCCGCGCGCCGGGGAGCTGCGCGAAGGTCTCGTGCGGATCGGTGAAGATGCCGCCGCCCGTCTCGGCGACGACGCCGATGATCACCTGGTTCGTCAATCCGAGCGCGAAGGCCTTCTTCGTGATGATGAGGGACTTCGCCAGGTTGAGGAGCCGGTCCTTGCCGTTCTGACCGCCGAAGAACTCGCTCGCCGCCATGCCCTGGACCGCGCTGGCGCCGTAAAAGTCGAGGTCCTCGGTCGACGGCCTGAGCTGATCGGCGAGGTTTCTGCCGATCAGGTTCGACGCCTTCTTGGCGATGTCGAGCTCGCGCGCCCAGGTCGGGCGCCCGGCGGCCTCGCGCAGGCCGAGGATCGCCTTGTAATAGGTCTCGAACATCGACTTGTCCTCCTGCGCGAGCAGGATCGCCTTCGACGCGGCGCTGTTGAACAGGTCGACCATCGAGTCCGCGCTCGGCACGATCGAGAGCGTGGGCGCGCCCGGCGCGGAGCCAATCGAGGCAGGCGCGACGCCGATCGACGGGAGGATCGAGGTCGTCGTGCGTTGCAATGCGCCGATCGCGGCGAAGAGCGTGACGCTGCTGCCGACGACGCCGTCGCCGCTGTTGTTCGTGTTGCCGGGGAGCGCGCCGTCGATCGTGATCTGGCGGAGCGGCTTTCGGTGATGCACGGCCGTGTCCGCGACGAGGAACGCGCTCATCGGCCGGTGCACGGTCTGCGACGCCTGATCGACGAACGGCGCGTCCGGGCCGTAATACATCGGCCGGTCGGCGGCGCCGTTCTTGAAATACGAGTTCTCGTCGACGTAGTTCGTCATGAAGCCCTGGCCGACCGCGTCGTACGCGAAGGCGGGGTTCATGGACGCGGCGACGTCGGGCAGCGGCCAGATGAGCTGCCAGAGGCAGAAATTGCCGCCGCCGGAGACGATACCGACGTGGCGGTTCGTCTCGCCGCACGCCTCGGCGGCGAGCGCGGTGCCGCCCTCGTCGGCGATGAAATTGAGCAGCCGCGAGCGCTCGAGCGCGAAGCCCGCGCCCGCCGCGGCCATCAGCCGGAGGAAGTTCCGGCGCTGGGGGCCGCGCAAATCCTTGAGTTTGTAGTTTGCCATGGCCCGTTCTCCTACTCGCAGGTATGCGCCGCGCTCAGGAACGCAGCGACGGTGAGCGCGCGCTTGTTCGCGAGATCCTTGGGATCCGCCTTGTTCGCCTGCTCGATCATCAGGTTGCAGAGGTCCATGTCGTCTTCGGTCGCCGGGCGGCCCATGATGCAGCTCAGCGAGTTGTAGACGCACCGACCGGTGGCAGCATCGAACATGGGATTGCCCACGCCGTTGATCTTGCACTCTTCGGCGTTCTCGATGTTCTGGATGATCTCGGGCGCGGCCTGGATGAAGATGTCGAGCACCTTCGCGGCCGCCGAGATCGTATAGAAATACGACTCGCCCATGCGCGCGTCGAAGTTCGCCACGCCGAGCGAATCCTTCGTCGCCGCCGATTTGTAGAGCTGGCCCGCCGTCGGGGGCTGACCCGCCGCGGCCATCTTGTTCAGATCCACGCCGCGCGTCGTGAGCAGATCGCCGAGCGCCGCATACGTCATCTTGCTGCAGGAGTGCAGCCGCGTGCGGATCTCCGGCGGACCTTCCGCCGCGCGCTTCTTCAGGATCTCGAACGGATCGTCCTGGCCCGCTTGCGTCGGGTCCATCGGGTGATGGAAGTTGTTGCTGCCATTCTCGCTCGTCTCGGGATCGCCGGTCGATTGCGCGCCCGCGCCGGCCGAGCCGCCGCCGTTGCCGCCCGCGCCGCCCGTGCCACCATTGCCGCCCGCGCCGGGACCCGACGTGGTCGGCTCGCAGTCCTCGCCCATCGGATCCGCGCTGCCGAGGCACGCCGCGAATCCGAAGCCGATCGTGAAGAACAGGCCGGGCAGCGCCCAGCCGAGGAAGCTCCGCGCCATGATCAATACCTCACGAAGTCGTCGTGGACGAACGCGGCGCGGATGATCTCGCGCAGGTTGTAGTTGGTCTTGAATTGCTTGACGAACGGGTCGATGACGCTGTCGGGCACGTCGGCCAGATCGTAGACCGCGTCGCCCTTCGACATCGCGTAGTTCCAGACGCGGACGACCGCGCAGCGCGCGACCTCGTCGTCGGCGGCCATGCGCTGGCCGTACTCGAGGAGGTTCGCCGCGGGCTGGCCGAACTTGAACGCCGTCGTCTCGCCGGGGGGCAGGTAATCGCTCTGCTTGACCTTCGGATTGCCGTCGATGGGCACCGTGGCCGAGAACTCGAGAATGCCGTCCATGCCGGCGGCGGGCTCGACGTACTTGCCGCTGTCGTCGTAGGCCGCGAAGAGCGGGGCCCGGTGGTTCATCGAGCCGTGGCAGTTCGCGCAGATCGTCGACGAGTCATCGAGGAAGTCGACACGACCGCCGTTCGCCGCGCCGGCAATCGATTCGAAGGGCCAGGGCGACGTATAGAAACCACCGCCCCTCGGCTCGGGCGTGCCTCGGTATTCGGCCGGCATCTTGCGACAGGAGAACGTCTCCTGGATGAACCGCACGCGCCGGAACGCGAGCGCGCTCGCGTACTGCGCCATGAGGCCCGCGTCCGAGAGCACGCCGGCCGCGGGCGCCGCCGCAGGGCCGTTCGCGCAATCGGCGGCCGTGAACGTACCGGCCGCCGGGTCGAACGTGGGACAGGTGCCGCTCGTCGCCGTGAAGATCTGCCGGTAATCGCCGCCCTCGACGGTGATCTTCGCCGCGAAGAGCGGCGCGTTGTTGCGGTTCGGCGTCTCGTTCGGGGCCATGGCGCCCGAGCGGAACGTGTTCTTCCAGTAATCGAGCATCATCGCCGCAAAGCGCGGCGACGCCATGTACTGGTCGACGAACGTCTCGTAGACCTGCTTCGGATCCGAGGCGCTCCGGACGCCCTCGATTTCATCGTTCTTCGGCAGCTTGCCAACGAGCTTGAGGCTCGCGGTGCGCAGCGCCTCGCTGTACGCGACGACGCGCTCGTCGAGCACGGTCTTCACGCCGCCGCCCGAGCCGGTCGTCTGCCCGCCGCTCGTCGTCGGGTCGCCGCCCGAGCCGCCATTCCCGACGGTGGCCGACGCCGTGGATCCGCCCTCTCCGCCCGCGGAGGGCGGACAGGGCTTGCCTCCATTGGCGGGCGGCCCGCCGAGGAGCTGGTTGGGATCATCGGGGTTGCACGCCGAAAGGACCAAAGAAAGTCCCATCAGCGCGGTCCCGGTCCACGCTCTCTTGCCCCATTTCATTGTCATTGCTGCTCCGCCATGATCCAAGGCTCCACCTTGGTCTTGAAAGCGTTGTATGCGTTCAGATCACCGTCGAACTTGTACATGTGCACGATCGGCTGCACCGGATCCGTCACCTGCAGGATCTGGCTCGCGGCGGAATCGCCCGGCTTGATGCGCGCCCGTACCTCCTGGCAAGCCGCTGAGGGCATCATCACGTTGAGCTCCGACAGATCCATCGTGCCCTTGGCCTGCGGGTTTGCCCCGCCATGACATTTCATCATGCACGTCTGCATGGCCGGCACGACGTTCTGCTGGAACGTCACGAGATCGTTGCAGCCCGTCCCCGGGCCCGCGTTGCCCCCGTACACCTCGATGAGCTCGAACGCGATCCCGACGTACGCCCCCTTCTGCCAGTTCGTCAGGACGACCTCCCCGGTCCCGAGCGTGTTGTTCCCGCCGAGCGTGAACGTCTGGTCGAGGTTCGAGAAGCTGTCGACCGGATCCGGATCGCCCGGTTGTCCCGGCACGTAGACCGTGAAGACCGGGTGCACGATGTGCAGCGGCTTGTTGATGACGGGGTGCACCGTGATGTTCGTCAGGCGAAGCATCGTGGGCGCGTCGCTCGTGCCGCCGAGCGCCTCCGCGAAGAACGCGATCGACATGTACTCGAAATCAGCGCCGAGCGCGTCGAGGTAAACCGTGTTCAACGCGCCGCCCGGCAAAGGCCGGAACGGACGCACGCTCGGCCCGATGTCCCCATTGCCCTCCGGCAGCCCATCGGCCTCCGCCGTGAGCCACGTGAGCACGCCAGGCTTGACGTTGTCCGGGATCCTCGGCGCCTCGCCGCCGCCGTGGTTCGCCGACTCGGGGTGCGTGAGCAGAATGCTCTGCTCGGGCGCCTTCACCACGATCCCCGGCCAGAACGTAATCGTCTGGTACCGCTCCTCGGGCGTCGTCCCCGCGAGGAACGGCGCCGGCGCCGAGCCGCCCTTCTTGTGGCAAATGTTGCAATTCGTGACGAGGTCCGGCTCGATTTTCAGGAAAAGCTCGTACGGCGTCGGCCCCGTCGGCCCGCCGCCCCCGCCTCCACCCCCGCCCCCGCCCCCGCCCGTCGCGCCGGTCCCCTCCGACGAGCCTTCCGAGTCATTGCTCGAACACGCGCTCATCCCCGCGACCGCGACCACAACACTGAGCGACAGGAGCAGCCCCAGAATGGGGCGGCCCGCGGATCCGATTTCACGAGAAGTTTTCACTGCCATAACAAGGATCGAGGGTGATCCGGGTGGATCGATGCATGCCCACCCGGGGAGGCCCGGGAACCCGAGGGCGCGCGCCTCTTCCGGCATCGATCCGCGCACCCTCGCCTCGATTCGTCTCGTCTCGAGGATCGAGGACGAGCGAGATCAGGTCCGGATTATGCGCCCCTATTCCCGCCATGGGAAGGAGTTCTTGATGCTCGAAGGCATCCTTGGTACCGAAAAAGGATGTCCCAACGCCGCGCGTCGCTCGCCCTCGCGAGCACGCTCCTCGCCGCGCTCGCCGTGTCGTCGGTCACGAGCTGCGTGCTCATCGCCGAGATTGATTACGATCTCATCCCCGAAGACACGGATGCCCCGGACGCAGGCTCCGGCGGCGGCGCGCCCGACAGCGGCAGCGACGCAGGCTGCACCTCGGACACGGCCTGCGACGACCAAAACCCCTGCACAGCCGACGCCTGCACCAACGGCGCGTGCGTCACGACGCCCCTCGCGATAGGCACGACCTGCGGCACGCCAGCACCCTGCGTCGAGAGCCTCACCTGCGACGCCGCAGGCGCATGCGCGCCGAAGCCCGTCACGACGGACGACGGCGATCCCTGCACGACCGACGCCTGCGATCCGCAGACAGGCGCGATCTCGCACACGGCCGTCGGCGGCGCTTGCCTCGCGTGGGTCCCGTTGTCCCAGGAGAACGCGCCGTCGCCGCGCTTCAACCACACCGCGATCTGGACCGGCAAGCACATGATCATCTGGGGCGGCGAGCGCAGCGGCCCCGATCCGCTGCTCGGCGACGGCGCCCGCTACGACCCGACGGCGAAGACATGGACGCCGATGAGCAGCGTCAACGCGCCCTCCCCGCGCTTCGGGCACACCGCCGTCTGGACGGGCCAAGTCATGATGGTGTGGGGCGGCTATTCAACGAACGGGATGGTCGGCTCCGGCGCAATCTACAACCCGGACACGGATACCTGGACGACGATCCCGACGATGAACGAGCCCACGCCGCGCATCCGGCACTCCGCCGTCGCAGCAGGCGCGTACATGATCGTCTGGGGAGGCACCTCGGGGAACAACCAGCCGCTGCTCTCCGGCGGCCGCTACCACATCCCCACGAAGACCTGGTCCCCGACGACGACGATGGGCGCGCCAAGCCCGCGCACGCAGCACTCCGCGACCTGGGTCGGCGATCGCATGGTCGTATGGGGCGGCATGGACTTCTTCGATTGGCTCGGCGACGGCGCGATGTACTCGCCGCTCGACAACGCATGGACAGCAAAGACCTCCATGACGAACGCCGCGTCGTTCCGCGAATCCCACACCGCCGTATGGACCGGCTCGGAGATCTACATCTGGGGCGGCTGGAACGGCGGCCCGTACCTCGACACGGGCGCGATCTTCGCGCCCCAAACCGGCGCGCAAGGCACATGGACGCCCATGACCACCACAGGCGCGCCAAGCCCGCGCCGCTCGCACGTCGCCGTGTGGACCGGGTCATCGATGATCGTCTGGGGAGGCTGCGGAGATCTCGTCTGCACCGGGAGCCTCGGCGACGGCGGGCGATACACACCCGGCATGAACGGAGGGACCTGGGAGCCCATCCCCGAGGTGCCCGCGTTGAGCACACGCCGCGACGCAACCGCCGTATGGACAGGCTCGCGGATCCTCGTGTGGGGCGGTCGCGACGCCGCAGGCGCGCTCGGCACCGGCGCCGAAGCGCAACCCTGAATAGACATTGCCACAGCAAAACCGACGCGCCTTTGCATCGACCGCATCGCGGTCGATGCATGTGCGGTCCAGGGCCGTGCCCTGGTCCGGGTCGAGGGGCGGACAGCCCCTCGTCGGGTCCGGGGTGAAACCCCGGCGCCACGCTGTGCCAGTCCCCTCTGACAAACCCTGACGGCTCAGAGGGCGAGCGTCGCGAAGAGGACACGGCCGACGGTGGGTTCGCCGTGGATCCATGCGACCACGGCGCGATCGCCCGGGCCGCCCACGGCCACGTGCGGCGTGAGCGCGTGATCGCCCGCGGGCGAGAGGACCTCGAGGAGCCCAAAGCCCGCCGCGCTGCCACGCCGCGCCGCAACGCGGAAGTGGTCGCCCACCTCCTCGCTCCACACCACGATCACGCCGCCCTCCCGGCCGACCGTGAGCACCGGCGTGATCGCCTGCGTCGCGCCTTCGGTCGAAAGCACGAGCGGTCGATCCCCCGGATGAATCCAGACGCCGTCCGGCGCGCGCTGCGCGAGGTGCACGACCGGCCCCGCCCCCGTGTCCTCGGACCAGGTGACGTACAAATGGCCCAGCCCATCGAACGCAGCCCGCGCATCTCGGCACTTGCCCTCAGGCCGCGAAAACGTGTCGGCGAGGTCCGCGGGCCGCGTCCAGGTGCCGCTCGCATCCCGCGAGGCGAGGTACACCGCGACGCCCCCCTGCCCCGTCTCCTGCGTCCACACCACGACGCCGCGACCGTCCTCGGCGAGGGCAGGCTTCGGGTTGCAAATGGGATCGTTGTCGATGGGCGCGCCCGGAGCCGAGAGATACGCATCCACGCCGGGGCGTGAAAACGCGCCCTCCGCGCCGAGGCGCTCGCTCATGAACGCCATGAGCTGGGCGCCGGCCGACTGGTACCAGGACACGAGCGCATCCCCGCGGCTGTTCACCGTGATCTGCGGCGCGTTCGAGAAAAACGAGACCGGCGAGAGCACGTCGTCCTCGGCCGAAGGCCCCTCCCACGCCTCGCCCGGGCCTCTCCTGCGCGCGATCGCGACGCCGAAATGGGAACCGCCAAACCACTGGTTCCACACGTGCAGCATCTCGCCCGAAGGCCGCGTCGCGAGCCGCGGCTCGTACGCTCGTATGCCGAACGAGACGCGATCCGCAGGCGACATCGGATCGGTCCACGTCCCATCGGGCGCACGTTCACTCCGGTGGACATCGCCCTCGCCGCCCGTGATCGACTGGCGCCACGACACGACCGCGTCGCCCGCCTCGCCGCCGAGCACGACGCCCATGCCGGCAAACCCGGGTAGCGCGGCGCTCGGCTTGCGCAGGGACAAACCCGCGTCCGTCTCCTCGGCCACGACGAGCAGGTCGGCGCCGGGCGCGGTCGCCTCGTCCCACACGAAGAGCGCGCGGCCGCGGCCGTCGATCGACGTGTACACGCGGCGCGCCCCAGGGCCGCTGATCGCTTGCGAAGGCGCGGGGTAGGTCCAGGTGCGGGCACGACAAACCTCCCCGTCTGCCACGGTCCACGCAGGGCAGCAGCCGCCCTCGGGCAAGGCGCGCGTGGGGCCGCAGGTGCAGGCGGCGGGGTCGTCACAAGCGACCTCGACCTCGCCGCATCCGAGCGCGCCGAGGCCGAGGAGAAGCAAACATGCGCTGATACGTTTCATGGAACGGAGAGCCGGCGAGCCCGGGTGAGCGAGGTGAGGAAGACGCGAAGATCGGCGCGCTCGGACTCCGAGAGCGCGGCGAACGCGTCGCGCGCGGCCTGCGCCTCGCCGCCGTGGAGCAGGATCGCATCCTCGAGGGTCGGCGCGCGGGCGTCGTGCAGGTACGGGCGGCTCCGCGCGACGCCCCATAACGGGCGCGTGAGAAACGTGCCCGGACGAACCCCGCGATCCGCCTGCTTCTCCGCGAGCCCGGGCCCCATGTCGTGCCGCTTGAGATCGCTGTAGAGGTAGACCCGCAGCGGGCCTCCGTCGAACGGCGGCGTGATCCGCGGGGCCGCGGCGTCCGCGGCGAGATCGACGCGGACCTCGGCGCCGCCCTCTCGGCTCGGGAGCGAATACACGGCGCTGTCCAGCGGGAGCGCGGGGATGTGGCAGCTCGCGCAGCCGAGCGCGTGAAAACGCGCCTCGCCCGCGCCGAGGTGCACGATGTGATCCTGATCCTCCGGCGGATCCACGACGGGCACCTCCTGCATGGCGAGGAAGAGCGCGAGCGCGGTCACCTGGCCCTCGCGGATCTCGTCCGCGACGCCGTCACCGTCGGGGTCTGTCCCGCCAAACGAGCCGATGCGCGCGGGCTCGCCGTGCGTGACGAGCCACGTCGATTGCATGCCGTGGTGGATGTTGAGCTCGTCCTCGACGACGTCGCGCAGCGAGGCGAAATGCCCCTTCCAGCCGAAAGGTTTGACCACGAGATCGGTGTCGACGCCGAGCAGGCTCGTGCCGTCGAGGGCGCCGTCGGGCCGAGCTTCGAGCTCGCCGAACGCGACGCCCTTGGCGACGAGCGGGCCACGCGCGGGTTTGCCCTCGGCCTTCGCCTTCCCGACGAGCGCGTCTCGCGCGCGGGCGAGCTCGCCGCTCATCTCGCGGGCGACGAGCTCGACGAAGCCCGCGCCCACGAGCGAGGGCGGGTTCCGGGCGAGCGCGCTCGATTGCCGATCCCCGTCGCCGGCGAGATACGTGTTGTCCGCCGCGTCGCCCGCGCCGCCGGGGCCGCCGCGCCAGTGACATGAGTCGCACCGCATGGCGTCCGGCCCGCCGCGGCGCCCCTCGTGAAAGCGCGCGAGGTGCGGCCGATCCTTGCCGCCGTACCCCATCGCAGGCGTGAAGGTCGCGTGGAAGATCTGCGCGCCGAGCTGGAAGATCTCCTCGGGCGAATGCACGCCCGCCTCGAGATCGGCCTGCTCGACGCGGATCGCACGGGCGAGGTGGCCGGGATCGGCCGCGTCGAGGAAACGATGCTCGCGCCTGCGCGCATCACGCGCGAGCGCGTCGTACGCTTGGCGTTCGAGGTCCGATTCGAGGTCTGTCGTGTACACCCCGAGCGCGCGCGCCGAGCCTTTCTGAGCCGTGGGCACGGGCGCCGGATCGAGCGCGCACGCCGCGAGCGTGGTGGCCACGAGCGAGAGGACGAGCGCGCGCCTCATTGCAGCACGTGGACCTTCGGCTCCCGCGTGAGCGAGAGCAAAAAGACGTGGAGGTCCTTCCGATCCTCCGGATCGAGCGCGCGGAACGCGTCACGCGCGGCCGTGGCCTCGCCGCCGTGCGCGTCGATGGCCTCGGGGATCGTCGCGGCGCGGCCGTCGTGCAGGTACGGCGCGGTCTCGGCGAGGCCCCATAACGGGCGCGTGAGGAACACGCTGCGCGGGACGTCCCCGGCTCCGTCGTGGGGATCGGCGAGCCCTTCGCCCATGTCGTGCCGCTTGAGATCGCTGTAGAGCCTCACGAGGCTCGTGCCCCGCGGCTGATCACCGTCACGCATGAGGTTCAGCTCGACCGGAGGGCCGCCGGTCGTATCGGGCCACTCGTCCCACCGCACGTTCATGAGCGGCAGTTCCGGGCTGTGGCAGCTCGCGCAGCCGGCCTCCTCGAACACGGCCATGCCGTTCGACCAGCGCGTGCGCAGCGCCGGATCGTGCGGCGGCAGGATCACCGGCGTCTCCAGCATCGCCATGTACACCGCGGTCGCCGTCAAGATCCCCTCCTCGATCTCGCGTTGCACGCCGTCGTTATCAGGATCCCACCAGTTCGGCCCCGCGCCGAGCCGCGGCACGTCGGGCTCCACTTGCCACTGGAGCGCGAGTACGTGCGACTGAACCCCGAAATGAATCCGCGCCGCGTCCTCGGTGAAGCGACGCAGCCGCGCGATGTCGCCCTTCCAGCCGAAGGGTTTGACCAAGAGATCCCGATCCACGCCGACGACCGCCGACGTATCGAGCGAGCCATCCGGGTGCGCCGTGAGGCTGCCAAACGAGACGCCCTTCGATTCGAGCGAGACGGTCACGTCGGTCCCGGTCTCCGCGGCCTTGGCGAGCGCGGCGCCCCGCGTTTGTCCGAGGTCGGAGGACATCTCGGCGCCGAGCGCCTGGACGAACCCGAGGCCGAGCACGTGCGGCGCGTTTCGCTGGTTCGCCGACGAGGCGCGATCGCCGTCGCCGAGGAGGAATGCGTTCTGCGTCGGCGCGCCCGCGCCGTCGGGCCCGCCGACGGAGTGGCACCCCGCGCAGGAATACGTGTCGAGCCCGCCGCGCACGCCCGAATGCACGCGCGAGAGCCCAGGCAAAGGTCGATCCCCAAAACCGTCCTCGCCGCGGAACTCGTGCGCGAAGAGCGCGTCTCCGAAGGCGAAGAGCCGTTCGAGATCGTAGGCGCCGAGATCGATGTTCGTCTGCAGCGCGAAGATGTGCTCACGATCCTCGCCCTTCTCGGCGGCTTCGAGGAACTCCTCGACGCGCTCGCGGGCGGCGAGCTCGATCGCGGCGCCGATGGCCTCGTCGAGCTCGAGGGAGGAAGGGGCGTCCCCGTGGGGCCAGGGAATGGGCTCCTCGCCCCCGGCGGCGACCAGAAGGCCGGCCGCCAGGGGGAGGATGAGCGCGAATCCGAAGCGGCGGAAGGCGCTCATCACCCAACACCTCGCGTCAGGGGCTCTGGCAGACGGGGAAGCAGCACGGGATGTAGCGCTGCACGCTGCCGCACTCGAGGCCCGGGCCCGCGCAGCCATCGGCCGGATTGCCGGTGAAGCACGCGTTCGAGTCGAGCGTGAACGCGCCCGCGATCGCGCCGGCCGAGTTCGTGATGGTCACGAACTCGCCGTCGTCGATGTGGTTCGTCATGTACGTCCAGTTGTTGCAGCGGCCGCCCGCGCCCACCGCATAACTCGTGCCGCCGATGGTCGCCATCGTGGTGCGATTGACCCACGCCGTGATCATGCCACCGGCCGGGACGCCCGTGGTGATCTTCGCGACGTCGACCGGGTGCGCGGCCTGGTTGTTGAAAATCTCGGCGAGCTGCTCGTAGTCGCACACGCCCGCCGCGCCGATCGCCTGGCACATCTTCGTGCCGGCCTCGTAGCCGAGGCTGCCCATGTAGCTCCACTGCGAGGCCTGCGGCGCCGCCGTGAAGCCGCTGAAGATGAGCTTGCCAGCGCAGGGATCGACGGGGGCGTCGGGGCCGCCGTCGTCCGGGATCTGGCAGTCGTCGGGGCACATGTCGCCGACCTCGTTCTGGCCGTCGTCGCAGTCCTCGCCCGCCTGGACGATCTTGTCGCCGCAGTACGGCTTCTTGCACTTGTCCGAGCACTCGTCGTCGGGGACGCAGTTGCCGTCGTCGCACTCCTCGCCCGGATCGAGCGTGCCATTGCCGCAGACGACCGCCGTGGAGCCACCTTCCACGCACGTGACGGGGCCGCCGCCGCCGCTGCCACCGCTGCCGCCGCTGCCGCTGCCGCAATCGCAGGCCTCGTACCCATTGCCGGCCGCGTTGCAGACCTGCACGCCCTCGAGCCCGCCGCCGCAGATGCACGCGGCGGTCGATCCGGGAATACAGCCGGTGGGGCCGCCCGAGCCCGAGTTCGTGTTGTCTCCTCCGCTGCATGCCTGCGCGAAAAACGCCGCCAAGCCGAGCGCAGTCAACGGAACGAGAATCGATTTGATAAAGCTATTACGCATGCTCCACTCCCGATGCTTTCCCCACGACGCCGTACGCGATGGACCAGTTTGTTATTTAAACAAGGGCGCGTCGGTGGGTCAACACATAAATGTCGCGAAAAGCCCGTCCCATAGGCCTCGCCGAGGGGGATCGCGTAAATTCATTCGCAGTCAAACAGATGCGTGAACACGCGACACGCGGTGCGTGGCACGAGTATGGATGTACCGCAATGCGTCGTGAGGCAGCCGACGCGCCGGGGCTCGTGTTCGCGCGTTTGGTGCAATGGGCGGGCAAGCGCGTGAATCGCGCCGGCCCTTCCCGCCTTTACTGGAGCTTGAACATCGCCATCGCGGTCTCGCCGCCCTTGATGGCCACGCTCCGCGATTTCGTAGCGCCGCTCGCAGGCTTGCAGCTCACCGAATAGGTGCCCGGCGAGAGCGAGAGCTTGAGCGTCGACGTGGTGCCCTTGGAGGCGCCGTTCACCGAAAACGCACACGTCCCGCCGACCGCGACCGCGACGAGCGTGCCGTTGCCGCCGCCCGCCGCAGGCGCAGCCGTCGGCGTCGCCGTCGCAGGCGGCTTCGCCGTGCTCGTGGCCGTCGCCGTCGCCGTGGCTTTCGGGGTCGCGCCGCCGCTCGGCGCCGTGCCCGCGGGCGCGCTGCCGCCCCCCGTATTGCCGCCGGCCGCAGGTTTGCCGACGTTCGGATCACCGGCCGGAGGCGTGTTCACCGCGACCGGATCTTCCGCCGTTGGAGGCGTGGTCTCGGTCGTGGCCGGAGGCGGCGCCGTGGCCGCCGGCTCGGCCGTCGTCGACGGCGGCGCCGCGACGGCCACAGGCCCCGCGCTGTCCGCCGTCGTGCCCTCGCCGCCCTTCTTGTCGCCGCCGACGAGCAGGAGCACGAGGATCACGGGCACAAGCACGGCCGCCGCCGCGAGCCCTCCGAAGAGGATTCGCCGATCCCTCTTCGGCGCGAATGGGTTTGGCTCGACGACCCCGCCGCCCGGGCCCGTTCCCGGCGGCGAGATCACGGCCCCCGAGGGCGTCGTCGGATCCGGACGCCCCGGGGCCCACGCGCTTTGCGCCTGAAGCGGCCCCCCCTCGGGAGCCCCCATCCCGCTCGCCGCGCCCCCGAACACGGGACCCCCGCCGCCCCCCGGGAACGGAACCGTCCCCGCTTTCGCGTCCTTGGGCGGTCCGGGCGGCTGCGGGACGAAATCGCCGGCGAGGAACATCGTCCGTTCCATCTCGCCGAGCGCGGCCGCGGAGCTCTGGATCCGCGTGACGGACTCCTCGTCCTCGATGTCCGCCGCCTGGCCGCCCGCAGAGCCGCGCGGGGGCGGCATGGGCGTGGGCAAGGGCGGCGGCGGCACGGAGCCGGTCTTCTTGCGTTGCTTGGCCGCGTGCGTGATCGCGCCGATGCGATCGATGATCACCTGCCCCTCGGCCGTCACGTACGGCCGGAGCGCATGCGCGAAGCCGTGCACGTTGGCGAAGCGGCCATCGACGTCCTTGGCCATGGCCCAGCCGAGGATCTGGTCGATCTCGGGCGGCAAATCGCGGCGGACCTGCGTCACGGGGCGCGGCTCCTCCTTCGTGATCTGCAGCATCAACATCGCCATCTCGCCCTCGAAGGGCGGGCGCGCCGTGAGCAGGTAGTAGAGGATCGCGCCGAGCGACCACACGTCGGCCCGCACGTCGATGCTCTTCGCCTTGCGCACGATCTCGGGCGAGGAGTAAGGCGAGAGGCCGAGCATCGTGGTGGCCGTCATCTCGCCCGCCATCGGCGCGGCGACGTCGCGCATGAGCTTCGCGGTGCCGAAGTCGATGACCTTGAGGAAGGGCGCGCCGCCGACACGCGTCGTCACGAAGAGGTGCTGCGGCTGGAGCTCGCGGAAGATGATGCCGTGCCCGTGCGTCTCGGCGACGGCCTCCGCCGCCTGCAAGACGAGCAAGCAGGCCTCCTGCAAGGGCAAGGGGCCGCGGGTCTTGGCGTGCGTGGCGAGGTCGGTGCCTTCGAGGAACTGGCGGACGAGGTAAAACGTGCCGTCCTGCTGGGTGCCGACGTCGATGATGCGCGCGACGTGCTCGGACTCGAGCTTGGCGAGCGTGCGCGCCTCGCGCCGGAAGCGCTCGAGCTCTTTGTCGTCGGTCTGGCCCGCGAGCAGGAGGCGGATCGCGACCCGCTGATCGAACTCGGTGTTGAAGGCCTCGACGAGGACCCCGTGCCCCCGGCCGAGAATGGTCCGGATGCGGTACTTCCCGGCCACGAGGCCGCCCGGGCGAATTTCGTCAGGTCGCATGTTTCGGATCGTGGCGGCGTCGAGGAAAGCCGCGGGGCCATTCTGGCACGTCTCGGGTCTCGGTGGGTACTTCCCGCGATCGCTTCGCAGGGTCCCCTACTTGAGGGGCTCGATCGCCGCCGTGCAAGAGGCCGCCACGGTGGCGGCGTCCTTGAAGCCGAGCCAACCGAGGATGCATAGATCCCCGGGATCCTGCTCGTTCACGATCTTGCCGCCCTTGTGCCGCTCGAGCCCCCGCGCCTTGTTGACGAGCAGGAGCTTGTCGGCCGTGGAGCCGAGATCGTCGACGACCTGCTGCATCGCCGCGGGATCGAGGTTGCAGACGGCCGCGTAGTTCGATTCGAGCTCGAGCTGCGTCGTCGAAACGCCGCCGGAGACGTTGTTCTCCGCCGGGTGGCGCAGGCCGAGCTGGCCGTAGATCCGCATGGGGCGCGTCGCCTGGCCGTGGCAGTCGAGGGTGCCGCAACGACGCTCGAGATACGGCGACACGCTCGCCGTAAAGACGGCCGGGTTCGGACACCCGTACGCTTCGAGCCCCGCCTCGCCCACGCAGCTCGAAGCCCCGAAGCCGAGGCCGAAGAGCCCCGCCGCGAGGACGCCGAGCGCCGCGAGGGAGCGCCGGCCGAGCGCCTTCCGGAGCCGTTCACGCACGTTCCGCCTCACGGCGCACCTCCACCACAAATCGAATCCGTGTCTCCGTCATCGACGATCACCACGCCGGCCGAGTCATGCCCGGCGCCGTTCCCCGGCCTGTCGTCCGAGGGCAACTTGTGGCACGCGGCGCACGAGCCCTCGCGGCCGATGATCGAGTTCATGCTGCGCTGCCCGGCCCTCACCTTGAGCGGGAAGGTGAGGTCGGCCCATTTGTCCTTCTCGATGTAGAAGTTGCCGGCCGCGTTCGTGCACGCGAAGCGCGAGGGCCCCGCCGAGTCGAAGATCTCGACCTTCACGTTGGGCGCGGCCGCGAGCGCGCCCATCGCGTTCTCCTTGTACACGGTGCCGGCGATCGCGAACGCGGGCGCGGCGGCGCCGTACGTGGAGTGGCAGGACAAACACGGCTGACCGGGCCGGTGCAGCGCGCTCGGCGACCCCTGCTCCGCGGGCAAATCGTCGAGGACCTCCTGCGGGATGGGATCGTTGCCGTTGCAACCAAACGCGCCCACGCCGAGGACGACGGCGAACGAGAGCACGGCGAACCTTCGCCCGTGCGACACGGGGACCATCAATCGACCTCCAGCTCCAGGGTCACGGCGGTGAACAAGCCGAACCGGTTGAAGACGTAGATGTGGTCGAAGTACTGGTTGTAGAGGCCCTCGACCTGGAGCTGCGCCGAGAGCACCCGGGCGAGCGCGTACCGCGCGTTCGCGCCGAGCGTGAAGCCCATGAGCGCCCCGAGCTCGCGATCACTCGAGCGGAACTCGGGGACGTTCCACCCCGTCGCGCTCTGCGTGGCGACGTAGGCGCGTTTCCAGAAGTCGACCGACGACTGGATGTTGAAGCGCAGGTGGCTGCCGAGGCGCAGGTCGTCGTTGACGTCGAAGAAGAAGCGCGCGTCCGTGGTGCTCGCCATCTGCCCCCACGTATCGACGTAGACCCGCTCGTCGCCGCGGATCGTGGTCTTCTCGAAGCGCTTGGCCGCGCGCCCGACGAGCGCGAAGCGGCTGCGCTCCGTGGGGAGCTGCTCGAGCGGCGCGAACGGCAAGCGGTTCTGGCTGACGACCTGGCGGGTCGCGCCGAGCGGGACGCGATCGGCCGTCGCCTGCGTGAACATCGGGATGTGGCGGTACGGCTTCGAGGTGTCGCCAAAGACGAGCTCGGCCGTGCCACCGACGACGACGATCGTGCTCGGATCGATCACGAGCGAGACGCCCGCGTCGATCGTGTGCCGCAGGATGTCCTCGCGAAACACCTCGAAGGGCGTGCCCGCGCGGCTGAGCACGTCGAAGCCGACGTTGTACGCGAGCGTCGGCGTGACCATCTTGCTCTTGAGGTCCGTGCTCACCGCGACGCCGACGCTGCGCGCGAGGTAGTCCGGCTCGACCGAGACCGCGCCGTTCAAGCCGATCTTCGCGGGGCCAACCTTGAAGTCACCCGAGAGCGATCCCGCGAAACGCCGCTCGTTCCACCGCCGCGACGCCGTGGCCACGATGTCGGGCGACGCCGTGCTGACGACGTCGACGATGAAGCTGCCGCCGACCTGCCAGCCCGCGGTCGGGTTCTCGCCGGAGATGTAGGCGGCGGGCGACACGACCGTCGTGCTCAACGTGTCGGTGTAGAACATCGTCTCGACGCCGGCCTTCAGCGTGAAGCCGCGGCCCTTGCCGCCCGTGTCGATGCAGCGCTGCATGTCGGCCGGCGTGCGCGCGGCCTGCATACACTGGAAGACGGCGCTGTTGTTGCCGCCCGCGTTGCCCTGATCGACGTTCACGGTGATCTGCTCGCCGCGATCGAAGGCCTCGGTCGACTTGTACTGCGTGGGGAACTTGCCGCGTTTGCCCTTGGCCTCGATCGTGGCCTTGCCCGGGTTGTGCGGGATCGGCTGCTTGACCTTGTCGGCCGGGACGACGACGCCGTCGATCTTGATCTCGACCTCGCTCCACGAGCTCGGGATCTGCAGCGTGATCGTGGGCGTGTCGATCTGGAGTTTTTCGAGGAGCGCCTTCGCCTCTTCCCCGACGGCCGCGTTGTTCTCTTCCTCGGCGAACTTCGCCGCGATCTGCGCGTCGGCGGCGGCTTCGAGCAAAAGGCCGCCCGCGTCCTGGCACTTCGCGAGCATCAGTTTGCCCGCGGCGAACTCGCTCGACGTCGCCATCTCGGCGATGAGCGTCTGCATGCACCCGCTCCAGTCCTTCTGGGCGAGCGCCCCCTGCGCCGCGGTGACCGACGCCATCTGCTGCTTCGTGGGCGGCGGGCGCGCCGGCCCGAGGACTTGCCGGGCCTCGGTGAAGGTCTTCTCGAGCTCCTTCGTCGCCCACTGCTTGTCGAGCTTGACGTTCGCGTCTTCCTTGAGGGCCGACTCGAACGCCTTCTTCGCCGCGTCGAGCTTCTTTTTGCCCGCACCCTGCACGACGCCGATCGCCATCTGGATCTCGGCGCGCACGCTCGGCTCGCAGGCCTTGCCCTTGCACGCCTTGAGCGCGGTATCGAGCCGCGAGAGGGCCTTGTCGTACTTGCCCTCGACGAACTCGTTCATCGCCTCGGCGACCGCGACGAGCCCATCAGCATCCTTGTCCCCCGCGTACGAGGGCCCGGCGTCCGTGAGCCCGACGAGCGCGAAGACGGCCGCCGGCAGCAGGAACGCGCGGATCAGTTGTCGGGCGCGCCGCACTTGATCCACTCCTCGATGGTGGTGAACTCCATCTGATTGATCCGGGCATCGTCGACGGTGTCGTCGGGATCGACCTGCGGCATGAGCGCGCCGCAGTTCGGGGGCTTCACGACCCCCATCTCGACACGCAGGTTGCAGAGCATCTTCGAGTCTCCCGGTGTTTCACACGCGATGTACGGACCGCCGACCACGCTGATGTCGAGCAGCTCCCCGCGGAGCTTCTTCGCGTCACCCGCGGTGAGCGTGAGCGTGCCCGCGCCCATGCCGTGACACTGGGCGTCCGCGCACTTGCCCTTCGTTTCGAGGATCGGGAGCACGTCGCTCGCGAAGCTCACGGCGCATGAGGGATCACTCATGCACGTGCCGCCACCCGAGGACGAGGTCGCCCCCGCGCCTCCCACGACCTTCGCCGGATCGCCGTAGGGCGGAATCTCCTCGGTGGCGCATCCAGCGATCGCCATCGGGAGCGCCGCAATCGCGGCGAGAAGAAGGATGGATGAGGGCTTGTGCATCTTACCGGGCAGGTTCGCCATCATAGCCGGGCCCGCGAAACAGGGACAAGCTCTCCTATCAGGGATCGGCGGCGGCTTTCCGGATCGCCGCGAGGACCTCCTCGACGGTGCAGGCGCCCAAGAGACGCGCGACCTCACGCCCGTCGGCATCGAGCACGAGCGTCGTCGGCACGGTGCTCACGCCGTACCGCGCAGCCCAGAGCTCGGCGTCCGGCGTCTCGTCCGTGAGATCGATGCGCAGCGCCACGAGCGGCGTGCGCTGGAGCTGGATGCGCGGATCGGACCAGACCTCCCGCGCCATGGCAATCGACGCCGCGGACCACGCCGCCGAGAGGTGCACGACGAGCGGCACCCCTTCCCGCGCGGCGCGGGCGCGGGCCCGAGGTTCGTCCGTCTCCCACACCCACGGACGAAGCGACGGCGAGGACGCCGCGCCTTTCGGTTCGGGATCTCCGACGATGACCACGGCAGGCGCGCCACCGACGATCGCCACGACGGGCGCAGGCTCGGGCGCACGCGCGGCGCACGCGACGAGGCATGCGCTCGCGGCGAGGACGAACGCGCGCGGATCGATCGCGGGTTTGGAGAAACGAACGAGGCGGAAGCGGGCGGGGCTCTGCGGATCCGTGGATCGGGAGCCCCCTCCCGGAAGGGTCACTTGCCCTTGGCGGAGCAGCGCATCGCGCACATGAGATCGCCGGGCGCGCAGCCGCAGGAGCTCGCCTTCGTCGCGGGCTTCGCCGTGGACGCGGGCGCCGTGCCGCCGCCGCTCGTGGTCCCCGTACCGGCCTTCGACGTCGTGGCGCCGGTCTTCGACGTCGTGGCGCCCGCCTTCGACGTGCCGCCCTTCGGGTTCGCGGCGACCGCAGACGCGCTGGCCGCGGGCGCTTCCGTCTCGGCGACGGAAGGCGTCGGCACGGGCGGCGCGGTCTCGAGCGGAGGCGGCGTGTTCGCAGGCGCGACCGACTGCGCCGTCGGCTGCTCCGGCGGAGGCCCGCCGTTCATCACCATGAACGCGCCGACGATCGCGCCGACAGCGACGAGCGCGCCGACGCCGATGAAGAGCGGCGTGCGGTTCTTCTGCGGCTTCGTCTCCTCGGGAATCGGGATCGGAGCCGCCGCGGGTGCCGTGACGGGCGGCGCCGCGAGCTCGAACAAGCCGCCGGAGTCACCGAGCAAGCTCGCCGCAGCGGACGTCGTGGACGGCGCAGCGGACGCGCCGGCGGCGAGCGCCTTCAGATCGATGAGGCCGGAGTCATCGGAGTTCATCGACTTCGACGGCGTCGACGCGAGCGCGCCGAGGCTGCCGAGGCTGCTCGCGGCCGAGGAGGACGACTGGCCTGCGCGGTTCGTCAGCGCGCTGAGCGAGAAGAGCGCGGACTGCTCTTCCTTGCCGGCGCCGATGCGCACGGGCGCGGCTGCTGCGCGGGGCGAAGAGCCGCCGATGCCCGAGGCGCTCGTCGACACGTCGGAGGCGCCGTCGGAGCCGAAGAGATCGCGCGCTCCTCCGCGGGCACCGTCCTTCTTGACGGCAGCACGCGCGGGCTCGGGCGCAGGCTGCGGCGCGCTCGCGCCTTGCGCGGCCGCGTTGAGCGCGTCCACGATCGCCTGCACCTGGCCGAGGGGCTGCCAGTCGCCCATGCCATCGGCCCAGACGTACGTGTCTGCGGTGATGACCGAGCTGTTGTAGGCCTGGACGATCTCTTGCAGCGACATCGTTCGCTGATCGCCCTCGGCCACGTTGATCTGGTACGCCCCGCCGTCCGCCGCCGCCTCTTCGGCGCCCGCGGCCGAGGCGGCGTCAGCGTTCGTCGTGGTCGCCCCGCTGCTGTTGACGAGGATCGTCGCGCCGCACTTACGGCACTTGATCTTGACGGTCTTGCCTTGGACCTTCTCGTCCGAAACCGTGTACTTCGACTGGCAAGATTGGCAGGTGATCTTCATGTCGCGTCTGGTTCGGAGGGTCGACTGTTTACCTCGGGTCGGTCTTCGATCGAAGACTCTACCAGGGCGCCCTGTCGTTTCGGACCTTTCCTGACGTATCAGCCACGAGGAAGACTCGAATCTGCCAAAAATTCGTCTCCACGTGCAATTTCTTGGAGCCCGACCCAAAAAAGCGCTTGCAAGCGTGTCGAAAGCGGCCCGCTTCGGGAAGCAGGACCGCAAGACGACGGACGAACCCGACCGGCGAGGCCCCTCGCCGCCGGATCGGCGCACGCTGGATCGAGGGAGGGATCAGGAAAGACAGCGGCCCGCGTCGAGGTCGCCCGCGGCGCTGGGAACGCTCGGCGCTTCTTCCGAGGCCGGCGGCGGCGCTTCCTCGGCGCTGTCTTGCGGACTCTCGGCCTCCTGCGCCTCGGGCGCCTCGTGGCTGCCAACGTGCTCGCCGTACGCCTGGAGCTTCGAGTAGAGCCCGCGCCGGCTGATGCCGAGCACGCGCGCCGCGCGCTGCTTGTTGCCGCGCACGGCCTCGAGCGTCAGCAGGATGAGCTTGCGCTCGGCGTCGGCGAGGCGCGTGCCCACGGGCAAACGCAGCACGAGCGGGTGCTCGCCGCGCTCGCCGCCCTCGCGGGCTTCGAGGTCGTGGGACGACGGCGTCGTCGCGCGGATCGGCGCCTGGGCAAACGACGCGGCCGCCGACGGCGGCGGTTCGGTGAGCGAAGGCGGAGGCTCGCGCCCCTCGAGCTCCGCGATCGCCGGCGGCGGCGTCGTCGTGATCGGCGCAGGCGGCACCTGGTGCTCCGGCTCCGGGTGCGGAGGGCTCGCGTGGACCTGCAGGTCGTGGTGCGAGCGACGGCCCGTGCGCCGCTCGATGCGGCCCTGGCCGATCTGGACCTCCTCCGGCGCGACGATCTCGCCCGCGGCGAAGAGCGCCGTCTGCTCGACGACGTTGCGGAGCTCGCGCACGTTGCCCGGCCAGTCGTGCCCGTAGAGCCTCTGGATCGCGCCCTCGGAGAAGCGACGCGCGGGCGTGCCGTAGCGCTTCGCGAACTTCACGAGGAACCGCTCGGCGATCGGCAGGATGTCCTCCACGCGCTCGCGCAGCGGAGGCAGCGTGATCGTGAAGACGTTGAGGCGATAGTAGAGGTCCTCGCGGAAGACGTTCTCGTCCACGAGATCGAGCAGGTCCTTGTTCGTCGCAGCCACGATCCGGACGTCGGCCTCGATCTCCTTGCGGCCGCCGACGCGCGTGAAGCGGTAGGTCTCGAGCACGCGCAGCAGGCTCACCTGCACGGCGCTGTCCATCGTGCCGACCTCGTCGAGGAACACGGTGCCGCCCGTCGCCGCCTCGAACTTGCCTTCGGCCGAGGAGAAGGCGCCGGTGAACGAGCCCTTCTCGTGACCGAAGAGCTCGCTGCCGATGAGCTCGCGCGGGATCGCGCCCGTGTGCACGGGGATGAAGGGGCCGTTCTTGCGTGGGCTGCGGTTGTGGATCGCGCGCGCCACGAGCTCCTTGCCCGTGCCGCTCTCGCCCACGATGAGCACGGGCGCCATCGTCGATGCGACCCGGTCGATCCGGGCGAAGACCTCGCGCATGCCGCGGGAGCCGCCCACCATGCCCTCGAACACGAGCGGCCCCGACGTGGCGTCGTCGTCCTCGCCTTCGGCCTCGCGGACGTTGTCCGACGACAGCAGCTCGCGCACGAGCGAGACGAGCCGCGCCGGATCGAGCGGCTTTTGCAGGTAGTCGGCCGCGCCGAGCTTGAGCGCGTCAACCGCGCTCGACACCGAGCCCGACCCCGTCACAACCACGACCGCGGGCGCGGGCGTGGTCGTCTTCATGGCCTCATCCTCCGTCGGAGGCGTGAGGCGACGCATGAGATCCATGCCGGTCATCCCGGGGAGGTTCAGATCGGTCACGAGCACATCGGCGGGCGTCCGGTGCTGGATCTCGAGGGCCTGCTCGCCGCTCGAAGCGACGAGGACGTCGAGCCCCTCATGCCGGAGCACGGCCTCCAGGATCGCAGCTTGATCAGGCTCGTCCTCGACCAGCAAGACACGCCCCGTATGGTGCCCGGCCGCCCGGTGCGCGCGGAGCATCGGTCCCCTCGCATGCACTGAAGCGCTCGCTCCCAAGCTTTTCCTCCCCGGAGGTTCTCCGCGCGATCTACGCGGCGCCTCCACGCTTTCGGTGAAGGAACTCTAGCGAAGAGGTTCGCTCACGCCACCCGCCGGGATCAATTCAGGATCCCCCTCGTTTGGGTATCGCGATCCCCCGAGGTGCGTGTCAGGTACGGCCTGGACGCTCGTACGGAATGCCTCAGGGCGTCCGCGTGTCGGGCGTCTCCTTGCGACGGTAGATGCACCAGGCGAAGCCCGCGTCGAGCGGAACTTTGCCCGCGATCTCGTAGGCCGGCAGGAAGCGTCGATCGCGGTAGATGACCTGCGATCCCGGGACGGAGGGGTGCTTGCAGTCGATGTTCGAGGAGATCAGCAGGAAGTAGGGCGGGCGCTTGTCGAAGAAGCGATCGAGGAAGCCGGGGCCGAGCTTGCGCGTGTAGCCGCCCTCGAGCTTGCTGATGACCGGATCGACGAGGCCGAGCAGATCGAGGATGGGGTAGTCCGTCGCGTAGCCGACGTACCCGATGTCGCCGATCGCGATCTCCCCGGGCTTGCCGTTCTCGAGGAACCACTTCGCCGTGCCGCCCGCGGCCATCTTCCAGAAGCGATCCTCCTTCTCGAGGATCTGCCGCTGCGCGCTCTGCATGTTCCCGACCCGCAAGGAGAAAGCGATGGTCAGAAACGCGGCGAGCGCGAGGTTCGCGGCGCGACTCCTTCGATCGACGATCGCGCGCGTCGAGACGCAGATGAGCAGGAACGCGAACGGCTCGAAGGGCGCCATGAAGCGGTAGAACGGCATCCAGTCGCCGCCGACGAGCACGACGTAGAGCAGCACGAAGATCGCGATCGCGGAGACCGCGAGCAGATCCCGTCGCTTCCACACAAGGCCCATCGCGACTGCGAAGATCCCGAGGTAGAGCACGGGTCCGGCGTGGTTGACGTAGTTCCGGACGTAGTCGGCGCCGCCGTCGATCTGCGCCGACCAGTTGCCCGTCTTCGCCGAGAACGTGTTCGGCACGAACGAGCCGTAGTACGCGCGCCGAAACGCGAGGTGCGTCCCGACAGGCAGGACGAACGCCACGCCGCGCAGGAGGTTCTGCTTGCCGAAGAAGCCGCCCGGCGCGGTGAACACGCGGACCGCGGCGTTTTTCGTGCCGAACGCATCTCGCCCGAAGGTCAGCACGAGCATGAGCAGCCCGACGAACGCAGGCGCCTCGGGCCGCGTGATCCCGGCGAGGCCAAAGACGAGGCCCGACCAAGGGAAACGGAAGCTCGCCCTGGACGAACCTTCCTCGTCGGGATCGATCTCGCCGAGGAAGAGCCACGTGCCCGCGAGCAAGAGGAAGACGAAGAACGCGGTCTCGAGGCCGAAGACCGCGTACCCCGAGAAGACGACGGTGGTCGCGGCGAGCCACGTCGCGAGGCAGGGCGCCGCCGCGAGCGGCCGGAGCCGATCGGAGAGGCGGTACATCATGACGAGCGCGCCGAGCGCGGAGGCGGCGCCGAGGACCTTCGCCGTGACGTCGGGATCGAGGCCGATCTTGATCGCGCCGGCGAGGATCACGGTCCAGAGGAAGTTCGTGTACCCCTCGATGCGCTCGCCCGCGTTGTAGACGAGGCCGAGGCCCTGCGCGAGGTTCCGCGCGTAGCGGTAGGAGATGTACGCGTCGTCGATGGTGAACGACAGGACGCGGCCTGCGTTCACGAGCATCACGATCGCCGGAAGGACGAGGCCGACGACGAGGTGCACGAACCGCGGCAAGGGCGCCCCCGCAGCCCAGTCGCGGAGCGTCACCGCCGGCGGACGTTTCCAGGGGGGATCGGCCGCGTCGGGATCGGGATCGTCGCGATCGTCGTCGGATTCCGGATCGTCCGCGTCCGCGTCTGCTTCCGCGTTTGCTTCCGCTTCCGCGTTTGCTTCCGCTTCCGCGTCGGCTTCCGCTTCCACGTCGGCTTTCGCTTCCGCCTCCGCCGCCGCGTCGCTCGCTCGCTCGTCGCCCTCGGGCTGCCTCTTCACGCCACGGCCATACCACCGTCGGGCCCGGTCTTGGCAAGCGTCGCCGTGCTTTCCGCCGCGACGAAGGCCAGGTATGGGCCGCTCCTCGATGTCGACCTGCGAAAACGGCCCCGTCGCCGCCTCGCCCGAGGCCCCCCCGCCGAGCGCGCTTGTCTCTTTCCGCGCCTGGCTCGGCGGCGCGCCGCTCTCCCAACCCACGCACCTCGCGCTCGGTCTCGTCCTGCCGATGATGCTCGTCGTCGCGAACGCCTACCGCGTCGCGGGCTTCACGATCGACGACGCGTACATCTCCTTCCGCTACGCGCGGAACTTCGCGGAGGGGCACGGGCTCGTCTACAACCTCGGCGAGCGCGTCGAGGGGTACACGAACTTCCTCTGGACCGTGCTGCTCGGCGTCTTCGCGACGCTCGGCGCGCGCCCCGAGATCACCGCGAAGGTGCTCGGCGTCGTCTGCGCGTGCGCCTCGCTCGTCCCCGTCTACCGCATCGCGCGCAGGCTCGCGCCGCTCGGGTGGTCGCCGTGCCTCGCCACGTGGCTCTGCGCTTCGAGCTTCCTCCAGACGGGGTATGCCGTCTTCGGCCTCGAGTCGCCGCTCTTCGTCCTGCTCGTCCTCCTCGGCACGGATCGCTTCCTCATCGAGGCGCACGACGACGCCGACGTCTTCCCCTGGTCGGGCCCGCTCTTCGCGCTCGCGGCCCTCACCCGCCCCGAGGCGCCGCTCTTCCTCCTCCTGCTCTACGTCTGGCACCCGGACCAACCCTTCTCCCGCCGGAGCCTCACGCGCCTCGCCACCTTCGCCGTTCCCGTCCTCGCGCACCTCGCGTTCCGCCGCCTCTACTACGGCGGCTTCTTCCCCAACACGCTCACCGCGAAGACGGGCGACATGAACCAGCAGCTCCACGGCGGCCTCGACTACCTGCGCCGCTACGCGATGCACGCCGGGCCCGCGCTCTGGGCCGGGATCGCCGCGATCGTGGTCTTCGTCGTCCGCAAGCGACGCGACGGGCTCGCCGTCGCTGCCATCGCCCTCACCTTCGGCCTCTACGTGCTCCTCGTCGGTGGCGACTGGATGCCGTACTACCGCTTCCTCGCGCCCGCCGAGCCCTTCGCGTTCTTGCTCATCGACGCCGTCGTGCGCACCGTCGCCGAGCGCAGGGAGCGGGCCGTGGCGCTCGCGGTCGCCCTGTTCATGATCCTCGTGGGCTTCACGCGCGTGGGTTCGCTGCGGCAAGCGCAGCGCGACATCTTCGAAAAGGACAAAGCCTTCTGGGACGACGCCGGCGGCCGGACCGCGGCGTGGCTCTCGGCGCGCGGAAACCCCGGGCCCGTCGCCATCGCCGACATCGGCTACGTCGGCTACGCGACGGGCTTTCCCGTCGTCGACATGCTCGGCCTGCTCGCGCCCGAGATCGCGCGCCTCCCGGGCGGCTACACGAACAAGACGGGCGCGGGATACGCCGACGCGATCTTCGCGCGCGACCCGCGCTACGTGGTGATCATCTCCTCGACCGTCGACTGCAAGAGCCCCACGGTCCCCTCGTCCCGCACGCTCCACGCGAGTAGCGAGCTGCGCACGCAGTTCGTCGTGGCCGAGCCGATCAAGCTCCGCAACGGCGGGGCCTGGTGCATCTTCGAAAGAAAAAGCGGCGCCGAAACCCGTCCGGCGCCGCGCTGATCTGGGGAGGGGCTTCGTTCAGGGCTTCTTCGTCGGCTTCTTGGCAGCAGCGGCCTTCTTCTTGTCCGCGGCCTTCTTCTTCTTCGTCTTGTCGCCCGCCTTCGCGACCTTCTTCTTCGCGTCGGTGCCGAGCGCGATGTCGAGCCGGTCGCCCTTCGCCTTCGCGAGGTAGGCCGGCACGCCGTCCTTGAACTGCAGGCTGATCTCCGCGCCCGCGGGGTTGTTCACCACGTTGATCGAGGCGATCCGCTTGTCCTTGCGCGCGAGCTCCGTCGCCGACGAGAGCGCGCGCCGGCCGGGCAGCGAGACCGTGAAGCCCATCGCGCCAGCCGCGCCGTTCACCGTCTCGATCGGCCCGTCCATCTTCAGCTTCAGCACGATCGGGCTCCGCACGTTGCCCTTGCCGTACTGCTTGCCGTCGCCTTGTGTCTCCGCCTCGTCCGCGTCGCCTTCGCCTTCGCCGTCGTCCGCCGCGGCGGCCTGCGCGCCGTCGCCCTCGGACCCGGCCGGCGGCACTTGCGCGACCGTCCCGTCGGGCTGCGTCGGCATCGCTGGCACCGGCTCCGTCGTCGAGAGCGGCGTCGCCCCGAAGAGCGGCACGTTCACGTTCGGCACGGCGTTCGGATCCCCGGCCGCCACGTTCGCCGCCGTCGGCGCGGGCAGCGCTGCGGCCGATCCCGCGGCGTTCGCCGCCATGCCTTGCGGATCGGCCGGCGCCGCTGCGCGCGACGCGCCGAGCAGCCGGATCCCGCCCACCACGACGAGCACCGCGGCGAGCCCGAGCGCGCTGCCCATGAGCGCGGCTTTCCGGCTCGATCGGGCCTTCGGCGCCGCCTCGCTCGTCTCCGCCTCTTCCTTGTCGCGCACGAGCTTCTTGCCGGCTGCGCGCAACGCGCCCGTCGGCGGCGCTGCGGTCGTCCGCCGCATCGCTTGACCGTCCGTCGCCTCGGCCGCCTCCTCGCCGCGCCGCTTCCGGATCGCCGTGAACAGGCCCGACATCGCGTCCTTCGCGCGCGTCCCGATCCCGCCCACCGCCGGACCGATCGCGCCGAACGCCGCCTTCGTCGCGCCCTTCGCCTTCTCGGTCGCCCCGCGCAGCGCCGCGGAAAAATCCTTCTTCGCGCCGATCGCGGGCGAATCCAGCGACGGATCGTTCGCCTCGGCCACCTCGTCGTTCTCCTCCTCGTTCGTCGTGCGCAGCGCTGCGGACTCGGTCGACGCGCTCGGCCGCGTGGCCGGCGGCGTCGACCGCATCTCCTGCGTCCGCGCACGCGAGGGCACGACCGGCGATGAGAGAAGCTCGGCGCGAGCCTCCTTCTCCTTGGCCTCCTTGGCCTCCTTGGCCTCGCCGCTCCCCGCGCTGACTTCCGTCTTCGTGGCCGGACCCACGCCCGGCGTCGTGCGCTTGATCAGCGCGCCGAGCCCGAGGGACGGAGCTTCCTTGCTCGACTCCTTCTCCGGCGCCTTCGACGCGACCGCCTTCTCCGGCTCCTTCGCCGCGGCGACGGCCTTCTTCGACTCCTTCGCCTCGCCGAAGCTCAGCGACACCACGAGCTGCGGCACCTTCGTCGCCGGGTCGACCTCCACCTTCACGGCGTCGACCCTCGCGGCGCGTTTGTCGCCGTGGTCCATGTCTTCGAGCTCCAGCGACCGGCCCACCTTGAGGAACTCCAGGTTCGAGCCCACGAGCACCTCGCCGCCCGCGGCTTCCCGCACCCGCGCCTTCATCGGCGAGCCGAGCCCATCGATGTGCAGACGCACGCGTGTCCCGGGGATCCCCATCGCGCCGATCCCGCTGCTCCCTTCGGTCGTCCCGCCGAGCTCCTGGCACAGGCTGCGCAGCGTCGCCTCGGCGTCGGGGTTGTCGAAGCCCACGAAGCGCAGGCCGAACTCGCCGCCGCGGGGCGCTTCGCGGCGCCAGGTCACCTCGCCGTCGGCGACCACCTCGCCCGCGTCGCCTTCGAACCGGCACACGAGCCGATCGCCGAGCTGCGGGAGGTAGGCCGTGCGCAGGCGCATGCCTTCGGGCGAGACGTCGATCGACTCGGCCTCGAAGCCGCCGCTGCCCTTGGCCTCGCCCACGGCCACCAGCGCCTCGAAGTGGACCCGGTGATGGCCCGCGCGCCGGTCCGGCGTCCCGGGCGTCCCGGGCGTGGCCGTCGTGTTTGCCCGGCCGTTCGTGCCTTCCGCGGAGTCCTCTGCGCCTCGCATGCTCATGACAATCCTCCAGGGGTGGAGACGTGACAGACCCCGTCCCCGCCGCGCCCCACGCGGCTCACTCGCTTTCGCCCCGACTAAGTCACCCCGAGGAAGAGGGCCAAGTTTGCGTGGCGGGAAGAAACCGCCCCCGCGCAGGTTGTCCCGAAGCGCGGACGAGACCGGCGCCCGAGGCAGGGCGCAGGGGTTGGGTCCAGGCTCCGCCATCACGGACTATTTTCCGTGATGACGACGGAAAGGCCTGGACAGTCCCGCTACGGAACCTTAGATCATCCGCTATAGCGGACAGTCGGCCACCGGGAGCACCGAGGTGCTTCTCGGCGGTGGCCGTCGAGGAGGCCCCATGCGCATTGGTTGGATCGGGGGAGTCGAGCGTTACGAGGTGCAACTGGAGCGGCTCGCGAAGGCGGCCGGGCACGAGCTCGAATATCACCGGGGCGACGTGCGGGGCCGGGGGGCGCAGTCGCTCGAGGGGCTCGTGGAGCGCTGCCAGCTCATCGTGATCGTGACGGAGACGAACAGCCACGGCGCCGTCCTGCTCGCGCGCAAGCTCGCGCGTCAACGCGGCCGCGGCACGCTCCTCCTGCGCAAGAGCGGCATCGCCCGCTTCGCGCGCTTGCTCGAGGCCATCGACGAGGCGACGGCGAAAGGCCTCTTCCACGCGGACGGTTCGATGGGCACGGGCTACGAAGCGGCCCTGCTCGGTGCGTAACGCTGCGAATGTGCTCGGCCTCTCCGAGCGAGGCCGGGGCGCATCGCGGCTGCGATCTGCCCGAAACGTGACAAGCTCCGCGTGTGAGTGACGAGCCCGAAGCGCCCGAGCAGCCGTCCGCCCCGAGCGAGGCGACGGAGACGAAGGCCGAGGACGTGGTGATGATCCACAGCCCGATGTCCGACGGACAGGGCTACCACGTGCTGCGGCTGCGCGAGGGCAACGTGGAGCTCGGCGCGATCCGGAACATGCGCGAAGGCGCGCCGGTGCACGGCGACGTCGTGAAGCTGTCGCAACGCAAAGAGCACGAGCGTCTCTACGACGTCGAGGTGCTCGTGAAGAGCCCGAGGCCCTCGGAGGCGCCCCGATCGGGCCCGGCGCAGGTCGCGACGGACGCGTACCGGGCAAACTGGGAGGCGATTTTCGGGGCGGGACGTGGGGACGGCGGGGGCGAGACGTTGAATTGAGCCCCTCGCGATTGCGGGCCCCCGTGGCCATTGCGAGGGCCGGTCTGCCACCTCGACGGGGTTTTGCTTCCCCTTGACCCCTCGCCGCACCCCGGCTTCCCTCGGCGCGCATGGATCCCCTCGCGCCCATCGCCGGCCTCACGCTGGAGCAATACGCCGAGCTTCGCGCCCTCTGCGCGGATCACCCCGACGACGCCGACGCCTGCGCGCGTGTCGTGCAATCGAAGAACGTCTCCCGCGAGGACTGGCTCGCCGCGCATGCGGGCTGGCTCGCGCGGCTCGAGGATCCCGCGCTCGGCGGCGCCGTCGCCGTGCGCTTCGTCCCGGCCTATCAGGCCGCGCTCGGCCGCGCCAAGGGCGCCGCCCCCGCGCTCTCGTTCGAGGAGTACGTCGAGCTCTCCGCGCAGATCATGCACGCAGGCCTCTCGTCCACGCTCGCGCGCCAGGACCTGGATCTCTTCCGCTACACGCAGATCGCGTTCCACTGGAACGCCGCGATGTCCCGCGACATGCAGCAGTTCGTCGCGTACGTCTGCGCCGTCGAGCAGGAACTCTTGCGCCTGCACCGCGGCGGTGAGCGTCGCCCCATTGCCACGTTCGCCACGCTGATCGGCACGCAAGCCACGGCCTACGCGCCCCCCTCGGAGGCCCCCGCGGCTCCCGCGAGTGAACCCGCGCCCGCCTCCATTCCTGCGCCTGCGCTCGCTGCCGTTCCTGCGCCCGCGCTCGCTGCCGTTCCTGCGCCCGCGCCCGCGCTCGCCTCCATTCCCGCGCCTGCGCTCGCTGCCGTTCCCGCTCCCGCGGCCGTTCCTACACCCGAGCCCGCGGCCGTCCCCGCGGCCGAGCCCGCGGCCGCGCCCGCTGCCGTTCCCACAGCCGCTCCGGTGCAACAACCGAAGACCCTGGAGCAAGAGGCCACCGATGCGGCCAAGGCCGTCGGCGGCGCGCTCAAGAGCGGGTTCGACAAGCTCGGCCACGCGCTCGATTCGTTCGGCAAGAGCCTGTCCAAACCAGGCGTCGGATCGGCCGTGCTCGTCGCGTGGTCGGACGGAAACAAGTACCCGGGGACGGTCGCGCAAATCTCACAAGGTCAGTACTTCGTGACGATGAGCAACGGCGAGCAGTATTGGGTGGCCGAGGCGTACATCTCGGCTCCGTAGTTCCCGCACGCTTCGTGCTACACCCGCGGCGAACGATGCCCGCGACCGAAAAGGCAACCAGAGGCGCAGAGCTCCGCGCTTCCCTCGGCGAGATCGCCGGTGTCGAGGCCCTCGACGTCGAGCTCGATCGCCCCGAAATAACGCCGGTCGAGCCCCTCCCCTCCTACGAGCTCCCGCTCGATCGCCCGATCACCACCACGCGGGATCTCGCCACGCGCATCCTCGGCGCGAAGGGCCCCACGATCCACGTCGTCTCCGTCGCGGGCGGCGCCACCGCGCTCGTCCTCCGCGCCCTCGCGAAAACGACGCGCCGAAAGATCATCGCCGTCACGGCCGATCTCGAAGCCGCGCGCGCCCTCCACGCCGACGCTTCGTTCCTCCTCGCCGGCGCGGATGCCGAGGAGCCGGACGCGGGCAAGACCACGCTCGGCGAGGTCCTGCTCTTCCCGCCGAACGAGTCGAGCCCCTACGCCGACGTGAACCCCGATCGCCGCGGCGCCGAGGCCCGCCTCGCCGCGCTCTTCCACCTCGCCGTGGATCTGCCTTGGCGCGCGCTCGTCTGTCCCGTCTCCGCCCTCGCCCGCAAGGTCGTCCCGCAGCCGGAGGTCCTCGAACACGCCGAGCTCGTCGTGACCGAGCAGGAGATCGAGCGGGACGCCTTGATCCGCAGGCTCGCGCAGGCCGGCTACGTCCGGAGCCCCCTCGTCGAGGACCCCGGCACCTTCGCCGTGCGTGGCGCCCTGCTCGACGTCTGGCCCCCGAACGCGAGTTTTCCCGCGCGCATCGAGTTCTACGGCGACCTCGTCATGGGGATCAAATCGTTTGACCCCGAAGGACAGAAGACGATCGCCGACATCAAGGAGGTCTGGCTCCCGCAGGCGCGCGAGGCCGTGCTCACGCCCGAGAACGAGTCCCGCGCCCGCGAGCGCGCGCGGGCCGCGTGTGACGCGGTCGATCTACCCTCGGTGAAGGCGCGCGCCCTCGTCGACGACGTCACGAGTGGTCGCACGTTCTTCGGGGCCGAAGGGTTCCTCCCGGCGTACCTCGACCTCGCTCCGCTCGCCTCGTACCTGCCCGACGACGCCATCGTCGTGCTCGAAGATCCCGCGGCGATCACGCGATCCTTGCGCGACGAGCTCGGCCGCGCCCTGGCCGATCTCGCCCACAAGTCGCGCGACGCGCACTTCCCGCTCGACGCGTTTTACGAGACCGAGGGCGGCATCGCCGCGTGGATCGAGGGCCGCACGCACATCGCGCTCCATCGGACCGGGATCGCCGGAGACGCGCCGGATCCTGCTTCCCTCGAGCGCTTCGAGGTCGCGCCGGAGGAGGCACCTTCGCTCGCCACCTTCGATCAGGGCGACCTCGAACGCGCCATCAAGGCCGCGCGTGCTTCCCGGGGCAAAACCGGCGCGCTCGATCCGCTCGTGCGCCGCATCCTCGCTTGGCAGGAGCACGGCATGCGTGTCGTCGTCGCGGCGCGCGCGGAGACGCAGGTCGAGCGCCTCGTCACGCTCCTGCGCCACCAGGGCGTCCGCGTCCGCGCCCGCCTCGGCGCGTTCGACCCCGCGATCCTCGACGAGCAAGCTCCCGAGGCCGCGCGCACCGCGCTCGTCGTGCGAGGTGCGCTCGCGCGAGGCGTCGTCGCGCCGGCCGAGCTCCTCGCGCTCGTCACCGAGGAAGAGATCTTCGGCGCCCGCGCGCATCGACGCGCCGCGCGGGGCGGTAAGGACACCAAGGCCTCGGCGCGGCCCTTCCTCGAAGACCTGCGCAACCTCTCCGTCGGCGACTACGTCGTGCACGCCGATCACGGCATTGGCCGCTACCACGGGCTCGTGCACAAACAGGTCGGCGGCATGGTCGTCGACCTCATCACGGTCGAGTACGCGGGCGGCGACAAACTCTACCTGCCCGTCTACCGCCTGAACCAGATCCAGAAGTTTCAGGGCGGCGAGGGCACGCCCAAGCTCGACCGGCTCGGCGGACAAACGTTCGCCAAGACGAAAGCCAAAGTCGAGAAAAGCCTCCGCAAGATGGCGGACGAGCTGCTCCGCCTCTACGCCGAGCGAAGGAGCGCGATCGGCGAGCCCACGGCGCCGCCCGACGACGACTACGCCGCGTTCGAGGCGACCTTCCCCTTCGACGAGACGCCCGATCAGGCCCGCGCGATCGGCGAGGTCTCCTCCGATCTCGAAGCCGCGCGCCCGATGGATCGCCTCGTCTGCGGCGACGTCGGCTTCGGCAAGACCGAGGTCGCGATCCGCGCCGCCTTCCGCGTGGCCGCCTCGGGCCGCCAGGTCGCCGTCCTCTGCCCGACGACCGTGCTCGCGCAGCAGCACTACCTGAACTTCAAGGCCCGCATGAGCCCGTACGCGCTCGAAGTCCGGGCCATGTCGCGCTTCCAGTCGAACAAGGAGCAAGACGAGACCACGCGCGGCCTACGCGACGGCAAGGTCGACGTCGTCATCGGCACGCATCGTTTGCTCTCCAAGGATGTCCACTTCAAGAAGCTCGGCCTGCTCGTCGTGGACGAGGAGCAGCGGTTCGGCGTGACGCACAAGGAGCGCATCAAGGCGCTGAAGACGAACGTCGACGTCCTCACGCTCACGGCGACGCCGATCCCGCGCACGCTCCAGATGGCCGTCACGGGGCTGCGCGACATGTCCATCATCACGACGCCGCCCGCGGAGCGCCGCGCGATCCGGACCATCGTCACGCGGCACGACGAGAACGTCCTGCGCGAAGCCGCCCTGCGCGAGCTCGGCCGCGGCGGGCAGGTGTTTTACGTGTACAACCGCGTCGAGGGCCTCTACGAGCGGGCCGCGCGGCTCCAGGAGCTCGTCCCCTCGGCGCGCATCACGATCGCGCACGGGCAGATGAGCGAGACCACGCTGGAGCAGGCGATGCTCGACTTCGTCGAGGGCCGTTACGACATCCTCTGCTCGACGGCGATCATCGAGAGCGGCCTCGACATCCCGCGCGCGAACACGATGATCGTCGATCGCGCCGACATGTTCGGCCTCTCGCAGCTCTACCAGCTCCGCGGCCGCGTGGGCCGCTCGAAGGAGCGCGCGTATTGTTACCTCGTCGTCCCGCCCGCGAACGCGATGACCGACGAGTCCCGCTCGCGCATCGAGGCGCTGGAGCGGCACACCGAGCTCGGCTCGGGCTTCCAGATCGCCTCGCTCGATCTTGAACTCCGCGGCTCGGGCGACATCCTCGGCGCCGAGCAGAGCGGCAACGTGGCGCAGGTCGGCTTCGAGCTCTTCTGCCAGATGCTCGACGAGGCCGTGCACGAGCTCCAGGGCGAGCCCGTGGTGCACGAGGTCGATCCCGAGCTCGCCTTCGACGCGGACGCGCTCTTGCCCGAGGACTACGTGTCCGACGTCGGCGTGCGGTTGTCCTTCTACAAACGCCTCGCGAGCGCGTCGAGCCCGGACGAGGTGCAGGATCTCGCGAACGAGATGGAGGATCGCTTCGGCTCGCCGCCGATCGAGGCGCGAAGGCTCGTGCACCTGATGAGCCTCAAGACCGAGCTCCGCAAGCTCCGCGCGCTCGCGTGCGAGGCGACGGCGAAGGGCGTGACGCTGCACCTGCGCGACGACACGCCGCTCGATCCCGCGAAGGTGATGAAGCTCGTGCAGCCCAAGGGCTCGCCGTACAAGCTCTCGCCGGACATGCGTTTGTCGAGGAGGACGCGGGACACGGAGGTCTTCGCGAGCGGGCTCGAAGCGACGGACAAACTCCTCGCGGAGCTCGCGTCGTGCATGAAGGCGGGGGCGTAACGCACGTCAGGAGGACGCGTCCTCGTCCTCCCAGTCGTCCTCGTCTTCGTCTTCGTCCTCGTCGTCCCAGGCGTCCTCGTCCTCGTCCTCGTCGTCGCCCCCGTCGACCCAGTACTTCGCGGCCTCGTTCGGCGCGCGGAGGAGGTAGAGCAGGAAGTCGCGCGTGTCCTCCACTTGCACCCGCGGCAGGACCTCTTCGAACAGCTCCTCCATCCCGTCCGGCTTGCGGAGCCACAAGGGATCGTGGAGCTCCTGGGCGACCCGTGGATCAGGCGAGATCAGGCACGCGGCGACGTGCTCTCGGTAGCTCGCGAGCGGGACCTCGTTGTCGAGGAGCGCGCCGCAGAGCGCGGCACGCGCACGGGCCGGGGCTCGATCCAGGATGCCCGAGAGCCGCGCGTCATCCCCCGCGAGGATCTCCTGCAAGACCAGCACGTGCGCCGCTTCGGCCGCCGATGCGCCGCCCCGCGCGGTCGAGCCGAGCGCGCGCGTGAGCGCTTCGAACACCGGCGCAGGCGAGGACTTGCGGACGAGGCTCGCGGCGACGGCGAACAGCGGCCCCTCGGGCTCCGCGAGCGCGGACAGGATCCACGCGTCGTCGAGGCGCTTGGCCTGCATGAGCGCCGAGGCGGCTTGGAAGACCGCGTCGAACGCCTCGGGATCACCGTCGTAGGCGGACAGGACGGCCGGCGCGACGTCCAGCACCTCCTGTGCCTTTCGCTCCGATCCGAGGTACATCAGCCGCTCGAAGAGATCGAAGCGCCTCTGCTGGAACGCCTCCCTCGCCATCGCTGCGATCCGCGCGTCGAGCCACGGAGCGTCGGTCACGTCGCGCAGCACGATCGACGCCCATCGCGACGCATCCGCGTTCGACCGCACTCCCTCGCTCCGCGCGTCCGTGGGGTCGTCCGGCTTGATCAGGATCGACCAGAGCTGCTCCACGCACGCCTGCGGCGCCCCCACGACCGAGAGCGTGATGAGCGGCGAAGACGTGTTGTCCCACGCGGGCGACGCGAGCGCCGCGCGCGCGATGCTACGCAGCCGCTCGCGCTGCTCTGCGCCGAGCATCCCTTCCCGCGCCACGCTGGTCAGCGCGTCGAGCCAGCCGCGGCTGACCCCCGCGAGGGCCGGCGCCTCCGCGAGGTTCGCGAGCCCCTCGAACGCGGGCGCGCCGAAGCGCCGGAGCAGCAGCTTGGCCCAGTCGCCCTCCCCCAGGTTGCTCAGCGTCGGGTGCTTGTAGAGCGTGCCGGACATGCGCAACGTGAGAAGAAGCAAGGCGAGCGCTTCACGCTGCGACGAAGAGAGCTGCGCGGGCGGAGCGCTCGTCTCGGGCGCCTCGACGAGCAGCGCGTCCACCATCGTGAAGCGCGCCTCCTGCGAGGCGCCGCGGAGCACGGTCAGGCACGCGAAAAACCGCTCGCTCGGCGGACCGTCGAGCAGGAACACGGGCACCCCGGCGAGGGGCGACACCGGCAGCGCGCCCCCGAACCGCTCGAACCAGATCCCCTTCACGCGCTCGACGAGGTTGTGCTCGCAGCACCCGGCCGCCTCGATGAGCCGTGGGCGCGCGAGATCCTCCGGCAAGAGCGCGAGCGCGCCGATCGCGGCGAAGCGACGAATGCCGCTCGGATCGGCGAGCACACGATCGACCCGGGCGACGGCCCGCTCCGGATACCCGGCGGCGAGCGCCTTGAGCGCCCAATCGGCGTCGAGCCCGGGTCGGTCCTGGGAGATGTGCGCACCGCCGCCCTCGACGATGACCTCGAGCGGCTTCCACCCTTCCGCCGGGGGCGCCACCCGGAGCGCGTCGATCAGCGCCTCCTCGTAATCGCCGACGCGATCATAGGCGCTCATCCCGGCGCCGCGGTCGAGCGGGTGGCGCACGGCGTCCTCGAGCAGCCAGAGCACGTCTTCCTCGCGCTGCGTCCATCCCTTCATCTGCACGAGGATGAAGAGCGAATAATACCGCAGGCGCGCGTGCGGCATCCGGAGGGCGCGGCGTAACGAAGGGATCGCCGCCGGATAATCGTCGAGCGAGAGCCATCGGATCGCGAGCGCGCGGACGTCCCACACGCGCGACGTATCGGCGAGCTCCGCGAGCCGCACGCCGAGCTCGGGGTAACGACCTTCGAACGCCTTCTCGGCCACGGTGCGATCGAGGACGAACGCGAAGTTCTTGTCGCCGGTGCGCGCGGCCTCGACGATCAGCTCGACCACCTCGGGGTGGCGCTCCGGGATGGGCAGCCACGCGAGCTGGAGCATGTCGGCCTTGCGGAACGGCGTGGCCTCGATGTGACGGGCGATCAGCCGAAGCAAGCGGACGGCCTCCAGCGGATGCCGGGTCATGCCGAGGATCTGAAAGCCGATCCGCCGCGCGAAGCGCTTCAAGCGCTCGGTGGCGGCGGCCTGCGCCGCGGGAGAACCGAGCGCCCACGTTTTCCGCACGTCCTTCGCGAGCTCCTCGCAGACCTGCGCCGCGCGCTCGGCGAAGCCCTCCGAGGCTGCCGGGTCGAGCTTCGGCGCAGGCGGGGCCTCGGCCTGCGGGGGCGGCGCCTCGGGCGGCGGCGCCATGCGCCAGGCGAAACGCGAGGCCAGCGCGGGATCGAGCACATCACGCTTCGGCTTGGGTCCGTCGGACATCCGCTCAAGGATACAGCGATTCCGGTCCCACACACGGCGCGCGGAGCGTGAGCGAAAACGAAAGCGCGTGCGCCGGGAACCCCGCGACCTTCACGAGCCCCGCTGGCTCCTCGGTTTGCCCGGGCGCGCAATGGACGCCGTCTCCATCGCTGTCGAGCCAGCCGTACACGACGAGCCCCTCCCCCTCGTCGAGCGGATACAGCACGGTCTCGCGCACCGGCCCCACGCCGGCCACCGTGCGCGTTTCGAAGACGCCGAGCGGATGTTCGAGGTCGCCCTCGCCGAACGTCTTCGCCACGTGGAACGCGAGGTGCACGGCGCCCGCGCTCGGCGCGCCGTCCGGCACGGCGACCTTCCCGTCGAGCTCGATTTCGTAGAGGCGCGTCTCCTCGTTGACGCACCCCGCGAGCACGACCCCGAGGGCACCGGCGAAAACGAAGCGGGCCCGGCTCATCGATCCCCTCCGAAATGCAAGCCGAGGTGCACGCCGGGCAGCGCGATCGTATCCGGCGCGCCGACCCAGCCGTAGTTGATGCCGAGGTCGAGCCCGATCCCCCGCGATATCGCGAACCCGAGCCCCAGCGTGGCCCAGGGCGTCCACTCATGCCGCAAAGACCAGCTCGTCTCCGTGCCCGAGGCGCGCTCGATCGTCAGCAGATCCGGCAAAAAGGCGTGGCGCGTGCCGAGCACGAGGTACGGGACGAACCGGCGCACCGGAATGGCGAGGCGAAACCGGAGCTCGCCGTTCGGGCCGCGCCGGTATTCCTCGCTGCGCTGGAAGAGCCAGCCGGCGAGGAACTCGCCCGTCAGGCGCACGTGCGTCGCCTCGGCGAGGCGCACGCCGATCCCCAGCATCGGGCGATACCGGCGCCCGACGGCCGATTCGAGCTCGCTTTGCAGGGTGATCCGGTCCGACAACCCCACCTGCGCGCGCAGGAACGAAAACGGCCAGCCGCCTTGCGCCGACAGGACGTACGCCCCTTTCGCCGGGCTCCCGCCCACGGCGTCGAGCGCGGCGTGCGCTGGAAAGGGCGTCCTCGGCTCCGCAGCGGCGGCCTCGGAGGCGCCCAGGAGAGTGGCGATCACGCAGCCTCCGAACGTCACGCCAAAGCGCACGTTCATTCGGCCGCCTCCGCGGGCACCGTCACGCCGAACACGCGCGCAAAGTTCCCCGCGAGGACGGCGGCCGCTTCCTGCTCCGTGTATCCGGCGTCCTTCATCGCGGCGACCGTTCGTTCGAGGTATCCCTTCACGAACCCCGGGCTCTGCGGCCCGTCGCTGCCATACACCACGCGGTCCGTGATCCCGGCCTCGCGCATGCGACGCATGGCTTCCTTCAAGTTCGCGCCCGTCGGATCCGACGACGCAGAGCCGAGCGCCGAAGGTTCGAGGAACACGTTGGGGTACGTCTTCGCCAGCCGAATGCACGTTTCGAGGCCCGCGTGGCGCTTCTGCTCGAAATCGTAGCCGAGGTGCCCGAGGATGAACGTGGCGGCGGGGAATTGCTGGATCGCCGTCTCCAGGTACGTCGGGTCCGTATAGGCCGGCTCCTGCGACGTCCCCGGGAACGGGCTCGTCCCCGTGTGCAGGTAGAGCGGCTTGCCCAGGGAGGCCCCGACCTCGTAGATCGGGAAAAACGCCGGATCATCCATCCGAAAATGCTGGTGCGCGTGGGCCAGCTTGATCCCGACGAACCCCGGCCGCGAGAGCGTGCTCTTCAATCGATCGAGCTCCGCGTCGCGATCGGTCGTCCACCGGTCGACCCGCAAAGACGCGAGCCCGAAGAAGCGATCCGGGGCGAACGTGAGATCCTCGGCGACGAGCTCGTTCGACGCGACGCCCACGGTGCGCGGGGCATAGATGGCAAAGAGGCCCGCGCCCCAGATGCCCGCGTCGTCGATCTCGCCGAGGATGCTCTCCGGCAAGAGCGAGCCCTTCGCCGCCGCCTCCGCGTCGAGCCCGATCGGAAACGGAAACCGCGAGGCCAAAAACTTCCGCGTGTCCTCGGGGACGTGATCCCAGTCGCCCGGGTGCAGGTGCATGTCGATGGCCGGCAGGCGCTTGCCGTTCCAGTCGACACCCCGCGGCGGCGCGCCGCAGCCGACGTCGAGCGAGACGAGCGCGCTCAGCGCGAGGGCCGAGACGAGCGCGAGCGGCGCCTTTCCGAACCGACGTTTCACATCCGAACCATCGACGCCGCCCACGTGATGCCGGCCCCGAGCGCGCAAAGCAGCACGTTTTGCCCGGGTTTTACGCGGCCATCCCGCACGGCCTCGTCGAGCGCGATCGGAATCGAAGCCGCGCCCGTGTTGCCCACGTCGGCGAGGTTCTCGATGAACTTGCTGCGCGAATACCCGAGCCGCTCGGCGATCCGATCCACGATCCTGCGGTTCGCCTGCTGCGGGATGACCCAGTCGAGCTTGTCCGAGAGCAGCCCCGCCGCCTTCAGCGCCTCCATGCTCGTGACCTGGAGCTTCTTCACGCTGACCTGGAACAGGTCGGCCCCCTCCATACGCACCTTGTTCCGCTTCGCCGCGAGCCGCTCCAGCGTCATCGGCTCGCCCGTCCCCCCGCCCGGAATCGAGAGGAGCGAGCCCATCGCGCCATCCGCGCCGAGCCGCATCGAGAGGATCCCGCGGCCATCCTCGCCCGCCGCGCCGAGGATCACCGCGCCCGCGCCGTCGCCGAAGAGCCCCGCCGTCGTCCGATCCTCGGGATCCACGCGACGCGAGAGCATGTCCGCGCCGACGACGAGCGCCGTGCGCGTCGCGCCCGCGGAGATCGACTGCTCCGCCACGGCGAGCGCGTAGAGGAAGCCCGCATGCGAAGCCGCGAGGTCGAAGGAAGGGACGAGCTCGGTGCCGAGCTTCTGCTGCACCGTGGCCGCGGTGGCCGGCATGGGGCTGTCGCCGCTCACGGTCGCGACGATGATGAGGTCGAGATCCGCAGGCGAGAGCCCCGCCGCATCCAGCGCAGCACGCGCCGCCGCCGTGGCCATGTCACTCGTCGTCTCGCCCTCGGCCGCGACGTGACGGCGCTCGACGCCGACGTGCTCCTTGAGCCAAGCATCCGAGGTTCCTGCGCGCGCAGCGATCTCGTCGTTCGTGACGACACGCGCAGGCAAGTACCGGCCAGTGCCGAGAATCCGGGCGCGCGGGGGGCTCGCTCTCATGGGCGCGGAGGGTAACAGAAGGTTTGAGAAGCGGGGCGGAGGAAGGTAGAGTCCGCGCGCCATGGCCGAGAAAGAACCGGACGAGGACAAGGACGAAGGCGGAGCCGAGGACGAGGGCCACGACGAGCCCGAAGCCGAAGCCCAAGCAGAGGCTCCGAAGGCCGAGGCAAAAGCCGAAGCAAAGGCCCCCCCTGCCGCCGCAAAAGCCGCGCCCGCAAAGGCGCCCGCGAAGAAGCAGCCCAAGGCCGGCAAAGCCGCGCCAAGGCGCGCACCGCCGCCGAGCTCGGCATCCCTCGGCAAGAGCATGGTGCTCTTCGTGGTCGTCGTAGGCACGCTGGCCGCAGGCTTCGCGCTGCTCGGTCAAGAGCGCGGCGGCGGCGGCCCGCGCGGCCCCGCATGGAAGCCAGGCCAGACCGTGGACGTCGAGATCACGCTGGTGGCCGGCGACAAACGCGAGCTCAACTGCGCCGCGACAGACGAGGTCGCAGGCAGGCACTGCGGCTTCGAGTCGCCGTCGAAGGCCTGGAGCAAGGGCGACGCCACCGACGACAAGAAGACGCTGCGGCCCTACACCTCGACGGACAACGTGCAGTTCGTCGCCGCCGGCCTCTGGAGCGAGCCCGCCCTCGCAGGCAACCTGCCCACCACGCGCTTCAGCGTGAAGTGCAAGTACACCGTGGAAGGCAAGCTCAAGGCCCCCACCTTCCACTGGGAAAGCGGCTGGGAAGGCCAGCCCCGCGGCGAGATGCTCGCGGGCGTCCTCACCGGCTGCACGCTCGTCCCCTGACGCCACCCCGCGCCGGGGCGCTGCCCCGGACCCCGCGGGGGGCTGTCCGCCCCCTCGACCCCGGACCAGCCAGGGGCTGGACCCAGGGTTGAAAAACTGCGCGGTGCGCAGTTTTTCAAACAGGCCGACGAAGAACCCAGGGTGCCAGCCGAACCAGCCGCGCGGCGGTCTTGGTGGGCAGGGTCGTTGCTGGTCTTGACCGGGCCTGTTCGATGAGCTGCGCGGAGCGCAGGTCATCGAGCCTGGGTCCAGCCCCTGGCTGGTCCGGGTCCAGGGGTGGACAACCCCTGGTGGGGCCTGGGGCAAAGCCCCAGCGCAACGCTAGCCGATGGGCGCCAGCGCCCCGAAGCCGTGGGCGCGAACCCAGTTCACGTGCACGCCACGGCAGGAGGTGTTCTCGCGGCAGTCCTTGCAGCGGAGTGCCTTCGTGTAGAACCCGTCGGCCACGTAGCGCTTCGTGAACGCTGTCATGTCGATGCGCGCGTCGGTGCCGAGCATCGCGAGGTCCAGCGTCCGCGCGGCGGGCCGCACGGGCCTTCCTGCCACGCAGGCGGGTACGTTCTCCACGGGGACGGGATGGGGGTACGCCGCGAAAAACGATTTCGTGTCGACGTCGTTTGCGTGGGCGTCCGACACGAGGTCGTAGTTTTGCTGCACGAGCACGAGGTTTTCCGGCGGGGGATCCAGCCTGCGGATCACGGGCTCCGTTGCCTTCGTGAGGAAGGTGCGGACCTCGAAGGACCGGGGGATTCCGAGCAGGGGCTCGATTGCGGCGGGATCACCCGTGTAACAGGCCACGAGCTTCTTGCCGAAGAGCAGACCTTCGGGGGAGAGCGCCTCGGACAACCCCTCGTAGGACGCGAGCTCGAGCTCGATCGCGCCCGGCGTCGCCTTCGCTGCGAGCGCCGCGGCCTCCTCCAGGTTCGCCGCCACGATCCGCGCTGCGTGTGCTTCCGGCAGCTTGCCCGCGAGGGGCGGCTCGCCGGCGTAGCGGAGCACGTCCACCTCCTCGGCCTTGCGCACGTCGATCACCTCGTCGAGCGTGTCGCAGAGGCTCTCCAGGTAGCAGTACTTGCACCGCTCGGGCTCGCGACACATGAGCTTCTTGCCGAGCGAGAGGTACCGATCGTACTCCTCGCGCCGACCGCGAACTTCATCGTTCAATTTATAAGGATCCTGGATCAGATCCTCAAAACCCTCGGCGTAGGGCGGCGGGAAGCGGTTCAGCCAGATGTGGATGTCGGGCCTCCGCGCGTACGCGAAGGCCTGCTGCAGGTATTCGAGGTTGCCGTCGAGATCGTAGAACAGGTGGTGCCGCGCGTCGCTCCACGCGTTGCCGAAGGGGATCACGTGCAGCAGGTCGAACTCCTTCACGCCCCAGCCGATGAACATCTCCAGCATCGCCGGCAGGTGCCGGACGTTTTGCTTGTTGATGACGATGTCGACGTTGACGATGAACCTCTGCGACGCCAGCGCCGCCTTGAGTCCCGCGACCTCCTCCACGAACGCGCCGGGCGTGCCGACGAGCGCGTCGTGTAGCTTCGCCGTGTGGCCGTGCAGCGAGAACGTGATCTCGTGCAAGCCGTTGTCCGCGGCCTTGTTGAGGAACTCCGGGTAACGGAACATGCGACCGTTCGTCACGGTCTGGATCTTCCGGTAGCCGGCGAGGCGCCCGAGCTTCACGAAGTCGAGGAAGTTCGGGTGCATCGTCGGCTCGCCGCCCGAGAGGATCAGCCGATCGGCGCCGCGCCGCCGGCCCTCGACGATCTGCACCTTGATGTCCTGCGTCGCCCGCATCGTGCCGTCGTGCGCATTCGAATCGAGGCAAAACGTGCAGTGGTTGTTGCAATCGTAGGACAGGCGCACCCAGTTGCGTTTTTCGTGCGCGGCGGCCTCGTGCGCGAGCGTCTTCTCCCCGCCCTCCGCGTCGCCGAGCAACGCCTCGTTCTGGAAGTCGGCGAAGGACGTCTCGACAGCGCCTGCGGCGAGGACGGGGAGCCTGCGGGGGGGGTTCGGGGGCGCAGCTCGCTCGTCGAGCGGAGCCCCCGAGCGTGGAGAGGACGGAGCTGAAGCAGTCACGACGGCATTTCTCCCGTGCGCTCGTAGCGCAACATCCACTGATTGCTGGTCTCGCGGCCGATGTCGCGGCGTTCGAGGAGACGCAAGGGCTTGTCTTCGAGCCGCCGCGCGGTACGGGCCGCGTCGTCGTTGCGAAAATGCTCGAAGCGGTTCCCGGGCGCAGCCTCGGCGCGCGCCGCGTGCGCGCGGCTGCGGACGAGGCCAAAGGCGACGTTGTCCACGAGCAGGAGCGTACCGCCGGGCCTGAGCCGCGCGATCGCCGCGCCGAACGCGCGCGCCGGATCTTCGAGGTGGTTCACGCTGCGGAGCGCGAGCACGTGGTCGAACGTGCCGAGCGCCTCGCCGAGCTCCTCCGCGCGGCCCTCCACGAACTGCGCGAACGGGTGGCGCGACGCGAGGACGGCGAGCCGCTGCGGATCCGGATCGACGCCCACGTACGTGATGTGCCCTTCCGCCGCGCGCCGCGCGAGCGCTTCGAGGTACGGCCCTTCGCCGCAGCCGAGGTCGAGCACGCGGCCCGAGAGGTTCGCGAGGATCGCCATCACGTCGCGATCATCCCGCGTGAACACGTCCGCGGGCACGGGCTCCCAGGCGCCGGTGCAACGCGGCCGCTCGGGGCACGCCTCGCACTCGGCCGCGGGGCGGAGCTTCCGTAAGTCCTTCGCGAAGTCGTCGGGCGCGAGCTTCGTCGAGACGTCGAGGTAGATCTGGCCGGCGCTCTCCTTGGTGGCGAGGAGCTCCTCGTCGGAAAAGTCCCGCGTCTCCGTGCGGAAGAGGCGCATCCGGTCCTTGAGGCGAAGCAGCAACGTGCGCCCGCGATCGTACGGGCTCGTCCCGTCCGCGCGGATCGGGCACGGCGCGCCGGGCGGGCGCGCGAGGTCGCGCTCGGGGACGAAGTTGTACGAGTTCGCCCGGGGCCGATCCGTGACGGGCCGGAGCGCGCCCGCGCCGTGGATCTCGTGGTAGCCGCGGTAGAGCCCCGGACACGCGCCGCGCAGCGCGCAGTCGCCGCAGACCTCCTCGGGCTGGATCTTGGCCACGTCGTCGACAGGGACGAAGTCGTCCTCATCGGCCTCGATCATCGTCGCGTACCGGTGCGTCTTGAGATCGTCGTAGAGGTGTTCGTATCCCGGCAGCAGGCAAAACGGCAGGCCGTCGTGCGCGAAGCGCGGCCCGCGCTCGCTCCGCTTCGCGAGCCCGTACGCGATCGCCTCGTTCACGCGCGCGGCGCAGGCGGCGACCTCGGGCACGATGACGTCGAAGGCCCGGTTCGCCGCGCCCTTCGGCTGCGTCATCGAGAACTTGATGCAGAGGTCCTCGAACGGGAGCAGCCGATCGACGAGGCCGAGCAAGTGCTTCACGTTCGCCGTCGTGATCACGCAGTTGATCGTGAGATCGGGGATCCTGCCGTGCAGGTTCTCGATGGCCTGCATGGCCTTGTGGAACGTGTCGGCGCGGACGACGGAGCCGTGGACCTTGGGCGCGCCGCCGTGCAGGGACATGTAGACGTAGCGGAGGCGGCACTCGCCCACGAGCTCGTCGACGACGTTCCGGTACGAGAGCATCAGCCCGTTCGTGACGAGGCCAAAGTCGAGGCCGTGCCCGGCGATGCGGCGCGCCCAGCGCGAGAGCTCGGGCCGCATCGTGGGCTCGCCGCCGGAGAGGACGACCATGGACGCGCCGAGGCGCTTGGCGCGGTCGATCTTCCAGTCGATCCGCTCGGACGTGTCGTCGAGGTGGCGGATGTCGGCCGTGTGGCAGAACGTGCAGTTCTCGTTGCACGCATAGCCGACTTTGATCAGCGCCTTCACGACGGCGCGATCTTAGTACGAACGAGGCCCTAGACCGCGGCCGAAAAGAGCTTGTCGGGGTGCTTGCGCTCGAAATACCCGACGATCGCGCGGCCGAGGGACTCGATCACGAGCGCCGCGATGCCCACCCGGATCACGATGCCCGCCGGGCCGGGCACGAAGGCGGAGGCGCGCGTGGCCACGAACTTGAGGCCCGACCCCATGATCTCGAGGCCGCCGCCCGCCGCGAGGCTCTTCAGGTTGCCGACGGGCTCGTCGTAGACCCCGCCGATGAAGTTGAGCATGTGGACCTCGAGCGCGGCGAGGCCCGCCGTCGTGGAGATCGGCAGCGGGAGGGCCGCGAAGGCCGCGCCGCCGATCGCATATCGATGCACCCAGCGCATCGCTTCTTCCCTGCATGTGATCGCCATACGTCGAAGCTGCACCAGCCCGAGCCAGTTTGCACGCTCGGGACAGCCGCCTCCGCGCAGGAAAATCAGCCGATGGAAGCGCCTTCCGTGGCGCCCGTCGCCGAAGGGGGAAGCTCTCCATCCTCCGTGCTCCCGAGTCGACCCGAGATCTCGAAAGTGTACCCCGCCGGCGTGAGCGCGCGGAGCGCCGCCTCGGCCGCCGCGAACGCCGCGGGCAGCGTCGTCGCCGGGCGCGTCGCGTCCCAGATGGCAGCGCAGGCACTTTCGACGAGGCTCCGGACCTCGGGCACCTCGGCGAGGAGGCGGCCATCCCGCGCGCGCTCGGGCCGGAGCCACACGTCGCAGAAGCGCGTGCGCAGGATCGGGATGTCGACGAGCTCTGGCGGCAAGCGCGCTTCGAGCAGGAGGTAGACGCGCGGAACGGGGTTTTCCGGGTGTTTCGCGCGGAAGACGAGGGTCATCGGCGGCTCGGCGACGCCGCCGCCGCGGAAGGCGCGCGAAGGCGTCGCCGTGATCTCGGCCGGCAACACGCCCGGCGCGCGGAGCGCCGTTCGAAGCTGCGCACGCACGCGGCGCAGAAGGAGCGGCTTCGCGGGATCGTCGGCGGCCGCGACGAGGCCGACGAGCGTCTGTTCGAGCTTCGCGAGGACCGCGGGATCGTGGGGACGCATGGGGGTTTGGGGGCGTCGCTCGGCTTGTCCGAGCGCAGCCCCCATCGACCGGGGGTACGGGAGGAGCGTGACGAGCAACCGACCTGCCCGACGCGGCGCGACCCCCGCGAGCGGCTCGCCTGCCGCGCGTCCTTCCTCGACGAGCACGAGCCCGAGCGGCAACCGCCCGGCGTCGACCAGATCGAGCACGAAATAACTCTTCCGCGGCCGATCCGTGATGCTGCGTGGCTCGTGCCGGACGAGCCGGAGGCGAAGTCCCTCGGCCCGCACACTCACGAGCTGCGCGGATCCGCCTTCCCCGACCCGCCACACGATCGGCGGCGACACGATCCGCGAGCGCGACCGCGCCGAAGGGAACTCCGGCGAGAACGTTTTTTTCGGCTCCTCCGCGGGGAGCCGCGCCCGCTCGCCGAGCTCGGCGCGGACCTGCGCGGCCGGATCGTGCGGCGCGTCCACCGCCGCGTTCCGCAAGAGGCCCGCCGTGATGAACAGGAACGCGAGCTCCGGCGCGACGGCCTCGCCGACCCGCAGGATTTGCTTCGACATCCAAAAGATCGAGTCCCGGCGCCCCGCGGCCTTGTAAAAGGCCTTCACCTGCGTGAGCAACTCCCGGTAGGTCGCGCCGTACGTCTCCTCGTAGAAGCGTCGCAAAAACGGCTCGTGGCGCGGCTCGTCGAGCGCGCTGTGCACGCACGCCGCGGCCCAGAAGCCGCTCGTCATCGCGAGGTGCACGCCCGTCGAGAGGATCGGATCGATGAAGCAGGCCGCGTCGCCCGCGAGCAAGATCCCCGGCCCGGAGAGGCGCCGCGCGCGGTACGACCAGTCCCGCGCCCCCGTCACCTCCGTCACCCGACGCGCGTTCGCGAGCAGCGGCCACGCCGCCTCCGACGCGCGCAGCACCTGCTCATACCACGCCTTCGCCCCGAGCTTGTCCCGCTCCGCGCGTGTCGCCGCCGAGGTCACGACCCCGACGCTCGTGCGCTTGCCCAGCGGGATCACCCAGATCCAGCCCTCGGGGATGCTCGTCGTCAGGATGTGCGCGCGCTTGTGCCCCGGCAGGCGCTCGGCGTCCTCCCAGTAGGCCCACACCGCCACGTTCTTGAGGCCGCGCACGACCCGCCGCAGATCCGCGTTCCGCGCCACGAGCGCGCTCTGCCCCGACGCGTCCACGACGAACTTCGCCCGCTCGTCTCGCTCCTCGCCGCCCGGCCCGCGCACGCGCACCCCGACGGCGCGGCCCTTCTCGAAGATCACGCGCGTCACCGCGTACCCCTCGCGCACCGTGGCCCCCGCCTTCTCGGCGTTGCGCAGGAGGATCTCGTCGAAGCGCCCCCGATCCACGAAGTACGCGTACGGGTGCACGTCGAGCTCGCGGAAATCGATCTCCCACGGCGTGCGATCGCGGCCCCAGACGAAGGTTTGTCCCTCCTTGCGCTCGAAGCCCGCGCTCTCCACGGCCTCGCGCGCGCCGAGCGCGTCGAGGTACGGCAAGACGCCGGGCAAAAGCGATTCGCCGATGTGCTCGCGCGGAAACCGCTCCCGTTCGAGCAGAAGCACCCGCCGCCCTTCCCGTCCGAGGTAGGTCGCGACGGACGAGCCCGCGGGCCCGCCGCCGATCACGATCGCATCCCACGGTGCCGCGTTCTGCATGCTCTCTCCTCGGCGCCTCAGCCGGCCTCGTCGTACGAGCGAGCGCCCAGGGTCACCACGTCTCCCACGCAGATCTCGCCCTCCCCTTCGGCGACCATGTTCCAGCCGAAATACACGCGGTTCGACCGCGCGCGGAACGTCGCCAGCGTGGCCAGCGGATCCTTGCCCCGCACGCCCGTCGCCTGATCCACGGTGATCACGCTGCAACGGCTGCACGGCTTGCGCAGATGGAAGACGACGGAGCCAATGGACAAGCTCGTCCACGCGTCCTCGGCCCAGGGCGGCGCCCCGCGGACCACGAGGTTCGGCCGGAACCGATCCATCAGCACGCCCTCGCGCAGGCGCGCGTTCAGATCCGCGAGCGAGCCCTCCGAGGCAAGGAGGTACGGAAACCCATCCGCGAACGCGACCCGCTCCTTGCGGTTCACGTAGCGGCCGTCCACGCGCCGCGTAGCATCGTCGGGCATGTACACGAGCTCCGCGCGTCGGCCGAGCACGTCGCTCAGGTACGCAGCGGCCTCGTCGCCGACGAACACGGCGCCGCACTTGTCGCTCCAGACCCGGACGCGCCGATCCGTAGGCCCCTCGGGGCGGAGCGGGAGGCGGAGCGGGCCATGGCCCTTCGCGCGGAGGACGAGCGTGTCGCCCTCGATCGCCGTTTCGAGGAGCGCCATCTCAGGGTGCTCGCGTTGCGTGAGAAACTCGCCGTCCGGGTCGACGATCATGAACCGCCGGTCATGCTCGATGCCGAGGCCCTGTGCCCGAGCCCGGTCGAGGGTGATGCCACGCGCGCCCTTGACGGGATACACGAAGAGTCCGCTCAGGGTGATGGTGCTCATGGGGACCCTGGGAGGCATAAAGCGGCCTCGCCCGCGCGTCGAGAGGATGAAAGGCGCTCGCCTGGACGCCCGGCCGGCCCTAGAACGGGGGGCATGTCGCAAGGTTCGTTTCGCCGGGTCGCGTGGGCGACGCTCGTCGTCACGCTCGGCGTCATCCTCTGGGGCGCCTTCGTCCGCGCCACCGGCGCAGGCGCAGGCTGCGGGAGCCACTGGCCCACCTGCAACGGCGACGTCATCCCCCGCGCGCCCAGCGTGAAGACCCTGATCGAGTTCACGCACCGGCTGACCTCGGGGATCGCCTTCCTGCTCACGCTCCTCCAGCTCGTGTGGGCCTTCCGCGCCTTCCCGCGCCGGCACGCCGTGCGGTTCGGCGCCGTCGCGTCGATGTTCTTCATGGTCACCGAAGCAGCCGTCGGCGCGGGCATCGTCCTCTTCGAGCGCGTCGCGGGCGATACATCGATCGCGCGTGGCTACTGGATGAGCGCGCATCTGATCAACACGTTCCTGCTCGTCGCGGCGATGACGCTCACGGTGCTCTGGGCCTCGGGCGGTCCCCTGCCCCGTCGCTCGTCAGGCACGCCGACCTACGTGCTCGGCGGCGGTCTCCTCGGCGTGGTAGCCGTCGGCGTGACCGGCGCGATCGCAGCCCTCGGCGACACGCTCTTCCCCGCCAAGACACTGAGCGAAGGTCTCGCCGCCGACGTGTCCCAAGCCGCACACGTGTTCGTGCAGCTCCGCGTCTACCACCCGATCGTGGCCAGCGTGGTCGCCGCCTACCTGCTCTTCGCAACAGGGTTCGTCACGTCGCAGCGCCCCGCGCTGCTCAAGCCCGCGCGGCTCGTCTCAGCGCTCGTCATCGTGCAAATCGGCGCAGGCTTCCTGAACCTCTTCCTCCTCGCGCCGGTGGCGATGCAGCTCGTGCACCTCTTGCTCGCCGATCTCGTCTGGATGGCGCTCGTCGTGCTCACGGCATGGTCGCTCGCCGATGCACCCGAGGCCGCTTCGTCCGAGCCCACAGGATCAAGCGCCGCCCTGCCATGGTCCAGGCTGACAGACGAGTTCACGCGCCCGAAGGAGACGCCTCCGCGGTAGGATGTCTCCATTCCACCGCGCGGACGGCGCGTGGCTCACGCTTGGAAGGGAGACAGACGATGAGGCTTGGTTGGTACGCGCTCGGGCTCGCAGCGCTCAGCTCTTTGTTCGTATCCGTAGGGTGCGGTGACGATACAGGCGGCTCGGGCGGCGCAGGCGGCTCCGGCAACGGTTCGTCATCAAGCTCCTCGAGCGGCAGCTCCTCCAGCTCCGCAGGCGGAGGCTCGTCAAGCTCCGCAGGCGGCGGCTCCTCCAGCTCCTCCGGCAGCGGCGGCAGCTCATCGAGCTCCTCCTCCGGCAGCGGCGGCAGCGGCAGCTACTCCGTCTGCAGCGACTGCACGAGCAACACGACAGGCGCCTACACAAACGAGTGCAAAGCCCTCGCCGACGCCTGCATCGCCGACGCCGCCTGCAAGGCCCTCGCCGACTGCTCCTACGACAACTGCGCCCTCAGCACAGACGGCGGCTGCTGCACGCTCAAGTGTGCCGAAGACCTCGGCACCCCCGCAGGCGCCCTCCAAAAGTTCAAAGCCCTCGACTCCTGCGTCTTCTGCCAAACCTGCAAGACGATCTGCATGAGCGACGGCGCCCCCGAATACTGCGCCGTCGTCGAAGCCGCGAATCCCAACTGCCCCTGACTGGGGGCGCGGAGCTGGGGCGTTGCCCCAGGCCCCACCAGGGGGTGTCCACCCCTGGACCCGGACCAGGCACGGCCTGGACCGGGGTCGAGGAACTGCGCTCCGCGCAGTTCCTCGAACAGCCGGGGTCAAGACCCTCCACGACCCTGCCAACCAAGACAGCGGCGCTGCGGGTTCAACGGGCAGCGCTCCCGTCGCCAGCTTGAGACCCACCTCCATGGTCTTGCCACGGGCCCGTGGGAAGAACTGCGCGTTGCGCAGTTCTTCCCCCCTCGGTCCAGGCCGTGCCTGGTCCGGGTCGAGGGGCGGACAGCCCCCGCGGGGTCCGGGGCAGCGCCCCGGCGCGACGCCCCCAGCGCGGCATCCCCCCAAACACGTGACCTCCGCTGTCGACGACGCGTGTTCGGCGGCGCCACAGGAGCCTCCGCTGGGCGACAGACCGAGGGACGCGGCCGGCCGCCTGACGTTGGCCTGGGCGCCGACCTGTGAGCCCCCGCGACACGCTCCGTCGACGGCGGACGGACCGTGTTCGGCGGCGAGACGAGGAACGTCGGCTGCGTCGAGACCTTGTCTCGAGGGTCGACCTTCCCCTGGACGCACGCTTCACCACGTGTCCGGCGGCGAGACACCTCCTCTGCCGCGCGGACACGCCTTGCTTGGCTTCGTGCCCGATGCCCTGCGGCAAGCACGCTCGCTTGTCACGGCACCGAACACACGAGGACGAGGGCTGATGTTGCCTGTCGAGATGCCTGAGGGGCAACGACGCGGGGGGCACGAACGGGTTCCGGCCCCTCGCGGCGCTCGTGCTCTCCCACGGGCACTCGTCCACGCCGCCGCCTTGGTCGGCAGACGCCTCGCCTACCTTGTCAACGGCCGTTCGATGAACTGCGCAACGCGCAGTTCATCGACCCCGGGTCCAGCGCCTCGCTGGTCCGGGGTGGAGGGGGCGGACAGCCCCCTCCTGGGGCCTGGGGCAACGCCCCAGCGCGACGCCTGCCATCACGGGATCCATGACTCCGTCATGCATTCGCTTGCGACGCACTGCTCGTAGGCTTCGAGCAGCTTGCGACCTTCGGTTCCGTCGGCGGAGTCGTCGCAGGCGGTGCAGTCTCCGATCGACGTGCAGAACTTCACGCAATCGCGGTAGACCCCGCATCGTGCGTCGGCTTCGCATGCCTTCTGGAAGCCTGTGCAATCGCCGTTGTTCATGAACGTCCGGCAGAGATCGTAGTCTTGCGGGTAGAACGTGCAGGGCGGCGAGCACATCACTTCCAGCGCGCAGTTCACGACGGCGAGGTGCTGATCTTTTCCGGCGGGGAAGCGGTCCTGGCAGTACACGAAACAGGCGCTCTCGTCTTGCGGCGAGTCGCTGAGGTTCACGCACACGGTCTCGATGCAGGCCTCGATGGAGCGACAATCGGGGCCGCATGCCTTCTCGGCTTGCCCGCAGGTGCCTTCGAGACACTCGTCGCACTGGCTCCAGGGGCCGGCGTCGGCGCTTGGGCCGGGGCCGGGGCCGAAGGCGTCGGGCTCGGTGCCGCCGTCGCTGCCGCCGGAGCCGCCGGGCACCACGCAGACGTTGTCGATGCAGCGCAGTGGCACGGCGCAATCGTCCGTCTTTGTGCAGCTATCGCCGGGGAAGCCGGGGCGTGGCTCCGGCGGGTCTTCCTCGGTGCACCCGGCTGCGCCGGAGAGCCATGCGAGCAGGAGTGGCGCTCCGACGAGCGAAAGGAACGCCCAGCGCGTACGCGAAAGCCTCTTGCCGCCTCGATCCATGCCCCGACCATGCCACGAGGACGGCTCGGGCGGAACACGCAGAAGCGCCCTTCCCTGCACGAGAGCCTCGAACCGTTCTACGGCGCGAGGACCTCGGCGATGCGCGACAGCCGCTCCAGATCGTGGATGTCGTAGGGGAACGCGGGCACGTGCGCGAGCAGGCTCCCGCCGGAGGCCTCGTCCTCCAGGGCTGCTTCGAGCCCCACGAGGTGCAGCGCGTCGAGCTTGCCCATGCGGCTCTCGTCTTCCGCCGCGCGCCGGAGCCGCGCTGGCGCGTCTGGGCCGAGCGGGATTGCGCTCTGCGAAAGCGCGGCCTCCACCTCGGCGACGTCCGGCACGCGCCCGTAGGTCGGGTGCACGCGGTTCACCACGAAGGCGTCGCGCCGCATGTCCTGCTCGCGCAGCCGGTCTGCGAAGAACATCACCTCGCGCACGGCGAGCGGGTCTGGCGTCGTCACGAGCACGTAGGCCACGTCGGGCCCGCGCAGCGCTGTGCTCACGGCGTCTGCGCGCTTCTTCCATCCGCCGAAGACCGAGTTGATCTCCGCGATGAACGCCGCCATCTGCTCCAGAAACCCGCTGCCCGACACCTTGCCGATGCCCCGCACGATCGCGGCGGCGCCCTTCGCCAGCACGTTGAGCGAGAACTTCCCCGAGCTCTGCACGGCCTGGACGAGCCACCGCGTCGCGGCGCTGTCGATCGCGCCCACGAGCCGCTCCGGGGCGTCGAGAAAGTCGAGCGCGTTGGGGGTCGGCGGCGTGTCGAGCAGGATGAGGTCGTAGCTCGGGTCGCTCTTCGTCGCGTAGAGCTTCTCCATCGCCATGTACTCCTGGGTACCGGCGAGCGACGTCGAGATGTACTTGTAGAGCACGTTGTTCAGGATGCGATCGCGCTGCTCGACGGAGGGCGCGAGCTGCGTGACGAGCGAGTCGAAGGTGCTCTTCGTGTCGAGCATCATCACGGTCATCGAGCCCGTGATGGTCACGCCCGCCTGGGCGAAGAGGGCGGGATCGATCGTCTGCGCCTCGGTCTTCATCTCCTCGATGCCGAGGCTCTGCGAGAGGCGCCGCGCGGGGTCGATCGTCAAGCAGAGCACGCGCTTGCCGCGACGTGCTGCGGCGAGACCGAGCGCTGCCGTGGTCGTCGTCTTGCCGACCCCGCCGCAGCCGACGACGAGGAGGACCCGCCGCGCATCGAGGAGCTTGCCGAGCCCGCCGGGCGAGGACGAACGAGAATCCGAGGCTGCCACGGGGCGCCCTTTAGCACGGCTCGCGCGTTTCGGGGATGAGGGAAAGCGCTCGGACTGCCCGCGGAGCGTGCCCCTCGCCATGCGCCTGCGCATGGGGTCTCCTCGTGAAGCCGCCTTGCTGGGGCTTTGCCCCAGGCCCCAGCAGGGGCTGTCCGCCCCTGCACCCGGACCAGCGAGGCGCTGGACCCAGGATCGATGACCTGCGCTCCGCGCAGCTCATCGAACAGGCCCGGTCAAGACCAGCAGCGGCGTTGCCAACCGAGACCGCCGCGCTGCGGGTTCTGCTGGCACCCCGGCTTCTTCGTCGGCCCGGTTGAAAAACTGCGCACCGCGCAGTTTTTCAACCCTCGGTCCAGGCTGTGCCTGGTCCGGGGTCGAGGGGGCGGACAGCCCCCCGCGGGGTCCGGGGCAGCGCCCCGGGGCGACGCTGCGACACGCTCTCTCAAGCCGCCCGCAAGATCCGCCGGCACCCCGCGGCCGCGCGGGCGACAAAGGCCGACCGGTCGTCGCCCCCGCCGCGCACCGCGAGCAGCGCCTCGGCCGTGCCGAGGGGGAGCGCGCGCACGAGGACTTCTCGCGAGAGATCGGCGATCCGCGTGCCCACGGCTGCGGACGTGGGCAGGTCGGGCTCGGCGAGCAGCGGCGCGTAGGCGGCGAGCTCCTCGCAGACGGGCCACGAGCCGGCGCCTGCGACGAGGCAGCCCCGGTCGTCGACGAGCACGAGGGCCTCGAGCTTCCCTTCGCTGCGCGCGACGGAGAGCTGGTAGTGCAGCGCCGTGATCGGGTCTTCGCTCCTCCGCCTGCGGCGCTCGGCTCCGAGCGACGGCGGCGGGGCCTCGATGGGATCCATCCTCGACAAGAGAGAACCTCCTTCGCGGGAAATGGTCGCCCGTTCGCCGCGCTGGGGTCCACTTTCCGGCGAGATCCCGTTCCTGTATGCTCCGCCCCCGGCGTGATCGTCACGCGTTCGAACGGAGGCGGTTTCCATGGGACTCATCGAGAAGCGGCTCATCAAGGAAGCGAAGGAGTCCTGGCTTCCGGACGAGCAAAAAGACATCCAGAAGGAGGTCGGCGCCCCCGTCGTCGTGGACGTCGACTGGGCGACCTTCGAGACCGACGAGGCCGCGCTGAAGAACGTCCAGCACCTCGGCGTCCGCAAGCTCGCCAACGCCTTCCGCGTCATCTGCGTCGACGAGCTCGGCAAGGAGGCCGTCCGCGAGGGCGTCAAGCGCATCGTCGTCACGAACCTGAAGGAGGGCGCCCCCTCCGTCGGCCTGAAGGACGGCGTCGTCACCCTCGCGTGTGTGTTCGCCAAAGGCTCCGACGGCTGCATCACGGATCTCGACATCGCCAAGATCCTCACCCGCGCGCTTTAGTCCCTGAGCATGAAGCGCCGCGCCGGGGCGCTGCCCCGGTCCCCGCGGGGGGCTGTCCGCCCCCTCGACCCCGGACCAGCGAGGCGCTGGACCCAGGGTTGAAAAACTGCGCTCCGCGCAGTTTTTCAAACAGGCCGACGAAGAACCCAGGTTGCCAGCCGAACCCGCCGCGCGGCTGTCTCGGTTGGCAGGCTCGTCGCCGGTCTTGACCGGGCCTGTTCGATGAGCTGCGCGGAGCGCAGGTCATCGAGCTTGGGTCCAGCCCCTGGCTGGTCCGGGTCCAGGGGTGGACAACCCCTGGTGGGGCCTGGGGCAAAGCCCCAGCAAGGCGGCTTCACGAGGCGACCCATGCGCAGCTCTCGTCCCGAGGGGGACGCCGCCATGGGCGGAGCACCCTGCTCAAAAACTGCTAGGTTCGCGCGGCGCGTGATGACGGGGTACATCGACCTTCATTGCCACTGGGTGGTCGGCATCGACGACGGCGTGAAGACCGTCGCGGACAGCCGCGCCTTGCTCACGGGCCTCGCGGGCGCGGGGTTTGGCAAGGTCGTCGCCACGCCGCACATGCGCCCCGGGATGTTCGACAACACGAAGGGGGATCTCGCGCGCGCCTACGAGGCCACGCGGCAGGCGCTCGCGGACGCGCCCGGCTTGCCTGAGCTCGCGCTCTCGTCGGAGCACTTCTTCGACGACGTCGTCTACGAGCGCCTCATGCGCGGCGACGCCCTCCCCTACCCCGGCGAACGCGCCGTCCTGGTCGAGCTCTCCCCGCGCGCCTTCCCGGCGCGCCTCGCGTCTCGCTTCGCCGACCTCCGCCGCAAGAAAAAGCTCCGCCCCGTCCTCGCGCACCCCGAGCGGTACGAGCCCGTCTGGAACGACCGCACCGTGCTCGATCCGCTGCTCGACGGTGGGGTCGTCCTTCTGCTCGACGTCGCTTCGCTCGTCGGCAAGTACGGACGGGCGGCGCGGAAGTGCGCGGAGGCGCTCCTGGAAGAGGGCTACTACTACGCGGCGTGCAGCGACGCCCACCGCCCGGGGGACGTCGAGGACGTCGCGGCGGGCATCGAACACCTCCACCGCGCGCTCGGCGCGGCGGAGGCACGCGACATGCTGATCGAAGGACCGCTTTCCATCCTGGAAGGCCGGGTCGACTCGTGAAAGGGACAGGCATCGTGCAGGAGCTTCTCAAGAAGATCGAGGATCGTAGCGCGCACATCGTCGTCGTGGGCATTGGCTACGTCGGGCTGCCGCTCGTCGTGGAGTTCGCCCAAGCCGGCTTCTCCGTCACCGGCTACGACAAGGATCGCGAGAAGGTTCGGCTGCTCGGGCTCGGCGAATCGTACATCGGCGACATCCCGTCCTCGGCGCTCGCGCCGCACGTCGCGGCGGGTCGCCTGCGCGCCACGACCGACCCCGACATCCTCGGCTCGGCCGACGCGATCGTCGTCTGCGTCCCGACGCCGCTCAACAAGACCAAAGACCCCGACATGCGCTTCATCCTGTCGGCGAGCGACGAGATCGCGGAGCACCAGCACCCGAACATGCTCATCGTGCTCGAGTCGACGACGTACCCGGGCACCACGCGTGAGGTCCTGGTCCCGAAGCTCACGGCCGGCCGCTACGAGCTCGGCAAGGACGTCTTCATCGCGTTCAGCCCCGAGCGCGTCGACCCGGGCAACAAGACGTATGGCACGCGCAACACGCCGAAGGTCCTCGGCGGCGCGACGCCCGGCTGCCTCGAAGTCGCGATGGCGCTTTACGGCAAGATCATCGAGACCGTGGTGCCGGTGTCGAGCACGGACGCGGCCGAAATGGTAAAACTCCTGGAGAACACGTTCCGCGCGGTGAACATCGGCCTCGTGAACGAGGTCGCGCTGATGAGCCGCAAGCTCGGCATCGACGTCTGGGAGGTCATCCGGGCGGCCGCGACGAAGCCGTTTGGCTTCATGCCCTTCTTCCCGGGCCCGGGCCTCGGCGGCCACTGCATTCCGATCGACCCGCTGTACCTGTCGTGGCGGATGCGGACGCTGAAGTACCAGGCGCGCTTCATCGAGCTCGCCGACACGATCAACAGCGCGATGCCCGAATACGTCGTGCACCTCGTGCAACAGGCGCTCAACGGCGAGCGCAAGGCGGCGAATGGATCGAAGATCCTGGTGAGCGGCGTGGCGTACAAGCGCGACGTGGCCGATTACCGCGAGTCGCCGGCGTTCGACATCATCCACCAGCTCCAGGAGCTCGGCGCCGAGGTGCGGTATCACGATCCGTACGTGCCCGAATGCGACGAAGGCGGCATCGTGATGCGGTCGGAGCCGAATACGCTGGCGTACGGCGAATACGATGCGGTCGTGATCGTGACGGATCACGCGTCGGTCGATTATGCGCGGATCCTCCGCGAGGCGAAGCTCGTGGTCGATACGCGGGATGCGCTCCGGAAGGTCGAGGGGGACAAGGGGAAGGTCGTGCGGCTCTAGGCGCGAGCCGGCGCCGGACACGGCGTGTATCGCGTGTGCGCCCATCGACCGCTTCCCGCGTGTTGCTCCACCCTCGCCATGACGTTGACCGTCGAAGCCCTGTTCGCGCAGCCCGACAACCAGCGCGTGTTTCGGTTTCTGGAGCTCCGGGGCCCGGAGGACGTTCGGTTCTTCGAGGCGGGCACGGACGGGAGCCCCTTCGATGAAGGAGGCCAGCTCTTCTTTCATCGTTATGGCCGAGACTGCCCCGACGCGTCGCGATGCAGCTTGAGCCTCTACAACCTCATGGCCCACGAGCGCACCGCGCGTATCTTCGCGCTTCACCGCGGGCGCTTCACCGTGGCCCTCCGCCGCGGCGACCCTCGCCATGACGACGATCCCGAGGAGGGATTGCGTGGCCAGACGGCCGATGGCCAGGTCGATCTGCGCGCGCTCGGTCCAGGCTGGGAGCTGTTCCACGGGACCGATGAGGTGGAGGAAGGCGCCGAGCTGTTTCGGCGCGCCTACGAGCGCGCGGGGCGCATCGGTCGTCCATGACGCCGTTCCCTCCAGCGTGCTCTCTCGATTCTTGTCCCCGGCTGGGCCGTCGCTCCCCGCGGCCCACGCCTATCCCCGGAACCGGGATCCCGCTACCCTGCCGCGCGTGACACGAATCCCCCTCGGCTTGCTCGTGCTCGGCATCGCCGCGCTTTCGAGCTGCCACGCAGAAACGCCCGCGCCCGCCGCGGCGCCGACCGTGGTGATGGCCCCTGCGCCCGCGGCCCCTCTGCCCGCGGCCTCGGCCTCCCCCCCGAAGTCGCCCCCCGCGCCGTCGACGCCCCTGCGCCTGGCTTCCTTCGACAGCGGCCACTGCGACCTCGTGGCGACCCCGACGCACGTCTACTGGCTCGAAATCCGCGATCGGCACACCACGCCTCGCAATACGCCGAGCGGCTCGGGCGCCTATGGCGCGGCCCTCATGTGCGACGAGGCCGGCGGCGTGCTCCTGCGGGCCTCGAGACACGAGGGCAAAACGGTCACGCTCGCCACGCTCGACTACCGCCCCTACGGCTTGACCGCGCAGGGAGAGACCCTCTACTGGACCGGCGCGCCGTGCACCGGCGGGGCGCGCTCGGGGGCGAATCCGGATTGGTTCTGGTCCTACCGCGACGGCACCTCGTCCAAGCCGACCACGCTGGGCGAAAAGGATCGGAGTTACCTCGGCGTGATCACCTCGCCGACGAGCGTATTCGTCTCCGATCGTTTCGGCAAAGGCGGCGCGCTCCGGGTCGACGAGGCGCACCCCGCGGGCGAGTCGATTCTGCCCGACAAGGAGCAGCCCTGGCTCATCGCTGCAGACGCGCGGACGCTCGCGTGGGCCGACCGGAGCTGGGAGATCACGCTCACCGACCTCGCCACGCGAAAGACGACCCGCGGGATCCCGCTCGGCGAAATGCCCTCGGACGGCAGCGCCTTCGCAGGCGGTTGGCTCGTCCGCACGACGAAGGACATCGTCGTGGTCTCGGCCGACGGCAGGAAGGAGCGAACACGGTTCCCCATCCGAGACTTCGGCGGCCGGGGAGAAGGCGCATTCGCGGGCGGTCGCTACTATTATTGGGCAGACGGCGACGACACGCTCTCGCGCATCGACGTCACGACCGGAAAGGTCGTCCGCGTGCGCGCCCCGGAGGCCCAACGAGCCTGCGGCGTCGCGGTCGAGGGGGACACGATCTTCTGGGCCGACAGCGGAAAAGAAGCCATCTTCGCCTGGCGCACGAGCATCTTCGACGAGACCCCGCCGGAGAATCCCGGCGACGCTCCTGCCAAGGAAAAAACCGGAGGCTGAAATGCTCAAAGTCGATCACATCGGCCTGGCCGCTCGGGACGCGCACGCGTCGGCCAGGAACCTGGCCGCGATCCTGGGAGCCGCCGAGCCGACGGTCGAAGGCGCAGACGACGACATGTATCGGATCGACCTCGACCACGGGGCCTTCGTGCTCTTCAATCCCGCCACGACCGTCCACCCGGACCACGTCGCCTTTCGGGTCGACGAAACCAGGTTCGCCGAGGTCGTGAAGCGGCTGGAAGCGCGCGGCGTGGCGTTCGGCAACGATCCGGAGGATCCTCGCAATGGGAAGACCGAGGATCCGCTCGGCGGCGCGGGCCGGGTGTACTTCGTGGACGAGAATGGGCACCTGTTCGAGGTGACCTGCTGAATCGTGGGGCCGTTGCGCCGGGGCGCTGCCCCGGACCCCGCGGGGGGCTGTCCGCCCCCTCGACCCCGGACCAGGCACAGCCTGGACCGAAGGTGGAAGAACTGCGCGATGCGCAGTTCTTCCAACGGGCCCGTGGCAAGACCGTGGAGGAGGATCTCGACCGGGCGACGCGAACGTCGCCGGTTGAACCTGCGGCGCCACGGACTCCGTTGGCAGGGTCGTCGCTGGTCTTGACCATGGCTGTTCGATGAACTGCGCGATGCGCAGTTCATCGACCCTGGGTCCAGCGCCTCGCTGGTGAGGCTTCTCCCTCGAATCCGATCGGCGAAGAGCGAGAGGATCAACGAATGCGCGCCGATGGTGCCGTGTTCGGGACGGCGAGGTCACGGCAAAAGCGTTCGCGGGAGGCGAAGCTCGGAGTGGCTGCCCGCGGAGTGCGTAGGGTGCCGGGAGCTCCTCACAGAGCCGCCGGAGAAGCGGCCAACTCCTGGTTCGCTGTGCCTTGGGGAACTACGGCACCCCGAACTCCTTCATCAGCGACGCTATTTGTCCGGCAAGCGCCACCTCGCGCGCGGTGCAGAACTCTGCGTAGCGGTCTAGTGTCCAGAGCGACGAATCCTCTGGAATGCAATGCGTCCTGCGGATCGAGGCTTCGATTCGCGGAAAGTACTCGCTCGGAGCGTCGTCTCCCAGCGACGTGTTGTCCGTTTCCGTGATGACCGTCAGATTACCGATACGGTCAGGGATTCGAGAACTGTCTTTGGGTGCTCTGCCGAGGCCGGAGAACAAGGATCTCGGAAAGATGTGATGAACATGTAGGGCCGCGCTTCGCGCAGCGAACCGGGATTGGAAAAATGACCGAGCATCCCCGCGCGTCCAAGCGACGAGTAGCGCCAAGAGCACGCCACTCGTCTGGACGAGGCCATGCGTGAGGTCTTCTGCGTCGGGGATGAGTGTCTCCCGTCGCTTTGCGTAGGTCTTGAGGGATTGCCAAAGTGCGCTCCAATCACCTTGGCTGGCATGGCGCGCATCGGTCTGCACCTTCGTTTCTGCCGAACCGCCATAAAGCCCCCACAAACTCGCAGCGATGGCCCATCCCATCCACTCATCATCCGGACGACGTTGTCCCTTCGCGACGGCCACCGCGGGCGTTAGGAGGATATAGCGGTAGGGGAGCCATGAGCCATCTGGCACCCCGGCATTCCGAAGTATCGCAACAATTTTCTTCAGACCATCCACGGCCCCCGGCCAGCACGGCTCTATCTTGGAATAAAGAGCGCTCTTGTCACCCTTCTTTTCCGCATCGCGGTACTTCACGATTCCTGTTGCCAGACACATCGCCGTGCGGACGATGAGATCCGTGTCGACGAACCCACCGGAGACGGCTCGCTCGGTCCCTTCGCTCACGGAAAAATCCCGAAGCTCGGACGCCGCAAGGCTCGTCGCCGCGCGTCCCCGGAAGTCCTTCATCTTCCCCGTGAGGCGCGCAGCGGCAAGATCGGCCGGCGTGAGGCGCACCGCCTGTTGATTTAGCCTCCCGAAGATCTCGATGACACTTTCATCCTCAGCTTGTGTATCGATTTCATAGGATACGACCTCGGCATTCAGAATAGCGTTACGAATCTCGTTGGCGCGATCCATTGCCGAATAAAATTCGGCCACATCCGGCTTCACCCACTCGCTGATTGCCTTGCTCACCGCAAGGCTCTCCGCGCCGTTCCCAGCGCCACTGCGCACCCCGGCGAACAGAACCTCGGCAGGGACGAGGAGAGCGCGACGCTCATCCTCCTTCTTCACCTGCCGCGACTTGTACAAGAAGGGCTCCGCAGCCCACTCTTCGTCCCGCGAGAGAGAAACGTAAAGGTTGGGCTCACGTACGGACGATCCACGGCGGCGGCTGGAGAAGATGACACGAAAAAGCGCGGTGAGCCTCTGTTGACCGTCGAGGACAAAAACAGCACCTGGTTGCGGCGGAACGGCGGGTTCAGCTTCCCCGATCTCGGTCGTTCGGTTGGGTGGAAAGAGATCCCATGGCCTTACGTTGATAGGCGCTTCTGCGCTCTCCCATACGGGTCTCCAGAGGAGCAACGACCCGACAGGATACAAACGAAATAAGGAATCGAACAACATCCGGACGCGACTATCATCCCATACGAAGCCGCGCTGAAGGTCTGGAAGATGAAGTTTTCCCTCACGCTTCAACTCGACGAGTTGACGCACCTTGAATGGCGTGGCTTGGATCGTTATCGAGCTACGGTCCATGGAATCGTCCTCACGAACGGACGCTATCACGCTGGAGTGCGGCGGCGAAATAACTCTCGTAGCCCGTGCGCGGATCACAGCGAGATCCTAGCCTGCCGTCGGAGGAACGCCATCGCGCAGCCCGAGCCGCCCCCGACTGTCTGTCTCGAACGAGCGAGGCGACTGCGGGGTTCAAGAACGCATGTTCTCCTCCAAGCGATCGTGTGCAGAGCGCCCCTGAGCGTCTCCAACGTCCAGGAATGAGCGCACTGTGACAGACCGCCCGCCCCTCTCACGGCGACACCCCTGCGTCAGCCACCCCGCCACGCCCCTCGCAACCCACGATCCCCCCGCCCCTCCCCCCTGCCCGTCTCCCTCAACATCGAGCCCCCTTCCCTCCCCGCCTCCCCCGCGCTTCGCCGCTCGAACCCCCCACGCCTCGCCGCCCGCCGCGCCTTTCCCCCGCTGAACCCCGCCTCCCTGCTCCGCCGACGCGCCTTCCCCCGCCGCCCCCACGCGCCTCGAACGTACGCCAGCCCGCCTGTTTCATCCTGAAACCCGTACCCCCTCCCCCCACCCTGCCACCCTTCTTCCGCCCCCTTTGCACATCACCTGTTCCTCTGCCCACCCTCACCGTGTTACACAGGCCACCTTCCCCAGGGAGGTACCATGAGCAAAGTCTCCAAGATGGTTGCCGATCGTGCAGCCATCGCCCGCGCCGTGCAGAGCGCGGCCACCGTGCACGGCCCGGAAGCCGCCGCGGATCTCGAAGCGCTCCTCTTCCCGAGCGGCGCGCCCGAAAAGGTCACCGTGGCCGACTTCCTCGCGGCCCTGGGCGACACCCTCGGCCGTTACGTCGTCTCCCTCGAAGGAGCCGATCGCGCCCACGCCGCCGAGCTCTCCGACGACGATGGGTATCGCACCGCGCGCGACGAGCGCATGGCCGATCTGAAAAACGTCTATGCCTCGCTCCGCGAGCTCGTCGTCCGCAGTTATGGCCCCGCCGTCGCCGACGCGTATGGCCTCGGCAGCGCGCTCCCGGAGGATCCGCAGCTCCTTCTGAGCCTCGCCGGCCACGCCGAAAAACTCCTCCGCGAGCGCCCGCTGACCGAGCAGCCCAAGATCAAGAGCCTGACGCTCGCCCCGATCGCCGCCGCCGATGACCTCGCCTTCGCCATGTCCGCGCTTCGCTCGGCGCTCAATGACGTCGAGCGCGAGAAACGCGAGGCGCAGCTCACGCAAAACGCCAAAGACGAGCTGATGGCTCGCTGGGGGAGCGTCTATCCCGGCGTGGCCGACGCGCTGGCCGGTCTCTTCACGCTGGCCAAGCGGCCCGCGCTCGCCGACCGCGTGCGCCCGACGGCGCGGCGGCGCGCGGGGCTGCCCGAGGTCGAGGACACGACCCCGGCGCAGCCGAGCGCGGAGACGGGGAAAGCATAGGGCGGGGCTGCTTCCGATCCCTCAAGGATCCAAGCGGGTCACGAAAATGGCCCGCGGCTTTCCGCTCTCGTTCACGAGCGCGCCCTGTCCGAAGTCGATCTGGCTCGTGAAATAGCCGGCCATGAACCGACGCCCTTCCGCATCGAGGGCGATTTGCACGACCCAGTCGCTCCCGGGCCCTCCGTACGTCGCGGATTGTAAAACGTTTCCTTGCTCGTCGATCTCGGCGACGGTGATGTCTTCATAAGACGCGCCGGTAAGCGTCGACCCGTTGATGTTCATGGTCCCTTCGAGCCCGAGGCCGAGCCACGCGCGTCCGGGGGCGCTCTGCGTGAGCGTCGTGTGGACGGCGTAGAATTCTTCTCCCTCGACGAACCAATCGCTGCTCCCATCGGCCGAGTGGTGCTGAAGGGAAGAATAACAATGCTCGGCGGGGTCCTCCGCGCGGGCCATGAAATATCCATCCTTGCCGTCGGGCGCGAAGGCGAACGTATCGACCCAGCACACGCCCTCGGTCACCTCGCTCTGCAACATCCCATCCTGCTTGAACTTCTGGACCCGTGCTTTTTGATAATACGAGGATCGCGCGAGCCAAAAATCCCCATTCGGCTCCACGTCGAGCTTCCAGAACACCGTCTTCATCGCCGGCATCGTGTGTGCGTCCAGGAGCATGGCTTCGGGCGATCGAATCGACACCTCGGAGTCGGTCTGGTCCGACACGAACGGGCTCGAAATCCAAGCGGCGACATACACGTTGCCCTTGCCGTCGGCGCCGACGTCGTTGAAGCGATACGCGGGCGGATCGTTGGGCGTCTGCTGGCTGTCGGTGACGTAGGCCCATCGGATGTTTCCGCTGGGATCGAGGCGCACGACGAACGGAGCCTCCTCGTAGGTCTGGAACTTGTTCCCCCAAAAATCGAGGTCCGCCTGCGACTCCGGCTTGCGCTTCGCATACCCGGAGAAGAGCACGTTGCCTTCCGCGTCGGTCTTGATGGAGATGGGCTCGACGTCGATGTCCGGGCCGTCGATGGTCCCTTGGAACACGATGTTGCCATAGGGATCGAGCTTCGTGATCCAGGCACTCTCCCATACCGGGTAGCCGGGGACTTCCTCAGTGGTGGTCCCGCCGAACACCCAGGCGGAGCCGTCGGGCGCGACGGCGAGGGGATAGGTCGCGAGCTTGCCCGAGAGCACGAGGCCATAAGGCGCGCCAGGTCCGACGCCGCCGCCGCCGGTGCTGGACGAGCTTGCAATGCTGCTCCCGCCCCCGGCGCCCCCGGCGCCGCCGCTGCCGGTGCTGGACGAAGCGCCGCCGCTGCCGATGTCCACTTCGAGGGCAGACTTGCCGCCGCACGCGCAACCGAAAAGTCCCACGAGCCCGAGCGCCACACCACGAAATCTCATGGCCGCTTCTTTGCCCAAGCGAACACGAAGGGCAAAGAACCCCGCCCCGCTCCCGCTCCCGCCTTGCCCCCGCCCGTTCGTCCTGCCACCCTGCGCGCCGTGTCCGCTGTGGACGAGCCTCTCCCGCCTGCACCCACGCCCGGCCCGAGCGTCGCCTCCGAACGCCTCCACATCCCCTGGCGCGCCCGCCTCGCCATCTCCCTCCTCTGCGGCGTCGGCCTCGCCTGGATCCTCTGGGATGGCGGCCTGCCCATCTACCCGCCGGACGGCGCGTTCGACCGGCTCCGCCCCTGGACCGTCGTCGCCTACGTCGCCTCCCTCGCCGCGGTCCACTGGTTCCGCGCGGCGCGCTGGCGCCACCTGCTCCGGCCCCTCGGCCAGCTCTCCCTGCGCGAGGTCGTCGCCGTCGCCTGGGTCGGCTTCGGCGCCATCCTCCTCTCGCCTCTCCGCAGCGGCGAGGTCGTCCGGCCGTACCTCATCACCCGCCGCAGCTCCGTCCGCATGTGGGAGGCGACGGGCACCGTCGGGGCCGAGCGTGTCATCGATGGCCTCGCGCTCAGCGCCATCCTCTTCATCGCCCTCCGCCGTGTCACGCCGCTCGATCCCCTCCCCGATCACATCGGCGATCTCGAAGTTCCCGTCGCCGCCGTGCCCGGCGCCGCCATGAGCGTGCTGTTTCTCTTTTGCTCGGCCTTCGTCGCGATGGCCGTCTTCTTTTTCGCCCGCGACTTCGCCCGCCGCGTGACCCAAAAGGTCTTTGGCCTCGTCTCCGCGCCGCTCGGCGAGCGTGTCGCCGACATCGTCGACCGCGTCGCGCAGGGCATCGGCTTCTTGCCCTCGCCGCGCCACCTCGTGCCTTTCCTCCTGGAGACGGCCGCGTACTGGAGCATCAATGCCGCGGGCGTCTGGCTGCTCGCCTGGGGGTCGGGGCTCTCGGGGATCACGCTGGCCGAGGCGTGTGTCACCATGGGCTGCCTCGGCATCGGGATCCTCGTCCCCTCGGGGCCCGGTTATTTCGGCGCGTTTCAGCTCGCCACGTACATGGCCCTCGCCATGTTCTTCCCCGAGGACGTGCTCAAGGGCCCCGGCGCCGCGTTCGTGTTCGTGCTGTATGTGTCCCAGGTGGGATTTCACCTCGTCGCGCTCGGGCTCGGGCTGAGGCTCTTGCGGCGGGCGCCGGAAACCTGGCCCAAGGCCGAAGCTTTGGGGTAAATGCTGGGAATGCGACGAAGGCTCCGGGGCATGGCTCTTTGTGCGTTCCTCCTCGGGGGCGTGGCCCTCGGTCCCGCCTTCGAACGCGAGGCGCTCGCGGCCACGGCCTACGAGTCGCCCTACACCTTCGAGCAGACCTGGGGCACCACGATCCGCCTCGTCCGCGTGGATCTCGGGCTCGAGATCACCGAGAAGGATCCCGAGCACGGCTACCTGCTCTTCAAGTACACGAGCCCCGAGAGCGGAAAACGCGTGCATGCAGGCTCGATCGAGATCGTGAAGAGCGGCAAGGACGTCGTGCGCGTCACGGTGCAGCTCGCCACGATGCCGAGCTACCACGAGCGGATGATCACCGACGCGCTCGCGAAGAAGTTACACGTCGAGTACGGCGATCCGCCGCGCCGACCCGATCCGCCGCCCCCGGCCCCGCCGCCCGAGAACGACGGCGAAAAGGACGGCAAGGACAAGAACCTTCCCTGAAGGAACGCTCATGCTGACCGTCTACAAATTCGGCCCCGCGTTTGGCTTGCCCGACCTCGGCCCGTTCGTCATCAAGGTCGAGACGTGGCTGCGCATGGCGGGCTTGCCCTATCGCAGCGAGCTTGGGGATTTCCGCAAGGCGCCGAAGGGGAAAATCCCCTACGCGGCGGACGGCGACCGGCTGATCCCCGATTCGAGCCAGATCATCGATTACCTCATCGAGAAGCATGGGGATCGATTGAACGACGGCCGGTTCGGCCCGAAGGAGCGGGCGCTCGGGCTCGCCCTGAAATCGCTGTTCGAGGCCGATCTTTATTACATCTTCGTGTACTTGCGCTGGTGGCGCGACGAGGATTTCGTCCACATACGCCCCGCGATCGGGCAGAGCATGATGGCCGGCGGGGTGCCGCGCTTCGCCGTGTCGCCGCTGCTCTCGTTCGCGCAGCGGCAGACGCGCAGCATGCTCAAGGCGCAGGGGATCGGGCGGCACACGCGCGAAGAGGTGTATGCCATGGGCCGCTCGCTCGTGGACGCGGCCTCGGAGCTGCTCGGCGACAAGCCGTATTTCATGGACGACGCGCCCTCGACGCTCGACACGACGGCGTATGGAATGCTCGCGCCGCTCGTCTTCACGCCCCCCGAGAACCCCGTGAAGGCGCGCGCGCTGGAGAAGGCGAACCTGGTGGCGTTCTGCGAGCGGATCCGCGAAAAATACTGGGCGGACGAGCCTGCGGCCTAGTTTTCGGGGCGCGGCGGCGGGGTCGGCGAGAGGGGGGTCGGGTGGAGACGCGCCGCGGCCGCGTCGACCGCGCCGCCGAGCAGGATGCGCGCGGCGAGATCCGGCTCGAAGAGCGAGCGCGTGGACTTCAGCATGTAATACACGGGCATCACCCGCCGGAGCACCTCGGCGTCGTGGTTCATGGTCCGCAAAATGGAATCGCCAAAGAACGCCGCAAACCGCGAGGGCGCCGGGAGATCACTCTTCGTGCCCGGGAAGCGCATGTCGGCGCTCGTCGCGAGGTTCCACGCGTCCCGGAGCGCGCGCTGCTGGCTGCCGAAAAAGACCCGCTCGAAGCCGGGATCCCCGAGCGAGACGCGCGTGAGCGTGGATTCGAGGGCGCGGGCCGAGAGCGTGGCGACGGTCATGCCCTGGCCATACATCGGGTTGAACGTGCAAACGCTGTCGCTCACGGCGACGAACCCCGGCAAGGGCTTGGCGAGTTGGTCGAAGCGGCGCAGGCGGTTCTGGTTCGCGCGGCTCGAATAAACCGGCGAGATGGGCCGGCCAAGCTCCGCCATGCGCTGCAAGATCGGAGACCGTAGCTCGCCGAGCATGCGGAAAAACCCCTCCTCGTCGCTCGGCGGGTACTGCTTGGCGTATCCGACGAGCGTGAGGATCCAGCGGCGCCCCTCGACCGGGAAGAGCACGCCGCCGACGAACTGATGTTCCTGGGGCGAAGGATCGAGCCAGACGAGCTTCCACCAATGATCCGGGGGCAATGCTTCGGGGGCCTCGTACCAGCGGGAGCTATACCCCGAATAACAATCGACGACCTCCTCGCGCGGGACCTCCGCGCCGAGCGACGCGAGCCACGAAAGCGCCTTCGACGAACGGCCGCTCGCGTCGACCACGAGATCGGCCGGGAGCGTGAGGTGCGCCCCGCCGCCCCGCTGCACCACGAGCACCCCCGCGGCCCGTCCGGGCGCGTCGGGACGAACGTAAAGCCCCGTCGCCTCGGTCCTTGGGAGGATCTCCACGCGGCCGCCCTCCCGCAGCCGGCGGCGCACGATCGATTCGGTGAGATCCCGCGACGCGAGATAGACCGTGCAGCCGCTGCGCATCGGCTGCTGCCAGCCGAAGGTTCGCAGAATCGCGCCGTCGTAGGGGACGTCGAGCGCGTGCGCGCCTTTCGCCTCGTACTCCGCGAGGAAACCCGGGAACAAGGCGTCGAGCTCCTGGGCCCCGCGTGTGACGAGGGCGTGCACGTGCCTCGCCTGCGGCACGCCGGCGCGCGCCGTGGGGCCCTCCGGGAGGTCGTCCCGATCGAGGACCGTGATCTTCTCGAAGAATCGTTCGAGCACCCGCGCAGCCGAGAGGCCGGACATGCCCGCACCGAGGACGACCGCGTGGTTTTGCATGACCCGAATCTCGTAAAGCGAGGTCAGAGGGGGATCAAGGCCCGGGCCAGGAGATCGGGCCGCGGGGCCCCTTGCGCGTGGAACCACGCGTCGATGTCGTCGATCCGCGCCCGCCCCGCCTCGCCGCCTTCGAGCTCGCCCATTCGCCGCTCGGTCAGGCGCGCGTAAAGCTCCATGTCCGAACGGCGGAACGAGGAGCGCGCGCGCGCGAGGTAGGCGAGGGCGCGATCGACGTCGCCGCGCCGCGCGAACACGGCCGCGCGAACGCCGAGCGCGCACGCGTCGGACCAGGGGGACCGCTCGGAATCGAGGCGTTCGGCGAGGGAGAGGGCCTCGCGGACGAGGGGCTCGGGGCGGGCGACCTCACGCGCGCGGGCGAGCGCCGTTCGCGCCTGGAGATCAAAGAGCCGGATCCGGATCGATTTGGCCGTGCGCGGCATCATCGACGCGTGAACCGCGCCGCTCTGCGCGTGCAAGGCCGCGTACGCGCGGCTCCCTTCGCCGAGGTAGAGCAAGGCCTGGGTGCTCGAATAAAAGGCGCCCCAATGCATCGTGTGGTAGCCGCGCGTCGTCCAGCGCGACAGGGCATGGCGGCTCGATGCCATGGCCTCCTCGGGCCGGTCTTCGAGGAGCAGGCCCATCGGCGTCATGAGCACGGAGAGCGCGGTCTCCATGTACCGATCCCCGAGCGCGTCGGCCTCGCTGCGGCATTGGGGCAAGAGGTCGAGCAGGGCGCGGACGTCGCCGACGTAGAAGAGCGCCGTGAGCAGCCACCAGGCATACATGGAGGCGATTTCCCAGGCGATGTTGCTGCACGCCTCGCGAAAGAGCGCGATCGTGCGCTCGCAGAGCACGACGGCCTCGCGGAAGGCGTAGCCGTTGTGCGCCGCGAGCGCCTTGCCCGCGCACGACCACGCGATCGCGTGCGGGTGGCCGATGCGGAGCGCGATCGCCTCCGCCCGCGCCGCGAGATCCCGCGCCTCGGCGATGTTCTGCGCGCCGCCGCCGAGGCTGCGGAGCACGGCCTCCCAGGCGAAGGCCCGCGCGATGCGGTAGGGCTCGCCGGCCGCGAGCGAGAGCGCGAGGTGCCGCGCCTGAAAATCGGCGCCGCGGACCGCGTCGACGCCGCCGAGCCCGTTGCCGAGCGACCAGCAGAGGTCGATCCGGTGGAGCACCACGGGATCGATCGCGTGCTCGGGTTTTTCCTGGAAATCGTAGCCGCGGAACCGCTGCTTCACGCGGGCCACGGCGACATTGACGAACGAGCGCCCCGGCGTCGCGGGATACGGGAGGCCCACGGCCGGCAGGAGCTCGCGCGCCGCGGAGAGGCCTTCGTCCATGTGACCGGCGCGCAAGGAATGCTCGACGGCCCGCTGCCGCGCCACGAGGGCCGGCCGCGCGTCGAGCCGCGCCGCCGCGGAGAGGAACACGCGCGCCGCCTCGGCTCCGCGCCCGGCCTTCGCGAGCGCGTCGCCGAGCCTGAGCTCGAGCGCGCCCACGTCCGCGGGCTCCGCGTGCTCCAGGGCCAGCCGATAAAGCGTCGCGGCCCGATCGAACGCGAGCACCTGCTCGGCGCGTCGCGCCGCGCGCTCCATGTAGGCCCGCGCGCGCGAAGGCTCGCCCGCCGTCCGGAAGTGCATCGCGAGCGCGGCCGGATCGGCATTGCTCATCGTCTCCATGGCCTGGCCGAGCGCGTGGTGCCGCGCGCGCAGCTCCCCCTCGGCGAGCCCCTGCACCACGGACTCGCGGATCTTGTCGTGGTACGTCTCGACCCGCGCCTCGTCCCGCCCGCCCTTCGCGCGGAGCAGGCCCTCGGCCCGCAGGAGGGCGAGCGCGCGGCGGTTCTCCTCGTCCCCGAGCGCCGCGGCCTCCTTGATGAGGACGGGCTCGATCGGCCGCCCCGCCGTGCTCACGATCTCCAGCACGAGCCGCGCCGCCGCCGGGAGCAAGGCCACGCGCGCCGCCACGACCCCGCGCAGGTCGAGCCCCTCGCTCGTGTGCCCGGCGAGGAGGTAGCGCGCGAGCTCCTGCACGAAAAACGGGCTCCCCGCGGCTTCCCGCGCGATCCGGGCCGCCGTCCTTTGCGCGTCCTCGCCGTCCTCGCCGAGGATCGACCGCGCGAGCGCCTCGGCGTCCTCGGTCGCGAGCGGTCCCACGACGACCTCGCGCGAAAGCAGGCCCGGCGTGGGCGTATGCGCCGAAGGCAAACGCCCCACGAGCGCGCACCCGCGTGCTTCCTCGGTCCGGTAACTCGCGACGAGGAAAAGCGCGGGCGCGGGCGCCGCGAGCAGGGCTTCGAGCAGCGCGGCGCTGTCCGCGTCGGCCCATTGGAGATCGTCGAGGGAGAGCACGACCGGCCGCTTTCCCGCGAGGTTCACGAAGAGCCTGCGCAGGGCCTCGAACGCGCGCCGGCGTAGCTCGTGCGGATCGGGCGCCTCGGGCTCGCTCCCCTCCTCGGCGAGCCGGCCGAGCACCGGGAAGAGCCGCGCGAGCGAGGAAAACCCCGGGGGCAGGAGGCCCGCGCGGTCGTCCGGATCGATCTCCCCGAGCAACCGCGCGAGCGCGTCGATCGCGCCGTCGAACGCCTTGTACGGCACCCATTCGCGCTCGTGGCAGCGGCCTTCGAGCAAGATCGGCGCGCGCTCTTCGACGAGCGCGTCCAGGAAATGCCGCACGAGATCCGATTTGCCCATTCCGGACGTGCCGTGCACGTGCAGCACCACGGGCTGGTGTTCCCCGACGCACGCGTCGAACGCCGCGCGCATCGCCGCGACCTCGCGGGCGCGGCCCATGAAGCCCGGCCGCGCGCCGCGCATCACGGACGCCGGGGGCGGGGCGCTCTCCGCCGCGGCGCCGGTGATGCGAAAGATCTCCTCGGCCCCTGCCCGCGCGCGCGGGTCCCGCGCGAGCAGGCGCAGGGCGAGCTCCGCCAGATCCGCCGGCGCGGAGGGCACGATCTCCCGCGGATCGGGCGGATCGACGAGGTGCTTCGTGTAGAGCAGATCCTCGATGCTCGTCCCTTCGAAGAGGTGCGGCACGACGCCCGTGAGCGCCTCGTAGAGCATCACGCCGACCGAGTACCAATCCGAGCTCCCGTCCCCCGCCGCGCCCGTCGCTTGCTCCGGCGACATGTACGCGGGCGTGCCCACCACGAGCACGCGGTCGCGCGCGAGCGACTCGAACGATCCCACGAGCCCGAAATCGAGGATTTTTACGTGGCCCTCCGGCGTGACGAGCACGTTCGAGGGCTTGAGGTCGCGGTGCACGCGGCCCGTCCGATGGATGGCGGCGACGCCCTTCGCGAGCCCCACGAGGCTCTGGCGCAGCCGCTCCTCGTCGAGCACGCCTTGCGCGTCGGGCTGCTCGAGCGGCAGGCGCGGGAGCTCGGCGCCGCTCATGGGCAACGTCACCATGGCGATGGTCCCGTGCGCCCCCCCGACGACGGGCACGTCCATGGTGACGGCGTTCGCGAACTCGGCGGCCATCGCGCGTTTGGCCGTGGGCAAGGGCGGGAGCGTGATCGCCGACGCGTCGCTTCGTTCCTCGCGGCTCGGCCGCACGTGGCGGAGGAAGCTCACGCCGCGCACGAGCTCCATCGTCAGGTAGAAGCGGCCCTCGTCGAAGAAGAGCTCGTGCAGGGCGACGAGGTTGTCGTGCGCGACGTCGGCGAGCGCGCGGAACTCTTGCTTGAAGGCATAAAGCGCGGCCGGATCCATGGAGAGGAGCGCCTTCAAGGCGACGTCCACGCCGAGGGATCGATCGAGCGCCTCGTACACCACGCCGAAGCCGCCCTGCCCGAGGCAACGGCGAATCAAAAAACGCCGGCTGAGCTCCTCGGAGACGGACGGCAATTGCGCGAGATGTTCCACGATCGGAAGCTCCCCTCCCCCTCGACTCCGCTCCCGGCGGGAGAGGAGAGGAGGGTCGCTCTAGCCTCGCTTCACCGGGGCCGGAGAATCAAGTCGAACGTCGGGAAAAAATCGTTCGTTCGCACGGGGACCCTGCGCCATCGCCCGTCGCCCCCTTTTTCGAGGACCTTTTCGCGCTGATCGTAATTGTACCAGATGCCGCCGAGCGCGATGCGCACCGTCTTGCCGAGCCCGATCTCGATCCCGACCTCGGCGCTGGCGTAGAACGGCGAGCGCGGCGGGTGCGGGCTCCGCCCGATCGCATATCCGTTCACGGCGGCGCGGGCCCGCAGCCAATCGAGGATCGCGTAATCGTAGGCGAGGCCGGTCCGGACGCGGAAGCCGTTCAGCGCCGGCGCGAAGAGCAGCTCGAGCGGCGCGTACGACTCCAGCGGCGTCGCAGGGTTGTCGCCGAGCGAAAAGCCGACCGTCGTCTCCAGCCGCCCCGTCAGGACGCCGCGCTCGCCGCCCGAGATCCAGAGCCCCGCCGTCGGCGCGACCACCCAGCCGGGCCGCTGCCCCGACGTCTCCCACGTCGGGAACAGATATCCCTGCGTCAGGCGCATCGCGCCGGTCGGTACGGAAAGTCCGTATTCACCCGTCACGACGACCCCCTTGCCGAGATGGCCGAGCTCGCCGCGGAACGTGACGTTCGGCGAGAGCAGGAGCCAGGGCACGATCATCGTGGTGACCTCCCAGCCGCCGCCGAGCCCGAGCTCGAACGGCGAGAGGAGCCCGGCGGAGAGGTTTCCCTTGTCGAGGACCCGCGCCGTCTCGCGCGCGGGCATCGGATCGGCCTCGGCGAGGGCCGGCGAGAGCAGGGCGAGGAGGCCGAGCGCGGCGAACAGCACTCGCTTCACGGCGTCCCTCCCCCGAGCACCCACGTCCCCACGACGGGCGCGTGGTCACTGAGCATCAGCGGATCCCTCTGGATCCCTTGCCTGCCCGGCTCCTGGAGCACGTCCGTAGAGCCCGCGGCCCAGGCGTCGGCCTTCGTGACGAAGAGGTAATCGAGGGTGCGGTTCCAGAACTGCGGATTGCCCGACTCGTCCTTGTACAGCGGCCCGGCCACGGTATGCGTGAAATATCGCCGCTGCGTGGCCTCGGAGGTGCCGTAGGCGTCGAGGCTCACCCAGGGCAGGTAATCGTCGTAGAATTTCTGCATGATCTCCGGCGTGTACGGGGGCTGCTGGTATTCGGTGCCGATCGAGCTCGGGTGTTCGTCGGGGAAACCGACGAGCTTGACCGCGTTCGGGGGCAGCTCGTTGAAATCGCCGCCGAGCACGAACGGGCGCGTCTCCTTTTTGATTTCGTCGTAGATCTGCTGGATCTGCCGGCCCTTCGTGCCGTCGACATCGTAGGCCTCGGTGTGCACGACGTACGCGGCCACGTCGCGGCCCGCGCCCACGTCGATCACAGCACGCCCGATCATGCGGTGAATGTAGAACTTGGCCGTGATCCCGTCCTGATCGGTGCGATCCTCCTGCCGGATCCGCTCGGCGAACGTGATGGGGTATTTCGAGAAGATCGCGTTGCCGAGATCCATCCGGCCGACGCCCTCGGAGGGGATGAAGCGGCTGTTCCAGGTCTGGATGTAGGCCGCGTAATTGAGGCTCGTGCCCTCCAGCATGCCCTGCACCATGTCGTAGTAGGCGCTGCGCCGGGAGTTCACCTCGATCTCCTCGGTCATGAGGATATCGGGGTCGTACTCGTTCACGAGGCGGTAGAGGTCGGCCATGTTCTCGACGACCTCCTGCCGCGTCATCTGCACGCGGTCGCCCCAGTAATCGAACCAGAAGTCGATCCGCGCGGCGCCGTATTTCACGTTCCAGGCCATCACCTTGAGCGTGGCGGGCGCGGGCTCGGCGGGCGGCACGAGCGTGCTGCGCGTGGTGACCTGGACCTCCTGGCGGACGAAATCGAGGTCGTCCGCGAGCGGCTCGCAGGCCGGGAGCAAGGCGAGGAGCGCCGACATCGTGAGCGCGAACGACGCGCGGCGGCGGGTGAGGAGTGCCATGACCGCCCATGCTACCCGCCACGCCCCGACGGTTGAAAGATCCTTACAAGTGGCCCCCGTCACGGGCCGGTTCAGCCGGCGCGGAAAAGCTCTGCGGGTCTGCAATTCCTTCGAATGAAGGCGCCGGGTTCCCGCTTGACACAATCGATCCGCTCGATTCTCATCGCAGGATGTCCCGCGCCTCCCTCCTCCTCGCATTCACTCCCCTGGCCGCCGCCGCGCTCCTCGTGGCTCCCGACGCGTCGGCGACGAACTTCTCGCTCTGGATTCACGGCCGGAACACCGGCACCGCGACCAAGGCGGGCAATTACACCGACTTCTCCTACTGGGGTTCGTCGGGGACCGCGGCCGGCGTCAACAAGAAGGCCGTCAACTGGGACGGCAAGAGCCGCATCTCCGAGCAGAACTACCGCATCCGCGACGCCCTCGATTGCTACTGTACGGGCTCGAACTGGTGTTACATCGCCGCCCACAGCGCCGGCGACGCCCAGATCGGCTACGCGCTGGCGGAATTCGGCGGCTCGTCGCGCAGCATCAAAAACGCGACCCCGGCCTCGAACGGCACGTGTGGCAATGCGGGCGGCACGCAGACCGGCTGGAACATCAAGTGGGTCGACGTCGCGAGCGGCGCCGGCGGCGGCAGCGAGCTCGCGAACATCGGCGCCTGGGCGGTGAGCGACAAGCTCACGGACGACCTGAAGACGGCCACGATGCGTGGCCTCTACGACCACAACCAGACCCGCGGAAAGTGGTTTTACATGTTCGCGGGCGCGAAGGGCACGCTCTACTCGGCCACGCTGGCCGGTCAGGACGACGAGGCGGTCGGATACCACTCGACCGGCGGCGTCTCCGTGGAGGGCAGCTTCTGCAACCCGGGGGATCTCCTGTGCGGTGGCACGCTCACGACGGGCTCGGGCGCGACGAGCAACAACAAGGCGAAGTGGTCGTTCCACTCGGTCCTTCTCCGCGACGACGCCGAGCAGTACAACCATTACGCGAACGGCGCCTGGGGAGGGATCATCGCCCCGGTGCGCGCCGACATGGTCGCCGACGCCCTGTAATTCCTCCGCGTGACGAAACGATTGCCAGGAAAAACGACCTCTCCGCGGCCAGGACGGCGACGCCTCGCCCTCGGGGCGCTCGTCCTCGCCGCAGGTCTCCTGCTCTTCTGGCAACGCGACCGCCTCTCGCCGCGGCGCGCGCCCTCCGAAGAGGAGCTGCTCGCCGCGGCCCCCGCGCGCGCGGCAGGAGACACGCCTGCCCCTCGCCAAGACGGTCCGAAGTCCCGATGGGTGGCCCCGAAAAACGCGGGCGAGGACGGGGCGGAGGTGAGCGCGCGTGCGCTCGCCGAAAGGCGCCTGGAGCGCAGGCGGCACACGCTCGAAGGGTATTTGCAAGCGACACGGTACCCGCCCGGCGCACGCCCGCTCTCGGAAAAACCCGACCTCCAAAAGGCGCACTCCGTCTCGAAGAGCACGCAGCCGCTCGCGCGCTCGGACAAGAAGCTCACGGACGCGCGCGTGACGCTGGAGCAAGATCGCTTGTATCTCGTCGGCGACGAGGCCGCGCGCCTCCAGGTCTCGTGCACCACGAGCGAAGGCCCTGCGCGGTGCGAAGTCCTGCGCGCCGACGCCCGCGTCCCGGAGACGATGCCACAAGCAGGCACGTTGCCCGCGGCCCCCGTCGTATTCGCCGAGGAGGGCGCGGGCGGCTCCGCGGTCGCCGCGCTCTTCGCCCCAGCGAAGGAGGGGTTCGGCGGCTACCACGGCCCCATCGCGGTGAGCCTCGATCTACGCATCGACGGCGAGGAAGGCAGCGCGCGCTTCGACGTGATCTACACCCCCGCGCCGCCGGCCCGCTTGACGGGCGACGTGCGCGAGGTCCTCGAAGACGGCTCGCTTTGCTTGTACCTGCGCCTCGCCGTGGACAAACCAGGCCGCTACGTGGTCGTGGGCCGCGTGGACGACGCCGACGGGGACGGCTTCGCCTACCTGGAGCACAACGAGCCGCTCGGCGCCGGCGCGCAGGAGGCAAAAATGTGCATTTTCGGCAAACTCGTCCTCGACGAGCAGGCGAAATCCCCGTTCGTGCTGCGCGACGTGGAGGCATACCTGCTGAAAGAAGACACCTACCCCGACCGCGAGCTCGTCCCGGGGCGCGACGGGCCTTTCCACACGACGAAGGCCTATGCGCAGAGCGTGTTTTCCGACGCAGAATGGCAAAGCGAGGAGCGGGACCGCCACGTGAAGGAGTTCACGAAGGACGTGAAGGAAGCGGAAGACGCACTCGAAGCCCTTCCTTGAGACCGGAAGCGGACCGGGGCGCTGCCCCGGACCCCGCGGGGGGCTGTCCGCCCCCTCGACCCCGGACCAGCGAGGCGCTGGACCCAGGGTTGAAAAACTGCGCGATGCGCAGTTTTTCAAACAGGCCGACGACGGAGCCGGGTTGCCAGCCGAACCCGCAGCGCGGCTGTCTTGGTGGGGAACGCCGTTGCCGGTCTTGACCGGGCCTGTTCGATGAACTGCGCATCGCGCAGTTCATCGAGCTTGGGTCCAGCGCCTCGCTGGTCCGGGTGCAGGGGCGGACAGCCCCTGCTGGGGCCTGGGGCAAAGCCCCAGCGCAGCGCAGGTGACGGTCTTCGCGTGGAAAACGGCGCGCGACGTTGCGCGAAGGCGCCGCACGGGATGGACGACGGTGCGGCGTCGTTGCGCGAGGCGCGGCCACGGCGTGGATGCTGGTTGCGCAATGTTTCCGAGCCGACCGCCATGTGGTGTTCGCGGCTCGCGCAACGTTCCTGAGCGCACTTCCAGGACGTGGACGCCGCTTGCGCAACGTTTCCGCACCCTCGGCCACGGCGTGTCCGCGCCTCGCGCAACGTTTCCGGGGCGACCGCCATGAGGTGGGTGTCGCTCGCGCAACGATGCGCGCCGCGCGCCATGCGGCGGAAGCTGCTATTGCGGCGGTTCGATCTGGAACACGTCCCAGGCCGGCGTGTGGTTGTTCTCCTCCGGGACCTGCGACGTCACGTAGAGCGCGGGGTAGGTCTTTTCGATGACCTCGGTGCCGTCGGGCTGCACCTTCGTCACGACGCCGCTCACGAAGAGCTGCGGGTTGTTCAGGTCGCGCCGCTTCGAGCTGAACGTCAGCCAGTAATACTTTTTCCCCTGGAATGCCTCGGCGCTCGGCGCCCAGCGCGGCCACGAGTTCGTGATGCCCGGGCTCGGCCGGTTCACGCAGGCCGGCGGATCGTTGGCGGCCACGCGCACGGGCTCGCCGCCCTTCGCCGGCACCACGAAGACCTCGGCCATCGGCTCGTCGTACGAATCCGCCCAGTTCACGCCGTCGAACTTGTAGGGCGCGAACCGATTGAACGCGAGCAGCGTGTCGCCTGGCGAGATCACGGGGTAAAACTCCAAAAACCCGGGATCACTCGCGCCCGGCAGCGGCGTCGCATTGCCGCCCTGCCGGGCGTTGAAGGGCACCGTGTAGATGTCCATCGTCGTGTCGGCGTCCGTGATGCCCGTGACGACGCCTTCGCCGGAGGTCGTGGCCGTCGTGTACGCGATCGTCGTCCCGTCGTGCCAGAACGTCGGCGACGCGGGGGCGTGGGTGTCCCCGATACGCGGGAGAATGCCCGAGCCCGTCACCGGGTCCAGCGTATGAAGGTCGGTCCAGACGAGCTCGTTCTTGTTCGCCGTGAACGCAGGGTCGATCATGACCGTGATGGCGACGGCGTCCTGCGCCGTGTACCGCTTCTCCGAGAGCGTCGGCGCCGATTGTTTTTGCCGTCCGAGCAGCCCGAGCGCCACGGACGAGACCTGCGCCTCCGTGGGCAAACCCGCCGTCCCGTCCACCTTTCGCGCCGTGACGGTCCGCGTGCCGAGGGTCGCGTCACGCGTGAAAAACGTGAGCGCGCCGTCCGGCGACGAGGCGTGGCAAGCCACGCACGTCGTATCGCCGCCCATGATCTCGGGCGAGAGCACCGTCGTCAACTGGGTGTCGCCAATGGAAAAACCCTTCAATGCGGTCTTGCCCGAGCCCGGCGCGCCCGTCGTCCAGTACACGATCGATCCCGGCGCCGCCACGGGCGCCACGTGGACCACGCCCTCGGTGCCGACGAGCGGACCGGCGACGAGCTGGCCGCCGTCGATCTGCCCGCTCCGCACGGTCATCTTGATGTCGCGGCCCGCGCTGTGCCCCGCGAGCCCGGACCAGATCTCCGCGGGAATCGTGTACGAGGTGGCCGAGGTGTAGACCAGGAGCTCGTTCACCTGGTTGTCGACCTTGAGCCGAAGCTCGAAGACATTGTGACCCGCCGGCGCAATCCATTCGAAGCGCAGCGGTGTCCAGTTGGTCGGGACGAGCGCGTCCACCGGCGGCTCCGAGAGGCACGGGCCGCCCTGCGGCTCTCCGGGCATGCCCTGGAAGAGAGCGGGCGCCTCGGCGGGCGCGCCCATGTCGAGCTGCGGACCGGCAGGAAAATCAACGAACGGTCCGTCCGGATTGGGGCCGCTGCCAATAAACGTCCCCCCTTCCCCGCCCGCGCCGGCCGAGCCGCCCGATCCGGAGGCCCCGGCCCCGCCGGTTCCCTGGGTCGCGGACGAACCCCCCACGCTGCTGGAAGAGCACGATACCCCGGTCGCGCCGAGCACGGCGGCCGAGGCCAAGGCCAAGAGGAGCGCGAGATCGCGCCGAAGTGTAGTCGTCATGGACGGATGATCGGAAGCCACCGGCCGGCGTCAAGGCAGAGACGCCGAGCTCGCCCGATTGCGACAGGATGCCCGCGGTTGACAACCAAGCCCCCGGCGCAACGGGACCTACATGGCGGCGAGGGGGAGACAAAGGACGGTCATCGCGCTCTCGGGCGGCGTGATCGCGGGCATCTTCGGCGGAATCGTGCTGAGCCTGTACGGGCTGCTCTCGGCGGTCGCGCGCGGGGGCGACCCGTGGGTCGTGTTCAAGGGAGCCTCGGCCCCGTTCCTCGCCGAACGCGCCTTCGCGCCCGGCTTCGACGCAGGCGCCGTGGTGCTCGGCATCCTCCTGCATTTCGCCGTGTCGATCGGCTGGGGCGCGCTGTTCGGCCTGCTCGTCTTCGGCGCGAACGTGTTCCGCACGCTCGTGTTCGGCGCAGCGTACGGCGTGATCGTCTGGTTCGTCATGCACCGGTTCGTCTTGCCCGCAGCAGGCCTCGGCGAGGTCGCGGCGAGCGCGCCCGTGGGTCCCGCGATCCTCGAACACGTGGTCTTCGGGCTCGCGCTCGCCGTCGGGTTTCTCCCGTTCCAGCGACGCGCCCCCATGGTTTGACCGAGGATCTCCACGTTCCGCCCCCTTCCGAAGGGGCGTTCGCCTCGACTAGGATGCGGGGCATGCCCCTCTCGGTTTCGCCGCAGGCCGCGACGCACGTGGGCCGGAAGCGCAAGCGCAACGAGGACAGCCACCTCGCAGACCCGGACCTCGGCCTGTACATCGTCGCCGACGGCATGGGCGGCCAGGCAGCCGGCGACGTCGCGTCGCGCCGCGCCGTCGACGTCGCGCGGGCCTACGTGGCCGATCGGCTCGACGTGCTGACGCGCTTCGCGGAACACCCCTCCCAGGAGAACCGCGTCGCCGCGCAGGAGCTCGTCGCCGCGGCGATCCAGGCCGCATGCGCGGATCTCTGGGCCATGGCCGAGAACGACCCCAAACTCCGGGGCATGGGCACGACGATGGTGCTCTTCGCGGTCGCGGGGGATCGCGGCGTCGTCGGGCACGTGGGCGACAGCCGCGCCTACCTCCTGCGGCAAGGCGTGGCAAACCGGCTGACCGAGGACCACACGATCGTCGCAGCCTCGATCAAAAACGGCACGATGACGAAGGAGCAGGCGAAGGTGAGCGCCCTTCGCAGCGTGCTCACGCGGGCCGTGGGGACGCAGGAGTCGGTGCAGGTCGACACGCTGCTCGTGGAGATCATGCCGGGCGACCTGTTCCTGATCTGCAGCGACGGTCTCTACGGGTACATCGAGGACGAGGAGGTGCCCGCGCTCTGCGCCGGCGTCCCGGAGAACCTCGCGGAAGCGCTCGTCGACCTCGCAAACGAGCGAGGCGGCCGCGACAACATCACAGCGCTCGTGCTCTCGTTCCACGGCGCGACGGCCGAGGAGCCGGAGCCGGAAGCGCTCACGAAGCACGAGGCGCTACGCGGCATCCCGCTCTTCATGCACCTGACCTACCGCGAACAAGCCGAAATCCTGGCCATCTCGGACGTGCGCAGCCACCCGATCGGCGCAGCGATCGTGACCGAAGGCGAGCCGGGCGAGGATCTCTACGTGATCCTGCGAGGGCGCGTGGCGGTCGAGAAGGACAACGTCGCGATCACGTCGATCATGACGGGCGGATATTTCGGCGAAATGGGTCTCGTCGACGACTCGCGGCGCTCGGCCACGGTGCGGGCCCTCGAGCCAGTACGCACGATGGTCATCACACGAACGGACATGATGAACGTCATGCGACGCGAGCCCGTGCTCGCCGTGAAGCTGCTCTGGAGCTTCGTGCAGGGCCTCTCGCAGCGTCTGCGCACGGTGAACACCGAGCTCTCCGAAGCACGCGCCGAGCTTTTCGAAGCCCAAGGCGTCACGCCCTACACGTCGTAGGTCTCGCCTGGAGGGCGTTGCGCTGGGGCTTTGCCCCAGGCCCCACCGGGGCTGTCCGCCCCTGGACCCGGACCAGCGAGGCGCTGGACCCGGGGTCGATGAACTGCGCGATGCGCAGTTCATCGAACAGGCCAGGGCAAGACTGGCGACGAGCCTGCCAACCAGCGCGGCAGCGCCGCAGGTTCAACCGGCAGCGTGCGCGTCGCCGGCTTGAAACCCACCTCGATGGTCTTGCCACCGGCCCGTTGGAAGAACTGCGCATCGCGCAGTTCTTCCACCCCCGGTCCAGGCCGTGCCTGGTTCGGGTCGAGGGGCGAACAGCCCCCGCGGGGTCCGGGGCAGCGCCCCGGCGCGGCGCCTCGCTCAGCTCAAGCCGTGCGCTTCACGTATTCGAAATCGACGGGACGCCCTTTGATGCCGTGCTTTGGCGGCGCGATCCAGTTCGCCATCAGCTTTGCGTCGTAGATCGGCGCTGTCATGAGGCTCTTTACGTAGGCCTCGTCTGCTTCGCTCGGCATCCACTCGTCGCGACGGCGCTCCCACTCTTCCTTCGTGATGGCGTTGCCCTCCACGTCGAAACAGAGCCCGCCGTAGATCCCTGTGCGGCGATGGAACCTTCGGCTCGGCAGCTTGAGCTTGTACGCGATCCCTGCTTCGGCGAGGGCGCGGTTCCACTTGTCGACTCCGCGCTGCGCGTCCTCGATGTACTCGTCGCGCAGCACCTCGTTCATTGCGTTGCGCAGCGGCACCTCCTCGCGACGGAAGCCCGACACCACGCCGGGACCTGCCGAGACCGGCACGTCCATCGCGTAGATGCCGTCGACGGCGCGATGATCCTCGTAGCTCTCCTCCTTCGCGCGCCCCTTCAGGCTCGACGCGAAGAAGTTCGCTGCGTTCGACGAGATCTCGCCGCCGAACAGGTCGAGGGACACCGAGTACCAGAAGTTCAGGTACTTCTGCATCGTTGGTAGATCGATGCCGCCTTCGGCGCGCGCGTCCTCGTTCTTGTTCTTCTTCATCAGCTCTGCGGTGCGCTGCACGATGCGCAGGATGCCCGTCTCGCCGACGAACATGTGATGCGCTTCTTCGGTCAGCATGAACCGCGTCGTGCGCGCGAGCGGGTCGAAGCCGCTCTCGGCGAGCGCGAGGAGCTGGTACTTCCCGTCGCGATCCGTGAAGTACGTGAACATGAAGAACGAGAGCCAGTTCTGACACGGCTCGTTGAACGCCCCGAGGATCCGCGGTTTGTCGGGGTTGCCGCTGCGGCGCTCGAGAAGCGCTTCGGCCTCCTCGCGACCGTCGCGACCGAAGTAGCTGTGGAGCAGGTACACCATCGCCCAGAGGTGCCGGCCTTCCTCCACGTTCACCTGGAACAGGTTGCGGAGATCGTAGAGGCTCGGACACGACTGACCGAGGAGCCGCTGCTGCTCGACGCTCGCGGGCTCGGTGTCTCCTTGCGTCACGACGAGCCGGCGCAGCACGTTGCGGAACTCGCCGGGCACGCTTTGCCAGACGGGCTCGCCCATGTGGTCGCCGAACCCGATCTTCCGATCGGCGACGGGGTCCGTGAGGAAGATGCCCCAGCGGTAGTCGGGCATCTTCACGTAGTCGAAGTGGGCCCAGCCCTCGTGATCGACGCTCACAGCGGTGCGGAGATAGATCTGGTCCTCCTGGAAGCCCTCGGGACCCATCTCCTTCCACCAGTCGATGAACCTGGGCTGCCAGGCTTCGAGCGCCCGTTGAAGCTTCTTGTCGGACGCGAGATCGACGTTGTTCGGGATACGCTCGGAATTGACGACAGAGCTCACGTTCGCCTCCAGTCGAATTCGGGTCGCTCGGGCCGGCCGTACATCGTGAGCGCGCCCCGCTCGCCGACCGCATTCGGGCGCTGGAAGATCCAGTTTTGCCAGGCCGAGAGACGCCCGAAGATCTTTGTCTCCAGCGTCTCGGGCCCCGCGAACCGCAGCGAGGCCTCCATCCCGGTCAGCGCGTCGGGCGACAGGCTCGCGCGCTCCTCGACCGCGATCCGCACCTCGTCGTCCCAGTCCATCTCGTCGGGCGTGAACGTCACGAGCCCGAGCTTCTTCGCGGCGTCCGCGTCGAGCAGGTCCGTTTGTCCTTCCAGACGCTTCACGGCCGAAGGCTCGTGCAAAAACCGCGTCTCTAGACGCGTGAGGCCGTTCGGCATCGGGAACGGGCCGAAGTTCAGCGGCGAGAGGCCGATCACGGGCGGCTCGTCGCCGCCGTCGAGCATGTAGGTCCGGTCGCCGGCGAGGGCCAGCTCGAAGAGGCTGCCCGCGAAACACGAGCCGGGCTCGACCAGCGAGAACACGCTGCGCGCCGTGAGATCCAGGCGCTTCAGGGTGCGGCGCATCTTGAGCAGGATCTCGCGGGCGAACCAGTCGTCTTGCAGCGCGTGGAGCGCGCGATCCGCGGCGCGCACGGCCTCGGGATCGCCCTTCGTCCGGAGCAGCACGAGGCCTGCCTCCGGGTGGTTGAAGCGCAGATCGAGCAGCGCGTCGTCGAGCTCGCGGAACACGCGGAGCGACCACACGTCGGAGCCGCTCTTGTGCAGCGCCGCCACCGTCGTCTCCGGCGCGCCCGAGGGCGCGCGCACCTCGATCTCGGCGACGCGCGTCGCGCTGTCGAGGACGAGCGTGACGTACTTGTACTCGGCCTTGTACTTGCTGCCGTCCTCGGAGCGCTTCACGTCGAGCGGGGCGAGCTTCACGCCCGAGCCCGGCTTGTCCTTCGTGCGCGATGCGATCGCGTTCGCCTCCTCGATCACCACCTGATCGAAGCGGCTCTTCGGGATCGAACGATCGACGAGGCGCCACTCCTCGGCGCGCTTGCCGCGCACGCCCTCGGCGAGCGTGCTGAACACGTCGGCGAGATCGCGGCGGACCTTGCGCTTGTCCACGAGGCGCGTGAGCCCGCCCGTGCCCGGGAGCACGGCGAGCAGCGGCGTCTCCGGGAACGAGACCGCGCTCGAACCATCGTCGCAGAGCAGGATCTTCTCGCACGCGAGCGCGAGCTCGTAGCCGCCGCCCGAGGCCACGCCGTTCAGCGCGGCTACGTAGTGCTGGTCGCTCTCGACGCAGGCGGCTTCGAGCGCGAGGCGTGTCTCGTTCGTGAACTTGCAGAAGTTGACCTTGAAGGCGTGCGTCGATGAGCCGAGCATGTAGATGTTCGCGCCGGCGCAGAAGATGCGCGGCTGCCCGCTCGTGACGATCACGACCTTCACCTCGGGGTGCTCGAAGCGCAGCCGCTCCACCGCGTCCGCGAGCTCGATGTCCACGCCGAGGTCGTAGCTGTTCAGCTTGAGCGTGTAGCCGGGGCGCATTGGCGCCTCCTCGACCACATCCATCACGAGCCGCGCGATCGCGCCGTCGAACGACAGCTTCCAGTGCTTGTAGCGGCTCGGATGTGTCTCGAAACGGATGGCGGGCGCCTTGGCCCCGCTGCTTTCACTCTCGATGCCCATCGACGAAAACTCCATCACCGCGGCGGGAAGGTGTCAAGCAATATACTGCTTGTTGGATCCTGGCTCATGAAATATAGTGCATGAGGTGGCGGCCCGAAAGAAGCCCGACGCGGGCGCAGACGAACCGGAAGGCGCGGGCTCGCCGCTCCTGCGGGCGCTCGGCGAGCGGGTGCGCGAGCGGCGGCGCGCGGCCGGTTTGACGCTCCGGGATCTCGGGGTCGCGTCGGGCGTGAGCGAGCGGTTTCTGGTGCTCGTCGAGGGCGGCAAGGCGAACGTGTCCGTGGTTCGTCTCGACGCGATCGCGCGCGCGCTCGACACGTCGGCGTCGGCGCTGCTCGCAGACGCCCCCACGGAGGCGCCGCGCGCGGCCGCGAAGGGCCCGCTCGTGGCGCTGCTCGGCCTGCGCGGGGCGGGAAAAACCACGCTGGGGAGCCGCGCGGCGGCCCGGCTCGGGTTGCCCTTCGTGGAGCTCGACAGCCTCGTCGCGACGCGGGCCGGGATGAGCCTCACTGAAATCTTCGAGATGCACGGCACGGCGTACTTCCGCAGGCTCGAACGCGAGGAGCTCGCGCGGCTCGTCGCGCGCGGCGATCGCGGGATCGTCGCGACGAGCGGCAGCCTCGTGACCGATCACGAGACGTTCGAGCTCCTCCGCCGCGAGGCCGTGACCGTGTGGCTGCGCGCGCGGCCCGAGGATCACTTCCAGCGCGTGATCGACCAAGGCGACGCGCGGCCGATGGCGAGCCGGCCGGCGGCGATGGAGGAACTCCGCGCGATCCTGCGCGCGCGTCGCGCCCTCTACGAGCGCGCGGCCCACATCCTCGACACCTCGGCCCTCGGCCTCGAACGTTCGATCGACCGGCTCGTGAAGATCATCCACGCGGCGAGCCGTGGTAGGCTGCCGCCACCGCCGGTCGGTTGAACGCATGCCCCGCCTCCGCATCCTCAACGTCGTCTCCGAGTGCGTCCCTTTCGCCAAGACGGGAGGCCTGGCGGACGTGGCCGGCGCGCTCCCCATCGCGCTCGCGGCGCGAGGTCACGACGTACGCACCGTCATGCCGCGCTACCGCATCGCGAAGAAACACCCGGCCAAACGGCTGCCGATCTCGCTCGGCGTGCCCGTCGGCGGCGGGGAGGTGTGGGGCGGCGTGTGGGAGGCGCGGCTCGGCGAGAGCACGTCGCGCGTCTACCTGCTCGAGCACGACGAGCTCTACGATCGCAGCGGCATCTACAACGATTCGAACGGGGATTACCGCGACAACCTCGCGCGCTTCACGTTCCTCTCGCGCGGCGCGCTCCGGCTCGCGAGCGTGCTCGGGTTCATCCCCGACGTCGTGCACGTGCACGACTGGCCGACGTGCCTCGTGCCCGTCTACATGAAGACGCTCGACGCCCGTTCGCCGATCGGCGGTGCCGCGTCGATCCTGACGATCCACAACATGGGTTATCAGGGCTGGTTCGACAAAAACGAGCTCTCCCAGACCGGCCTCGGCTGGGACGTCTTCCACCACCGCGCGCTCGAGTCCTACGATCGGCTGAACCTGCTGAAAGGCGGCATCAACTTCTCGACGCTGCTCTCGACGGTGTCGCCGCGGTACGCGCAGGAGATCCAGACGAGCGAAGGAGGACACGGGCTCGAAGGCTCCTTGCGCGAGCGCGGCGACGACGTGATCGGCATCCTGAACGGGATCGACGACGAGATCTGGAACCCCGCGACGGACCGGCACCTCCCCGCGCATTTCGACGCCGACGATCTGCAAGGCAAGGCCTTCTGCAAGGCTGAGCTGCAGCGCGAGATGGGGCTCCCGGTTCGTCCCGACGTACCGATCATCGGCCTCATCAGCCGGCTCGTGCACCAGAAGGGCATCGACATCTTCGCGGGCGCGCTCGGGACGCTGCTCCAGCGAGACGTGCAGGTCGTGGTGCTCGGATCGGGCGAGGGTTGGGCGGAGGATCTCTTCACGCGGCTCGGCCACTCGACGGATCGGTTCCGCGCGTACATCGGCATGAACGACGCGCTCGCGCACCGCATCGAGGCGGGCTCGGATCTCTTCGTGATGCCCTCGCGTTACGAGCCTTGCGGGCTGAACCAGCTCTACAGCCAGCGGTACGGCACGCTGCCCATCGTGCGCGCGGTGGGCGGCCTCGACGATACGGTCGAGCACATGGCGACGGGCTTCAAGTTCCTCGATCTCTCGGCCGACGTGCTCGCTGACACGGTGCTCGAGGCAGCGTGGATCTACCGCGAGCACCCCGAGCACTTCCGCTCGATGCAAAGACGGGCGATGAAAAAGCCGTTTGGTTGGGATTACGCGAGCCGCCAGTACGAGGCGATGTACCGGCTCGCCATCTCACGGCATCGCGGCGAGCGCTGAGGCGGGCCCGAGAGCCCGCCTCGGCGGCGATGCTCTCAATGCGCGTGGCCGGCGTGATCGTCGGGGTGCTCGACCTGCTGCCCCGGCTGCCCCGGTTGCCCCGGCGTCGGGATCTGCCGCATGGGCGGCCCCTTCGGCTCGACGACCTGGCCCTTCGCGGTGAGCGCGCGCGAGAGGGCGCGGTGCTTCGCCTCGATGACCGAGGTGAACCCGTTGACCAGCGGGAGGAAGCCGTCGGGCTCGATCCCCTTGTCGCTGATCTTCGCCTGGGCCTCCTCCGCAGCCTTCTGGAACGCGCTCAAGGGCGGGACGGTGATCCTCGCCCAGGGATCGCTCGTGTTGTTCGTACCGAACGTCTTGATGGCCTCGATGTCCTTCGCGAGCGCCGCGACGCCCTCCTTGTAGGCGGCCGTGTCGATCTTCTTCGCGAGCACCGAAAGGACGAGCCCGCGCGCCCTGTCGTAGGCCGTGAGCACGAGCCGCTCGCCCTCGTCGAGCTTCGCCATGTCGACCGGGTGCTCCTTGTGCCACGCGGCGATCGCGCTCCCGAGTTTGTCGGCGTTCTCGTCGAGCTTGGCGAAGTCGGCGACGAGCTTCTTGTGCAGCTCCTTGCCGCGCTCGAACTTGTCCTTCGAGTACTCCTCGCGCTGGTAGTACACGCTGGCCGCGGCGATGTTGCGGCTGAGTTCCAGCGAGAACGGGGCGAATGTCGTGAGCGCCGCGTCGATGTCGGGCATCGCCGGCTCCTTGAGATCGGCGGCGACGGTGCACGCCCGCGCGTTGCGCTCGTGCGGAGCGCGCATGCCCATGTCGGCCATCTTGCGGCCTACGAACGCGCTGTTGGCGGGCGCGGCGGAGGCGACGGGGCCCGCGGACGACGCAGCCGAGGTGCCGGGCTTCGGCGGCGGCGCGAGCGTGGGCGGAGCCGGCGGCAGGGACGCGCCGGGGATGCCGAAGCTCGGGATCTTCTTCTCGCTCGGTTCGTCCTTGCCGAGGCTCCCGAGGTACGCGTCACGCGCTTGACGCAGGGTGAGCGTACCGAAGTAACAAACCTCGAGGCGGTAGTTCTTCATCGCCTGCGGGTCGAACTTCGGGATGGGGGCGATCGGCGTGCGCAGCGGCAGCTTGCCCTTCCCGCTCGGCAGCATCGCCGCAGAGGGCTTCGCCTCCGGCGCGGGCGCGGGCGGCTCCTCTTTTTTGCAACCTACGGTCAGGGGAGCGAGCGCGAGCACGAACGGAAGGAAAGACCGCAGCCGGATCATGAAGACATGCCTCCTCGAAGATGCCCCGCGCCTCGGCAAAGTCCGGGCGAAGGCCGGACCGGCATCATGCCCGACCACCGCGGACTTTCAAGCGTCGCACCGCGGCGATCCTGCCCCTGCCCCTTGCGGCCGCGCGCAGCGGAATCATGTTGGCCGTCGTGAAAAAAACCACCGACGTGCGTCCGCAGAAGCTCGAAGGCAAGAAGGTCTCCGGAAAGGCTCGCGGGCTCGCGCTCGTGCCGCTCCTCCGGGATGCGCCAGCGGCTTGGCGGCTGCTCCGAGACCGGGAATCCGCGCTCTGGGCCAAGGTGCTCGTCGTTCTGTCGGTGGTTTACTGCGTCTGGCCGCTGGATCTCGTGCCCGACGCCGTACCTTTCATCACCTGGATCGACGACGTGGGCGTGGTGCTCCTCTTCCGGGCGATCCTCCACCGTCAACTCGGCCGCTACCACGAGCCCCGATCGGAAATCGTGGAGGACGTGCGTGACACTCGATCCGGAGCCGATGTCCGCGTAGCCTGAACGCGGGTTCCCGTGCGATTCCAACGTTTGACGCTCGACAATGTCCGCATCGAGGACGAGCGCTCGTATCGACACATCGGTCTCTACGCCGAGCTCAAGCGTGCGCTCGTGCGTGACCACGTCACCTTCCTCGTGCCGAAACCTGGGACACCGGAGGCACGCTGGGATCGAGCGCTCTTCTTGAACCTCACGTTCTGGTCGCCTGACCAGCCAGGCGACGTCCTCGACGGCGACGCCATCCCCGCCGACGTGGTGATGCACGCAGGCTGGCACCACGTCACGCGACGCGCGCTCGACGCGCTCGGACCGACGGCGAGCCAGAGCCCCGACGCGCTCCTGCTCGGCGAATCGATCGCGAGCGCGTTTGATCTCTACCTCGTCGGTCGCTTGCTCGGCCACGCGCCGGACGCAGCCTTCCTCGAAACACAAGTGCCCGCGATGGCGGAGGCCGCGCAGCAAGCTGGCATGCCGGAAGACGCGTTCGAAGCGATGCTCGACGAGGTGTCGCGAGATCCGGACAAGGCGTTCGAGGATCTGCGCGAGCTGCTCTTCGACGCGAGCATCGCGCTCGTGCGCGCGCCCTCCGTCGAGGAAGCAGCCGAGAGGATCGCGCGTTTCGACACGCATCGTTTCGGACCGCTCCTGCACCACTACGAACTCTCGACGTGGATCCTGTACGCGCGCGCCTACGCGAAGGACGCCGGCGCGCCGGATCCACAGGTGATGGCCGTCGACGCGATGATCCGCCGCGCGGACGTCGCGCTCGATTGGCTCGAAAAGAACTGGATCTACGGGCTCTCGGGGGATCCGGGCGAACCCGACGACCGCGAGGTTCTGCCACGATGAGCGAGAAACAAGACAACACGAAGGCGGTAGCGGGCAACGTGGAGCCGCCGCCAGAGACGATGAAATCGATCCCCGAGCGGACGAGCGTCTTCGACCTCGACGTGTCGGCCGAGGTGGTGACGGTGCCGCCGCCCGCGCTCGCAGGCGCGGCCGACAGCTTGAAGATCCCGCCGCCGCCGCCGGCGCCGCGCGCGAAGGCATCCTCGCAGCCCACGTTGGCGAAACAGGCGACGCCGATGCCGGCCGCGACGAAGCGCACGCCGACGTTGAAGGACGACGACGACAGGCCCTCGTTCTTCGACGTCTTCGACGTCGAGCGGCACGAGGCCAAGCACATGCAGCCCGAAGCCGCCCCGGAAAAACCCGCGGACAAAGCGGCCCAGCGCGGCTCGCGGCCCGATCCGCGCGAGATCAGCCGCAGCCGGAAGATCGTCGACGAGGACCTGTTCAACCTGAGCAGCAGCCTCTTCAACAACCAAGGGCTCACGCCGCTCGTGGCGCCCGACGTCTCGGCGCTCGGGGTCTCGGCGCTCGGCAAGGATCTCACGAGCGCGCCGAAGCCGGCCGATGCGGCCGCAGGAAAAGCCGACGCGGCGAACAGCGGAGGCTCGCTCTTCCTGGCCGCGCCGCCCATCACCGCGCCGCCGGCGCCCGTGACGAAGTCGTCGATGGACGCGATCGATCTCGACGTCGACGTCGCGGCCGCGACCGGGAGGCTCGATCGCAAGCGCCTCGGGATCGGGGTCGTGCTCGTCGCGGCCCTCGCGGGGCTCGTGTTCTTCCTGGTGCAACGCGCATCGACGACGACCGAGGAGCCAACGGCCGCAGTCGCCACCGAGTCGACGACGACGACGCCCGGCACGGGCAACGACGCGCCGCTCGCCCTGCAACCGGGGAGCACGAACCAGGCGCCCACGCCGAACACGAACACCCCGGCGCCGAGTGATCCGGGCGCGGCGGCGAAGGCAGGCACAGAGGCGCCCGCGGACAAACGCGCCGGCTCGGCCGACGCCGCGCCGAAGGGCGAAGGCCGGGACAAACCAGCGGCGGGCGGAGACAAACCGCCGGAGAACGCCAAACCCGTCGAGACGGCGTCGGCGAACAAGACGCAGGATCTCGCAGCCGCGATGGCCGCGGCGAACAACAAGCCCGCCACGCCCGAGCCGCCCTCGGGCGGCGGCAACGAGTTCAGCAGGAGCGCCGCGGCCTCCGCGCTCGGCGCCGCCGCCGGCAGGGCCTCAGGCTGCAAGGCGCCCGGCGATCCGAGCGGCACAGCGCGCGTGAGCGTCACGTTCGCCCCGTCCGGCCGCGCCACGAAGGCGCAGGTGAACGGCCCGCCGTTCGCCGGCACGCCGACCGGAGGCTGCATCGCCGCGGCGTTCCGCAGCGCCTCGGTCCCGCCCTTCTCCGGTGACTCCGTGACGGTGAGCAAGTCCGTCACGATCCGCTGATCTCCGCGCAGAACGCGTCGACGTTTCTCGTTCCGTTCTTTATCCTCCCGGCCCCGTGCTGGTCGCCCTCCGCGTCAAGAACTTCGTCCTCATGGATTCGCTCGAGCTGCGCCTCGAGCCCGGCTTCAACGTGCTCACCGGCGAGACCGGCGCAGGCAAGTCGATCGTCGTCGGCGCGCTCTCGCTCGTGCTCGGCGGCCGCGGCAACGCCGAACAGGTGCGGCCCGGCGCCGACGAGGCCGAGGTCGAGGCGCTCTTCGACGTGACGGGCAGCGAGCAGCTCGCGACGGCCCTCGACGCCGCCGGCGTGTCCTCCGGCGGCGAGCTCGTCATCCGCCGCGTGGTGCAGCAAAACGGCCGCTCGCGCGCGTACCTGAACGGGCGTCTCTGCACCGCGGGCGAGCTGCAAGCGCTCGCGTCGGAGCTCTGCGACGTCGCCTCGCAACACGAGAGCGTCGCGCTGACCGATCCCTCGACACACCTCGGGTACCTCGATCGTTTCGGCCGTCTCTCGACCACACGCGAAGCGCTCGCCGCAGAGGTCGAGAAGCTCGAAAAGGTCGTCGCTGAGATCCGCGAGGTGCGCGAGGCCGAGCGCGGCCGCGTCGAGCGCGAAGCGTTCCTCGGCTTCCAGCTCCAGGGCATCGACACCGTGTCCCCGCAGCCCGGCGAACTCGAAGAGCTCGCAGCCGAGCGCCAGAGGCTCCGCCACGCCGGCCGGCTCCGCGAGCTGACCGAGCACGCGGCCGCGCGGCTCGATCAAGGCGAGCACGCAATCTGCGACGAGCTCGCGAAGCTCTCGAAGGATCTACGCGCCGCCGCAGATCTCGATCCCTCCCTCGAAGCCACGGCGAACACGCTCGATGGTTTGTTCTCCGAGCTTCGAGAGATCGCCCGCGAGGTCGATCGATACGCCGAGCGCGCCGAGGCAAACCCGTCGCGGCTCTCGGAGATCGAGGACCGCATGTACCGGCTCGAAGGTCTCCTGCGGCAACACGGGCCCACGATCGACGACGTGATCGCGGCGCGATCGCGTATCGCGACGGAGCTCGAAGGGCTCGGCAACGTGGAGACGAAGCTCGAAGCGCTCGAGCACGAGCGCGATCGGCTGCTGCGCGTGGCAGGAGATCGCGCGCGGCAGCTCTCACAAAAACGCCGCGAAGCCGGCGAGAAGCTCGGCGCGTCGATCGGCGGAGAGCTCGCCGATCTCGGCATGGGCGGCGCGCGCGTGATCGTGGACGTCGCACCGCTCTCGGGCGAGAGGTCCGAGCTCGTCGTCGACGGCGCACGGCTCGGCCGCGACGGTATCGACCGCGTCGAGTTCCTCATCGCGCCCAACAAAGGCATCGAGCCGCGTCCGCTGCGCAAGATCGCCTCGGGCGGCGAGCTCTCACGCGCGTTGCTCGCGCTCAAGCGCACGCTCGCAGAGTCAGGGCCGGCAGGGCTCTACGTGTTCGACGAGGTCGACGCCGGCGTCGGTGGCGTGGTCGCGGACAAGATCGGCCGCGCAATCGCAGACGTAGCGCGCCACCACCAGGTCCTCTGCATCACGCACCTCGCCACGATCGCAGCCTTCGCAGACGCACATTTCGTGGTGTCGAAGCAGGTCGACGGGCCGATCACGAAGAGCACGGTCAAGCGCGTCGAGGGCAAGGATCGAGTCGCCGAAGTCGCGCGCATGCTGGCAGGCGCGAAGGTCGGCCCGAGCGCGCTGAAGGCAGCCTCCGAGATGCTGGACGAGGCGAAGGCACGCTCAGCGGCCGTCGTCGCGAGCCCAAAGCGCGGCGCGAAGGGGCGCGCTTCCTGAGCGTTGTGCCGGGGTTTCACCCCGGACCCGTCTGGTCCACGATGGGGCTACGCTCGGCAAGCCGAGCTACGCCCCAAACCCCGGGTTATCCACCCCTCGACCCGGACCAGGGCCAGCCCTGGACCTCTGGTGCATCGACCGCGATGCGGTCAATGCAAAGGAGCATCGGTTCGCGCCGTGGAACCGCGTCAGGCGCGGGATAGCGAGTAGTCGCCGAGATCGACGCGGACGAGGCCTTCGAGCCAGGGGTGCACCGCGATCGCCGTGCGGAAGAGCCCCTGCGCGATGCGCCGGTAGCTCGCATGCCCCTGCCGCGCCGACCGCAGCTCGACCACGTGGAAAAGCTCGCGCAGGTTGAGCGTCCAGAGCGTGCGGATGCGGAAGCCGAGCGGCACCGCGTACTGCGCTTCCTGCGGGTGTTTGCTCTCGAGCGCCTCCCACGCGTCGCACGCCGCGACCATCGCGTCGGTGTAAGCCCGATCGAGCTCGAGCTCCGCGAGCTCCGCGGGCGTCTCGAAGCCGAGCCGGCACGTGAGCCGCTGCGTCGCCGGCAGGAGCATGCGGTGCCGCTGCAGATCGCGGTAGGCGCCGTAATCGAGCATCAACTCGAACGTCATCGTCGTCGCCTCGAAGCCACGCGGCACGGGATCGTGCGCGCCACGCCGCGCGACCGACGCACGAACGACGTCTTCGAGCTCGCGCGACGTCGAATGCCGCATCGCCTCCGTGAGCCCCCGCGCATGCACATTCGGCTCGCTGCTCTCGTACGCGAGCGCGAGCACGATCCGCTCAAGCGCGTCCTTGTCGTGACGCACGAGCCGCACCGGCTGCCCAACGACGTTCGTCGCGCTCGCGTCCCAGGGGCCAGGATCGTAGATCGACCGCAGCTTGTCCCCCACGTCGCTGCGCTGGGCAGACCGATGCTCGCTCCGCCCCGCGTACTTGACGAGGGTCGGCGTGACGGTACGCGCAGCCGCGTGCATGGACGTCGCGACGTTGCGGACCTCCGCGAGCGGATGCGAGAGCATCTTCGTGAGCAGCGCCTCGAGCGCGCGCGCGTTCGCGGTGAGGCCGAGGTTCGTCCGCGTGCCGGCCGGCAAGAGCCCGCGCAGAAGATCACAAGCATGCGCGCGGATCGCCGCCGCATGCGCCGCCTCCGACGCGCCCGGCGGCCGGAGCACGCGCACGCGAAGCGCATCCATCACGCGCGCCATGAGGTCGACGTACGTCGTGAAGAGCCGCTCCGCGCTGGCCCGGTACGTCTGCCCGAGCGGGCCTTCGAGCTCGGGCAGGTCGACGAAGCTGTTCCGATCAAAGACGACGTAACGCGTGCTCTTCTCGGTGTACGAGCCGAGCCGGAGATCCTCGATCACCTTCGAGGCCACGATGCTCACGTTCTCGATCGCGAGGTGCACGACCGCGTGCTCCGCGACCGACGCGTGCCCGTAGCCGACGACCCATTTTTCGTGGAACGCGCGCGCCTTCTCCGTCGCGAGCCCGAACGAGGGGCGCGTCGTCACGCCTTCCCCGACGTCGAGCTCCTGGTCGGTGAGCAAGCGCGCCAGGTTCGTCCGCAGATCGTCGCGACTGCGCGAATAATAGGCGAAGAGGACGGCGATCACCTCCTCGGGCAAACCCGAGAGGGCGAAGACGTCGTCGCTCAGACTGGAGACGTACGGCGCGATCCGGCCGCGCGCAGCTTCGTCGAGGGGCATGGGACCCGTGGTCCGTTAGCGCGTCGTGGCCGCGGCGGCGACCGAAAACACATCCCCGAAGATCTCGCTGTTCGAGAGCTTCCTGCTCCGGCGCGTCAACACCTCGCAGCCGTTCTTCGTCACGACCAGCGTGTGCTCGAACTGCGCGGAGAGCGAGCCATCCGCGGTGACAGCCGTCCACTTGTCCGCGAGGACCTCCACGTCGTGGTGGCCGAGGTTGATCATCGGCTCGATCGTGAAGCACATCCCAGCACGCAAGCGCATCCCCGTCCCGCGCTTGCCGACGTGCGAGACCTGCGGCGCCTCGTGGAACACCCGGCCGATGCCGTGCCCGACGAACGCGCGCACCACCGAGCAGCCCTCGCCCTCGGCGAACTCCTGGATCGCCGCGCCGATGTCCCCGAGCCGCGCGCCCTCGCGCACCTGCGCGATCGCGAGATCGAGCGAGCGTCGCGAGACCTCGGTCACGTGCTTGGCCGCGGACGAGGGTTTGCCCACGTAGAAGGTCGCCGACGTGTCGCCGTAAAACCCGTTGTAGATCGTGGTCACGTCGACGTTGATGATGTCGCCCGGCTCGAGGACCCGCGGCCCCGGGATGCCATGGCAGACGACCTCGTTCACCGACGTGCACACGCTCTTCGGGAAGCCGTGGTAGTTCAGCGGCGCGGGCCAACCGCCCCGCCGAACCGTGTCGTCGTGGACGAAGCGGTTGATGTCCTCGGTGGAGATCCCCGGGCGGATCATCTCCCCGACGTCGAGCAGCGTCTCCGCGGCCATCTGGCACGCGGCCCGCATCCCTTCGACTTCCTTCAACGTTTTGATGCTGACGTTGCTCACGATCCGGACAGCTCCGCGAGGGCGAGGGCATCCGTCACGGCAGCCGCCACCTCGGCGGTGTCCGGCGACAGATGCCAGTGAAGCCTGCTCGGCTCGTCTCCCTCGCCCGCAAAGCGATGGAGAAAGCCGATGAACGACGCGCCACGAAGGCGCATGTCGAACGCCTGCGCGACCCCGTAGGACGGGGCGGCGGGCCCAATGACGAGCTCGAAGGCCGTCTGTTCGAACGCCGGCGTGCCAAAAGCCGGCGGGATGACCTGGAGGACGAGGCGGTAGGTGCGGACCTGGTCGAGCGACTCGACCGTCACCGTGCTCACCCGCACCCGCGAGACGAGCTCCGAGCCGCGCGCCCGCTCTTTCAAGAGCGGATCCTTCTGCGCATTCGAGACGTCCGCGCCGAGGCCGAGGGCGCCTGCATCAACGACGTCGTCAAAGAGCTCCCGGTCATGCCCGAGCCAACGGGGATGCGCGACGACGTTCGGGTCCCCCTGAACGCCCGCAGCCCCGCACCCGGACACGAGCGCCCCGAGGGCCGCGCCGAGCGCGACCGCCCTGGCCCGCCTGGCCGTCCGCGTCAAGAGCTGCGCCATCGGGCCTGCAACTAGCACGTCCCCTCCGATCTGTCAGTGCTGGCAGCCTCCTGCCTCGATCGGATCCCTTTCCATCGATCGGACGCGGGCTTCGTCCAACACCCCGAAGACCTCGGCGGGCCCCTTTTCCCGCAGAATCTGGTAGATCCCGTTTGCCGGCCGCGGGCCGGCGGGGCGGAGGAGTGGAGATGAAGGTGAACAAGCTTTGGGCGGCGCTCCTGGCGACGACGTTTGGCCTCACGGCCACGGTGACCCCGATGGTGGTCGAGGCGCAGGCCAAGAAGAAAGCGGCAGCCGCGCCCGCCCCGATGGGCCCGGCGGTCGTCAAGAAGCCCATCGCCCTCGAGCCGGCGTCGCTCAAGTGGGGCATGACGACGAAGCAGGTCGGCGAGGCGATCGACGCGCAACTCGACGAGGCATACAAGCCGCTCTACCAGAAGGTCTCACCCGGCGTGAAAATGCGGGAGCTCGACGCGGCGCTCGCGGAAGAGAAAAACGCCTTCCGCCGCAGCAAGATCGAGTTCGGCAAGCTGCCGGTCGCCACGGACTCCACGCCGCTCCGCGGCGAGTACAGCTACCTCAACAAAGAGTGGATGTTGTCGATGAACCGGGACGGCAAGACCCGGTACTTCTTCTTCATCCAGGACAAGCTCTGGAAGATGATCGACGAGATCAAGCTCTCCAAGGGCGCGTCGCTCGGCGCGAACTTCCAGGAGGCCGCGGTCAAGCTCTCCACGGCGTACGGCGCGCCGGGCCGGATCATCCCACCGAACCCGGACCTCGGAATGTACGCGACCGTCGTCGACTGGAAGGACGCGACGACGCACGTGCGCTTGATCGAGCGCGGTGACCCGGCGATCGCGATCGCCTACGAGGACAACGCGACGCTGCAAAACATCGACTCGCTGCGCCCGAACAAGCCGAAGCAGGAAGACGCCATCGATCCTGCCGTGGCCGCCGCGATCCGCGGCGAGGAGAAGGCCCCCGAGCCGCCGCCTCCGCCCGCCGACAAGAAGAAGAAGTGAACCGACGAGGGCCCCGCAAACCGCGGGGCCCTTCGCGTTTCAGGGCGAAACGCCCTCCCTCTCTCCAGGACAAACCAAGGCCGACACGCGAGTGCGTCGCCTTCGCGGCCCCGCGTGGGCTCAGGTGACGAGCGACGCGCCTTCGGGGATGCGGATGCCGCTCGTCACGACGACCCGCGCCGAGGGCGCGACCGCATGCACGGCCGGCTCGATGACGCCTTTCGCGGTGAGGTTCGCGCCGGGGCAACCCGCGCACATCCCAGCGAGGTGGAGCGTGATCTGGTCGGGCTCCACCGCGACGAGGTAAAGCTCGCCTTGATCCGCGCGCACGAGCGGAGCGATCACCTCACGGCAAACCTTGAGCATCTGGTCGATGTTCGCAGGCATTCTCGAGCAATCTCCGGGAGCGAACGTAGCATGAAGCGATGAGCACGCGCAGAGGTCGTTCCGCACGTTCGTTCGGCGGGGCTTTGCGTTGGCTCCGCAACAACGCAAAACCGCAGCGTCAAAGCGTGAAGCAGACCGGGTAGCGATAAAGCAGGCACTGGAGGCGGAAGCTCGCGCGCTCGATCGACCTGGCATCCTCGGGGGTCCACACGTGGCCCGGCTCGGCCATGGCATCGAGGCGGCTGCGATCGCCGAGGATCCGCGCCGCGGTGATCGGGCTTGTTCCTGGGATCGAGCTCCAGGGCTTGGCGGCCGCGTCGAAGGCGAACCGGAGCGTGTCGCGATCGGCCGCGAGGTCCTCGCCGCGCGGGTCGAAGGAGAGCGCAGGCGGCGCGGCGGCGAGCGCTGGGACAAGGGAGGCGATCCAGCGCGAGGTGCGCGCCATGCGGTCGTAAAAGAGCGTGTCCGGGAGGTCCGAGGCGCGGTGGTACCGCGGCGTGCGGCCGCTGGAGAGGAAGAGGAACGGGACGCCGTGATCCCGGAAGACGTCGTAGTCGGAGAAGGGCTGCGGCGCATACCCAGGGATGTTCTCGACCGCGTGGATGCCGAGGCGGCGAACGTCGAGGCCAGGCTCGTGGACGCCGTCGACGATCGCCGGGAGGCCGAGGGTCTTCTCGGCGCCACACGCGAAGATGGTCTCCGCGGTGCGGCGCCAGACGACGCCGCCGATGAGGTCGAGGACGACGGCGAGGCGGATCGAGGTGAGGCCGCCGATCTCCGTGGGGAGCGCAGCGACGAAGCGCTGCGAGCCCTGGCGGGGCGTGCCGAAGTAGGGCGACTCTTCGGTGTTGAAGAAGGCGACGGCGATGCCGTACGGGCGCGGATGCTGCGCGAGGAGCGAAGGGATCGCGCCGAGGAGGACGGCGACGGCCGCGGCGTTGTCGTCGGCGCCGAGGAGGAGGCCCTCGTCGGTCTTGCCGAGGTGATCGAAGTGCGCGCCGAGGACGACGGTGCCGCGCGGCTCACCCGGGCCTTCGGGCGGGATCCATCCGAGCACGTTGTGCCCGAGCGGCGAGGTCGGCTCGGCGAGCGGCGCGAGGTAACCGCCGAGCGACGGGAAGGGTTTTACGCCGGCCGCAGCGAGCGAGTCGGCAAGGTAACGCGCTGCTGCGGCGTTGCCCTCGCTGCCGGGGACACGGCCGGCCCACGCGGGCGCGGCGAGCGCCTCGACATGCACGCGCAGCGCGGGCGAGAGCGGGTCGGTCTGCGGGAAATCGCGGCCCGAGAGCTCACGCACGCCGATCTGATCGAGGAGGAGGAGGAGCGCGAGCGCGAGGACGACGAGGGTGGCGATCCGGCGGCGGCGCGAGCGAGGCTTGCGTCGCGTGTTTGCCGCGGGATCACCGGCCGGAGGTGCGGGCGGGGGCTCGCTCGCCACGACAGTTCATGCCTTCAGATCGCGGAGGCGATCACGGTGAGGATCGTGCCCTCCCCGAGATCGGGCACGCGCTGGGCCGCGACGCCGTAGGGGCGGTTCGTGATTTCGAGCGAGCCGCGGTAGGGGCCGCTCTGCGTTTTGTTCACCAGATCCATGCCCTCGACGGCCTGCGCGTTGACGTCGGGCGTGACGGGCGCGCCGTAGGCCTTCCCTTCGCGGACGAGGAAGACATAGACGATCGGGACGTTCTTCTGCTTCTCACGCTCGGCGCGGTCGAGCAGCTCGCGCTTCGCCATCTCTTCGAGGCGAAGCGCGAAGCGCCGGAAAGACCAGCCGGTGACGAACATGCCCTTCACCTGGCCTTCCTTGTCCTTCACGGGATGCGCCACGACCCACTGCGTGTCGGGCCCCGTGCGCACGCCGCGCATCTCCTGCATCTCGCCCCACGCCTCGACGAGGCCGGCGCTCGGTTCGAGGCCCTTCTTCAGCGTGGGGAACGACGAGAGGACCGACTTCTGCGCGAGCAGATCCGGATCGGCCTCGCTGCGCAGCGCGATGCCCGTGGTGTCGACGAAGGTGAAGAAGGTGCTCTTCGCGATGTCGAGATCCTTCACCGACGCGCGCGCCCCGCGGACGGCCTTCTGCAGGGCGACGAGGTTCGCCCCGGGATCGGCGTCGACGACCTCGCCGAGCTTCTTCGCGCCCTCGGGCAGGCCGCGGCGCACCTGCCCGGCGTCCTCGTTCGCGACGGGCACGAGCTTGTCGAGCACGTAGCCCGCGGCCTGCTCCTGTTCCTTCGTGTTGTCCTCACACGCAGGCAGCGTCGCCACGAGGGCAGCAGGGACGATCAGAGAAGCGAGCCAGCTCGAACGCATCGGGACCTCATGCGCAAAAACGACGCGCGCGGGGGCATGCTACTAGAATGTCTCGGGGGTGACGAAGACGATCTCGACGCGCGCGTTGCGCGCCCGATCGCTGCCCGCAGGATCGACGACGGGCGCGGCCGCGCCCGCGAGGACGACGTCGACCCGCGGCGCGTTCGCCCCCCGGAGCGCCGCCGCGACGGCGTCCGCGCGCGCCTTCACGGCCGCCTGTTCCTTCGCCGCGGGCTCCTTGTCCTGGTGCACGACGACCGCGAGCGGGAACCGCGGGTTCTGCGCCGCGAGCTTGCCGAGCCGCGTGATCTGCTCGGTCGCGGCCGGCGTGAGCTTGTCCCCGGCGAAGAGGTTGCGCAGCGTGACCACGATGCCGCGATCGTCGCGCGACGGCGAAAACGCCCGCGTGGCGGAGATCTCGCCGAGGAGCGCGTCCCCCGCGCCCGGCGCGCGCGTGACCGGCGTCATCGCGCGGCGCATGCCCGTCAGCGCGGTGAGGCAACTCGAACGGGCGCGTGTCGCGAGATCGATCGGCGCAGGGCCCGTCTGCGCGAGCGACTCGTCGAGCTTCTTCACGATGGGCTGGGCCTCGTCGAGCTCGGTGACGAGCGTCTCGCGGGTCGGCGCGCCGACGGGCGCGGGCACGTCCGCCTTCGGCGCCGGGACCTCGGGCAAGAGCAGGCGCGCCGCCGTGCAGAGCATGCGTGCTTCGAGGGCGAGCGAGCGCGCCGCGGCCACGCGGGCCTTCTCGCGCGCCGCGTCCGCGGGGCCGGACGGCGCGACGGGCTGCGCGTCGCGGGCGACCTTGATGCGCGCTTCGAGCGCGGCGACCTCGGCGGCCGCGCGGGTCTGCTCGCCGTCGAGCGACGAGAGCTCGGCTTGTCGCGCAGCGAGCTCTGCCTCGGTGCTCTTCGCGTCGGCCTCGGCGCGCGCGACGCGGGCGAGCGTGTGGGCGTGGGCGTACGCGGCGAGCGCCCACTCGGCGTGGAGCTGCGCGCCCGCGACGTCGCCGGCCTCGAACGCGGCATGCGCCTCCTTCCGGTGTTTTTCGGCGCGCGCATAAGCGAGCGGCGCGAGATCACGCGCCTCCTTCGCCGCGGCGCCCTGATCGACGGCGTCGACCTCGGAGAGGATCGGCGGGCGCGGCACCGGGGCGCACGCCGAGGCGAGCGCGACGAGCGCCACGAGGAGCATTCGCTTCATCACTTCCCCTTCCCCTTCTTCGGGACCGCGGCCGCGCCGCCGCCGGCCTTCTTCGGGGCCTTGGCGTCGTCCTTCTTGGCCGGTTTGTCCTTGCCCTTGCCCCCGGCGATGCGCGCCTCCTCGGCCTTCGCCGCGGCCTCGCGGGCTCCTTTTTCCTCGGCCGTCGCGCGCTCGAGCTCGGCCTCGGCGCGGCCTCTCCGCGCCTGCGTCTCTTCGAGCAACGCGCGCGCGCGTTCGGCTTGCGTCGAGGCCTCCTTCGCCTTCTCGGCGACGGCCGCGGCCGCCTGCTCGGCTTCCGCCGCGCGGAGCAGATCCCGCGCCGTCTCCGCCCATTCGAGCGCGACCCCGTCGAGGATCCGGGCGTGCGGGACGTCCCCCGACGCGCGCGCGCCGTGCGCCCGTTCGAGCGCCTTCTTCGAGCGCGTGATCGCGTCCGCGACGGCCTTCTTCGAGCGTGGATCCTGGGCCTTGGCTTCGACGTCTTTCAGGACGCCGACTGCCGTCGCGCCGTCGCCGGGCGGCGGCGGCGGGACCTCGATCGGAGGGCTCGCCACGCCCCCGCCGTGCGCGAACGCCGGCGCAGCGAGGAGCGCAGGCAAGAGGAACGCGACGCCGGCGAGCGACCTTGGCCGCGGGCGATGGAGCCGAAGGTCGAACGGGAGGAGGTGACGCACCAGACGCGGGGTAGCAAAGGGGCCGAGCGCAAGCAAGACGCGTCGCGAGCGCGCGGGGGCTCCGCGCGGACGGGCCGAGCTATGGCGTCAGCGATGGAGGAAATTCTTCACCGACCAGTCGATCTGCTCGGCGAGCCGCTGCATCTGCGCCCGCGCCCCGCCCGCTTCGAGGATGAATACGCGATCGTCGGTCACGAAGACCGTCAGGTAGTAGAGGTACGGCTCGTCGCCCTCATCGTGACCGAAGCGGAGCTGCGTCCCCGTGAGACCGGCGCGATCCTTGACCTCGCGTTTTTCGAGCAGCGCGTAGCCGCCCATGTCACGCGTGCGGTTCTCGAGGGCGCGCACCCAGAACGCGCGCTCGCCCTTGGGATCGTTGTCGAACGCGCGGATGCCGATCACCACGCCGTCGGCTGTCGTGGCGCGGTACTCGGAGCGGCCGTACCGGTCTTCGAGCTCGACGAAGCCGGGCGGCGTGGCCGGCTCGAAGGGGCGGCAGGCCGAGACGAGCAGCAGGGCGAACAGAGCGATGGATCCAAGTCGGAATCGCACGAAACCCTCCGTCACAGGCTGAGCAGCCGGCCGAGGCCGAGCTCGTAGATCCAGGGCACGGGCAGGTTGAAGCGACGCTTGCCGAGCTCGGCCGAGCTCTGCGGCTGGAACGTCACCGTGATGGTCGAGAACGCCGCGCGATCGCGCAGGAACTTCATGCGCCCTTCGAGCCGGTCGATGGTCTCGGCGACGCGCTCGAGCTCCTTCTCGATCTGGATCGACTCCTCGACCTTCGTCGCCTTCGCGAGGAGCTGCTCCAGCCGCTCGCGCACGGCGCGCGCGTTCTTCAGGCGGATCTCGGTGTCGTGGAACTCCTCGGTCACGTCCTCGACCTGTACGTCGCGCGAGAGCATGTCGCCGAGCTTCTCGATGCGCCGGATCGCCTCGTCGAAGCGGCCGGCCGGCACGCGGATCGTGATCGACTGATCGTTCCTCCGCGCGAGGAAGCCGCCGAGGCTCCGCGCGAGCGACTCGACCTCGCCGAGCGAGCTCTTCACCTCGTAGACGGCCATGTTCACGCGGGCCGTGTAGACGAGCATCGGCGCGCGCATCACGGCCACCGTGCCGTCGCCTTCGAGCTTCTTGCCCGTCGCCTCGCTGCTCGGCGCCGTCTGCGCGCCGGGCGCCTCCTTCGGGGGTGCCTGGTCCTTCTTCGACCCCGCCGGCGGCGGCGGAGGCGCGGGGGCCGCATTTCCTTCCGCCTGCCGCAGGCCCAGCGCGGCGCCTCCCAGCGTGCTCGCGAGCGAGATCCCATCTTCATCGCCGCCGCTCACCGTAAGCGCTTCCTCGCGCGATTCCTCTCCGCCGACGGCCACGATCTCCGCGGGCGTGCTCACATCGCCCATCGATCGCGAGGGCGCCGCGTAGGAGCGCGCTTGCGCGCCCGCGGAACAAGCCGGCAAGAGCCCGAGGATCACGCTGGAGAGCGCGAAGATCACTTTCGGTCGCATCGTTCGTCCTGGTCGAGGAGGCCCTTCGGATCGCGGCAGCCACGTTACATGGGCCCGCGTCGCGCGCGAAGGGGCTCGTGCGCCTCAGGTGCCGCGCGGCGATCCGCCCGCGAGCCTCCGCGCCCGCTCGATCTCGCGCGTCCAGTACGACGCGCCCGCCAAGGTCCCCACGCACGCCGACGCGACGAGCGCGCCCTCCACGAGATGGGGCGCCGTGATCGCCGTGACCACCGCGACGAACTGCACGCACGTCGCGAGCTTGCCCGGCACGTTCGCCCGCGCCCCCGCCCGCCGCGCCCCGCGGAACCTCGGGCTCACGAGCACCCACGCGAGCAGCGGCGCCTCCAGGATCTCGCGCGAAAGCAAGGCCAGGGGCGCCCACGCGGGCATGCGCCGGGTGTAGAGCAACGTCACCACCACGGTCACCGCGAAGACCTTGTCCGCGATCGGATCCACGACCGCCCCCACGGCCGTGAGCTGCCCCCGCCGCCGCGCGAGCCACCCGTCGAGCACGTCCGTCAGCGCAGCCGCGAACAGCACCGCGAGCGCGGCCCGCACGTCGTCGACGACGAACGGGAAGACCGCCGCGAGCGGCAGGCGCAACGCGCTGAGGACGTTCGGCAGAAGGCCGAGATCAGCGAGACGGTACTGCGGCATCCGAACCCCCCCGGGTCGTTCAGTCCTCCCGCACTGTCACCACGGGGACCGGGCTCTTCCGCACGATCTTCTCCGCCACGCTGCCGAGGATCAGGTGTGCGACGCCGGTGCGCCCGTGCGTGCCCATGACGATCATCGTCGCGCCGAGCTCCTCCGCTGCCGCGAGCACCTCCGTCGCGGGATCGCCCTGGCGCAGCACCGCGGACACGCCTTCCTGCTGCGCGAGTTGCTCCACCGCGCGTTGCGCCGCCGCGGCCACCTCCGTGTGGAAGCCGGGGAGAAGCGTCGGTTCGAGGCCCGGGTACGTGTAGACCGGGAGCTGGTAGGCGTGCACCAGCACGACCTGGCCGCCGAGGCGCGCGGCGAGATCCTTCGCCAGCGCGAGCGCCTTGGCCGATGCGGCTTCGAAGTCGATGGGGACCAGCAGTTTCACGTTCGCTCCCGTCGTCATGGACGATGCTCCTTTTCCCTGGGGAGCGCAGGTTGCAAGCTCACCCCGAACCACGCAACGGGGAGATCTTGCCCCGAGCGGCACGTCCTTGCTCGGCTGCCAGGGACTGCCCGAGGGGCTTGCATGCGCCGAGCCAGCGCGCGGCGCGCTGCTGCTTTCTCGCGGCGCGGGGAGGCATCGCGGTACGCTCGTTCTCGCCGTGAAGAGCTCGAACCTCCGCGCCACCGTCACCGTGCACGCCTACGCCGTGACCGTCGTGGACGACTCCCAGCGCGCCGGGGCCCTCCCGCACGAGAGCGCGAGCCCGCCCTCGGTGGTCATCATGCCGACCATCGACGACGTCGTGGGCGGCGTCTACCGCCTGAAGCGCCTGCTCGGCGCCGGCATGTTCGGCAAGGTCTACGTCGCCCAGCGCGAGGACGTCCCCGAGCACCAGGTCGCGCTGAAGATCCTGCCGCGATCGCACTTCGCCGGCCGCAACGTCGAGCGCGAGCTCGTCATGCTGGCGACGGTCGGCCACCCGAACGTCGTCCAGATGAAGGACCACGGCACGACGCCCGAGTACGTGTGGCTGACGATGCCCGTCTACCGCGGCGAGACCCTCGCCGAGCGGCTCGAACGCGGGCCCCTCGGCCTGCGCGAGGCCCACGACGTCGTCCTCGCGATCGCCCGCGGCCTCGAAGCGCTCCACGCGGCGGGCCTCCGGCATCAGGACATCAAGCCAGACAACATCTTCCTGGCCACGTTCGGCGGGCGCGTGCACCCGATCTTGCTCGACCTCGGCGTCGCGGCGGAGCGCGAGGGCACGTTCGTCGCGGGCACGGCGCTCTACGCCTCGCCGGAGCAGCTCGCCGCGATGAAGGGCAACCCCGGGGATCTGCCCATCAGCGAGAAGATGGACACCTATTGCCTCGCCGCGACGCTGCTCGTCTCGCTCGTCGGCGAGGACCACTTCCCGGGCGCCTCGGCGAACACGATGGACGACCTCGAACGGGCGCTCGACGTCCGCGCGAAACACCCCCTGCCCGCGGGCGCGCTCCCCGACGTGCGGGGCGAGGCGCGCGGCATGATCGATCAGGCGCTCGCGCGGTGGCTCTCGCACGATCCGCGCGAGCGGCCGGCGATGAGCGAGCTCGCCGAGGAGCTCGACGTCCTGCTCGAACCGGAGCGCGCGATCACCCGCGCCGAGGAGCGGCAACGGCAAAAACAACGCGCCGCGCTCCAGGCCTTCCGCGTGTCGGCGGGCGCGCTCCTGCTCCTCGCCGCCGCGGGCGCCGTCGTCGCCTTCTCCAAACGGGAAACCTTCAAGCTCGCAACCGAGCTCGAACGCGCGCGGGCCGAAGGCGCGCGGCAGTTCGATCAGATCGAGATCTGCAACGCCTCCTACAAGACGGCGATGACGGACGTCGGCAAGTGCAAGGCGTCCTGGGGCAAGGACAAGAAACTCTGTGACGAGCAGCTCGACGCGCAGATGAAGCTCTGCGAGTCGGGCAGCGAGCTCGACTGCGCCATCGAGATCAAGAGGCTCCGCGACCAGGGCGCGGCGCGCCTGCAGACGTGCGAGGAGACCGCCGAGAAGGCCGAGGCCGAGTGGAAGGGCCGCGAGGCCGAGTGGGACAAACAGCGCGTCGTCCTGGGAAACGAGCGCGACGAGCAGAAGGCCCTCGCCGAGAAGAGGGCCGAGGAGCTGAAGAAGCTTACCGAGGAGCGGGAGCGCGGAGTCGCCGAGCAGAAGACGTGCACCGACGAGCGGGACAAACTCCGCGCCGAGATGAAGCCCTCCGGGTCGGGCGCGATGATCCCCGCGGCCTCCGCGTCCGTCTCGCCTCCGCCCGCCCTCACGTCGCTCGCCTCCGTGGGCCCGCCCCCACCGCCTCCACCACCTCCGCCGCCTCCGCCGCCTCCACTGCCTCCACCCACACCACCCGCGCCGCCGACCCCGTAGCCCCGTTTCCGCGGTCGATCATCGTCGACGACCCCTCCCCTGCCCACTAGCTTCTCCTCCGCGCGGCCCGCTTGTTCCACCGGCGCGGCCTTGCTATCCGTAGGAAAGCTTCCGATGCGTAACATTTCGCGCCGTGAGATGATCGAGCGCCTCGCCGCCGTGGGGCTCGTGCTCGGCGGGGCCGGGGCCCTCGCGAAGATGCGCTTCGATCGCGGCTCGATCGCGGAGGGACCTTCGAAGGATCGGCCGCAGACGCGGGATTATCGGCTCAAGGAAGCGCCCGCGGAGCTGCCCAAGCTCGTCATCGCGAAGAACGCGGCCGAGCCCGAGGCGCTCGTGCGCAAGGCGATCGCCGCGCTCGGCGGCATGAACCGCTTCATCTCGCGCGGCGACATCGTCGTCGTGAAGCCGAACATCGGCTGGGATCGCACCCCGATCCACGCGGCGAACACGAACCCGCGGGTCGTCGCCGAGGTGGTCAAGCTCGCCTACGACGCGGGCGCGAAGCGCGTCGTGGTCACGGACGCCTCGTGCAACGAGCCGAACCGCTGTTTTCAGCGCTCCGGCATCTGGAAGGCCGCGTACGACGTCGGCGCCGAGGTCGTGCTCCCCGCGGCGCACCGCTTCCGCGGCATGCGCCTCAAGGGCGAGGTCCTCGACGAGTGGCCCGTCTACACGCCGCTCATCAACGCGGACAAGGTCATCAACGTCCCCATCGCCAAGCACCACAACCTTTCGAAGTACACGGCGGCGATGAAGAACTGGTACGGCTCGCTCGGCGGGCGCCGCAACCGGCTCCACCAGAACATCGACGTCTCCATCGCGGATCTCGCGACGTTCATGCAACCGACGCTCACGATCGTCGACGCCTGGCGTGTCCTCGTGCGCAACGGACCGCAGGGCGGCAACATCGCCGACGCGAAGGAGATGCGCACGCTGCTCGCCTCGGTCGATCAGGTCGCCGTCGACGCCTACGGCTGCCAGCTCATCGGCCGTACGCCCGAGGAGATCCCGTACCTGCGCATGGCCCACGAACGCGGGCTCGGCACGATGCACTGGAAAGACCTGCACTGGGTGGAGGTCTGACGATGGCCGCTCCCGCTGTCGTCGGAACGACCAAGGCCCCGCCTGCGAAGCCTGCCAAGCCCGCCAAGGTGAAAGGGCGCCCCGGCTCGGGCATCGAGGCGCGTTGGTCGATCCGCATCCTCGTCTGGGTGCGCCGCGTCTCGCAGGCCGGCTTTCTCGCGCTGTTTCTTTATTTCCTCTTCCAGACCGCGTTCCGCGGCTCGTTCGCGTCCGCCGAGACCGCGGTGCGCTTGCCCCTGCCCGTCGAGGCGTTTCTGCTCGCCGACCCGTTCGTCGCGGCGATGACGCTCCTCTCGACGCACACGGTCTACCGCGGGCTCGCGTGGTCCGTCGGCCTGCTCGCGGTCACGCTCGTCTTCGGCCGCGTCTTTTGCGGGTGGATCTGCCCGTTCGGCACGCTGCACCATTTCTTCGGCTGGATCTTCCCCTCCCGATATTTGCGCGGAAACAAGCGCGTCGAATCGAACAAGACCGCGCCGCGGCAGCAGGTGAAGTATTACCTGCTCTACGCCTTCCTCGCGGCGAGCGTCGCAGGAAGCGCCATTGGCGGCCTCTTCGATCCGATCTGCGTCGCCGTCCGCGCGATCGGGCTCGGCGTCATCCCGGCCCTCCAGTACATCATGGGCGTCGCGAGCGTCGCGGCGGGCCAGGCCAGCGTGCGCCCCGTCCAGGGTGCGACCGACGCCGCGCAGGATTTCCTGGCGCAGACCGTCTGGCAATCGAAGCAGTTTTATTTCCACCAGACCTGGTTCATCGGGATCCTGCTCGTCGCGATCCTGTTCATGAACCGCGTGATCCCGCGGTTCTGGTGCCGCGTCCTCTGCCCGCTCGGCGCATTCCTCGGCGTCTTCGCCCGCTTCGCGCTCTTCGGCATGGAGAAGGACCACGCGAAGTGCACCGATTGCAACCTGTGCATCGTGCATTGCCAGGGCGCGGATTCGCCGCAGGGGGGCGTGAAGTGGCGCCAGGACGAGTGCCACATGTGCCTGAACTGCGAGAATGCCTGCCCGGAGGACGTGATCAAGTTCCGCTTCCTCCCGACCCGCAAGAGCACGATCTCGAAGCCGGACACGGGCCGCCGCACCGCAATTGCCTCGGCCGCGGCGGGCGCCGTCGTCATTCCGGCGATGCGCATCGCCGACGTCATCGACGCGAACTACGACCACCGCGTCATCCGGCCGCCCGGCTCGGTCGAGGAGCGCGAGTTCCTCGAGCGCTGCATCCGCTGCGCCGAATGCATGAAGGTCTGCCCGAACAACGCCCTGCACCCGGCGTTCTTCGAAGCCGGCGTCGAGGGCATCTGGACGCCGATCCTCATCCCCCGCATCGGGTATTGCGAGCACTCCTGCGTGCTCTGCGGCCAGGTTTGTCCGACCGGCGCGATCCAGAAAATTACCGAGGACCAGAAGCTCGGCATCCACCAGAAGCCGATCTCGATTGGCACCGCGTTCTACGATCAGGGCCGCTGCCTGCCCTGGGCCATGGCCACGCCGTGCATCGTTTGTGAAGAGTTCTGCCCCACCTCGCCCAAGGCCATCTGGGTCGAGGAGGTCGACATCCCGAAGCGCCTGCCCATGGCGGGCGAGGACGGCAAGGAGCCCGGGATGACCACCGTGCACGTGCAGCGCCCGCACGTCGACCCCTCGCTCTGCATCGGCTGCGGCGCCTGCGAAAAGGTCTGTCCCGTTCAGGACAAGCCCGCCGTCTACGTGACGAACGTCGGCGAGACCCGCTCGAAGACAAACGTCATCCTCCTCGAAGACACGAATTACAACCGACCCGGCTGAAGCGCCGCCGCCCTGCCGAGCCGCCGTCCGCGGCACGTGGCACGCCCGCGTTCGGCCGCATCCCCGCGCAAACCGGAGGCACGCACAGGCTCGACGAGCCATTCTCGATCGATTCTGCTTGTGTTAGCTTCATGGTTCGTTCAGCAAACCAGCGGCGCTCACGTGAGCAAGTGGAGGGGAACAACCTGGCCAGCATGGATGGGCATGGGCACTGGCCCCGGGCCGGATGCCATGGAGGGCTCTGCCGCGCGTGACTGGACACGCGAATCCGTGGCGAAGCCCTTCGAGCGCCTGTACACGGCGGCGCTCCACGCGCTCGAAGCCGATGTTCTCCTGCTTTACCTGCCGAACGAGCGGCGCGCGCTCGATCTCGTCGCCCATCGAGGCGGCCCGCCGGAATGGCCCGAGCCGCTCCACCGCATCCCCCTGACCGCGTCGAGCCTCGTCGCGCGCGTCGTCCGCGACGGCACGACCGAGGCCGTCGACGCCCGAGCGCCCATCGCGCCCGAGGACGTTCGCATGGCCCATGCGGCGAGCGGCGTACGCCATTTCCTCGCCGCGCCCGTCGACCTCCCCGACGGACGGGTCGGCGCGCTCGTCGCGGGCGTCGCTCGACCGAACCACCCCAAGACCCGCGACACGCTCGAAGCGCTGGCCGGCCTCGCGGCGAGCGTGCTCGCGGAGAAGCAGGCGCAAGCCGAGGCCGAAGCCAAAGCCGAGGCCTGGCAATTCACGTTTCAACGATTCTTCGACGCCGCGATGGGGAGCCTGCTCGTCGCGAACGACGAGGGCCGCTTCGTCGAAGCGAACGCCGCGGCCTGCCGCCTGCTCGGCCGGAGCCGCGAGGAGATGCTGAACCTCTCGATCCACGAAATCACGCCGGCCCACGGCAATGCCCGGTTCGAGGAGCTCTGGCGGCAGTTTTTGGTCGAAGGAATTCAATCCGGCCATTTCACGTTCGTCCGGGGCGACGGCAGCACGATCGACGTCGCGTATCACGCGCGCGCGGACGTCGTCCCCGGCGCTCGAGACCGGCCGGAGCTTCTCGGTCGACATCCACATCCGCCGCCCGAACGGCGAGGAGCGGCTCCTCCACCAGGAGGCCGACATCGAATGCGACGCCGCGGGCAAGGCCGTGCGGATCGTCGGCACGCTCCAGGATGTGACCGAGCAGCGCCGCGCCGAGCAGGCGCTCCGGAGGAGCCGCGAGAGCCTCTCACGGGCGCAGGCCGTCGCGCACGTGGGCCACTGGGAGTGGGACGCGGCGACGGGGGAGTCGTGCTGGTCGGAGGAGGTCTACCGTATCTTCGGCCTGCCGCCGCGCGCGGGCCCCGAGCCGCACCAGACGCTCGCAGGCGCGCTCCACCCCGAGGATCGGATGCGGGTCCTCCTCGGCTTCCGCTCGCTCCTCGAGAAAGGCGAGCCTTTTTCCTGTGAGCACCGCGTCCTCCGGCCGGACGGCGAGCTCCGGATCGTCCGCGTTGAGGCCATGCTCACGCGGGACGAGGCGGGGCGGCCGCGCAACGTGCTCGGGGTCGTGCAAGACATCACCGACCTCCGCCGCGCGGAGCACGAGCGGGAGGCGGGGCGGCGGGCCCTCGCGGACGAGCGCCGCTGGCTGCGGGCCGTCATCGAGAGCTCGCCGGTCGGCATCCAGCTCTGGCAGGACGTCGCGTCGCCGCGGATCACGCAGAACCGCATGGCGGACCTGCTCATCGGCAACCTCGTCGACGCCACGCCGAACCTCGACGCCCTGCGCAGCGTCGTCACGTACCCGGACGGCACGCCGGTCGAGCCCGGCGATCTGAGCATCGAACGCGCGCTGCGCGGCGAGGTGGTCATCGGGCGTGAGCTCATCCGAAGGCTGCCGGACGGGACGAACATGCACACGCTCGTCAACGCCTCGCCCGTGCGGGACGAGAGCGGCTTCATCCACGGGGCGGTGGTCCTCTTCAGCGACATCACCGCCATCAAGGAACTCGCGCGGCTACGAGAGGAGTGGACGAGCATCGTCGCGCACGACCTGCGGCAGCCCGTGACCACGATCCTCGCGACCGCGGCGCACTTGGTCCGCTTCGTCGTCGAGCCGAACATCAAGTGCAAGGTCGAGCGGATCCGGGCGAGCGCCGAGCGGCTCATCCGCATGACCGACGATCTCTCGGACCTCTCGCGCCTCGACACGCACAAGCTCGAGCTCGTCCGGGCCCCGACAAACCTGCCGGCGCTCTTGCGCCAGATCGTCGAGGACATGGCCGACAACGAGGCGCGCGCGCGCGTCTGGCTCTCGATCGATCGGGACACGCCGCTCGTGCACATCGACGCGGCGCGCATCCAGCAGGTCGTGGAGAACCTGGTCTCGAACGCGGTGAAGTACGGCAAACCCGGCACGCCGATCGCGCTCCGGCTGCAGATCGTGCCGGGGGAGATCGTGCTGGGGGTGTGCAACGAGGGGGCGGGGATCGATCCCGAGCTCATGCCGCGGCTCTTTTCGCGGTTTCAGCGGGGGATCGCGGGGGCGACGCGGATGAAGGGGCTCGGGCTCGGCCTCTACATCTGCCGCGGCCTCGTGGAGGCGCACGGCGGCCGGATGAGGGTCGAGAGCGAGCCCGGCAAGACGACGACGTTCTCGTTCACGCTGCCGATCGACGACGACGGATCATCCGATCACGACTGAGCGCGGAAGCCCTCGGCGGGGCGGAGGCGGGCGGCGTAGAGGCTCGGGACGATCGTCGCGACGAGGCAGATCACGATGGCGATGGCGCCCGTGATGACGAACTCGAGCGGCCGCACCTGCACGGGCAGCTCCGAGATGAAGTAGACCTTCGGATCGAGCGGGAAGCCGTAGACGAGCAGGCCCTTGCAGACGAGCACGCCGAGCAGGAGCCCGAACGTCGTGCCGAGCAGCCCGATGATCCCGCCCTGGTAGAGGAAGATGCGCAGGATCTCCCCGTCCGTCGCGCCCATCGCCTTGAGGACCGAGATCTCCTTCGTCTTGTCGAGCACGACCATGATCAGCGTGGCCACGACGGTGAACGCGGCGACGACGATGATCAGCGCGAGCACGCCGCTCATGAGGATCTGCTGGATGAGCAGCGCCGTGAACAGGCCGTGGTTCAGCTCCTCCCAGTCCATCGTGTGGTAGAGGCCGCTGGCGAGGTTCTGGCTGATCTGCTTGGCGATGGGCTTGGCCTCGTCGATGTCGTCGACCTTCATCTCCACGCCGGTGACGGTGTCGCCCTGGTCGTAGAAGGCCTGCGCCTCGTAGAGGTCGGTGTAGACGAGCTTCGAGTCGTACTGATCGAAGCCGGCCTCGAAGAGCGCGATGACGCGGAACCGCTTGGCCACGGGGGGCTTGAGCGACCCGCCCGAGTACGAGTAGCCGATCGTCGGCGACGTGACCGTGACGCAATCGCCGAGGCCGAGCTTCAAGGTCTTCGAGAGCGAGACGCCGACCACGATGCCGGGCAATTTCGCGACCACGGCGGGATCCGCGCAGAGGTCGGGATCGATCTCCTTCGGCACGTCGTCGTCGTCCGGCAGCTTGCTCGCGTAGCCGCCCTCCGGCTCGACCGAGCCGACGGGCGCGCCGTCCGCGACGCCCGCGTCCGCGACGTCGTCCGCCGCGGCGACCTTGTCGTCCGCCACGCTCGGTTTGTCGGCCTCGTTCTTGTCCGGGCCGCCGAGCTTGCCGGCCTCGATCGCGAGGATCTCCTCGATGCCCCCGCCGCTCGGTTCGAGCTTCTCCTTGTCGGGCACGGGCGCCGCCTTCTCGGCCTTGCGCAGATCCTCCTCGATTGCGCGCAGCAAGCCCTGCGTGCCCCCGCCTCCGTCGGCGCCCGCGTCCGCATCGAGCGAACGTTTGTCCGGGAGCACCGGCACGGGCGGCAGCTCCGGCCCCCCGCTCCGGCGCTCGGGGGGCTTCGCGCCGGGCAGGCGCAGGCCGCTCAGGGAACCGAACTTCACCTGCTTCGGCAGATCCAGGACGTACGGCGAACCTTCCGGCATGCCCACGCCGAGGCTCGTCGCGGGATCGACGCCCTTGAGCAGCACGCCCGTGGCCGTCGCGTCGCCGTGGGTCAGCATCATCGGGTTGATGCTGAACGGCGCCACGGCGCTGACGCCGGGCACCTTGGCGACCTGCTCCATGATCGAGCGGTACTCCCGGAAATCCGTGGAGTACTTCAGCACGAGCACGTGGGCGTTCACGCCGAGGACCTTCTCGCGGAACTGCGCCTGGAAGCCGCCCGTGACGCTCATCACGGTGGCGAGCGCGGCCACGCCGAGCGTGACGCCCAGGATCGCGAAGGCCGTGCCAACCGAAATGAACGCGCGCTTCTTGCTCCCCAGGTACCGGAGCGCAACCTCGAGAGGGTAGCCCATCTGGCGGAGCCTCTAGCAGAAGGGCCGCTCCGCAGCACGTGGGAGCTTCGGGGCGGGCATGGGAGGCGGGTCGGGGCGACGGCGCGGGGCCCCTCGGGGGATGCCCGATCGCGTCCCTGACGGCCAATCGAGCCTGGACCGGACAGACGTCCTCCACGCTCTTCTCGGGCTCGCCGCGTCCTGCTACGATGGCCCCTAGCTTCCCGAACTATCTGCGATCTCCTGCATGTCGCCCCCCGACAACGAGCCCCCTGCCCTGCCCAAGCCGCCTGCGGTTCCCAAAGTCGCAGCGGGGAGCTCGCCCCATCCTGGGGGCGGGAAACCCGCGACGAAGCCGCCGCCCGCGCCTTCTGCCGCGACGAAGCCGCCGCCTCCGGTGCCGCCGATCCCCGCGGGAGCGGCGCGCGCTTCCTCGCCTGGCATCCCGCGCCCGGCGACGCTGCCCTCGCTGAAGAAGCCGCCGCTCGCGCCGGCCGTGTCCGCCGCGGCCGCGACGAACCCCGCGAGCGTGCCGCCGCCGGCGATGCCGAAAAAACCTTCGATTCCTGCGCCGCCGCCGGTGATCCAGATCGAAGAGGAGCCGCTTGACGCGGATCTCGCGATGCTGGCGAGGTCGCAGATCGAGATCGACACGGGCGCGCGGCGCAGCCGCATCTCCACGCCCGACGGCGATCCCCCGCGCCGCAGGCTCAGCTCGAACCCGGACGAACCGCAGCCGACGTCGCGGCGCTCGTACGAGGACCTCCTGCCCGCGTCGCGCCGTGGCGAACAGGACCCGGACATCCCGCCGCCCGCGCACGTCGACGCGGATCGCGCGCCGGGCTCGAAGGATCCGTACATCGGCACGACCTTCGATCATCGCTACAAGATCGAAAAGCTCCTCGGCGAAGGCGGCATGGGGTTCGTCTACCTCGCCCGCCACAAGGTCATCGACAAGAAGGTCGCCGTGAAGGTCCTGCGCTCCGACATGGCGCGCGACCGCGAGATCCTCGAGCGCTTCCTGCAGGAGGCGCGCGCCGCGTCGAGCATCGGCAACCCGCACATCATCGACATCTCCGACTTCGGAGATCTGCCGGACGGCTCGACGTACTTCGTGATGGAGTTCCTCGACGGCAAGAGCCTGATCCAGCTCAACGAGGACAAGGCCAAGCGGCTCGAGCCCGAGCTCATCGCGAAGGTCGCGATCCAGATGGCGAACGGCCTCGCGGCGGCGCACGAGCGCGGCATCATCCACCGCGATCTCAAGCCCGAGAACATCTTCATCATCCAGCGCGGGATCGACAAAGAGTTCGTCAAGATCCTCGACTTCGGCATCGCGAAGGTCGCGACGAGCGGCGACAACAAGCTCACGCGCGCGGGCGCGGTGTTCGGCACGCCGCACTACATGTCGCCCGAGCAAGCCGCGGGCGCGCCGCTCGATCACCGCACCGACATCTACTCGCTCGGGATCATGCTCTACGAGATGGTGAGCAACCAGCTCCCCTTCGTCGCAGACAACTTCATGGGCATCCTGAGCCAGCACATGTACCAGCCGCCCACGCCGCTGGCGAAGCTTGGCCTCGAGCCCCCGTGCCCGGTCGATCTCGAAGCGATCATCTTCAAGTGCCTGTCGAAGGCGCCCGAGGATCGTTACCCCGACATGGCCGCGCTCGCGGCCGATCTGCAGCGCTTCCAGCAGGGCCACGTGCCCGACGCCGTCGCCGAGATGGCCTCGCGGCCCGACGGGCTTTCGGCCTCCGTGCCCGACGGGGTCGCGGACAGACCGAAGAAATCGCCCTGGCTCCGCTTCATCGCCGTCGGCGCGGTCGTCATGGGCGCGACGCTCGGCACGGTGCTCATCTTGCTGAGCGGTCCAGGCCCGAAACCCGATCCCGGCGCGGTCACGTCGCAATCCGCCACGGCGCCGCCCGCGCCCACTTCCACGAGCGTCGCGAAGAAGATCGTGCTCGTCGACGTGGATCCGCGGGACGCGAACGCGTCGACGACCTACGCGGGCAAGCAGCTCACGTTCCCCGCGAACTTCGAGGTCGAGCCGGGCAAACCCGTGACGCTCGAAGTGAAGGCCACGGGCTACACCACGCAGACGATCACGATCGACGGCTCCCAGGAGAAGCAGACCCTCAAGCTCGTCGCGATCGCGGGGACGACGCCGGCCACGACCGACGCCGGGACCGCGCGCCCGCCGACGACGAAGGCCGGCGGCGTGCACGTGGGCCCCCTGCCCACGACGAAGAAGGGCAACAACGCCGCGAGCAGCGGCGGCGACATCGTGGACATCTACCACGGCGGCTCCAACAAGCCGTGACAGGCGTCTCCGCGCCAGAAGCGTGGTAAAGCCGAGCGCCGTGGAAGGCGTCGCTCACCTCATCGAAAAGGTCCCCGAAGACGTGCTCGGGATCTGCCGCCGCCTGCGCGAGAACGGCAAGCGGGGCTGGATCGTGGGCGGCTGCGTGCGTGATCTCCTGCGCGGCCAGCCCGCGAAGGACTGGGACGTCGCGACCGACGCGCGGCCGGAGGAGGTCATGCGGATGTTCCGCAAGGTCATCCCCACGGGCCTGCAGCACGGCACGGTCACGGTGCTCCTGCGCGGCGTGCACTACGAGATCACGACGCTCCGCGGAGAAGGCGCCTACAGCGACGGGCGCCGCCCCGACTCGGTGGAGTTCGTCGACGACATCAGCGCGGACCTCGCGCGGCGTGACTTCACGGTGAACGCGATCGCCCTCGATCCCGTGGACGGCCACGTGATCGATCCCTTCGGCGGCGAGCGGGATCTCAACGCGCGCGTCGTGCGCGCCGTGGGGGATCCGCGCGAGCGCTTCGGCGAGGACGGGCTCCGGATCCTGCGGGCCGCGCGCTTCTCGGCGACGCTCGGGTTCGAGATCGATCCCGACACCGAGCGCGCGATGGGCGAGCCGCGCTCGCTCGTCACGTTCCGCCGCGTGAGCGCCGAGCGGGTGCGCGACGAGTGGTTGAAGAGCATGCGCGCGCCGCGGCCGAGCGTGGCGTTCGAGGCCATGCGCCGCACGGGCGTCCTCGGGATCACCTGCCCCGAGCTGCTCGAAGCGGTCGGCTGCACGCAGAACAAGTGGCACGCCTTCGACGTCTGGGGCCACGTGATGGCCTCCCTCGACGCGAGCGAGCCCGCGCCGCTCCTCCGCGTGGCTGCGCTCCTGCACGACATCGCGAAGCCGCGGACGCGCGCGTTCTCCGAGAAGACCGGGGACTACACGTTCTACGATCACGAAAAGATCGGCGCGGAGATGGCGACGGACATCCTCGGCCGGCTGCGCTTCTCGAACGACGAGCGCGACCGGATCGCCGCGCTCGTCCGGCATCACCTCATCTGTTACGACGAGGGCTGGACCGACGCGGCCGTGCGGCGCTGGATCCGCCGCGTCACGCCGGATCTCGCGCCGGATCTGTACGCGCTGGCGCTCTCGGACGTGCGCGGCAAGGGGCGGGACCCGGCGGACGAGGTCCAAGCGATCGAGCGGCTGCGCGAACGCGCGACGGGCCTGCTCGCCGCGGGCGCGCCCCTCGGGACGAAGGACCTGAAGATCCGGGGCAACGAGCTCATGAAAGAGCTCGCCATCCCGCCGGGGCCCGTGGTCGGCGAGATCCTCGCGGCGCTCGTGGAGGTCGTGACCGACGATCCTGCCGAGAACGAGCGCAGCCGGTTGCTCGTGGCGGCGCGGCGGCTCTACGACGAGCGGCGGAAGAGCGACGGCTGAGACGCGAGAAAACGCGTCGACGCGCGGCGCCCGATTGAGTAGACGGCCCTCCGTGACTCGCACGACTCTTCCCGCTCCGGGCCCGCTCGTGCGCGCGCGCGCCTACCTCGGCCGCGCCGCCGCGATCGGCGTCGCGATGGCCCGCTTCGCCAAGCTCGGCCGCAAGGACGGCGTCGACAACGGCGTTCGCGCCTTCCGCGCGCTCGGCCGCGAGATCGGCGGCGCCCTCCGGGGCCGCGGGGGCGATCGGGACTGCACGCTCTGCGGCTGGAGCGGCGAGCGCTTCGGGCCGATCTACTACGTCGACAGCTACCGCGAGGACACGCTCTGCTACGCGTGCGGCTCGACCGATCGCGTCCGCCTCCTGCCGCTCTTTTGCCGCGACACGCTCGCCCCTTTCTTCGGTGAGAAGCGCCGCCGCGTGCTCGACATCGGGCCCCTCTCGAACTCGCGCCGCTTCTTCCCGGACGACGTCGACTACGTCTCGTTCGACCTCTACGCGCCGCACGCGATGGTGCGCGGGGACCTCGTCGCCGCGCCGTTCGCCGACGCGACCTTCGACCTCTGGGTCTGCTTCCACGTGCTCGACCTCATCGAGGACGACGACCGCGCGATGCGCGAGCTCTACCGCATCCTCGCGCCGGGCGGCGTCGGCCTGCTCGACAACGCGATGAACTGGAACGCGCCCACCGAGGAGTACGGCAGGGCGCGGCCCGAGGAGGCGATGCACCGACGCCGCTATGGGCACGATCTCCCGGATCGGCTGCGCAAGATCGGCTTCGAGGTCGAGATCGTCGACGTCGAGCGCACGTTCGACGAAGCGACGCGGGCGCGCTACGGCATCCACCCGCGCAAGTTCCTCGTGTGCAAAAAGCCCTCCGCGGGCGCCGCTTGACCCATGCAGACGACCCACGAGCCCTCCGAGGAGAGACTTCCGACGCTGCCGGACCGCGCGGGGATCGGCGACGAGGAAAAGCGCCTCGGCGAGGCGTTTCGCGCCCGATACGCCTCCGAGTTCCGCGAGCTCGTCGTGCGCCGCGAGGTCAAAGATCCCGCGGTCACGCTCGTCGTGATCTCCTACCGCGCCGCCGACTACCTGCTCGACTGCCTGCGCCACCTCCGCGGGCAAACCGTCGCGCTCGATCTGCCTTACGAGATCCTCCTCGCGGACAGCGGCGGCCTCGACCATCTGCGGGATCGGTACGGCAACCTCGTCGACGTCGAGCTCCGCCTGCGCGACGGGCTGCCGCTCAACGTGGCGCGCAACGCGGCGATGGGCTGGGCGCGCGGCGAGCTCGTGGCCTACATCGACGACGACGGCCTCGTCGTGCCCGACTGGGTCGAGTACGGCGTGAACCTCTTCCGCGACGAGACCATCGGCGCCGCGCGTGGCCGCATCGTCCCGCACAAGCACCCCTGGTACAACGTGTGGGCCGGCCACTACGACCGCGGCGACGATCTGTGGGACGAGGACAACGTCTCCACCGAGGGCAACATGCTGATCCGCCGCGCCGTCTACCTCGCGATCGGCGGCTTCCGCGACGATCTTTACGGCGGCGAAGGGCTCTACCTCGCCTACCGCATGAAACACGCCTTCCCCGCGCTGCGCTCCGTCTACGCGCCGGGCATGATCATGCGGCACGACTACTGCCGCTCGGCGCGGGAGTTCATCTGGAAGTCGCGCCGGTACAAGGACGTGCGCAAGAACATCACAGGTATCGAGCCCGCGTTCGACGCGTACATGGCGACCTTCGACGCGCGGAAAAAGCCCGTCCGCAAGCGCACGCCCACGGAAGAAGTCGTCCTCGCCGGCATGCGCGCGGCGCAGTCGATGATCGCGCGCATGCCGATCTTCGACCGCGTGAAGCGGCGCTGACGGCCCTCAGGTCACACGCACGATCGCGGACTCGGCCTCGCGCAGCTCGCCTTCGAGCTCCACGACCGTGAGCAGGCCGAGCACGATCCGCAGGATGCGCGCCTTGTGCGACCGCGCGTGCAAGAGCAAGAGCGGCGAGCGCAGGGCCGTGCGCGCCCGCGAGGACACGGGCTGGGGCACGCCGAGCACGACCGCGGCCACGTCGAGGAACGCCCGCAGGCGCGCCGGGACCACGAGGGGTTCCAGCAACGAGCTCGCGTCTTCGAGGCGCTCGCGGATCACACGCCACTGCCCCACGAGCGCGGGCTCTTGCCAGCCCGAGCCCAGGATCGGACGCGCGTGCCGCACGGGCTCGGTCGTGATCGCCGCGCGTGCGTTCGTGCTCCGCGCGACCATGTCGGCCTTCCACGACGCGTTCGCGAAGGGCAGCTCCACGAGCTCGGGCCAGAGCCGCGACATGAGCTCGAAGTGCACGCGATCACTCGTGCGGTCCGCGAGCGGCAGCCCCCCGAACGCGCGCTGGATCGCGGGGTGGTAGAGCAGGTTCAGGACGAGCGCGGTGATGCCGTCGCCGAGCCGCGCCTGGCCGATCCAGCGCGGCACGTACTGCCGCGCGTAGTAGGCCTCGTGCAGGTGCTCGGGCGCCGTACCGCGATCGAGCTCGCCCTTCATCCAGCGCGCCGTCCGCGTGATCTGCGGCGCGAGCGCCTCCGGGCGGAGCACGCCGCCGAGGTTCGGCGAGCTGAACCAGAAACGCGCGGCGGCCTCGGGATCGGGCGAGGCTGCGCCGCGGCTGCGGTAGAGCTCGCCGAAGAGCCCGTGCAGGCCGAGGCGCGCGTGGTACGTGACCGCGCCCGTCATGTCCCACGCGTTGAGCGCGCCCTCGGTCAGCGCCACGTGGCGGCGCATGTCTTCGAGGATGCGGGTGCGCGGCGGCGGGCTCTTCCGTTCGAGGTTCAGGCCGAACCGATCGGCGATGCGCCGCGCCGCGAGGTGATCGGCGTGCTCGGGCGGCACGCTGATGTAGAGGCTCGCGCGCTTCTCCAGGCCCGCGCTCTTCAAGGCCGCGAGGACGAGCCGGCTGTCCTTGCCTCCGGTCAGCGCGGCGAGGATCGGTTTGTTCGTCCCCGCGATCCACGCGAAGTTCGAACGCAAATGCTCCGCGAGCGTGTCCCAATCGGGCGCCGCGCCCGGGATCGCGGGCTCACCGCCGCCGAGCGCGCGGATCTCGACGGGGCCCGCGTCGCGGGGCACGACGACGGCCGTGTGGGCGTCGACGAGCCGCACGCCGCGCACGGCCGTGCCTTCGGTGCAGACGAGGTAGCCGGGCGAGATGAGCCCGCCGAGCGCCTCGAAATCGGGCACGGGGCGCGGGCCGAGCGCCTTCATCAGCTCCCAGAGCAGGCGCGCGCGGTTCGAAACCGCGAAAAACCCCGGCTGCTCCGTCATGTACACGTGCTCGGTGCCGACCGGATCACAGGCCACGAAGAGCCCCTCGTCCGTGAGCTTGCACATCGACCACTCGCCGTGAAACCGGCGGCGCAGGGCCGGGGCGTCGGCCTCCCGCAGCACGTCCGCCGCGCCGAGGAGGCGGCGATCGTCGGCCACGCCGTACCCCGTGATCACCGCGGCCCCGCTCATATCCTCGTGCCAGCGCGGCTCGGGCCAGAGCCCCTCGTCGCGGAGGAAGGCCCAGAGCTGGATGCCGCCGCGCGCAGCCGAGAACCGCGCCTCCGGCACGAACGGCAAGGCGCGATCGAGGCGCGCGGAGAGGCCCTCGGGCAGGCCTTGGGGGTTCTTCAGGCGGAGGGCGAGGTAACACGAGGACATCGGCGCGCCGGGGCCTGTATACCCGATCCCGAGGCTCGTGCTTGCGCGGAGGCGGCCTCGTGTGACAAGGGGTTCGGGTGTTCGTCGACGAGTCGGAGTGGATCCGCGACGTGCTCGAAGCAACGCCGCTCGAAAAGGGCGCGACGGTGCTCGACATCGGCTCCTCCACGCTCCACTTCCGCACCGTCGTGCAGCCGCACCTCGATCGGAACGTGTTCGCGCCGCTCCGCGCGCGAGGCCTCGAGGTGCTGCACCTCGACGCGCGGCCGGAGCCGGGCGTCGACATCGTCGCCGACGTGACGAACCTGAAGGGCGTCGATCGCACCTTCGACCTCGTGCTCTGCACGAACCTCCTGGAGCACGTGACCGATCGCGAGGCGACGCTCCGTCACGTGGCGCGGGTCGTCGCGCCCGGCGGCCTCCTCGTGCTGACGGTGCCGCGTCGGTACCCGATCCACCGCGATCCGATCGACACGGGGTACCGCCCGACGGCGGCCGAGCTCGCGGCGCTGCTCGGCTGGCCCGACGTGCTGCGCCAGGAGGTCCTGACCATCCGCGCACCCGAGCACTACCAAGGCTTCAAGCGCGCGCTGCGGCGGATCTTCTCCCCGTGGCAGATCGCGTGCGTGCTCGCGCGAAAGCCTACGTAAAGCGGCTCAGCGCGGCGCCCACACGCGCTCGGAGAGCACCAGGCTCGCGAGCAGGGCGATCTGCGGCATGCCACGGCGCGAGCCCGCCTCGACGCCCGCGAGGAGCCGCGCGACGGAGGCCCGATCGAAACAGCCGAAGCGATCGACCCCGGTCCGCGGATCGAGGAGCAGGTCGCGGAGAAACCCACGAAGCCGCGCCGATCTGCGGAAGACCGCGTCGTGATCGAAGAAGGCCGCGGCGGGCGGATACGGCGGCTTGCGCAGGCGGCGGACGAGCGTCTCCACGACGCCCCCGCGCGGCACGGGCCAGCCGATGCGCTGCCAGGGGATCGCCGCCATGTGAGGAAATCCCTCCCAGAAGAAGGAGGCCTGGAGCGCGGCATCGAGGCGCGCCTCGGGCGCGACCGCGAGCAGCCGATCGATGAAGCCCGGCGCGAAGAACGGGAACGCCGAGCGCGCCACGCCGCGCCAGAGCAGCGGGCCGTTCACCGTGAAGCGCCGGATGCGGTGCCGCAGGATCCAGAAGTCGGACCAGCGGGGATCGTCGAGCGGATCGGCTTCGAGGCTCTTCGTGAGGGAGGCGCGGGCGAGATCAAGCATCTCGCCGCGGGCCTCGGGCACGAGCAGCTCTCGCCAGGCCGGGCGTTCGAGGCGAGCACGCGAAGCCCAGAGCAAGCGGTGGCGCGCCTCGGGGCTCCGCGCGGTGAGGTGCTCGCGGCGGAGGAAACTCGCGCCGAGCACGACGTCGCCGGCAAACCCGTCGAGCCGCAGCATCCCCTCGGGGAACGAGCCCGTCAGGCTGATGCCGTAGGCGTGCAGCAAATTGAGCTGACCGTCCGTCAGCGCGGACGCGCGGACGGCGTGATCGACGAGCCAATCGTCGTCGAGGCCAAGCGCGCGCCACGGGACGCCGAGCACGCGGCAGACCTCTTCGGCGATGCCGATGTCGGGCGTACGCTCGCCGGTGCCGGAGAACGTGAAGGCCGAGGCAGACGCACCCGCGGAGGCGGCCGTCGCGAGCAAAAGCCGCGAGTCGAGGCCGCCGCTCAGGGGAACGACGAGCGGCTGATCCCCGCGGGTCGCGAGCGCGTCCGCGAGCCCCTCGCGCCAGAGCGGGATCAACGCGGAGACGGCCGCAGCCGGCGACGTCCCGCGATCGATCGGAAGCTCGGCGTACCGGAAGCGCCGCGGAAAGCTCGGGCCCGCGGGGCCGATCTCGAGGGCCGCGCCTTGTGGCAGCGCGTTGACCTCGCGGCGCAACGTGCGCTCGCCGAGCAGGTGGTCGAAGGCGAGCAGCTCGGCGAGCGCGTGGCGATCGAGCGAAGAGCGCGGCGCGAGCTGCCCGAGGCGCCCCGCGGACGTGGAGAACACGACACACGCGCCCACGGTGCGGACGTAGACGAGCGCGAAGCCGTGGCGATCGACCTCGACGACGGCCACGCCCCGCGCGGCATCCCAGCGGCAGAGGAGCCACGGCGGGACGAGGCGCGCGGCAGGGCTCTTCTGCTCATCGCCGCCGAAGCCGATCGCATGCCCCGCGGCGCCGGGCGCGCCGGGGCAAACGATGCGCTCGCCGGCATGCTGCGGGAAAAGGGCCGCGCGGAGAGGACCTTCGTGCAGCGACGAAGCCGCGCTCCCGAGATCACGCGTGAGCTCACGAAAAAGCGCGGCGCCTTCGCGCTCGGCCCCCGCGGGCGTGTACACGCCGACGAGCGTCGGCATCAGTGTGCCTCCTTCGGGGCCGCTTCCTCGGCAGGCGTCTCGGCCTCCGTCGGGGCCTTCGCGGGCGCCTTCTTGTCGCGCTTGAAGAACCCGAGGAACGCGCGCACCTCGGCGGTGATCGGCGGGTAGATCACGCGCAGCGTCGCGACGTACACGAGCAGCATGATCAACGTGAGCCCCCCGAGCCGCGCGACGTCTCCGACGACCCCCGCGGGCAGGAGCGTCGCGAGCTCGAGCCGCGCGATCGCCCCGGCCGCGGTCGCGACCACGACGGCCACGGTCGGCACGACGAGCACGCCGAGCAGCCGCGAGAGCTTCATCTCGATGTAGCGGCACGCCAGCCACTCCGTGAAGAGCGTACCGGGCACGCAGAGGATCGAGATGCTCACGGCGACGCCGAAGGCCCCCCAGTTCACGCCGATGATCAGCGCCACCGTGAGCCCCACGAGCCACGCGATGTTCCAGTAGAGCTCCACCGCGGGTTTGCCGCGGGACTTGAAGATGATCCCCACGAGCGTGCCCACGGCCTTCAGCGCACCCGCCACGCTGAGCGCGCGCAGCGGCCCCACCGCCGGCAGCCACCGCGGCCCGTAGAGCAACGCCACGAGCTCGGGCGCGACGACCGCCACCCACGCGAGGATCGGAAAGCTCACGATCGCCACGGCGCGCGTGATCTTCAGGTACGTCTCGCGCATCTCGTCGAGCTTGTCCTGGATCGTCGCGAACGCCGGGAACATCACCTGGCTGAAGAGCGAGGCGATACGCGTCAGCGGGAACGTCATCGTCTCGTACGCGAACGTGTACGTACCGAGCGCCGCGGTCCCGAGCCGCTTGCCGACGATCATGTAGTCCATGTTCGCCGACAGGTAATTGATGGCGCTCGCCCCCGCGACGTACGCGCTGAACGAGAAGAGCTCACGCGCATGCGTCCACGTCGCGCGAAAGCGCGGCCGGAACGGGCTCGACAGCGTGTACGCGACGACGGACACGACATGGCTCGCGAGCGGCCCGAACACGAGCGACCAGTACCCGACGCCGAACGCCGCGAGCCCGAGCGTCGCCGCGCTCGCCGCGACGTTGCGCCCGGCCTCGATGGCGGCGACACGCCCGAAGCGAAGATCACGCCGCAAGAGCGCGGCGTGCGTCGAGGCGAAGGGGCCGATGAGCAGCGGGAGCGCGGAGACCACGACGAGCGACACCACGCGCGGCTCGCCGTAAAAGGCCGCGAGGGCCGGGGCCGCGGCGACGCTCGCGACGAAGAGCACGGCGCCCATCGAGATGCTCATCCAGAAGGCGGCGTCGCGGTGGCCGTCCGAAAGCTCCTTGCGCTGGATCGTCGCGGCCGTGAGGCCCATGTCGCTCAGCGCGCCGAGGAAGCCGAGCAGCACCGTGCAGAGCCCGACGAGGCCGAAGTCCTCGGGCACGAGCAGCCGCGCCAGGACGAGCGTCCGCACCCAGCCGAGGGCCGTGGCGAAGGTCTGGCTCGCCCCGAGCGCGACCCCGCCGCGCGCCGCGCTCCGTAGAAGGCTCATCCGGCGGCGCGGCGGCCTTCACGCGCGAGGAAATCGCGGTACCAGGCGGTCGTGCGATCGAGGCCGGCGACGAGCCCGTACCGGGGCTTGATGCCGAGCACGCGCCGCGCCTTCTCGGCGTCGAGGTACTGGTGCGCGATCTCGTGCGTCGCTTGCCCGCGCACATCCGGCTCCAGCGTCGACCCCATACGCTCCAGAATCGCGCGCGTCATCTCCAGCACCGTGAGCTGGTTGCCCGCCGAGATGTTGAAGGCCTCGCCGTGGACGGCGGGATCTTCCATCGCGCGGGCGAGATCGAGGTACGCGTCGACCGCGTCTTCCACGTAGAGGTAGTCGCGGATGAGCGTGCCGTCGCTGCGGATGACGGGCCTGCGGCCGGCGACGATGTCGCGGATCACGCCGGGCACGATGCGGTTCCAGTTGAGATCCCCGCCGCCGTAGAGGTTCGCGCAGCGGGTGATGGTGATGGGCAGCCGGTAGGTCACCCAGTACGTCCGGGCGATGAGGTCTGCACACGACTTCGAGACGTCATACGGGTGCTCGCCCCGCAGCGCCATCGCCTCGGTGTAGGGCAACGTCTCGTGCGAGCCGTAGGCCTTGTCGCTCGACGCGAGCAACACGCGGCGCACCTTCGGCGACCTGCGCGCCGCCTCGAACACGTTCCACGCGCCGGCGACGTTGCTCTCGAACGTGCTCACCGGGTTCGCGTTCGCGATGCCCACGATGGTCTGCGCGGCGAGGTGGAAGACCGAGTCGATCTCGTGCTCGCCCATCACGCGTTCGAGCAGCTCGCGGTCGCGGATGTCGCCGCTCACGAGCGTCATGCCCTCGGCGATCGTCGTCCCCTTCGACCCTGCAACGAAGAGCCTCGACGTGGGCACGAAATCGCGCACGAGGCCCACGACGTTCGCGCCGAGCGACACGAGCCGCTCGCTGAGCCACGATCCGAGCAGCCCCGTCGCGCCCGTGACGAGGACGTTCCGATCGCGGAAGAACGCGCGATCCGCCTCCTCGTCCCTCACCAGACCTTCCACGGCGCTCCTCCTGTCCAGAGGCTCCGGAGCATCTCCAGATCACGCATCGTGTCCATGCACTGCCAGAAGCCGCGGTGCTCGTAGACCATCAGCTCGCCGTCCTTCGCCAGCCGCGCGAGGGGTTTTCCTTCGAGCACGCAGCCGTCGTCGTCCTCGAGGTAGTCGAAGAACTTGCGGCTGAAGACGAAAAACCCGCCGTTGATGCAGCCGTCGTGCATGAGCGGCTTCTCGTTGAACTCGACGACACGCGAGCCGTCGCGGAGCAGCTCGCCGAAACGCGACTGCGGGAAGACGCCCGTCACCGTGCCGATACGCCCGTGCTCCCGGTGGAACGCGAGCAGCCGCCCGATGTCCACGTTCGACACGCCGTCGCCGTAGGTCACGCAAAACGTGTCCGTATCGACGTACTTCTCGATGCGCTTGATACGCGCCCCGGTCATCGCGCGCTGGCCGGTCTCGGCGAGCGTCACCCGGAAATCTTCTTCTTCGGCGGCCGGCGACTCGTGCAGCGTGATCGCGCCGCCCTTGCCGAGATCCAGCGTGAAGTCGCGGCTCATGGCGCGGTAGTCGAGGAAGTACTGCTTGATGACCTCGCCCCGGTAGCCGAGGCACACGATGAAGTCGCGCAGCCCGTGGTGCGCGTAGCTCTTCATGATGTGCCAGAGGATCGGACGATCCCCGATGGTGATCATCGGCTTCGGCCGAAACTCGGTCTCCTCCCGGAGACGCATCCCCTGGCCACCCGCGAGGATGACGACCTTTTCACGCGACACGGCCAAAAGCGTTTAATCGAGAGACCGACGCAGAGCAAGCGCGGCTAGCGCGTCGTAGTGCGCCTCCAGCGTGATGGCGAGCTTGCGCGCGTCGTAGGTCGCGAGCGCTTTCTGCCGCGCCGCCTCGCCCATGCGCGCGCGGAGCGATACGTCCTTCGCGAGGCGCACGAGGCCCGCGGCGAGGCCCTCCTCGTCACGTTCGGCGTAGAGCAAACCGCTCTCACCATCGACCACGATCTCCGGGATCCCCGCGTGCCGGCTCGCGATCGCGGGCAAGCCCGTCCCGGCGGCCTCCACGAGCACCGTGGGCACACCTTCCTTGTCGCCGTCCGCCGCCGTCACCGAGGGGCAGAGCATGAGCTCACTCTCGCGCATCACGACGGCGGGATCCGTCTTCGGATCGAGGATCTCGACGTGGGGCCCGAGCCCGAGCTCCTCGATGAGCGCACGCAAAGGCGCGCCGAGCGGCCCAGGCGCCGGGAGCCAACGCACGCGTAGATCCACGCCCGCGGCCCGCGCCCGATGCACCGCGCGGAAGCCATGGGCGAATCCCTTCTTCTCGATCTCGCGGCCACACATCACGACCGAGAGCGGCCCTGTGCGATCGGCGCGCGGCGCCGGGCGGAAGCGCTCGAGGTCCACGCCGTTCGGGTGGATGCGGAGCTTCGAGGCGGGACATCCGAGCCGCACGAGATCGTCGCGCATCGCGGTCGAGAGCACGAGCACGAGATCACTTCCCTCGAAGAGCGCGCGCTTGCCGAGGATGTAGTGCCAGTAGCGCCGCAGGTGCTTCCGCGGTTCGAGGAGGATGCCGACGTCGCCGCCGTAGAACGAGGTGACGACCGGCAACCCGAGCTTCTTGCCGTACACCGCGGCGATGAGCCCATTCGTGCCGAACTGACCATGCAGCACCGTCGCGCGCGTCTCTTCGAGCGCCCGCATCCACGCCGGATCGAGCGTGAGCCTCCCGTGCAGCGGGCGGAGCGCCTGGCCGATCTTCGAAGGCTGCCTTCGCCCGAGGATCCGCGGCTCGGTCCAGGGGAAACGCTCCTCGTTGGCGACGCGGTTGCAGAGCGTGATCGCCTGGTACCGCGTGAGGGAGCGCATCTGGTTGAAGAGGAACGTCTCGGTGAACGAGAACGCCGTCCCGAGGAGGAACGCGACGGCGGGGCGCGCGGGCTCGGGGCCGCTCACTTGGAACGCTCCTCCCGAGCCGCTTCGATCGTGCGATCGATGCCCTCCTCCAGCGACACCTCGGGCTTCCACCCGAGCCGCGCCTCCGCGGGCGCGGGATCGCCGTAGTGCGCTTCGGGCTCGTCCGCGGGGCGCGCCGTCGCGCCGAGCACGGGCCCGCCGTGCGCCGGCTGGATGCGATCGACGACGAGGCGCACCACGTCGGCGACTTGCCGCGGCACGCCCGTGCAGAGGTCGATCACGCGCCCCACGGCGTCGGGCGCCGTCGCGGCGAGGGCCACCGCGCGGGCCACGTCGCCCACGTACACGAAATCGCGCCGCTGGAGGCCGTCGGTCATCGGGAAATCTCGACCTGCGAGGCAAGCGGCGATGAGCGCGGGCAAGAGCTGTCGCGGCTGCGCGCCTGGCCCGTACACGAGGTACGGCCTGAGCACGACGGCCGAGAGGCCCTGGTCACGCAGCGGCCCGAGCACCATCGCGTCCGCCTCGGCCTTCGTGCGCGCATATGGCGTCCGCGGCGCGACCTCACCTTCCGCGTCATGCGGCGAAGGGAGCTTGCCGTACACGTCGCTCGTCGACACCACGACGAGCCGCGCGCCCAGCTCGATCGAAGCCTCCGCGAGCCCACGCGTCACGCCCACGTGGAGCGCGCGCATCGCCTCGACCTCGTCCTCGGGAGCACGGGCGCGCGCGTCGGCCGCCAGGTGGATCACGACCTCGGGCTGCGCCCGCGACATCTCCGCGCGGACCGCCTCCGCCGCGCCGAGATCGACCCTGCGAAGCTCCGTGCGATCGAGCCGCGTCCCGGCCACGCGAAAGAGCCGCCCGAGCTCCGAGCTCGGCCGCGCGAGCAGCGTCAGGCGCGCTTCCTGGTCGAGCAGCGCTCGCGTCACGTGCGCGCCGAGGAACCCCGTCGCGCCCGTGATCAGCACGCGGAGGCGGCTCACGGCCGGCCCTTCGTTCCCTTCGCCTCGACGTACACGAAGAGGTTCACGCTCGTCTCCTCGCGGAAGAGCCCCCGCGCATACCGCTTCGCCTTCCACCACGAAAACTCGCCCGGGAGCCGCTCCCGCCCCGCGGCGAACGCCTCCCGATCGAGGTCCACGATCCGCAGCCGGAGCCCCGGCCTCCGCGATGAAAGCGCCCGCAGGATCCGCACGACGCGGCCCTTCGTGATGTACTGGATCGTGTCGAGACCCGCCGTCGGCTTGCCGAGCGCCCGCAGGTAGGCGCGCGCGAACGGCCGCGGGAAGAGCGGCAGCCAGGGCAGCCGGTAATGCCCCTCGAACGTGCCGCGGTAGTCCGGGCAGCGGAGGTGGATCCCGCCGCCGGCCCGCGTCACGCGCACGAGCTCCGCGAGCACGCGGTCGACGTCCTGCACGTGCTCGATCGTCTGGTAGCTCGTCACGCAGTCGAAATCGTCGTCGGGGAACGGGAGCGCTTCGCCCACGCCGTCGTGGAAGCGGCTCATCCACTCCGCGGGGTAGCCGCGCTCCTTCGCCTTCATCCCGTTGAAGGTGTGTTTCCACCCCTCGGGATCGATCCCGACCATGTCGTAGCCGTGGAGCAGCCCGTAGAACACGGCGCTCCCGCAGCCCGAGGCCATGTCGAGGATCCGCTTCGCCGAGGGCAGCGCGGCCTCGATCGTGTCGAAGCGATGCTTCGAGTTCGTATCGTCGGCCATCCACGCTTCGACCACGCCGTCGAGGAACGAGCGCGGCGGCAGGCCGAACCACGCGCTGTATTCACGTTCGAGCTCGGCGCGCAGGAAATCGCGGGCAGCGGACATAAGCGATGCCCGGGTATAGGGCCCCTCGCCGATCGATGCAACCGCGCGCGGCGCCGAGGGGCCCTCGTGACTTGACGCATCCGAGCGCGCGTGGCACTCGGCCGTCCGTGGCGCGTGACGAGGCCCGCGCGGCGGGCGAAGGCGACGAAGCGGAGGAGATACGCCGCTTCTACCGCGAGCGTTTCCTGCCGCAGAACGCGTGGTGGCCGATCCTGCCGCACGCGTACCTGTGCCAGCGCCAACGCCAGCGCCGCATCCGCCAGTCCTTGCAGGAGATCGGCGTCGCCTCCTTCGAGGATCTCCGCGCGCTCCGGGTGCTGGAGGTCGGCTGCGGCGGCGGCTCGAACCTCGCCTGGCTCGTCGAGATGGGCGCAGATCCCACCGGGCTCGTCGGCGTGGACCTCGTGCCCGAGCGGATCGAGCAGGCGCGGCAGCGCTGCGCCGGCGTGCGTTTCCTCGCGGGCAACATCCTCGAAACGGACGTGGGCGGCCCCTTCGACGTCGTGATGCTCTTCGCGGTGCTCACCTCGGTCACGAACGCCGAGACGAAGCAAAAGATCATGGAGAAGTGCTTGTCGCTCCTCCGCCCCGGGGGCGCCTTGCTCTTCTACGACCTCATGACCCGCCGCGAGGATCCGGGGACGCCGAACTACAAGAAGCTCACGTACGCGGAGTTCGAAGGGTACCTCGGCGGCCGCCGTCCCCGGTATTTCAAGCGGGACTACCTCCGGCGTGACGTCGCCGAGCGTATCGTCCCCCTGCCCCGCGTCGGGCTCTTCGCCGCCGAGGTGCTTCAGGCGATCGGCTGGTTCAACATCGAGGCGACCTTCGCGCACGTGCGCGCCTGAGCCCCCTCTCCGCATGAACGCACCTGCTTCGAGCGCGCCGCTCCTCACGATCGGCATCACCTGTTACGCCGAGGGCGACTGGCTGCTCGACTGCTGGAACAGCGTCCTCGCGCAGACCGATCCCCGCTGGTGCGCCGTGCTCGTGATGGATGGAACCGAGCACGCGCGGACGCGGGAGATCTTCGCGGCGCTGAACCATCCGCGCCTCGTCAAGTACGCGATGCCCACGAACATGGGCCCGTACCCGACGCGCAACAAAGCCTTCGAGCTGACCGAGACGCCCTTCCACTTCTACGTCGACGGCGACGATCAGCTCGTGCCGAGCAGCGTCGCGCTCGTCCTCGACACCTTTGCGCGGCACCCCGACGCGGCCTTCGTCTACGGCGACAACGAGCGCTTCGGCGCCTACACGCTCGTGCACAAGCACCGGCGCGAGGTCACGTGGGACGACTTCATCACGGGACAACCCACGCCCGGCCCCTGCGCCTACCGCAAGGATCTCTGGGTCGAGCTCGGCGGGTACACGGACGAGCTCGCGCGCGGCAACGGCGACTACGACTTCCTCATCGGCGCCGCCGAGGCCGGCCGACGTGGCTACCACTGCGGCGAGATCCTCTACCGCTACCGCGTCGGCAACGCCGCGAAGGTCTCGAAGAGCTACGACCGCCGCTACCACGAGACACACGAGATCATGGTGAAACGGCACCCGCGCTTCTTCGCGGATCCCGCGCGGCGGGATCGTTTCCTCGCCCTCGCCTACCTGCGCGCGGCCGAGGCGAACCTCGCCGTTGATCCACGAAGGGCGCGCGAGCTCGCGCGGAAGGCCATCGACCTCGGCCTCCGCTTCGACACGCGCCCGTGGAAGACCCTCGCGAAGGCGGGCCTCGCCGAGCTCAGCCGAGCACGTTCTTCCAGGCGCGGAGCAGCTCCGCCACGCTGAAGGCCTGCGCCGGCCCGCCGTTCGGCGAGAACGGCATCACGCCGCTCGCGAGCTCGGGCACCTGCCCCACGGCGATGTCCCGATCGGCCGCCGCCGCGATCAAGTCCGGTAGCTCCACCACGAGCGGATCCTCCGCCGGCAGCACGCTCCGCACGGCGCGCGCGTAAAACCCGAGCAGCCACGGCCAGGCCGTCCCCTGGTGGTACGAGGCGTCGCGCTCGAACACGTTGCCGCCGTAATACCCGCGGTACGACGCGTCCGAAGGCGCGAGCGTCCGCAGCCCCGCGGGCGTCACGAGCTCGGCCCGCGCCCGCGCGATCGTCGCGCGCGCCTGCTCCGGCGAGAAGCAGGCCGGATCGATCGCGAGCGCGAGGATCGCGTTCGGCCGGATCGACGCGTCCACGAAGGCGGTCTCTCCCTTTGGCGTCTCGGAGATCACGTCGAACGGGTACGACGTCTGCTCGCACCAGAACCGCGCGTGGAACGCCGCGCGCGCCCGCCTGCAGGCGATGTCGGCCCGATCGGCGAGCGAGCCTGCGCCCGCCGCGTGCGCGAGCCGCGCGAGCGTGTGGCAGCCGCGCGCCCACAACGCGGAGAGCTCGATCGCGCAGCCCACGCGTGGCGTCACCGGGACGCCGAACGCGCGCGCGTTCATCCACGTCGGCGCGTCGCCCGGCTTGCCCGCGGCGAGCAGCCCATCCGCCGTCACGCGGATCCCGTTCGGCGCGTCGCCGCGCAGGATCGCCTCGAACGACGCCGTCATCCCGGGCACGAGCTCGGTTTGCAGGAAGGGATCCGACGCGCCGAGCACATCGGCAAAACACCGCGCCGCCTCGAAGAGCCAGAGCGTCGCGTCGGCGGACGCCGTGTCCGCGCGGCCGTCTTCATCGGCCCTCCGGCTCGGCACGAGCCCGCCTTGCATGCTGGCCACGATCCCGCGCGCCACGCGCTTTGCTTCTTCGATCTTGCCCGTCGCGAGGTAGAGCCCCGGCAGCGCGATCAGGCTGTCGCGCCCCCAGCCCTCGGCCCACGGGAAGCCCGCGACGATCGCCGGCTCCGGCGCGAGATCCGCGCGGTAGAGCTCCGCCGCGACCGTGAGCTTGCGCTCGAGCGCGGGGACCGAGGGGCCCGGATCCTCGGCTTCGAGCGCCGCCGTCGTGGCGGCGATGAGCTCCTCGGGTTTGCCCTCGGGCAGCTTCTCCACGCCGACGACGAGGAAGCTCGGCGCGCCCGATCCATCCGCGCGGATCTCGAACACGCCCGGCGTCCAGAGATCCTCCTGGAACTCGAGCCCGCGATCCCGTTCGAGCAGGTACTCGAAGCGCCGCCACCAATCGGGCGATCCCACGAACGTGCCTTCGTAGCGGAAGCAGAGCTTCGGCAGCGCGCGCATCGGGCGCACGCGCATCTCGCCGGCGCGCAGCTCCACGCGCTGCTCCATCGCCCCGTGCTCGCGCATGAGCCGGTGCATGTGGCGCATCGCGAGCAGCGGCCGCAGCGTGATCACGACCGGATGCGGCCCGCGCCACGTGTAACGCAGCACCACGGCGTTCTCGCCGCGCACGAGCGAGAGCAGCACTTCGAGCTCGCCGCCCGCGACGCTGTAGGTCCAGCGTGGCACCGGATCCTGATCGAAGCGGTCGAGGTAAAACGGCCCGCGCTCCGGGTTGACCCCCGGGAACTGGTGCGTCGCGAGATCCCACACCCCACGCGGCGCGAGCGACTTCACCGCCACGTCGACGTGCGAGAGCACGACGTGCCGCGCGCGCGGCGGCTCCAGCGCGGCGACGAGCAGGCCGTGGTAGCGCCGCGTGTGCATGTTCGCGATCGTCGAGCTCGCGTACGCGCCGGCGCCGTTGCTCGCGACCCACTCACGGAAGAGCGCGCGGCCGAGATCCCGCCGCACATCGACGTGCGGCCAGATCGACACGCCCGGAGCGCCGCTGCCACTCATACCGTGTGCCCTCCCCGATCGAGCGCGCCCTCGGCGGCCCGCCGCATCACGTCGAGCGGCGGCTCTTGCCCGGTCCACAACACGATCGAGCGGGCGGCTTGTCGCACGAGCATCCCGAGTCCGCCTTCGGCCTGGATGCCCCGGGAGGCGGCGGCGTGCAGGAACGGGGTCATTCTTGGGGTATACACGACGTCGTACGCGAACGCGTCGCTTCCGAGATCGTCCCAAGGAACGACATCCCGGACCGACTCGCCCGGGTCCTTGCCGAGCATGCCCGCGCTCGTGGCCTGCACGACGAGCGAGGCGCCCCGCGCGAGATCCCACCACTGGAGCCGGAGGGCCTGCGAGGCGAAGCTATCGGGCGCGGGCTCGCCCGGCCCGGGCCAGGGCAAAGGCAGCGCCCCCATCCGCCGCACCTGCTCGGCCGACGGCGATGTCTCCACGTTCTCCGACCGCGCCCACGAGCGCGACGTCACCGCGATCAATTTGAACCCCAACCGCTTGCAGGCGGCCACGGCCGCGACCCCCGCCCCGCCCCCGCCGATCACCATCGCCCGCTTGCGCGACGCGTCGGGTGCAAGCGCCGCGATGTCGTCCGCCAGGGCGTCCGCGTCCGTGTTGTAGGCCCGGAGCCGGCCGTCCTCGCCGCGGCAGAGCACGTTCGCCGCGCCCGGCTCGATCGCGCTCGAATCGACCTCGTCGGCGTGATCGAGCACCGCGCGTTTATGCGGCAAGGTCACGTTCACCCCGCCGAGCGCACCCGAGCGCAGCTCGTCGAGGACGGCGACGAGCTCGGCCGCGGTCGGCACGTCGATCGCCCGGTACACGTGCGGCAGCCCCAGCGACGCGTACGCGACCGTGTGGATCACCGGCGAGAGCGAGTGCGCGATCGGATGCCCGAGGACGGCGAAGACCTTTCCCTCAGCCATCGCTGCCATTGCCTTCCGTCGGATCGATCACCGCCGTCACCTCGGCGCGCAGCGCGCCCTCGTGCACCCGCACCGTGATGGACTCGCCCACGGCGACCTCCTTCGCGGCCCGCACCGCGCGCCCCGACGTCGTCGTCGCGATGGCGTAGCCGCGGGCGAGCACGCCGAGCGGCGAGAGCGCGTCGAGCCGCGCCGCGTGTCGCCCGAGCGTCGTCCGCAGCCGCTCGACCCGCCGGCGCTCGGCCGCCACGAGCCGTACCTCGAGCGTCCCCGTCGCCGCGCGCGCCCCGGCGATCACCGCCCGCGGGTGCCGCGCCGCGAGCCGCCGCTCGATCTGCCCGAGCTCTTCCTTCCGCCGCGACGTCGACCGCTCCATCGCGCGTTCGAGCCGCATCGTCGCCTCGTCGAGCCGCTGCTGCCGCTCAGCGAGCAGATCCCCGGGTGAGCCGATCGAGCGCGCGAGCCTGTCGACGACGACACGCCGCCGCTCGATCGCCTGCCGCGTGGCGCGCCACATGCGCGTGACCAAGTGCCGGAGCTGCTTGCGCCGCTCCACCCGATCCGCGACGAGCATCTCCGCAGCCTGCGAGGGCGTGGCCGCGCGCGCATCGGCCGCGAGGTCCGTGAGCGTCACATCGACCTCGTGCCCGACGGCGCTCACGACCGGCACGGGAAAACTCGCCACCTTCCGGACGAGCGCCTCGTCGTTGAAAGCCGAGAGATCCTCCGCCGATCCGCCGCCACGCCCGAGGATCACGACCTCCACCTCGGGCACACGCGCGAGCTGATCGAGCGCGCGGGCCATCGACTGCGCGGCCCCCGGCCCTTGCACCGTCGCCCGCGCGAGCAAGATCCGCGGCGCGCCGCGCCGGTACGACACGGTCACGATGTCGTGGATGGCCGCGCCGTTGCCACTCGTCACGACCCCGATCACAGCCGGATCCGCGGGCAACACGCGTTTCCTCTCGGGCGCGAAGACGCCCTCCCCAGCGAGCTTCTGCTTGAGCCGCTCGAGCGCTTCGAGCAACGCGCCGCGCCCGGCCGGCCGCACATCCGACACGGAAAACTGGAGATGTCCCCGCGGCGCATACACCGTCGCGCGTCCGGTCAGCACCACACGCGCGCCGTCCGCGAGCAGCTTCCGCGCCCGCGGCGCGGCCGTCTTGTACATGACGCAGTTGATGAGCGCGTCCTCGCGCTCATCCTTCAGCGTGAAGTACGCATGCCCGCTCGAATGCAGCCGGAAGCCACCGACCTCGCCGAGAACCCGCACGTCCTGCGTCGCGGTCTCGACGACACGGCGGAGCCGCTGATCAAGCGCAGCCACGGAGAGGACCTCGGGCTCCTCCTCGGCGCTGCGGGTAGGAAAGGAGCTCCCCCGAGGCTGGTAGGCCGCCATCTCATCGGACCCTCCTGCCTCGTGGAAGGAGAGCCCGGGGCCCGATTCGCGTCGCTGCACGGGGGGCGATGGGTAGCTCGTAACGGCCCCGAGGGAAAGGGATTCGTTGCACAGAGCTGGGGCGTCGCCCCAGGCCCCAGCAGGGGGCTGTCCGCCCCCTGCACCCCGGACCAGCCAGGGGCTGGACCCGGGGTTGAAAAACTGCGCGCCGCGCAGTTTTTCAAACAGGCCGACGAAGAAGCCGGCTTGCCAGCCGAACCCGCCACGCGGCTGTCTTGGTGGGCAACGTCGTTGCTGGTCTTGACCCGGGCCTGTTCGATGAACTGCGCGATGCGCAGTTCATCGAGCTTGGGTCCAGCCCCTGGCTGGTCCGGGGTCGAGGGGGCGGACAGCCCCTCGCGGGGTCCGGGGCGGAGCCCCGGTGCGCGGCGCGCCGGTGCGCATGCTCAGCCACCCTCCCGGCCCGAGCCGTGCTACGTGGGCGTCCGTGATCCGCAAGGTCCTTATCGCCAACCGCGGCGAGATCGCCGTCCGCATCATCCGTACGCTGCATGAGATGGGCATCGCCGCTGTGGCCATCTACAGCGAAGCTGACCGTAAATCCCTGCATGTGAGGCTCGCCGACGAGGCTTACTGCATCGGGCCGGCGCCTGCGCGTGAGAGTTACCTCTCGATCGAGCGGGTCCTCGACGCTGCGCGCAAGTCCGGCGCCGACGCGATCCATCCCGGTTACGGCTTCCTCTCGGAGAAGAGCGAGTTTGCGGAGGCCTGCGAGCGTGCTGGCATCGTGTTCATCGGGCCCCCGTCCCGCGCGATGGCTGCGATGGGCTCGAAGACCGCCGCGCGCGCCAAGATGGCCGCGGCTGGCGTGCCGATCACGCCTGGCGGCGACGCGTCCACGGTTGAGGAAGCGCGCGTGACGGCCGAGCGCGTCGGCTACCCGGTGTTGATCAAGGCCGCGATGGGCGGCGGCGGCAAGGGCATGCGTCTCGTGCACAACGCGGACGAGATGCCGAGCGCGTTCGAGCGTGCCCAGAGTGAGGCTGCGCGCGCCTTTGGCGACCCGACGGTCTACATCGAGAAGGCGATCCTCCGGCCGCGGCACGTGGAGATCCAGGTCATCGGCGATCGCCACGGCAACATGGTCCACCTCTTCGAGCGTGACTGCTCGATCCAGCGCCGGCACCAGAAGGTCGTCGAGGAGACGCCTTGCCCCGTGGCGACGCCCGAGCTCGTCCGGCGCATGGGCGAGGTTGCGGTGAAGGGCGCGCTCTCGGTCGGTTACTTCTCGGCCGGCACGTTCGAGTTTTTGCTCGGCGAGGATGGAAGTTTTTACTTCCTCGAAATGAACACGCGCCTCCAGGTCGAGCACCCGGTCACGGAGTGGATCACGGGGACGGACCTCGTGGCCGAGATGGTGCGCGTGGCGGCGGGCGAGCAGCTCTCGTGGCGGCAGGAGGAGATCGTGCGTCGTGGGGCGTCGATTGAATGCCGTATTTACGCGGAGGATCCGATTGGCTTCCTGCCGAGCCCTGGCAAGATCGAAGCGCTCCGCGTGCCCGCGGGCCCGTGGGTGCGCGACGACGGCGGCTTTTACGAGGGCGCGACGGTGCCGAGCCATTACGACCCCTTGGTGTCGAAGGTGAGCGTATGGGGGCCGGACCGGAAGACGGCCATTCAGCGCATGCGCCGCGCACTGTCGGAATACGTGGTGACGGGCATCAAGACGAACATCGTTTTCCACGAGAAACTGCTCGCGCATCCGGCGTTCGTGGAAGGCCGTTACACGACGGGCTTCATTGAAGAGAACAAGGACGCGCTGCTCGGCTATTCGGACGTGCGCGAGGAAGACGAGGCGACGCTGGCCGCGGCGATTGCGGTGGCGGCGGCGCGGGCGGAGCGGAAGGCGCAGCGGGCGGAGGGGCAGGCGCTGGAGGATCGCGGGCGGCTTTCGCCGTGGGTGGAGCAGCACCGGGGGCGGGTGTTGCGGTAGCCTCGGCCGCGCCCCTCTCCCGCGCGGGAGAGGGGCGGGAGAGGGTTGATCAGCCGGTCGGCTCGCTCGACGCCTCCTCGTTGGCGCGCGCCTTCTCCTTGGTCGCGACGGCCTTGAGCGCGGGCGCGGACTGGTAGGCGAGCAGCTTCTCGAAGGGCGCGAGGATCTCGGCGCCGTCAGGGGAGCGATCCGCGCGGCGGCGGATCTGTTGCACCATTTCGCCGAGACGCATGGCGATCTCGTGACCCCGCACGAGGCGGGTTTCGTGGAGGAGCTCGAGGAGCTTCTCGACGGCGGGGATGACCTCGTCGATGCGCTGGACGTCGGCCCAGCTCGCGGCGAGGGCCTGGACCTCGCCCGGATGGATCGCCGCGCGCTGGATAGCGAGGGGCGAGGCGGTGACGAGGGTCTCGACAGCCACGTGATACCCGTCGCGGAGCTTGCTCAGGCGGCTGATGTGGTCGGGCGTGATGTCGACGAGGATGAGGTCCGAGAGATCAAAGACCTGGTCGTTCGGCTTGGGATGCTTGGGATCGGACATGGAGAGACTCCTCCCCGAATGCGGGGGGCATAGGGCTGTACTGTCGCGCGGCGTGATTGCAGCGCGGGTGTTGGATGAGGCCGTGTCTTCAAGATTAGGGGCCGAGCAAGAAAACGACGGGGACGGGGGCGCGGGGGGATGAAGGCGAAGGGGTGACGGGGCGGGGCCGAGTCTTCGGAGACACGAGGGCGTGTGGCGGATGAGGAGGAGGTCGGGGCAGCGGGAGGCGGGGACGAGGGGGTGACGGGGCGGGGTCGTTTGGGCGACGGACGGGCGAATCTGGGGAGGAGGACGAGGGCGTTGTCGACGGGATACGACCTCGTCGCTGGGGGGGACGGAGGCGTGCCGTTTGGAACGGTGAGGATGCTGCGTCAGGACACGACGTCATGCGTGCAGAAACAAGGCCAGGGACAGACGAGGGCCAGGGCGAGCACACCTCGGCAGCGAAGGCGAGGGACGCCAACGTGGACCGGCGTGATCGGCGCAGGTAAACTCCCCGAGGGGAGGGGTCATGCAACGGATCACGAGTCTTGGAAGCATCGTCTTTCTTATAACAGTCCTATTCGTGTCGCCGGAGGCGGCCGCAAACGGGGGCAACGACTGCCCACCGTCGAGCGTCGCGGGGCGATGCGAAGACCGATGCATCGAGCAATACGATCAAGACGAGGCGGATTGTCGACGATTGCCAAAAAAACAGTCGTCAGGCCTGCTTTACGAGGCCATGCGACGGCTGGCGAACTGCATGGCCAAGTGTCCGGATAGGTCGAAGAACGGATGCAAGAAGTAATCGCTGAAAGGCAACTGGACTTCTATTCACCGCGAGGCCGACGGCCGAAGAAGGTCATCGTCCGCATAGGCAAGGCCGAACTCGACGAGACAGGCGAGACCTGGCGCGCGCCCATCGAGATCCTTGGGCCCAAGGTCGGCCAGGTCTTCCGGAGTCGGGCGTCCGGTGTCGACTCCATGCAGGCGGTCATCGGGGCCATATGGCTCGTCCCGGTCCTTCTTCGGACCCTCACGAACGACACGGGCGGGCGGCTGGAATTCGAAGGGAGCGCCGATCTCGGCTTCTACATGGAGCCGCATGAGGCCTTCAAGCCCCCCGCATCCGCGAAGGAATGAGGCCGCCGTAAATCCTCAAGACGCGTAGCACGCTCCGCGATGAACTCGTAGGGCTGCTTGTAGTTCGCTACCCTCCCACCTGCCATGCTCAGCGCCTTCACGCGCATCGCCGTCGTCCAACTCGCGTACCACCCGGCGATCCTCCTGCAGATGCGCTCGCCGCTCGAGGATCCTGGTGGCGTCAAGCCTCTTCTGCCGTCCGACGTCCCCGCGACGCTCGTCAAGCCGTTCGACGATCTTCGTCTCCGCATCCGGACCGCGTACACGGCGTTCTCGCTTCGGCGAGTCAAGGCCATCCTCGAGGCGTGCCGCGGCTGGGGCGTGCGTCTCGTCGTCTTCCCCGAGTACAGCATCCCCTGGGGCATCCTCGAAGACGTCGCGCAGGCAGCACGCGACATGGTCGTCGTGGCGGGGACGCACATGGTCGACTTCGAGGTGCTCGAAGCGGGCATCTACGAGCGCCTGGGTCGTTCGAGCAACGCCTTGCCGATACCCCGGCAGGCGGTCGCCCCAGTGCTCTGCCGCGGAAAGCTCCTCGCGCTCTCGCCCAAGTTTCACCCCGCAACGGCCGTCGGCGAGGAGATCGAGGCCGGAACGTCGTGGGCGCCCGTGGATCTTCCCGAGGACATCGTAGGGCCGATGGGCGTCATGGTGTGTCTTGACTTCCTCCACCGCGAGAACGCCGAGCACCGGGCGCTGGTCACGGAGCCGCTCGCGCAATGCAGATTCCTCGCAGTGCCCAGCCTGACCGGGAAGCACACGGTGGGTGAGTTCGCGGCGAAGGCCTGGGAGGAGGCGAAGCGGTACGGGAGGCCCGTGCTCTACACGAACCAGGCGGAGCATGGTGGGACGTCGATCTTCGTGGACGAAGAGAAGCACTCGGACGTCCGGCCATTCCCTGAGCACGTGGGCCGCCTGGAGCCCGGGGAAGAGGGCGTCATCGTCGCGGATGTGGACCTCGGGTTCGTGCGCACGGGAGGCTCGACGCGTTACGACGCCCGCAGACCTGTACGCCCGTTTGCTGCGGCGACGCTCGTCTACCGCGCGCGCCCCGAGGACGACGCATATGCGGCATGGATCGAGGAAACGGCTCCGCTTCTCGCGGCGAAGGACATCTCTACGCTGCGAACGCTCAAGCAGCGTGTGGAGGCAAGCGCCACGGTCCGACAGAGCGCAGCCGGTAACGACATTGCCATGTCGCGCAGGGAGCGTCTGTCACGGCTTATCAGGGATCTGCGCCTGGTGTCGAACGTCGACGAGATCGGACGGCTCACGCGCGAGGTCGTGCTGCCTTCAGACATCGTTCCGTTCGACACGATGTGCGCTGCCCTCGCAAAGGGCGCTGCTGAAGCCATGCAACCGTGGCTTGTCGAGCATCCAGATCTGGGGCCGGACGTCGCGCGGCTGCGAAAGGCCGCGAGTGTGCTCGATCGCGGTACGTGGACGGATGCGGGACAAACTGCACTCAAGTCTCTTGTCGCGGAGGTACGAGGCGGAGGCAAAGTGGCGGAATCGCCAGCCCCCGTTTCCGCACGGGTGGTGCTTCCGGAGGGAATCCCCCCGGCGGCCCTTGGCGTGCGGAAGTATGGAGGGCTGGTCTTCTCGTTTTGCGCCAGGCCTGCCGAATTCCGGGAAGCGACGCACGCTCACCAGGCGGCCCCAAAGCATGGATTTACTGAGCTGTACTTGCGCCATGCGGAGGATGTGTATCAGCTTGCCCTCGCCGAAGGGGCGACGGGGATCGCGGTCGTAGGCATCTGGTCGGAAGCGCCCGTAGCCGGCACTCTCTTCGTGCTCGTTCCTCGAAGCAATCGCTGGATCGCATGGACGAGCACGACCGATCGGTGGGTCGAAACGAAGCGTGCTGTGATGGTGGAGGGGCTCTGCTCGTTTGGGCTCAAGCTCGAAGGGACCGAAATTCTTACAAGGGCAGATCGGGAAAAGCGAGCGCGCCGGATCCTGCCACGCTTCGCAGGTGCGCAGACGCGGATCGATGCCCGCGTGGAAGATCGCCTGCGTGAGGTGGGAGGTCAATTCATTGAGCCGGCGGTGCGTGTTGACGGCACCGGACCCGAGCCGGCGCTCGCCGCGATGGATACGTGGCTCGCAGAGGGAGGGCAAACCGCGCTTTTGCTGGGTGAGTTCGGGACGGGCAAGTCGACCCTTCTTGCCCGCTGGGCCCAGGAGCGATGGCGCGCGCCCACAGGACCAGGGGCCCTTCTGGTTAACCTTGCGGGTGCGGACACGCACATGGTCGCAGAGCAGCTTCTGCTCGACGCCGCGGACGTGTCCGACGATTCCGCGAATCGCGCTGCCTTGGCATTACTCGTGCGCTATCAGCTGCTCGTCCCGTGCTTCGATGGTTTCGACGAAATGGCGACGCGAGTCGGGGAGGCCGAGCTGAGCGGCCGACTGGCAGGGCTGCTCGGGGTTGCGCGGGGAGGCGGACGGGTAGTGCTCTCGTGTCGCGATCACTACTTCCCCACGGAAACCGGACTGCGCGCGACGGCGGAGCAAGCGCTCGGGTCCTCGGCGGGCGTCATTCGGCGACTCGTGCTGCAGCTCTTCGATCAGTACCGAGTTAATGCACTCGTCAGCAGGGTCAAGGATGGGGAGATCGCGACACGAAAAGCGTTGGCGCAGCTCGATCGGACGTATGATCTCGGTGATCTGGTAAGGCGCCCGCTGCTGCTTGGCATGGTGCTGACGACGCTGGACAGGCTCGACCCTCAGGCGCGCGTCGGTACAGCGGACGTTTACGAGACATACCTTGCCAGGTGGCTCGAACAGACTCGCTCCAGGGATCCCGAGTGCTTTACCGACGCCCAGAAGATCGCGTTTGCCGAGGCGCTTGCAGAAGAGCTGTGGCGCACGGGAAAGAAGAGCTGCTCGTTGGTGGAACTGCGGAATTCGGTGCGGGAGCGACTTTCCAGAGAGCTGCCTGACGACATGCCGCGGGAAGCAGCCTACTTCGAGATACAAGGCGGCGCGTTCTTCGTGCGTGAGGGAGATGAGCGCTATCGATTTGCACACAAGTCGTTGCTGGAATACTTTCTGGCGAGATCGCTCGTCAGAACCTTGCCGATGAAGCCGGTGGAGGCCCTCACGACGAAGCGGCTCACGCCCGAGGTGGCAGCTTTCGTAGGCGAGGTGCTGCGTCGAGGAGGGGAACCGAAGGACGCGGCAGCGGTGCGGGTGATTCAGGACTGGTTGCGCAAGGGTAGGGGAACCGACCCTACGGCCACGGCCGGGGCGGCGGCGAATGCGCTGCTCTTGTTGCTCGGACTTGGGCGATGGGCGAAGGAGCCGGAAGGGTGGGCGCCCGAGGGAGCGGACCTGCGTGGAGTGCGGCTCGCGGGTGTAGACATGCAACGAATCGCGCTCACAGGTGCCCGCTTCGACGGTGCCGATCTTACGGGCGCCGACCTCCGAGGCGTCATGCTGGCCGCCGCGACCTTGAATGGAGCACGACTGAGGGGCGTGCGTCTTGATGGAGCGGTGCTCCAGCGTGCAAGCGCACGAGAAGCAGATTTCACGCAGGTGGAGGCGCACGGGGCCAATCTCGAAGGAACCGATCTGTCGGGTTCGGCGCTACGGCAATCGACGTGGACAGGATGCCGGTGGGAAGGGGCTTGCTTGGATGGGGCCGACGTAACGGCTTGCATTGCCCCGGAAGCGCCGTCCGGCAACGCCACGATCGGGGCCGACGCTGCGAGTCCAACGATGCTCGTCGAGCGACGGCGCATCTGCTCTGCCAAAAGCCCCGAAGGCCGGTACCTGGCGAGCGCTGAAGTAGACAACGTGATTCGCATCCGAGACTGCTCGGCAGATCGAGTTCTCGCAAGCTTGATGGCACCGGACGCCGTGACGCGTTCCATGACCTGGGATCCTTCGGGTACGCGGCTTGCTGCCCTTGGAGAGCGAGGGTTCGTCGCCTCGTGGGACGGAGTTGTCCCGAGGCTCGTGGCGCAATTCGAGGGCACTGCCGAGAGGCTCTCGTTCAGCCCAGATGGAACCAAGCTAGCCGGCTCGTTTATTACTGGCGAACGCCTCTTGGTTTGGGATGCCGTAAGCGGTAGACAGATTATCGCGCGTGAAGCATGGGCCCTCGATATGGCCTGGCATCCGCGTGCCCACATCCTAGCGCACTGTGGCCACAGCGTGGAAGTGCTGGACGTGGCGTCCGGGGCGTCGTTCGAGATCGCGGAGTACAGGTCGTGGCGGCGCGCTTTGCTTTGGAGCCCAGACGGCCGTTTTCTGGCTGGAACTTACGCGGAGAACTCGGGAGGGTGCGCCGCCCAGATCTGGGATGTGGAGCAGCGAAAAGAGATTTGGCACTTCCCCCTCGGGGAGGATACCGGACGACTCGCCTGGCAACCTGACGGTCGGTTATTCGTAGATACGGAAGGGGAGCGAATTATCTGGGACGGTCGCGACATACGTCGGGAGAACGCGACGGGTATCGAGCATCAAAGTGCGGATGAGCTCAGACCAGACTCCAGGGCTTCCTTTTTCGAGTCTTTTGCGGACCCGATCACCACCCAAGCCATCCGGTGGGATCCACAAGGTGCTTGGCTTGCCATCGAAGACGGAAGGCAAAAAATCCGCATCTGGAACGCGAAAACAGGCAGAGAAGCGCTCGTCATCGCGGATGCGCATGGATCGGTCTGGAGCCCCGACGGGGCACGGCTCGCCGCATTTGCAGCTCCAGTGCGCAGCGAGGACGAAGATAAGGTCATTCCCGGGCTGCGAATCTTCGACGCCACAAGCGGGGCTCTGCTCCTTTACATTGGTACCCCGTCGTTCGGACCATCTGAGTCGCTCCTGAGCGCATGGCCCGAAGAGGACACCCTTGTTGCGGGGACTGTCCATCGCATGGGAACCATTCACCTTGGCCGTAATGGCGACGGCAAGTTCGCCCTGATGCCCACGGACGAGCTCCCCGGATGGCATCCGGCTTGGGCGCTGAGCCCGAACTGCAAGAAGCTCGCACGCGCCTACCGGCGCGGCTCGTGGGAGGGGCCATCCGAGATCGACGTATTGGATTTCCAGACAGGGCAGCGCATAGCTCTGAAAGAGGTCCCCGAGACGGCGAATGTCCTCGTATGGCACCCATTGGGAGAGCGAATTGCCGGAGCCACCCCCTCGGGATATGTACGAATATGGGATGCGGTAACCGGACGTCTGCTTGGTAGGGCACGAGCCCCCGAGGACCAGGCCGCGATGGCGTGGCATCCCGATGGTACATCGCTAGCAACGACTGATAGCAATGGCTTAGTCACGCTTTGGAACGCATCTCCCTTAACGCCGAAGATACGCCGGGCGGTAACCGCCTGCCGTATTCGCGCGCTCGCGTGGCATCCGAGTGGGAAATGGCTCACGGGCCTGGCGTTGAATGACGTGGTTCACCTGATAAACCCTTCAACGCTGGAGACGGTCGCCGCCATCGAAATCTCTCCAAGCTCCCTACTCACCCGGACTGCGGAAGGGTTTTACGTTGCAAGTGGCAATTCCGAGCGGATCGGGCTTGCGCTCCATCACCCCGATCCCAGCTCAGGTACCGCGCTGTACCTTCCCTTGGCCGGATTGGGTGACGTCCTCTCCAACCCTGCCAAGGTCGAATCCGCTCTTGTAGGCGACATCTCTGGGAACGGCCTCTCCCAGGAACTCGCGAAGCGCGGCTGGGACAAGGGCATTCCGTGGGATGGTAAGCAACGCTACGTCCACGCCGCGTTTGCTACGCCCAACGCCATCGCCGCCTTTTCACCTCCCCAAAGTCCACCGATGTCCTCCGTCAAGCTCCCCCGCCTCCTCCTCGACGCCTACCGCAATGGCAAACTCGCCCTCTTCGTCGGCTCCGGCCTCTCGCTCGGCCGCGACGTCGCGGGAAGGTTCCCCACCTGGTCCCAGCTCCCCGAGCGCCTCCTCGACGCCTGCGCTCGTTACGATGCGCTGGACGGCGACGTGATCGCTGCAAAGAGGGCGCGGTTCAAGCCCGGCATGCGGCTCGAGAACATGCTCGCGGAGCTCGGGGCCTTGCGGACCGCACTTAGTCGGGACTACCAGAGCGCCCTTAACGACATCTTTCGCCCTGAAAACGCTGCGCCTGGCGAAGCACATCGCGCGCTCGTCAGCCTCGGGATCCGGGCCATTCTCACCACGAACTACGACCATCTCCTCGAAGACGTGCCCGAGACTCAGCGGCGCCAGCCCTACACCTGGAAGGACGCCGATCGGGCGCTGGGGGACTTGCGCGCGGGCCGGAAGGTGCTCCTCAAGGTCCACGGAACGGCGGAGCACCACGATACCGTCGTAATGTCGGAGGTCGAGTACAACCAGGCACGCGCTGACCGCTCCTACCAAGCCGTGCTGAGCTTCCTGCTCCAGGATCACGTGATGCTCTTCGTGGGCTACGACATGAACGATCCGCTCGACCTCGATCTTGCCTTGAAAGGCAACGCAGACGCGTTCCGGACCTCGGCACAGCGGCACTACGTGTTGCTCAAGGGGCCTTCCGATGCGGATCGGGATCGGATCGAGCGAGAGTACAACGTCCGCGTGATTCCTTATGCAGAGCATTCGGAGATTCCCGCGATCCTCCGAAGCATCGCGGACGCGTGACACAAGGGGGCCACGCCGGTCGTGCTCGCAGACGTCGCTTGCACCCGATGGCCGCCCCATCCGTGCGAGCCCGTTGTGGCTCCACGTCTCACGCGTAGTTCGCTACCCCCCGTCTGTCATGCCCAGCGCCTTCACGCGCGTCGCCGTCGTCCAGCTCGCGCACCCCCCGGCGCTCCTCATGCACATGCGCTCGCCGCTCAAGGATCCGGGGGGCGCAAGGCCTCATTCTCCCGCCGAACGTCCCCGAACCCCTCCTCAAGCCGCTCGAAGACCTCCGCCGCCGCATCCGGACCGAGTACACGACGTTCGTCCTCCGGTGGGTTCAGGCCATCCTCGAGGCGTGCCGCGGCTAGGGCGTGCGTCTCGTCGTCTTCCCTGAGTACAGCATCCCCTGGGACATCCTCGAAGAGGGCGCGAAAGCCGCAAACGACATCGTCGTCGTCGCAGGGACGCATATGGTCGACCTCGATGGGCTCGACGCTGGCATCTACGAGCGCCTCGGGTGGCCAAGGGACGCCTCACCGAAGCCTCGGCAGGCGGTCGCCCCCGTACTCCACCGTGGCAAGCTCCTCGCGCTCTCGCCCAAGTTCCACCCCGCGACGGCCGTCGGCGAGGAGATCGAGGCCGGAACGTCGTGGGCGCCCGTGGATCTTCCCGAGGACATCGTCGGGCCGATGAGCGTCATGGCGTGTCTCGACTTTCGTATCCCCACCGCTCTCGTCACCGACTGTCCCCAACCGGTGGGGCGCTTGACAGAACCTTGACAACTCACTGCGGACCGTGATTTGACCTACCAAAGAGACTTCCGTCAGCCACCCTCCCCCTCCCTATGCACCCGTTTCCTCCTGGATTTGCAGTCATCGACGTCGAGACCACTGGCCTCCGACCTCAGTCCGAACGCATCATCGAGATCGGCCTCGTACGCACCGACGTCTACGGCAACGTCCTGAGCGAGCTGTCGACCCTGCTCAACCCCCAGCGAAATCCAGGCGCGACGCATATCCATGGCATCACCCCGGCAGACATCACGGATGCTCCACGATTCCGCGAGGTGCTACCGGAGCTCGTCAGGCACCTGGCCGGTGCGGTTCTCGTGGGACACAACCTGCGGTTCGATCGCGGTTTCTTGCAGCATGAGTTTTCACGTACAGAATACGCGTTCCCTGCCGCTCCCCAGCTCTGCACACGGGATCTTGCCGTCGAGTTCTTGCCGCATCTCCCCAATTACCGACTGCCCACGTGTGGTGCTGCCATTGGTATCCATCATGCCTACCACCATACTGCGCTCGAGGACGCACGCGTAACGACCAAGCTCCTCCAGCACTTCGGCCGCATGATGACCGCCCGGACCGCGTGGCCATGGGGGTTTGAGATCGAGCAAGCTCGCGCTGTCGCGTGGCCCCATGTCGTCGGACCATCGCGCTTGCTCACGCGGCGCGGAAGCGCGGAACGGCGTGCAGCGGAGAAAACATATCTGTCACGGCTCGTCGGCCATGTGCCAGCTCGCTCGGCTGAGGGGAACACGAATACGCGCGCTTATTTCTCGATGCTCGACGAGATCCTCGAAGACCGCCGCGTAACAGCAGAGGAGGCGCAGGCGATCTATGAGGTGGCGCGCTCGCACGGGCTTGGAGGAGAGGACCTCCTCGCAGCGCATCGCATGTATCTCGTCGGCCTGGTGCGTGTGGCTCTCGCCGACGGCGTCATCACTGATGTCGAAGCGGCGGATCTCGCGAACGTCACGAGCCTCCTTGGTCTGAGCGAGTCCGACCTGCACCGGGCCTTCATGGATGCACGTGCCGGCGTGGTCGCACCCATCCCAGGCGAGGAGCGTCTGCTGCGCGTGGGTATGACCGTGTGCTTCACGGGCGACACCGTGCCTCCGAAGGACGAGCTCGAGCACCGCGCTCGACAAGCTGGCCTACGCGTGGTGAGCGCCATGTCCGGCAAGGTGGACGTCCTCGTCGTGGACGATCCGTACTCGATGTCGGTGAAGGCACAGCAAGCGCGAGATGCGAATCTTCGTGTCCTTGCCGTGCCCACATTTCTTTCGCTACTCGCGCGCTGCGAACCCGCGGAGCCGAGCAGCAAGGCTGCCGCCCATTCACCTGCTGAGCGACACCGGCCGCAGAGCCTTGGAGATCTGGATGGCAAACGCATCCTCGTGCTCGGCGTCGAGGCCGATGCGGACGTGCGTCTTACGAAGCTGATGACGGCTGCTGGAGCCACGATTGCCAAGAAGCTGACGCCCTCGGTCGATATCGTGGTGTATGCTGATGAAGGGGCCGAGGTAGAGCGTATCGGACGTGCTCGCGACCTCGGATGCGTACTCCTCTCTGTCGAGGAGGTCGAGGCCCTGCCAGTATCCCGCGCTGAAGCGCCCTCGGCGCAGGCGCCGTTTTTACCAGCTCAATTACAGAACCCTCCCTTGGCCCCAGCAGTGCAAATTGCACAAGTCGGTTCGACATCGTCCCAGCCTGAGAGCGCGCCATGGCCCCCCGGTTGGTACCCGGACCCCTGGAAAGCCGCACCGGCCCGATGGTGGGACGGCAGCCGGTGGACGGAGCACGTGCAGGGACGGGGGTGACGGTTGATTCGACGTCGCCTCGGCGGCCGATGCGGAGCAAGAGGTCTGGCTGGCGATCACCGATGCCCTTCGTCCTTCCCGTCACCACTCCCACTGCGCGCACCGCCGGCCGTGGCCTGACCGTCGTCGACTTCTCCGCAGGGCGACACGCTGTCCCCCCGCGGCCCCCGCGCCTCCGCCTTCACCCCTCGCAGCGCCCCTCTCCCCCGTGTCCGAATACGTCGAAAACGAACGCACAAATAAATTGCCGAACGGCAACTCGACTTCTATTCGCCGCGAGCCCGACGGCCGAAGAAGGCCATCGTCGGCATTGGCAAGGCCGAGCTCGACGAGACAGGCGAAACCTGGCACGCGCCCATCGAGATCTCTGGGCCCAAGGCTTCACAGGTCTTCCGGAGTCGGGCGTCCGGTGTCGACTCCGTGCGGGCAGTCATCGGCAGCCCCCAGCCCCCTTGGCCCCGGCCCCCATCTTCCCGTAACCTGGCCCTCCCCCGCTATGAACAAGCCGAACCTCCCCATCGCCGTCATCGAGGTCAAGGACAACAACCACGCCGTCGGCGCCCGCAAGCTCGCCGACGCCCTCGTCGCCGAACTCCTTGCCTGAAGATTCGATCCATGGGCTGGGCCACCGGATACATCACCAAGCTTCGCGCCGGCGAAATCGTCTCCTTCCGCCCGCGGGGCAACTCCATGGCTCCGCGGATCGAATCCGGTCAGCTCTGCACCGTGGAGCCCGTTGACCCACGCGACCTCCGCCCCGGCGACATCGTCCTCTGCAAGGTCCGCGGCACCGAGTATCTGCACTTCGTCAAGAGCGTGCAGGATGGGCGGTTCCAGATTGGGAACAACCGCGGGCACATCAATGGGTGGATCGGGCACAATGCGATCTTCGGGCGGCTCGTGAAGGTGGAGCCGTGAGGGATGATGGGGCGCAAGGCGCGCCCCACCTTCACCGCCCCCCTACTGGATCCGCGTGCGCGCAGCACTGTGCTTGCCCGGGTCCCAACGCCTTCAGAGATCCTGATTGACCGGCCAGTCTTCAGGATGATAGCTTACGCCGAGGTCGGCGGACATGAAGGTGTACCTTGCGTTGCTGGCGCTTGCGGTGGGTGGGACGCTCGTCGGGTGCGGTCCAAGCGTGACGGCTTTTCAGTGCAGGGATCCAGCAAGCTGCGATCTTCAAACGGACCTCTGCTACAATAGTTGTGCCAACCCCGGAGCTGTCTCTGGTTGCGGGGATTGCTGCCAAGCAAACCAGAAGAAGTGTCACAATTGCGACGAGACGGCTGTATTCCATCAGTGTCATTGAGACGCAGAGAACACACCATGCGAATCACCGTCGTTATCTTGGTCGCCATTCATGGACTCCTGACCACTTCGTGCAGCCACGCGGAGTCGAATCGTATCACCCTCCAGCGTGGTGAAGTTCAACGCGTCGAGGAATGTCACCTCCTCCTCGACTTCGCGCCCATCAGCCCGAAGGGCGTTCCCTTTGCTGACATGCGCTACGTCTGTGGCGTATCGGAATCAGCGCTGAAGCAACAAGAGTGGTGGGGTGACAAGCCTCAGCCGCTCGCGTTTGCCATGAAACAAGGCGACTGCATTCCCCTCGATACAGCCTATTACTGCGTGGACGCCATCGAACCGGGGGCCTCGGTCACGCTGAAAGCGACGTACAAAAAACCCCGGCGACCGGAGCACATGCTCGAGCGTTTGCCCTGAGTTCGTCTGGTTTCCGGGAGGCGCCCCTCCCGCGGCAGGAAAAATCGTCCAGGGGGTGAACGGATCCACCCGCCAGCCTGCCCAAGACGAGACGTGACGACCCCCGAACCCGCCGCGCCCCCTCTCGGTTCCTTCGCCAGCCTCTACCAGGCCTACGCCGCCCAGCTCCCCCACTGGTTCCGTCGGCTCCGTGTCCCGGCCGTCAGCACCCCGGATGCGGAACAAGAGGTCTGGCAGGCCGTCACCGAGGCCCCCGAGAGCATCCCGACGAGCCCCACCGAGGCCCGGCGCGCGCTCTTCGATCTCGCCGTGCGCGTCGCCCAGAACCACAGGCGCCGTGAGGCCCGGAACGCGGCCCGGCGAAGCGCCGTCGCGATCGACGACATCGCGTCCGACCGGCCAAACCTCGAAGAACAAGCGGCCGTCGCGCTCGCGTTGATCGAAGCGCTCGAAGAGCTCCGCGACGAGGCGACACGCCGTATGGTCCTTGCAAACAAGGTCCTCGGGTACACGGAGCCCGAGATCGCCGCGCTGTTCGGCATGCCCGTGAACACGGTACACAGCCGCATTCGGCGGGCCTGCGTGCAGCTCTCCAAGCGCCTCCGCGCGAACGACGCGCCCGAGGAGCGGCGCGGCGTTGTGCTCCTTCCCGGCGCGATCGTGTTCGATCCGGAGATCCGCGCCGCGATGGCCGCGATCCTGTCCGTGGACGGTCGTCTCCCCTCGTTCAGCGGAGGCGGGCCCGGCGGCCCGCCGCCCCCACCTCCGCCGCCTCCCCCGCCCGTGCCGAAAGCTCCCTGGTTCACGCCGAACCCCACGACCACGTCGAACCTCGCCGCCCTGGTCGTGCTCCTCCTGCTCGGGCCTGCGTGCGTGGCGGCCCTGGTCTTCCTCTTCCTCGGGTCTCCCGAGCGCCCCGCGCTCGCCCGCGGCGGTCTCTTCGTGCCGACCCCGCGCGTCGATTTCGGCGAGCCAGACGAGAGCGCGCATGCCTCCGCGACGCCGCCCCCGACGCTGCCGACGAGCGCTCCGACCTCGACGCCCTCCACGCGCGCGCCTCGCCCCGAGACGTTGAGCGACGAGGCGCGCCGCGCTCTCCGCCTGCAACGGCCTGCGTTCACGCACACGAGGGGCGAGTAACACGCCGTGGATTTCCCCGGGCCCTTTCTGGCGCCCGGGGCGGGAATCCCGACGGCGCGCGGGCTCCTGCACTTCATCGCGCCTGCAAGGTGATGCCATGTCGAACGAAGCCCAGACCATCGACGATACGACCGAGGCCCCCGAGCTCGTGACCGAATTCGCCATCGGGAGCGACGGCCATCTCTATGTCAGCGCGGAGAGCCTACCGCCCGGGGCTTTGGCCGGGCGCAAGCAGTTCGTCGGATACGAACTCACGAGCAAGGAGGCAAGGCAAGTCTGGGACACGCTCCATCGGCTCGCGTTCAACGCGACGCAACCCCTACGCGCCCGCCGTTGAGCTTTCGAAGTCCCCGCGAGGGTTCGTCCTGGATACGCTCTCGCTCGATGACCCTCGCGCGGTTCGTGTTCGTCCTGGTCCTCGTGCTCGTCGGCGGCGTGTCGCGCGCCGACGAGCCCCCGGGCCCTCCGAGCCGCATCGATCAAGCGGCGCGGTTCGCCGAGCTCGTGCGCGAGGGCGATCGCGCCCGCGCCGCGGGGCGAACCTCCGCGGCCGTCCAGGCGTACAGCGAAGCCCTTCGTATTCGTGACGATCCCGCGATCGTGGGCCGCCTCGGGCTCGTCGCCCTCGAAGGGGGCGCGACGGCCGAAGCCGTGAGTTATCTGCTCCGCGCCATCATCGATGGGCACGACGTCCCGCCCGCCGAGCGGCGCAGGATTCAGGACGCCTACGAACGCGCGCGCCCGCAGGTCTGCCGCGTCGACGTCGCGCTGAGCCACCTCGGGGCCGATGTGCTGATCGATGGCGAGCTGGAGCGCGCGTCGTCCACTGCGGGCGAGTTTTACGTGTTCACGTCGCCGGGGCGGCACGAGGTGCGCGCGACGCTCGGGGGGTTTCAGGATGCCATCGAGACGATCGACGCGCCCAAAGGAGGACGCGTGCGGGTCTCGCTGGTGTTGACGCCCCTCCCCGCGCCGAGCCCGCCGCCGGCTCCCGAGGCGCCCGCGACGTCGAAGCCGGCGAGCCCGGCACCGAGTTCTCCGTGTCCCGCGCCGAGTTCGAAGCCACCGGCCCCGAGATCACCTGCGCGCCGATGGTCCCCATCTTTCGGAGCGACGGTCCTCTATGGTCCAGTCTCCCCCCTACCATCCTTCGGCGTTGTCGCATCTTCGGACTGGCCGCTGGGTGAGGTCTTTTCTTGGCGTCTCGACCTACGGGGCGCATTCTCACCCCGGGACGAAGGGAACGCCGTTCGCGGGGCCCTGATCGGCGCATGGCCCGGCGCTTGCGGCACAGTGCGCTGGTTCTCCGGCTGCTTGCTCGCAGCCGGGGGCGCACTCCATCGGTCCAGAATCACCCCGCGCACCCCTGCTTTTTCAGAGTGGCACCGCTTCCTGGGGTTTGGTGCGGGTGCCATGGCAGCGATCCCCCTGGGGCCGCTGAACGTGCGCATCTTGCTGGACGCAGTCGTGTTGATTGATGACTACCCGCTCGTCGCAGGAGGGGGGCCCGCGGGTTGGAGCGGCAACCAGATCATGGCAGGGCTCAGCATCATGGCCGCCATGCGTTGACATAGGTTTGTCGACGGAGTACCGTGCTCCCTATGCGATCCAAGTTGTATTTCCTGTCTGTTCTATGCGCTCTGCTTGCAGCAGCCGCCTCGCTGAGTGTGGAGGGCTGCGGTTCTGACCCAACATATATTCCGTGCACGAATGATGTGAAGGAGCCGTGCTTCGGCGGCTGGGTGTGCATCGAAGAGACCGGTACATGCGTCCCTCCTGATGCGGGCACCGACGCCGCGATCGATGGAACCGCCTCCGCCATCGGATGCTCTGGCCCCTGCATCCCCCACCCGCCTGACGAATGGGACCTCCGCGCGCTCTGGCATGGGCCCGCGGCCGAGGCGCCGCAGATCTGCCCCGCGCTCGGTACCGATGGAGAAACCGCGCTCCCGCTCTTCGTCGGGCGTGCGGACGTCTCCGCGCCCCCTGCGAACTGCGACCGCTGCAAATGCACGGAAGCAACGGGCGCGTGCACGACGCTCCCCGAGACGATCGAGGTCCGCGCCGCGACATGCGGGGCCGCGGGCACGAGCACGCCGTTCGGCGGACCCGACGGGTGGGACGGGTCTTGCACGAACGCAAACGCGCTGACCGCGGGCGCCATGTGCGGCGGGGCCTTGTGCGCGCAGTCGATCGCCGCCTCGCCGCTCGGCGCTCCCACGGGCGAAACGTGCGCGTCGTTCGCGGAGCCGATCCCCGTCACGCAATACGGGCTCCCCGCGCCGACGTGGGCGACAGCGGCGATCGGATGCCTGATCCCGACGTGCAACGTGCCGAGTGCGTCTTGTCTCCCCTCGATCCGCCGCCTCCCCGACGGGTTTCAGACGTGCATCAAGCGAGGGGGGGAGCACGTCTGCCCCGTGGGGTGGAACGGCGATCGGTTCGTCGTGTACGAGGTGACGCACGAGAAGCCGGGCTGGCTGGAAGGGCGCGAATGCACAGCGTGTGAATGCGGCGCGGCCGTCGGCGGGGCATGCCTCGCGCGCGTGCGCACCTTCGAGGATGGCGCGTGTTCGAAGCTGCTCTCGGACGACGGGATCTCGTCGGTCGTCGAGCAATGCTCGAACGTTCCATTCGCGGGCCTCGCGATCGGCAGCAAGGAGATCACGCCGCCCGAATACCTACCCGGCGCATGCGAGCCGAGCGGTGGAGAGCCGAGCGGCGATGTGAAGGAAGACCCGGAGCAGGCGGTGACGTTCTGCTGTCGGCCGCCGGATACTTGAGCGCACGTCGGACGCTGCCCGACGCTGTCGGACGAGGGCAAGGCGTGCGTCGTGAACGCGAGCTCATGCGCAGCCATCGACGCCTGCGGGAGCAGCAGCGCGACGACCAGCGGGAGCAGCAGCGCGAGCAGCGGAGGCAGCAGCTCGTCGAGCGCGAGCAGCGGATCGGGGGGCTCGGGGGATGTTTGCGCGGCCTGCAAATCGGACGAGTTTTGCGTGAAAAGCTCGTCGGTCGCGTCCGAGGTCGGTTGCGTCGGCCTCACCTTCACCGCCCCTCCCCTGTCCCTCGCCCGACGGCACCCCGCAAACGCGCGCGCTCGCCCGCCCCTGCTCCCGCGTCCTTCGCGCTTGCTCGCGCGATCTACGTACGGGTACACTGGTTGTACGATGACGGAGAGTTGCGACGACAAGGCGCCCTTCGGGCCCTCGGGCGAGAGTCCAATGGACCGGGCGTTGTGTCGACGGTTGCTGGATATCGCGCTGGAGAACGGCGGCGACTATGCGGAGCTGTTCTTCGAATATCGAGCGGGCGGCGGATTTTCCTTCAGCGACGACACGCTGAAGGCCGTTTCGCGTGGTGTATCCATGGGCGTCGGGGTGCGTGTCCAACGGCAGGGCGTGACAGGCTTCGCGTCCAGTGAGGACCTCTCGTTCAAGGCGCTGGAGCGCGCGGCCAAAACCGCATCACAAATCGCCGTCGGAGGGGGCGGCAAGCGAGCGTTCGCCCTCGAGTCTCCCCCCATTCCGCGTCGATACGAGGTGGAGGCCGCTTCCCTCGACGCACCTCTTCGCGAAAAGCGGCTCCTGTGTGAGCGTGCGGCGTCCGCCGCCCTCAGCTTCGACCCTCGCGTCATCGCTGCGGAGAGCACCTTCTCGGAAGAGGTGCGTGAGATCCTGGTCGCCACGTCCGACGGCATCTTTGCGCACGATGTGCAGCCACTCTTCCGCGTCGGCGTGCGTGTGCGAGCCGAGGATCACAGATCGTGGCGGGAAGGATCCAGCGGGGGAGGAGGGCGCGTCGGGTTGGGCTATTTTCGCGACAGGCCCCCTGAATGGCACGGCCGGGAAGCCGCGCGCCAAGCCGTCCAACTTCTGGATTGCCGACAGGGCCCCACGGGCGACGTCGTGGTCGTCTGGGGATCCGCAGACTGCGGAATCATCTTCCAGCAGGCCGTGGCTCAATCGCTGGAAGCGGATTACATACTCGCAGGAACGAGCGGGCTCGCGGGTCTCATGGGACGGCAGATCGCCAACGATTTCTTTACCTTGATCGACGATGCATCCGTCCCAGGCTCGCGCGGCAGCCTCAACGTCGACGATGAAGGCATCGTCCCTCACCAGACCGTGTTGATCGAAGAAGGCCGGGTGTGCGGCCACCTGCATGATCGTCGGTCGGCGCGGCTCCTCGGTCATTCGACGACGGGAAACGGGAGGAGGGAGAGCTTTGGCACGACCCCCATGCCCCGCTGCACCAATACGTTGGTTCTCCCGGGTCCCCACGAGCCGGAGGAAATTCTTCGGAGCGTGAAGCGTGGTATCCTGGTGATGAAACTCGGCGGCGGGCAGATAGACATGTCGAACGGTGACTTCGTCTTCGGCATGACGGAGAGCTACCTCATCGAAGACGGCACGGTGACCGCGCCGCTCGCGCCGCAGAACATCCTTGGCAATGTGATCGAAATGCTCGGCAACGTGACGATGCTCGGCTCCGACGTCTTTCTCTCGGATGGCATCTGGACGTCTGGCAAGCACAACCAAAGCGTACCGGTCGGCGTCGGTTGCCCCGTGATGAGGGTCGAATCGCTCTTCATTGCCTCCTAGAACATCGATCGGTTCAAGAACCGCTCGATGTTCTAGGCTTCTTTCGTCCCGAGGGGGACGCCTCGCGTCCCCCTCTCGCCCGGGCAAAGCCCGGTCGATTCACCCCCCGAGAACAGTTCTAGCACCCCTGACCCGGCGTAACCCGCTGGATCCACGTCCTGGTGACGACGGATCGGCACCGTTGGCGCGTGTTGGTGCCACTTCGGACCCCGTGGCCGCCCTTTGGGGTCCCCCCGGAGCCGACCCACGCAGGACCCTTCTGGCCGTGCTCGTGCAAGGAGAGGTCACGGCGGCGGCGGCAGGCGACCTCGACGCCGCTGTGGTCGCGCACGAGGCTGCCGGCCGGCTCCTCGCGATGATGCCGGACACCGCTGACGACATGGCCGCCGCGCGGGCGGCGCACACGGCCGTCGCCAATCTTCTTCGCGTCATGAAGCGACGGTGATCCATCCACCGCGGCCCCCCTCGCACCCGGGGGGGCTCGCGGGATCGTTTGTCCGCGGGGTTTGTCTTAGCGCTCGCTCTGTGGTAGGGACCTTGGACCCACTCACGCGCGAGTAGGAGGAACTGTGCCCCGACGAACCGAACCCAAGCCGCTCTGCCTGAAAGTTGGCGCTCGTATCCGCGAACTGCGAACCGAGCGCGGCATGTCCTTGCAGGATCTCGCCGAAGCTGGCGCGATGTCAAAAGGTCACCTTTCGAGCGTCGAGCAGGGCCTCGCGGCGATCACCATCGAGACCGTCGAACGCATCGCAGCCGCGCTCGGCGTGTCCCCGTTTTGCGTCGTCACCTTCCCGGAAGACGACGAGCTGGATCGGATCGCGGATCTCGCCCGCAAGCTGCCGAAGGGCGAGCGCCGGAAGCTTCGGAAGGAACTCCAAGCGCGCACGACACACGAGCCCCCGACGTAGCCAACGTCACGCCCGGGGCCCCGTCACTCCAAGCAGAGGCAACGCTACCGGACGGGCGCAAAGAACACCTCGACCTCTCGCGGAGCCATCGCGAGAAGCTCGTCGAGCGTCCGGAGTCCCCACCGCGCCACCTGGATCCCGAATTCACCGCGTTCCTTGAGCTGGACGATCTCGACGCAGCAATCCGCGTCGGGCTTGTCGGCGTAGAAGCCTACCCAGACCTCCGCCCGCCCTGCCCTGGCGACCCTAACTCGGGCCAAGTCCTTGGCGTCGCTAAGGATGATCTTGAAAGCTTCCCAAAAGTTCGGCTCTGAGGCGAGCGCCGCTCCCGTGTGCAAATGCGAAGGTAAATGACGGGCAAGCAGTCCATAGAGGCGCGCAAACTGAGGCCGCACCGTGGCCAAGGGGCCGTCGTCGTGGTCATGCATGCTATTACTCCTTCAGCTATAGCTCGCCGTCCGAAGGCGTGGCCTTTTCGGCAGGGTGCTGCTCGAACTCCCTGTTTCTCCAACCGTCCGCCCAACCCCACTGTACAGGCATCAGGCAAAGCGGACACGCAGTGAACGGCTCTCCCTCCGAGAACAGCACTTCCAACTCTGCCTTGTCACGACAAGTCGGCTGGTAGTAGCCCTTCCGATCGCAAAGCGTTGGTTTGGCGGCCGTCGCGCGTCCCCGCCGCCGTGCGACGATAAGGAGTCTGTTCGAGCGACGAGGATGCGCGCCTGCGGGAACGTCCGGCGGGATTCCTTCAGCGCACGTACCTCGAAGCCTTCGGCTGCGAAGTCGTTGAGCACACCTTGGGCATCCTCTGCCACGGGCCGGAAGACACGCCATTCGAAGTCGGACGGATCTCTCGTCATTTACTCCTCGATGAGCTGCACGCGAGTGAACCGGATTCGGGTTCGCGTCGCGTTCGTTTGGAGCGTGCCGTTCGAAAGTGTCCCCGCGTCTTTGGAGAACCACTTGGTGTCACCCGCCGGAATCGACCCCTTCAGAGTGAAAGGGACCGAGCCAACCTTGTGCCCGTTGTCATCCAGCCAGTCGACTTCCCCCTCAATACTACCAAGGGCGTACTTGGATTTGTTGAGTACACTCATCTTCACCAACTGCCGATAGCTGTTGATGATCCCTTTGTCGAAGTAGCCGAGATTGTCAGCCACGAGTACGGACGAGGGGTCGCGCAGAATGCGGAGCTTGGCTTGCTGGATGGCCTCTTTTTCGGCGTCCGCGCGCCGCTTCTCCTCTTCGGCGCGCAGACGCTCCTGCTCGCGTGCCACCTCCAGCGCAAACGCGGCCTGCTCCCGCTGGTGATCTGCCTCGCTCTTGCAACCGCTGAGCCCTGAAGCGACGACCGACACGACGACGACCGACAACCGAACGACGTACTCGAACCGTTTGCCCATACGACCGTTCGCACTACCACAGGCCCGACTTACATGTCTACAAGGGTTTCGCCGGGCCGGGCATGCTCGGGGCTCGCGTGTTTCTAAGTGAGGTGGCAAACGTGGGTCTTGGGGAACGCGCCCACGTTCGGCGGGGCGTATCGTCCCACGGGCGCGACACTGGGACCGCTCTTCCTCACTCGGAGGCGGCAAGGATTGCGCCGATGCCGACGATCCGGTGGACCTCCTGAACTCCCCTGACGCGCCTACGAGATCGAAGTAGTCCCCCCAGCTCCGGCAACATGGAGGCATTGCCCCGGGGCGGCGGCTACACACCAACCGCGATGCGGCTGCCTGCATGCCGCTTTGATCCGGCACCGCAGCTCGGGAAGATCGGGGAGCTTTGGCTGCGGACCGTGATTGATGCCCCAGCACTTCTCTGGGTGCCCGAGCGGACACCAGCATCGCGGGTTCAGGTTTCGCCGTATCGCCCACGCGAGTGCGCGGCGCACGAGAGGCAAGAAAAGCACATGCTGCCAACACACTTCGTCCCGCGTTTTCTCATCAATGACCTCCGCCCTGCCCAACCAACGGGTGCCCTTATAGCAGTCCACGAACAGATCGCGGAGACGGACGTCCCTGCCGCTGGACCGCGCGAAGAATACGAAGACCAGCGGGCCAAATCGCGTGGAGGCGTAGACCTCGACCATGAACCGATCGCGGTAGCGATGTAAAACGAGCCGGGGCGGATCGCACTCCGCTAACAACGGAATGCCTACGCTTGGCCCGACATCTGCGGGGCACCGCGTTCGTTTTTCGTTGATGGCCATTGCCGCTCGCGGCTCACTCGGAGTCATGCTCGATTAGGCGCAGCGCTACGGGCGTGAAGAGCAGGGCGAACAAGATGAAGACGTACGGCTCGGGACCGGCATGGGTGAACAGCGCGAGGAAAACCGCGGCGAAAATTGCACCCATGCCAACGATGCAGATCACGGCCGCTTCGGCCGCGTCCTTCTCGGGGTCGGGGTTCACCTTCACTTGGTCCGCGCCGCTATGGTGACGTTGAACGCCGTTCGGTGGATCTCCCGGGCGGCACGTTTGGCTTCCTCGGGGGTCAGGGCGTAGCCCCTGAACTTTTTGCGCCCTCTGGGATCGACCAAGCCCTCTCCGACGTACACGCGCCCATCGCTCCCCAGCGCGAGGAGCTGGAGGCTGGCCCAGCGGAGCAAGCCTCGCGTGCCGTGCTGCGCGCATTCGTCGGCGCTCAGCGCATATCCAGTGAACACCCGTCGGCCAGCGGGCGGCTTGTCCTCCAAGCTAACATAAATCGCGCCATCGCTTGCGAGTACAAGCTCCGTTTCCATGGTCGACGGCTTGGTTGCCATGATGTCGCATTCCTTTTTTAGAGGGGGATCCGGAGCTGAACGCGATGGGGCACCTTCGGCGCTTCCTCGGTTCGCTGGATATCAACGACGCCAGCCTTCTCCAGGCGAAGAAGCGCAGATACGAGGGCCCCGGAAGCCGAAACGTCGCACAGGATGTCACGCAACCGCGCGAAGGAGACGTATCCATCGGCGTCCGGCCGCATGCGCGACAGCGCGTAGTGGACGATGCCTTCGGCGTACGCCTCGCTCCCGCGATTGCGGAGCGCGGTGCCGTAGCTCGCGACGTAGACGGCGGCGTGCTGGTACGCCGGGGCCGCGCGCAGGATTTCAAGCAAGAGCAGCTCCCCGCGCTCGTCATGGCCGACGGCGCCCGCCGAGACCTGCGTTGCCCTCGCGGATCGCGGTGGCGGAGGCGGTGGGAGTCGATCCGAAAGGCGCGCTTTGCGGACGCGCTCGCGCCATTCACGCCACACCGCACCCGCGAAAGCACGGGCGCGTTTCCACAGGGAGGGCGGGTCCGCGATGGTGTCCCGGGGCGGTTCGGAATGGGCGACGGAGACGCGCATTCCGCTCGCGGGGGGCAGGGCCGCGCGATCCATGACGGTCGTAGCGGCGTCGTCGTCATCCATGTCGGGTGCGGCGCTCATCGGTTACCTCCAGGAAGTCATCGGCCCGAGGCGGCTGCGTCGCGCGGAGCGTGCGCGTACGGGGAAACGCCGCGCGGCGCAGTCGCCTCGGATCGGTGACTATTTTAGTCGCAAACGACCGGCAGGAGAGGACGATGGAAGCACGAAGGTGCCGCCCAGAGACCGCAACGCATCCCCATCGCCCTCTTCTGCGGGTCGTTTATCGGACAAACCCGCCCGAGGCCGAACACGGCGCCTTTTCGTTTACGAGGCCAGGAGGACCGTGTTCGGCTCGGGCAGGAGGGGACGAGCGTCGAGAGCCGTCGGACCGCACGCGCGTCCGCCGGTGGCCCGAGTCTCGCCCCTTCAACCGCGCTACATGATCGGGGACGCGAATCGGATCGACGAACGCAAGAAATAGGTGGGAGTAGGTGCTACCTGGGTGGCAGGTAGAACGGTTCAAGGCAGCAGAACGTCACGGCTTCTCCGGGCGCGCCCCTCGCGTTGCCCGTGGGTTCGCCTCCGGTTGCAGAGCACGTGCCCGGCGTGTACGCGAGGTTCGTGATCGCCTTGCTGCCGAGCGCGCGCCCGGGAGGGTGCACGTTCACGCACTGGTCGCCGAACGATGACACTCCGACCTTGTCAGCCTCGTCTCCACACGTCGCATCGCTGTAAAGCCTCAGCGTTGCCAGGCAGGCGCTCCCCTCGGGCTCCCCGCCGCATTCGCACGCCCTGCAACCGCGCTCATCGAGCGGCTCCTCGCCGTACATCACGAACCGCGCGTACTTGTAGTTCCCGGGGCATTGATGCTCACCGGAACGAGACACGCACAGGAGCCACGGGAGCGGCAGATCCCGCGCGCACCGGTACGTCGAGGGATCACACGCGCCTTCGAGTTCCTTGGCCTCGCATGCGATGCCTTCGGTGAGCCACGTAGCCGGCGCCGTCGCGACCGCGGCCGGGACGGTCGTTACCGGGCACGCCTCGCTCGTCGGCCCCGGGAGCGGCGAGGACCACACGGACTGCGCGCAAGGCTCGCCGCCGCAATCAGCCCCCGCCGGCAGGGCGTTCGCGCTCGTGCACGAGCCGTCCCAGCCGACGGGTCCGCCGAAAGGGAGGGCGGGGGCTCCGTTCTCCGCGCAGGTGCCCGCGCGGATTTCGATCGTCTCGGGAAGCTCGGTGCACGTCCCTTCGGATGGAGGGCAGGTGCATTGGCACGTCGCGGGCGGCGCGTCGATGTGCATGAAGCGACGATACTTCATGAACAAGACGTCCTTGTCGACACCATCATTCGGCGTCGTATCCGGGCAGCTCGTCGGCACCTGGCCCTTGGGGCCGACGTAGAGGAGCAGCGGCGTGCGAGGCCAGTCGCCTGCCGAGATATCGTCCGGCTCGGGGACGCAGCGACCAGTGCATTCGGCTTGGATCTCCGCGTCGGGCGCGTCGTCGCTCGCGTCGGCGTCGGCGCCGGCGTCTGGTATGCATTCCGGAGTAACGACGATTGCGTTGGGATCGCACTCCAGAATGCCCACCGATGAGGGTGCCGAACATGCTACTACTAGCGCGATACCGCTCGAAGCGATTGCCATTTTGATCATTGCCCAAACTCCCACTCGCCCGCAAGTTGCGCTCCGATTAGGACCGGCGGATGGTCGACAATTACAGTCTGCCTCGCGACAATCTGTGTGCCCGTAGCCAAAGCCAAAACATCCACGCTTGCGCGGATAGCGAATGATTGCGTCATGTTCAGCTTTGCGCCCGCGCGCACACCCAACCCCGGCTTGGTAAACGTGAGCGGGGGCGAGGCGTACGCAGTGGGCAAACCCTCGACGTGGATCACGCCAATGTGACCCACCGCGCAGCCGAAAAGCCAGCGCCAGTGCCCGCAAACGCTCGCTAGACCTCCGGCTGTCATTGCGTTGATGGGCCTCTCAGCTACGCCGGCCGTTAGCCACGCGGCCCGGCCCTCAACCCCGAGCGATACATACTCACTTGGCCGAAAGCTCCCCCCCACAGCCAACCCCACCGCGGGCATCCACGACGCCACGCCGAACACAACGACCGGCCCCCCTCCGATCGAGCCCCGCACGCCTTTCTTCTCCCCGTCGCCTCGGTTCGTCGCGGGCTTGTCGTCGTAGGCGTACGGGTCTTCCTGCTTCGTGAACTTCGGCTCACCCACGACGACCGTGGGGGCCACGATCTTCGGCGAATCCTTCTCCGGCTGATAGATCGCCTTCACGTCCGGAGGCGGCACGGACAGCGGTTTGAGCGTGATCCGCACCGGCCGGTCCTCGCCCTTGATCACCGTGAACTTCTCGACGGCCTCCTCGTACCCGTCGAGCTTCGCGCGTACCTCGTGCTCCCCCGCGCGGACGAAAAACCATGATGCCGTGTGCCCCCGCGTGTCCGCAGGCTCGCCGTCCAGCGTCACCTGCGCGCCCGGATGGGACACCATCAGCTCGATCCACGAGCCTTGCGCGCGCGCCGCCTCGTGCGCCTTGAAGAACCCTTCACGCTCCTTCGGCGACGTGGTCGCGCGATGGATCGCGTCGAGCAAAAGCTCGGGAGCAAGCTCGGGCCGACCAAGCTGCACGAACAGGACGCCGAGCCGCCCGCCGATGAGCGGATCGGAGCGGACCTCGAGCGCTGCCATGTACGCCCTCGCCGCCGCACGGGGATGGCCCGCCGCGCGCTCGCGATCCCCCAGCGACGCGAGGGCACGAAAGCGCAAGTCCTCCGCGCTCTCCTCGCCCTCTTCCGTTGTGTCGATCGGGGCCTCTGCCCATGCGGGGGACGCGAGGCCGCAGAGGAGGACCGAAACGAGACCGAGACGACGCATCCCCGCGATCGATACCGTGACCCGATGGCGGCGTCTACCAGGACCAACCCTGCCCGCGAAGCGGTCGACGCCCTTGCCCCGAGCGCTTCACGACGAACGGATCGGGGGATGCCACGCTGCTTGACACGGGCGCCGTCGTCGACGGCAGCGAAAGCGGCGGCGGCCGGTTTGTCGTCGAACCCCAGACCTCCGCGGCCCTCGCCACGTCGGCCGCCGACGCCCCGAGGACGCGGGCAGCGCCGATCGCGATGGCCGAAGCCTCGGGCGGCGCGGGCCGGTACAGGACGAAGAACAGCGACGCGAGGAGCGCGTGCCCGAGGGGGTACACGTAGTCGCACACCCGGCGCGCGAGGGCGCGGCGCCGGAAGAAGGCGATCGGCACGGCGCCGAGATACTGCTCCTTTGGGCCGAGGGCGCGCATCATGTTCGTGCGCGCCGCGAGGAGCCTCGATTTGACGGTGCCGAGGGGGATGTCGAGTAGGTCGGCCGTCTCCGAGCATGAGCACTCGGCGAGGTCGACGAGCACGAGCACGAGGAACTGCTCCGGCGAAAGCGTCTTCAACGCCGATAGGAGCGCGCGCCGGGCCTCGGAGCGCCGAGCTTCCTCCTCGGGAGAGGCGCCGGGCGACGCCGTGCGCTCGGCGTCACCGAGGTCCGGACAGAAGTGCTCGCGCTCGCGCCGTGTCCGGCGCTTCTCCTCGCTCCGGAGGTTCTTGGCGATGCCGAACAGCCACGGACGCACCCCGTCAGGGTGCGCCGTGTAGCCGGAGAGCGCCGCGAACCCCCGCAGCATGAGTTCTTGGATCCTGTCGGTGGCGAGGGCGTCCGAACGATTTTGCAGGATGCATGCCACCTCGGGACGAAGCGCGACCAGTTCGGTCGTGAGCGGAGAGGGAATCGTAGGGCGCGCCATGTCCCGGAACATGATCGAGCGAGGGATTTGGATCGAAAGAATCGACCGGCTCGCGCCGATTTCCGTTGTGATGCTGAAAACGTCCGACCCTACCTCGTGTCCCGAGCGGGGTCAGAAACTCGACAGTATGCAATCCGCATTACGGCCCGCATCTTGCTGGCCCAGGGTCTTTAGGACAGAGAACGTCCTACGTAAAGCGTGCTTCGCGCTTCCATCCTTGACGGTAAGCATATCAGTCGGACAACCTGCTTCTCCAGGCTCTCCGAATCTCGGAGAAACCTGTACGTAGGGGTCAGGGCAATGAATATCCTCCTTTCGATTGAGGGGGCTGGTGAGCTATTGCGTGGTGTTCGGCTCTCCGGCTCCGAAGGCGTATCCGAGCTTTTTCGATTCGAGATTGACGTCGTTCGCGGCTTTCCGATGCAGGGAATCGTTGGCGGGTTGCTCGACAAGCTGGGCGTCGGGTCCCTCCCGGTCAATCCGTTGTCCGTCGCGCAGACGATCCACGCGGCCATGGTCAATCATGTCGGCCAAACGGCAAGCTTGACTTTCGATACGGGCGAGAGCACGCGGACGGTTCGCGGCATCATCGCCGAGTTCGTGCAGCTCGACGACGGAAAGACGGGGACCGCGTACAGGTACTCGTCCCGGAGGTCGCGCGACTTCTCCATCGTAAAGACAACCGAATCTTTCAGGAGAAGTCCGCGCCTGAAATTATCGCCGCGGTGCTCAACTCTGCTGGCATCCGTGGCGGCAGCTATCGCTTCGCGCTGGGAAAGGAAAACCTTTGCCCGTTCGTCTTTCTCGAAGGACCGACCGAGACGACAGATGACGGGTGGGAAATCCGCAGCGAAGAGCTGCGGGTCGACATGGAAGAGATCGCGGAGTTGCACGAGAAGGCGGGCGAAGGCGTCGCGGTCGGCGCCATGCCCGGCGAAGCACGCGCGCTGTCCGCGCTGGGGCGCTTCGGCTTGGAGCTGCGCGCGGCCCTCGGCTGTCTCCGGCGCCCCGCTCACGGGGCTCGTGGTCGTGCTCTCGCCCGTTTGGGTGCACGATGCGAAGCAGTGGATGGAGGACGTTGCCGCGCTCGACCAACGCGGCGAACAGCTACTCCTCGATCTCATGCTCGCCGAGCCGGCCTACCTCAGCCGCCACAAACAATGCTGGCGCTCTCGAAGCAGGGGTAACGCGGCTGTGCCAGACTTTTTTGACCGAGGGCACGAGCCCCAGATACGAAGCCGCCTGGTCGGCGTTCTTGAACCGATTGATATCCCCCGAGCGCCGCGAGCAGCGCCTGTGCGATCGCTACGTCCACGCCAATGTAATGAGAAGCCGCACGGGCGGACCCTCGTAGCCATTGCGCGCGATCCGGAGATCAATTTCGTGAATCTCTCTCTCGACTTGGGCCAGGAGGCGCATTTCGCAGTCGATCGCCGCCTGCCACGGAGTACGGCGTGGTAGTACGGTCGCTCGTCCGACCGGCTGGAGCGCTCGTTGCTCGTTCGGGTGCTGGGGAGCGCGGTTTACGTGCTGGGGTTCCTGTACGTCAGGATGGCCGCTACGATGACGCTTGACTTTCGGATAGCGTTCGGATTTCCTGTGTACCTCTCAGGGAGACGCTAAATGACAACTATCGGTGACGTCCTGGATGAATTCTTCTCCCCTCTCTCGTCAGAGAAACTCTGGATTATGCCGGAATCGGATAACTACACGAGGATCGTCAGGAGATGGCAACCGGTGATCGACGCCTCGAATCGGACGAAGCGAAATCTTGCAGGGAACTGTTCCCTGTGGAGATCCAACTTCGTGACGATTCCATCATGGCAACCAACGAAGACTGATGCACCAAAGCCAAAGTCCTATCGTGAGTTTGTGCAGAGTCCACCTGGCACCGACCCCACAACCTGCAAGAACGCATTCATGGTTTATGTAGCCTCGAAGTTCGCAAAGCCTCCCGTGATTCCCGTTTTCCTCCCAGAAATCCAAACTGAGAAATTATACACCTGCTCAATTGGATCCTTCAATATTTATACGAGCGTGAATAAGATCGATTGCACTACTAGGACGGCGCAGATGAATTTTTGGATGTACAACTCAATGAGCAGACGCTCATTTGGAGACTTCGCGAGTCATCCGGTGTTCTCTCTCTGCGGTATGGCTACACAGTACATGTGGTGGAATTGGGTCGAGTCCGTGGACTGGAGTGACGGGACGGTACGAACAGTTAAAGCGGCAGGTGGAGGTGGAGGTGGATGGTGAACTGGTCCCTACCGTCAACTCGCTGATGAAGCAACGCGCCGTCTTCGGGTTGATGCTTGTGATCCTCGTATCGTCTGGTTGTATTGGTTGTAAACCGGATCATCGGCACGGTGGAGCCGAGAAGGGCGAAGAAAGTAAGAAAGCGACGCTCGGTGAGGTGCGCATTGGCGAGGAATCGGTAGAATTTTACACCGTGCACGGATTCGACTTCGCAATCCTAGGCTTTTCCGTCTCAACTGGCGCTGGGCCAACGCGATACTTTCCCATATTCGCTTCTACGAATCGCGGGGTTCCATCGGTTGTGTTGGAGGTTTTTACCTCGAAATCAGAAGACGAGATGTGGGTCCGTTCGTCTTGGTCGGTGAATGAAATCCTTGCGTATCACCAGATCGGCGCTGAAACCGCCATAACTCAATGGGGAGAGATAAAATTTCTTAAGGAGCCGATGCCAGACCACCTCAGCGGCGGCTCGCCCGGCCCTCGCGCTCGCAAGTGGGGCTTCCGCGGGCTCTCACGCCGCAGCTTCAACGGAGGCGGGAGCGGTTCGGGCAACGCGCGCAACGTCAACGTGACGCGCATCTCCTGCCCCTTCCGCGCCGTGAACGTCTCCACGGCGTCCTCGTAGCCATCAAGACGCGCCCGCAGCTCGTGCTCGCCGGGCGCGACGAACGTATCCGTTCGGCCGCCCGCATCATGGCGGCCATCGAGGCTGCTGCGTAACTTTCCTCCGCGATGCCGCGGCATGACGAGTTCGTCGGGGAAGAGCCCTTGGGAGACGCAGCTCGCCCGAAGCCGGCGAGAAAGCGTGGTTCTGCGCAGCGCCAGAACGCGGGTGGCAACCACGCTGATGCGTCCGAGCATCTCGATGTTCGCCCGAAGGGCGGCGAGAGCTCGTCACGACATCGCGGCTCGACCAAACCGTCCAAGCGTAGCGATGAAGCCACGTCGACGGTCGACGCGCCTTCGAGGCGCCCTCAGAATGTACGTGTCCGCCGAACGCGAGCCGACGAAGGCCCGGATCCGAAGGACCCCACGACCGCGCCGCGCCCGAAGTCAGGACGGAGGCGGCGTGCTCGAAACGCGGCTCCAGATGCTCCCGTCGAGCCGCTGACGAGCGTCGGTCTGCTCGAGGGTTTGCTTCCAGTACTTGGGATGCGCGTCGCGCCGGGCTCGAGCCCCTGCGGCACGCGAAACGTCCCGCGCTCGAGGCGCTTGTAGAGGAGGCATAGCCCGTCCGATCCCACCAGAGGATCTTGACCCTGTCGGCCGCCTTGTTGAAGAACATGAAAAGCGCGCCCGAGAGCGGATCCTCGCGCAGCACCTCGCGCACGACCCCCGAAAGCCCGTCGAACGAGCGACGCAAATCGAGCCGCTCGGTGGCGACGTAAATGGCCATCCGTGCGGGGATCATTCGAGCGCCCCGCGAAGGGCCGCGACAACACGGCCGAGCTGGGAGAGGTCAGCGCCAGGAGGCACACGAATCACCTCGCCACGCGGAAGAACGACCTCCAGGGCCGCCTTCGCGGAGACCGAGCCGGACGGGGCGTCGTCGACGATCTCGACGGGCAGGAACGTCGGCGCTGCGGTCGCGAATTCGGAGTCCTGCGCTGCATCCTGTCTGCCGAGTCGGCTGCTCCACCAATACATGGTGACCGGGCTGATGCGATGGCGCTTCGCGAACGCGCGTGCCGGCAAGCCGCTGCGTCGCCACTTCTCCACGATGCGCCGCCAACGACGCTCGGCCTTGGTCGTCCTCGTAGCCATGACGAACCTCCCTTCGGCGGGCATACATGCACGGCCGAGGGGTGAAGCGGAAGGATGGGGGTGGCGGGACGGATACCGACGAACATGGACAAGGCCGAGAACCCCTCGCGGTTCCTCGGTTCCCCGTCGAGCGTGAGCTTGGTCCCCGCGTGCGAGATCGTGACGTCAACCCAGGTCATCTCCGCGCGGGCCGCGTCGTACGCCTTCAGGAAGCCCTGACGTTCCTCCGCGGTCGCGTTCGTCGCGCGCTGGATCGCGTCGAGCAGCAGATCCGCGGCATCCACGGGCTTCCCGAGCTGCACGAGGATCACGCCGAGTCGGCCGGCGATCAGCGGATCGTGGCGGACGTCGAGCGCGGCGGCGTACGCTCTTGCGGCGGCTGTAGCTCGTCCCGCGGCGCGCGCACGATCCCCGTCGATCACGTACGAGGTGAAGCGCGCCTTCTTCGCCGCGTCTTCGAGCGCATCCGGCGGCACGGGTGACGCGTCGCGAGGTTCGTCGGCGAGCGCGGCGGTCGTTAGGCCGAGAAGGACGACGAGCGCGACACCTAGGGATCGCATGCGCGGCGCACGATACCGCGGCTGCCGATCGAAGGCGAGAGGGGTGTACGGGACGAACCTCACTACCGCGGCCGGAAATCCAAGCCTTTCCGTGGGGGAAGGTCGAAGGGCTCGGGGTTCGTCGCGGTGGTTCCTCGCGGCGCCGTCGGCTGCGCATGGCGGCTGTGTGGAACTGGTGTGACGTGCGGCAGCCGAGGCTCGACGGGAGCGGCCGGTGCGCTGTCCCCAGGCGCCGAGTCTCGGGGCCGCGACGCGAACGACGTCCGCCGCCGCAGCAGCGACGACGCGCGCCGGACCCGTGGCCACGGCGTGCAGCTCGGCCGGCGTGGGCGCCGGCTCGCGCGACATGAACGGGTAGAACACGAGGGCCATGAGCGCGGCCCACACGTGCCCGACTGGATACACGTAGTCGAACAGCCTTCGCAGGAGCGCCCGGCGTTCGAGCGCCGCGAGCGGCACGGGCGGCACGATGACGAAGGGGTCGTTGCTCGACAACAATTCAGGATCCGGATCGTGTCTGGTATCGCAGGATAAAGTTCGTCAGCCGAGGACGACGTTCACGAACAACTTCCTTGTCTCCGTATGCACGCGCATGGGAAGATGTGAGTTCATGAAATCCGGGGACATCCTTGGGGGCAAGTACCGACTGGTCCAGAGGATCGGCGCAGGGGCTATGGGCGAGGTTTGGGCAGGGGAGAACCAAGCCACTGGCGGCAAGGTCGCGCTCAAGCTCATCATCCCCTCGGCTCCAGAGCAACGCACGCCGGAGCTTCGCCAGCGGCTCATCCGCGAAGCAAAGGCTTGCGGTAAGTTGTCTCACCGGAACATCGTTCAAATCTACGACGTGGGCACGACGTCGGACGGCGACCCGTTCCTCGTACTCGAGCTCCTGCGCGGCAAGCCGCTCGACGAGATGCTCAAGGACACGCGACGCATCGAGCCGGCGATGGCCGCGCGCATCGGTGCCGAGATTGCGGGCGCGCTCGCCGTGGCGCATGCGGCGAAGATCATCCATCGCGATCTGAAGCCCGCGAACATCTTCCTCCATCGTGAAGAGGGGATGCAGGAAGACCGCTTCGTTGTGAAGGTGCTGGACTTCGGTGTGAGCAAGAACCTCGAAGGTGGAGCAGATGGGCCTGCGACACTGACCAACGTGGCGGTGGGATCGCCTGCGTACATGAGCCCGGAGCAGGTGGCCATGCGCCAGGATCTCGATGGTCGCACGGACCTCTGGTCGCTCGGCGTCGTGCTCTACGAGATGCTCGCGGGCGTGCGCCCGTTCGTGGGCAACGTCGACGAAGTGATCCGGCAGATCGTGCTCACGAAGGTGAACAAGGTGCCGCCGCCTTCGACGAAGGTGCGCAGTGTGCCTCCGGAGCTCGATGAGATCGTCGCGCGCTGCATGAACCCGGATCGCGACAGCCGATACGCGAACGCATCGGAGCTCGCGCTCGCGCTGAAGTCGGTCGCCGAGACAAGCCGCAGCATGCGCATGCCGGTGAGCGTCGCGGCGCCCTCATCGCCCGGACTGCAACGTACGCCGACATCACCAGGTCCTGATGTCGCGCCGGTGTCGGCTGCGCGGCCTCCGATGCCTTCGACGCCGCAGACGATGGACGGCGACGAGGCTGCGACGTTGCCCATGCAAGGGCGAGTGCTCGCCGAGATGAGCGCGCGGAAGGGTGCGTCTGCGAAGCAGGAGCAGTCTGCGACAGGGACGCAGGTCATGTCTGCCGATCAGCCTGTTGCATCACCTGCGCCTGCCTGGAAGAAGGAGATGGAACAGTGGCGCACGAGCCGTCAGTCCTCGGCGAGCCTCGAAGCGGCGGCGCCGTCAGACGCGGTGCACGGCGGCACGCAAGCGCTCGATCCAGAGGTCGTGATGCGCGCGGAGCGTGCGGCGACGACGTCGGCGATCACATCGATGTCGACGAGCCCATCTCCGGCGGCGTCGGCGCCTGCGCAAGGTCCTTTGCGGGCAGCTCAACGGCGCAAGCGTAGCTCGAAGCTGTTCTTCGCGATGATGGGGCTTGGTGTCTTGTCGGCGCTTGTGGTGGTCGTGGTGCTCCTCGTGTCGCAAGCGGAGGGGGATGGTGCCGTCGCTGCCGCTGCGGGGTCGGCGAAGCCAACGGCCAGTGTGGCTCCGACGGTGGCGGGGAGCGTGGTTCCTGCCGTGACGAGCGCTGTCGCGCCGACGCCGACCCCTCCACCAACACCCGCAGCACCGCAAGCGCCTTCCGCAGCGCCCACGCCACAACCGACCCCTACAGCCAAGCAGGTACCCGTGATCCCGCTCTGCAAAAAAGGCACAAAGCTGGTCAAGTGTCCCCCAAAGGACAACCTGGGTCCCCTATGAGGTCGTGGCGCTGCTTGCCTCTTGAGAGCAGGTGCGCATAACAGGTAAGGTCTCGCTCGGAGGCAAGGTGAAGGCACGGGCGAGGCAACTTGGATCTTGGGCGGGACGATCACTCACGCTGGGACTTCTGGCGGCGGGTGTGCTTGTGAGTGCGCCGGTGCTTGGGCAGGGGGCAACGACGGCCGAGCAGCACTTCAAGGCGGGTCTCGAGCAGGTCGAGGGGGACAAGTGGGCGGCGGCGCGCGAGGAGTTCGGGGCTGCTTATGCGGCGGATCCGCAACCGAGGTATCTCGCGGCCTTGATACAAGCCGAGATCGCGACGGGTCAAGATCGCGATGCCGCCCAGCATTTGACCACGATATTACGCCGTACCGACCTTGACCCGAAGACGCGTGCGGAGGCCGAGAAAAAGCTCGCCGAGCTGGCGGCGAAACTCGGGAAAACCCGGATCCAAGTGAACATCGAGGGCGCGGAGATTCGCGTCGACGGGGTGGTGGTCGGTCTTTCGCCGTTGCAGGAGGACATCTTTGTCGATCCGGGGCAGCGGACGTTCGAGGCGAAAAAGGAAGGGTACGCGCCTGCTCGGATCGTCGAGGACGTGAAAGCAGGCTCGGAGCCGAAGGTCGGCTTGGAGCTGCGCAAGGTCGAGACGGGGCCGACTGTACCTGGTGGATCCGCGGGCCCGAACAAGACCATGGTCTATGCGGGCATCGGGGTGACGGGCGGGCTGGTGCTTGTTGGGGTGGGGCTTGGGGTCGTCGCGAACAACCTGCTGTACTCGGCGGCAAGTGATAAAGAGTATGGCATCGGGTGCAGTGGTCGCGTCGATTGTGAAAATCAATACAACGATCTGCATGACACGCGAATCACCCTGAATTACGTGGCGCTTGGCGCATTCATTGGCGCTGGCGTCGCGGGTGTTGGCACATTGATTTACGCGCTGACTGCAAAGAAGTCGGATGACGTGGCGAAGCCGCACGCTTCGGTGATGGTGGGACCGGGCGGCGGTGGGCTGATGCTCACGGGGAAATTTTAGCAGGCAGTTTCTTGGGGCGAGGATCAGTCATGAAGCGATTTGGCATTTCGACGGCATTGGTGATGACGTTGGGCGGGTTGGCAGCGGTCGTCGCTGCTTGCTCTGGCGGTTTTCTTGGCAACGATCAGTTCGAGGATAAGACTGACGGGGGATTGGGCGGATCGAGCGGGTCGGGCGGGAATGGGGGAACTGGCGGAATGGCATGCACTTGTCCGACCGTGCCGCCGTGCAAGAAGTGCGATCCGACAGACTGTAGCATTGTGGAAGATCCTGCGCAGGAGAACATGCCGTGCGGGATGGATCAGGTCTGCAATGGGGCCGGAAAATGCGGTTTTAAGAACGGGCTTCCTTGCATGACTGACGACCAGTGCAGTGGATATTGCGCGGACGAGGTTTGCTGTGCGACGCCCTGTAACGAGCAGTGCGAGTCATGCAATGTTCCAGGAGCGGCTGGTCAATGCACGACAGCTGACGCACTACCCAATGGATGGCCGGATAATTCCTGCGGAGAGACTTTCGCGTGCAGCAACATGGTATGCGCGTTAGGTCAGGCACTAGGCGAACCATGTGAATGGGCGACTCCACTATTTGGCCCCTGCGTAAATGACAAATGTGTCGGTGGCTACTGCCGTCTCACTAGCGGCCAGTCCTGCGATGATCCAGTCCAATGCGAAACAAACTATTGCGACAGTACGACTAAAAAATGCGCACCGCCCCCCGCCGCCAACCCAGATGCGTGTCGTAGCAAGGAGATTGACCAAGGGAGGTGCAAAGCGGATGCCGGGGAGCCTTGCAGGCCAGGGGCGCAGAGTTTCATCAAATGCAAAACGGGCTTCACCTGCAAGAATGGGCTCTGTGTAGGAGAAGAAACTACGTCGTGCGCTGCGGACTATCAATGTTTTGACTACCTGTGCGACAAGACGACCAAGGAATGTGTACCATGTCCGCAAGGCATGACGTGTCCCACCCCGCCAATTCCCGACGGTAGTTACTGCCGCGAGGACACGGATTGCAACACGAATAGCATCTGCACGGGCTTCCCGCAAAAATGCAAGTCTAAGTAGCTCGAACGTCACTTCTGCTTCTTCAAATCAAACAATGTTGTATCGCCGCCCGAGGCGGTCGCCGTCCCCTTCGTCTTCACCGTCCCGCCCTTCTTCCCCGTCCCCGTCCCACTCGGCACCACGCGCGTCCCTGCACTAGACGCTTCACTCGGCGCCCCACTCGGCACCGCACCCGCGGAACTCGTCGCGACCACGGCGGCCGACGACTCACCCGTCGCTATCGCAAAAGCCGTCGCTGTCACCACAGCCGTCGGCGCCCCCGTCCCCGTAGGCACCACGGTCTCCGTTGGCACACCCGCGACTGTCGCCCCCGTCTGCCCCACCGCCGGCCCATTCGCCTGATGAGGCCCCACCCCTCCCCCAAACCACACCGCCGCCCCCAACCCCACCAGCGCCACTACCACTCCGAGCACCACAATCGGCATGAACTGCCGACGCGGCTTCTTCTTCACATCCGACGCCTCCATGGGCTTCGCGACCGCATCCGCAGACGCATCCGCTTTCTCCGCCTCCGGCTTCGCCTCCTCCACCGCCGGCTTCGCCCAGGGCCGCGCACGCTGCTGTTCCTCCGCCGGCATCGCCGGAGGCCTCACCGAACCCATCCTCCCGCTCGACGTCGACGCCGTCGGCACCGCAGGCATCGCCGCCCCCGAGCCCCCTCCCGCCTGCTTCGCCATCATGTGACGCCAGTTCAGCCGCAGGTCGGGCATCTGCGAAATGCGCACCTCCTGCGCCCCGAAGAGCTGCTCCGCAATCTCCCGGGGGTCCTGCGGAACCTGGTCGATATGCACCAGCACGACGTCCGGCGGCTCCTGCACAGCATCGCGCTCGGGGATGAACCGCACCGTCAATCCTCCGAGCACGTCCTGCTCTCTGCCGTTCGAGATCGCCGTCCATCGAATATCGGATTCCACAAGCACCTGCGCGATCCGCGCCGCGCAATGTGCTAGCACTTCGAATGGCGCCTGGTCTGGATACACGACCACCACCCGTCGCGGCGGCGTCGAGTTCTCCGCCGTATAGCGCAATCCAAGCCCGCTCGGTGATGGCGCCGGCAGGTCATCGAAGTCCTGGATGTATCCCCGAATGACCTGCTCCACAGCATCAGAGCGTTGCTGCACCGCGGAGACATAGGTGTGATACCAGCCGCTTCCCTCTACCCTCGATTCCTGGTCCGGCAGGAGCTTGTGGTAGAACGCTACGGCTGACCCATAAACGGCCGCGCCATCGAGATGCCGATCGACGCAAACGATCGAATGGCAGAACGGCGGATCCTGCCTGCCCGCATGATCCTCCGCTCCTTTGATCCTCAACCCAAAGACGAACGCAACCCCCCCGCGTCCCGGCTCGTATTGCGTGTCGTCACGCGACAAATTCGCGATGGCAAACGCATACGCCGCCCCCTGACGCGGCTCGATGTACTTCACGATCCGGGCAAGATGGCTGAAATGCTGCTGCGTTAGCGTGCCTTGAGGGATCGCCGGTTGATAGATGAAATCGATCTGATGCCGCGGCACGTTGCCGTGCAGGAAGTGATACCAGACTGCATCCGGCGGCCCTTGGTACGTGAGCGCCTGGTATTCAGCGGAAACAACGTGCGAATCCATGAGGCCCTCGTCTCACGCCTTGCGCGGCGGCGTCAAATGACCAGGCAAAGGCGCCGTCGTGTCACTGGGAGCCTGCGAGCCAGCTTCCGGCATCTTCATCGTGAGTCGCTGCTGGAAACCTGGACGCGCAGGCAACGCACCGAACCCGAGGCCAGTACCATTCGACGTTGTCGGCTGCGCCGCGGGAGCCGCGTTCGGCATGGGCGGCGGCTGGAACTGAAGCGCAGGCGCCGCTTGTGACGGCAGCGCGGGCGGCGCTTGCGGCGGCAGCGCTGGCGGAGCGAAGTTCAGCCTCGGCGCGCGAAGCTCTTGCTTGATGCGCTGGAGGAGCTGCGAGTCGTAGGCGTTCTTCGGCAGGATCCTCTCGACGAAGTGCGAGAAGAGCATGTGCGTCGAGTGCCCGTAGCTCGCGGACCCGACGAACACCTTCACGTCGATCTTCATCGAGAACTTCTGGAGGCTGTCGATGAGGGGCTGATAGAGCTGCTTCGCGCGCTCCTCGACCTGCGCAGGCGTGCCCGCGATGAGGTCGCTCTTGTTGATGAAGAGCACGACGGTCTTGCACGAAGCCACCGTCTTCGGGCTGAAGAAGTAGCGCAGCGCTTGCGGCTGGAACTCCTCGAGCTGCTCGGCGACACGCGCCATGTCCACCTCCTGCGCGTCCTTGCCGCCGAGATCGACGACGATCAAGAGCCCGTGGATCTCCTCGACGATGAGCTCTTGCAGCGCGTCGACGATGTGCTCGCCGCCCCAGTCGTGCACCTCGAAGACGTGCTCGACGAGCTTGTCCTTCTCGCGCACGTGGCTCACGCTGCGCTGGTAGCGCTCGATCTTCGTGCCTTCGATCGTGCCGAGATCGGTGAGCGGGTTCGACCACTTGAGCGTGAGCGACGTCTTGCCGGTGGCCTTCATGCCGAGCGTCAGGATCCGGTAGACCCTGCTCTCGATCTTGGGCCGTTTCTCGAGCTCGACCTTGGTCCAGTTGAGCTCTTCCTCCATCCCGTCAAGCCAACCGACCTTCTTCTGGTCCTCCGTTTCGAGCGTGGCGACGCGTGACTTCAGCGTGCCGATCTCGAGCTGCGCGGCTTCGTACTTGCCCTCGATCTGCTCGAGCTCCTCGTTGAGCTTCGACGCGCGGAGGCCGAGGATGACAAGGAACACCACGAGCGCTGCGACGATGATCCCGACGATGATGAAGGTCATTCTGGGCTCACGTGTAGAACACCGACGCCGAGAGCCCCCCGGGCCCGCCGACGTTCGGACTGTGGAACCTCGCTCATAACACACCGCGGTCCAGAAACGGAAGGAAGAGCACCTGGAAGACCTGGCAGGGTGCAGCCTCCACTTCCTCGGAGAGGGCGCGAGCGGACGGGACCGACCGGAGTGGTCTGGCGTGCAGGATGGTGCTTACCGTCGGCGAGCGAGGCTGGTAGGTTGACAAGGATGGATGTCGTTTCGACTTGCCCGCTTTCGGCGTGGGGATTCGTCTGGCAAACGAGCGCGGGAGCGACCGCGCAGACAGTCGTCGTCAAAGCGACGTTTCAGCTCGCGCCGGGTGAGTCGGTGCTCGCGAAGGAGCAGGACGGGGCCGTCGAGGAAGACGAGTTCTGGGACGACGACCCGACGCGGAGCGTGCGCGTCGCGAGCGACAAGGTTCCCTACAAGGCGCGAGCCGACGTCATGCTCGTGGGGCACGCGTATGCGCCGGAAAAACAGCCGGTGCGATCGCTGCCGGTGCGGCTCGTGGTGGGCGAGCTCGATAAGTCGATCGAGGTTTGGTGCGATCGCGTGTTCCGAGCGCAGGATGGGCAGCTTCTCGAGGGGCAGCGGTTCGTCAAGATGCCTCTGCGATGGGAGCGGGCCGCGGGCGGGCCGGAGACGAACAATCCGGTGGGGTTGCGCTTCGACGCACCGCCAAACTCGTACGGCATGATCGCCATCCCGAACCTCCAACCGCCGGGGATGTTTGTGTCGCAACGCTCGGACACGTTCGTGCCGGTGTGTTTCGCGCCGATTGGGGGAGGTTGGCCGAGTCGGGTGGCGAAGCTCGGGCCGCTGGCGGGGGCGTTCGCGTCGCCTGGATGGGAGGCGCGACCATTGCCTCAATTACCTGATTATGGGTATTTCCAGGCTGCGCCTCCGGATCAGCAACTGGCGGAAGTCCGGCCGAATGAGCGACTTGTCCTGGAAAATTTGCATCCGGAGCATCCGAGGCTGGTGACGAGCCTGCCAGGGATCCGGCCGGTGGCTATGGTGGAGCGGGGAACCGGCGAGCGCGAGCCGGTGGCGTTCGTCGCGGACACCATGTGGATTGACACAGACCGCGGAGTCTGCGTTGTGGTATGGCGCGGCAGGATCGGGCTGCGGCACGCTGCGGAGGCCGGGCGGATCGTAGTGACGCTCGACGGTACGGAGGTCGAGGAACTCGACGACGAGGACCTGCTGAAGACCATCCCCCCCGCGGCGGTAAAGGAAGCGGCAGCGGGAGGCGCGGATGAGGACCTCGCTGGCATGACGCTGGCGCCTGGGTTTGATCTCTCCAGGGCACTGGCGCCGGTGATGCCGTTTCTGGGGCAGGACAAGCCGCAGGCCGCTCCGGCGGCGGTCGCGGAGGATGCAGGGCTAGGGGCTGCGGGGTTGCCGTTCGGGAAGGCGGGGGGATTGGCTGCGTTGCGGGAGGTGGCGCCGGCGCCGCCCGCGTCGGCGGATTCGACGTTGTATGCGCCGATGAAGTTCGGGCCGTCCACGTCGGCGCTCCCTGCGCCGCCCCCGCCTGCGCCGGTGGCGGTGAATCTGCCGCCTCCAGTCGCTCCACCACCGATGGTGACGATGCCGCCAGCGGTGGAGCAGATCGCGCCTGCCATGACGCCGAGCCAGTGGGCTGCCGGGAGCACACCGAGTCATGAACCGGGAAAACTTTCGATTGGGCAACGCCTGATTGGACAGGAAACCACGAGCAACAAGGGGGAGGGGGAGAGACGCGCAGTCGGTGAGGTTGCCGTTGGCAACGAACCTAGCCCCCAAAGGCGCTGGAAAACACCAGTCTCCCAAGAGAAGGGAGCCGGCGGAGCAGGAGGCTCGGGCTTGCGTGATGCGGTCCTTGGCGGCGCCGTTTCGGCCTCGAATGCAGCGGCCGACGCGCAAGTCATGCCGCGAGAGTCTAGCGCCACAGCAAGCGCAAAGCCTTCCGCACGAGTAATGCCGAAGGAGATCGTGGAACTCCTGTGGTTCGACCCGGCTTGCGTGCCGCGCCTGCGTCGCAAGCCGGCATGGAAGGAGATCATGTCACAGGTCAAGCCCTCCCCCACGGATGACGACTATCCGGGTGAGGCGCCTTCGGATAAACGGCAGGAGTTGCGGGAGCGGCGCGAGGTATTTGGGCTACTGGCACGCGGAACCCCCATCGATGCCCATGAAGTTGACGGAGCGCTTGTGGAAGCAGTGCGCGATGATGGTACTTTCGTACCCCCGATTGTACTCGTCGGGGGTACGCTTGAGTTTCCGTTCGACGAACTCGAGACCCTGAGAGCTACCATCGCTGCGGTCGCCCCACTAGCTACAGGTGACAAGCGGCTGAGTGAAGCCGTCCAAACGGCGCAGGATCTTCTGAAGACGCCGTGGCTTACGGGCGCGAGCAGCGTGACGGAGGGGCAGACAGCGAAGCTAAAGGAGATATTCACTCAGGGAAATCGTGCGCTGCCGCCTAGATACCTGGAGAATCACACGGAAAGGATGCTGCTCGAACAGCGCGCACACCAGAGGCGTACGCTCTTCGGCAGTAGGCGAATCCGTGGTCTACTTTCCTTGCCGGGAACAGTAACGCCAGTGCCCGTCTACTTGCCGGAGGAGTGCGGCCAGCGACTTCCGAGCGTGCAGCGAATTACTGCTAAACTGTTAGCCGAGGTTCACGTCGATCTCGACCAGTATGAAACGCATGGTTTGACACTGATCGTGCTGTGCCTGGGGCGGCTCCTCAGTGGTGTGACGCGAAACCACTAAATCGGTCACACGGCATCACCGAATAACTCCCGCAAATTCTTGGCCACCGTGCTCAGATAGACGCCCTTCCTACGGTCAGCGCTCGCCGTAACAAGCGTGTGCGGACAAACGGGCGCAGATTGCTTTCCGAAGCCCACGAGTATAGGCAAACCATAATAGGCGAACTTGGGATCGTCTAGCTGGACGGTCCACTTTCCACCAAGAAAACGCCGAAATGTTTCGCCGACATAGCGAGCGAGGCCATCGACAACTTGAGACTCGCTAGCTGCCAGCATTTCCCGAGTACTGCCGTACCGCTGAAGCAGCCATGCTTCGATACTGTCGAGGGAAGAAACAGAAAAATCCAGCTTTCCCCTCAGTTCGTCCGGCAATCGGGTCATGAAACGATCCAACGCATCGGACATGTCGGATAGCCAACACTCGAAGTCGTCGCGTGTGGTCGTTCTCATGGTGATCCTATTGTATAGGGAATCCCGGCCTTGTCAAGCTCCTCTAGCAGCGGCTTGCTGGCGTGCCCATCGAACTTCCACGTAATGTCCCAGCCCTGCTTGACCAGCATGGCATCTCTTTCGATCTCCCAGAGGTTGTCTTGCGTCGCGTATTGATTTCCAGACTTTATCTCAACGCCTCTCTTCGTGGCTTCGTCTGCGATGTCCAATCGCCGTGTGACGCCTTCTTTGACGTTTACGGTGACTTCGCGTTCCCCCCAGCCTAATTGCTGATGGTAGGCATCTGCCACCTCGTGCGCCTTGGTGGCACGCTGCATATTGTTGTCATATGTTTTGCTCCACCGTTCATATGACCACTCACCGCCTCGCTCCTGATACTCTTTCCAGCGCGCAGCTTTATGCTCCGGGGAGCCAGGTGCGCCGGGTTCGGGTACATCCGGCTTCGGCTCGGTTACATCCGGCTTCGGCTCGGTTACATCCGGCTTCGGCTCGGTTACATCCGGCTTCGGCTCGGTTACATCCGGCTTCGGCTCGGTTACATCCGGCTTCGGCTCGGTTACATCCGGCTTCGGCGGCTTGATATTCAACCGTTTGAGAATATCGTCAAGTTGATCCGCCGCCTTCTTGAGCAATTTCTCAACGAATGGAATCTTGCCAAGCCCGAAGGTAAGTAGGTCAACAAAGATCGACGTGACCATTCCTTTGAAGGCGCATTCCCAGCACCAACCTTGGCCGTTCATCCAGCCTTGGACGAGTGTACCGAAGAACGTGCCAATCGCCCCACCGATGAGGCCGCCCCAGAATGTGCCGAGCCCGGGAACGACGCTTCCGATCAGCGCGCCCGCGGTCGTGAAAAATCCCTCGATTGCACCACCGACGAATGCAGCCCAGAGGTCACCATGCCCGAAGAAGTACTCGGTGGCGACGCTGATGCCGCCGCCGACCAGCGCGCCTACCGCCAGCACGCCGACGACTACCCAAGGGAAGGCCCCCGAGGGATCCACACGATTGTATGGGTCGTTCCGCGCGTAGCTGTAGTTACTCGCGCCAGGGCATAGCCAGCAGGGGTCGAGCGAGAGGTACGTCTTGGTCCATGGGCAGTAATATCGAGCAAGGTTATAGTAAAGTCCTGTCTCCTCGTCCTCGTATTGCCCTGCCAGCCGGAGCGGCTGGCGGATCCGCGATACCTCCACCTTCGCCGTGCCGAAGGGGTCGTAGCGCGCCCTCCACACAACGTTCCCATCCGCGTCAAACGCACGGATGACTGCGCCGCGTGGGTCCGTCTGGAGCCAGTAGGTGCGCCCGGCCTCTCGAAATGCGAGCGGTCGGCCATCCGGCAAATAGAGATAGTCCCTGCGGATCGGTGACGCATCAGGATGCGAAAGCCACTCCTCCCAAAGTAGCTGCCCGGCGGCCCAGCCGTAGCGCCAAGTCGACTGCCCGACACACTTGGAGAGCCGGCGCCCAAGGGCATCGTACGTATACTCCACGCGAGTGTCGCCAACGCGGGTCTCGCGAAGCGTGCCGTCCTCATTCCACCTGCATTCGAACTCGCGACGGCTGGGCGTGGGGAGAGAAATGACGTTCCCCCGAGGGTCGTAGATAACCTCACGACCTTCGTGAGACAACGGCTCGTCCATACAGCCGACGTGTACGGTAGACCCATTGTCGTAGACGATGTTGCCCTTGGCATCATAATCATATTCCAGGCGAACCCGCTCAGAGGCCGCGTCGATCTCCGCCAGGAGCCTGCCCTCCGCGTCAAGTACGAGTCGTCGGTGGTCAACCTCTCCCACCCCGGGTCCCCATCTATCCGATATGCCAGCGAGTCGGTCACAAGTATCATAAGAATAATACTGTTCGCTCACCAGGCATCCGTCGGCATCGTAGACGCTCGCGGACGATACGAGCCCCAAGCGCGCGAATTGGCGCCTTTCGATGAGTGTTCCGCCGTAATATATCGTCTCTATGCCGCCACCCGGCGCATATTCGATGCGGGTGATTCCGTTGGCCCAGTCCGTTACGGTAGAGAGTCGACCGTCCGCGTCGTACCCATATACAACAACGTCTCCCCAGGGAGTTCGAACGCACGTCAGTCGACCATCGTCGTCATATTCGTACCCCACAGCTCCTATGGGGGTCTCTTCGCGTACCGGGCGCTTGCTTGCATCGCGAACAATTGAGATTGTCGAGGTCGCGTTCGCAATTACGAGCGTTCCTTGCTCCTCTGTACGCAAGAATGTTTGGCTTCCATCTGCCCACCGAAGGGAGGTGAAATTGCCCTCCAGATCTCGTTCGTGTTGCACGACGCTGCCGTCGCGACGCCGCACAGAAACGAGGACGCCATCCGCATCTCTCTCGTAAGCCTGGGTGGTTCCGTCCGCGAACCCGACCTCGAGAAGCCGCCCCTGCGGACCAGCTGACAAAGTAGTCGTGCGCCCAAGGGCATCCCTTACGGCGTATCGGCCAGCTTTCTCGTCTCTCGTGTAAAAAGTTGTCGCCCCAGTCCGATCCGTCAGCCGTTCGAGACTCGTTGTGCCGTAATCGAATGTCGTTGTAGTTTCGTCCGGGAATGCCACCCTGGTCAGGCGACCTTGCTCATCGTGCTCGAAGCGATGTACGGGTCGTCCAGCGTAACCCAGCGACGCGAGCCGCCCGTTTTCGTCGAGCCCCATCTCGATACGTTCCCCGCTGGGAAGCGCGACACCAGCGAGTCGCCCGCGAGCGTCGTGCTCGAAACTGACGCGCGCGCCCGATGGAAACACGGTCGCCTCGGGTGCACCGGTCTCGGTGAAGAGCAAGGACGTCTTGTTGCCGCGGGTGTCCGTCATCACGACGGCACCATTGTTCGCGTCCCGCTCGGCTGTGATGCCCTTCTCGCGTAGTTCCGCCAGGAACCGCTCTGGCAATGTCGCCAGCAGAGCAGGGCTCATGGCCTGCGCGTGGTCACCTCGTACCCGGAACATGGGCTTGAATCTCCTTAGCTACCGGACTCAAGTGCAAGACACGTCGGCTCTGGTTCCTCGGCGTCCCGAAAGAAGCGCAACAAGGACTTGGCGTCCTCCGACTCCGCGAAGAAGGTTCCGATTGGCCCGAAAAATTGAATCCACTCCTCGTAAGTACAATGAGGTAGAAACAAGCGCAGTACTCGCGGATCGTAGAATCGAAAATATGCTTTCCTCCCGTTTTTCAGCTCGACCAAGGTGAACCGTCGGAGGTGTCGCCGCACTACGTCGAAAGGCTGGTCGCAAGCAAGATACACCCCGAAGCTTTTGCCCCAGCCAGTGCGGACCCAGTCCTCGATCGCTTGCGCGTCCCCACCCAATTCTATGAGATACGGACCAAAGGATCCGAGTTCCTCTGCAGCTCGGCCATCGTAAAGAGATTGATGCCGAAAACCAGAACCATGCAGCGCACGCGGGATGGCCCGATCTCTCGCGCCATCCATGATGGCAAAGATCGGCGCAGCCTCACGGATGAGCAAATCGGCTACACGGTCGTACATCGTCATGCCCCCGCATCGACGAACGCTGCACCAGCCTCCGCTGCGGCAACCATGCATGCCGCTCTGGGCGGAGAACCGATCAGAACACTCGCGCAGCCCTCGACAACCTCACCCCCGTCTGTAGGATCTCCCTTCCGCGCAGCAGGCTTGTCTCCGATCAGCACGGTCGGTTCACCCTTCTTGATTGGATCCTTCGTGGACCAGCAATCGCACTCGTCACCCTCGCGAGCCGCCGGCTTGTCACCGATAAGTACGCTAGGGCAGCACTCGGGCAAGATCGGGCCGTCCCAATGACGTTTGCATACGTGTTTGTCACCCAATCGGGCAGCAGGTGGCATTCTTCGTCTCCCGCGTCCTGGCTTCGTGTGGTTACTCGCTACAATTGATCTTCACCTGCGGATTCCCCTTGACAACGATGTCACCGGAGTCCGCCGTCATTTTGATGCCGGTCGCCGCATGAACCTCGATGGTTCCTCGTGACTCAAGCTTGATGTTCGTATTGGCATCGAGCGTGATCTTGGGGCCCTCGATCGTCACCGTCGCCTCCCCGGTTGTCATGACGATCTTCTTGTGTGTCATCGTGACGCTCGTTGGTCCTGGTGCCGGCGGCCCGTCCCCAGACGCCGCGATCGTCAGCGAATGCTGCACACCAACCAGCGACGAATCGTTCTTCCATACCGTTTTTGTGCGGTTGTTCTTGATCGTCGCAGTTTCATTGTTTTTGACGAGCTTGGCCATATCCTTTTGGGCCTGAATATTGACAAGCTCCTTCCCCGCCGCGTCTTCGAACATGATCTCGTTGTAGCCGCCGCCCCCACCCGTCGAGTTGCTCCTCCATCCCGATTGCGTCCTGTTCTCTGGCAGCTTGTAGGGCGTCTTCTGGAGATTCGTATACACCCGCCCCACAATCACCGGCCGATCCGGATCCCCTCCCAGAAAATCCACCAACACTTCCTGCCCGACTCGCGGCAAATTCGTCGCGCCATACCCCGACCCACCCCACGGTTGACTCACGTGGATCCAGCAAGAGCTGTTATCATCCATCTTGCTCTCGCGATCCCAGTGGAAGTGTACCCGCACCCGGCCGAATTCGTCGGTATGGATCTCCTCCCCGGGCGGCCCCACCACCGTCGCGCTCTCCACCCCGTTCACCTTTGGCCTTGGAGTCACCAAGTCTGGCCGGTACGGCACCTCAGTCCCTCGTACCTCGCAATGATGCGACCATTCCCCTCGGTCCATCCCGCTCAGGGACGACTCCACGACCAGGAAACTCTTCGCATCTGCGAGCGCCGAATGCGGGTGACCGCTCAACCCCATCACCACGCCAGGCGCCAGGTCATGCGCGTTCGTCTCGAACGTCGCCACTCGCGCGCTTCCTCGCTTCGCTTCCAGCCGCTTCTGGGCGAGTATCGCGGCTTCCTTCTCGTCCGTCCGCGTCTTCCCCTTGTCATCCGCGCTCGGCGTTGCATCCCCCGAATCCGTGCCGAACAGGAAGGCCCCGGGCACGTACTGGAACCGCTCGAGCTTCTCCTCGACCTTCAGCCCCTTCGACGCACTCGACATCAGCTTGTAATCGGGCGGCTTCCGGTAATCGTGGTCCCGCAACGTATACTTGCCCGGACGCACCCGCTGACCCATCCGCACGGACGTTGCGAACTCCAGGTCGATGCTCTTCACCATGCTCGTGTCATCCACGAACGTTATCGGCGTCCCTCGCTTCGCGTTCGACTGCGGAGCATCTGATAAAACGAGCTTCGTCTCCTCGCCCGCCTGCTCGAAATAGAACGTGATCCCCGCATCCTCGAGCATCCGGCTCATGAACGTGAAATCGCTCTCCGAATACTGCACGCGGTACTTCCGCTTCTTGTACGCCCCCTTATCGACCCGCAGCGTCGGCTCGATCTCCCACTCCTTCAGCAGCTTGAGCACGATATCTAGCTCCGACATCTGCTGGAACATCCGGTAATTCTTCCGCTGCGTCAGGAGCCACAACATGGGCACGATCGAGAACTGATACGTCGAGAGCCCCGACGGCTCGACGCGCACCTGCTCGAAATGGTTGCAGATGCCCGACCAGAACCGATCGTGCTTCCCAGCCGCCATCGAGAACTTCGCGGCCTGGCCGACCACGTCGTCGAACTCGATGCTCGGGTTCTCTGATACCCCGATCAGATTGACCTGGAACAAACACGAAAGCCGCTCGTGAATCGAAAACTGCCGAACCTCTACCTTGTCACCCGAGCCAATCTCGACCTCAAGGTTTTTTCCGCCAAGCCGCTGCGTGACGCTGCCGAGCCCAGAAGCAGCTTTCCCAGCCACTCCCTTCGCCATCTTCCCCGGATCGAACGATGTGACTGCAATCTCCTCGAAGACCGGCAACTCCCCCGCCACGATCCCTGGCGTTCCTCCGCCCCCGATGAGCCCCCCGAGCGTCGCGTTGATCGCTCCCCCGGCAAACCCACCCGTCACCGCCCCCGCGAGCTTCCCGACCGCCCCTCCCGCGAGATTCTCGACCGCCCCCGTCCCCTGCCCGATCGCATTCGAAATGGCCCCCGTCACCATCCCGCTCGCCATCGCCCCGAGATCAGGCACGCCGCCACCAGCGACGATCCCCACCGCCCCTGCAGCCCCGCCTCCGATGGTCCCGCCTGCAATACCGGTCGCCACCGCCCCGAGATCGGGCACTCCACCACCGGTCACCGCGCCGGCAATCCTACCACCGACCCCGCCGAGCGTTCCGCCCGCGATGCCTGTCACCGCCGCGCCGAGATCGAGGGAGCCTCCCTTGGTCGCAGCTCCGATCAACGTGCCAGCGCCCGCCGCCTTTCCGCCTGGATCGACGACAGCCTTAAGATCTGACGCTTTCACCTCGCCCGCGACCTCGCCGATCCCCACCCCATCGATCTCGCCCGAGAGTTTTACCGATCCATCACCCGGCGGCTTGACAAACGTCATCGGTCGATCCTCCTCGTAACCTGCAAAACTTCCCGAACGATCCCAGACGCCGCTTGCGAACGGAGAACCGTGAGTGCTGCTTCAACGGACCGCCGCGTTGAACCCAGACCAAACTGTTCCTAGAAAGGCGGCACATCGTATCTTCCCAGGAGCGACGTGTGAAGCCGTTTGTCTGTGCGAGCACATTGCTCTGGAGAACGCGCGCAGGTCGTGTTGGCGCAACCACTGCCTGGAACCACAGCGACGCATCGGCGGGGCCCCTAACTCCAAGCTGTCCAGGTTGACGTCCCTGCGGCCACGGCTTGCATGCACAAGCAGGCGTCACCTGTCAAGAGGAGAACGTGCCCCCACCCTGCCTCGAAGCTCACCTGCGGGAACAACGCCGCAAACGGCTGCGGCACCGCCGTCTGCCGAGGGAAGATGGCGACGCCGGGGTCGGGGCCTTGGGAGTGGCGACGTCGGTCCTTCCCCCAAAGCCGTGCCCTTGTCCCCCGTGCAGGAGGTCGCGCAGGTGCCCCGAGGTCGGATCCTGGCCGATGAAAATCCCGCGCCACCGCGGCGGAGCGCCCATTCGGAGGCTCTTCCGCATGTCCGCAGGCGTCGTGGCCACGTAGATGCTCAGCGCGGGAGGGAGCGTGAACATTGATTCGGGCGTTTTGGCGCCAGCTCACGGCGGGGAACGTCCACGGGGCAGAGGCACATGCACTGCCGTGCGTGGCGAGCGCGGCGAAGGACTGCGCGTCTGCATCGGGGTCGGGATGGTGACCGGAAGGGCCGCGGGCGTCGCGGCGGGGACAGGGCCCGAGGTCGGCTTGGTGCCCAGAATCAGCACGGGGACCGAAGGGGCCTCGGGCATCGCATGGTGCTTCCACCGCGGAACAGCGAGAGCAGCGGCCGAGACCGTCGGGACCGGCTCACGCGGCACGGGCACAGAAGCCGCGGGAGGCGGCGGAACCGGCGGCACGGGCTCCCGCACGACGCCCGACCTGGCCGCGGTGCTCCGCCACGGCCGCGCCGCCAAGGGCAGGCGCCGCGCGACGATCGGACGCGTGGTCACGGGGCGCAGTTCCGCGACGGGGAGGCCCGTGGCAGGCAGCTCCGCCGTCGCGGGGGGCTGTGCGGGTTGCGGCTGGGCTTCCGTCGTAGGAGCCGACGCCGTGGGCGCCTGGGATTGAGCCAGTCGCGCCGCGTTCGTCAATGCCAAGACCGTGTAGAGCACGATTTCCCGAACGAGCGACGTCGGTGGGGCGGTCTGACACTTGGCCAGCACGTTGCCGACCACCTGCATCAAGATTGCGGCAGGCATCTCGGATGCTCGTGAGAAGGCGTGCTTCGCCGCGTCGCCGCTGCCCTTCGCCCGGCCGTACGCGACGACGACGCGAGCGACGGCGCGCACGCTCGGATCCGAGAGAGCGCGCTGGCACGTCGCGAACTTCTCGCCGAACACGCGGTGGATGTCCTGCCATGCTGCGTCCGTGATCCCCCGATCGGCATTCGTCACTGCGAAGAGCGCGTAGAAGACGAGTTCCACGTGCAGCGGGATCGAACGCGTCGGCGTGGGGGGCGCAGAAGGCGCGGGCGCGACCGGCGCGGCCGGCGCGGCGGTGGATGCCGCCTCGCGCGGGAAACGAAGCATTCCGAGCAGGGTGTCGGCGAGCATCTGGAGGCGTTCGTCCTCCTCGTACACTCCGCGGACTCCGGCGATCCACACCGGATCATCCGGGGTGGGCGACGCTCTCGGCACGCGCTTTTCGCAGGCTGCGAGGAACGCGCTCGCAAGCAACTGGACACGCTGGTCGCCGAGCGTCGCTTGCGCAGCCTGACGCCATCCAGCGTCCGCGAGACTGCGCTGCACGGGCCCGATCATCGAGGCGGGCGCGCCACTCGGCAAATTGTAGAGACCTGCCGCGAACGCGCCCAACGCCACGCCGAGCGACACGAGATCCGACGACGACTCGCAGACGCCGATGAGGACCACCGCAGTGCAGACGGCGGAAGGCGAGGTTTCTGTTTGCAATGGCAAACCGGGACGCGCCTTGGTGTCGCTCGGGGATCGGATCCCAGCCAAGTCCATAGGTAGGCTCCAACCGAGCACTATGCACACCCGCCGGCCTGCAAGCCACAAAAATCAGCGTCAGCGCGAGGCACGTACGACGGTGTCCGCTACGTCTATGGTGGAATGGTCCAAGCCTCTGCGGCGCGTTGTTCGAGGAAAACCCACGAAGTCCGAGAAACGTATCCGAACTCCGGGATCAACACCCTTGTTTTGCCGTGTCGACAAGTGAAAAAGCCGAGCGACACAATGGGTTTTTGACCAATTTCGCGTTGAGAGGGGGCGCGCGGGCACCTCCCGCGTGCCGCTGCTCGTGTGCGAGTTCACGCTTCCGGATAGGGCAAGCCCCGTGCCCTCCGCAGACAGACCGAGAAATCGCCGCGTTTGGTCCATGAGAGTCGGTCCCGCCCCTTGTTTCACAGGCTCGGGATCCGAGCAGGGTCCACAAATCGATCCACTTTTTGCTCGCCGGAGCCATGCCTCGGGCGGCGGAAATGTTTCACGGTCCCCGGGCCGGTATTCGATTTCACGTTCGGGACAAGCGCAAGGACCGTGCCCTCCGCGGGCAAACCGCGAAATCGTCGCGTTGAGCCATGGGAGTCGATCCTGCCCCCTTGTTTCACAGACTCGGGGTCCATGAAGGGTCCAGAAATCGATCCACTATTTGCTCGGCGGAGCCATGGCTACACGCCCCAAAAATGTTTCACGAGGTGGGATATACGCGTACCCTATCAAATCAGCCGGATTTCGAGCACTCGCTTCGCATCGGGGAGCGGGCGGAGCGCCCCCCAGGATCCATGGAAAGCCATGGCTTTCCCATGAGCAGAGCCATCGGGTTCCAGTGGCTCCCGGGCATGGCTCCGAGACTTGCCCGAGAAGGGCCGAGAACGGGCCGAGAACGGGCCGAGAACGAGCCGAGAACCCGGGCCGAGAACCCGGGCCGAGAGACGCGCCCGGAGAGGCGACCGACAGCAACGCGTAATATGTATGGTCAGACTATACGTATGGTCGGGCTATACGTATGGTCGGGCTATACGTATGGTCGGGCTATATATATAGAACTCGACGGCGACCTCCATTTTCCCTTGTCCCGCATCCCCCACGGGCGGGAGAATCGGATCCACGCAACGGCGCCCCTTCGTGCGCCATGGGAGGGCGGACATGTCCATCGGTGAGTCCCGCAGCCCGGACAGCAACATCACGGCGACCTTGTCGATCCCGCGGGGCGTCCTCCAGGTCGTCGCGCCCCCGCCCGAGACCCTCTCGCAATGCAACGTCGAGGCGGTGACGGGCATCCCGCGGCGCGTCTTCCTGGAAGCCATCCGCGCGCCGGACTTCCCGGTCCCCGTCGCGCGGCTCGGGA
>NZ_SSMQ01000120.1 GCF_005144585.1 Polyangium fumosum | reverse complement strand
GTTCGATGAACTGCGCACCGCGCAGTTCATCGACCCCGGGTCCAGCGCCTCGCTGGTCCGGGTCCAGGGGTGGACAACCCCTGGTCGGGGTCCGGGGTGAAACCCCGGCGAGGCGCCTGCCAGCACGGTTCCCGCACCACGGGAAAGGTGATATGTCACGGAGCGACCTCGGCCGTTCCCATGCTGCGCCTTTCCCTGCGGATGTCCTTTTGCCTCCTCGCTGGGTGCATCCGTGAGGACGTCCTCTCGGATGGGCAAGCAACATCCGCGCCGACGCCTCCGGCTCTCGGCTCGTCCGAGCCTGCCCCGGCGGACGTCGCGCCTGCGGCGGACGTGCCTGCTTTGGCGACGGTCCCCATGCCTCGCCCTTATCGCAAGCGGCTCGATGCGGCCGTGACGCTCAATGCGACGTGCGTCGCGTGCCATACCGATGAGGCCAAGCAATGGCAGGGCTCGCATCATCAGCAATCGAACCTCAATCCGGCTTATCGCAAGGCGTTCGTCATCGAGCCCACGGCCTTTTGCCGCGGCTGCCACGCGCCGGAGGGGGATCCTCGGATCGATCCGCCCAAAGCCGTGAGCGAGCTCGGCGTCGGCTGCGTGACTTGCCACGTCACGGAAGAAGGTTTTGTCCTGGCTGCGGCCGCTCCCGGCGACGACACGCCCCGCGCGCCGCACCCTTTGCGCCGCTCGACGGCCTTCAGCCAGACCGGCGGTTGCACGGGTTGTCATGAATTCCGTTTCCCGATGGGCCTGGGCGACGACGATGGCCAGTTCATGCAGACCACGGCGCGCGAGCACATGCGCTCGCCTGCGGCTGGGAAGGCGTGCGCCGATTGCCACATGCCGCGCGTCTCGGGCCGCCGGTCGCATGCCTTCGCCGAGGTCCGGGATCCCGCCTGGTTGCGAAACAACCTGCACGTGAAGGCCGAACGCGCCGAGGACGATACCTTCCGCGTCACGCTCGTTCAGCCTGCGCCGGGGCATGATTTTCCCACGGGGGACCTGTTTCGCCGCCTCGAAGTCGGCTGCGAGCTGAAAAACGAGCGCGGGACCGTCGTCCGCCGCGAGGTCCGGCACCTCGCGCGGCATTTTCAGATCATCCCGGGGCAACCCGGCCGGCACCTCGCCGCGGACGACCGCGTGGGCCGGGATCCGAGGGTCGTCGACCTGGACCTCACGCCTCCCTCCGGGGCGCCGCAGCGCGGGACCCTCTCGTGGTGGGTGCGTTATCAGCGTGTCGCCACCGTCGGGACCGGGACGAACCCGGCCGACGCGAAGATCGAGTCCGAGGTCCTGCTGCATTCGGGGGAGATTCCGTGGGACGTCAAATAACCGCTCTTTTGCTTGGCCTCCTCGCTGCGGCGTCGGTTGCGTGCAGCAAATCGGCTCCGCCCGCGCCTGAATAAGGAGGCGTTGCCTGCGCCCATGGCGCCGCAGGGCTCGGCGAGCGCCGCGACGCCCCCCATGGCGGAGCGCCCTCCCGCGCCGAAGGTCCTCCCCACGCTCGCCGCCGAGCCGTTCGCGCCCGAGGGGACGCACCCCGAGCTTTTGTTCGGCATCGAGGGCGGGCTCGCCGTGGTGGAGGGCCTGCGCGTGGGCCGGATCGTGGACGGCGAGCGCATCGAATGGGTCGGCCAGCTCGTCGACGACAACAAGCACCTCGGCGGGAGCCACATCGTCTCCGTGCACGGCCGATTCCCCGACGCCGTCGACGTCGTTTACGACAGCAACGAGGGGCGCGCGCCCCAGCCCGCGTATTTCCCGCTGACCGGCAAAGGCGTGCACTTCCGCGTGGGCGACGGCGGCTCTCCCGGGAGGATCTCCGGCGTGACCGCCGCGGGCGCGTCGACGGTGGTCATCGCGATGGACGATGAGCCGGGGTTCCACGTCAAGACGGTGCGCGGCCCTGGGCTCGTCTACAAGTTCACCTCCTTCGAGGCGGCCGGCTGCAGGAAAGACGAAGAGTTTCGCTTCCTCGGCCACCAGGGTGTCCTGCCCGCCGTCGTCCCCAGTACCTTGGCCGCTACGTCGACGGGCACGCTCGTGACCATGGGCATGCTCTGCGAGAAAAGGGGCCCCACGGCGGAGGTATGGGACAAACCCGGCACGTCGCGACTCGTCGACCTCGGCGGCTGGATCAAAGAGATCGACACGAGGTCCGAGCTCCTCCGGGGCAACGGGGACGATCTGTTCCTGTATGCGGGCAAGAAGAACCCCATCCTGCGCTTCCGAGGCGGCACGTTCGAACCGCTGCCGCGCCTCGACAAACCGTTCGAGGACGTCTTCGTCTCCTCGAACGGACAGCTCCACGCGAGCGACGGCAGAACGATTCACAGATTCGACGACGGCCGATGGACGCCCATCGCGCACCTCGCCTGGCCGACGAGCTTCGACACGATGGCCCTCGAAAAGGACACGTTGTGGGCGTCCGCGGGCATGACCGTCTTGAAGCTCCGCGAGACGAAGAGCGTCGCCTTCGAGGACGGCTGCCCGACGCCGTTCGTGTACCTCTACGACGTCGCCCCGCAAAACGCCCCTGACTTCACGTTCCCCACCACGCAAAAGGCGCTCTCCACGTTCGAGGGCGTCGCGGACCTCGGCCTCGTGGAGTTTTTCGAAGGAGCGCGGCGCCTCGGCATCACGGTGAAGAGCAAGGAGCAAGGCGAAGCCGTCGTCGCGCACCTGTTGGCCACGATGAAGGACGAGGATCCCAAGCTCCTTTGTTACGCGCCGAAAAAAACACGCGGGATCCCCCTGAAGCCGAAGCGGAAGTGATCACGACCGGCGAAAGCCGAACCGCGCTCGAACGCCGGCCTCGGCCTTCCGCGCCGCGTGGGTCGTGCAGACGAGGTCCACGATGCACGTCGCGGGGACGTGGCGCACGAGCACGACGCCATTTTGCGCCTCCCACACGCCCTGCCCCGCGTCGCGCAATCGCTCGGCCGATATTTCCAGCATGACCGGGGTCGCCGAGCGTTTCCCGACCTTGCTTTCGAGGCTCGGGGCCAGGTGCACGTGCGTGCGCTTCTGCGGCGAGAGGCCTTCCCGCGCAATGGGGGCCGTCGCCTCGACCGTCGTCCCGTGCCAGAGGCTCCCGCCTTCCGTGTAGGGGCGCCACGAGGCCTCCAGCGCCTCGATCGTGACGGGCATGTTCTCGGTTGAATGCCCCTGGCTCGCGCGCACGCGCTCGCCGACGAGCTGGAGGCGGCTCTTGTTGTTCGTCGCGACCACCTCGTCGAGGGCCGCGCGGCTGATGCGGAGGTAACGGAGCACCTCGGGCACGGGCACCCAGCCGGCCGCATCCATCGATACGCCGGCCTCGCGCGCCCCGTGGCGGAGGAGCCAAGAGAGGGTCTTGCTAAGCTCTACGATGTTCATGAGGCCCGAGGGTAGCGGAGCGAGCCATCGGCGGAAGTCGTCTTTTCGGATGAGCTATCCTCCTTTCGGATAGTCATGCTCGAGACCTCGTGGCTTCGCGCCTTCGCCGCCTTCGCCGAACACAAGAACTTCACCCACGCCGCCCGCTCCCTCGGCCTCTCGCAGCCTGCGCTCCACGCGCAGGTGCAGAAGCTCGCGGAGATCGTGGGCACGCCGCTCTACCGCCGCGTCGGCCGCGCGCTCGTGCTCACGGATGCCGGCGAGCGGGTCGCGGCGTATGCACGACGAACGCTGGCGCAGCAGGTCGCGTTCGTCGAGGGCCTGCGCGCCGGAGGGCCACGCGCGCGTGTGGTGCTTTGCGCGGGCGAAGGGGCGTATCTCTACCTCCTCGGCGAGGCCGTGCAGCGCTCGGTGCGGGATGCGCGCACGCCGCTGTCGCTGCTCGTGCGTGACGCGGCGGGCACGCTCGCGGCCGTGCGCACGGGCGAGGCGCACGTGGGCGTGCTCCCGTTGGAGACACGGCCGCCCCGGCTCGTGGTGGAGCCGCTCGCCGTGGTCGGGCAAATGCTCGTGGTGCCCGAGGGCCACGCGCTCGCCGCCAAGGAACGCGTGGAGCTCGCCGATCTCGAAGGCGCCGCGCTCGTCGTGCCGCCGGAGGGCCAGCCGCAACGCGTGGCCCTCGACGAGGCGCTCCGGGCCGCGGGCGTGCGCTGGGACGTGGCCGTCGAGGTGCGCGGCTGGCCGCTCACGTTGCGGTTCGCGCGCCTCGGCGCCGGGCTCGCGGTCGTCAACGACTTCTGCCGCCTGCCGCCCGGCCTCGTCGGGCGCCCGATCGCCGGGTTGCCGAGCCAAACCTACGCCGCAATCCGCCTCGCCGACGCCCCGCTCGAAGGCGGCACCGAGCGCGTCTGGCGGCGCCTGCTCACGGCTGCGCGACGTTGATCCTGGGGTCCCGATCGAGCGATACTCGCGCGCGCTTCATGCCCCGCGCCCCGCTCTGCACCGCCTTCCTCCTGCCGATGCTCGGCGCGCTCGCTGGCTGCGCCAAGCCGCCGGAGACCGTGTATTTCGTGGCCGTGGGCGCGCGGGACGAGGTGCCCAAGGCCCGCGGCGCTTGCCGCGTCGCCGAGGCCCGGCCGAGCGCGCCGATTCATTTCGACCCCGCGGGGCAGACCTACGAGGCTGTCGACCCGGGCCGCGTGCGGCTCCCCTGCGCGCAGGGCGTCGTCGTGCTCGACGTGCGCCGCCCGAGCCGCGTCCACGTCGACACGACCCAGGCCGCCAAGCGCGGCGATCTGCTCGTGATGGAGCTCCAGGCGTTCGATGACGCGGGGCAACGCCTCTCGTTCGGCCGCGCGCCCATCGCTTGGTCGTTCACGGGCGCGCTCGGGCCTCGCAGGCCACCTCCGTGCACAGGGGCGGAGGCGGCCTGCGCGCCGGAAAACGCAGGGTATGCGGTGGCCTTCGACGAGGGCGAGGGCCAGGTGCTCGCGCGCTTCGGCGGGCTCTCGTCGCGGGTCGTGGTGACCGTCTTGCCTTGAGCGCGGCCGTTACGCCTCGGGCGGCGTCATCCACTGGACGAACTGCACGAGGAGCCCGTTCGGGTCCGTGACCTGGAAAAACCGCTCGCCCCAGGGCTCGGTCTGGAGCGGCGTCGTGATGGACACGCCCTCGGCGCGCAGCCGCGCCTCCTCGGCGTCCACGTCGCCCACGACGAACGCCAGGATCAAGCCGCCGGCGTGCGCGTGCTTCAGCGTCTCGGGCTGGAGCGAGGCGAGCCCTTGGCGCAGGAAGATGAGGTGGTAGCCGACGTCCTCGCGCTTCATCGAGACGAAGCCGTCCGCCGCCATCCCCGCGGAAAACCCCATGTGCCGGGCAAAGAAGTCCCGCGAAGCCTCGACATCCCTGACGTTGAGCGAAATCGCCGACGCGGTGGTTGCTTGCATGCGTGTGTTCCTCGATCCTGGGGGAGGCCCCTCGTGACGGTGGACGGCAACTACGTACATTGTACAGAGTATGTCGGACGGTGTCCCGGTCAAGGGGACGGAGACCGATTTCATGCCGCCGAACAAACCCGCGACCCCGGATCCCGCGCGCACGCTCTCGCTCCTGTGGCGGCACACCCTCTCGCCTTCGCGGACGCGAGGGCCGCGGCCGTCGCTCACGGTGGATCGGGTCGTCGAGGCGGCCGTCACGATCGCCGACGAACAGGGGCTCGACGCGGTCACGGTGCGCTCGGTGGCGCAGGCCTTGGGCGCGTCCCCGATGTCGGTCTACACGTACGTGCCTGGAGGAAAAACGGAGCTGCTCGAGCTGATGATCGACGTGGTGTACCTCGGCGAAGGCCGGCCGGCGTGGGGCGAGCTCGGCTGGCGGGATCGGGTGACGGCCGTCGCGAACCAGAACCGGGCCCTCTACGCCAAGCATCCGTGGCTGATCCACGCGTCCACGAGCCGCCCGCCGCTCGGTCCGGGCGTGATCACGAAGTACGAGTACGAGCTTTCGGCGTTCGACGGCCTGGGGCTCTCCGACGTGGAGGTCGATGCGGCGCTCACGTTCGTCCTCGGGTTCGTGCAGGCGAACGCGCGCAGCGCCGCCGACGCCGCCGTGCTGCCCGAGGCCACGGCCATGACCGACGCGGCGTGGTGGGAAGCCCAGGCGGAGCTGCTCGGCCGGGTCGTGGACCCCCAAACGTTCCCGCGGGCGACGCGCATTGGCGAGGCCGCGGGCGCGGCCCAGGGCGGCGCGTACCAGGCCGACGCGGCGTACCGGTTTGGCATGGACCGGGTCCTCGACGGGCTCGGTCGGCTCGTCGAGCGAACCAAGAAGGCGCGATGAGCGGGCGCCTCCGCGGCGTCCGGGTCAGCCCTCGGGGCCCACGAGGAACATCGGGATCACGATCGTGGCGCGAACGCCGAAGTCCCCACGCTCGACCGTGAGGTATCCCCCGAGCTGCCGGCAAACCGAGGCGACGTCCTCCATCAACACGACGTCCATCGCGTCGTCCGTGTCCGTCACCTCGAAGCCGGCCCAAGGCACGTCCCCGAGGCGCCCCTCGCGTCCTTGAAACACCCGGAACGACACGCTCCCGGGGCGCGGGCGCAAGGCCCGGGCGCCGAAGACGCAGAGCAGGAGCCAGCGCACCTTCGGCTCGTCCGTCTCCATGAACCCGAGCTCGTCCGGTTGCTCGACCTGGAGCGCGTCGCGCGTCCGCTCGAAGGCCGGCGCCACGGCCAGCACCACCTCGGCGACGAGCGCGCCGAGCGCGAACGGCACGACCACGACCGGCCGCCCGCGCGCCTCCGCCTCGCTCTCCGTGATCACCTCGTGGAGCAGCAGATCTGCGTGCTCCTGGCGCAAGCGCTCGGCGAGCGCGTCCGCGCCCCAGCGTGCGAAGGCGTCGAGCGCGCCATGCACGTGGCTCCGCGCGCGCGCCTCGTCGTCCCGGTCGCGGAAAAATGCCGCGGCCCGCTCGTAGGCGATCGCGACGTGGGGCGTGAGCCCCGATGCCTCGGCGGCCTCGACGGCGCGTTCGTAGAGCGGGTCGGCCGCGGTGTGATCTCCCGCGATCCGCGCGCGCTCGGCGGCGAGGAGCAGCTCCTTGTGGGCGAAGTTTGCGGGGCAGGCCTGCGCCCAGCCGGCGATACGCGTGGCGTTTCGCTCGAAGGTCGCATACCGCGTCTCCGAAGAGCTCGTCCCTTCGGCAGAGAGGCGGGCGGCCGCGAGGGCGGTCAGGTACACGGCATCCGTCGCGAAATAAAACCACGCCCTCTCCCCGCCTTCGCCGGCGATCACGAGCGCGTCCTCGTCGTCGCCGTTCAGGAAGGCCAGCGTGATGCGCGCCGCGCGGTACCACGAGAGCGCGAAATGCACGCCCCGCTCGCGCAGGGAGGCGACGAACGTGTCCTCGTCGAAGCCGTCCCCGGAGAGCGACCGCACGTCGAGCGTGCGCCCCGCGAGCGCCGCGAGGATCCGCCGCACCAGCGTCTGCACCGCGATCGACGAGGCGACCTTGGTCCGCTCCATCAAAGCGAGGAGCCGCTCGGCCTCTTCATCGACGTCCTTCAGCGGATCCCCGAGGGCGAGGCGCAGGAGCACGATGTGGCTGCACGCGTACGAGAGGTAGATGTAATCGCCGGTCGCGAGCCCCGTGCGGTAGGCTTTCCGGAGATAACCGAGCACGTCGGGGATGGGCTCGAGGAAATGGGCGTACGAGCCGTAGACGAAGTTCAAGCGGCAAGGCTCGCCTGCGCTGCCGCGCCGCTCGTCGAGCCGAAGCGCGAGCTTGCCGAACGCCCCCGCCTCGGCATAACGGCCGAGCGACGTGGCGAGGTGCATGCCGTAGAGCATGTACCCGTAAATGGATTCGTCGGCGTGGCCGCATTCGAGCGAGATGTTCGCCTGGATCGCCGCGCAAAGGCTGAAGAGCGCGGGCCGCACGAGGTTCGCCGGCGCGAGCAGGTTCGTGAGGATCTCGAGCTTGGCCCGTTGGTCCGGGTCTTCGAGCGGCGCGCCCTCGGCCAGCGCTTCGAGCCCCCGCGCCGAAAGCCGCTCGCGCACCCGGGCGTGCTCCTGCTCCGCGAGGAGGTTTGCCGTCGCCTCGTCCCGCGGGATGTCGAGGCCGAGCGCCGCGAGGGCGTCGAGCCCCACATCAATGGCAGAGGCGGCCTGCCCGCGCGTCGTGCGGACGGCCATGCGGACCCGGCACACGGCGGCCTTTTCGGGGCTCGTTTGCGGCGGGACCGGCAAGGCGACGAGGAGCGCCTCGGCCTCGTCGAGCTGGCCGCGCAGGTAGGCGCATTCCGCCCGGCCGAGGTGGAGCGCGAAGAGGAGCGCCGGATCCGCGCCGGAAAGCGCGAGCGCCGCGCCTGTACCATAATAACGGGCAGCGGCATCGTAGGCCGTCCGGGCCTTCGCGCGCGCGCCGGCGGCGAGGTCGAGCCGGGCGAGCTCGTCGCGCTCGGCGGCGTCGGTGAGCAGCGAGGCGCCGGCGTTCAGGTGCTCGACGAATTCGAAGAGCTTTTCGTCGATGACGTCGCGGGCGCGCGCGTCGGCATAAAGGCGGCGCCCGACGAGGAGCCGGATCCGCGGCAAATCCTCCTCGCCGATGAGCTCGTAGGCGGCCTGGCGTACGCGGTCGTGCAGGAACCGGAAACGAAAACGGATCGGCGCGCTGTCCGCGGCGTCGCCCCGTCTGCGTGCCTCGACGGGCATGACGAGGTCCTTCCCCATCGCCGCCGCGAGGGATGCGAGGGCCTCGGAGGCCGGGGTGCCGCGCGCTGCCGCGAGATCGTGCACGTCGAAAAGCGCGCCGACGCAGGCGGCGATCTGCAAGGTCGCCTGCGTCTCGGTCGGGAGCTTGCGCATTTCCCGGACGATCAGAGTCACCTCGTCCTCGGGCAATGGGGCCGTCCGGATCTGCGCAAGATCCCAGGCGAACGCCCCGGGGCCCGCGCCCTCCGCGATAAACCCTTCCTGAACGAGGAACCGGAGAAACTCCCGTGCGAAAAACGGATTTCCGCGGGTGCGCCGGTGCACCTCGGCTGCGAGCGCCTGGATCTCCGGCCCTGCGGTCGTCGCGAGCGCGTCGGCGATCATCGCCTCCAGGTGTTCGGGCCCGAGGGGCGGAAGGTCGATCTCTTCGAGGCGCGCGCCGCGCTGCCGGAGCGCGACCTTCGCCTCGGTGACTGGGTGCTCCGGCCCGACTTCCTGATCACGGTATGCGCCGATCAGCAGGGTGTTGCGAATGCTGGGATCCCCCGCGACGGCCCGAAGGAAACGCAGCGACGCGTCATCGGCCCATTGCAGGTCGTCGAGGAACAGGACGAGCGGATGCTCGGGCCGCGCGAACACCGAAAGGAATCGCAGGAGCGCGTGCTCCAGGCGGGCCTGTGATTCGGCCGCGCTCGCCGAGGACGAGCTCGTGGGTGAAGGTGACGATTGCGCCCCGATCACCGACCGCGCGCTCGGGAGCGTCTCGACGAGGACGGCCGTGCCCTCGCCGAGCGCATCGTAGAGGCGCTCTTGCCATTCGGCCGTATCGTCCCCCTCGCCGTCGCCGAGGACGCGCTGCGCGAGATCGTCGAGCGCGCGCAGGAGCGTGGCGAAGGGGACCGTGCGGTTGTATTGGTCGAATTTGCCGGCGACGAGGTGCCCGCGGCGGGCAACGAGCGAGGGGCCGAGCTCCTCGACGAGCGTCGATTTCCCTGCGCCGGCCCAGCCCGAGACGAGCACGATTTCGCTCGCCCCGGTCGCGGCGCGCTCGAAAGCGCGGAGCAGGGCCCATACCTCGGCCTCGCGCCCGTACCGTTTGTCGGGTAACTGGAACGTCACGCGTCGATCACCGCTTTGCCACGAGCACGCCGCGCGAAAATCAAAGGCCCGGCATCGCCACGTATCCGGGTAGGGTATGGATACGCTCGATCCAGGCGAGGATGTTGCGATAGTCGTCGAGCATGACCTTGCCTTCCCGGACGAGGCCGACGTAGGGGAAGACGGCGAGGTCGGCGATGGTCGGCCGATCGAGCTCGAGCCACGCGCGCCGGGCGAGGTGGGCGTCGAGGATATCGAGGGCCGCGCGGCTCCGGTCCTGGGCGAGGCCGAGATCGAGCTGGACGCCGAGGAGGAAATGCAGACGCGCGAGGAACGGGCCGTGGTGGACCTCGTTCGCGGCGAACGAAAGCCACTGCACGACGCGGGCCATCCCGGCCGGATCCGAGGGCAGCCACGCCTCGCCCCCGTACTTCCGCGCGAGATACACCAGGATGGCCTGCGAATCCCGCAGCGTCTCCTCGCCGTCGACGAGCACGGGGACCTGGCCGAGCGGGTTCATCGCGAGGAATGAGGGCGTCTTGTGCTCGCCTTTCAGGAGGTCCACCACGATCTCCTCGTGCTCGATGCGCAACATCGAGAGCATGAGGCGCACCTTGTGGCTATTCCCGGACAGCGGATGCGAATAAAGCTTCATAACGGTCGGCGTCTTTCCCGGCGAAGCGCGGTTTCCGTGACGTCACGAGAGGCCGCGGTTTCACCCGCGCCCCTGCAAAACGGCGGGCTCGGGCGAGGAGGTGCGCTCACGGCGCGCGCCGGAGTATCGCGCCAACGTGCTGGCGCAGTCAAACTACGTGGAGGGAATCGTCGCCGCTGCCGTGCGTCATCGTGCGCTCGGAAACGAGAAGCGCGCGCACGGCGTTTCGCACCTCGGCGCGTTGCGCGTCACTGTCGAGCACGAACTCGACGCAAAAGCCTCCCTGTTCGCCGGCCGGCGAGCGCACGCGCCCGGGGATCGGGAGCGGGGCGCTGAAAAGCCCGTCGATCGATACCTCGATCGCGGCGTCGAGCGGCGGCGGGCGAACCCCGCCGAGGACCAGGCCAAATGGCCCGAGGGACGTCGCCCGCCCAGCCTGCCACGCCCCTCGGTCGTGACGCATTCGTACGGTCAAATTGCAGGGTCTGCGGTCGCCGGACGCGGCCGCGAGGGACTCCCGGGCGCCGCCTCCATCGATCAGCGGGCGAATGCCGTCGGTCGCGGACGGGAGGAGGATTTCGGCGGGGCACATCGCATCGAACAACGACCACCACAGGTGGACCCCGTAGGCCATCGCATAGGCAATGCGGCGCGCCGACACGGGATTTTTCCAGCCCTCTGCGCAAAGCGCGAACAGGGAGACGGCGTGATCGGCGTCGATCTCCGCGTGCAGCCGGTAATGGCGCTGGGCGTCGAGGTCCCCCCAGAATCGCTCGTGGATGTTTCGTGCGAGCAGGGTGGAAATCTTGATGTGGGTATACTCCACGATGCCCGTGGCCGCGGCGCCCATCTCGGCGGGATTCACGAGGCAAAAGTCGAGCAGGGACTGGTAGGCGACGGCGATGCGGATCGGGCACTCCCGCGCCTCCTCCTCTTCGCGGAGGCCAATGGCGCGCAGGTACCCCGCGAACGTGCCGCGGTGCGTGCTCTCGATGTCCCCGTGCCCGTGCTCCTCCGCCACGTTCTCATAGACGGTGGCGAGGCGCCGATCGATGGCGGGCACGCGCGCGAGCACCGCTGTCAATGCGCGTGAAAAATGCTCCACATAATGTACGTAAGGGGCCTGGCTCCGGCGGAACTCCTCGAGTCGTGTCGTGGGTGCCCGCATCCATGAAAAGTACGGGTGCTTGCCGAAATCATAGACGCGGCTCAACACCTCGGCGCCGTCGAGCACCGAGGCGCCCGCGGTGATCTCCGAAAGCGTAACGTCGGAAACGCGATGAAGAAGAATGGACATGGCGTCGCTCCTAGCTTTTCCAGCTTTCGAGTCGACCGTTGAAGGTAGGGAATGAAAGAAAACACGGCCTTGGCGCCAGGTCAATGACACATTCGTGCGGTCTTCCGCACGGCATCCATTGAAATGTCAGGCCCCGCTCACGGAGCGCCCGGCGCATGTCCGGACACCGGCACGCCGCCCCGCGTCCCCCGCATGACGTTACATGCCTTGTGCTGCATCGACGCCTCCGCGGCGAGCGCGCCTCGCCCTCGATTCTGACAAAAAAAGCCCGGGCGGTCAATCCGTCAGAAATATGACTCCCAAGCCGCGAAAGAAATGCGATCCGAGCGCGGAAAATCGCTGACGGCCTGGCGGGTGCTGGGGTAATGAGCACATTGTGGGGGGATAGAGATCCATCGTGAAATTTCTTCTTAGGAAGGACGGGATCCATCCATGGGGGCGCCCATGAGCCGATCCCGCCGCGAGGGCGCGCGCCCGGGGACGGTCGTCGCCGGACGCTTTTACCTCGAAGAACTCGCAGGAAAGGGCGGGATGGGTGAGGTCTTTCGCGCCCGCGACATCAGCACCGGCGGCGTGGTCGCACTCAAGCTCCTGCATTCGACGGACGGCGGCTTCGAGCCGGCCGCGCGGTTCGACCGCGAGGCGCGGATCCTGTCCCAGCTCGGGCATCCGGGAGTCGTCTCGTATCTCGCCCACGGCAAGGCCGAGGACGGGCGGCCGTATCTCGCCCTCGAATGGCTCTCCGGGCAGGACCTCGGCAAACGCCTCGCCGAGGGGCCGCTCGAGCTGCACGATTGCGTGACCTTGCTCCTCAGGGTCGCGGACGCGCTCGCCGCGGCCCATCAAAAAGGGATCCTCCACCGCGACATCAAGCCGAGCAACCTGTTCCTGCGGGACGGCCGCATCGATCGCGTCACGTTGCTCGATTTCGGCATTGCGCGGAGCGCCCTCTCGGCCACGGCCCTGACGCGCCCCGGCGCCCTCCTCGGGACGCCCGGCTACATGGCCCCCGAACAGGCCCGCGGCGAGGAGGATCTCCGGCCGAACGCGGACGTCTTCGCGCTCGGCTGCGTCGCCTTCCACGCGTTGACCGGAAAACCCCCGTTTTCCGCGCCAAGCGCGCTCGTGATGCTCGCCAAGGTCCTTTTCGAGGAGGTCCCCAGCGTCGAGGTGCTCCGGCCCGGCACGCCGCGCGCGCTCGCCTCGATCGTCGCGCGGATGCTCGAAAAGGACCCGTCGCGGCGCCCCCCCGACGCCGCGGCGCTGCGCGACGAGCTCGCGGTCCTCGCGGCGCGCCTCGCGGACGACGTCGCCGTGGAGGCAGGGCGCGGGGACCCCTCCGCCCCCCCAGCGCTCAGCGGCGACGCCTTGCAATTGCTCTCCGTCGTCGTCGCCGTTCCGGGCGAGGAGTTGCCGTCCGGCGACGAGGACACCGTCTTCACGCGGACCGCGTGGGTCTCGATCCGGGAAGCCCTGCGCGCGCGCCTCCTTCGCCTCGGCGGGCGCGTCGAATGGCTGGCGAGCGGCGCGCTCGTCGTCGTCGTCACGCCCGCGCAGAGCGCCGTGGATCAGGCCGCGCAGGCCGCGCGTTGCGCGCTCGCCGTCCAAGCGGGCTGGCCCACGGCCCGCATCGCCCTCACCACGGGCCGCGGGGTGATGAAAGAAAAGGTCCTCGTCGGCGAGGCGATCGAGCGCGCCTTTTCCCTGCTCGCCCCGCGCGACAGCGAAATGCCTCTGGAGGCCGTGGAGACCGCCCCTCCCGTGACCACACAACCTGGCATTTTTCTCGACGAGCTCTCCGCCAAGCTGATCGAGCCTCGTTTCGGCATCACGTTCACCGCGGATACGCCGCTCCTGCGCGAAGAGCGCGCCGCCCTGGTCGACGCCTCACGCCTCCTGCTCGGCCGGCCGACCCCTTGTGTCGGCCGCGAGCGGGAGCTCGCCTTGCTCATTGCGGCGATCGAGGGATCCATGGAGCATGCCGAGCCGGCGGGGGCGCTCGTGTTCGCGCCGCCCGGCATGGGGAAATCCCGTTTGCGGCATGAGCTCTTGCGAAGGCTGCAGGCGCGCCCGCTCGCGCTCCTGGTGCTCGTCGGGAGCGGCGCGCCGCTCAGCGCGGGGTCGCCTTATGGGGTGCTCGGCGAGGCTTTGCGAAGGCTTTGCGAGGTCGAGGTCGGGGATACGCCGGCTCGAAAAGAGGAAAAGATCCGCCAGCGCATCGGGCTCGCCGTTGCGCCCGCGGAGCGGCGGCGGGTGAGCGAATTTCTGGCCACGATGTGCGGCGTCGCGGTGGAAGAGCCGAGCGCCCTGCTCCGCGCGGCCTTTCGGGACCCGAAGATCATGAACGAACAGATCCAGCGGGCCTTCCTGGATCTCCTCGCCGCCGAATGCGCGCAAACCCCCGTCCTCCTGGTGCTCGAGGATCTCCACTGGGGAGACCCCGCGACGGTGAAGCTCGTCGACGCGGCCCTCGTGGAGCGACGCGAGTTGCCTTTTTTCGTGCTGGCGTTCGGCCGTCCCGAGGTGGTCGAGGTGTTCCCGCGGTTATGGGAGGGGCGCATCGTGCACCGCGTGCGGCTCGGCGGGCTGCGCGACGCCGCGGCCGGCGAGCTGGTCAAGGCCGTGCTCGGCCCCGAGGTGCCCGCGGCCTCGGTCAAGCGGATCGTCGAGCAGGCCGCGGGCAATGCGTTGTTCCTCGAGGAGCTCATCCGCGCCGCCGCCGACGGCAAAGCGGAGGGGCAGCCGGAGACGGTGCTGGCGATGCTCCAGGCCAGGCTCTCGTGCCTCGAACCGGCCTCCCGCCGCGCGCTCTCCGCGGCGAGCATCTTCGGACAAACCTTCTGGCGCGGCGGCCTGCTCACGCTCCTCGGACGAACACGCGACGCCGCGTCGACGGACGAGCGGATCGAAGAGCTGGTTCATGCCGAGATCCTCGAGCGTCGCACGCAAAGTCGGTTTTCCGGCGAAACGGAATACGGGTTCCGCCACGTGCTCCTGCGCGACGCCGCGTATGGGCTCTTGACCGACGCGGATCGGGCGCTCGGGCATCGGCTCTCGTGCGCCTATCTGGAGCAGATCGGCGAGGCGGATCCGATGGTGCTCGCCGAGCACGCCCGCGCAGGCGGGGACCTCGCGCGGGCCGCCGCCCATTACCTCCGCGCGGCGCAGCAATCGTATCAGCAGGACGATATCGACGGGATGGGGATCCGCGCCGAGCGTGGCCTCCAGTGCGGCGCCTCCGGCGAGGTCCGGGGAAAACTCCTCGCGCTCGAGTTCGAGGCTTGTATCTGGCGCCTCGACTGGGAAACGGGCATTCGCCTGGGCAAAGAAGCGCTCTCGCTCCTGCCTGTCGGGAGCGTCGCCTGGAACCAGGCGGCGGCGTCCTTCCTCTTGGTCGCGGTGAACATGAACCTGCGGGACGAGATGGCCATGCTCGTCCGTGTCCTCCAGGACCTCGCGCCTGCGCCGGATGCGGTCGCCTCGTGCCTCCTGCTCCTCGCGGCGACGACGTCCGCGCTCGGCATGCTGGGGAGCCGCGCGCCCACGGCGCGGCTGCTCTCGCGGCTGGAGGCGCTCGCGCCGCGCCTGCCGGAGGGGGAGCTGCTCGCGGGGGGCCACATCCACCAGGCGCGGGCGATTTTCTCGTTCCTCATCGAGGGGGATCTCGGGGCGACCCACACGTCCTTGCGTGCCTGCGTCGAGCAATATGCGGCGGCGTGCTCCTCGAACTGGTGGGGCATGGCGTTGTGCCTGTTCAGCGCGACGCTCGCGGCGCTCGGGGACGAAGCCGCGGCGGAGCGAGCGATCCACGAGGTTCTGGAGAGCGCTCTCCGCAGGAATGACATGTTCCTCGTGTCCACGGCACGTTTTTATCGAATGCTCGTCCTCGCCGAGCGATGCGCCCCGGAGCGGCGGGCGGAAATCGAGGGCCTCGCCAGGCTGCTCCTCGAGCAGGGCGCGATGGAAGACACGGTCGCGGCCTCGTACGGCGCGCTCGCGCGGCTCTTTTTGGCCGAGGGGCGCGTCGTGGAGGCCCGCGAGGCCGCGGAGAAGGCCCTCTCGATCCTGCAAAACGTCCGTTGCTGGCGCCCGCAAATCGAGAGGACGCTCATCGTCGCCTGGCTCCGCGAAGGGCGCCCGGACGAAGCACGCCGCGTCGCGGAGGAGGTCGCGGGCCGGATGGAGGCCGAAGGCGGCAGCGCCGGGTATGCGGAAATTCCTCTGCGCCTCGCGATGGCCGAGGCGCGCGCCGCGACCGGGGACATGCCCGCCGCCCGCGAGGCGATCGCGAAGGCGATTCGCCGGCTCGAATGGCGGCTCGAAAGGATCGAGGACCCGGCCATGCGAGCGCTTCATGCCGCGCTCCCCGAGCACGAGCGTCTGCGGGAGCTCGAACGAGAATGGGCCGAACGCTAGACGTCCCACGACACCCCTCCCGAGCCGCGCGCACACGTCCGAGGTCGCCCGAGCGCCGGGCCCATGCATGCGCGGGGCGCGCCGATTGCATCCCGAGGACAACGTGGGCAAACCCAGGCGCGTCGAGGCAAGGCGGGGCGCGGCGGAGCCGGAGGGGCCGCCGCCGTCGGGCGTCGCGCCGTCGTCGCTTCGGCCGCGCGCCGCGGAGATCCACGCGCAGCTCGCCCGGGCGATCCCGGCGCCGCGGATCGAGCTGGATTTTCGCACGCCGTGGGAGCTCCTCGTGGCGACCATCCTCGCGGCGCAGAGCACGGACCGGAAAATCAACCTCGTCACGCCTGCGCTGTTTCAATCGTACCCCACGCCGGCCGCCCTCGGCGCCGCGCCACAGGACGAGGTCGAGCGGCTCGTCCACGAAACCGGGTTTTTCCGGAACAAGGCCCGCGCGATCCGCGAGGCGAGCCGCACCATCGCAGAGCAGTTCGGCGGCGAGGTCCCGCGCACGCTCGACGCGTTGATCACGCTGCCCGGCGTGGCGCGCAAGACCGCGAACGTCGTGCTCGCGAACGCCTACCGGATCGCAGAGGGCATCGCCGTCGATCGGCACACGGCGCGGGTCGCGCGCAGGCTCGGGCTCACGGAGGAAGAAGATCCGGCGGCCGTGGAGGTCGATCTCTGCCGCTCGTTCCCGACAAACGAATGGATCGACGTGGGGCTACGCCTCCAGCTCCACGGGCGTTACGTCTGCACCGCGCGGGCGCCCGATTGTCGCCATTGCCCGCTGAACGAGCTCTGCCCGAGCAAGCGGGCCGCTCCCGAGGGCACGCTCGACGCGCGCGCGGCGCTCGAAGCTTCCCGTATCGCGGCCCAGGGCGAACCCAAGGCCGATCCGCCCGGATGACCGGGCTTCACTTGCAAGCCGGGCACTCGCAAAGGACCTCTTTGCCCGAGGCCTGAATGCAGGCGAACCCGTCTCCGCAGATCGCCCCCGCGCAGGCGCACGCGAGCGGCTCCGGCCCGCAAGGATCGGGCGCGCATTCGTACGTAGCCCCGAAGGCCTGCTTCGTGACGCAGACGTACCCCTCGAGGCATTGGAGCATGTCGCCGCAGGTCATCGCGCCCTGGCACAAGGTCGGCATGTCGCTGTGCCACAGATTGTCGTCCCCGCACGTCACGGTGAACGACGCGCCGCCCTCTTCGCACGTATATGTGCACGGCGTGGTTTGCCCACACGGACCTGCGCAAGCCGCGCCGTCGAGCGGCGGCGACGCTGGGCACGGCAGCGGCGGCTCACACGCGACGAGGGTCTCGACCCAGCTCCCCGCCTCGCAGGTGAAAATGTCCGGGCAACATTTGCCAAAGGTGCATGGTTGGTTCGCCGGCACGTCACAAGGCGCGCCGGCGACGGGGGGCTCGGCAGGACAATCGCCGGAGCCGCCAGCGCCACCCGAGCCGCCTTGGCCCCCGCCGGTGCCTGTCGAGGTCTGATCGACGTCGACCTTCCCGCTGCAGGCCACGAGGACGGGGAGGACGAGGAAAAAAGCGCGAGCGATGGGAAAAAGCATACGCGCGATTCTACACGAGCTCGCGCGCTCGGCACGCCTTCTCGGCAGCGGGGAGGCGGGCACCGCCGTTGCACCCTGGGCGCGCATGCCAGCGACCGTCGCCCTCGTGCTCGCCTGTCTCCTCGGTGCGCACCCTGCCCTCGCGCTCGCGTGCCCGGATTGCGCGCTCGCGCGGAGGACACGCGCATTCCTCCGGGAGGATCCGAATACGTGGGACCACCTTGCTCTCCTGCTCCTTCCCTTCCTGGTCGTCTGGCTCGTGGCTTTCGTGTGGCACAAGCGCGGGCGAACCGCGGGAACGGGAAAGGACGGGTGACGTGATGGGACGAGACAATCGAAAGGACGGGGGCCTCATTGCGGCGGGAATCCTGCTCGGCGTCGGGCTCGGAGGGTTCGTGGACGGCATCGTGTTCCACCAGATCCTCCAATGGCACAACATGCTCTCGTCGATCCTGCCGCCGACGAACCTCCGGGACATGAAGATCAACATGTTCTTCGACGGCCTCTTCCACGCGGTCGCGTGGCTGACGACCGTGATCGGCCTCGCCGTGCTCTGGCGTGGCATCAAGAAGGACACGATTTCCCGCTCGACGCCGACGTTCGTGGGCGCGATGTCGCTCGGATGGGGCCTCTTCAACTTCGTGGAGGGCCTCATCGACCATCAGCTCTTTGGCCTCCACCACGTCCGGCCGGGCGCGCACGAACTCCTCTGGGACATCGGCTTTTTGGCCTCCGGGCTCCTGCTCGGTGGCCTCGGAGGAGCGCTTCTTCGAAAGGGGCGCGCCCTCAGTACGTCGAGAACCCAGCGCAGCTCGACGTGATCTGCATCGACTGCGATCCGCTCGCCACGAAGCTCGAAATGCCTTGATCCCGCTCGTCCACGATCCACACCGTCTTCGGCCCCCCGCCCGAATACGACGACGTCGTGTTCGACCCGAGCGACGTCCGCGTCCCGCTGCCGAACTTCGGGTTGTCCCCAAAGAACAATTTGATCGTTCGCGAGCAACTGTTGTGCAGCCGGAGCGAATACGTGGAGCCGCCGCCGCCCGCGCTCCCCGCCCCTGCCCGCGCGGCCCGCTCCTCTTCCGAGCGCCTGCGGCTCGCGTCGAAGTCCGCCCGCATCTGCGCCGAGTGCGCCTCCTGCTCGGCCCGGCGCGCCGCCTTCTCCTGGACGATCTCGTCCGTCGTCTGGTTGTAGAAATCGATGTCCGCCTGGCCCGCCCACGCGAGCCCCTTCTCCGCGGTGCCGCCGTGCGCGTGCTGGAGGCAACTATCGAGCAACGTGTACCGCTCCTCGTCGTCGCGCACCGCCGGCCGCGCCTTCTTGCAATGGCCGACGACCTCCCCGGAGCGCCCCGCGTCGTCGAGCTCCTTGAGCAGCGGCACGCACGCGAACACCGTGGGCCGCGCGGCCATCGAAGCTTCGAGCGTCGGGAGGGCCTCCGCGTTCCGCTTCGCGTGGAGGAACAGAATCCCCTTCGACGCGAGCGCCTCCGCCTTCTGATCGGGGTTTTTCTTCGTGGCCTCTTCGAGCGCCGCATCCACCTCGGCGATCGCCGCCTCGCCGTCGATCTTCTTCCGATCGACGAGCCCCAAGATGAAACACGCCCCTACGCGCTGCGCGAGCACCCGCGCCGCGTTCATGTCGCCCGGGCTCGCCTTCACGGCCGCGCGCGACTCTTCGAGCTGCGCGAGGATCTGCGCGTCGTTCTGCGCCTGCGCGTCGGCCATCACCTGCGCCTGCTGCGCCTGCATCGCCGCGGGATCGAAGAGGCCCGCGTACGGATTGAAGCAACCCGCGGCGGCGAACGAGGCGAGGGCCGTGGCCGTGAGGAGAGAAAAACGTGTCATCACGAGACGCCTTCTACCAGAGCTGCGCCGGGCGGGAAGAGAGAAGCTCTCCGGCAGGGCAAACCGCTTCGTGGTATCGTCCCCTCCGCGGGAGGCCCTCCATGACGACGACCGAAGCCGGGACGTTCCAGAAGACCGCGTGTATCCTGTGCAGCCTCAACTGCGGCATCGAGGTGCTCGTCGAGGATCGCAGGCTCACGCGCGTGCGCGGCGATCGAAAGCACCCAGCGTCGCACGGATACCTCTGCGAGAAGGCCCAGCGCCTCGACCATTACCAGAACGCGAAGGACCGCCTGCGCACGCCGCTCCGGCGCCGCCCCGACGGATCGTTCGAGCCGATCGATTGGGACACGGCGATCCGCGAGATCACGGCGAAGCTCGCCTTCCTCCGCGAGACCCACGGCGGCAGCTCCATCTTTTATTACGGCGGCGGCGGCCAGGGCAATCACCTCTGCGGCACCTACGCCACCGCGACGCTCGCAGCGCTCGGCGCGGTCTACCGCTCGAACGCCCTCGCGCAGGAAAAGACCGGCGAGTTCTGGGTCGACGGCAAGCTCTTCGGCCGCCCCCGCTGCCACACCGCGCCCGATTTCGAGCACGCCGAGGTCGCCGTCTTCGTCGGGAAGAACCCCTGGCACTCGCACGGCTTTCCCCGCGCCCGCCAAGTGCTCAAGGAGATCGCCCAGGACCCCGCGCGCGCGCTCGTCGTCATCGACCCCCGGCGCTCCGAGACCGCCCGCCTCGCGCAGTACCACCTCGCCGTCCATCCCGGCACGGACGCCTTTTGCCTCGCCGCGATCCTCGGCACGCTCGTGCAGGAAGACCTCGTCCATCACGCCTTCCTCGCCGAACACACGACCGACGCGGAGCCCGTCCTCGACGCCCTCGCGCGCGTGCCCGTCGACGAATTCGCGCAGCGCGCCGGCGTCGAAGCATCCCTCGTGCGCGAGGTCGCGCGCCGCATCGCCCGCGCGAAGAGCGTCGCCATCCAGGAGGATCTCGGCGTCCAGCAGGCGCCCCACTCCACGCTCGACTCGTGGCTGGAGAAGCTCGTGTACCTCCTCGTCGGCAGCTTCGCCAAGGAGGGCGGGATGAACATCCATTCCCGCATGGCCTCGCTCGGCGGAGGCGGCAGCGGCGGCAAACGCGGGAGCACGACACCCGTCACCGGCGCGCGCATCATCACAGGCCTCGTGCCCTGCAACGTGATCCCAGACGAGATCCTGACCGACCACCCGAAGCGGTTCCGGGCGATGATCGTCGAGAGCGCGAACCCCGCGCACTCCCTCGCGGATTCCAAGCGCTTCCGCGAGGCCTTCGCCGCGCTCGACTGTCTCGTCGTGATCGACGTCGCGCTCACGGAGACCGCGCGGCTCGCCCATTACGTGCTCCCCACCGCCTCGCAGTTCGAGAAATGGGAAGCGACATTCTTCACGCTGGAGTTCCCGCGCAACGCCTTCCAGCTCCGTGCCCCCCTCCTCGCGCCGCTCCCGGGAACCCTGCCCGAGCCCGAAATCCACCGCCGCCTCGTGCGCGCGACAGGCGCGCTCGACGGCGTGGATCTCGCCCCGCTCGCCGAAGCCGCGCGCTCCTCGCGAGGCGAATTCGCCATGGCCTTCCTGGGCCTCGTCGGAGCGCGGCCCGACCTCATGGCCCTCGCCCCCGTGATCCTCTACGAGACGCTCGGCCCGACGCTGCCCGAGGGCGCCGAGGCCACAGCCGTGCTCTGGGGCATCGCACAAACCTGCTTCATGACCTTCCCCGAGAGCGTGCAACGCGCAGGCTTTCCCGACGCCGACGCGCTCTTCGACGCCCTCCTCCACGAGCGCTCCGGCATCACGTTCACCGTCGATCCCTACGAAGAGACATGGGCGCGTCTCGACACCCCCGACAAACGAATTCGCCTCACGGTCCCCGAGCTGCTGCCCGAGCTGCTCGGCCTCGCGGCAGAACCCGCGCCAGCCCGCGACGCGCACTACCCGTTCATCCTCGCCGCCGGCGAACGAAGGTCGTCCTCGGCAAACACCATTTTCCGGGACCCCACCTGGCGCAAAGTCGACCTCGACGGCGCCCTTCGCATGAGCCCAGCGGACGCAGCAGATCTCGGCCTCTCCACAGGTAGCGTCGTACGAATCGTGACGGAAGGCGGCAGCGCAACCGCAACAGTGGAAGTCAACGACAGCATGCGCGCCGGCCACGTGAGCCTGCCGAACGGCGGCGGTCTCCTGTATCCAGACGAAGCCGGCAGCGAGCGCAAGCACGGCACAGCGCCAAACGAGCTCACCCACCACGCCCAGCGCGATTGGCTCGCAGGAACGCCATGGCACAAGCACGTGCCGGCGCGGATCGAGCGGATCGACGTCTCCTGACCAAGCGCGTCTCAGCTTGGAGGCGTCGCGCCGGGGCGCTGCCCCGGACCCCGCGGGGGGCTGTCCGCCCCCTCGACCCCGGACCAGGCACGGCCTGGACCGAAGGGGAAGAACTGCGCAACGCGCAGTTCTTCCCACGGGCCGGT
>NZ_SSMQ01000119.1 GCF_005144585.1 Polyangium fumosum | reverse complement strand
GGCAAGTCTTCGGGAGGTCCCCCCGGCTCCGTCACCATCAGTCGCGGCCTGGAACGCCTAGCTCCCGCAGCAGAGATGCTGCGCGTCCTCAGGGAGAATGGGCTCGTAAGATGAGACCAGTGCTCAGCACCCGGGGCTGTCCACCCCGGGACCCGGACCAGCGCAAGCGCTGGACTCGGGGTCGATGAGCTGCGCGGAGCGCAGCTCATCGAACGGTCGCAGGAAAGACGGGGGGCCGTCCTGCCGGTCGACTGGGGAGCGCTGCTGGTTTCGCGGGTGCGTCGGCACGCCCCCCAAGAGCTGCGATCCCCGCGCCGTTGCTCTCGGGCATCTCGACAGACGGCGTCGGCCCTCGTCCTCGGCTGTTCGGCGCCGCGACAAGCGCACATTGCGGCCATCGGGTATCGGTCATGGAGCCGAACAAGGCGCGTCCGCGCGGCAGGGGAAGTGTCTCGCCGCGGGACACGGAGCGAGGCGTGTTCCCCGGGGGAGGTCGAGCCCAAAGACACGGGCCGGTGGCGGCTGACGGTCCTTGTCGAGCTGCTGGACACGGACCCTCGGCCGTCGATGGAGCTTGTCGCGGAGCCGATCGATCCGCGTCACAGGCCAACGTCAGGAACCAGGAAACGTCCCTGGGCCGGTCGCCTGTCGAAGGCACCTGTCACGCCGCCGAACACGCGCCGTCGACGGCCGAGGACACGTGTTCGGCCCGATTCCATGCCTCTACTCCTCCCGCCACCGCGTGGTTGAGCATGGGTCTCCGTCCCGCGCGTCGCACCAGGGCGCTGCCTTGCCGGTGGACTCCGCAGCGCTGCTGCCTTGGCTGGCAGGATCGCCGCCCGTCTTGCCCTGCGGCTGTTCGATGAACTGCGCATCGCGCAGTTCATCGAGCTTGGGTCCAGCCCCTGGCTGGTCCGGGTGCAGGGGCGGACAGCCCCTGCTGGGGCCTGGGGCAACGCCCCAGCGCAACGGCCTCGTGCTAGCGTGCCGGCCCCATGGCCATGGCTCACGCGCTCGACGACTTGCAAAAGGCCCGCACGGGCGGGTGCCTCCTCCTCCGCGACAATACCTGGAGTGATTGCGCCATCGATGGCATGCGTGGTGATTTTCGACGCCTCACGGCGCAGGGCACGCGGGGCTTTTGCCATGTGAATGCGGGGCGCCACCACGTTGTCACGATGCATGAGGACGAGCCTATCGTCCTCGATCTCGTCCTCTATCCTGGTGAGACGCTCGTCCGTAGGCTCGACGTCGACGAGCGGGAGTTCGTCCTCGATGATGCCGAGACGGAGAAGAAATACCTTGCGCTTGCTGCGGGGGGGGGCCGTGGGGCCATGGCGAGTGCGCTCGTCGATTATGAAAAGGCGATCGTCGCGGCGCGGGGCCACGCGCACGAGCTTTTGCCTGACGAGGTGGGGCGGCGCGTCGGCGGTGCCTTTGTCTCGGCTGCGGAGCAGGCGGTGCTTGGGGTCGATCAGGGCGTGCTGATGGAGCGGACGTACAAGGCGGGCCTCGAGCTCATTGGCCACGTCATGCTTTTTTCGCACATCCAGAAGCTCGTGGGCCTCTTCTCCATGTCGGCGTCGAAGCATGCCATGGAGGGGCATTACGAGCTTGCGGCGCGGGTCACGCTCCTTGGCCTCTCCGTTCTTCCGGGGGAGCCCTGGCTCCTCGACCTTTTGGCGAACCTTTATTCGGATGGGGGTGCGCCGGTCTCGGCGCTTCCGTTCAGCGAGGAGGCGCTCCGGCGCGCGCATGTGCTCCCGGAGAAGCTCGCCCAGCAGCTTCGGGCGAGCCATGCGGAGATCTCCGCTGCGGCGCGGGGAAGTTGACGGGCGCCTGATCAGACGGCAGGCCGTTCGGCCCGCGTGAGCGCCGTCCGGATCGCCCAGACGGCGAGGATCGCATTCACCAGGAAAAAGCCGAGGAAGAGCCATCGGCCCGAGACCTGGGCGGCGCGCGCGTGCTCCGGGTAAAGCGCCGCGAAATCGACGGCCGTGATGCGCAGGACCTCGCGCACGACCGTCGTCCCGAGGATCACGACGAAGAGCCCCGCCGACGCGATCCCGAGCCATGTCCCTCGGTTCGCCTCGGCGCGATGCAGCCCGACGAACCCCACGCCTTCCACGACGACGCCGACCAGCGCTGCCGCGAGCCACGGCATCGCCATGGGACCGACCGCGTGCGCCCGCGCGGCGGGGCCCACGAGCATCGCGTATCCCGCCGCGCAGGCCCCGGCGACGACGAGCCCGCCGAGCCCGATTCGCGCGACGCGCTGGAACGTCGCCTTGTCCACCGCGGCACCCGCGCGCTCCCGCCGATGGAGCTGCCAGCCGAGAAGCGCCGCCAGCGTCGGCAGCGCGCCGAGCGTCCAGAGGAGCATACGCGGCAGGATCTCGCGGTTCTCGTAGATCATCGACTTCGACGCGTACATCGGCGCCCACGCGCCCTCATTCCGCGCGAGCAGGTAGTTTTCGGTCCACGAGAGCGCGGTGAACAGGAACGTCGCGAGCGCCCCCGTCGTCACCAGCACCCGGAGCCGCGGCCGCGCCTTCACGAACGCCGTCTTCTGCGCGTAGAGCAGATAAAACCCGACGATCAGCGCCGGCAGGATCAGCATCCAACGATGGAAGAGCAGGAGGTTCGCCGTGTAAAACGCCTTCTTGTAGAGGATCTGGATGAAGAGGAGCGGCGCGATCCCGGCCGTGATCGCCGCCGAGAGCGCGAACGGGAGCCAGTCGCGGAGCAGGTCCGCGAGCACGTCACTCGTCCCTGCTTTGCCGCGGATCTGCCGGACGAGGAGGACAGCCGTCCCGGCGAGCACGTAGTTCATGAACACCACGTGCGAGACGAGCGTGAGCACGTACGTCACGAGGTAAAACGTGGTCGGCCCGGGAAAACCGAAGGGGAAGGGGGCGTCCATGGTTACCTCTTTTTCTCCGCGGCGGTCGTGTAGCCCGGCGCCGTCCCCGCCTCGTCGAGCCAGCGCTTGATTTGCGCGCGCGTGGCCGGGTCGCTCGTGACCTCGAAGTCCTTGGGCCGCGAAGCCGATTCCCACTCGATGAACCGCACGAGCGCTTCGAGCTCCTCCGGCGTGCCGGCGAAGGGCGGCATGAAGGGCTTCGTGTGCTGGAGCTTCGCCACGTTCAGCCGCGTCTGCTCCGCCGTCCACGTGCCCGCGAGGTGCACGATGCCGTTCACGCCGCCCACCGTGTGGCAAACGCTGCACTGAAACCGGTAGACCTTCGCCCCGAGGCGCACCTGATCGTTCGGGTAATCGGCCGCGTCCCGCAGCGGGTAGGGATCCCCGGTGACCGAGCCCTTCTCCCGCATCGTCACGATTTCCGCGGGCGTCATCGCGTTCGAGTAGAGCGTCTCGCGCACGGTGAAGGGCTTGCGCGCGCCCTCGCGGACGAACTCGCCGCCCGCGGTCGCCGCGAACCCGAGCACGAGGAGCAAGGACGCGGTCGCGCTGTTGATGTAGAGGCGGCGCAGGAGCAGGCCGAAGATCGCGTAGAGCCCGACGAGCAGCGAGGCGCCCGCGCCGAGGCCGAAGAACATGCTCATCGCGGGGCTGCCGCCGAGCACCCAGCTCCGGCTGTCCTTCGGCATCGCGAAGAGGTACCAGGCGCCGAGCAGCGGCATGAGCGCCATCGGCGCGAGGAGCTGCGCCGCCCGATGCAAGAGCTCCTTTTGCTCGTCCCGTTCGAGCGAAGGCGAGGCGCTGATGACGAGCGCCGCGACGAGGGCGGCGATGGCCATGGCCGCGAACGTGCGGAAGAAGAGCGAAGGCCAGAACGTGGGGTTGAAGAACCCGGCCCAGAGGTCGCCGCTCTCGAGCCAGGCGCCCGGCGTGAGCTGCCACGAGAGAATGCCGTTGATCCAGAACAAGCTGAACCAGGCCGCCGTCGTGTAGAGCCCGAGCAAGAAGAGGCGCGAGCGCCCGTCGAGGCGATCGCCATACCGGTAGAAGCAATACCCGGCGATGACCTCGAGCGCGAAAAACGTCCACTCCGTGGCCCACACCCAGTGGAACGTGTCGACCATGAGCCCGATCGTGCGCGGACTCGTCTGGATCGAGGTGAACCACATGCCGACGCCGGTCAGGGCGCCGACGACGAAGCTCACGAGCACGAGCAGCTTGAAGTAGCCGCTCGTGAACTTCCGAGCCGACGCGAGCTTTCCTTTGCCCGAGAGCCACTCGAAATACGTCATCAGCACGCCGCCGCCGATCGCGAACTGCGCGAGGAAGACGTGGAAGATGCCGAGTCCCCCGATGACCAGGCCCTTCATGAGCGGGCCGAAATCGTTCGTGGGATAGTACGGGACGCCGATCGATGAGGGTTCCACGATGACGAGGACGATGTAAGGGGTGCCTTGCGCCCTTTTCAACGGCAAAGTTGCCGCATCCCGGCGCATCTTCCGCGGCAGGTTGCCGCGGGGCGCGGCGCGCGCGTGCTCGATCGTCCGAGCATCTCCGTTCGTCCCGGGACCTGCTATCGTGCGCGCCCGTGCTTGCCCGGTGGTTCGTCCTGGTCGTCGTCGCCCTCGCCGCGCTCCTGAGCTGCAAGGCGAGCTCGAACGACGAGCAAAAGCCCGCGCCGCGCCCGAGCGCGTCCGTCGTGTCGCCTCCGGCGCCGATGCCGGAGGGCGGGGTCGGGCCGGCGAGCGAGACGCGGGAAGATGCGGGCGCGGCGCCGGACGTGGCGCTCGTCGACGATCGGCCGCTCCACCACACGACGCAGGAAGAGCTGCTCGCGTTGGTCTCGATCACGCCGGGGAAGAAGTGGCGCAAGCGGGATCCGGGCGAGTTCTTGCGGCGGTACGTGGGGCCCGAGGGGCCGGGACAATCGAACCAGGGCAACCCCACGCTCGCGCGGCACGTGATCTCCCGGGCGTCATGCCTCGAAGGGCTGCGCGGCGTCACGCTGCAGACGGAGGCGCAACGGGAGGCGTGCGGCGGGCACGAGAACATGGTGCCGATCTACGCGGGCGGCGACGCGGAGAAGGCGAAGACGTGCATCGACGTCTTCGAGTATCCGAACCGCGCCTGCGAGCTGCCCATGGTGTGGGTGCCGCCGGCCCACGCGGCGGCGTTTTGCGAGATGCAGGGAAAACGGCTCTGCACGCAGGACGAGTGGGTCCTCGCCTGCCGCGGCGATCCCGGGGGAGGGGAGCCGAGCACCTACGCCTACGGGAGCGAGCTCGACCTCGACATTTGCAACACCCACAAACCCGCGGCCAAGTGGTCGGACAAGCCCTGCGATCCGCGGACGATCGACACGACCTGGGCGACGTGCGCGACGAACACCGAGCCGTCGGGCGCGTACCCGCGCTGCCGCTCGCGGTTCGGCGTCTTTGATCAACACGGCAACGTGGCCGAGGCGATGACGCGCTTCGATCCCGAAGAGGACAAGGTGGTCTCGCAGCTCAAGGGCAGCGCGTTTTTTTACGTCGACGTGGCGCGGAGGCTCGACGAGCCGCCGCGGCGCGAGGTGTACGCGGACCACTGCGCGCACGATCCCCGCTGGCACGTGCAGCCGATCCGAAAGGCGTTCCACGTGAACTACCACCTCGGCTTTCGTTGCTGCTACGCGCGCGGCGGGCGCTCACCGGCGCGATAGCCGCTCGAGGCGGGCGCGCGCCCCGCGCCCGAGCGTGGTGAGCCGGCGGAAGGCCACGTTGCGGGTGATCCCGAAGCGCGCCGTCAGCTCGTCGAGCGTCGCGTTCTCGAGGAAATACGCGACGAAGAGCGCGCGCTCCTCGTCCGTCATGGGAGCCAGCGCCGCGCGGACGAGGCGCGTGGCGTGTGTCTGTTCGTCGATGGCGGATCCGGGCGCCAGGGCCAGGTCGAGCCCGCGGTGGCCGAGTTCCTCCACCCGATGCCGGCGGAGGCGGAGGAAGTTCTGGCCGAGCTGCCAGGTGATGCCTTCGAGCCAGGCGCGCTTGCGCCCCTCCGAGGCGTCCTCGACCTCGTGCCAGCGCGTGAGGGCGACGAAGAAGGCATGCTGGACGAGATCCTTCGCGTCCTCCGGCAGGACGCCCATGCGGCGGAGGCGGCGGCGAAGGGAGACGACGGCGTGCGCGTAGAGCCAGGCTTGCTCCTGCGCGAACGGATTGCGGGGAGGAAGAGGGGCCACGTACCGAAATGTCTTCAGCGGGAGCGCCACCTTAGAAAAGATGAGGTTTTTGCGCGGGCCGAATTCGGAACCCAGCTCGCCGAAATTGTCCCATAAATAGCGGTTGGGGGGGAAACGAAGTGCGCGCCTCTTGCGCAGCGGTGGCGGTGTGGCGTGGCGTGCGTGCGTCCGGTCGTACGGCAGGCGGATTGCTTTTCCTTGGGGTGACCCCAGGGCGGCGACGGACCGTAGGTCGACATGGCTCCGGAGCGCCCTCGAACCCGGGAAAGAAGCCATGAAACATGCAATCCGCCTGCTGACCTTCGCGACCCTGGCGGGGGCCACGATCCTGACCGCCAGCGGCGTGTGCCGCGCTCTCGAGATCGGTGGAGGCGCCATTCGCGCCGATGGTTCCCTCGTGATCGTGTTCTGGGACGACGCGGTCCCCAAAAATAGCCCGATCCGGTACACGATGAGCGCGACGGGCAAAGCCGTATTCGTTTGTGGTCGCCTCGACGGCGTCCAGGTGTTCCCGAGCATGCGCTCCACGGTCGAGCTCAACGTCTCCGCGGTGAACACGATCGCATCGAACGCATTGGGGGAGGTGGACGGCCTCCTTTCCACCGAGCCCCTCGCGGTCCCCGTGCTCCGGTGCCCGACGGGGTACGGGCCGCGGCTCGCGTCGGTCCACTACGACGCGCTCAGCATCGGGAGCTTGCACGGGACCAAGGTCGGTCCCGAGATCTCCTTGGATTTCATTCCGCTCGATAGGCCCTGATCTCTTCTCGTTGCCAGGAGGTACATCATGAGAAAGCTCATCCGACCCACGTTGTGCGGGACCGTGGTGGCCGCCGCGAGCCTCGCTTGCGGGCCCGAGGCCCGCGCCGCCCTCGAGGTCGCCGCGGGCTCCATCGGGCCCGACGGCGCGCTTTTGCTCGAGTTCCGCGAGCCGGACGTCCCGGCCCGCCGGTCCATCCGATACATCGTCATGTCCAGAATGACGGCCGTCTACGTCTGCGTCACCAGCAGCGGCGGTGCGGTCCCGGCGATGCGCGCCACGGTCTCGCGCCACGTCCTGGAAGTCAGGCCGTTCGATTCGAACCCCGCGGGGGCGGTGGAAGGGACGATCATGACCGCTGCGCCGGACGCCCCGCCGCTCGCGTGTCCCGTCAACACAGCGCTCACGATCGCCGCGGTGCGATACGACGACATCAGCGTCGTCAGCCGACATGGGTGGGCCGCCGTTTCCCCCATCTCCTGGGAACCCATCCCGCTGCCCTGAGTACGTCTGCACGGCAAACAAATTGCTTTCGTATGGACGTGACACGGGCGGTATCAGAGGGAGCCCTCACGGCGTCCGCCGCCCTTTCACCAGGAGAGACGTCATGAGATCGACCATGCGTTCCGTTTTGCTCACGGCCATTGCGGGCGCGACGATGCTCGTTGCAGGGCAGGCCAGCGCTCTCAGTCCCGAGCGGGTGCGTGTGACCAGCCGCGGGGGGCTCGAGGTGACGTTCAACGACTCCGCCGAGCGAACCACGCAATATACCTACGTGCTCAGCTACAGTGGAATGGGCGAGTTCACGTGCTCCACGGCGGACGCACAGCCTCTGAGCCTCCCCCAGTTCACGGAGGAACGCAGCATCAGCGGTTCGGCGTCCGTGGAGGTATGGACGAACATAAGTGGGCGCCTGCCGACCACCACCATCACGACCGATCCTCCGGAGCCGCCGGAACTCGATTGCCCCGCTGGGTACGACCGGCGACTCCGGGTCGTGCGTTACCAGAACATCCGTTTGGAGAGGGTGGGAATCCCGCCGGGGGCCACCAACGTGCCCGGCACGTCGCGCGAAATCTTCCTGCTACGAACGCCCTGAATGCCCGCGGGTGTCCAGACCGGTGCCTCTCGGGTGCCTCGGGCTGGACGCCCGTCCCTCCCGGATCTCGACAGTTCCCTTGCATGGAGGAGCGTATGAAAAGCACGACGCGACCGAGGGCCGTCGCAATGTCGACGGCTGCCACGATCCTCGCGATCGGGGCGGAGGCCAGCGCGGCCAGGATCCTCAGCACCTCGGTCAGCCCGATGGGAGAGCTCCAGGTTCTCTTCGAGGATCGTGAACACCGCAACGAAACGCAAACCTACACGTTGGCAGCCACCGTCTCGGCCTTCTTCGTGTGTGCCACCGACGGGGTGATACAGCCATCGCCCGAGCTCCAGGACGTGATCGTGAGCAACCGCCGCAAGCCTTTCGAGCGGATCTTGCTCGACGGAGCAGGGCGTCCGGGGGCTCCGTTGACCCTCTCCATTGCGATGGAGGAGGTGGAGCTCGACTGCCCGGCCGGATACGATCCGCGGATTGCGGAGATTCGATACAGCAGGATCCGCCTCTTCAGCAACGGCGGGCCCGCGGCGCTCGGCAGGGACGCGTTCCGCACCCTGCGCATCACGCATTAGATCGAACGGCGCGCGGGGGGACGATGCCCGTGAGCCGCGTGGACGGTGCCCCGAGGCAGGCAAATTGCTTTGGTCGGACGGTGACGCGGGCGTTGTCGCCCGGGCGCGATCGACGTGGCCCTGGCGCCCGTGCATCGGAGGACCCCATGACGATGACGATTCATGCCATTGGCCTCGCCCTCGCGACGAGCCTCGCCCTCCTGACGAGCACCGGAGTCGCCGGCGCCGTCGAGATCGTGCGCACGGACGCGAACGAGTTCGGCAATCTCGAGATCTTCTTCGCGAACGGCGAAGCGCAGGCCAAGGTGACCTTGGAGGCCGATTACTCCTTCGAGGCCCATGTCGAGGCTCTTTGGATATGCGGAACCCCGCAGGGGGACATGCTCGTCTCCGCGGAGTACAGGAAGATCATGCAGAGCACCCTCCGCGATCGCGTGCCGCTCGAGGCGACGTCCGAAGAGCGGCTCGTCTCGCTGGATCTCCCCGCGCATTTCGTCATTCAAAAAGGGAAGCTGTACTGCCCGAGCGGATACAGGCCCATGCTCGTCACCGTCCATTACAACCAGATCCAGGCGTCCATCGAGGGCCAGCCAGCCGCGGAAGGTCAGCCCGTGTCGTGGGTGGACGATACGTTCAAGGATCGAATCCGCGCGCGCCAGACCCGACGCGGGACCCTTCAGGTCTCGTTCATGGCCAGGCGCATGACCAAGAGCGTGGCCAAGAGCGCGTTTGGCGCGGCCGAGATGGTCGAGCTCGGTACACCGAGCGAAACGGAGGCACCGGGGGACGACGCCCTCGAGGCGCGTCTGGAATAATCCCGCGGAACCCGCCGATTCAACACGATCCCACCATTGCCTCGAGCTCCAAGAAGAGCACATGCCCCGCGCGGTCCCCCGCCACGATGGACCGCGCCCCCGGCCCCGCCACGAGGGCCTCCACCGGCGCACGCACCACGAGCCGCGCCACGCATGCGCCGGTCGCGAGATCCCAGACCCGGATCGTCCGGTCCTCCGACGCGCTCACGAGGTGCCGCGCATCCCCGAGCCACGCGAGCGCACCCACGGGCGCCCGATGCCCGGCGAGCACGCGGACCACCCGCCCCGCGCCCAGATCCCATACCCGGATCGTGTGATCCTCCGACGCGCTCACCAAAAAGCCGCCGTCGGCCGAGATTCCCACCGCCCGCACCGCCGCCTCGTGCCCCACGAGCTCGCCGACCTGCGCCCCCGCGTCCACGTCCCACAACACGACCTGCCCATCGGCGCCGCCCGTCGCGAGCCGGTTGCCCACGAGCGCCCCGCAGAGGGGCTCTCCGCTGCCCGTCCCGTAGGTCCGCACCCGCTGCCCCTCCGTGAGATCCCACGCGCCGAAGGCCCCGCTCTGGCTCTTCGTGATCACCCGCGTGCCCCGCGCATCCACGAGCAGCGGCGCGCACGACGGGACGCCCTCACGCCCGAGCGACATCGTGCCCGGCCCGCGCCCCGGCAGATACGAGATGACCCACGTGAGCTGCCCCGTCGCGACGTCCCAGACGCGGAGCGAGCCGTCGACCGACGCCGAGATCACGCGCCTGCCGTCCGGCGTGACGGCGACGCCGTGCACCCACAAGGCATGCCCTTCGAGGACGGCATGCAGCGCGCCCTGCCGCGCGTCCCAGATGCGCAGCGTGTCGTCGAACGAGGCCGAGACCACGAACGAGCCGTCCGGCGTCGCCGCGAGCGCGCTCACCCGCTCGTGATGCCCCTCCGAGACCCCGGGCGCCTCGTTCGCCGCGAGATCCCACGCACGCACCGTACGATCTTCGCCGCCGGACACGACGGTCCGCCCGTCCGGCGTCAACGCCACCGCCTGGACGCCCTCCGCGTGGCCGTAGAGGACCCCGCGCGGGATCCGCGCGTCGAGATCCCACACGCGCACCGTGTGATCCCACGAGCCCGAGGCCAGGAAGCGCCCGTCCGGGGTCATGGCCACGCTCGTCACGCCGTCGGCGTGGCCCGCGAGGAGCTCGGGCGGGCTGTCTTCGAGGGGCGCCCAGCAAAGCACGGCGTCCTCGTGCGAGGCCGCCACGAGGACCCGGCCCTCCGTCTTCATCGCCACGGCCGAGCGCGGGGCGCCGGGCGCGTCGAGCGCCTTCCCGACGCGCCCCGCCTCGACCTCCCACAACCACAACGCCGCGTCGTCCCCGCCCGCGGACACGCACGACCGACCGTCCGCCGTCACCGCCACGCCCTGCACGCCGCCCACGTGCCCGTGCAGCGTCCGGACGAGCTCGCCGGTCGAGAGGCTCCACACGCGCACGGTCCCATCCTCGGAGGCCGACACGACCCTGCCCGCGTCCTCCGCGAGCGCGACCGCATGCACCCCGCCCGTATGCCCGCGCAGGTGCCGCGTCACCCGCGCCGTCGCCAGATCCCACACGAAGAGCGATCCGTCCGCCGCCCCCGACGCCGCCGTGCGCCCGTCCGCCGAGACCACGACCGCGCGCACGGCCGACACGTGCCCCGTCAGCACGACGAGCGCCTGCCCGGCGTCGAGATCCCACACGCGCACCGTCCGATCGTCGGACGCCGAGAGCGCGAGGCGCCCGTCCCGCGTGACCGCGACGGCGTTCACCTTCGCCGCGTGCCCTTCGAGCACACGCACGGAAGCCTCCCCGCGGCGGCTCGTCCTCGCCCGGACCCGGATCCACGGCGAACGCCGCGCCGCCAAGGCCCCGTCGAACGCCTCGGCGAACTCCGCCCCTTCGAGCTCCTCGGCCCGCGCCCGGAGCTGCTGCAAGAAAAACGCGGGCTCGCGCGGCACGTCCCAGCCGACGAGCGCGTTCGCTTCGAGCTCCAGCGCGCTGCGCATCGACGCGACCCCCCGGACCCCCGCCGCGCAGGTCGAAGAGGCCCGCACGTCCGCGAGCACGGCCGTGAGGCCCCGCTCGGCGACCTCACGCTCGATGTTCCCGAGGTCGCCGAGCGCGCGTTCGAGGTGCGCCGCCGCCTGGGCGCGGAGTTCGTTTCGGAAGACCGGATCGAGCGCGCCTTCCACGAACGCCCGCACGTCCGGCCAGAGCCGCGCCTGGCCGGCCTCGTCCACGTCCACGAGGTTCGTCGCCGCGAGGGCCCGGAGCGCCGCCCGGGTCGGCTCCGCCCGTCGCCCTGTCAGCCAGCCGAGCCGCGCCGCCGGCACGAGCGCCTCGCCCTTGCTCATCGAGAGCAGCGCGAGGAGCCGCCGCGCCTCGCCTTCGGGCACGTCGTCCCACCCGAGCTTCAGCACGGCCGCGCGCGCCTCCGCGACGTCCGCGCCCGCGAGCCGCCGCGCGAGCTCCCCGGCCGAGCGATCGGGGCGCCGCGCGGTCCAGCCCGCCGCGATCGACATGAGGAGCGGATCCCGCGCGAGCGCCCCGCATACCCGCCGCGCAGCCCCCACCTCCTCCGCGTCGCGCATCGCCACCCCGGAGAGCAGGAGCTCGACCGGCGCCTCCTCCGCGAGGGGGCCGAGATCAAACGTGGGGAGCACGAGGTTCCCCGGCGGCGCTCGCATCGTGAACAAAACCCTGCACGCGAGCTCCGCCGGGTCGAACCCGAGCACGCGCGCCGAGAGCGCGCCCGGATCCGGGACGCCGTCGATCACGAGCAGCGCGTCCGGCCGGAGGCGCAGGTGCTTGGCGAACGCCTGGACGAGCAGCCTCCTCCGATCGGAGGGCGGCCCCTCGGCCCGGAGCCCGATCGCCGTGGCGAGCGCCGCGAATCCCTCGTCGCAGCCCGAAGGCGCGTCGACCCCATACACGCCCCCTGGATACGCGTGCTGGTATCGATTCGCATAAGCGAACGCGAGCGCCGTCTTTCCGACCCCGGATCGCCCGCAGACGCCAATCGCGCGTTCTTCCCCTTGCAGCACCGCGTGCAGGAGCTCGAGCTCCCGCGTGCGTCCGACGAAGGCCGGCCCGAGAGGTCGGCGAACGAGAAATGGCACGGGCGCAAACGAGCGAATCGGCATGCGTTCACAGCGCGGACATGGGAATGCGCCCGCGTCGCCGTCATCATGCCCTGGTCCCGCGCCTCCGTCGAGAGCCGCGAAGCAGAATCGTTGGATGTGCAAGCATTGGACAAACGATTCGCAAAGCATGGCGTCGTGGACCTGTACGCCAATGGTGGAACCGGGAGGCCGCCTCGGCATTCACGCCCGCTCGCGCGCGCGTCCGTGGATCCTGTATCTTTGCCCCCGTGCTTCCCCTCCGCGCCATCTTCCCGGGCAAGCGCGTCGCCCTGCGCGCGCCCCGCGTGTCGGACGCGCCTCGTATCGTCGAGATTCGCACCCGATCGCGAGAATTCCTGCGGGCCTGGGTGCCCGTTCCCGGCCCGGACGAATTCGACGTCGACCTCGCGCGCGCCCGTATCCTGCGGGATCGACGCGATATCCGCGCCGATCGTCACTACCGGTTCTGCATGACCCTCGGCGAGGACGGGCCCGTCATCGGTCGCGTCGCCCTCACCCAGGTCTTCCGCGGCATCTTCCAGAACGCCTCCCTCGGCTACTGGGTCGACGTCGAGCACCATGGACAAGGCTTCACCACCGAGGGGGTCACGCTCGCGCTCGACGTCGCCTTTCGCGAGATCGGCCTGCACCGGGTCCAGGCCGCCATCAGCCCCCACAACGCCGCGAGCCTCGCCGTCGCCCGCAAGTGCGGCCTCCGGGACGAAGGCCGCGCCGCGCGCTACCTCCAGATCGACGGCGCCTGGCAGGATCACCTGCTCCTCGCCGTCACCGCGGAGGACTGGCCCGCCGCGCCGCGGTGACGCGCGCTCGTTCTACCGAGACGAGCGCTTGCGCGGTGACGCGCGCTTCGGGCGGGCAGGGGGCGCCTCGCCGTCCGCGACCAGGTCCTTCGCGATCGCCAGCGCGCCGCGCACGCCGACGAGCGGATCCGTCACCACGACGACCGGGATCTGCGCCATGAGCCCGGAGAACCGGCCTTTCTTGCGGAACCCCGCGAGGAACTGCTCCCGCCGCGCGAGCACGATGTGCCGCGCGATGTTGCCCGCCACGAAGACGCCCCCGAGCCCGAGCAACTTGAGCGCCAGGTTCCCCGCCTCGGCGCCGTAAATGGAGGCGAAGAGGTCCACCGCCTTCGCGGCCGGGCGCGACGCGCCGGACAACCCGAGCTCCGCGATCGTCGCATTCCGATCGCCCTCTTCGAGCCGCCGCTCGTTCGCCTTCGTCTCGCGCGCGCCGCGCGCCACGAAGAAATCGTAGAGCGCCCCGAGCCCGTTGCCGGAGAGCACGCGCTCGTAGCTCACGTGCTCCGGGAACCGCTTCGACAGGAACGCGCAGAGCTCGGCCTCGATGGCGCCCTGCGCCGCGAAATCCGTGTGCCCTCCCTCGGTCGGCAGCACGAGGTGCTTCGACCCGTCCCACACGAGCAGCGCCTCGCCGAGCCCCGTCCCGGCCGCGATCACGGCCATGTGGTTGCCCTTCGCCTTCGGCCGACCCTCGCCGAGCGGCACCACGACGTCCGCGGGCAGGTGCAAGCACCCGCGCGCCGCGACCGCGAGGTCGTTCGCGAGGACCACGCAATCGAGCGAGAGGCTACGCGCGAGCTTCCCCTCGTCGAGCTTCCACGAGAGGTTGGTCACGGTCGCCACGCCGTCCCGGATCGGCCCGGCCACGCCGAGCACCGCGACGGACGGGGGCGGGTGATCGGCGCTCCCGAGGAAGCTCCGCGCGATCTCCTCGAACGACCCGTGCTCGCGGCTCGGCAAGACTGCTTCGAGCAGCAACCTTTTGCCGAGGGCGTCGTAGAGCGAGAGCCGCGTCCGCGTGCCCCCGATGTCGCCGACCAGGAGCGAGCCCGTCCCACCACGCTTCTTCATCATGACCTTTCGTTGCGGTACGAAGTTCCTCGCAGGAAAGCAAGCTCTCGTGTTGGGGTTCACCCGGTCGGGTAGGCGTCCCGATCCACGAGCCAGACCACCCGTCCTTGCGCCCGGAGGAGCACGCGCGCCGGCACCTCGTCCTCGGGGCCCTCCGACCACGCCGACGCGATCGGCCGCTGCTTCGCGGCCCCACGCGCGAGAACCAGCACGGTCCTCGCCTCGCAGAGCACCGGCGCCGTGAGCGTGAGCCGCGCTTCGAGCCCCTTCGCCGGCTGCGCTCCGATCGCCGCGACGAGCCGATCGTCGATCGCCGCCGCGCCCGTCGCCGGGAAGAGCGACGCCGTGTGCCCATCGTCCCCGATGCCGAGCGTCATCACGTCGAACGCGACCGCGCTCGCCACGCCGAACGTGCGCCGCAAGAGCGCCTCGTACCGCGCCGCCGCCGCTGCGAGGTCCGGATCCTCCGCCTCCATCCGGTGCACGCGCGCCGCGGCGTCTGCCCGATCGAGCCCGAGATCCGCGCGCGCCGCCCGGAAGTTCGAGCGCGGCGAGGTCGGATCGCCCGCGCGCTCGTCCACCCAGAACCAGTCGATCCGATCGAGCGGCAGCGCCATCTGCGCGAGCTTCCGGTAGACCGGACCCGGCGTCGATCCGCCCGAGAGCGCGACCCTCGCCGAGCCGCGCGCCCGCACGGCCGCGTCGATCGCCCGCGCGACGATCTCGGCCCCGAGCGCCGCATGCTCGGCCTCGCTCTCCGCGACCGTCACCTCGAAGCGCGCCGTGGAGACCTCGCTCATCGTTCGCTCCACTGCGCCGCGAGGACGAGCGCGTCCCAGAGGACCCGATCTCCCTCCGTCGCATCGAGCGCCTTCACCAGCACCCACGCCTCGTCGCGGTGCCCGAGCGCGTGCTCGTGCGAGGTCACGCGCGCCCCGCGCCGCGTCCATGCGACCTGCTTCGGGTTCTCCAGGTCGCGCACGCACGCGAGCGAGAGCGGCTGTCCTTCGAGCGAGGCCTCGATCCACACGCCCGTGATCTGCCCCGGCGGCAGGCCCTCCCGCGGATCGTCGCGCAGCGTGACCCGCACCGGCTCCCCCTGCCGATCCCGCGCCCGATCCCGCGCCTCGAAGCCCCAGCCGAGCCTCGATCCGAGCCAGCCGAGCAAGAGCGCCGCCGGCTCGGTCGCGCCGCCCGGCGTCCGCCCCACCGTGACCTCGTGGATCGCGCCCAGCGCGGCAAGCGCGTCATCGAAGAACCGCGCCACGAGCTCGCGCCACTGGTAGGTCCGAACGAACTGGCGATCCCCCACGGGGACCGCGCCGTCGTGGAGCATCTCCACGATCCGCGAGGCGCTCGTATGCGCCGAGTCGACGATCAGCCGATCGGCCCGCGGCAGCAGCGAGGGCAGGAGCGCGCGCGGCGCCCCGCGGCCGATCTCCACGACGACCGGCACCTCCGGCAGCGCGAGCGCCGCCACCACCGAGCCGGCGCGCTCGCACGCCATCGCGCCGAACGTCATCTCGATCCAGTCGAAGCAGATCGGCGTCCCTCCGTCGAGCCGGCACGCGGCGCGCACGTCGTAGCTCACCTCCCAGGGCGCGAGGCGCCCGTCGCTCGTCAGCATGAACGCGCGCCCCGGGTGCGTGTCCGCGAGCGCGTCCGTCGTCGCGCGCGCCTGCTCCACGTCGGACGACGCCGCGACGGCCACGAAGCTCATCGTGGACGAGCGCACCTTCGTCATGGGCGCGCCGGCCTGCTCGTCCGGCGACGACCAGAAGGACGTGAGCTCCGCCTCGATCCGCGTGAGCGCCTCGCCGACCGGGAGCGCCGTCACGGCTTCCTCCACTTGTCGCCGTGCACGAGCAGCCGATCCGCCTCTCGCGGGCCCCAGCTCCCGGCCTCGTAGGTCGCGACGGGCGCGTCGTGGTCGCGCCAGCCCGCGAGGATCGGATCGATGAAGCCCCACTGCGCCTCGACCTCGTCGGCGCGCGTGAACAACGTCGCGTCCCCGCGCATCGCGTCGAGGATGAGCCGCTCGTAGGCCTCGGGCGTGCTCGATCCGAACGCTGTCCCGTAGCGAAAATCCATGGCCACGTTGCGCATCGTCATCCCGCCGCCCGGCACCTTCGTGGCGAAGCGCAGCGCGATCCCTTCGTCGGGCTGGATGCGCACCACGAGCACGTTCGGCTCGTCCTCGCCGCGGCGGATGCTCGGGGGCGGGCCGCCGTCGAGGCTATGCGGCGCGTCGCGGAAGAGCCGGTGCGGCAGCGGCTTGAAGTGCAGCGCCACCTCGGCGCACCGCTTCGCGAGCCGCTTGCCCGAGCGCAGGTAGAACGGCACGCCGCCCCAGCGGAAGCTGTCGATCCGCAGCGCCATCGCGACGTACGTCTCCGTCTTCGAGTTCGGATCCACGTCCGGCTCCTCGCGATAGCCGGGCACCCGGTCGCCACGCACCGTGCCCGCCGTGTACTGCGCGCGTACCGTCTTCTCCAGCACCTCGTGCCCGCGGATGGGCCGCAGCGCGCGCAGCACCTTCACCTTCTCGTCACGCACCGCGTCGGCGTCCCACGACGAGGGCGGCTCCATCGTCACCATCGTGAGGATCTGCAGCGCGTGGTTCTGCACGATGTCGCGCGTGATGCCGGTCTGATCGTAGAACTTCCCGCGCCCCTCGACGCCGAGCTCCTCGGCCACCGTGATCTGCACGTGGCTCACGTGCTGCCGCGTCCAGAGCGGCTCGAAGATCGTGTTGCCGAACCGGAAGACGAGCAGGTTCTGCACCGTCTCCTTCCCGAGGTAGTGATCGATCCGGTAGATCTGCCGCTCGTCGAGGCACGCGAGCAGGTCCTTGTTCAGCGCCCGCGCGCTCGCCAGATCCTCGCCGAACGGCTTCTCCACGACGACCCGCTGGTAGCTCGCGTCCGGCGCGTCCGAGGGAGGCACGACGAGCTTCGCGTCACACAGACCCCGCACGATCGCGGGCACCTCGGCCGGCGCGACCGCCAGGTAAAAGACGCGGTTTTGCCCCGTCCCCCGCTCCACCTCGAGCCGCCCGAGCTCCGCCGCGAGCCGCGTGTACGTCGCGGGATCGTTGAAATCCCCCTGCACGTACGCCATGCCCTTCTCGAGCTCGCTCCACGTCGCCTCGTCGAGCGGCTTGCGGCGCGAGAACTTCGCCACCGCGTCGCGCATCTCCTGACCGAACTCCGGCTTCGGCCGCCGCGCCACGCCCACCACCGCGAACCCGCCCGGCAGGAGCCGGCTCAGCGCGAGGTTGTAGACCGCCGGCAGGAGCTTGCGCCGCGTCAGATCCCCGGACGCCCCGAAGATCACGACCGACGCGGGCCGCACCGTTCGCTCGTCGGGCATGCCCTCGCGGAGCGGGTTTTCCTCGCCGCTGCCGACGTTCTCCGAAAACGACATGCGTTCCTCCCTCGCGGGACTCCCCGTCCCGCGCGGCAGGCTACCAGAGCCCCGACCGGCGCGGCGCAGGACGCTTCCGCTCTCCGATATCTTTGCTACCGGCGCGGCCCTGGCTACCCTCTCGCCACGTATGGCAGACGCAAGCCTCCCGCGCGTCCGGGTCCCTCATCCGCACGTGCGCTGCGACGCGAGGATCCTCGCAGGCAGCCCCCACGTCGAGGGATCCCGCGTGCCCGTCCGGCGCCTCTGGGTCTGGCACCGCGGCGGCGCCTCGGTCGAGACCCTCTTGCGCCGCTACCCGAACCTCGGCCCGGCCCGCATCCTCGACGCGCTCTCCTTCGCGTACGACAACCAGGACCTCATCGACGCCGACCTCGCCCGCGAGCAGGCGCTCTTCGAGAAACAAGGCGGCCCCTCCGTCGGCGCGCGCCCCCTCTCGCAGCTCCCGCTTCCTTTCGACGAGGCCACCCCGGACAGCGCGACCGCGCGCGCCCTGGCCCGACAGCCCATGCTCCCGGGCATGTCGCCTGCGCTCGCCCCCCTCCCGCCTGCTGTATCCGCCCCGACCAAACCGGTGGCGTCCACGACGAAGCCCGCCCGCAAACGCTAGGCACGTAGCAAGGCCCCGGCGATCCAACGGTCTTTACAGCCCGACGAGACTAGGGCAGAAGGGCGACCGTGCTGGGAGGGATCGACGCGGGGCGTCTGGGCAGCTCTTCGCCCGGTCGGACCCGCTTGCGGGACCTGCCACTCGGTGGTGACAGGCGGCATGGCGCGGAGCGCCCCCGCACACAGAGATTCGCCCCCCCGGGGGCCGGAGGGTTCGTCAGATGAGCGTCAATCGTTGGAAGTTGTTCTCCATGCCGGTCGTCGTGCTCGGCATCGCTTCGCCGCTGCTCTCGAACTGCGGCGGCAAGATCCCCGGCGTCGGCGGCGTCGAGGTCCCGGAGGCCCTCACCGAGGGCGTCGAGGCCGCGAAGGGCTGTGACGAGTTCAAGACCGGCGATTTCGGCTCCCTCGCGCTCAAGGGCGACGCGAAGGTCCAGGGCAAGATCAAGTCGTTCCTCCAGGTCTCGTACGACGTGAACAAGACCGTCGTCGACCTCGAGAAGGGCCTCATCTCGTCGTGCGGCGCGCTCGGCAAGGACCTCGGCATGAAGGAGGACGAGCTCCGCGCCGAGGCCGGCGGGGGCAAGGGCGCGGACAAGGTCTGCACCGCGGTCGCCGCGAAGGTGAAGTCGATGCTCGCCGCGAACGCCGAGGCGAAGATCTCGATCGAGTTCGATCCGCCGAAGTGTTACGCGGACGTCGACGGCATGGCGAAGTGCCTCGACGCGTGCGGCTCGCCGATCGAGCCGGGCAAGCTCGAGGCGAGCTGCTCGGGCGGCGAGGTGAGCGGCTCGTGCGACGCGCAGTGCAAGGGCACGTGCTCCGTCGAGGCGGGCGCGCAGTGCACGGGCACGTGCAAGGCGAGCTGCTCGGGCAAGTGCGAGGCCGGCTTCAAGGGCTCTTGCGGCGGCAAGTGCGACGGCAAGTGCGACGGCAAGGACGCGAAGGGCGCCGCCTGCGCCGGTCAGTGCGAGGGCAAGTGCGACGCGAAGGCCGAGGGGACCTGCTCGGGGACCTGCTCGGGCTCGTGCTCGGCCGCGTGCGAGGTGAAGGCCGCCGCGAAGTGCGAGGGGAGCTGCTCGGGCGGCTGCTCGGTCGCGTACAAGGAGCCGAAGTGCTCGGGTGAGTTCAAGCCCCCGTCGGTGGACGTCGAGTGCCAGCAGAGCTGCACGAACCGCGCGGCGGCGACGGCGAAGTGCGATCCGCCGGCCGTGCGCGTCGTGGCGAACGGCAAGGTGAACACCGACGTGCAGAAGCTCGTCAGCGCGCTGAGCCGCAACCTGCCCGGCATCATCAAGCTCTCCGCGGGCTCGGGCGCCAAGATCAAGGTCGGCGCCGAGGGCCTCGTGAAGACGGGCAAGGGCATGGTCGACGTGGTCGGCGACGCGGGCGGCAAGGCCCTCGCGTGCATCAAGGCGGGCGTGGACGCGACGGCGAACGCGACGACCTCGATCGACCTCAACGTCAAGGCGAGCGTCAGCGTGACCGCCTCGGCGAGCGCGAAGACCAACTAGTTTCCTCAGGGGGCTGCGCTCGGGCGCAGCCCCCTACGCGCGCCGCTCGGGCGGCGCGCTACCCTGGGCCAGCGCCGCTGGCTTCTTTGGATCCCCAACCATTGGTCTTCCAAATTTCTCCCCGGGAGCTCGCCGACGCCATCGCCGCCGGCAAACCCGTCTACCTGATCGACGTCCGCAAGCCGTGGGAGCACGAACGAGCGGCGCTGCCGGGCAGCCTGCTCGTCCCGCTCGACGAGCTCACCGAGCGCGCCGACGAGATCGAGCCGCCGCCCGGCGCGCTCGTCGTCGCCTATTGCCACCACGGCGTGCGTAGCCTCTCGGCCGCCGCGCTGCTCGATCGCCTGGGTCTGCCCGGCGTCGCCTCGCTTCGCGGCGGCATCGACGCCTGGTCGCGCGAGATCGACCCGAGCCTCCCCCGCTACTGACGTCGCTTCACGCGGGCACCCACGCCGCGTGGAACCCGTACGGCACGCGCCGTGGCATCCGCACGCGCGCGAGGGGCCCGCGCCCGACCTCCCGCGCGTCGAGCACGATCATCTCCGATTCCCCCGTCCCCTCGTCGTGCACGAACCCCACGACGTACCCGTCGTCTTCCGTCGTGGCGCCTGTCGACGCTTGGGGGCTTTGCTCCGGCGAGCGGAGCTGCGCCCCCAAACCCCCCGCCCGCGGAGCAAACACCATCTCGCCGCCGAAGCGGTTCTTCCCGAACACGTGCGTATCGCTCCGACCCTTGTCGAAATCGTACCGCACGACCCCGTCGATCCACGGCATCTCCGAGCCCTTCACGAAACGCGCCGCCGTGCCGAACCGGTTTTTCCTCCCCGTCAGCCGATCATCGATGCGCGTGAAATCCGCGTGTACATCGTCGATCTGCTCCTCCTTGGCCTCGCCCGTCGCGAGGTCGAACGTGAATCGCCACGCGCGCCCGCCGTTGTCGCCCTTCGTCTGCGCGGACGGCGCCCCCATCACGTCCGTATGCGCGAGCCGGCTCGCGAGCAGCACCACGCGCGAGCCCTCCTCGTAGGCATTCCACACGTGAAAGATGAAGCACGCCGGCAGCTCGAACCATCGCATCTGCGAGGCGTCGCCCCGCCGCGGCAAAATCCCGAATCGGCTCGGCCGATCCGGCTCGAAGGCGAGCGGCACCTCCCCGCGCTCCATGCGCTCCAGCCGGAACGTGTAGGGCAGGTGCAAGAAGATCGTGTAATGCTCCGTGACCGCGAAATCGTGCATCATCACGGGCACGTCGAGCGGGATCTGCACGTAATGGTCGAGCCGCCGATCCGGCCCGACGACGCCATACTTGATGTACGGCATCCAGAGCGTATACCCGAAAAACACCATCTCCCCCGTCACCTCGTCCACCTTCGGGTGCGCGGTGAACGGGTAATCGAGCCGGCCATCGAAATCGACCTGCCCCACCGTCTCCAGATCGGGCAAACGGATCTCGTGCGGCGCGCCTCCCTCCCACGTCGCATGGAGCCGCGACCCGTGGAGCGCGAACGCCGTGTTCGCCACGTTCTTGTAAATCATCCCGTGCGGCGGCTCGGCCACGTTCGGCGGCTCCGCAAAGCCGGTCCAGAGCGCCCGGTCCGCCTCGCGCTCGAACGCGAATCCCTTCGTGCGGACCCAGCGGTTCCGGTACGACGCGCGCCCATCCTCGACACGCACCGCGTGCACCATCCCGTCGCCGTCGAAGAAATGGTACCGCCCGGTCGGCGCGAACTGCGCGTTCGGGCCGTTGCGCAGGAACGTGCCTCGGAGATCCTTCGGAATCTCGCCAATCACCTGCAAATCCGGCACGTCGAGCTCGTCGTGCACCGGACCCCAGTTTCCTGCGAGATAAGCGCTCGTGACGATTTGCATGGGCTCCTCCGGCGGCGTCTCGTGCTGCGAAGGCAGGAGTAACCGCGGGCACATCGGTCTGTCAAGCCGCCCGCCCGGTTCAAAAGAAGCCGCCCTGACATGTCAGGATCCGTCTCCAGAGCTCCAGCGACGCATCCGAGCGTCGGGCGCTCGCTTTTCGGAGGCGGGGCGTTGCCCCGCACCCCAGCAGGGGGCTGTCCGCCCCCTGCACCCCGGACCAGGCACAGCCCTGAGCACTGGTCTCATCTTACGAGCCCATTCTCCCTGAGGACGCGCAGCATCTCTGCTGCGGGAGCTAGGCGTTCCAGGCCGCGACTGATGGTGACGGAGCCGGGGGGACCTCCCGAAGACTT
>NZ_SSMQ01000118.1 GCF_005144585.1 Polyangium fumosum | reverse complement strand
GGGCGCGGGCGGCAGCGGCGGCGTGGGCGGCAGCGGCGCGGGCGGCAGCGGCGCGGGCGGCAGCGGCGGCGGCGATGCGTTTTGCCCGACGGTCTTCACGTTCGTCCCGCCCTCCGGCGCGACCGCGCCGCGCGTGCCCGGCGAATGGCAAGGCTTCGACCTCGCCACGGCGCCCGTGATGAGCGGCCCCGACGCGAACGGCGCGTACAAGGCCACGGTCCTGCTCCCGCCGGGGCTCCACGGGTACAAGCTCGTCTACCAGGACGCGAACGGCAGCACGCAATGGATCCTCGACCAAGCGCAGGGCCGCCGCAAATACCTCGGCGGCATCGAGAACAGCGCCGTCAAGGTGCGGGATTGCAGCCTGCCCACGCTCTCGGTGAAGACCACGAAGGCCACGCGCACGGCGCCGGGTCAGGGCGCGTTCACGGCCGATCTCGGGTATGTCGACGGCGCCGACGCGAGCGGGGCGGACGCCACGGGCTTCGAGGTGACGCTGCTCGAAGACGGCACGAAAAAACCCCTCGCGGCGCCGATGGTCACGGTCTCGCCCGAGGGGAACGTGCTTCTCTCGCTCGCGGGTCTCGCCGACGGCAAATACCGCGTCACGCTCCGGCCGCGCAGCAAGAGCGGGCGCGTCGGCGAGCCGGTGCACCTGCCCTTCTGGATCGAGGCCGAACCGTTCTCCTGGAACGACGCGGTCGTCTACATGGTCCTCACGGATCGATATCGCGACGGCGACCCCTCGAACAATGCCCCGCAGACGCCCGGCGCCGACGCGCGCGGCGATTGGAAAGGCGGCGATCTCGTGGGCCTGCGGCAATCGATCGAGGAGGGCGAGCTCGACAAGCTCGGCATTCGCGCCATCTGGCTCACGCCGTTCCAGACGAACCCCGAGGCCGCGTTCCTCGCGGCCGACGGCGTGCACAAGGTCACGGGGTACCACGGTTACTGGCCGATCAAGGCGCGCGAGGTCGATCCGCGCCTCGGCGGCCCGGACGCGCTGCGGGCGCTCGTGAAGGCCGCGCATGCGCACGGGATCCGCATCCTGCAGGATTACGTGGTGAACCACGTGCACAGCGAGCATGAATATTTCAAGTCGCACCCCGAGTGGTTCCGCACGGGCTGCGTCTGCGGCACGGCGAACTGCGACTGGACGGCGAAGGCGCTCGAATGCCTCTTCGCGGATTACATGCCCGACATCAACCACTCGGTCCCCGAGGCGAACGCGCAGTTCGTCGACGACGCCGTGTGGTGGCTCGACGAGTTCGATCTCGACGGCCTGCGGGTCGACGCGGTCAAGCACGTCGAGGAGCTCGCGACGCGGAACCTCTCCGTCGAGGTGCGCGAGACGTTCGAGAAGGCGGGGACCCATTATTTCATGATGGGCGAGACGGCGATGGGGTGGAACGACTGCGGCGATCCCTGCAACGACGAGAATTATGGCACGATCGCCCGGTACATCGGGCCCTTTGGCCTCGACGGCCAGTTCGACTTCGTGCTCTACCACGGCGTGTCGTACCGGACGTTCGCGTACGGCGACAAGGGCATGCTGCACGCCGATTACTGGACCCAGCACGGGCTCCAGAAATGGCCGAAGAGCGCGATCATGACGCCTTATATCGGCAGCCACGACACGCCGCGCTTCGTGTCGCTCGCCGATTACGCGGACGGCGACCGGGGGATCCCGGGCAACCAGTGGGACAACACGGCCCTCGCGCCGTCGGACGCCGTGCCTTACGAGCGGATGCGCGTTGCGATGGCGTGGTTGCTCGCGCTGCCGGGCGCGCCGCTCATGTATTACGGCGACGAATATGGGCAGTGGGGCGGAGCGGATCCGAACAACCGGCTCATGTGGCGACCGGAGAACGGGCTCTCGACCGAGGAGAAGGCGACGCTCACGTTCGTGCGCAAGCTCGGTACGGCGCGGCAGGCGATTCCGGCGCTCCGGCGGGGGGAGTACGTCTCGCTCGGCGCGACGGAGGACACGCTCGTGATCGGGCGAAAGCTCGCGGGCGCGACGGGGGCGATCGTCGCGTTCACGCGGTCGGCCGCGCCGGCGCCGATGACGGTGGACGCCGCCACGCTCGGATTCGCGGCCGGGACCGTCTTGAAGGACGCGATGGGCGGCCCGAACGTCACCGTCCCGGCGGGCGGCATGCTGACGCTCACGGTGCCCGCGAAATCGGCGATCGTGCTTTCTCCGTGACGATCACGCGGCGAGCGGCGCCCGCGGCTCGGCGATGCGGGCGCCCGCCCTCCGGAGCAGCTCCGTCAGATCCACCGCGCTCCGCACGGACCAATCTCGATAGCAGTTGTTCATGATGACGTGGACCTCCCGTGTCTGTCGGGACATGCCCACGATTTTCGGTACCCAGCTCGCGAGCTGGGCCTTTTCGTATTCGTAGGCGAAACGCTCGGCGGCGCTGGCCGATTTCTTCTCCCATGTCTCGACGTTGCGGCCGTGGAAACGGACGAGCGCGAGGTCGGTCGTCGCCTCCGCGATCGGCGGGACCGACGAGGCGAAACCTTGGGGCTCGTCCACGCACGTGTAAACGAGCCCTTGCTCCCGGAGGAATGCGAGCGTCTCGTCCCGATGACGCTCGCCGAGCCAGCCAGCGTTGCGGAATTCGATCGCCAGGCGATGGCCACGAAAGAGCGCGCGTGTTCGTTCGAGGCGCCGGAGCGATGCCGACGAGAACGTGAACCACACCGGTACCTGGACCAGCACGAGCCCAAGTCTGCCGCTCGTTTTCAAGGGCCGGAGGGCCGAGACGAAGCGCGCCGCGAGCTCGTCGAGGAAAGCGTCGCCGAGGTCCTGCGGGTAGATGCGTCGTTTCTCGCGGACCTCCCGCGGCAGGGCGTCGCGCATGTCCTTCGGCAGGCCGCGCGGCTCGATGTAATGCTCGCTGAGCGGCGCCGTGACCTTGACGTTCATCGTGAACCCCTCGGGCGTGCGCTCGCTCCAGAGTTCCGCGTTTTTCTCGGCGAGCAACGCGTAATGCGTGGAATCAACCTCGACGATGGGGAACAAGGACGCGTAATGGCGTAGCCTCGCCTCGGCCGTCCGGGCGCCGGGCGGATAAAACCCCGAGGACACGAGCGTCCGCTCGGTCCACGCGGAAATGCCGATCTTCACGAGCGCGGGCATGCGGGGGAGCATGCAGACCCCGAGCCACCACGGCGACGCTTGTGGTCGTACGCACGCTCCTGTAGATTCGCTCTTCGTGACGACCCAGGACGTCGCCTTCGTCTGCGAGCCGCTCGGCGAGACCGTGGTCCTCTCGCTCGACGGGCGCGAAATCATGGACGATCTCGCGTCGTTCGAGATCGTCGTCGTGGCCGCGGGCGAGGTCGATCTCGAGGCCCTCCTCCGCGCCCCGTGCGTCGTCGTGCTCTCCGACCCCGAGGAGGGCACGGCGCGCGCGATCCAGCTCGTCGTGATGGAGGTGGCCGAGGAGGCGGGCCGGGGGCGCGATCGTGCCCTCGCCCTCCGCCTCGCGGATCCGCTCGCGCCGCTCGCGCTCAGGGCAGGGGTTCGGGTTTTTCAGGACAAGACCTCGGAGGAGGTCGCCACGGAGGTGCTCGTGGGCGCGGGCGTGCCGCGCGACGGGATCGTGGCGCGGCTCTCGGGCGAATACCCGCTGGTTCCGCTCTGCACGCAGCACGGGGAGGCGGAGTGGGATTTCGTGCGCCGCTTGCTCGCGCGCGAGGGCATCTCGTTCTGGACCGAGACGGCCGAGGACGGCGCGTGGCGCGTGTTCTTCGGCGACGGGACGGCCTCGCACGAGGGGATCGACGGCGATCCGCGCCTCCCCTTCGCCGGACCGGGCGCCACGCGCGCGAGGGGCGTGCGCGCGCTCCTCTCGCTCGCGTGGGAGGCGGGGATGTCCCACGATCGGGTGTTCGTTCGTGATTTCGATGTGGATCACCCGGACGTCTACCTCGACGGCGAGGCTGGCGAGGGCGCGCTCGAATGGATGGAATACCCAGCCCTCGTGCACGACGCGCGCGCGGCCGCGGCGCGGGCGAGGCGCAGGCTGGAGCAGCTCCGGCGCGACGAGGTGAAGGTCACGGCGACGAGTGATTGCATGCGCCTGCGGCCAGGTCGGCTGGTCGAGGTCGCGGGCGGCGGCGCGGACCTTTTTGATCAACGGTTCCTCGTCTCGGAGGTGCGTCACACGTTCGCCCGGCCGCTCCGCGACGGCGGGAACGGGTCGCCCTACCGCAATGAGGTCGTCCTCCGGCCCACGCGCGGCGAGGGCGGCGAGGAGCGCCCGCCGCATCGGCCTGCGATCGTGAAGGAGCCACGGATTCATCACGTCGAGAGCGCGGTCGTCACGGGGCCGCCGGGCGAGGAGATCCACACGGATCCGCTCGGCCGCGTGAAGGTGCGGTTTTTATGGGATCGATCGGGCATCACCGACGATCGGTCGTCCTCGTGGGTCCGCGCGATGCAATGGCCGCTCGGCGGCGCGATGATGATCCCGCGCGTCGGCTTCGAGGTCGCGGTCTCGTTCCTCGACGGCCTCCCCGACCGGCCCTTCGTGCTCGGCCGCCTCTACAATGCGACGGCGGTGCATCCGTACGTCCTGCCCTCGGGGCGCGCGGTCACGGCCTTGCAATCGTGGACGAGCCCCGGGGACGGCACGACGCAGGAGATCCGCTTCGGAGACGACGCAGGCGCGGAGGCGTTTTTCGTGCACGCGAGCCGCGATCTCAGCGTGCGTGTGGGCGGCGATTATACGCAAGCGACGGACGGCGACGAGGCCCACGTGGTCGGGCTCGGCCTCTCGGCGCACGTGGCCGGCGCGGAGGACGTGACGATCGGCGGGAGCCAGCGCCTCGACGTGGGCAACCCCATTCACGTCGCCGTGGACGGCGCGAATGCGGAGTCGATGGCGGCCGAGATCGTCGCGGTGACGGGGAACCGGGTGGTGCTCGCCGGCGGTGGATACGAGGAGTCTGTCGGGGGCGCGTACGTGCTGCAATGCAACCAGTCGAACACGAAGACGACGGGCACATTTTCGCGGATCGTGGGCGGGTCGAAGTTCGTCTCGGCGGGGCTCTCGGTGACGGAGAGCGTGGCGGGGGCGCGGACATATGTTTGTCGGGGCGCGCGCGTGGTCACCTGCGCGGGTGCGTATGCGGAGTCGGTGAAGGGCGGCAAACGCAGCACGGCGGGCGTGGTGACGGAGGACGCCGCCGCCGATCATGGGATCGCGGCGCCTACGGGCAAGCTCGCGTCGGGGGAGGTCGAGCTCCGGGCGGGCGGCAAATTCAGCATTGCGGCGCCGCAGATCAAGATCGACGTCTCCGGCGCGCTCTCGGCCGGGGCCCTTTCGATCACGGGCGGCGCGCTCCGGGCGAAAAGCGGCACGACGTCGATCGAGGGAACGGTCAAGCGGGACCAGGGCGGCGAGGTGGGCGGATGAAGCAGCGTCCGTGGATCGAGCTCGGCGTGCAGGGAGTTTCCTCACGGATCGTCGGCCTCTCGTGCACCGTCGAGGAGCGGGTGGGGGCGCCGTTCGTCGCGCGCATCCATTGCGACATCATCGAGCACGGCGAGCCCGTCGCCGTGGCAGGCCTCGATGTCCTCGGGGAGCCTGCCTGGCTCGTGCTCGGCATCGCCGGGGTGGAGCGGCGCTTCGAGGGGATCGTCGATCGCATCGAGGATCACGAGGGGCACAGCGAGATCGTGATCGTGGCGCGCGTGGCGGAGGCCGGAGACGGCTGTGACGAGCGCGTGTTCCCGGCCGCGAGCGCCGTCGAGGTCGCGCGGACGGTCCTCGAAGCACACGGGCTCCGCGTCGAGAACCACGCGCGGCGCACGCCGCCCCGGCGGGCGCAATGGATTCAGTCGTTCGAGAGTGACCTCGCCTTCGCGGCGCGGATCCTCGCGGAAGAGGGGTTGTCGTGGTATCCGTCGACGGGCGAGCGGGACGTCGTGCGGATCGCTGACGAGCCGGCCACGTTCGACGATTTCGGGGTGGTGCTGCGCTACCACGAGGGCGCGGGGCTCGAAGGAGGACCCGCGCTCTGTGCCGCTCGCAGGGTGCGCCGCGCGGCGAGTGACGTCGCGCGCCTGCGAGGTTACGATTTCGAGCGGCCCGAGCTCGACATCGAGGGCGAGAGCGGGGATGGCTCGCTCGAAAGGTACGAGGTCTCGCGGGACGCGCGTTCGCCCGCGGAGGCGCGTGAGCTCGCGGCGATCCGGCTCGGCGAATGGCGGGCGGATGCTGCCGTGCTCGAAGGCGAGGCGACGGCGCCAATGGTCGCGGCCGGATCGATCGTGACCGTCGAAGGATGCCCCGCCGCGGGGCTGGACGGCCGGCATCTCGTGCTCGCCGTGACGCACGAAGTCGGCGACGTTTATCTCGCGCGCTTCCGCGCCGTGCCCACCTCTTCGACCCATCGCCCTGCCCGTACGCAGGTTCGGCCGCGCGGAGGTGTGGGGACCGCGATTGCGACAGGCCCATCGGGGCAGGAAATCGAGGTGGACGCGTACGGACGTACCTCGCTTCTCCTGCGCTGGGCCGAGGAAGCATCCGCGCCGGCCCGCGTCGTCGCGCCGGCCCTCGCGGGCGCGGCATTTCATCCACGTATCGGCTGGGAGCAGGTCGTTGCGTTCTCCGACGCCGCGTGCGAGTCGCCCCTCGTGCTCGGCCGCCTCTACAACGGCGCCGAACCGCCGCCGCTGCATCTCCCCGCGCAAAAGGTGGAGACGCACCTCGGGACGAAGACCACGCCAGCGGGCGAGCGTGGCCATTTCATCCGCATCAGCGACGCCGCGGGAGCGGAACGACTCTCGATTCAATCCTCCGGGGATTATCAAGAGCTCTCCGAGAAGGACAAGGTCTCGGTGGTGCAGGGGGATGTCGGGCGCGTGGTGGGCGGGTCGCGGGAGCTGTTCGTCAAGGAGAACCTGAACACGGCCGTGGACGGCGCGCATTCCCTCTCGGTCGGCGCCGAACGCGCCCTCACGACGGACGCGGATCTCGCCGTGTGGGCGAGCGCGGAGAGCATTTCGGTGGCCGGGGCGCGCCTCTCTTCAATTGGCGGCGATTCCGTCACGAAGGCGCCGCGGCTCGTGCGGATCGTGGGCGGGGCAAAGACCGAAGCGCCGCTCGAACACCAGAGCGTGCACACGGAGGGCGCCGGGACGCTCGTCGTCGGCGGTTCGATGAACACGACCGCGGGGATCTCCGAAGCGATCGCGGTGGGCGGGGCGGCCGTCGTGAAGGTCAGCGGCCCGATGACCGTGACCGCAAGTGGATATGGGCTCGACGTGCTCGGTGTGTATGCGGAGAGCTACACGTCGCGCCAGGTGAAGGCGGGCGGCAATGTGGCCGAGGCGTTTGGGACGCTCACGCACGAGGTGAAAGGGAATGCGAAGATCGCGGGCGCCGAGATCGCGATCGAGGCGAAGGCAAAGCTCGTCCTCGTGGCGGGCGGAATGACGATCAAGATGACCCCGGGCACGATCGAGATCCAGGGCGACTTCCAGGGCGCGGTCGCGAGCGTCGAGGAGGGAGTGTCACGTTATGGCTGAAGGAAAAAACGCGCGGCGCGGGCGCAACAAGGCGAGCGCCCTCCTCGGTCCGGGGCTCCACCCCGGCCGCATCGAAATGGCCATGGCGGCGTCCGCGGACGGCGAGGAGCGTGTGTATCGGGTCCGCCTCGCCTCGGGCCGCCACCTTACGGCGCGCCTCGACGGCGCCGTCGCACCTGATTTCGCCGAGGCGTGCTTGCGAGGCGGGCGCACGGTCGTGCTCGTGGACGGGCCGGACGGGCCGCGGATCGCGGGCGCGCTCCAGGTCACGAGCGCCGTCGAAAAGGACGCGCGGGGCACGCTCGCGCTCGAAGCAAAACACTTGCGCATGCGGGCCGATCAATCGATCGTGATCGAAGTGCCCGGCGGATCCCTCGCGTTCGAGCCGGGCGGCGCGCTTCGCCTGGAAGGGGACAAGCTCGTCATCGACATGGCCGCGCTGGTCCGCATTTTCGCGGCGCGCGTGGAGCTCCCGTGACGAACGTCTCCGCCGCGCTCCCCGGGGCTCCGCCGCTCCGCCTCGTGCGGGTCGCGGGGAAGGAGCGCCTCGGCGAAATCGGGAGCTACGAGCTCGATTTTTCGGGTCCCCCCTCCCCCGTCGTATTGCCCTCGCACGTGCTGCGCGGGCCGTGCGTGCTCCGGTTCGAGACCGAGGCGGGAGATCGACGTTTTGCGGGGATCGTGACGCGGTTCGTCCTCGTCGCCACCGATCACGGGAACGAACGCATCTATCGCGCCACCGTGCGCCCGCGCCTCGCCTTGCTGGAGCTGCGGCGGTTTCCGCGGGTGATCCGTGATCGCAGCGCGCCCGAGATCATCGCCGAGCTCGCGCGCGGCGCGGGATACGAGCAGATCGAGGTGCGGCTCGCGGCGACGTATCCGCCGCTCGATTGGGCGATTCAATATGACGAGACGGACGCGACGTTCGTGCGCCGCCTCTGCGAGGAGCACGGGCTCTTTTTCCGATTCGAGGAGAAAGACGGGGCCGAGGTGCTCGTCCTCGCGGACGATTCGACGCACGCCGACGACGCGTATTCCGATCCGATTGCGATCGTCGCGCGTGCGACGGCGAGCGAGCCGCGTCCGTTCGTCACGCCCGTCCTCGCCGCGCGGCAGCGCCGCCCGGGAAGGGTCACGTTGCGCGATTACGATCCGGAGCGGCCCGGGGTCAGGCTTGAAGGCGTGGCCATGGCCGGATCGAGCTTCGAGCAACGGACGAGCATTTACGAGGCGCCGGGCAGGTTCCGCTCGGCTGAGGGTGGCGAGCGGGCCTCGCAGCGGCGGCTCGAATCCCTGCGCGCAGACGCCTCGACGCTCACGCTTCGCACGAACGCGCTCGCGCTCGTGCCTGGGCGCGCGGTCACGCTCGTCGAATCGGATCGCGCCTTCGGTCGGGCGCGCGTCGCGGGGGCGTGGTTCGTCGTGGCAACATCGATCACGTGGAGCGCCGACGAACCCGTCCTCGAAGCCACGGTGGAGGCCATTCCGAAGGATATCCCCTTCCGATTGCCGCGCATCACGCCGAAGCCGCGCATCGACGGCGTGCAATCGGCGATCGTGACGGGCGCGCCGGCCGAGGAGATCGACACCGACGCGCTCGGCCGCGTCCACCTCGCATTCCCCTGGGACGTGCGTGGCCCGAAAGATCAGCGGAGCAGCGTGCCCGTACGCGTGACGCAGCCCGAGGCGCCGGCGGGATTCGTCCTGCCGCGCGTGGGCTGGGAGGTCTTCGTCGCGTTCGAGGACGGCGATCCCGAGCGACCGCTCGTCCTCGGACGCTCGTACAATGGAAAGCAGCTCCCGCCGCTGCCGCTGCCCGCGAACAAAACGGCGAGCGTCCTCGCGACCGACAGCTCCCCGGGCGCCGCCGCGCGCACGTCGATCCAGCTCGACGACGCCGCCGGTAGGCAGCACATGCTTTTTTCAGCGCCGTTTGGCAGGGATGATCATGTGTACGGCGATTCCCGCACGGAGACCCGCAACAATGAAAATGCCGAGGTCCAGGGGAGCGTGACGTCCTCGATCGGCGCGGACGAGACGGTGAGCGTGCACCTCGGGTGGGCTGCGTCGTATGGGTCGCGCACGGTGACGGTGGGCGCGACGCAAAAGCAGACCGCGGGCGGGAGCTTCGTCACGCAGGTCCAAGGGAGGGAGGCCGTCTCCGTGGGGGGACTGCTCGCCGAGCAAGTGGGCAGCCCCGTGAAGGGCGCCGCGAATCTCTTGTTTTCCACGGCGCTCGCGGGCGTGGGCGCACGCGGCACTGCGGGTGCCATCGTGGCGGCGGGGCTCGGTGTGGGTCGCGCCGCGATCGAAGGATTTTCCGCGGGCGGGGAGAAAGGCGCCGCGACAGCGGCAGGAATGGGTTTGGCCGGGATGGCCGCCTCGATGGTGCCGGGCGGCGAGGCGATTCTCGCGAGCGTGACCGGGTCGTCGAAGCCCATGCCCTGGGATCACGGTCGTCCAGCCGAGGGCGAGGTCGCGGCGGGCGGAGGCGCGGCGGGCGTGAGCGGGCCGAGCGGCAAGGCGGGGCCCGGGCCGGGGCACCGAGCGACGCTCGTCGAGGGACCGTATTCGGAAATGGTCGGCGGCGTGTATGCGGTGATGACGCCGGGCGCCGTCTCGTGGGTGACGCTCGGTCCCGCGACGATGCTCGTCAATGGCAGCCACACGACGGAGACGACGAAGGCCGGCATGCAGGTCGCGGGCGCCATGAACGAATCGCTCGGATCGCTGATGATCACGAGCTCGAAGAACATCGCCCGCAAGGTGAAGGGCCTCGTCCAGAGTGACGTGAGCGGGACGCGGGAGGCGAGCGCGGGCGGGGCGTATCGCATGACGGCGCAGGCGTCGCTCGCGCTCTCGGTCGGAGGGGATTTGACGCTCTCGGGCGGGACCGTGACGTTCAAGTGCGGCGGGGCCGAGATTACGGCGTCCGGCGGCGGGGTCACGATCAAGGCGCCGACCATTCGAATCACGGGACCATCGCGTGAAGCGGGAAAATTGACGCACAAGTGACGCTCTCGGTCGTTGGCCTCGGTCTTTGCTCTCCGGCGGGCGCGCTCGTCCGGGATCATGTGTTTTTCCCGCGGGCGAACGCGCCTCCGCCCGCACCCGCGCCGTTCGTGCTCGCGGACGGTCGGCCTTTCGAGGTCGGGTACGCGCGGTTCGTCCCGCCAGACCTCGATCTTCCGGACCGGCTCATCGCGCTCGGGCGCATCGCGCTGGAGGAGGCTCGGCCTGCGCCGGGAATGCCACTCGTCGTTTGCCTGCCTGCGCCGTGCGAGGGCCTGCCTGCGGCCTTGCTCGACGACGTGGCGAGCCGCCTCGCCGCCGTGGCGGAATCCTCGCGGGTGGAGTGTTTTACAGGCGCGGCCGGTGTGTTCGACGCGCTCGCGCGCATCGACGCGCATGGCTGGCCAGGCGCGGTGATCGTCGGCGTCGATTCGTTTTTTCACGCGGATCGGGCGGCGGCGCTCGCCGCGCGGCCTCCCGGCCCCTTCGCGCCTGCGCGCCTCTGGCCAGCGGAAGGCGCGGGAGCGCTGGTCGTGGTGCGCGGCATGCGGAAAGACGCTTCTACGATTTTGATGAGCAAGACCGCGCGCGGTCGAGGCACCGACGACGACGACGAACCGGTAGACGCCGCCGCCCTGACGAACCTCCTCGCCGATCTTCCCGAGGGCACACCCATTCGGGTGGTCTTCGGCCAGGATCGTGTCGACGCGCTCCGAGCGCGGGAATGGGAATGGAGCGCCGCCCGGCAGGCCTCGAGGTTCCACGCGGAGGCCTTGGGTGTTTGCCTCGAAGCTGAAATCGGCCAGGTCGGCGCGGCGGCCGGCGTAATGGGCCTCGTCCATGCATTCGGCTCGGTCCGGCACGGGGTTTGTCCGTCTGACAGCCGCCTCCTCGCCTGGGCCCTTTCACGCGATGGCACCCGTGGGCTCGCGCTCGGTGTGGGAGGAGATTCGGCCCCAGGGGAGCTGCTGCACCCGCTTGCGGAGCGGGTACGTGCGCGAGCTGTGCCTTTGGATTCCGTTGTTCTGGACGAATCATCGCCCTCGGAGGACGTCGAATCGGCCTTCGACGAGGCGACCTTCGACCCCGACGCAGCCCTCGCGCCGGCCAACGATATCCTTCCCCTCGAAAGGCCCTTGCCGGAGTCGATCACGACGTCGCCCCTCGTGAGGCTCGATCCCGAGCGGCTCCGCCACGTCTCGCGGGAGGCGTTTTACGCCGAGGTCGTGTCGCACTGCGCGGAGACGCTCGCCGGGATGGGCAAAGCGCGTGAGCGTTCGCCCTTGCGCGGCGTGCGCGACATCGAGCAACGACTGCTCCATCAGATCGACGCGATCGTCGCCTCGGGCAAGCGCGCCCTCCTCCATCTCGCCACGGACTGGGCCGAGCACCCGGAAGACCCTTGGCGATGGTTTGGCGGGACGATCGCGGCCATGGCCTTCGAGGGCGACGAGGCGAGGCGACTCGTGTCGCGAAGGCTCGACGCGCTCCCGGACGAGGCCGATGCGCACGCGCGGCGCGTGGCCGATGCGCTCGCGCTCTCCGAGCACGCAACGCTTTTTTCGCTCGGGCGGGCACTCCATTCCTCCGCGCGACCGATCGCCCGCGCCATCGGGCTCTCTTTCCTCGCAGCGCGCGGCGCGCTCGCGGACGAGGAGGTGCAGCGCGCGTTCGAGGACGCGTCTCCGCTCGTGCGCGCGGCGGCCCTCGACGCCTGCGCGGCGCGGTCCCCTGCCTCGCAACGAGCGTTCCTTCCGGCGCTCCGGAGCGCGCTCCTCGTGGAGGATCGAGCGAATGCGTTTCGCGCGGCCCGGCAGCTCGCCATCCTCGGGGACGTCGAGGCGCGGCGCGTGTTCGAGGATCCCGCCGTCGCTGCGCGGCTCGGCGCGCTCGTCGGCGAGCTTTACGTGGTCGCAGGTCGGACCGAAGATGCCGCAGCAGCGGAGACGTTCTTTGCCCGACAAACCCCAACGCCTGCCTTGCTCTCGGCTGCAGGGCGATGGGGTTCACCCGCGATCTTGCCGCGCTTGTTGCAATGCCTCGCGGACGAGGATCTCTCCTTTGCCGCGGCGGAGGCGCTCGCCGTCATGCTCGGGCCGGCGCTTCCTCCCGAGGAGATGCGGGACGCCGGAGCCTGGCGGCGCGTGATGGCGTCGACGCGCCTCGATGCGTCCAAGCGTCTTCGCCGCGGGCTTCCCTTATCGCCCGCCGTGGTAGCCGAGGAATGCGCGTCGGGAGATCTTGCCCGCAGGGATCTCATGCAGCGCGTGGACGAACTCCGAGCACGCCTCGGGCGCCTCGAACCCGTGCCCGTCTGGGGGTATGCGGCCGACGTGGAGGCGAGCCTCGCGCCGCTGCTCCGGGCCGCGCGCGAATGGAAAGGAAAAGGGTAGGCCATGGCGTCGATCGATGGGAACAAGATCGCGACGACGGGCAGCGGGCACTTCTGCCCCGGGCCGACGCCGGCCATGAGCCTCGTCCCACCGACCCCGCCTGCGGGCCCCGTCACGGCACCCTTCGCGTACATGTCGCATTCGTCGACGGCGCAGCAGGTATCGAATCATCTGCTCGTCGCCTACAAGCCGGTCCTCACGCAGGGCAGCGTGATGTCGATTCACAAACCGGGCAATCTCCCGGGTCAGCCCACCGGCGGCGACGTCGTCACGCACATGACGTCGGCGTATAGCCAGATCATGTTTGCCAATCAGCACAAGGTCCACGCTGGCGGCAAGCCGGTCGCGTGCACGGGCGTCAAGGTCCAGATGAACGTGCCCTACCAGGGGACGTTCATCGCGCAGACGATTGGACAGCTCATCACGATGGATACCGTGCTCTGGGCCCGTAACGTAGCTGCGCTCGCCGCTGGATCGCAGGTGATCCTCGATCCGATCTCCGTGGTCTCCGGCGCCGTCGTGGATACGGACGTCGACGTTTCACTCCCGGGGCCAATTGCGATCACGTGGACGCGGTCTTACGACAGCACACGCGCGTCCGAGCACGGGCCGCTCGGCCACGGCGGGTGGACCCACGCGTACGACCAGTGGATCGAGGTGGAGGGCGACGAGCTTCGGCTCCGGGACGAGGATGGCTCCACGCGCGTCCTGCGAAATGTACCGGCAGGGAAAACGGTTGTTCACAGGGCCAAACGGGTTGAAATTACGCGCGATGCGCGCGGCGGCGGAGCGTCCGTGGTCTCCCTCGCGACGGGCATTCGCCGCGTGTTTCGTCCCCAGGGAGGCACGCGGGCCTGGCTCGTGGAGATCACGAATCCCTCGGAGCAGCGAGTCCGGCTCGAATACGAAGGCGAAAAGCTCACGCAGCTCGTGGATACGGCCGGCAGGAGGGTCCGGCTCACGCACGACGCGAGCGGCCATATCACGCGGATCGCGGTCTTCGCGTCAGCGGACGAGCGTACCCCGCTCCAGATCGTCTCTATCGGCTACGATGTCGGCGGCGAGCTCGTCCGCGTCACGGATCCGCTCGGGAACGATGTCACGTACAGCTACGACGAGCGGCGACGGCTCGTGCAAAAGACGCTCCCGACGGGTCTGTCGTTTCATTACGTTTACGATCCCGAGACCGGCCGTTGCGTCCGGTCCTTCGGCGACGGGAACATTCACGCGGGCGACATCACGTACGACGAGCAGGAGGGGACGACAAGGCTTTCGGGCACACTCGCGCCGCAGGTTTTCTCGTGGCGACCGCGGGACGGCGCGCTCCTCGGGATCACGACGAACGACGGTTCGGCCGCGCGGACGTGGGAGATCGACGACGATGGGCTCGTCCTCGCCGAAAAAGACGCTGCGGGGAACACGAGCCGGTTCGAATACGATGCGCGGGGCAACCTCGTGAAAATCACGGATCCCCTCGGGCGCGTGACCGAGCTCGTGCACGTGGACGATCGCGTGGTCCGGCGCGTCGCAGGTGGGCGCGTGACGGAGTACGGGTACGATACGCGCGGGCAGCTCACGTCGGTGAAATACCCGGGCGGTGGGTGGCTCGCGCTCGTGTACGACGAGCATGGGCGGCTCGTGACGATCGCGGATGCCGCGGGGATCCGGGCGCGGTTCGTATGGGACGACCGGCACCAATGCATCGAGGAGCACCTCGCGGGCGGGCTCGTGCGAAAATGGCAGCACGACGGGCTCGGGCGGCCCATCGCTTGCGTGGATTCGTACGGCCATACGACGCGGCGCGAGCTCGACGCGCTCGGGCGCGTGCTCCTGCACGAGCATCCCGACGGGACGTGTGTGCGCTTCGAATACGACGCGCTCGGGCGCAAGACGCGCCGCATCGACGAGCTCGGCCGCGTGGCGACGTTCCGGCACGCGGGCGTGGGCTCCGTGGTCGAGGTCCGGAACGAGGACGGAAAGGCCTGGACCGTGAGCCGCGACTTGCTCGAAAGGCCCCAGCGAATCCAGAATCCGAAGGCGGAGCTTTACGATTTCCGCTACGATCGCCTGGGCCGGGTGACGGAGATGCGCACGTTCGACGGGCGTATCCTGCGCGCGGCGTATGGTCGAAATGGCCTGGTCTCGCGCCTGTCGTTGCCCGACGGGACGTGGCGCGCCTATCGGTACAACGAGGTCGACGAGCTCGTGGAGGAGGATACGCCGCACGGCGCAGGCAGGGTCGTGCGGGACGAGGCCGCGCGCAAGGTGACGTACGAGCTCGACGATCCGGCCGGAATCGTTTCGGTCGAGATGCACTGGGACGAGGCCTCGCGGATCGTGTCGACGACGCAGCGGGGCGGGACGATCCGCTACGAATACGACGCCCACAATCGCCGGACCGCCGTGCACCTGCCGAGCGGAAAGGTCACGCGGTACGTGTACAACGAGGCGGGGCACGTGGGGGCCATCGAACACGGCGGCGAGCGCGTGGAGTTCGCGCGGGACGCGGTGGGGGCCATGATCGGCTTTCGATTCGCGCGCTCCGGCGTCGAGGCGAGGTTTGCCTTCGACACGCGCGGGCGCATCACGCAGGAATGGGCGGGCAAGGACGGCCGCGCGCTCGTGTCGCGCGTGTACACGTGGGACGCGTCGTCAAGGCTCACAGGCAAACGGGATGCGCGCTGGGGCGAGGAGCGCTACCGGCACGACGACGTTGGGCAGCTCGTCGAGGCAGGCGAGGAGCGCTTCGAATACGACGCCGCCGGCTCGGTCGAGCCCGCGGGCGCCGGCTGGGACGTGGGGCCGGGCAACGCGCTCCGGAGGACCTCGAACGCGGCCTACACGTACGACGAGGCGAACCGGCGCATCCGCAAGAAGCGGCTCGATACAGGCGAGGTAACCGAATACTTTTGGGATTGTCGGGGCAACCTGCGCGAGGTCGTGCGTGGCGACGGGACGCGGATCCTGATGACGTACGATCTCTTCGGCAGGCGCGTAAAAAAAGAGGTCGTCGGTCCGGTTCGCCCGGTCTCGCGCGAAGAGCTCCCTCCCCTGCCCTCGCGCCGCACCGTGGAGTATCTTTGGGACGGCGACCTCCTGCTCGCAGAAATCGACTCCGAGCGGGGGGAACGCACGATCGTATATCACCCGGATACGATGGTGCCGCTGCTCCAGGGGGAAGGCGACGCCGTGTTCGGCGTGCTCGCGGACCACGTCGGCGCGGCGACGGAGCTCGTCGACGGAGCAGGCGCGCTCGTTTTTTCGGGGCGTTATTCAGCGTGGGGCGCGCTCGCGCGGAGCGAAGCCCCATCCGGACCCTCGGGGCGGCCAGTGGCGCCGCTCATACGCAGGCTCGGGCATCACCACGACGAGGACGTGGGGCTCTCCTATGTGCGGTATCGCTGGTTCGATCCCGAGGTGATGCGTTTCCTGAGCCCGGATCCGCTGGGGCTCGAGGGCGGGCCGAACCACTTCGCGTGGAACGGGAGCCCGGTAATGCACGTGGATCCGCTGGGGCTCGCGTGTGTCTTCCTCGGAAATCCCACGGTCGACAAATTCATCCATGAATGCATGACGGGCGGGCGACGTGATGGCGGTTCGTATCAGGTGTACGTGCACGGGACCGTGGACGCGGTCCACGTGCAACATGCAGACGGCTCCTGGACGCAGATGTCGCCGCGAGAGCTCGGCGAGCGCTTGATGATGGCGGGAAACTGGGACAGGAACGTGCCGCTCAAACTTTTCTCCTGCAATACCGGGCGCAGGCCCGACGCCATCGCGGCGCAGCTCGCCTCGCAGTATCAGGTGAGCGTCTTCGCCCCGAGCGAGATCGTCTGGGGGCCGGGATTGCACATTGCTCCGCCCATCGGCGTTCAGGATTCGAGCCGGCTGATCCCCCAGCCGGGCGTCACCTATTACCCGGACACGTCGCGTCCCGGGAAATGGAATAGCTGGGGCGCCGGTGGATACCCGAACCCCTACAACCATTATCCCGATTTCCCACCCCGCCCGCCGCCCCCCTGAACGAGCCGCTCATCGGCCCGCGCGAATCCGCGCCCCCGCCTCGATCGAGAGGCGCTCCCACGTGGCGCGCTCCGCAGGCGCCGCCGCGAACCGCGCCTGCCATGCGGCGTCCTCGGCCCGCTTCGCCTCCGGCGAGAGGCCATACCGCGCGATGATCCGGAGCGCGCCCGGCGGATCGAGCCAGATCTCAGCGCACATCGTGGCGTAGGCCTCGATCGCGAGGCGCGTGGCGGGCACGCTCGGGGTTGGCTTGACGAACGGGAGCACGGCGGAGAGGTTGATCGGGAGCGCGAGCGAAGTCTCGGCGAGCGATACCGGCGGCGGGCGAGGCGCCGGAGGCGCGGCGACGGGAGGTTTGTCCGGCATCGGAAAAGGCAATACGGGTTTGGCCGAGGCGAACGCCGGCGCCGTGTCGCCGAGCGGGCGCGACGGCGGAGCGGGTTTGGGCCCGAACGGCAAGCCCCTCGGGTTCACCTGGAAGGTCAGGGCCGTCTGCGCGAGCGCCTTGGCGGCGAAGGGCAAGGCCGGTTTGTAGAGATGCACGGCCGGCCTCGTCTCGCCGAGCGAGGCAGGCGCGGGGCCTTGGAGCGGTCGCGGGGGGACGGCTTCCGGCGCGGCGGCCGGCTTTCTCGCGAACGGCAAAACAGGTTTGTCGATATGAAACGCCATCTTCGTCTCGCCGAGGCCCTGCGGCGCGGGGCGAGGCTGGCTCGGAGGGGGCGCAAGTTTCGGCGCGTTCTCCGGCGGAGCGACGAATGGCAAGGCAGGACGATCGATGACGAAGCCGAGCGAGGTCGCCACAAGGGACGCCTTCTCGGGCGTCGATGCATCCCGCGGCGCCTGGACGGGAAGGGCTGGCCCCACTTGCACGTCGGGGATTTCGCCTGTCGGCCGGGCCAGAAGACCAAGCGCGTCTTTTTGCACCGCGCGATCGGCTGACATGCGCGCTTGCCACAGGGCGAGCAAATGAAACAGGTCGCCCTCGGCGAGGCCTCGCTCGGCGAGGAACGAGAGCGGCTCGGGCGCCTCGGAGAAAGCGCCGAAAAAGGCGAAGAAGGCGCGCAGGTCGGTATCGAGCGGGGAGACGGCTCGCACGACGCCCTGCACGGGGGACGGCGCCTCGTTACGCATCGGCCCGCACCTCGATCGCGCGGAGCACGCGCCGCGCGCGGCCGGTCGCGAATGCAACGCGGCCTGAGACCTCCAGGCGGCGCTCGGTCGGCAGGACGATCACCGTGTCGATCAGGACGGGTCGCTCCTCGCGCTCGCCGCCGTCGAAACGGGCATGCACGCGCGCGGCGAGCCGAGGGAGCTCGAGCGCGAGCGGCACGAGCGACATGCCGAGGACGCGGATCGGATCCCCCGGCGCGAGTCTCTCCTCGAAACGCAGCGATGGATGCGCGACGCAGGCGAAGCGCGGATCGTAATCCGCGGGCAGCATCGGCATGCGTGTCTTTTGCCAGGACGAGCCGCACGTGCCGATGAGCTCTCGGCGCGGTGACCAGTGCGGCGGGATCGCGCCGTATCCCATGGGCGGGTGCCGATCCAAAGCCGACGTATGAGGCCGCTCGGGATGCTCGATCTGTGGCGCGCGCTTGCCGATCAGATCGGCGGCGCGACGCGCGACGCCTACGCCCGCGGGGTTTTCGAGCTCGACGACGGCGAGGTCCTCGGAGGCGCCGCCGTACGCGTTCTCGTAGATGAGGGGCACACGCTCGAACGGCGCTGCGGGACCCACGGCGACGCCGAGCACGCCGTCGTAGTACACGCGCGGTCCATGCACAGAGAGCGGCGCGAGGCGCTGCTTCACCTGCACGACGACATCCATCACCTTCACGGGTCGCGGCGCGACGGCATCCCCCACGACGACGACGTCGGTGCCCGGCTTTTCGAGGCTGATGTCGCTCGGGAAGCGCAGGCTCGATCGCGGATCGTCGGGATCACGCGCGACGTCGCTCGTGCGCATCGGGCTCGGATCCTCGGCGGGTCGGAGCTCTCCACGCTCACCCACGACGAAGGTGGCCTTCACGATCGTGACGACCACGTCGCGCCCCTCGGGATCGACGAGAGGTACGGGCAGCGCGGCGTATCGGGTCTCGTTGACGAAGCTCATCGCGAGGGCCCGGCGAGCATCCTACATGAGCACGTCCGCGCCAGGCGCCGACTTTACGGTGCAGAGGGAGAGCAGGTAGACCTCGGATGATGGTCGCGCTGCCTATGTCGCCCCTTGATGCAATCCGTGCTCGGCGCCCTCGGGCACGAGCCGCCGGGACCGCGGATCGCCGCTGTGTTCGCGACATGGACGCTCGCACGTGAGCTCGAGGTGGCGCGAGAAGCAGCGGCGCTCGCCATCGATCGCCAACATGCGGAGCGACTTCGTACGAAGGCCGCCGCGTTAAGGGACGATTTTCGCTTCCTTGATCGCGTCGAGCTTGGGGAAGTTCTCGTCGAGGTAGCCGTACCCTTCCCGTTGGATCTTGCTCGCGTTCGGCCCCTTGCCCTTCGGCGCGAGCTCGCCGTAGCCCTTGTAGAACGAGTCGACGACCTTCATCCCCTCGACGATCTGGCCGAACGGCGCGAAGCCCTGCGTATCGAGCCGCGCCTGCTTGTCGACGTAGCTGATGAAGATCTGCGTGGTGCGCGTGTCCTTGCCTGCGTGCGCGAACGTGACGAAGCCGCGGCGGTTGCTCTTTACCACGGGATCATCGGGAAAATACGCGCGGTACCAGGCGCCGTTCACCGCGGGCTCGGGGTGGATGCCGAACTGGACCATGAAGTCGTCGATCGCGCGGTGGAAACGGATGCCGTCGTAAAAGCCGAGCTTCACGAGGTTGTAGAAACGGTCGGCCCCGTTCGGCGCCCAGGCGCGCGTCACCTGCACGACGAAGTCGCCCTTCGTGGTGGAGAACTTCACCTTGAAGACGTCGGGGGCCTTTTCGGTCGCCTTTTCGGGATGGAAGAGGGGATCGTTGCCGTCGCGTCCGCCTGCCGTGGACGTGGTCGCGGAGGTCGTCGGCGCCGCAGAAAGAGCGGCGGATGCAGCACTCGCGGCGGCGGTGGCGGACGGAGAGGCGGGAGGCGCGGGGGCCTCTTCCCGAGAGCAAGCGGCGAGGACGGCGCAGCTCACGACGAAGGAAAGGCGGCCGAGGAGGGACCGGCTCATGAGGGGCTAGCTTAACGAAAGCCCCGCGGCGCCGTCACGCGCGCCGGAGAAGGCTCAAGAAAGAAGGAGCTCGCGGAGCGTGCCGAGGCCGACGGAGCCCACGCCGAGCAGGTCGGCATGGAACGTTTTGAGGTCGAACGAGCTTCCGCGGCGCGCGCGGAGCTCGTCGCGCAGGCCGAGGACCACACGCTCACCAACCTTGTAGGCGATCGCCTGCCCGGGCCAGCCGAGGTAACGCGTCATCTCGGCGGTGGCGTGATCCGCCGGGATGCGGCCGATGCGCGTGAGCAACTCGACGCCATAGTCGTAGTCGATGCGCGCGCCCGGCCGGATCGGTGCGTCCGTCGGTGCGTGCAAGCCGAGGTGCGCGCCGATGTCGAGCACGACACGGCAAGCGCGCATCATCTGGCAAACGAGCTGACCAAGGACGAACTCCGGCTTGCTCAGGAAGCCGAGCTCGTCCATAAGGCGCTCGGCGTAGAGCGCCCATCCTTCAGCATACCCCGTCTGGTAGTCGCTCATGACCACGCGATGCAGCCGCGAGAGCCGATGCTGCAACGAGATCTGAACGCTGAGCTGCAGGTGATGCCCGGGAAATCCCTCGTGATAGGCCCTGCTGAGCTCCATGTAGAGCGGGATCTCCGCGCGCTCGCCGGGGGAGTACCAGATGGTGCCGGGCCTGGAAAAATCGTCGGAAGGCGGCAGGTAATAGGCGCCGATCGTGCTGCCAGCCGGCGCGAGCTTTACGTCGACCCGACGCGCGGGGGTCGGGATGTCGAAGTGCACACCGGCCAGCGCATCCACGGCGCGCGCCTGCCACTCGCCGACGATGCGGACGAGGTCTTCGGGGCCGTGAGCGCATCGAGCCGGATCGGTCTCGAGCAAGCGGATGACGTCGTCGATCGAGGCGCCAGGCTGAATCTGAGCAGCAACTTCGCGCATGCGAGCGTCGATCTCGCGGATTTGCGCGAACCCCCAGGCAAACGTCTCGCGTAGATCGATCGAGATACCGAGAAAACCTCGCGCCTTGCGCGCGTAGACCTCTTCACCAACGCCTTCCTCGATGCGTGCGGCGGGACGATAGGTCTTCTCGATCCATTCGGTCAGCTCGCCGTAGGCGCGGCGTGCGTGCACGATCCCGCGCTCGAGCGATTCGGCGAGGGCAGGATCGAACACGCTGCTCTGCGCGAACGCCGGCGCAAGCGTGCGGAAGAAGGAGCCCTCCCCCGCGTGCACGCGTCCCTGGGCGAGGACCGCGTCGACCTGGCGTAGGGCCGCGGTTTTCCCACGACGAAGCCCCTCCTCGAGGGCTTTGCGATAGGACGAGGTCGCGCGATCGATCGTCGACAGGCGCGCGATCATGCTCTCCCAGCCGGCACGTGAGCTCGTGTCCATGACATCGAGCACCATGCGGATGTGCTGGAAGGGGGAGGCGATGTTGTTGAGGTCGACGAAATGATCGCCGTGAACGATGCGGTCGAGCTCGACGTCCAGGAAGTCGCGCATAACCCGCGCGGCGATCCGGTCCTCGATTCGCTCGGGCGCAGGAAGCGCATCGAGCTGCCGGCGATACTTCGACAGCATCGCCGCCGTGGACGCCGCGCCTTCGGGGCCAAAATCGTCCCAGGCGTGGTCATATCCCCGGACGCCCCAAAACGTAGCCGAGGTAGGACGATGTGTGGCGATGTCTTCGAGTAGGGCGTCGCTGAGCGCGAACACGGGACCAAAGTTGGTGGGCATGCCGGATGAAAATCTAGATGATGGAAAAAAAAAAAAGCCTGCAAGTTTTCACTTGCAGGCTTTAGAAAAAGACCCGGCGGCGTCCTACTCTCCCACTGAGTCACCCCAGCAGTACCATCGGCTCCAAGGAGCTTAACTTCCGAGTTCGGGATGGGATCGGGTGTGGCCTCCTCGATATCACCACCGGAAAATTTGGGTGTCCACGAAGGCCCCGTGGCAGTGGGGTTCTCTTCATGGTCGCGTCCTATCGCAGCTTCGAGCTGCGCGGATTCGGTCACCCGAACTCCGCGCGCGAGCTTCAATGTTGCCTTAGAGGTATGGTCAAGCCGCACGACCGA
>NZ_SSMQ01000117.1 GCF_005144585.1 Polyangium fumosum | reverse complement strand
GCCGCCGCGCCATCCGCGCCGCCGGCCCCGGCCTGCGCGCCCGCGCCGGCTTGCGCGCCGTCGCCGCCCTTGCGCGCGTCCTGGGCCTCCTTCATCGATTGCATCGCGGTCTTGCCGGCTTCCTTGACGATGTCCTTCGCCTTTTCGAGGCCCTTCGTCAGGTTCTCCGCCGACGCCTTGACCGCGTCGCCCGTCGCATTCGCGGCCTCCACGACCTCCGCGGCCGCGGCCTGCGCCGCCTGCGCCGCCTGCGTACACGTATCGGTCGCCTCCTTGGCGACCGCCGTCATCTTCTCCTTGGCCGCCGCAATGACGTTCTTGGCCTTCTCGCCCTCCGTCCGCACCTCGCCCATCTGCTGCGAGAGCACCCCCGTCAATGCATTCGCCGCGCCTTCGAATCCCGCCGCGCCCATCGCGGCCGCCGCCTGCTCCGCCGCCGAATTCACGGCCTCGGCCGCATTCACGCCCGCCGTCACCACGGCCGACGCCGCGTTCGCCGCCGACGCGATCATCCCTTCGAGCCCGCCCGACACCACGAGGTTGATCGCCCCCGCCGCGTCAAGCCCCGCGCCCGCCGGGATCACGAGCGCGAGCGAGCCCTGCACGGCGCCGAGATCCCCCTGGATCCCGCCGAGGACGCCATACGCCGCTTTCTTGATCTCCGAGAGCGCCGTCCGCGCCTTCAGGAGAATGTCTTCCTTCGTCGCATTGGCGAGCCCCTTCGCCAGCGCGATTTCCCGATCGACCGCGACCCGCGCCACCTGCTCCAGCTTCATGAGCCGCGCCGGGATGTCGTTGATGAGCGCGTTCGTCTTGTCCTCGAACGCCTTGCCGAGATCCTTGAAGCGCTGGATCGAGGTCTCCACCGTCCTGCGAATGGAAGCCACGAGCTCGAGGACCTGCGTCTCGATGAGGTCCTTCATCTCCGACGCGAGCTTCTTGAAGCGCGCCTCGGCCGCCTTGATCGTCGCCATGAGGTCGGCGAGCGTCTTCTCGTAGAACGTCTTGCCCGCCTCGACGAGCGCGTCCGCCGCGGCCTTGATCTGCTTCTTGCAGTTGTCGAGGTAATCGGGGATCTTCTTCGTGATCGCGTCGACGAGCGTCTTCTGCAGCTCCTCGAACGTCTTCTTGACCGCCTCGCCCTTGTCCTTGATGCTCGAAGCGATGCTCGTCGCGATCTGAACCGCCTGCATCGCGAGCTTCGGCCCGAGCGCGGCGATCTGCGCGACGACCTTGATGCCCTGCGCCTGGATCTTGGGCTTCAGCAGGGTCGCCTGCATCTCGAAGTCCTTGATCAGCTTCTCCCCTTGGGCCTTCGTCTTGGCCTCGATCTGCTTGATCGCAGCCTCGCCCTTCGCGCGGATCTTGGGGATGACCGAGGTGTCCTCGGAGTACCCGGCGCTGATGAAGTCGGCGAGCGCGTCGTCGTGGCCCTTCGCGCCCTCGGCCACGAGATCCCGGACGATCTTGTCGGCGTCGAGGTTCAATTCGGCCTGGAGCGCCTTGATCGAGGCGTTCATCTTGCCGCCGAGCTCCTCGACCGAGCCCACGACGGAGTCCTCCATCGTCTGGAGGATCTTCTTGCATTCGGTCTCGAACGTGCCGAGCAGCTCGTTCGCCGCCTTGCGCACGTCTTCCAGCGTGCCGAGCGTCAGGTCGCGGATCTGTTCGAGCAGCTTGTCGAGAAGACGATCGAGATCCGCCTTGATCCCTCGCACGAGCGCAAAGCCGTCCGCGAGGAGTTTGTCGATGGTGCTCGTGATCGTGAGCAGCGCCTCGTTGAGCAGCTCCGCCGTACGCGCCACGAGCCCGTGCGCGAGGTTCGAGATCTCGTCGATCGTCTTCTGGATCGCGTCATTGACCTTCGCGATGATGTCCTGCGCGCACTTGTTGATGCGCTCGGGGACCTCGCCGATCGTGCGCCGCACGTCGCCGATCGTCTGCTTGATCGTGTCGTTGGTCTGCTTGACCAGCGACTTCAACGTCTCGCGCGCCTGCTCGATCGAGTCCTTCGTCGCCGAGCGCAGCTCCGCGACGACAGCGTCGACGTTCGCCGACATCTCGACCTTCGCGCCGTCGTGATCCGGCACCTTCGCGAGCGCAAGCTCGAACTTGGCGCGCAGATCGGCGCCAATCCCCTCGATCTTGCCGTCGATCTGCCCGCCGAGATCACCGAGCTTCTGATCGACCGTGTCCGACTGCGCCTTCACCGCGTCGAGGACCTTCGTCGCCTGATCCTCGCCGAGCTGCCCGATCTCGTCGATCTTGCCCTTCGCCGCGTCGGCCGCGCTCTGAATCTGATCCTGCGCCGTCTTGACGAGCGAGTCCTTCTGCGATTCGAGTTTGCCCTCGACCTCGTCGACGAGGCCGTCGAGCTTGCCCTTGGCCGTCGAGATCGCGTCCTGGCCCATCTTCTTGAGCTCAGGCGTGATCCCTTTGAGCTGGCCCTCGGTCTCCTTGATCGCCGTGTCGATGCCGGACGAGATCCCGTTCTTGGTCTCGTAGAGGGCCTTGTTGAGCTTGAGGATCTGCTCTTCGGCCTTGCCGATGATCTGGTTCGTCGAGTCGCGGACGGTCGAGACGCCCTTCGTGACCGTGACCTCGGCCTTGTCGATCTGCTCCGAGGCGAACTTCCCGAGCTTGCTCGGAATGCTCTCCGTGGCGCCCTGGCTCTGTTCTGCGGTCGTCATGCGGCTAGGAACCGTCCTCTCCCAATGGCGCGGTCACGGCGAGCGATGCCCACGAAATCGGGATGTCACGATACCGCGGCGCGCGCGCCGTTGACAAGCCTCACCCCCTGCCAGACGCCTCTTCTCCCCTCTCCCGCGAGGGGCAAGGGGTGAGGGGGAGGGCGGCGGTGAGGGAGTCCTTCAGCCCGGCGCCTCGCCGAGCCCCTTCCGAATGGCCGCACGGGACAAACGGACCTCGCGGTTCTCGCCGCCGTTCTTGTTCACATTTCCGAGCCAGGCGATCTGGCCGAGGAGCGCGCACGTGGTCCTCCCGAGCTCGATCCGCGGCGCCTCGCCCTCGGCGAGGACGAGGATGAGGCCGAAGTGGAATCGTGCGCCTGCATAAAAACGCACGAGGGAGCAGAGAGGCGCGAGCGCGTCGCCGTCCGGCAGGAATCGAAGGAATTCCCCGAGCTTCATGGGCCCGATGCGCAGATCGAACGTCGACTCCTGATCCCAGAAACGCCCCCCGAGGCAAGCATCACGACCGAGCGCGCGGTTCTGGCCGGATCGGCCGATCGCCGTGCGATCGGCGTCCTCGATCGGGTGAAAGGCCCCGGTGAGCGGGATCGGCTCGATCGCAACGCCGAAATGCCGGCGGAGGATCGCGACGAGGCCTTCGAGCGAGCGGGCCTCGCTCCCCAGGTTCGCCGCGTGTTCGAGCAGCGCCCGATCCTGGACCGCGAGCCGGCCTTCGAGCGCCTTGAAGCCGAGGCCGAGCAGGGCGAAGAGGTGCCGCGCCGCATCGTCCTTCTCGGGCGAGGAGGCGCCGAGGCCGACGCGGTGGCCCTTGCGGATGCGATAAGCGAACGAGACGAGGCGGTGGTTGAAGATGTCGAGGAAATCACGCGCCGCGGTGTCGCCGCGGACGGCGCGCATGTAAATCGACTCGACGATCGGCGGCGGCAGCGGGCCGAGGGCGCCGCCGAGGCCGAGGAAGTTCACGAACATCTTCGCGGGCTCGCCCTCGCGGTGCGGCGGGCGAATGCGCGCGACGTCGGTCTCGGGGAAGTCGAGCGCGACGCTCCCGGCAAACCGCACGGACTCGCGCGACGGATCGGAGCCCTCGCCGAGGGGAACGGCATCCCCCTCACGCCAGTGTTCGAGGAGGGAGACGGCCTGATAAAAATCGAAGGCGTGCCCCTCGTCGAAGAGCCAGGCCTCTACAGAAGGGCTCTTTCGCCAGCCGTGGGCGGCCATCGTTTCCAGACCTCCGCGCGCGACGCGCGCTTCAGCACGAGCTCGGTGAACGCATTGATGTGCGCTTGCAAGGCGAAGAATCGGCTCAGGATCGAGGCCAGGAGGACCGGGCTCGATCCGGCGAACTGCTCGTCCGCGAGCGTGAGCGTGATCTCGAGGCCCCGGCAATACCCCCGCCACGCGTCGCTGCCGAGGCGGCGGGTGACCACGCGGCTCGACACTTCGAGGAGCGCGTCGATCTGGCGCTCGGCGTCGGGCGCGTCGCCGAAGACGTAGGCGCGCAGGCTCTCGCGCAGGGCCATGACGCCGGTCTTGCCGTCCGTGATCGAGAGGTGGTTCTGCGAGAGGTTCGAGACGAGCCGCCAGAGCGCTTCACCGCCCATGGGCGCGGCGCGCTGGGGCGTCGGTTTCGTGAGACAAACGATTTTCCGCGCCGGGACGGGACGCTCGGGCGAGAGCTGCGTGTCCTTGGCGATCTCGTTCGCGAGGTCGCGGTTCGTGCAGAGGACGCCGGCGTAGACGGTCTCCGACGGGGGACGCGCGAGCTTGAAATCCGTGTCGACGAACGTGAGCCAGAGGTCGGTGCCCGGCAGCTCCTTGCGGCCCGTGGCGACGCGGCGCGCGTGCCAGAACGCGCGCGGCCGCTCGCCCGCGCGGTGGTGCACGAAGGAGAAAAAAGGCGCGTAGTCGATCTGCTTGGGCTCACCGGGCGCGGTGGCCGCGACGCGCGTGATCGAATGGACCTCGGTGGTCCGCTCGCGGCGCGCGTCGGCGACGAGGCGATACTCGGGCCGCGTGTGATCGACACGGATGGGCTCGGCGCTGCGCGGGAAGAGGTTGATGATCGGCGTGCAGCCGAGCTTCAACGTCGTCGGGCGGACCGCGACGCCGGCCGGCGGCTTCTGATCGAAGAGGACGAGGATCTTCGCGTTCTTGCGCGGCGGGAGCTTCGGCAGGTCGACGTCGAAGAAATGAAACTTCTCCGGGAACGCGAAATACTCCTGCACGAGGCGATGGCCGCGGTGCGCGTGCGGAGGATAGGGCAGGACGTCCTCGTTCGCCTCGAAGCCCACGGGCCGAATCTTGCCGTACGTCCAGTCGTGGGAGGGGTTTTCCCCGACGACGAGGACCTGCACGGCGTGCGCCGCGAGCAGATCGTAGAGGCGCGCCGCGCCCATGCCGCCGCCCGTGATGTGGAAGCGCAGCGAGCGCATGCCGAGTTTGTCGAGGGGGACGCCGCCGGTCGAGATCTCGATCTCGAGCGCCGCCGCGGCGTTCGTGAGCAGCCACGAGGGGACGTCGAGGTTCTCGGGCGGGACCATGCCCGCATTGACGATCTCGATCGGCCAGAGCGTGACCGGAAACGCCGTACGGAAATAACAAACAGGGCCGCTCTGCGAGGCCGCGAAGAGCGGCGTGTGCTTCTCGACCGTGTACCCGGAGCCGAGCTTGGCCTCCTTCGGGTCGATCTCGAACCCGGCGATCGCCATCGCCGGCACGGGACACGCGAGCTGCGGATAGAGCGCGCCGAGCAGCGAGGTCGTGTAAATCGGCAGCTCGGCCTCGATGTCCCGCGTGAGGCGCGCCGAGAGGAACGCAAAGGCCTCGACGAGGCGCTCGACGTGCGGATCGGACGAGGCCTGGCTCGACGTGCCGAGGCGCGCCGCGATCTTCGGATAGTCCTTCGCGAACTCGGCGCCGCGCTCGCGCAGATACGCGAGCTCACGCGCGTAGAGCTCGAGCATCTCGCGATCCGGATCTCCCTTGCTCATGACGCCCCCTGGCTCCCGTCGAGCGGAGCCTCGAACGAGAGCGGCTCACGCACCTCGTCCGTGACGAGCGTCGCCGAGAGCGCGACCACGAGGCGCGCATGCGGCGGCGCGTCCTCGCGTCGCTTGATCTCCACGCGTACGTTCTGGAGCCTCGGCTCGTACGCCTCGATCGTCTTTTGCACGAGGCGCACGAGGCGCCGAAGCTCCTCCGGGACGAGCGCACGGCCGCCGAGCTCGAGGTCGGGCAAACCGTAATCGATGGTCGTGCGCTGTCGGGAGAGAGCCTCGTCGCCGGAGATGGGGCTGCGGGTGCCGAGGATTCGACCGAGCTCGCGGGCCACCGAGGCGCGCAGCCCGTCTCGATCGAGGGTGCAATAGGGGACCGCTTCTTGTTTTTGAGCAGGGTTCTCGTCGACCAACCGGTCGAACAGGGGAACCCTGCCCGCGCTCGTGGATCCCCACGCTTTCGCCATTCTGTCGTTCCCCTGGGACGATGAAACGTCCTCGGGTTAGAGCTTCTTGTTCTCTTCGAGCGTCCAACCCGCCTCGGCCGTGCCCTTCTTGCCGGCCGGCGAAGGCTGGCCCTGCTGGGCGTACGACCACTTAATCTTGCGGTAGTTGAACGTGACCGTCTCGATGGGACGACCGCCGCTGCCGCCGCTCACGGAGACGTTCGTCAGGATCACGTCCTCGAACGTGATCTTGTAATAAAGGACCATGTCGCCGTCGTTCTTGTCGGCCTGGAAGACGGTGAGCTCGGCCTTCTTGATGTTGTCGCCGCCGCTGCACTTGAGGTTCAGCGTGGGCGACGTGATGTCGAGGAACTTGCTGAACGTGAAGTCCTGATGAACCGTGCGGCCATGCGAGCGCGCGTTCGCCGAGGCGCCCGCCGTGAGGGGCATCGCGACGCCGTGGCTGAAGGAGAGGATCTCGACCTTGTCCTTGCCCTGGCTCGCCGTGCTCTCGCCCTTGACGCCTTCAATCTCCAAAAAACTCGTTTCCATCGTTCACTCCTCCGCGTCCCCGTCGACGGTCACCGCCCGCGCGCTCCGTTCGAGCGCGGGGCGGTAACTTCCTGATCATACCCTACACTGATTTGCGAGGCCCGTCACGCCACAGGAGGCGGAAGCTCCGCCACGAGGCGCATCGAGACCGTGAGCTCGTTGAGCTGGAAGTGCGGCTTCAAGAAAACGACGGCACGGTACGCCCCCGGCTTGCCGGGAACGTCGGTGACGTCGATCCGCGCCTCGCGTAGCGGCAGCCGCGCCTTCGTCTCCTGACCCGCGTCGTCGTTCAGGAGCACGTAGTCCGCGATCCAGTTGTTGAGGTACGACGACACGTTGTCCTTCGTCATGAAGCTGCCGATCTTGTCGCGCATCATGACCTTGATGTAATGGGCGAACCGGCTCGTCGCCATGATGTACGGGAGCTGCGCCGAGAGACGGGCGTTCGCCGTCGCCGAGGGCAGGTTGTACACCTTGGGCTTGTTCGCGGTCGCGCCGCCGAAGAACGCGGCCTGGCCGCTGTTCTTGCGATAGCAGAGCGAGATGAACCCGAGCTCGGAGAGCTCGTTCTCGCGGCGATCGGTGATCGCCACCTCGGTCGGCGTCTTCACCGCGAGATCCCCCTCGCTCGTCTTGAAGACGTGCACCGGGAGGTTCTCGACGAGGCCGCCGCCCTCGACGCCGCGGATCGCCGCGCACCAGCCATAATGCGCGAACGCGTTCGTGATCCGCTGGCCGAGCGCGTACGCCGCGTTGCCCCAGAGGAAGTTCTTGTCCTCCGCGCCGACGTTCTCCTCGTACATGAAGCCGTCCACCGGCACGCCCTTCGGGCCGTAGGGCAGGCGCATGAGGACGTGCGGCAGGACGAGGCCGACGTAACGGCTGTCCTCGGTCTCGCGGAACTCCTTCCACTGGATGAGCTGCGTGCTCTCGAAGAGCTTGGCGAGATCACCGGGCACGCCGATCTGGCCGAAGTTCTCCATGTCGAAGAGGTGCGGGCTCGACGCCGAGATGAAGGGCGCGTGCGCCGCCGCCGCGACCTTCGAAAGCTCGGTCAAGAGGCCGACGTCCGGGCTCGAACCGTCGAACTCGTAGTCGCCGAGGAGCAGGCCGTAGGGCGCGCCGCCGAACGTGCCGTACTCCTCCTCGTACACCTTCTTGAAGAGCGAGCTGCGATCGAACTCGGGCGAGGCCTCGAAATCCTTGCGGAGCTCGTCCTTGCGGACGTTGATCACGCGAATCTTGAGCCGCGTGCTCGTCTCCGTGTTCATGACGAGGTAGTGCAGGCCCCGCCACCGCGCTTCGAGATACTGGAACTCGGGCGCGTGCAGGATCGCGTCGAGCTGCTTGCCGATGATCTCGTCGATCTCGTTGATGCGATCCTGAATGGCCGCCACCGCGCCGAGATCGATGGCGCGCTGCTTGTCCTTCGGATCCCGCTCGTCGAGGATCTGCTGGCAGAACTCTCCGACGATGTCGCGGGCGTGCTTCTTCTGAACGGGGTTGTCCCCCCGAACCATCGCGCCCTCGGAGAGGATCTGATCGATGATCGCCCCGCCGTCCGCGCTCGAGGCGATGAGTTCTTTGACGCTCGTAGTCTCCGGCATGTTCGTACCCTCCGCGCGGCCTAGCTCTGATCCTTGGAAACTTCCGCCGTGATCTTCTGGAGAGCCTCGGTGCTCTCCATGACCTCACGCAACGCGGCCGAGAGCTCGTCGTTGCCTTCGAGCTTGCCGAGGAGGTCGTTCAGGCGCTCGCGCGCGCGGAGCAGCTTGCGGAGCTCCGGGATGCGCTCGACGAGGCGCTCGGGCCGAAAATCGTCGAGGTGCGTGAACGTCAGCGGGATCGAGATCTTGCCCGCCCCTTTGATCACGTCTTCGACCTTCACCGTGATCTCCGGCTTCGTCGAGGCGAGGACGTCGTTGAAATTGTCGCGGTCGATCTCGACGAACTTGCGCTCCTTCAACTTGGGCAGCGGGTTCGCCGGGTTCTGCCCCAGGTCGCTGAGCACGCCGACCACGAACGGGATCTCTTTCTTCTCGATTGCGTTGCCCGTCTCGACGTCATACGTGATCTGCACACGCGGCGGACGGTTTCGGTCCAGCCAGTGCTGCTTGCTCTCTGCCATCGATGGCTCCCTTCCTCGGCTCTCGCGGCGACGCCGCGGCTTTTGAAGTCTCCGAAAAACCGCCCGCGCACGGCGTGTACTCGTGGGCATTACCCTTTTACCGTGCCCGGGCTCGTCAACACAACACCCTCGTGAGGGCGCTCGCTCCCTCCCGCCTCGGGTCCCTCCCCCCGGTTACTCCTCCCTCCCGCGCATCCCGAGCAGGCGCTGTATCGCCACGAGATCGTCGGGGTTCCCCACGAACTCGTAGAGGAGCTGGGCGAGCGACATGTTGCCCCACTGCACCGCACGTTTGACCAGGTACGGCACCGGGCTGTGCGGCTCGGTCCGCATGAGGTACTCGGCCGCCTCGGCGAGCCGATAATAAGCGTCGGCGCGGCTCGAGATCGCAAACGATCCGCCGCCTCCCCCTCCCCCGCCCGGCGTCGTGAACCCCGCCGCAGCCGCGACCGCCGCGGCCGATCCGAGCGGCGGCGCGCTCGCCGCGGGCGCGCTCACCTCCGGGCTGCTCTCGCCGTTGATGCGCGCCGCGTCGCGGGCGAGCACCTCGATCTGCGCGAGGACCTCGCGCACGCGGCGGAGCGTGGGCGAGCGCGGGACGTGCGCCGCGATCGCCGCCTCGGCCGCCTCGGCCGCCATGATCGACGTGCCCGCGTCGAGCGCGATCTCGGACCAGCGCGTCACCGCGCCGCCGAGCGAGATCTTGGCGAGCAGCGATTCTCGTGTCGGCCGCGCGCCCTCCCCGTCCCCGTCGGGCGCAGCCTGCCCGCCGAGCTCCCAATCGAGCAGCGAAAACGACCCGTCGCCGTCCCCGAAAGGCGTGCGGCGCAGGCGATCCGAGAGGATGTCGTCCATCCACTCGTAAAGCGCGACGCGCGCCGAGGCATCGTCGTCGTCGCCGAGCGCGGGGAAGAGGCCCTCCCAGTACCGCTCGCAGAGCCCCGCGACGAGGGACAAACCCTGGCCGAGGCCCTTCACGCGGGAGCGCCGGAGCCAGGCCTCGACGAGCCAGGCCGCGATCTGGAGGTCCTTCGATTTCTTGCGCAGCGCCTCCTGGCAAAGTTTGTCCACGAGCGCGAAGTCGGCGACCTTGAGCTTGGTCTCCCATTCGCCCATGGGCAGCGAAGGATCATCCTCGCGGCGCGCCTCGCGCACGCGGTCGTACGTGCCTTCGTACCGGAGAGACGTGCCACTCGGCGCCTCCTCGGAGATGGGCAGGAGGAGCGTCTCCAGATCGATGAGCGGGGCCTTCGTCGACATCGAGGCTCTGTCTCCTAAAGGTTCGGAGCGGTCGCGGGGAACTCGGGGTACCTGAGCATCCGGTCTTTCTCGACGCCGGTGAGCGCGAGGCGGACGAAGACACGGACGGTGTTGGCGTCGGTGCCGACGCGCTCGATGAAGCCGCCCGTGGAATCGGGCGACGATTGCACGACGAAGCCGAGCACGTGGGATCCACCCTCGGTCTTCTGCGAGCCGTCACGCGCGGAGCTCTGGTGGAATGCGATCATGCGCAAGAGCGCCCAGGGGCCGCGCTCCTCGAACGTGACGGTCCGCTCGTTCACGAAGACATTCGGGCCCTGCGTCGAGAGCGGCACGTCGAGGCTCGTCTTCGCCCAGCGCAGATCGACGCGGACGGGGTCGTTCACGCGCCAGCTCGCCTCGGCCTTGGGGCCGTCGCGGAAGAGGCGTTCGTCCGCGAGCCGCATGGCCCACTCGGCGATGCGGTTGCCGCCGACCTCGAGGCCGGGATTGACGCGGAACTCGACCTTGACGTCGTAGATGCCGTCCTCGGCCGACTCCACCTGCGCCCACATGGGCATCATGAAGGCGCGGACGGCCTCGATCTTTTCGAGGAAGCGCCCGACCTCGCCGGCCGAGGCCTTCGTGTCCTTGCCGAGGACATACCCGAAATCGGAGCGGAAATCGGCCGCGTCCTGGAGGAAGCGCCGCACGGTCTCGGGGCGCGCGTCCTCGACGCGGATGCCCGGCTCGATCTTGACGAAGGGGAACTTGCCCGACAGCTCGCGGTTGAAGGTGCGGCGGAGCGCGGCATAACGATCCCGCATCTCCTCGCTCGCGAGGACACGGCAGCGCTCGCGCAGCTCCTCGACGATGTACTTCTGTTTGCCCGCGAAGAAGCCACCCGCGCCGTCGACGCCGGCGCGTTTGTCGAGCTCGGCGATGCAGTTCTTCGCCGTGATGAGCGGCAGGTCGGAGAGCATGAGGGTCTCCAGGTTCGAGACCCCGTTGCCCGCCTTCTTGTTCTCGTAATCCTTGAGCGGCCAGGCGACGTTTTGCCAGAGCGAGACGTTGGGATCGCCGCTCGCGTCGCCCGCGATCTCGGGGCTCTCCATGGCCGCGAGCAAGGGCTCGGCGAGCTCCTTGTGCATCGTGGCCGCGCGCGTGCGCTGGGCCGCGGCATACTCGGACAAACGGCCGGCGTCGGGGACGCTGAACGCCTCGAAGGCGGGCGTGGATTTGCCGTCCCACCAGGTGAAGCCGCCCTTCTTCAGGCCGTAGAGGTTCTCGGCGCGGAGGACGTCGGCGGCGCGCCCGAGCACCTCGGAGCCCTGGCCGCGCATGAGCTCGCGCAGGCGATCCCGCGTGTCGTCCATGCGCAGGCGGACGAACGCGCCGATCATCTCGCGGATGGGGGCCATCGCCATGCCGAGGTTCGCCGCGTCGCCGCGGACGGTTTCGAATTGGCGATTGTTGTTCCCGGGCAGCGGCGTGGCCGGGCGCGCGGCGCGGGCGACGGCCCCGAGGGTGCTCGCCTTGATCTGGCGGACCGTGAGATCGGAGATCGTGTTGCGGATGCGCGCGTCGACCGTCTTGAGCACGCCGCCCTGGAGGAAGGTCTCGTAGTCCTTGGGCAGGCGCGCGGCCTCCTTGAGGACCTCGGCGTCCCAGTCGACGCGCGACCGATCGAGATCGGACGTGAGGGTCTTCTCCTCCTCGGCCGTCATGAACGTCTGCTGGCGGAGCGCGTCGATGGGCGCCTTGAGCCCGAGGATGAAGGGCGAGAGGCGCATGAGCAGGACGCCGCCCTTGCGCTCCAGGATGGGCCCGGAGAGGGGCGCGCCGGCGCTCGCGACGTAGGTCTTGAGATCGAGCAGGCGCGCGTCGACGCCGCCGCGCAAGGACGCCTCGACGTCGGCGCCGAGGAGGCGCGAGTTCTTGACGGTCTTCAAGAGGCCCGCGATGCCCTCGTTCGGCGGGAGCGACTCGCCCGAGACCCAGGAGAGCGTGGGCGCGCCGAGGTGCGCTTCGACGCGCGCGATCGCGTCGCGCAAGGTCCAGAGATCCTGCGCGGTGTACTCGGCGCCCTTCGTCTCCAGATCCTTGAGGCTCTGCACGAGCTGCTCGACGTCGGCGCGGACGACGGCGTCGCTGTAGGCTTCGAGGACACGATCCTGCAGGCCCTTGAAGAGCGCCGTGGCCTTCTCGCGCGCAGGATCCCGGCGCGGGGCGAGGTCAAACGGTTGACGGCGCGCGCCGCGGGCGAGGGCGTTGCGGTAGTAGTCGACCGCGATCGTCGGCGAGGTCTTGTAGCCGAGCAGGTAGTCCGAGAGATCGGCGACGCTCTGCATGCGGGCGTCGGGCGTCGCGTCCTTGGGCAGCTCGCCGAGCAGGCCGTCGTGGCGCGCGACGTGGGCCTCGAACGCGGTGAGCTCGCGGAGCCACGTTTCGAGGAGGATGTACTCCTGGCTCTTCTCGACGCTGAGCGGGAAAAACGCGTCGGGCGGGGGCTGCGGCGGGAGCGGGCGGAGCAGGTGCGTGGCCTCCTCCGTGAGGCCGGCGCGGAACGTATCGACGAGGACGTGCTCGAGCGCGACGACGAAGGCCGTGTCGACGCGGCGGTCGAGGCGACCCCACCAGGACGCCGGGTTCAGCGGCGAGCGCAGGCGGCCCGACTCCTCGATCGTCTCGAGCTTCTCGATGAGCGCCTTGGCGCGGAGCTTCTTGGCGTCGAAGCTCGCCTCGGTGCCCGGGGTCTCGCTCTTCGCCGAGAGGACGTTGCTCTGGACGTCGCGCAAGAAAGGCATCACCGCGGTCGTGCGGCGTTCGAGGCGCGAGGCGTCGATCCAGAGGGCCGCGAGGAAGGCGCCGCCGAGGCAACACGCCACGATCTGGAGCGCGAGGTTGATGCGCTGGCGGCGGCGCAGCGCGGTGGCCGCGGGCTTGCCGAGGTTGCGCTCGGCGAACACTTTGTGCTCGAACAGATCCTTCGCGAAGAGGACCTTGCCCGGCGCGGCGGCGGCCGCGGGCTTCGGCGGCGCGGGCGCGGCGGGGGCGGCGCCGGGGGCCGTGAGCTGCGGGGGGCCCGCGGGCGGATCGGCGAGGCCGCAGAAGTAGATGCCGCGGAGGGTCAGCGTCTCCTGGCCGGCGCCTTCGAGGAAGACGGGATCGACGTAGGTGCGCAGGCCGTCGGCGAGGGACTCGATCTCGCTCGGGAAGAGGAAGAAGTCGTCGGGGGAGCGGACGACGGGGGCGCCGGCAAACCGCCGCGCCTGGTACCGGAGGAGCGCATCCCGGACGGTGCCGAGCGCCTCTTCGACCCAGTCCTCGGAGCCCTCGGTGAAGGGCGGGTGCGGGCTCGACCAACCGAGGATGTCGTCGCGGCCGGTCTGCGTGACCTCGATGCCGAGGCTGCGGAAGCCGGAGAGGCGATCGGTCTGCGTGACGATCACGTAGACCGGCACGTTCATGCCGAGCGTCTGCTGCGCGAGGGAGACGGCGGCGCGCAGGATCGTCGCCTTGCGCTTGCGCTCGGCCGGCGTGGAGCGCGCGGTCTGCATGACCTCGCCGCAAGGGACCGTCAACAGGATGCCGTCGACGGGGCGATCGGGGTGCAGGCGCTTGAGCTCGTTCAAGAGCGCGCGGTACGGCGGATCGGGCGCAGGCGTGCCGCCCTCCCCAAAGAGGAGGCGGCCGGCGACGTCGACGAGCAGCGCCTTGCCGAGCATCCAGAGGTTGACGGCCGCGGTGTCGCCGGGCGCGGGATCGCCGCCCTCGATGAGCTGGACGCTGAGGCCCGAGCCGCCGAGGAGCGTGGTCTTCCCGGACGAAGGTTCGCCGAGGACGAGGTACCGCGGCATCTCCTCGCGCGCGGTCTTGTCCTGGACCTTCTTGACGAGCGCGGCCTTGGCCTTGGCTACGGCGGCGCGGATCTCGGCCGTGGGATCGGGTTTGCCCTCGCGCTTGGCGAGCTCCAGGGCCTTCTGCGCTTTTTTCTTCTGCGCGAGGAAGAGCGCGTACGCCCCGGCCACGACGACCGCGAGCGCGACGAGGCCGGCGACGATCTTGAGGAGGGTGCCGACGGTCACGTGGCGTCCTCGATGCGGTCGAGCACGTCGTCGAGCTCGGCCGTGCGATAAAGCCAGAGGATCTCCCCGATGACGATCCAGCCGAGGATGACGACGAGAAACGGCAGGAGGCCTCGGGAGAGGGAGGGCAAACGCTTCTGCGGCGCGTCGGCCGCGGTGTGCTCGTGCGCCTGGGGGCAGAGGTCCTCGCCGCGGACGATCTCGGGATCGGTGCGGGCGAGGAAGTCGACGATGCGCTGGCGGTAGGTCTCGGGCTCGCCGGTGCCGAAGGGCGCGTAACGTCCGCGGAAGCCGAGCGCGAGGGCCGTGAGGTAAACGGTGAGGAGCTGCGACGAGGCGGGGATCCGCCCGTTGAGGGCGTCGTCGATGCGGTTGAAGAAACGGTCTCCCGAGTCGCGCGTCTGGAAGACGACGGACTCGAGCGGTTTGTCCGCCCAGGGCTCCTTGCCGGTCCAGTCGAGGTGGAGGAAGACCTCGTCGGCCATGGCGATCATGACGTAGCGGGTCTCCTCGAAGAGGCGGCGCTCGTGCTCGGGGAGCGAGCCCTGGACCTTGCCCGCTTGTTGCTCGAAGGCGTCGAGCAGGCGCTGCTGGACGGCGTCGTACGGGAGCACGCCGCCCGAAGCGACGACCACGCGCTTCTGCGTGACGACGTCCGCGTGGAAGTTGCAGAACGCGTCGACGAGGACGCGCTGATCCCGCAGGGCAGCCTGCTTGGGAGAGAGCGCGGGTCGTCCCGGAGAAGCAGCCATCCCCCTACCCGCTCTTCACGTAGAGGACCGCCTCGGAGGGCCCGCTCTGCCCCGTCGGATCGGCCGTGTTGCACAAGGTGAGCGGTTCGCCCGGGTCGAGGAAGACGCTCTGCTCTTCGAGCTCGAAGAGCAAGATGCCGGGCGTGGCGACGAGATCGCCGTTGCGCTCGACGCGCTTGCGTCCGGCGCCGAGGATGCGGCTCTCCTGCATGGTGCGGAGGCGCCCCGGGGCGCCGATGAGCGCGCCGTTCATCCAGTTGAGGAGCTGATCCTCGCGCACGCCGCGCGCCGCGCGGACGGCGACGACGAGGGCGCGGGTCCGGAACTCGCGCTGGAAGAGGACGTTGTACTTGCCGTCCTTGAGATCGAAGGGGTAGGCCGTGAAGGACTCGATGATGCCCTCGTCGACCATGCGGAAGATGTGATCGCGGGCGTTCTCGTAGGTCGTGCGGAGATCGTCGTGCCGGTACTTGGGCAGGAGCGGCGGGACGGGCGTGCGCGCGAGGGCGGAGATCTGCCCGAGCAGGCCCGTGAGCGCGACGAAGAGCGAGAACGGGTGCGGGCGCTCGGAGTAGAGGACGGCCTCGAAGGGAGGGAGCGCCGCGACGAGGCACTGGATCTGGCGGCGCACCTCGCCGATGAGCTCGCGATCGGTGGTGCGCGACAGGAAGTTCGCCTTCTCGGCGAGGCGCATGGCCTTCTCGCGCAGGCGACCGGCGAGACGTTGACACATCTCGTCGAGGTCCGATCCGGGCGTCACGCCGAGGGTGGGCGGGATGTACCCGGTCGAGACGAACGCCTCGCCTTCGAGGCGGACGCGCGCGATGGGGAGGCACACGAGGCGCGGCGGAGGTTCGGCGGCGACGAGGAGGCGGACGCTCGGCGCGATGCGCGGGATCTCGAGCGGATCCTCGCCGGTGTGTTCGTCGACGACGGGCGCGCCTTCGGCGGAGCGGTTGCGCGCGAGGTCCGCGGCGGAGGCGGAGACGGCCGCCTGCGCGCGCGGGACGGCGAGGTAGACGGTGGCGGGTGCGTCGCGGACGAGCGCGGCCTGGGGGCGCAGATCGACGGAGAGATCGTGTTTGCCGCCGGCGTGATGGACGAGGGTGCCATCGGGCATGATGGCCTCGACCTGCTGGATACGAAGGAGGCCGCTGCCGAGCGTGCCTTCGGCGAGCTTCAGCGAGACGATGCCGTGGTGGTAGGGCGAGGCCTGGCCGAGGTGGTAGGCGAGCAGGCGCTCGGACCTGCGATCGGCCTCCTGGAAGTGCTGCGGCGACAGGAGCATCCCGTCATGCCATTGAATCGCGAGCGGAATGTCGTCGGCGCTCATGTCATTCCTCCGGAGCATCGAGGGGGCTCACGACGAGGTCGTCGTCGCCGAGGTCGACCCGCATCCGGCGTTGCGGGCCGATTCGAAAGCGATGATCGCCGGGCGAGCGATAATTGGCAAAGATGACGGCGCCGACGGCCTTGCCGTCGACCTCGACGACCATGGGCGGGGGCGCCTGGCCCGGGACGAATTCCCAATCCCACTCGGTGAACGCGGTGCCGCTCGGGAAATCCCGGCGCATCTGCTCGCGCTGCTCGTACCACTGCTTGGCGGTGAGCTTGATGATCTGGTCGAAGAGCTTCGCGTCCTGGACCGCGACCATGGTCATGGGGACGGGCGAATTCCGGTTCGCCTTCGCGGTGATTGCGACCTCGACGAGAAACCGCGTCGCCGGAGGCCCCGAGGAGCACCCCAGGCTCCAAGGAAGGGCTAGGGCGAGCGCTGCGATCCATCGCGCCCTGCCCATCACCCCACCCCGAACGTGCCTGGAGTTACCCATGAGTCTCGTAAGGGTAGAGCGATCGTGTGCGACGGGTCTACAAACTCGCGAAGGTAGCGTACGGAGGAGAATGGAAACGATGGGTTAGCGCGGACGGCTGTGCGATGGCCGTGGAGGGGGGGGCAGGAGTTTGGGGCGTAGCTCGGCTCGTCCGAGCTACGCCCCAAAGCGTCGAGCGAAGGGCTACTTGTCGAGGCTTGACGTGGCCGCGGCTTTCGCGGCTTCGTTCTTGCGACGGGTCTTCGCGGCCTTGAGCGCGGCCTGGGCGTTGTAGCGGAGGGTCTTCTCGAAGGGCGCGAGGATGCCCTTGTCGCGGGTGCGCTGGGCGGTGGACTTGGCGATGTCGACCATCTGGGCGATGGTGTTCTCGCGCTGGTGGACCTTGAGGCGCCTCGACTCGCGGGTGGCCTCGAGCATCTTCTCGAGGACCGCTTCCTTCTTGGTGAGGGCGTCGATGCTCTTCGTTTCGACGGTGAAGCGCTCGTAGACCTTCGCGGGGATCCCCGCGGCATCGCCGAACACAGGAATCGCGCCGGCGAGCTCGTCGACGACGTCCTCAATACCAGGCTGCACGCCGCGGAAGCCCTTGGAGGCTCCGGCGGTGAGGTCGACGAGGTCATCCTTCACGTCGACGAGGGTCACATCAAAAGGGCCAGCATAAGGAGAGAACGTACCAGTCGTCATCGAGCACCTCCGGTTCGGGGTGCGTGTTCGACGTTGATGGCGGATATTTCCTGGAAGGGCAGCACGATCGCGTCATGGGGGGAGGCTGAGGACGGGCTGGCGGAGGGTGAGGGCAGCCTGCGGGAGGGTGAGCTCAACCTGCGGGAGGGTGAGTTCAACCTGCGGGAGGATGAGGACAGGCTCGCAGGTGGGTGAGAACGGGTTGCGGGCAGGAGGAGGTCAGCCTGCTGGGTGGGTGAGGACAAGCTCGAAGGTAGGTGAAGACGAGCGGACGATGGCTGAGGACGGGCTGGAGGAGGCTGAAGACGGCTTGGCCGGTAGGCGAGGGCGGGCTGGAGGAGGAGGGAGGACAGGCTAACGGGCTGGCGAGGACGGGAGGGCGGGGAGAAGCAGGGGCAGGCAGGGGGTGGTTCGTGGTCGAGCCGTGCTGGCTGCCGACCCTATTTCGGCAATTTCGGGGCGAAGACGGAAGACAACGTCGCGATTTCTCCGCCGCACCCGATGTCCGGGCACACGATCGACTTCACGCATGTTCCGTCATATTCGAAGTCGGTCTCGCCACGAATCAGAATCCCCTCGACGACCCCCTTCTTGTTGAATACCGGCGACCCCGAGTTCCCACCATAGGTATCGAGGTTCGCCCTGAAAACCTGCCCGATCACCTCCCTCACGACAGCGTTGCCGGCGTATTTCAGCGGCAGACCGGACGGGTGGCCTATCACGAAGATGGCGTCGTCCTTGTGCGGGACCCCCTCACGACGAACGCTCGCAGGAGTGTGACCGACCACGGTGCGGTCGAGGCGGACGAGCGCCCATTCACCGTCATCGGCTTTGCCTTCGGTCGCCTCCTTTCTGTGGATGATCTCCCTTCCGGAATACACGTCGCTTGCCGGCAAGATCGTTCGAGGCGTCGATGCTGCCGAAGCGACATAGCCAAAGACGAACCTGGTCTCGGTGACGTTGCTCTTGTCGACGCAATGCGCTGCCGTCACCACGATGTCCGGTGCGGCAAGGAAACCGGTGCACTTCGCGCCCACAGGCTGTTCGCGAAAACGCTCGCTGGAACATAGTGGCCACTTTTTGTCTGGACCGAACATACGTTGACCGAACGTTATGCTCGTCGAGAGTGCGACCTTCCCGCCGGCAGGACGTTCGACCAATGAGCTCGGAAAAACGGCAACCACGCTATCCGAGAGCCTGACCATGGTGTCGTCGTCACCAGGACCTACCGGGTAGTTCGTGGGATTCGCTGCCGTCCCTTGACCAACCTTCCCCACGTCCTTGATGTCGTCCTTCTGATTGATGCGGAAGATCTCTTGCTGCCGCTGGATCAGCTTCGTGAGGATTGCATCCGAAGGGATCTGCTCAAGCCCCGGAAATCCTCCGCCCGCCATCTGCGGGGCGAGGCCGAACTCCCCCTTGGGGACAGCCGTCGTCGACTGCGCCCGCCGTCGCAGTTCCTTCAACAAGTCGATGTGTGAGGCCCCTTCGAGCGCGGACGCTGGGGAAGCGGCTCCACCAGGAGCCGCAGTGGGGCTGTTTTCCCCAGAAGACCCCTGGGGCCTGGCTTCGTTCGATCCAGCCCGTGTCTCGCTAGCTGCGGAGGTATGCTCGTGTCCCACGCTGCATCCTCCGGCCAAAGTGATCATCGCCATGAGAGCAATAAAAACCTTCATGGGCATTCTCCTTCATCGTCCACTGGAATGTACCTACTCGATTGCCTGGAGGAGCCTGGTCAGCAAACTGGCGTCCACACTGAGACCAAGGAAGGCCCTGGTTGCCTCGATCTGCCATCGTTTGTCCACCGGCACTTCGGTCCCGCCAGTGAAGCGATCGCCGGACTGGTAGCCCCCTGCCAGCGTCGGCACGGTATGGAAATGGGCGCCGAGGAGGAAGCCGAAGCCCGGAAATGGCTCGACCAGCCCGGCGAGGTAGAGGTGGTCGAGCGGTTCCACGACCGAAATTCCGAGGGCAACACCGAACCACTCGCCAGGGGAGCGCAGACGCGAGCGTTTGACGTCCACGGGAACGGGGCGGAATGCGACGAAGGGAATCGGGGGAGCAATCCCCACGAGGTGCTTGTCCTCCACGATGATGGGCGTGTTCTCGCCTTTCACGGTAACCGCACGATAATCCACGCGCGTGCTGAAGTCGTAGATGAGCCCGAGCCCGATGGTGAACCGATGCAGGGCGAGCGTCGGCACCTGGATGTTCTTGCTCTCTTGTGATCCCGCCCGCAAGGTGGCGCTGGCACCACGGTCCGAACTGCACCCTTTCACGACTCGCAGGTTGTGGAGTTTGTTGCTTTTAGCTGCGACGTCGCCAACTTCATTCGCCTTATTACCGCCCCCAGGCGGTGCGATTCGAACAGGGCTTGCACCATCACATACGGTAACCTGGAGCTCTTCGATCGCTTTTTTAGAATCACTCGACACCACGGCGAGCACGATCGTGTCGTCCTCGTCTACCTGGGGCAGAGGCTCGATTGGCGTCCCATCCTCCCAGAAGAATAAGACATGGCGATCATCCTCGCGGCATACGATATGCCCTGGGCTAAGAAGCCATACATCTACACCAGGAGCGCACCTCGTGTCCGTGATTTTTGCAACCTTCACCCCATCTGCATAGGCAGCACGCAAGGCTTTCCGTACGGTGTCGGTGTCCTCGGAACTCGTTGACGGGCTCGCAGCGGGTTGGGCCTTGGGGCCACAGCCGATCAGGGCGGTCACGAACGCTACCGTGATCGCCCGCGTCACAAAGCGCATACGTTGAAAAGCAACCTGATCCATCATGTCAACCTCCATCCGCCTCCGCACCGCCATCCACGCCTCCGCTGCCACCCATCCCCTCGGCGCCGCCCCCGTCCATGCCGCCTCCGCCCCCGCCGCCTCCGCTGCCACCCATCCCCTCGGTGTCGCCCCCGTCCATGCCGCCGCCACTGCCGCCTCCGCCTCCGCTTCCGCTTCCGCCGTCCGCGCCCGCATCCGCAGCCGGCTTCTCCCGCTCGATACGGGCTGTTGCAATCGCGAGCATTTTCTTCTGCGCAGGCTCGCATTCCGCTTCGCCGCCCGTGTGCGAATACACCGTGGCTACGAGGCGCACATCGCCGTCCCCCTTGGGCACTTGTACAAGGAAGCCGCCCTGGCGAACGCTCCGGTGTTTCGTTTCGCCCGTCTCTTCGTCCTGCGATTCCGTCTCGGTAGCCGAAAGCAACGCGATATCGGGCAGGACGAGATCTGCGCTCGTGCCTCCCGAAGACGCATCGCCGCCGCCCATGCCGCCGCCGCTTCCGCTCTCGCCGCCGCTTCCGCTCTCGCCGCCGCTTCCGCTCTCGCCGCCGCTGCTTTCGCCGCCGGCACCGTCAGTGTCCTTCTTCTCGCAAAACACCGGGCCGGGGAGTGTTTCCGAGGTCGCGCCTTTGGCGCCTACGTACAGGATTACGCGTGACGTTGCCTCCGCGTCCTTGTCCTCGACCTGCTGGAGCTCCACCAGCACCAAGACGGGCCCGCCATCTTCATCCACCGACCCGACCTCGGGGATCAGGCGCAGCGTCGTATCCGGGACCGGATAATCTGGAGGGCCATCACAAGTGGACGCCAGGGTTCCAGCCGACAGCGCCATCGCCACCGGCAGGCTCCAGAGCCAACTCTTCATCCATGGGACATGCAGGGTTCGTTTCATTCGTTTCCTCGACCACAACAAATCCCCCCAAATTCACACTACATAACACCCAGGGTGACGTCAGCAAAAAAAGTGCTGTGGCATCCGGACGACGCCGTTTTGGTGTTCGATCTCGCGGATGAGGTCCACGTCGTCGGCCACATGGCCCTCGACCTACTGCACGTCTTCCCGGTAACTGCCGCTCCCGGACCAAGAAGGCTCAGCGGCAGTGCTGCGGACCCCTGCGCCATCCTGAGCTCGAAGCCTCCGCCGGAGGCACTTCGTCTGCCCATCGCCCGCGCATCGGCGGAACCACCGCGCGCAGCAGAGGGCAACGTCACGCCCGGAACCACCCGCAGGCCGTTTCCACGTCACAACGCTCGCAGCGAGGATGGCGAGGACACGACGTTGCCCGACGCGAGCACGGGAGCATCACGCTCGCGCGATGGGACCACGAGCCCTCCCCGTCCTGCGTGCCTCAACCGTGCTGGCGTTCAGTTCACGGGGAACCAGTACGCCATTGTCCATCGCCGACACCGCCTTGAGCCGGAGATAGCTCGCACTTCCGCTCCTCGACGCGTTCCCCAAAGGCATGCCGAGCTCCGGATCTACAAAACGTGCGGCGCAGGTGATTCGCAAGCGGCTCGGGATCAAGCCGAGGAGTACGCCATGCGCCCTCCCAAGCCCGCGCGCGCCGCGGAGGGCAAGGAGACAGCCGGCTAGCGCGACGATACGGGCCCCGGCTTGCGCCCGGTGGAGGGGCGAGGCGCTGAGCGCAGCGCCTTGCCGTGCGCGACCAGCGCGTCCTTGAGGCGCATCGCCCCGCGCGTCTTGTGCAGGTCGCCGCGGTAGACGAGATGGATCGCATCGTCGAAATGGGGGAGGTCTGGGTGCAGCCGCACGAGGCCCTCGCCCGCGCCGTAGGCAGCGACGCGCCTCGGCAGGATGCCAATGCCAATCCCCTCGAGGACGAGCGTCTTGACGAGCTCGAAGTCGCCGCACGAAAGCTCGCGCTCTGCGACGACACCCTCGCCCTCGAGCTGGATGATGAGCGCTTGGCTCTCGGTGACCCGCTTCGCATGCACGAGGGGGCCGCGCCGGATGCGGTCATACGCGGCAGAGAGTGTACGGGCCGGGCTTTCGGCGGTGAAAAAGTCCACCGCGTCTTCGAACATCCGGACGAGCACGAGGTCCGGGTGAGGCGAAGGGTTCACCACCACCCCGAAATGGACCTCGCGGGCGACGACGGCGTCGCGCACCCCGGCCGACGAGCCGTTCCACAAGGTGAGCTCGATCCCTGGCGCCTCGACCAGAAAGCTCTGCATGAATGCAGGGAGGAAATAGGCGCCGAGCGACTCATGGCAGCCGACGACGAAGCGCCCGGTCTCCTCCTCCTCCAGGCCGCGGATGCGCTGCTCTGTACGAGCGACCATGGCGAGGATGTCGTCGACGTCGCGGGCGAGCGCGAGGCCCGTCTCGGTGAGGGCGACGCCACTGCGTCCGCGGTGCAGGAGCGTCGTGCCCAGCTCACGCTCGAGGCGCTGCATCGCGAGCGTCAAGCTCGGCTGGCTCACGCCGAGGCTGCGCGCGGCGGCCGTAATGCTCCCGCGGCGCGCAACCTCTTGAAAGGACTGCGTATTCCGAACCCACGTAGGCACGCGTTCCGACGGCACGTGGGCACGCGTTCCGACGGCACGTGGGCACGCGTTCCGACGGCACGTGGGCATCGATTCCGATGTGACATGGCCACCAGGTCG
>NZ_SSMQ01000116.1 GCF_005144585.1 Polyangium fumosum | reverse complement strand
TCGCCTCGGGGAACAGTTCTGGTCCTTCTGACCCGGGGTCGCCAACCCCGCGGATCTTGGCTGGATTGCGACGGATGGAGAGGGCCTCCGCCGCGAGCGTGGTGCCCTTTCCGCCGCCCTTTCCTTCGTGCGGGCCTGCTCGGCGCCCATCCGGGGGGCCAGCTCGGGGATCGCCTCATGGAGCGGACGGCACTCCTTGAGCCCGAGCTCGGCCGCCGTACGGGCGGCGCGTCGGTAGCGGTTGATCATGTCGCTTGACTTGTGTCCCGTTCGGTCCTGCACCCACGCCTCCGTCCGTCCGTTCGCGAGTGCCAGCGTGACGAACGTGGCCCGCGTATCGTGCAGCCGGATCCGCATCCTCGTCTCCGTCCGCGCGAACAGCTCCGGCCGGCGAACGCCTGCCAGCTCCAGATGTCCGCGGAACCGGCCGGCAGTGTCGCTCGTGGTGAGCCGCTGTCCCTTCTGGCTTCCCTCGTCGTACACGAAGACGGGCGCGTCCCCTGACACGCGCACGCCTCTCGCTGCGCAATGCTCTCGCCAGGCGCGCAACGCAGCGACGACCCCAGGCGACAATGCCCATGCGCGTGGCTCGTCCGTCTTGTTCACGTCGAGCACGATCACCCCGAGGTCCAGGTCGATGTCAGACCACCTCGTGTGAAGGGCTTCCGAACGCCGCATCCCTTCCCGATGAAGGAAGCCGTAAAACAACCGCCATTCCAGTGGAACCTGCGTGCAGCCCAGCAACATCGCATCCTCATCGGGATAAAGCCACCCCTTCGCTTTTCCTGCCTGATACCGCGGCACGAATCCCCGTGGGAGCGGATGCACAGCGATATGGCGCAGAGGAAGGACCGCCAGCGAGCAGATCCGATACATGAGTTGCGCGACGGAACGCCTCGAATTGGGCGCGAGCCTCGCTGGCAAGCTCCGCATGACGGCTTCCGCGTGGTCGAGCGTGAACTTGTGGATAGCCACGTCCCCGACCATCGGATAGACGTACTTGTCGAGCACGTACCTGTTGGTTTTGGCGCTTCGTCGTCGCTTGACGCGGTCGGGATGAAGATCGGCCAGTTCGCCGCTCGTCCACCGCTTGCCGATTTGCTCGATCGTCGGCGTCAGGTTCTTCTGCACCACCTGCCCCGAAGCGATCATGTCGACGGCCTTGCGCACCTCGTCCAGTGCCTTCCCGTCACGCACCGCAGCGCGCTTGATGATGTCTGGCGCGATGTCGTCGCGCCCGCATTTGCGGAGCTTCGCGGCCAGGTCCGCCAAGATGGCGAGGCGAGCCATAGCGCTTTCCTCGTCCTTGCAGGTTTCGAGCATGAAGCTCTGCCGCTTCTTCGCTCCGATCGTGAGCCGCGCGAACCACTTGCCACGCCGCTCGTACACATTCCCCGTTGCTACCCTGGGCATGATGACCTCCAGCCCAACCCGCTCGATCGGCGTAGCCGGTCGGGCGAGGCCGGGCGTGCTGGATACGGCTCACGCGAGCCGATTCCGGAGAACGCGACACCGTCGCCGCGCCCCAGCGAGGGCCCATGGCGGCATTGCGCACGGTGTCAAGCACTTACTGGTCGCCAACAGGGCACGCCGGCCCTTGAAACGGCGTCCTACGGTTTCGGCGTGCGAGCGCGCCCAGCTCGTGGCGACGCTTCGGTCAGTCCGACCGCCTCCAAGATATCCCCCGCGCTCTCTCGGTCGAGCTCGTCCGCGGTGGGGGGCGCTTCGACGACGGGCAGTGATGTCCGGAAGGCGCCACGTTCGATCCACGCGACGAAGGCAGAGCGGCCGACGATCCGCAGCTTTCCGAGGCGTGTCACGGGAAGCGGGAACGCGGGCGCGCGCACGACCTTCAGGAACGCGCGAGCCGGGATTCCGGTCACCGCCTCGACATTCCGCTGCGAAATGGTCTCCGGTGGGGGAGCCATGAGACGCAGCCCGGTAGGAGGAAGAGTCAGCGTCGCCGTGACCGTAGTCGTCGGCGGATCGGGGCGTGTATCCGACATTGTCGCCCTCCCTTTTTCAGGACGTGATCCTGCGGGAACCTCCCGCGCAGCACGACACGTCCTTTGGCTCGTCCTCGCTACCATGCCGCACGCATACATTGCAACCGATTTTCGCAAGATTGTCGCGCAATTGCGAGCGGGGCACATGATTCGCCGCATTTTTTGCGACGGGCGTGCGGGCAGCCCTTATTTCACTGCTGACTCGAACCGCGAACGGCCGCTCAACGAACCGCTTTTTGACTGCGTCGGTGAGTCTCCGGCGCGAAATCGCCGGCAAGGCGCCCGCAGTGCCGCCCTGGCAATGCAAAAACCGGATCGAAAAGCGGCCCTTCACGGCCCCAACCTCGTGAAATCAAGCTTCACTTGCGAACACCCCTCGAAACCCCCGGGGATTAGCGGAGCATTTGGTCCGCCCGGCGCTCGATGGGTGCCGTCCGATGTAAAATAGTTCACCATCTTGCGCGCGCTCAGCGCGGCTCCGGTAGCCACCCCCCGGAGCTGCCACCGGCTCGGCGCGGACGGGCCGTCGGCATGGTCCGCGTGGGTCCGATGGGAAAGCCGTGCTTCCGGCGTGCGCTCGGCGACCCTATCCCACACTGGCCGCCTGTTCTGTTCGTCAATGCAATCGGTTCGTTCATCGTTCCGAACTGTAGCGATCCTCGCTATCGTCGCGATTTTGTTGGGCCCAACCAAGCGTCGGGCGAGGCTCCGGGACACCCGACCACGCTACCGTCCTGCGCGCGTTCGCTGAAAGCCCTTCAATCTCGGCTTCGGCGGATGCGTCAAAATCTTGCGCACGCAAACCGTGCGGCGATCGAGCGCACTGCTGCCAAGCCAGACGCTGCGCGTCTTGCCATTACAAACCGTGAGGCGGGCTTCAACGCTCGACGAGGGTTTGGAATAATTTTTCGCCACGCTACAGGAGGCTTCTTTCATCGAGCCCGGCCCGCGACAAAACTGCATGAAACGAAGCCTCTGTCGACCGCAAGCGAGGGTGGGTTTCGATTGCGAAACCAGTGCGCCCGGGCGAGGTGGGATCAAAATGGTGCTTGCCAGGGCCTATCGCGATAGGCATGCTCCGGCGCAGCGCAGTGAAGCTGCCTGAGTCTCGTGCGACTCGGACGGAATTTCGTGTATCCGCCGAGCGTCGTAATGCGGGCTCAAAAACCACGATGAGGTTTGGGAAAAGGAGGTCCAAGCCATGACCCAGGCCGAACCCAGCGCGGCCCCGGACGATCCCGCCGATCTCGGCGGACATCCCCTGTTTCCTCGCCCGGAGACGGAGACCGGCCGCGATCACCGCAGATTCGACATCATCCAGATCCAGCGATGGCTTCCGGATGGAACGAAGGAGGTATGCCCGAAGCCTTGGAAGGGCTCGGAGCTGCGGTCCTGGCAGCAAGTCATCGACGTGTACGGTGGCGAGTGCACCTACCAGCTTGCCGCGCAATGCGGCAAGACGCACCGATTTCAGGCGTACTCCGAGAAGGTCTTCTTCGCTGGCCCCGCGCGAAAGCCGTTCGTTGCAACGCCGGCAGCGGCTCCACCGCAGCAACCTCCCGCGGCGCCGCCGCCAGGGGCGCCGTATTACTACCCTCAACAACCCGCGCCCGCGCCCGGCATGAACCCCGAGTTCATCGCGCTTCTCCGGGTCATGCTCGAAAGCAGTGCCGCGGTTCAAGGCGCGATCGTCCGGTCGCTGCTCGAGCGCCCGCAGCAAGGCAGCAATGCGTTGGAAGTGGTGCGCGAGATCGTGCCACTCTTGCGCGGAGACGCGGGCAGCAAAGCGAGTGGAGGAGGGGCGAGCTACGAACGCGGCATGGAACGCGGGCTGGAGCTTGCAAAGAACCTTGGGGGCGGAAATGGACGTGGCGGAGACGAGTTCGGCGACATCGCAAAACTCCTGTCGCTGTTGAAGTCTTCTTCGCCGAGTTCGACGCCTGCGCCTGCCCCGCAGGCCACGCCGCCGCCGCAATACGTCCCCGGCCCGTTCTGGTCGCCGCCGATGCCGCCGATGGACGCGTGGCCCGGTTGGGAACTCGTTCAAACGCCAATGGGGTGGGTCATGCGACCGGCAGGGGCGCCGCCTGCCAATACGAACGCCTCCGCAGTGGCGCCGGTACCGGCCCCGCCCGCAGCTCCGCCGCCCCCGGCCCCGGCGGCAACGGTCACCGCTTCGCCGCCGCCATCCACCCCGGCAACATCGCCGCAGGTCTCCGCTCCAACGGCACCGCCCGCCGCGCCGCCGCCGGCCCCCGAAACGCCGCCGCCGGCCCCAGCTCCGAGCGCAGCTCCGTCGCCGCCGCCCGCCGCGCCGCCGATCACGGCCCGCGCCGAGCGCGGCTCACATCCCGCCGCGCCGCCCGCCACGCCGCCGCCCGCCACGCCGCCGCCTGCCGCGCCGTCGCCCAGCGCGCCTACAGCCGATTCGCCTCCGCCGATGCCGACGATGGCGACTCCGGCGAGCGCGACGCCGTGGGGGGCGACTGCGCCACCGTTCAAGGTGATCGGCCCTGATCACATCGACGGCACAGCGATTCCCTGGAGCATGGCGTCCCCACATCTCGCGCCGTATCTCGCCGCGGCCGGGTACGTGCCCTTCGATGAACAATCACCGGATGACGACCCAGCAGTCATGAGGGAGATCCCGAACGGGGCTCAGACGCTCCTCTCGAATCCGGAATTTTTCGACAAGGCGTCGGCGGTCGCGCGAGGCGAGGTATCCGACGATGCGATCGCCGAATTGCTCGCTCTCGCCAAGAAGGCAGGTTTCGGATGATCCGGGCGCGCATCATCGACTTTCCCAGCAACGCCGCGAAGGCGCGGTACATGAAAGCGGGGAGCCGAAGAGACGAGCTTCTTCCCGAGGTGCAGCGGTGGGCGGCTGTCTTCCGACGACTGCCGCTGGCTGACCGCGCCGCGGCCATCCTGAAATTCTGCCAGTACGCGATCGACTACGTGCGCGATCCGCGTCGGGAAGTGCTCGAAGACTGCGCCGTGACCCTCATGCGCGGGTTTGGTGATTGCGATGCGAAGGCCCGTCTCTTCGTGGCGCTCTGTCGTGCCTGTGGGGTCGTCGCACGCGAGCGCCCGGTGCGTCCGGAGCAAGATTTTCCGCACATTCTCGCGGAGGTCTACGTCAACGGGCAATGGCTCCCTGTGGATCCAACGATCCTGAACTCCAGTATCGGACGCATCCCGCCCGGCTGGATGGCGATAACGAACTACTGGTGAACGCCATGGGTCAGACGACACCGCTTCGTTGCTCTGTATGCCATCGGAGACGGCCGCAGGTTTGCGGCGGGTACTGCGCATGCGGCGCGTACGTGTGGGAAATCGTGCCTCATGAGGTGCCACTGGGGATCGTCGTCGAATCGCTCGATGGGGACCGATCCCTGCGTCCGACGGAGTTTCCCGCGCTCCTGTCCAAGGCGCTCGGTGGAGTCGTGCTCGGGCTCAAAGTGCTCGTCGGCGGCGCGCCCGGCGCTGGCAAATCGACGCTTTGCGCCGAACTCGCCTCGCAAATCGCGGAGAACCTAGATGGACTTGGATACTGGCTCGACGCGGAGCAGAACCGCGATCTCGTGCGCGAGTTGTTCCCGCGCACAGGATCGTCGGCTCGCAACATCCGGCTCGTGAGCCGCATTCGCGGCAACAAATGCAAGGTCGGCTGGCGCGAGGCATTGCAGGCCGTGCCACGCGACGCCGCTGTGGTGGTGGTGGACTCGCTACAGCGATGGGGGAGGAGCTACACGGAACAGACGGCGCTGCTCGACGAAGTGGCGACGCTGACGCCTACGGTGCTTGTCGTCTCCCATTTCAATAAGGCTGGCCAGTTCGCTGGCCCGATGGGGAATGAATACGACGCGGACGCGACGGCCATCGTCCGGACAACGAGTGTGGAAGTCACCAAGTGCCGATGGAGTCCGTGTCCGCGAACCGTGTCCCGTCCGGCAGCTATCTCGTAATTTTGCAGCAGAGAGGAGGAACAGCGAAATGCCGCGAGCAATCACATTGTCATACGATACCAGTGGTCTCGATGACGAGGAGCACGTCGCCAACGGCGAGGATACGGGCGACTTCCTCGGTACGTTGATGGGCGGAGGGGCGCAACTGCTCTCGTCTCTCATGGGGGGCGGTGGGAAAAGCGGCGGAAACGAGGGCATCGGGGCGGCGCTGGGCAGCATCGCAGGCGCGGGGCTCGGCACGCTCGCAGGCGGAGCCGGCGCGGGCATCGGAGCAAACCTCGGCAAGATGGCAGGGGGTGCCGTGGAGAGCCTTCTGCGCAAGCCGCCGAAGAAAAAGAAGAAGAAGCCGCAGAAGCCGCCCCCGAAGCCGGCGACTGTCGCGAGGCCGGCCGCAACTCCGGCGAGACGCCTGCGTCTTCCGACGAAACATGAACGGAAGCTCCTCGTGGAGGCCGAGAGAATGACGGAGCGCAGCGGGGAGCGGGGGTATCTGGAAGAGGCTCACCTCCGCGTGTTCAAGCCGACGGAATACAAGCGGCGGCGCGATGCTGGGCTCCTGTGGTCACAGAATCGGAACGAAGAGGCTCCGCACGATCAGAGCTACGAGGTTGCACCTCCCGACGACGCCCAGCCCGTGCTCGGCCCAGAGGATCATTATGACGACACCGCGGCCCCCGACACGAGGCCGCAGCCGTTGCGTCACCTGTCCGCGACGCCGATGACCGAGGTGCAGCTCGACGCCCTGGTCCGTGGCGTTCCGCTTCTGCGAATGGTCGATCCGAGGATCTTGCGACTCTTCTCGGGAAGTGTCGGGGTGGCGCGGGACGTCTCCGGCGTGGATCCGACGACGGGCATTTATCACGCAATCCCGGGCGAGACGCCGCACGGCATCACGAAGAAGCTTACCGGGCAGATGGATCGCACGCAGGAATTGCTGGCCGCCAATCCGGGCAAAGCCGAGTCCTCGATGGAGTGGAACATCCCTCCGGGATGGCTTCAATATGCGCGGGAGACGGGGGCGACGTTCTCGACGGCGCGGAAGTACGTCGTGGTCAAGGATGATTGGCCCGAGAAGATCGCGAAGAAACTCGGCGCGTTCCCCGCCCGTGCGAAATGGTGGTCGGAGCTGAAGGCCGCGAACCCGCACAAGCCCACGCAGTCCGGCACGGGGAATTGGGCCTCCCTCTTCCCAGGCGAGGAGATCGGCATCCCGAATTCGTGGCCCGAGCACGCGCTCGCCATCCCCATCCAGCCGCAGCCGTCGAGACCCGAGACGCCTGGCCTCCCGGGGCCCGGCAAGAACGTGACGATCGATCCCGCGCTCGTCCCGCAGTCGCAAGCCCTCCTCATGCGGTGGGCGGTGGCGCATCCGAACGACTGCACGCCTTCGGATTTCGGGCGGAACCCCGTGGACCTCGTGAGTGGGTTTACGCCGCGCGCCACGCAGGCACTCGGCTCGTTCCAGGCGTGGTGGAACAAGCAACACCCGACGAGGGCATTGTCTTCGAATCCGGGAGAACTCGACAAGCCGACCTACGATGCGTTGGTCGAGACGAACAACACCGAGAACCCGCCCTTGCCTTGGTTCGGCAACCAGGAGAACCCGGCACCTCCGAATCCGCCGCCACAGCAGCAAACATCCGGGGGGGCTTCGCAGGGACAATCGTCAGGCGGAGCGTCGCAGGGGCAATCGTCGGGCGGGTCGACTACGCCGTTCCCGTCGTTGCCCGCGGAACGCCCTGAATGGGTCCCGAAGGAGGTCCCCTGGCCGCCGCAGTTTCCCGGGTGGACACAGCCACAGCAATCGTCGGGCGGGACGTCGCAGGGGCAATCGTCGGGCGGGACGTCGCAGGGGCAATCGTCGTCGGGCGGGACCTCGCAGGGGCAATCGTCACCGTCGGGACAATCGTCGGGCGGGTCGACTACGCCGTTCCCGTCGTTGCCCGCGGAGCGCCCTGAATGGGTCCCGAAGGAGGTCCCCTGGCCGCCACAGTTTCCCGGGTGGACGCAGCCGCAGCAATCGTCGAGCGGGACCTCGCAGGGGCAATCGTCACCGTCGGGGCAATCGTCGGGTGGGTCGAGCACGCCGTTCCCGTCGTTGCCCGCTGAGCGTCCGGAGTGGGTCCCGAAGGAGGTCCCGTGGCCGCCGCAGTTTCCCGGGTGGACGCAGCCGCAGCAATCGTCGGGTGGGGGATCGCAGGGGCAATCGCCGTCGCAGGGTGGGACCTCGCAGGGGGGCAGCTCCCAGGTCCCGGGCGAACATCCGCCGAATGCGCCAGCGGTGGATTGGGGGTCTGCCTTCGACGCGCAAATGCCCGATAGCGAAAAGGCGAAGGTGCTTTACGTCCTCGCATATGCCGTGGACGCGGACGAGATTCAAGATATGGCGGAAGCATATCACGATGCTGGGTACCCGCGCGCAGCGGAGGCGCTACACCAGCGCGCCTTGTTGATCCGCGTTGCCGAGCGCGAGTTCCCGCCCCCCGCAAGGCCCCCGTCCAGTGGCAGTGGACCCGAACAACAAGTAGATCCCAGCTATACCACGCAGCATGCGAGCGGCGAGGGCGACAGTCTCCTGCCCGTTCTCGCTCTCGTGGGGGCCGGGCTCGCGTTCTCGTGATCGAATGAAGGGGGCCGTATCATGCCGAGTGCGCGTGATTATCCTTGGTGGTGGTGGCGGTGGTGGACATGGCCAGAGGAGGAGGCCCCGCCTTCGCCGTCACCACACCACGGCCCGTCCCCGGCCCCTGCACACCCGGGAGGCGGGATCTTTCGCTGGTTACATCGAGACCGCGACCTTTCGCACACGTCGGTTGCGGCGATCGAGACCTCGAAAATGAATGCGTGGCTGTCACTTGATAGAAAGGCGCGCGCACGGCAATTTCGGGCCCTCGTTGTCGTATCGCTGCGTGTGGCGGCCTTGACGACGAAGCCTGTCCCCTTGGGCCGCCTTGGTCCGGACCTCTACAGCACTCCAGAACGAAATGCGGCAGGTGCAGCGATCGCACGAACTCTGGTGCTCCTCGCTCCGCAGGGACTGCGCCCGGTATCGGATATTCAGACGGACGAAGCATCGCCAGCGCAGGGCGCGCTCGAAACGGGCCTCATTCCCGTTGCCACAGTCCTACTCGTGACAGCTTGCGCGCTGGCGGCTGCTTACCTCGCCACTATGATTTCGCAGGCCGTGCATGCGGTGAACTTCGACGACGAGGTGACAACACGCCTGCTCGCGGTTCATGCCCAGGCCCTCGAAATACTATCCATTCACGTGGAGCGGGAGCGCGTCGCGGGACACGAGTTGCCATTCAACGAAGCCGAGCGAGCCTGGCTCATTGGCCTGGAGGATGCGCAGCGACGCCTCGCGACGATGCGGGGTCGGCCTTTACCCTCGCCCTTCCACGGCGCCACCCAGTTCACCCGCGCTGCCACGGGATTTGGAGCTGTCGCCCTGGTGGCGGTTGCAGTTTTCCTCCTGATGTCTCGAAACAATGGAAGGAGATCCTAACGTATGCCAGAGCGAAGAGTTAGCGTCGACCGCTCCCTCGTAGCGGTCCCACGCCGCCGGGCCCCCCGGCGATACACGGCCCGTGACGTCGGGACGGGCATCTTCTACACCGCGGGCGCCGGCGTGATCGTCGCCTTGCTCGCGAACCTCGACGATATCCGGAACAGCAAGGAGGCCAAGGACCATTGGTGGCTCCTGCCTGTCGGATTGATCGCCGTTGGCTACATGCTCCGCAAGCGCCGGCACGCCTACGCGGGCGCCGTCGTCGCGGTCGGAGGCGCCCTGCTCGCGCTCGCTTACACGGCGCAGCAGAAGGCCGAAAAGGCCAAGTCCGGCGATACGAAGGGGGTCGACACCGCGGCTCCCGATGGGGTCCACGCCCTCCCCGTGGAGGCGCAACGCGGCGTCTGGCTGCAACTGCCGAACGGACAATACGTCCGAGTGCCGATCAACCCGCGCCGGGCGCCGGCCCAGCGCAATGCATAGAGAGGGGATTGAATCATGGCTACCAGCAACGTCATGGACATCTTGGCAAGCACCGACGCCGAAGGGGAGACCGCAGCGCCGGACGACGAAGAGGACACCGGGGCCCCCGAGGACGAGGATGAAGAAACCGCGTCCGCCGAACTCGAAGCCGAGGATGGCGACACCGGGGACATCAATGCGTTGCGGAAGCGTGGGCGCGCGTCGATCACGCTCGACGAGGCGCGCCAGCTTCAGGTGCGGGCACGGGCTCGCGGGAAGGTCGTCGAGCGCCGCAAAGCGAAGGTCAAGGCCAAGGCGCGCCCGAAGATGCCGGCGAACATGGTACCCCCGAACAGCGGCGCACGCCAGATCCTCGAACGGTGGAGCGCCCGCAAGGATCCGTTCGCCGTGCGCCAAGACGGGCACTATTACAGCATCACCGAGATCCCTTGCAAATGCCTGGGCACGGCGACGCGTGCCTGGCTCCACATCCCCGCGGGGGAATACAAGCTGTTTGATCGCGCCGTCGGTGAAGAAGTGAGATTCCTCGGCAACACGGCGACAGCGACCACGAACTGGACGAACCTCCAGCGTCCGTCCAAGAACACCTACAATGAGCAGGAGTTCTTAATTCAATCGATCACGATGCAGGAAGCGGGGCTCCGCGTTCGTTACGACTCCGGGGAGATCGAGAAGATCGTTGGGCTCTCCGAGGCGAAAGCGGTGCTTACGGGCCAGTCGTGGCTGTGGGATGACGCGGGCATGTTCTTGCCCAAGGAAATCTTCCACGATACGACGGGCGAGAACCTGCTTTATCGTAGCGTTCGCAGATCCGCCGTCGTGTATTTCCACTGGGACAAGACGCGGACCGGTGGGAATGCCAATACGCGCAAGATCCTGATCGACCACCTCCGGAACGTGCCGGATACGAAGGTCCGGACGCTCTCGCGCACCTCGGGGGGGGCGCCCGTGTTGCCGGTGCCGGATGGCTACATCTTCACCGACAACCCGGAGCGGAGTGAGCATGGCGCGTTCAGCGCGATCGTTCACATCCCGGAGGACATCGTCTTCCCCGTGAAGCCGATCGATCTCGGGGCCGGGGCGCCGACGAAGCCGCTCGAAGTGGGGCTCTACCTGCAACTGTCCTTGAATGGCATCGCATTCGAGGCGAAACCCAGCACCTAACGGAGGCTGAGTTATGAGCGTGGCGGAGATCGATAGCGAAGCAAAGCAGAACGTCGTCGAGACGGATGCGCAGTATGGTCCGTGGACACACTGCGTCGTCATCATGGAGCAGCCGCCTCTCTGGGGGGACGCCCTTCCCCCGGAGTGGCGCGTCTCCGCCACGCTCACCCTCGTGGACCCGCTGTTCGGCAAGGAGCCCGTGTTGGCGGATCTGCCCACGGTCGTCGTGGGGCCGCTGATCCACAAGCGGCAGGTCGTCGCGATGGCGAGGTATCCAGGCCGCGTGGCGAAGTGGTCCTTCCGGTTCGAGAGTGATGCCGGGCGCGCCACGGCCCGCGTCTGGCTGCATCCAGGGAACGCCCCAGTGGTCGATTGCGGGATCTTCGTGGTCAGGCACGGATTATTGAGTAGCCGCTCATGATTCCGATCGGGGCCGAACCCGGCGAGGCGCCGGCGCGCGTCCTGACGGTCGCGGGTTGGCTGTCCCTGGACAACGAATATGTGCCGGGGGTCGTGGCCGGGGAGCACGTGAACGCACACCCAGAGGCGAAAGCTGCGCTCGCGATTGCTGCACGAACGTACGTGCTCCGCGCCATGCGTGATCGGTCGGGACTCGGCCTCACGGCGCCGATCCCGAACGGCGAAGGCTTTCAGGTCTTCGCCCAACGACCTTCCGACGAGTGCATGACGGCAGCGGCGCGTACGCGTGGAATGGTGCTTCGGTACCGCGGGCGATTGGTCCTCGCGAATCATGTTGCCGGAGCGTATCGGACGACGAACGGCGGGCTCGGCCCGGACCCGACGAATACGGAGCGTTATGTGACCTACAACATCGGTCGCAGTGGTGCCAGCGTGATTCCGACGCGTCTGTCGCTCCGCAGTCATCCAGGCAACCGTGGATGTTTCGGCCAACACTGCGCGCACTGGCTGGGCACCCAGGGGATCGACCATCCCACGATCTTGCGGGTGTTCTACGGCGAGGACATCGAGGTCCACGCGCTCGATAATAGGCAGCGCGCCACGCTCGAACCGAAGTTGATGGGCATGATGCTCGCCCTGGTGGGCCTCATGATCTTGCGGAGGTGACTCCATGGCGTTGCGGCTCGTTCAAGCCGGCGAGGGCAATCCCCGAGCACTCGTGATCGCGTTTCTCATCGGCGCGGAACTGGATCCGCGGCTGCGGGCCGCGTTCGGGCCACGAACTTGTGTCATGGCGGATGGAGCTGCGTCCGGCCCTATGATGGAGGAGATACTCGAATTCGCGCATCGTCGTGCGGGGCTTCGGCATGTATCCCGCCTGGCGCTGATCGGGTACTCGGCAGGGTGCCAGCGTGTCCGGGCCCTTCGACTCGCGGGGGTCGAGGCGAGTGCGTATCTCCTCGCCGACGGCACGCATGCGTCGTGGCCCCCGGCCGATTGGCAGATCGATTGGCTGCGACAGCTCGTCGAGCGCGCGCGGGCCGGGAAGGCGCTCGTCGTCGCGTCGCACACGATGCAGACGTATACCGAGCGGCTGCCGAAGGGAAAGGCGTTCGCCTCGACGGTGCGCGTCCTGCGAATGGCGACGGGGTGGGAACTCGATCGCGCTGGACCGCTCGACGCCCCGGCGGTCACCAGGGAGGGCTCGCTTTACGTCTATTCGTATGCGAGTGCGGGCATCGACGCGGCGGCCCACGCGGCGCAGCTCGTGCGCGTGGTGCCCGAGCTGAGTGCGCGGCATCTTCGGCCGTGGCTCGGGCCGGACCAGGGGCCGACGGCGGGACGGCCGCCAGCTCGTCGGTTGCCCTTGGGCCTTATCGGGTTCTTTGCGAAGATGCTGTTCGATGAATCGCCCAGGACGTAGAGCTTGTCGGGGCCACTCCGACAACCGCTGGCGGTCGGATCGTGTATATTTCAGCCCACGATATGACCCTGACGCGGCTCACGATCCTCTCCCTAGCAGGCGTCACCACCACTGCCTTCGGCGTTTACACGTTGACTCCGTTCCCATTGATGCCAATGCACGCGATGCACATGGCGCCTCTATCGGTACCTGCGGTGGTGGATCCGTTCCAGGCAGTGGAAGCGACTCCCGAGGAGCCTGTTTTTCCGATTCGGGTAGCGGAGGTGGCGCCGCGACCAACGGCGTTACCCGTATCGGCGCCGGCACTGCGTGACGGCCTGACCTCTGCCCAGCCGTCGGCTGTGGTGCTTCCAGCGGAACAGGCGGCCGTGGCGCTCCCACAACAACAGGCACCTTCGGCGGCACCGTTGGTGGCAGCACCACATCAGGTTCCGGCCGGTCAGTTCGACGAAGCCGCGATGCGCAGAAGCCTTGAACGGCGGGTCGGGTCTGGGACGGCAACCGAGCCAGATATCAAGCTGCTCGTCGCGATCTGTAGGCACCAGCGGGATGCGGACTGTGTCGGACGCGCGACGTCGATGTTGACACGACGCGACTGATCTGGCGGGGTCCCCCCTGCGCGGACGCCCAGGACATAGGACGTAGGTGCCCTCCGGTACCACACTGTCCCGCCAAACGCCTGGCGACCGGTAGGTTCGTCACTTTTCGCGTTACCTTGCCCCGAGCCCAGCGTTGATCTGGACATGGGATCCTCTCCTCCACCGCCTGTGCCCTTCCTCGATCGTCTTGCCGAACTCCTCGAACTGCGCCCCGAGATCAGGCGCGTCGTCATGAGTGATGACGACGCGTACACCCGCGACTCCGCCGAGGACCAAGTCCAACGCGTGTTCGACAAGGCGTACCGCCACCTCCCCAGCTACGAGCCACACCCCGACGGCATGAAACCGTGGCTCCTAACCATCACCCGCAACGTCATGAGCGACGCGCACCGCGACACGAAACGTCATGAGCGGGTATTCGAGCCTGACGACGGGGACGTCGACAGGGCCGAGACGCCAGAGGTCTCGCCCGAGCGCGCGGCGGAGTTGAAGCAGGCCCTGGAGAAGGTGACGGCCGCTCTCCAAGACATGCCCCCCTCGCAAGCTGCGGTGCTCTGGATGGTCTTGGTCGAAGAGCGGTCGCACGAGGAGGCCGGCGTGGCGCTCGGGATCTCCGAGGACGCCGCGAAGATGGCGCTCTCGCGCGCGCGGGAGAATCTCCGGGCTCGGTTCGGCAACACGCTCTTCACGGGCCCGCATCCCGTGCTCGCGCTGCTCTCCGACTGCGTTCCCTTGCTCGGGCACCTATGGGCCTTCCTCATGGCCATGTTGTTCGCGTCGTTCGCAGTTTCCCCGCGCGAACCCGACGGCGAGCTTCCCGCGGTGGCCACGGGTGTGGCGCACATCGTGGCAGCCTCCGCCGCGGACGTCGCGCACGCCGCAAGGCCGGTGCCCTCGTTCGATCACGCGGCACCCGTGCCTGTCATGACGACGGCCACGCCGAAGAAGCCGACGCCCACGCCACGGCGTCCCCTGGTCGACAGCGACAAGCAAGGTCTCCCCACGAGCGGTTTGTCCGTGGACCGGGAAGGTTCGTCCGCGGACTCGCCCTTCTAGGATCCGAGCCTCCGAGTGTGCTAATAGATCCAGCCCATGCGCGCGATCGTGTGCTGTTCGATCTTGCTCCTCGCGTCGCCTGCGGCGTGGGCGCAGAGCCTTCCCAGCCCCATCGATGAGAGCCCCGAGGCGGACAGGGAGCTACGGTTCCAGGCGTTCGCGCAGCTTGGGGACCGCGAGCGCGCCGCGGGCCGGCTGCGTGAAGCCGGAAGGGCCTACCGCCAGGCGCTCAACGTTCGGCCCGATCCGCTCGTCTCGGGGCGCCTTGGGCTCGTGCTGGTCGAGGGCGGCAGGCCCGAGGATGCGGCCGAGCTCCTGCTCTTCGCGCTCCATCAGGCGCCCGCCAGGACGCGCGCGGAGCGGGCAGAGCGCAGGCGCTTTTTCGAGGCACACGAGGTGGCGCGCGCGCATGGCTCGTGGGTTGAGGTGATCGTCTCTCACGCTGGCGCGCGTGTGATGGTGGACGGCATCGATCGGAACGCTCTTGGGCGTTCGGCCTTCTGGACGTTCGTGGCGGGGGGAGGGCACGAGATCCGCGCGACCCTCGACGGCTTCGAAGAGGCGGTCGTGAAGTTCACGGCCGTGAAGGGGGAGGACATGAAGGTTCCCGTCCCCCTGACGGCGCGCAAGGTGGAGGAGCAGGAGCCTGCAATCCATGTCCCCGAGAAGGACCCGACCGTGACATTGCCCGCGGTGGTTTCGGGGCCCGAATTCTCGAAACAGGAGGATCCCTTCGCTTACGATGACCAGGCGAAGGACCCGACGAAGCCCGGCGAGAAGAAGGGCTTGCGGGTTTTTGTCGGGGCGGGGCCGGTGGTGGTGTTTGGCGTGGCGTCGTGGATGCCTGCCGTCGGGGCAATGCTCGCCGGAGGGGTGCAGCCCAACGACTACGTGTCGATCGGCCTGGAAGCGCGCGCGGCTTGGCTGACGACGGGAGTCGCGGATCGGCCGATCAATGCGATGACGGCGGGCGGATTGGCGACTCTATGCGGGCACTACAAGTGGTTCTATGGCTGCGCGCTTGGTCATGTGGGCGTAATTCGTGTCGAATCCACATCGCGTAGCTACAAGCCCGCGAGTTTCGCTGATGTCAAACCCGGAGCGGGTGGGCGCATCGGTGCCAGGGTTCAAGTCACACAGTCCTTAACGATCCACGGGGCAGTCGACGTCCTCGGACTGTCGAGCGGCGTTCAGGTGGTTGTTGGACCAACAGTCCTCTCCGATCAGCCGCCGGTCATGCTGGGCGTGCAGATTGGCGGAGGTTGGGAGTTTTAGGCTATATGCGCACAGCATTTGTATTGCTCATTTTTAGCGTGGGTCTGATCGTTGCCTCGTGCACAGCGGCGCCATCTTTCTACGACTTCGAGTGCGATCCAGATTCGTTTTTCCCGGCGCCCGAGTGCATCGACGGGGGCACGGACGCCGGCTCCGACGCTCCGGATGCCGATCCCCAGGCCGCCTGCACATCGAGAGGCGGGGAATGCGTCGAGATTCCCGACGATCCCGAGGCCGGCTTCTGGAGCCAGGTTCCGTTGGCCGTCTGGTTCGGCCCGGCCCCCGACATACCGAAGGAGTGCCCCTTCGTTGGGGGCGAGCAGTTCAGGCTTTACGCCGGCCTGACCGCTCCCCCCGCGCAGTGCGACCCCTGCGAATGCCAGGAAGCCACGGGGCAATGCAGCGGCGTCCCGGGAAAAATTACGATCGGGGCTGGCATGTGCGGCGCAGTGGGGGCGCCGTCGCTCCCTTTTGACGGCCCGGGGGGGTGGGATGGGAGTTGCACGGACGCGAACGCCGTACCCGCGGGGGCGCAGTGCCCCCCGGGGAGCGGCGTCCCGTGCGCGCAGTCGATCACGCTCTCGGCGCTTCCGCCCCCGGCCAACGAGAAGTGCGACGTCAAGCCGTCGCAGATCATCAAGGTGAGCGGGACGAAGATCACGGAGTGGGAGACGGGCGCGCTTGCATGCCGGTCGAGCCTCGATACGTCGCTTTGCGGCGCGGGGGATCAACTATGCGTGCCCAAGGTGCTTTATCCCCACCGTCAATGCGTGTGGCAGAAGGGGAAGCATACCAAGTGCCCCAAGCCCTACGATTATGAGGGGCCCCGGATCATGTACCCGTTTCAGCCCAAGGAATCGCGCGTCTGCACAGAATGCACGTGCGGTGCGCCACAAGGGGGCATGTGCATGGCGACCGTGCGCCTTTTCGATAACGGAGTCTGCTCGGGCGAGTTCCACCAGAGGATCGTCACGTCCGAGGGCGGTCCCTGCGATCCCATCCTCCCCCCGGGCCGGGCGCTCGGCGGGAAGTCCGTCACGGAACACGTCTACGTCAAGGGCACGTGCGAGGCGGGCGGTGGGGAGCCCATCGGTGAGGCGGTCGAAGACGAAGAGAACGCTGTGACGTTCTGCTGCCGACCCTCGTACATGTTTGATGAGTAGACCTCGGGCGCGCGCACCGCCGCCGCAGGTACGACATCTCCATACAAATCAGCAACGGGCGTCGTTACCCGCTGCCTCTCCGACGCGTTGTTTGTCTTTGAGGGACAAGCACAAGCGACTCGCAGAAGGGGGCGGTGGGAAGATGCTTTTTCTGGGCATGCGTCTTCCTTATCGCCCTCTCCTGGGGGTCGCTTGTCGTCCCCCAGACTTCCCTTTCCCGGGCCCGATTCTGGCTTCGGACGCCTGACGCGGACCCGGGAGGGGAGAAGGTTTTTTCTTGCTCGTCGCTCGAAGACGGGGCGCCGTCGCACGCCTGACTGCGTCATGGCAATGACCAGGTCCGTGTAACAGCGGAAGGGTGCACGCACGCCTCGTCTTCGAGCGATGAGCCGTCATTCGCGAACAGGAGATCGCGCGATGCTCGCCCTACATGACCGGCCAACGCACGTTCCCACAGGCGATGAGGACCAGGACACGCACGGCTGGCAGGGAGCCCCGATGGTCGACGGCGGCGCGGGGATGGCGACGACGGCGAGCACGCCGCCGCCAGGCGAGCCCCTCATCGCGACGCGCGACACGATCATCGGGTCCCCAGCTTTGCCCTTCTGGTTGCGTTTCAAGGTCGGATGGTCGTCATTCTGGACCGCGGTGACGTTCGGGGCGCCGAGCGTGTCCGAGTGGCCGTCGCGTTGGAGGTGCCTCGGGGCTCTGGCCCATGCCCTCGTCTACCGTGTCCGAGAGCGCTTGCGCCGGCGCCGGCTCTCGGATCGGCTCCCTCCGCTTCCCCTGTCTCGCTCGGCGAGGTCCACCTTGGTTGCCGCGGGCGTCGCGCACGATGAACGCGGCGAGCTGCTCCTCCTCGATCTCATGCGCGCGGAGCCTGCCTTTCAGAAAGCCGCCATCCACGTCGCGTATTACGCGTGCGAGCTTCGGAAACTCGGGGAGGATGCACACGACGAGGGCCTCGTCCACTTCGCACTGTCTCGGATGCGGGTGGACAGCGACGGCTTCGTCTCGATCGCACGGTTGCGGGACAGACTCCCGAACTTGTCGTTTTCGGGCGCGCTCGTGCCCGCCCTGCTTCGGCTGGAAAAAGCGGGCATCGTCTCGCTCACCATAGAAGACCATGCTCGACCCGAGCGTGTGCAGCTCCGGCTCCGGGTCCCCCTTTGAAATGTAGGAGACACCATCATGCCCAGGAACAGCACGCCCAAGAAAAAGATACCCGAGTCCGAGGCAGACGAATCTGCGGAGTTGGCCACGGCGTTCGCGCTCGCCAGCGACGGAGAGCTTTATTTTACCTTCGAGAGTGCCCCGCCGCCGGGCCGTGCGGTGTTCGTGGGCTATGCATTGCGCTCCGACGAAGTCAGGAAGTTTGGCGTCGGGGGCTTGCTCCTTTGGGCACTCGTCCAGACCCTCGCGCTCGGGAGCGACGGATGCATCTACGTGCGAGAGGGGTTCATCGACCCCGAGGGGCGTGACGTCTTCCGCGGCTTTGCCGCGACACCCGAGGAGGCAGCCCGCGCGGCCGAGGAACTGCACCGCGTCGCGTCCAACGTCGTCGTCGAAGTCTTCGCGCGCAAGCGTGCCGCGGCATAGCCCGGTCCGAATCACGCCGGCTGTCTTTCAAGCTTGGCGGGCGAAACGGAAGGCAGCAGAGGATCCGTCTTGGTTGCTCTGCGAGGTCACGCGTAGTGCCACGCCGTTCTGGTTCGTTCGCCAGCAGCCGATGCGCTATATGTCGATGCTGCGGTGTTTCTTCGAGAAACGGGACACCGACGAATCGGCCCACTTTCAAGGTCTGGAAGTCTTGCGTCACGAGCGAGCGATGCGTCACTTCCAACGGCATCCCGTCGTGGCACTCTCATTCCGGGGGGTGTCGGCCGTGGATGACGCAGAGCGGGTTGTTCGCGCGAGCTTCGCGGAGCACGCTTACCTACGTCATCATCCGCGGCTATCTCCGGTAGACCGCACGACCTTTCGGCGGCTCGTGCGAGCCCCTATTTCGGATGGGCTCTTCGAGTTGACGCGCCTGCTAGAGAAGGCGCATTCAGCACGCCCCGTGGTCTTGTTTGACCACTACGATCGGCTTTTCGATGTGTGTGTTCCTGCGTTCGCCGCACAGTGGACCTACAGCAGGTTGCTTGTGAGCCTCCGAGACAACGGCCATGTAGGGAAGGCGATCATCATGGGCCGATCAGGGCTCGCAGAGACCTGCGTGCAGTGCTGCCGGGTGTGGGCGAGTCGAGCCCGGCGACAGTGGACGCCAACTCAACCGGGGCGGCAGGCGTGAAGAGCAGAGACAGCGCTGCGGCCGTGATCAGTATCGCGTATGCCGCAGCGATTTCCACCGCCGCCATCCTTGGGCTCTTGGTCGCCGGCCCTCTGCCGTTCGTTCGCCGTTCGTCATCCTTCCTGGCCGGGAAAGCGGCGGTCCGTCCTTCGAGCAGGTCCATCGGGCCGTCTAAAGTCGGTGGGCCGCACCTCACCAGGTAAACTCCTTAGCGTGCCAAAGCCCCTCTTCTGTGAAACACAAACTACCAGTAAGCCCGCATGCCTGCCACAGGACATCAAATGCGCCACGCATTGCTCCAGGTACGTTAGCCTCTCCTGGATGTACTCGTACCTCCGGCAGTGTGATGATGTCACGGGCTAGCGACGCAGGCTTCTCATGACGCGGGCTCGGGGGTAGCTTATAGGACTGGACGTTGAACAACGTAATTACAATAGTCGAAGGTGCGACGGGGCCATGTTTGCGTTGCGCTCCCAAGGCGGACTCGACCAGATCGACCGAAAACATCTCGACCCTCCATGGGTATATCTCTTTAACCCCCATATTAGCCGGATTCATCGCGGCCTCGATTACGCCCGTATCCGTAACCCTTACATAGCTGGAAGCTTGAAGAGTCGTGTTATTGTCCCATTTAAGGAGCGCACCGTCCCGGACTGTCTGATCGTGACGCCGGCACCCCATAGGTCTCAACGAATCCATGGATCCGTAGGAAGCAAGAAGGTCGCCGCCAACCGGGGCCGTCGCATCTGGAACAATGTGGACCAATAGCTTCCCGCCCGGATGCAGGAAAGCTGGTACCCTCATTGCCACAAGCTCCTCAAGGCGACGCTTATGATGGTGTCGTGCCTCGGCGATAAGTGATGCCGTGGCGAGGAGCGGCACATCACCCGAGGTCGCGATCCCCGTGGTGACGAACGGCGGCGTCCGCGTCGACAAAAATGTGGAGGGCCATAGAATGCGTCGATATGTCTCCACGACCTCCATGGCCCTGGTGCACGAAGTTGCACGATAAAATGCTTCTTCAACCATGCGTCGGTCAAATTCATTTACGCTGGCCACGATCAATCGAACCAACCTAGCGAGAGCACGAATGTCCTCCGATTGGTGGTTCTGCGCCGTTTTTGCGCCGACCTCTGCCAGCGAGTGGGTGTAGAGAATGTCGACTATTTTCAGCTCATCGCCAGCAACCAGGACGTTGCCCTCGTGCAGGTCGCCGTGCAACAAGCCAGCTCTATGAATGGCCTCAACGCCCTCACACAGCTGATTGATGAGCGCCCAAGCCCGACCGGGCGTTATGGTCTCCTTCAGCGCCCCAAGAGTAGGGCCATCGACGTATTCCATGACGAGTGCACATCGAACGTCGCCGGTTGCGGGATGTTCCACGTCATCGATGCAAACCACAGTCACGACAGACGGGTGTTTGACTCGGACCAGAGCCTTCGCATGTGTCACCGCGTCCCGCTCCATGAGGCTCGGGGCTCGGTCGTTGAAGAACTTCACCGCTAGGGTTCGATCGAGCTCGTCCTGTGCTCGCCAAACCTCCCCCCCTGCGCCTCCGCCTACCTTCTCCTCGAACGTCAGTCGCATCGTCAGGTCCGTGACTCTAGCCACCTGCGGATGCGGTGACAACGTCCCGCACAGACGCACTCCATACCCACATGCGGCAGGTCCTTCCCGACGAACCACGAAACGTATCCACGCTTTCATCTACGGCAGCGCGGGGCCCAATTAAGTCTTCAGCGCACATAGTGCGATATATGCTTACATGTGTTACGGTTTTGTATGCTGGTCTTGCGTGCTTGGACGCGCGCGTGCGGACGGATCGCCCTTGACAAGGTCGCAAGGTTCCGGCTCTCTACCTGCCCATGGTGGACTACAAGGAGTGGAAAGAAAAATCAGTCGCGGTGGGTTCGTTGTATCTTGACCCCAAGAATCCGCGGCTCCCCTCCGCGAACGCCACCCTTGAGCAACGTGAAATCATCGCAGAGCTCGTCAAGAACGACGATGTGTACACTCTAGCTAAGGATATTGCAGAGAATGGGTACATTCCCATAGAATCATTAGTAGGGCTCGAAGAAAACGGCCGGACCTTTATCCTTGAAGGCAATCGACGGCTGGCAGCACTGAAGCTCCTTGTGAATCCCGAGGGGGCCCCTGTATCTGAGCTAAAGAGGTTCAGAAAACTGTCGAGCAAGGCCGATCTTGATAACATCGGCAAAGTGCGAGTAATATTCGCCGCCAGTCGCGAGGCTGCCGCGCCATTGATTATGCGCAAGCACACGCGGCAACAGGTAGCCCGCTGGAGCCCACTCATGCAGGCCAGGTACTACCGAACAATGGCTGGTTCGGGAGTGAATTTGGAGGAGTTGGCACGCCAATACGGCACGACCCCATCCGAGATAGCGACGTTTTTGCGCACAGACGTCATGTATGATATCGCATGCGGCATGGACCTCCCCTCCGATGTCGCAGAGGTGGTTCGTGATCCGAGGCAGTTCTCCTCATCCACGCTCAAGCGCCTACTCGACTACGGCAAAGCTCAAGAGTTCCTTGGGATTCAGTTCGACGAGCATGGCAATCTGCACGGGAAGGTTGACGCACAGGAGTTTAAGCGGGGGTTTGTCCGAATTCTGACGGATATCGCTCGCAACGTGATAGATACTCGCACTCTGAATAAGACCGACGATATCGAGAAATACCTGAGTGGCCTACAGAGCGACACGCCCAATAAGGAGAAGGGCGGCTCTTTCACCGCCATCGATCTCGCTAAAACGAAAGATAGTCCGAAGCAGGCGCGCGATGTACCGGCTTCCGGACCAGCAGCAGTGCCTACTCCGACTCGTCCCAAGCCTCCACCGAAGCCGTCGGTGACATTAATTCCCGCGCGCGCAAGGTGCTATGTTGAAAATTCTCGCGTGGAGGAGGTGTTCAATGAACTGCGCCGTTTGCGGGTCGACAACTTCCCCCGTGCATCTACGATGCTGCTCCGCATTTTGCTTGAGTTGAGCCTGCGACACTTCCTTGAACAGGCAGGCAAGATGAAAGCACTCGTTTCAGAGGCAAAGAAACTTAAGCTGCCGGACGGGCAGCCAACGCTTCGGCAAATGCTCACAGCCGTCCTGAGCGACGACGCGATCCCGCTCACGGGGGCGCATCGGAAGAAACTCAATCAAATACTTGCGCAGGCAGACTCGAACCTCTTATTGGATAACATGGCCGTGTGCGTACGCGAGAACTTCGCCTTCCCGACAGCAAAAGAGCTCCATGGTTATTGGGATCATTTCGATGCCCTGCTTCAGCTAATGTTCACTGAAGCGGATTCTCAGGACAGCGAGTCGGAATCGTGACAGGATTGTCGCCATGACAATCGCGCACAGTCCACTGCGCTATCCTGGCGGGAAGCAGGTGTTGGCCAATCTGCTCGCGCACGTCATTGATTTGAATAATGTGCGCGGAGGGACGTACGCAGAACCATACGCTGGCGGCGCTGGTGCCGCGCTCGCTCTGCTGTTCAGTGAGCGCGTCGACCGCATCGTAATTAACGACGCGGACCGCTGTGTATACTCATTTTGGCACGCCATCGTCTTTGAGACAGAGAGCTTCATCGAACTGCTGCAATCGACTGAGCCCAGTGTTGAAGGGTGGGCTCGTCAACGGGAGATATATCAAAATCCAAACGGAAAATCGATTTTGCAAACCGGGTTCGCAACCTTCTTTCTTAATCGATGTAATCGATCGGGGATTATTTCTAATGGCGGACCGATTGGTGGTCGTGGCCAGGCGGGAAAATGGAAAATTAATGCCAGGTGGAATGGTGACGAGCTGCGTCGGCGGATCCAAAAGATCGCGCTCTACCGCGACCGTATATCCGTAACCAATAAGGATGCCGTCGATTTTCTGAAAGTCGACGTTACTGCACTTGATCCGCTGTCAAAGCCATTTGTTTACCTCGATCCTCCGTATTATGAGAAGGGGCGCAACCTTTACCTGAACTATTACCATCCCGACGATCACGCCCAACTCGCTTCCTATATAACGAGCGACGACGTCGCTTTTCTCTGGGTGATGTCGTACGACAACGTGCCTGAGATACACAGGCTTTATAGACGTCAGCGCAGGGTGCCGTTCAGTCTCGGCTATAGTGCAAGGGAGGTTCGAGATGGGAGTGAAGTGTTGATTCTTAAGCGCGGCCTCAAGTTCCCCCGCGAATGGGCTCACGGCATCCCCCAGCAGTTCATCAGCTGCGGCGCGGAGGCAATGATCCCTCGGGTTGGATAGAGTCCGGGGAAGCGGGGCCCCTCCTGCCCCGAGGGACCCCGCCAGGACGGGGACCTACCGCCGCTTTTTGGCGCCGAGCAGCTTGCCGACGGCATCGTGCGCGGCTCGTGCGGCGGCCGTGCTTTCGTCGGCGGCGTGCGACAGCAGTGCCAGAAGGCTTTCTGCCGCATCGTGAGCCACTGCCGCGGCTTCAACATCACCGGAAGCCGCCGCCATGACCTCTCCCTGGACGAGGACGGCCAGAAGGGTCCGGCGCGGGTCGGCTCCGGAGGGGCCCCAAAGGGCGGCCACGGGGTCCGAAGTGGCACCCACGCGCGCCAACGGGGGCGATCCGTCGTCAGCAGGGCGCGGATCTCGCTGGTTACGCCGGGTCAGGGGGGGTAGAACTGTCCTCGGGGGGTGAATCGTCTGGGCTTTGCCCAGACGAGAGGGGGACGCGAGGCGTCCCCCTCGGGACGAGCCTTGCGAGCGCGCGGTAGGCGCGGTCGCGCACGGAGGGCATCGGGTCTTCGAG
>NZ_SSMQ01000115.1 GCF_005144585.1 Polyangium fumosum | reverse complement strand
GCCCGCGCCCGCGCCGCCGTTGCCGCCTGCGCCCGCGCCGCCGCTGCCCGGGCCCGCGCCCCCGGGGCCGGTGCTACCGGGGCCCGTGCTGCCGATGCCTATCGTGCCCGAGGAGCCCCCCGCGCCGAGCTCGTTTCCGTCGCTGCACGCGACGAACGCGAAAGGAAGGGTCAGGAGTGCGAAAAGGGAGGAAGGGGTACCACGCCACATGGGCGCAGACTAGAGCATCGAACCGTTCGATGCTCTGCGAGATCGCAGCGAGTTCGCCTCGGGGGGTGAATCGGCCCGGCGTCACCCGCCGTTCGTCGCGTGCGCCTCGGGCGCGTCGCTCGTGGCCCACGGGGCCTTCGCGAGGCCGTCGAGCGTCCAGGGCTCCTCGAACCCCTTCCGCAGCACCTTCGCGAGCTGGCCGAGCTGCGCGCCGTCGATGAAGCGGTGATCCACCGTCGCCGTGATGGTCACGAGCGGCCGCGGGACGATCTTGCCGGCGACGACCGCAGGCTGCTCGCGCACCGCGCCGACGAGGATGAGCACCGGCACCCGCGCGAACGGCGTCGGCGGGGCATATCCCTCGTCCACGCCGAACGCGCCGACGTTCGTGATGATACACGAGCCGAACGGGAAGGGCTCGAGCCCGAACGCCGCGACCCCGAGCGAGCCCGTCAAAAACCCCGTCGTCCAGAGGATGGGCTTGAGCAGCCACGAGGGCAGCGCCCGCACGATGCCCTTGCTCTTCTCGAAATCGGCGTCCTTGCCGCCGCGCAGCTTGCCCACGCCCTCGGCCAGCGCCTTCGCGATGTCCGCGACCGATTTCTCGTCGGCGCGCGGGATCTTCGTCTTCGCGAGGTCCCGCCCATCTTCCAGCGCCACGAGGAACGTGACGTCCACGGTCTCGTGCGGCACGTATTTGCCGAGGACGATGCGGCCGTTCAGCCCCGGCGCGGCCTTCATGGCCATCGCCGCGGCCTTGCCGACGATGTGGCCGACCGTGACCTTTTCCCCGGTGGTCTTTCGCAGGTGCTCGACGTAGGCGACCGCCTCGCCCGCGTCCATGACCAGCTTGCCGTAGATGTTGCCCTCGCGCGGCGAGGACCATGTGGCAATGGCGAGCTTGCGCCTCGTCGAGTTCATCTCGTCCCCCGGGGAAGTGGGTTACCGTCCTCTTCGATTACACCACGAAATCGAGCATCTGCACACGCGTCAAATGCTCGCTGAGCCTCTTCGCGTACTCGTCGATGAGCAGATCGAGCTCGACGAGCACCGCGCCCTCGCCCGCCTGCCGCACCTTGCCGCTCACCGGGATCTCGCCGTTCGGAATCACCAAAACGAAGCTCACCTCGTCGCCGAGCTTCGCGTCGGGCAACGAGACGAGCTCGAGATACCGGTCCGACATCGCGCTCACGGGGATGAGCACGCCCGCGTCGAGGCGGACCGAGGTCGAAAGCGCGTAGGCCGGCGTGACCATGTAGTGGACGCGGCGGTTGTGCTCGATGAGCGTGTCGAGTGTCTCGCAGACCGCGCGGCTGATCGGCGTCTCTTCGGCCTCGAGCACGCGGTCGCGCAGCTCCTTCATGGACTTCTGCGTGCGGATGATGTTCGCGCGCATCTCGCCCTGCCGCATCGCATCGCGGTGGACCTTCTGCGCCACGATTTTGAGCAGGTTGTGATAAAAGGGGAACGCGACGTCGCCGTGGCTCTCGAAGAAGCGCAGGAGCGCGACGACGCCGATGCGGTAGAGCTCGGACGCCTCGGTCGCGACCGCGCGGGTGTTGCGGTAGAGCCCGGTCAGCGCGCCGAGCTCGCCGATGGGCGCGATGGGCGCGAGCCGGAAGCGGACCTCGCCAGCCTGCTCCAGGGCGATCTCGCCCGCGGCCAGGAGCCACAGGTGCTTCGGCTCGGTGCCGGCCTCGAAGAGCACGTCGCCGGGCGCGAGCGTGACGCGCTCGAGACCCTCGATGAGCTCGGCGAGGTGGGCCTCGGTGATGCCCTCGAAAAGGGGAATCGCGTGGAGATCGGCGGGTCGCATCGTCATGGCTGGTCCTTGTCGCCGCGGCGCGGGGGGCGCATCCTCGCATGGATGTGCCGTCCGCGCGAGGGGCGTCAGCGCTTGCCCCGCGCGCGGAGCCCCGCGCAGAAGCGCAGCGCGTCTTTGAAGCTCTGGAGCGTGCGGATCTGCGCGAGGTCCACGTCGATCCCGACGAGCGTCTTGGCGACCGAGGGACGGATCCCGGTGATGATCCCCTCACAGCCGAGGAGGCGCACGGCAGAGGCCACGCGCACGAGGTGCTGCGCCGTCGCCGCGTCCACCGTCTCCACGCCCGTGAGATCGAGCAGCGCGAAGCTCGCCTGCTTGTCGACGACGGCTTCGAGCAGCGCCCCGAGCATCTGCTCGGCCCGCGCCGCGTCGAGCGTGCCCACGACGGGCACCGCGAGCACGTCCTGCCAGACCTCGAGGATCGGCGTGCCTAGCTCGGCGATCGCTTGTTTCTGCGACGCGATGAGCTCGAGTTGCGCCCGGAGCTGCGCCTCGAACCGGAGCTCTTCCGTCGCGTCCTCGGTCGACGCGCACGCGCCGATCACCTCGCCGAACGGATCCCGCAGCGGCGCGTACCGCATGCGGAGCTGGGTGTCGCGCAGGGGGCGCTCGACGACGTACGCCTCGCCCGAAAGCGCGCGCCGCATGTCGCCGACGAGGTCCGGCCTCTCGCGGTAGATCTCGAACAGGTTCTTGCCGACGAGGTCCGCCGCCGTGCGGCCCATCTGCCGCCCGAGCGCCCCTTCGAAGAGGGTGCACGTTCCCTTCTTGTCGAACGCCCAGATGCAGATCGGCAGGCGATCGACGCACTCCGTGATGGCCTTGGATTTCTTGGAGAGCTGAAGGTCCTCGCCGTCGTGCACCGCGAACGACTGGAGCCCCTTCACGGCGCCGCTCGCGTCGACGAGCGGCGTGTAGACGTTCCGCCAGTGCGCCTTCTCGGTGACGTCCTCTTGGATGAACGTCTCGCCGGCGAGCGCGCGTTTGACGATCGCATGCACCTTCGAGTCCGGCGGGTAGAGCTCGAACACGCTCTGCCCCACGGCCGCCCCGGGGGCGAGGCCGAGCAGCGCGAGCCCCTTGCCGTCCGACACGAGGACCTTGCCCTCCGCGTCGCACGACCAGACGATCGCATCCATCTTGCGGAAGCAGTCGAGCAGGATCCGCGCCTTGCGCTCCTCCGCCTCGTCGCGCGTCACCTCCGCCGAGACCCACAACGATCGCTCGTCCGCCCGCCAGAACGTGAGCCTCGCGCGCTCGCCTTCTTCCCGCGCGAGGCGCACGTCGAGCGAGGTCGTCGCCTCCGCGCCGAAGGCCGCGCGCTCCGCCTCCGCGAGCGCGGCGTGATCCTGTTCGTGGATACGCGCGTCGAGCGCGCCGCTGCCCACGCGCGCGTCCCACGCGGCGTTCGTCGCGAGCATCTCGCCGGAGATCGACACGAGCGCGAGAGGTGTCGGGCAGCCGTGAAGGAGCGTCTCTGCACGGGGGAAATCCATGCGCATCAAGCGTCCACCCTCCGGGACGCATGACGCGGCACCTCGAGCCGGTGCGATGCGCATGGCCCCCTCCATAGGCCATGGTGCCTGCCCTGCTCGTCCGCTCGCAATGAAGAACCGAGCGGTTTTCGTGCCCTCGTTACTTCCCCGCGAAGCGCGGCGGGCGCTTCTCCATGAACGACGCCATCGCCTCGCCGAGGTCCTCGGACGCGAGGAACGCCGCGTTCCAGGCCGCGACGTAGGCGAGCCCGTCGGCGACCGACTTGCCCTCGCCGTGATCGAGCACCGCTTTGACGCCGCGCACCGTGAGCGGCGGATTGGCCGCGATCTCCAGCGCGAGCTTGCGCGCCCCGGCCTGCAGCGCCGCCGCGTCGTCGAAGAGCTCGTTCACGAGGCCGATCGAGAGCGCGCGCTCGGCCGAGAGATCCTTGCCCGTGAACGCGAGCTCCCGCACGAGCCCCTGGCCGAGCAGCCGCGGCAGCCGCTGCAAGCTCCCGAGATCCGCCACGATCGCGATCTTCGTCTCGCGCACGGAGAAGTACGCGTCGCGCGTCGAGAGGCGGATGTCACACGCCGCCGCGAGATCGAGCCCCCCGCCGATGCAAGGCCCCTGGATGGCCGCGATGACCGGCACGGGGCAAGCCGCGACGGCGTCGAAGCCGCGCTGGTAGCGCTGGATGAGCCCGAGCAGCTCCATCCGATCGGCCGCGCCCCCGCCTCCGAGGTGCGGGCCGAGATCCGCCATCGCCGCGCGCAGATCGAGCCCGAACGAGAACGCCTTCGCCGTCGACTGCACGACGACGGCGCGCAGCCCCTTCTCGGCCGCGAGGCGCCCGAACAGCGCTTCGAGCTCGACGAAGAGCGCGGGCGGCATCGTGGGCCGGAGGAGGGTGACGGTCGCGATCGCTTCGGAAATCTCCAGGGAGACGAACTCACTCATGCGGCGAAGCTAGCAGAGGAGGTCGGCTGTACGTCAGCCACGATCCGCTGCACGATCCACCGCCGATTCACCGCCAGAATTTCGGCGTGCTCCTCCCACTTCACCGCGCTGCCTCGGACGTCGTATGCTCGGCGCGATGGCCCAGGACGTCTTCGGGATCGCCGGCACGACGCAGGGCCCTTTCTCCATCGAAGAGGCGGTGGCCGAAGGGGGGTTCGGCGTCGTCTACCGCGCGCTCCACGGAGCGTTCCGCGCGCCCGTCGCGCTGAAGTGCCTCAAGATCCCCACGATCCCGGAGGACCTGCGCGCCGGCTTCCTCGAACGATTCCGCGAGGAGGCCGAGATGCTCTTCCGGCTCTCGGCCACGATCTCGGAGGTCGTGCGGCCGCTGCATTACGACGTCATCACGCTCGACAGCGGCCTCATCGTCCCGTTCATCGCGCTCGAGTGGCTGGAGGGGCGCACGCTCTGGTCGCTCATCGACCAGCGCGCCACGGACGGCCTGCCGCCGCTCGGCTACCTCGAAGCCGCGCGCCTGCTCACGCCCGTCGCCCGCGCCCTCGAGATCGCCCACAACTTCCCCGGGCCCCAGGGCGCGATCTGCGTCGTCCACCGCGACATCAAGCCCGCGAACATCTTCCTCGCCGAGGTCCACGGCACCGAGTACGTGAAGATCCTCGATTTCGGCATCGCCCGCGCCCGCGACGCGGCCTCCGTGATGGCCGGCGAGATGACGCAAGCGGACACGGCCACGCCGCTCGCCTTCACGCCGCGTTACGGCGCGCCGGAGCAGTGGGCGCCGAAGCGGTTCGGCACGACCGGCCCGTGGACCGACGTCTGGGGCCTCGCGCTCGCGTTCCTGGAGACCATCGCCGGCCGCGTGGTGATCGACGGCGACGCGGTGGCGATCATGGGGACCGTGCTCGACGAGAAACGAAGGCCCACGCCGCGGAACGAGGGCATCGCCGTGCCCGACGCGCTCGAAGCCGTCTTCCGCCGCGCGCTCGCCGTCGATCCGCGCGAGCGCCCCGGGAGCGCCGGCGCATTTTGGGACGAGGTGGAGCAAGCCCTCGGCACAGGGCCGCGCCTCTCCGTGCCCACGGGGCATCGGTCCGGGATCACGCGGGCGCCGGCGATCGAGGCGCCTCAAGGCGATTCGCGCCGCTCATCGGGCTCGATGCGCGCCGTCTCCGTGCCGCCCGCGAGCCTCGACGTCGCCTCCACGATGCTCGCCGACAGCCCGGCCGAGGGCGGGGGCCGCATCTCGCGTTTCCCCGAGCCGCCCGCGCCGTCGGTCCGCGCCCGGGACGCGGCGGCGATCGACGTCGACTGGGGCGCGAGCGGCCCGAGCGCGCCGCAGCGCCGATCGAGCACGTCGATGCCGGCCGTGCGCCTCGATCCGCCGGCGTCGCCGCCGAGCTCGCGCGTCTCCTCGGTGCCGAAGCCGCGCGTGTCGGCGGTCCCGCGTGAGCCCCTCCCGCGCGAGCCCCTCCCGAGCGTGTCGAACGAGCCTGCGCCCGACGTCCGCAGCATGCTGGGCGGCCCGGTCGTGCTGGCCGGCGCGGGGGTCCTCATCCGCGTGCTCGACCAGATCGCGGGATGGCTCTGGCTCGGAGGCGAGCGCGTGGGGCTCGGGCCGCTCCGGTTGTCCTATGTCGCCGCGATCCTCATCGGCGCCGGGGCGCTGCTCGCCCTCGCGCGCCTGCTGCGCCATTTGACCCGGTAGGTGTCCTGGAGGCGGGGGTCGGTGTCCTGGAGGCGGGGGTCGGTGTCCTGGAGGCGGAGGTCGGTGTCCTACACGCTCCGGGCGATCGGCGCGAGCGTGCCTTTCACCACCCGCACGTAATCGGTCGGCGCGAGGAGGATTTGCAGCCCCCGCATGCCTGCTGAGACGGACACCACGTCGTGCAGCTCGATCGTCTCGTCGACGACGACAAAATAGTCCTTTTTGCCGCCGATCGCCGTCACGCCGCCGCGCACGTAGCCCGTGAGCGGCTGGACCTCCTTCAGCGACACCGTATCCACCTTGCGATCGCCCGTGGCCCGCGCGAGCGCCTTCAGATCGAGCTCCTCGTTCCCGGCGAGCACGGCCATGAGCACGCCCGTCCGATCCCCTCGACAAACCAGGGTCTTCCAGACCTGCTCCACGGGCAAGCCGATCTTCTCGGCCACGGTCCCGGCACGGAGATCCTCGGGATCGACCTCGTACGCGCGGAGCTCGTAGGCAATGCCGAGCGTATCGAGCAACCTCACCGCGTTCGTTTTCATCGCACGCTTTCAACGCTTGGGGGCTGCGCTCGGACGAGCCGAGCTACGCCCCCAAACCCCCGGCGGCCTCGGCCCCCGACAGGTCCCGGAACATATCGGTCGAGAAATAACGCTCCATCCGATCACAAAGCACCGTCGCGATGTCGTGCCCCGGCCCGAGTTTGCGCGCGAGCCTGCGCGCGCCGGCCAGGTTGAGCCCGCTCGACGGGCCCACCGGGAACCCTTGCGCCACGAGATCCCGCGCCGCGCGAATGGCCTCCGCGTCGGGGACCGGGAGCGAGACCACGCCACCCACGGCCTCCTCGTCGAGGATCTGCGAGAGCCCGTCCACGACGCCCGGGATCCCGCCGCAGATCTCCGGCTGCCCCTCGAAACACACGCCCCGCTCGGGCCGAGGCCTGCCGATGACCGCCTTTTGCCCCGACTCGAGGAGCGCCCGCGCGATGCCCATGAGCGTCCCGCCGGTCCCGACGCCGGCGACGAACCCGTGGATCGTGGTGCCGACCTGGGCGATGAGCTCGGGGCCCGTGGTGCGCTGGTGGGCGAGGGCATTCTGGGGATTCTCGAATTGCCGCGGCCAGAAGACACGCGTGTCCTCTTCGGCCATGCGGCGCGTCTCTTCGATCGCCCCGAGCACGCCGAGCTTCTGCGGCGTGAGGACGACCTCGCCGCCATAACGACGGATGATGAGCAAACGCTCGCCGCTCACGCCCTCGGGCATGACCGCGCGGAATCGCACGCCGATCATGGCGCAGGCCATGGCGAAGGAGATCGACGTCGAGCCGCTCGACGCCTCGACGACGATGCTGTCGTCCCGCAGCGCCCCGCGCTCGACCGCGCAGCCGAGGATGAAGCTCGCGATGCGGTCCTTCGTGGAGCCGCTCGGGAGCATGTACTCGAGCTTGATCCAGAGGGTACACCCCGTCTCCTCGTCCCGGAGCGGGACCGTGGGCGTGCCCGCCGCGAGCCGCGCGAGCCAGGCCTTCATCGAGCGTCGGACCATGGGGCGCAGGCTAGCTCGATCAGCTACGTCCGTGCCAGTAGGTCGGCCGTCGCTTGTGCGCCGCGAGGGCCAGGATGCGGATGTGGTCCTCGCGAGGTCTGTAAATGATTGCGTAGGGAAACCGGCGGAGCCTCCACTGCCGAATGTCCTCGCGCACTGCCGTACCCGCCAGAGGTTTCTCCGCGAGGATGCCGAGCACGCGTTCGACTTCAGCGAGGAAGGCTTCGCCGAGGCCCGGGCGCTCCTGCGCGTAGTAGTACGCTGCGGCGTCGTTCAGCTCGCGCTCCGCGAGCGCGTGAAAGACGACCGGAAACGTCATGCGAAGCGTGACCGCACGTCCCGGAGGACATCCTCGGCCGAGCGACCCTTCGCGGCGTCGAAGTCCGCGTCGCGCCGCGCCGCCTCTTCGGCCCAGACGACCTGGTTCTCCTGCTCGGAGAGCGTCTCCAGGCTCTCGAGGAGCCTCTCGGCGAGGCGCGCTCGGTCCGCGGGGTCGAGCTTCAGCGCTTCGATCTCCAGCTCGGTCAGGTTCATGCGAAGACTCTACCCCAAGGACAGCGCGTGGGGAGCCCCGGCAAACCAGGCCTCACCGCGGCTCCGTCAGCTTGCTGTGCACGAGCACGTTCCGCCCCGACGCCTCGAACAAGATCGCGAGCCGCGTCGTCTTCGCGCCGAGCGCCTCCGTCAGCTTCGCTCGTTCTTTCTCGTGTTTGCAGCCCGCGAGCCGCTCGCGCAGCGCCGCGATGTCCCGCAAGAGCTCTACCTCCTCCGGCGCGCTCCCCGCGATGCGCTGGATCCGCGCGGCCATGCGGTCCTCCTCGGGCAGGCCGGCGAGGTCGTCCGCGGGCATCGGCTTGCCCTTGCCCGGCAGGTCCTCGAACGCGCCCCGCGCCTCCGCCTCCCGGATCCGCGCCTCCACGAGCACATGAAAATCCCTGGAACGCACGCCTCGTCTCCTTGTTCGGCCACCCCCCGCGCACGTCGTGGGGGCGCTTGCGCGCGGGTCAAGCCCCCCGTAGCCGTTCCGGACGCGCCCGCCGGGCGAGCCGAAGCGCAGACCTCCGAAGCGGCTGGTCAGCGCCCGTGATCCATGTATGCTCCGCCGCGATGCGCCACAGCGCTGGGGACGCTCCTCGTCCATCCTCGGGCAGGCGGCTCGGGCCACCTCGCCTCGTCCGGCTCGTTTGCTCGTTTGCCGCGGTCGCCCTCGGCGTCACCACGAGCGTGGCGGCCTTGGCCGAAGAGCCCTCCACGGCTGCGCCCGCGCCTGAGCCCACCCCGAGCCGGGGGAACCTGCGCCAGGCCAAGAACTTCGTCGGCCTCGGGCCGCTCTTCGGCATCACGGGCCACACCGACGGCACCATCTCCGGCGCCCTCGGCTTCGAGCTCTCGTACGTGCGTTACCCCGTCGAGGCGTTCGCGTTTGGCCTCGGCGCCTTCGCGCAGGCGCAGTCCGTCGGGTTCACGCACGGCCGCTGGGCGTTCGGCCCGCAGATCAACTTCATGATGTTCGGCGCCGAGCTCGGCGCGTACCTCGAAGAAGGCTACGGCAACCGCGCCACCACGATCGGCCTCCACGCCTCGCCTTTCGTCTCCATTGGCTTCTTCTCCGCGGCCTTCCGGATCGGCGTCCCCGTCAGCGCCTTCTCCGAGGGGACGCCGTACGGCCTGGATCTCGGGCTCATCTGCGCCATCAAGGCGCCCATCCCTCTCGACGGCCAGCTCTTCGGCCTCGCATTCCATTGATGATCGACGATATCGCGGACGAACAGGACGAACAGGAAGACCACGAGCCGAAAGCCCCCGAGCAGGCTCCTTTTTCCGACGACGATCTCCGCGTCGCCCTCGACGTGCTCGAAGCCGTGGTGCGCGACCGGGCCGTGCTCGCGGACGTGCCGCGCGAGGCGCGCGTGCGGCTGCTCGAAGCGGCCGGGCGGGTCTCACGGCCCGATCGCGCCGAGCAACGCCGGCTCGCGAAGGCGCTCCGCCGTAAGGATCGCCTCGCCGTGAAGGCCGAGGATGCGGCGCTGCTCGACGCGACCGGCATTCGCGCGGGCCGCCGCGCGACCGTCTTCCAGACCCCGCCGCCGAGCTTCGGCGCCTTGCCGGGCCCCGCGGAGACCCCGCCGCCCGCCGAGCTCAGCGACGCGCGCAAGTGTTACGTCTGCAAAGCCGAGTTCCGGAAGATCCATTTCTTCTACGATCAGCTCTGCCCGCCCTGCGCCGAGCTCAATTATCAGAAACGCACGCAGACGGCCGACCTCCGGGGCCGCGTCGCGCTCGTGACCGGCGCGCGCGTGAAGATCGGCTACCAGGCCGCGATCCTCCTCCTCCGCGCCGGCGCGCGGGTCGTCGTGACCACGCGGTTCCCCCACGACGCCGCGCTCCGGTACGCCCGCGAGAGCGATTACGAGGCCTGGGCCGAAAGGCTCGAAATTCACGGCCTCGACCTGCGCCTCACCCCGAGCGTCGAGCGGTTCGCGCGGTTCCTCGAAGGCCACCTGCCGCGGCTCGATTTCATCATCCACAATGCCTGCCAGACCGTGCGCAGGCCGCCGGGCTTTTACGAGCACCTGCTCGACACCGAGCTGCAATCCCCCGATCGATTGCCCCCCGAGGCGGCCCGCCTCGTCGCGAGCCACGAGGCCGAGCGCGCCGCGCAACGAGCGCTCGCCCAGGCCAACGAGGTCGCGCTCGCCCCGCGCGCGGGCTCGCTCGCCTTGTTCGAGGGCTCCGCCGCGCTCTCGCAGATCCCGCTGACGGCCGAGGATCACGCGCTGCGCGGCCGGGTCGATCTCTTCCCCCGCGGCGCGCTCGACGCGGACCTCCAGCAGATCGATCTGCGCGACAAGAATAGCTGGCGCCTCGCGCTCGCGGAGGTGCCCACGATCGAGCTCCTCGAAGTGCACCTCGTCAATGCCATTGCCCCGTTCGTGCTGAGCAGCAAGCTGAAGGGCCTCATGACGCGGCACCCCTCGCGCGACAAACACATCGTCAATGTCTCGGCGATGGAGGGGCAATTCTACCGCGAGCACAAGACCGACAAACACCCGCACACGAACATGGCCAAGGCGGCGCTGAACATGCTGACGCGCACCTCGTCTCCGGATTACGTGAAGGACGGCATCCACATCAACAGCGTGGATACGGGCTGGGTGACGGACGAGGATCCCGCGGAGATCGCGGCGCGCAAGCAATCGATCCACGGCTTCCACCCGCCGCTCGACATCGTGGACGGGGCGGCCCGGATCGTGGACCCGATCTTCGAGGGGATGGCCACGGGCACCCACGCGTTCGGGCAATTCTTCAAGGACTACAAGCCGACGCCCTGGTGACGGCGCCCGGCCGTTGATCCGCGGGGACGCGCACGCCGCGCGCCGACCGCGCGGCCTCGCGGAGAGGTGCGAGCGTTCTGGCTGGTGAGCGGGGTCATACGCCGTGGCCCGTCTGGCGTTGGGTGTGACACGACCGACCGCGTGTGGAGCCGTCCTTCGCCACGAGGGCGCGCCAGGAGCGCTGGTTCCATGCTATGGGGGTTTAGGGGGGCTGCCGATCGCAAGTCATGGGTGGGCCCATTCCTGCGCGCCCCTTGCCTGACGCCCGCTCCGGGCGGCGAGCTTTCCCATGAAGGACGCGTCCCCGTTCGAGATCATGCAGACACTTCACGAGGGCAGGGGCACCCTTGTGCTCCGCGGGGTCCGGACGGCCGATCACCTCCCCGTGATCCTGAAGGTGCTCGACCCGAGGCGCAGCCGCCCGCGCGATCTCGAGCGCTTGAAGCGGGAGTACGAGATGGGCAGGCAGCTCGATCTGCCGACCATCGTCAAGCCGCTCGCGCTCGCGACGCACGAGGGAATGCCGGCGCTCGTGCTGGAGGATTTTGGTGGTCAGTCGCTCGACCACGTCCTCGGCGCGCCCTTGCCGCTCGAGGAGTTCCTCGATCTCGCGGTGCGTATCGCGGCGGCCGTCGGGGAACTCCACCAGCGTGGCATCATCCATAAAGATCTGAAACCCCAGAACATCTTCGTCAACATGGCCACCGGCCAGGTCAAGCTCGCCGACTTCGGGCTCGCGGTCAGCCCCTCCCGCGAGCCCCAGGCGGCCCAGAGCCCGAGCCTCATCGAGGGCACGCTGCCGTACCTCTCGCCGGAGCAAACGGGGCGGATGAACCGGGCGATCGACAGCCGCGCCGACCTCTATGCGCTGGGCGTGACGTTGTACGAAATGCTCACCGGGCGCCTGCCCTTCGAGGCCGAGGACCCGCTCGAATGGGTGCATTGCCACGTCGCCCGCAACCCGCCCCCGCCCCGAGCGTGGGTCCCGGAGCTGCCCGAGATCCTCTCCGCGATCGTCATGAAGCTCCTCGCCAAGATGGCGGACGATCGTTACCAGACCGCTCGGGGCCTCGCGCATGACCTCGCGCGGTGCCTCTCCGAATGGCGCGCCCAAGGCAGGCTCGCGCCGTTCGCCTTGGCCGAGCACGACGTCTCGGGCCGCCTGGAGATTCCCGAGAAGCTTTATGGCCGCGAGGAGCAGATCGCCGCGCTGCTGCAGGGGATCGAGCGCGTGGTCGGCACGGGATCTCCCGAGCTCGTTCTGGTCTCGGGATACGCCGGCATCGGAAAGTCCGCGCTGGTTCAGGAGCTCGAAAAGCCGATCGTCCGCGCGCGGGGCTTCTTCCTTTCGGGAAAGTTCGACCAATACGAGCGCGACATCCCGTATTCCACGATCGTCCAGGCCGTCCGGGGGCTCGTGCTCGAGATCCTCGCCGAAAGCGAGGAGCGGCTCGCTCTTCTCCGCGAGCGGCTCCTGGAGGCCCTCGGGATCAACGCACAGCTCATCGTGGACGTGATCCCGCAGGTCGAGCTCGTCATCGGCAGGCAACCGCCGGTCGCCGAGCTGTCGCCGATCGAGGCGCAGCACCGGTTTCGCATCGTCTTCCGGCATTTCATCGGGGTGTTCGCCCGGAGGGAGTCCCCCCTCGCGCTCTTCCTCGACGATCTCCAGTGGGCCGATCCGGCGAGCCTCGAGCTCTTCGCGGATCTGGTGACCCACCCGGAAACGGGCTCTCTCCTCGTGATCGGCGCCTACCGAGACCATGAAGTGAGCTCCACCCACCCGCTCGTGGTTACGCTCGACAAGGTGCGGAAGGAGGGCGCACGCGTCTCGGAGATCGTGCTCCGCCCGCTCTCCCGAGAGCAACTCGCCGCGCTCGTCGGCGATGCGCTCCACTGCCGCCGCGAAGACGTCACCCCGCTGGCGGACCTCATCCACGAGAAGACGGCCGGCAATCCATTTTTTGCGATCCAGTTCCTCGCCACGCTCCACGAAGAGCGCCTGATCGAATTCGATGCGCGCGTGGGGGCCTTTCAGTGGGACGTGGAGAAGGCCCGCGAGAAAGGCTTCACCGACAACGTGGTCGACCTGGTGGTCGGCAAGCTCGCGCGGTTGCCTGCGAGCACCCAGGGAGCGCTGCGCATGCTCGCTTGTCTGGGGAACACGGCCGAGGCCCTCGTCCTCGCGAAGGTCCTCGATTGCTCGGAGGAGGCTTCGCGCGCGGATCTCCGGGAGGCCGTTCGTGCCGGGCTCGTCCTCCGCCTGGGCGACACGTACAAGTTTCCCCACGACCGCGTCCAGGAGGCGGCCTATTCGCTCATCCCCGAAGGCGAGCGGGCGGCGGTCCACCTCGAGATCGGCAGGCTGCTCTCGTCGCACGCGCAGCCCGAGGAGCTCGAGGGGAAGCTCTTCGAGATCGTGAACCAGCTCGATCGCGGCGCCGCGCTGATCCCGTCGCGGGAGGAGCGCGAGCGGGTGGCCGAGCTCAATCTCCTCGCGGGCAAGCGCGCCAAGGCGTCGACGGCCTACGCCTCGGCGAAGCGTTATTTCTCCGTTGGATCGACGCTCCTGCCCGAGGACAGGTGGGATCGGCGCTACGAGCTCACCTTCGCGCTCGAGCTGCACCGAGCCGAGTGCGAGCTGCTCACCGGCGAGCTCTCGGCGGCGGAGGAGCGGTTCTCCTTGCTCTCGCGCCGCGCAAAGAATCTCGTCGACGCAGCCGCGGTCGCTTGTCTGCGCATGGATCTCTACACGACCCTGGATCGAAGCGACCGCAGCGTCGAAGTGGGCCTCGAATACCTCCGGCGCGTCGGTGTCGCGTGGTCGCCGCATCCGACGAAGGACGACGTGCAGCAGGAATACGGGCGGCTCGGGCGACAGCTCGGTGGCCGCTCGATCGAGGACCTCGTCGACCTGCCCTCGATGAGCGATCCGGCCTTTCGCGCGACCCTCGACGTCCTCACGCGGGCCATTCCCCCCGCCTTGTTCACCGACGAGAATCTGCTCTGCCTCGTCATTTGCCGGATGGTGAACCTCAGCCTGGAGCATGGCAATAGCGAGGCATCGAGCCTCGCTTATGCCCACCTCGGCATGATCCTCGGGCCGCATTTCGGCGATTACCAGGCCGGGTTCCGCTTCGGAAAGCTCGGCTCCGACCTGGTCGAGAAGCAGGAGCGGAGCCGGTTCAAGGCCCGCGTCTACGTGTGCGTCGGGTCCGTGGTCCTTCCCTGGACGAGGCACCTGCGAGACGGCCGCGCGCTGCTGCGGCGCGTGTTCGACACGGCGCTCGAGACTGGGGACCTCACCTATGCGGCGTACAGCTTCTTCGACCTGACCACGCACCTCCTCGCCTCCGGAGATCCGCTCGGCGACGTGCAGCGAGAGGCCGAGAAGGGGCTCGCGTTCGCGCGGAAGACAGGTTTCGGGCTCATCGCCGACATCCTCACCGGGCAGCTCAGGCTCATCCGCACGCTCGTGGGCCTGACACCGAGCTTCTCCTCCTTCAACGATACCGAGTTCGACGAGGGCCGGTTCGAGCAGCACCTGGAGGCGGATCCGCGCCTGGCGACCGCCACGTGCTGGTACTGGATCCGCAAGCTTCAAGCGCGTTTTTATGCGAACGATTTCGCTTCCGCCATCGAGGCCGCATCGAAGGCCGAGCCGCTCCTCTGGACGTCGCCCTCCCACTTCGAGATGGCCGAATATCATTTCTATGGCGCCATCGCGCGGGCGGCCTGCTATAGCACGGTACCCGTCGAGGAGCGACCCCGGCACCTGAAGGCCCTCGTCACCCACCACGAGAAACTCGAGCGTTGGGCGGAGAACTGCCCCGACAACTTCGAGAACCGGGCGGCGCTCGTGGCCGCCGAGATCGCCCGCATCGAAGGCCGCGACCTCGACGCCGAGCGCCTCTACGAGGACGCCATCCGCTCGGCCCACGACCAGGGCTTCGTCCACAATGAAGGGCTCGCCCACGAGCTGGCGTCGCGGTTTTACCGAGCACGAGGATTCGGCAGGATCGCCGACATGTACCTCCGCGACGCCCGCGCTTGTTATGCTTGCTGGGGCGCGGAACGCAAAGTCGAGCAGATCGACCAGATGTATCCTCGTCTGCTCCCCTCGAGGCCCCTTTCTCCGGCTGCCACCTTGGCGCTTCGGCCGGAGCTGCTCGACCTGCTCTCGGTGACGAAGGCCTCGCAGACCCTCTCGGGCGAGATCGTCCTCGACAAGCTCCTGCGTACGCTGCTCACGGTGGTGCTCGAGCAGGGCGGCGCGCAACGCGGCTGTCTGGTCCTGTGCCTGGAGGAGGGGGCTTCGATCGAGGCGGAGGCGTCGTTCGAGGGAGGAGACGTGGCGACGAAGCTCCTGGAATCGCAGCGGCTCTCGTCGTCGCTGGTGCCCGTCTCGATCGTCACCTACGCTCTGCGGACGAAGGAGCGCGTGATCCTGGACGACGCGGCCGAGGCCGCGAAATACGCATCGGATCCCTACCTCGCGCGCGTGAAGCCGAGGTCGCTCCTCTGCTTGCCCATTCTTCAGCAGACCGAGGTGGTGGGTCTGCTCTATCTGGAGAATAACCTCCTCGCCGGCGCGTTCACGCCCGACAGGCTCGTGGCCCTCTCGCTCCTCGCCACGCAGGCAGCGATTTCCCTGGAGAAGGCGCAGCTCCTCCGGAAGGAGCAGGCGGCGCGGGCGGCGGCCGAGGCGGCGGAGCGCCGCGCCATGTTCCTCGCCGAGGCTGGCGCGGTCCTGTCGGAGTCGCTCGATTACCAGGAGACGCTCGCGCGCCTCGCCAGGCTGTGCGTGCAATCGATTTCCGACTGGTGCGTGATCGACATCGTGGAAGGCGGAGAAATCCGACGCATCGCCGGCGCACACAAGGACCCCACGAAGGCGTCGCTGCTCGAGGAGCTCCAGCGGCGGTATCCCCCTCGCTGGGATTCACCCCACGGGGCGTCGAGGGTCCTGCGGACGGGGGCGCCGCTCCTCGTGCCCGAGCTCTCCGACGACGTCATACGAGGCTTGGTCGTCAACGAAGAGCATCTGAAGGTCAGCCTCGCGCTCGGGGCACGGAGCTCCATGATTGTGCCACTCGTGGCGCATGGACAAACGCTCGGGGCGCTGAGCGTCGTCTCGGGCGCGCCGGGACGCCGCTACGTGCGCGCCGATCTCGCGCTGGTCGAGGAGGTCGCGCACCGGGCCGCGATGGCGATCGACAACGCGCGGCTCTATTGCAAGGCCCGGGACGCCATCCGCGTGCGGGACGAGTTCCTCACCGTGGCCTCGCACGAGCTGAATACGCCGGTGACGTCGCTCCGACTCACGCTGCAATCGCTCGACCGGTCCATCCGGGGAAGCCGGTCGAGCGAGATGCAGGCGATGGCCAAGCTGGTCGAGCGGGCCCTGCGTCAGGGGACACGCCTGGCCCGGCTGAACAAGGCCCTCGTGGACGTCTCGCAGCTCCACGGGGGCCGGCTCCCGCTCGAGCCCGAGAACGTCGACCTCGCGACCCTCTTCCGCCATGCGCTCGACCAGCTCAAGCCGGAGCTCTCACAAGCGCGGTGCTCGGTCCACATCCAGGACGGCCCCCAGGTCGTCGGCCATTGGGATCCGGACCGCATCGAGCAGATCCTGACGAACCTCCTCTCGAATGCGATCAAGTTCGGGGCCGGCAAGCCCATCGAGGTTGTCTGGGGCGAGGAGGGCGGGCTCGCGCGGATCGTGGTCGAGGATCACGGGATCGGCATCGACCCGGCGCGGCAGGAGCGCATCTTCGAGTGCTTCGAGCGCGCCGCCTCCGAGAATTACGGCGGGCTGGGGCTCGGTCTGTACCTCAGCCGCCGGATCGCGGAAGCGCACGGAGGCTCGCTCCGGGTCCAGAGCCAGCCGGGAGTCGGATCGTCGTTCACCCTCGAACTCCCTCGTGTCGGCCGCCCTGCGCCGTGGAGCGATGCGCCCAGGCACAACGACGAGGGCGGGGCGTCGGCGTAGCTCGCTTAGACCCGCGCCGCTCGGATGGCGTGGCGGAGGGCAGCGCGGAGCGAGCCGAACGTCTTGACGGAGAACGGCACGCCAAGCTCGACGAGCGTGCGCGCCATTCCCGGCCCGAGGCCCGAGACCAGGCATTCGCTGCCGATGAGGCCGGTCGCGCGGACCATGTCGCCGAGGTGCGAGGCAATCGAGGCGTCCATCGTCGACGCGCCCGTCAAATCGAGGATTGCAAAGCGCGCGCTGCTCCGCACGATCGCATCGAGCAGGCTCTCCGTCATGCGGGTCGCGCGCGTGGCGTCGATCCCGCCGACGACCGGCATCGCGAGCACGCCGTCCCAGAGATCGAGGACCGGCGCCGAGAGCTCCTCGATGGTGGCGGCCTGCGCGCGCGCTCGCTCGCGCATCTCCTCCTCCTCCTTCACGCGATCGGTCACGTCGTTCACGAGCGAGGCGACGCCGACGACCTGGCCCTCCTCGTCGACGAGCGACGTATTCGTCCATTCGCACGTGATGCGCCGGCCGTCCTTGGTGATGTTCTCATTGCGGGCGCGCACCGGCCCCTTGGCCTGCTTGATCTGCTCCCAGATGTCGGCCACGTAGGGGCGGGTCTCCGGGGGCACCATGAGCTCCTGGCCGTAACGGCCCATGGCCTCCTCGCGGTGCCAGCCGAAGATCGACTCCGCCGCCGGGTTCCAGTCCGCGGCGCGGAAATCGGTGTCCCACTCGATCATGCCGAGCGGCGCTTGATGAAAGTGGAGCGCGAGCCGCTGCTGCGAGCGGTAGAGCGCCTCGCGAATGCGCTTTTGCCCTGTGACGTCGATACCGACGCCATAGAAATACTTGAACACGCCGTCGTCGTCGTAGACCGGCCTTCCATGCCACTCGACGAGCAGCTCGCGGCCGCTCCGGGTGATGACCCGGTTTTCATTGTACGTCGTCCCGCGCGACGACACGAGCTCCCCGAAGATCCTCCGGAGCACCTCGTGATCACGCACCGGGACGAACATCGCCGCGTAATCCTGGCCGATGACCTCGTCGCGTGTATACCCGAGCGCGCCGAGCATCGTGCCATTCATGTACACCGTACGACCGCATGCATCGATTCCGACCACGAATGTCGGGGAGGTATCCAGGATCTCGTTCGCAAGCAGGGGTTCCGCGGCGTCCGGCATGGTGGTTCGTGCGCCGCCCGCGTTTCACCAGTACAGGCGGCCACGGTACGTTACAGGAGGGCTTCCAGCCACGCAAGGCTCGTCGCCGCCCCCGCGACACGGCATTCGTGTCGCGGAACACGCGTTGTTTCATTGACGCATTTTGATGTGGGCCGTCACGGCCGCCTGCTCGCTCGCTTTCGTTACGGGATGTCGTCGAGCCCACCCGGCATCGGGTAGGGCCACGTGCTCGCGTGCGTGCCGCCGTCGACCTCCAGGATTTTCCCCGTGATCCACGAGGACGCGGGCGAGGCCAGGAAAAGGACCGAAGCCGCGATGTCTTCGGGCGTGGCGAGGCGGCCCATGGGCGTTTTCGCCGTCATCTTGTCCAGCAGGTCGCCGGCCCCGACGAATGCTTCGAGCGCGTCCGTCATCGTCGCGCCCACGGCCAGCGCGTTGACGCGCACCCGCGGCGCCCATTCGTGGGCGAGCAGACGCGTCATGTGGTTCAGCGCGGCCTTCGCGGCCCCGTAGGCGACGAAGCCCGTGTCCACGCAGTGGCTCATCGCGGACGAGATATTCACGATTGCGCCGCGCGTCCGCGCGAGGTGCGGCGCGGCGATCCGGGAGAGGTGCAGCGCCGAGACGACGTTGAATTGGTACGACGCGAGCATCTCCTCGTTCGACAGCGCGATCGCGATCCTCGGCGGATACCCGCCCGCATTGTTGACGAGCACGTCGAGCCGGCCGAACTCCTCGAGCGCGCGGGCGAGCAGCCGGTCGAGCTCCGCGCCCGCCGTCACGTCCGTCGGCACCACGAGCGCCCGCCGCCCGCGCGCGCGGACCTCCCGCGCGGCCTCCTCCAGCACGTCCACGCGCCGCGCCGCGAGCACCACGTCGGCCCCCGCCTCGGCCAGCGCAATCGCGGCGCCACGCCCGATCCCACGGCTCGCGCCCGTGACGATCGCGACCTTGTCGTTCATCCGGAAAACATCGAGGATCATGGTCTCATCTACCCCTTGGCTTTCCTCGGCAGGCGCGGGAAGAGCGCCGGCACGCGGTTCATGTGATCGGCATATCCGGGCCTGCGCGCCACGGAGCGTTTGTCCATCAATGGGATGCTGACGAACACGAACAGGCAGGTGATCCAGGCGGGCCCGACGAGCGGATACCGGATGCCCGGATCCGCGGCGAGGGCGAAGAGGAAAAGCCCCCACCAGAACGTGATTTCGCCGAGGTAGTTCGGGTGGCGGCAATACGCCCACACGCCCGTATCGAGGATCCGCCCCGGCCCGTCGTTCCGGAGCCGGAACGCGCGGAGCTCCGCGTCGGCGCGCGTCTCCAGCACGATCGCGCCGGTCGTCACCACGAAGGCCGCCGCGTCGAGCCACGAGAGCGGCTGCGTCCCCGTGCCGAGGGCCGGGAAGAGGGACAAACAGCCGAGGAACACGCAGACCGTCGGCATGAAGTGGAGGCCCAGGAAGCTCACGAGCCAGTACGCCCGCCCCATCGAGCGGCGCAGATCCACGTACCGAAAATCCTCATGGCCGAGCCCATGCCAGCCGCGCGCCCAGTTCCACGTGAGCCGCGCGCCCCACGCGAGCACGAGCGCCGTGACCAAGATGCGCCGCGACATCGGCGCGCCCGCTGCCTCCGGCGACATCGCAATCGCCGGCGCGATCACCATCGGCGCGACGCTCCAGTACGCATCGTACAGGCTCGAATTGTTGCACAGCACGCTCGCCACGAAGACCACGACCGTCGCCGCCGCGTCTGCCGCGGCAAAGGCCACGATCGACGAATGCCCCGGCGCGACCGCGCGGTACACCAGCCATCCCACGACGGTGCCCGCGACGTAGGCGAGCGTGACGATCCCGAAATCCCGGGCACGATTCCCGGCTTTGCTCATGTCGCCTCCTCCGGCAAACTCGCCCGGGCGAGCCGGGCGGTCCCCTATAGCGAGACCGCCGGCGCGGGACCAGAGGTCAGCAGGCTTCAGATCTCGAAATCGGCCGGATACTCATCGTCCCCGGGCTGGCTGCCCGCGGCGATGACGCGGGTCTCCGGGGGTTTGACGGCGACACGCGAGCGCTTCGGGATGCCCCGCGTCAAAAAGACCGAGCCGCCGACGACGCTGCCTTGCCCCACCACGGTCTGGCCGCCGAGCACCGTCGCGTTCGCGTAGAGCGTGACGGCGTCCTCGACCGTCGGATGGCGCTTCGTGTCGCGAATGACGCGGCCTCGCTCGTCCTTCGGGTGCGACATCGCGCCGAGCGTCACGCCCTGGTAGATCTTCACGTGGCCGCCGATGTGGCTCGTCTCGCCGATCACGACGCCCGTCGCGTGATCGATGAAGAAGCTCTCGCCGACGGTCGCGCCGGGGTGGATGTCCGCGCCGCTGCGAGAATGGGCCCACTCGCTCATGATGCGCGGCATGAGCGGCACGCCGAGCACGTAGAGCTCGTGCGCCACGCGATGCACCGTGATGGCGAGCAGGCCCGGGTACGAAAGGATGACCTCGTCCAGGCTGCCCGCCGCCGGATCTCCGTCGTACGCCGCCTGCACGTCGAGCAGGAGCGTGTCGCGGATCTCGGACAGACGGCTGAGCAGCCGGCACGCGATGTGCCGGCCGTACTCGGCGCAGCCGCCGGCCTCTTTTTCCTCCGCGGGGTCGCGCTCCGACTCGCCGGCCCAGCAGAGGCATTTCTCGATTTGCGTCGCGAGCTTCTCACGCAGCGTCGAGACGAGCGTGACGACGTGGTAACGAAGGTTGCCCTCCGTCAGGTCCTGACGCCCGTAATACCCGGGGTAGAAGACCTGGAAGAGGAGCTCGATGATCTCGAAGATCTCCTCGCGGGAGGGCAGGAATTTTTTGCCGATGTAGTGGCCGCGCCGATCGCGCCCGTAGCTCGCGATCAGCCCGTCCACCACGTTGCCGAGGCCGTTTTCCGGATCGCCCATCATGTAGCGCTCAGGGGCTCTGCTCGGCGAGCCGAGCTACGCCCCCGAACCCCCTCTTTCACGTGGCCGTCGCCTTTTCCACGGCCTCGAACATGCCCTCGAAGAGCGCGGTCGAGAGGTAACGCTCGCCGGCGTCCGGCAGGACGGCCACGATCGTCTTGCCCTCGAACGCGGGATCACCCGCGAGCCGGAGCGCCGCGACCATCGCCGCCCCGCACGAGATACCGGCGAGGATGCCCTCCTCGCGCGCGAGCCTGCGCGCCATGGCGATCGACTCGTCGTTCGTCACCGTCTCCACCCGATCCACGAGCGAGAGATCGAGGTTTCGCGGGACGAACCCCGCGCCGATCCCCTGGATCTTGTGCGGCGACGGCTTGACCTCTTGCCCCGCGATCGTCTGCGTGATGACGGGCGAGTGCGTGGGCTCGACCGCGACGGTCACGATCTTCTTGCCCTTCATTTGCTTGATGTACCGCGAGACGCCGGTGATCGTGCCGCCCGTGCCGACGCCGCTGACGAGGACGTCGACCTCGCCGTCGGTGTCCTCCCAGATCTCGGGGCCCGTGGTCTTCTCGTGGATGGCGGGGTTCGCCGGGTTCTCGAACTGCTTCATCAGCACGTACTTGTCGGGCTGCGTCGCGGCGAGCTCCTCGGCGCGGGCGATGGCGCCCTTCATGCCGAGCGGGCCGGGCGTCAGGATGATCTGCGCGCCGAGCGCGACCAGCACCTTGCGCCGCTCCATGCTCATCGTCTCGGGCATCGTCAGCACGCACGGATACCCGCGCGAGGCTGCGGCGAACGCGAGCGCGATGCCGGTGTTGCCGCTCGTGGCCTCGACGATCGACATGCCGGGGCGGAGGGCGCCGCGCTCCTCGGCGTCCCACACCATCGCGGCGCCGATGCGGCATTTGACCGAGTAGGCGGGGTTTCGGCCTTCGACCTTGGCCAGCACGGTCGCGCGCACGCCCGCCGTGAGGCGGTTGATCTTGACGAGGGGCGTGCGCCCGATGCTGCGTGAGTTGTCTTCGTAGATACGCGCCATGGGGCGCGGACTCTACCACGCTCGCCGCGATCCGGGAGTTCTCTCCGCACGAAGGGTACGAAGGAAGCGGACGCGCGCCCCCCTCACTTGACGCGCGAAGGCGCCCGCCGTACGGCTCATAACCCAGAAAACCCATGCACAAGATACGCTTGCTCGTCCCGGTCTCCGCGCTCCTCCTCTCCGCCTGCGGAAAATCGTCGGATTCGGTGCCCGCGCCGGCAGGCTCGGCCGCGCCCGCGGCGACCTCGGCGGCGGCGCCCACGCCCGCGGCGAGCGCCGCCGCTGCGCCTGCGGAGACGAGCGCGTATTCGATCGTGCTCGAAGCGCCGGACGCCATCGCGATCACGGCGATGGGGGGCGGCGCGCTCCTCTCCGTGTCGAATCTCCATCTTCCCCTCGGCGAGGGGCCGCTCGTGCAGGATCCGGCGTTCATGAAGGGCCTCAAGAAGGGCGAGCCCTCGTACGGCATCGGCGGCGAGTGGCCGAAGTCCGCCTGGATCGGGGCGGTCGACGAGGACCTCAAGGCCAAGGTCTACAAATGGTTCGACTCCCTCGGCGGCCGCTGGGAGCCACAATCGATCCTCCGCGAGGGCGAGATCGTGCACGGCATCGCGACGATCGGCGACAACGTCGTCCTCGCCATTGCAATGCCCTCGAACGACATTCGGATGGCCCTCGTCGGCGGCAAGGGCGGCGTCCTCCCGGCGCCCACGGCCGCGAAAAAAGCGGCGCCGGTCGGTGAGGGCGAGGGCGCCGAGGAGGCGCCGAGGGATACGCCGCCCGAGGACGACAAGAGCTGCAAGGTGAAGATGAGCTCGACCGAGCCCTACGTCTTCACGGGCACGCCCACGGGCGAAGCCTTCGCGGCGGGCTACGAGTGCCAGGACGGAGGCGGAAAGGGCGCGCCGATGGTCGAGCGCTGGGAAGCGAAGAAGGTGCGCGGCACGGTGGAGCCGCTCCCCGCGCCGGCCTCGGGCTCGCTCAAGATCGGCGGCCTCGTGGCCGTCTCCGCGACGGACGTATGGGTGTTCGGCAATGCGGGCGGAGCGCCGTACTTCGCGCACTGGGACGGCAAGGCGTGGGCGCTCGAAAAGGCGCCGTCCGAGAAGGAGATCAACGACTTCATCGTGATCGAGGGCGGCGCGTTCCTGGCCGCTTCGAAGGATGGTTTGTACACCAAGAAGCCCGGGGGTACGTGGGAGGCCGTGGCGCTGCCGAAGAAGCTGGAGGGCTTCGAGCCCGGGGCCGTGTACGCGCGCACCACGAGCGACGTGTGGGTCTACGGCAGGGCGGGCAGCACGCGGTACCTGCTTCGCTCGACGAAGGTGGACAAACCCGTGGTCATGCCCTCCGAGAAGGAGGTCCAGGCCACGCTCACCTCGAACTTCCGTTACCCCGCGACGCCGCTTTGCGTAAAACCCTACGCCCACCTCTTCTCGATCGGGCCGAGCGCGGCGCCGATCCCGAAGGAGTTCCCCGCGGTGAAAAAGTCGTTCGAGGGCAAGAAGTTCGACGGGGCGAAGCTCGTGGTGGAAGACGACGGCCGGAGCCTCTTCGTGGGCGCGAAGGCCACGAACATCGAGCAGGCCGAGGCGATCGTGAAGGCGTTCGCCGAGGCGACCCCGAAGATGACGCCCCGCGTGTTCTGCCACGATCCGCTTGTCAAGAAGGACGTCGACTGGCCCTGAGGGGACCTGCGGAAGGGGGGTTCGCGGGGGGTCGCGCCGGGGCGCCGCCCCGGACCCCGCGGGGGCTATCCGCCCCTCGACCCTGACCAGGCACGGCCTGGACCGAGGCTGGAAGAACTGCGCGGTGCGCAGTTCTTCCAACGGGCCGGTGGCAAGACCGTGGAGGTGGGTTTCACGCGGGCGACGGGCACGTTGCCCGTTGAAGCGTCAGCCCTGCTGCTTTGGTTGGCAGGGTCGTCGCCGGTCTTGCCCCTGGCTGTTCGATGAACTGCGCATCGCGCAGTTCATCGACCCCGGTCCAGGCCGTGCCCTGAGCATTGGTTCCATCTCCGATCGGTACATTCCCCCCCTCTGACGACATTTAGCGAGGGAGATGTTGGATGCAGAGGTGGCCTCGTCGGCGGAAGCGTGGGCACAGG
>NZ_SSMQ01000114.1 GCF_005144585.1 Polyangium fumosum | reverse complement strand
TGCTACCGGGCGCTCCGGCGCTTACCCGGACGGGACTCTCACCCGTTGGAGACGTGCAGCGCAAGACCGACCCTCGAACCGGTGTCCCGGCCGTTTGGTCGATCTCCTCACGACGCACCATGGCGCGGCACCATACTCCCCGCGCCCGCGCCTGTCACCCGGGCAATTCAGAAGAGCGAGAGCTGGCGCCGCGCGCCCGTGACGTCGTCGAAATCGCGCCCGCCCGACAAACGCAGCACCGCGTCCGCGATCGGCTTGATCTGGTGCTCGACATAATGTTCGTGATCCAATGGGGACGAACGCGCGCTCGTGGGCTCGGGGCCGTTTTTCGTGACCACGTACGAGACGACGCGGCCCGCGTCCGCGCCGAGCCTGCGCGCCGCTTTTACGTGCGGCGGCGTGGTCTTCGTGTAGGCGTCGAGGGGCTTGCGGAGCGCCTTGCGGTAGACGAGCTCCGCGTCGAATCGGCCCGCCCGGAGGTCTTCGACGAACGCTAAGACAAACGGCTCGACGGGACGATCGTGAAAGACACGATCCAGGAGCTCGCGCTGGAATCGCCGCGCGATGGCGCTCGTATCTCGCCGGACCGCTTCGAGGCCAACAATCTCGACCTCGCCGTCCCCGCGCGGGCGATACACGAGCCCCGCGTACCGCTTCTTGCTGCCCTCGGCGCGGCCGCGCATCTCGGGCAGGAAAAACCGCGCGTACATCTTCGCAAATGCGAGGTCGAGGTGGCTCTGCACGGAGAACGCGCGGGCGAGCGCGTCATCGACCTCCGCAGCGATGTGCGCGCGGAGAGCGTCCGCATACGCCGCGGCTTTTTCGGGATCGGGCTCGCCCACGTCGACGAAGAGCGAGTCGGTGTCGCCATAGAGCACGCGATGCCCGGGCCGCGACGCGGCGGCGCCGGCCGCGACGCGGATGACCCATTGCCCCGCGAGCGGGATCGCGCTCGCCACGGGCGGAGAAAACAGGCGCGACGCGGGGGATCCGAGCACGCCGTAGAGGGAGTTCATGAGGATCTTGATGGCCTGCGCGCGTTGCTCGTCGCCGCTCCGCCGCGCCTCCTGCCGCTCCGCGCCGAGCCGCGCCACGAGATCGGGCAGGATGCCCCGCTCATCGCGCCGGAACGTCGCGCCGCCGGGGACGTGAATCACGCTCGGATCCCCGGGAGGGCCTTCGCCCGCGAAGGTCATCGGGTCGATGTTGAAGGTGCGGATGAGGCTCGGGTAAAGAGATTTGAAGTCATAGACGAGGACGTTCCGAAAAAACCCGGGTTTACCATCGAGGACGAGGCCGCCCGCGAGCGGGCCCGTGTCGAGATCGTCGTCACGGGTGACCGAGGGCGCGACGCGGCCGCGGCTCCGGATCTCGCCGAGGTACAACGAGTCCACGGCGGCGATCTGCGAACCGACCCGATCGGGCGGCATGCCTGTGAGCAGGCTGCGCTCGACGGCGAGCTCGACGAGGCCGAGCTTCTGCACGATCTCCAGCACGAGCCGGGCATCTTCGAGGTTGTACGCGGCGAGCGCGGCGGGATCGTCGCGAAAGGCGGATTCGATGGCGTCGCCACGTCCTTCGGGGCCAAACAGTTTTCCGCGGCCGAGGATCGTGCGCGCCGCGGTCTCCAGGCGATAGTCGTCGAGCCGCACGTACGCGCCCCGCACGAGCGCGAGTCCGTCGAGCACGACGCGGCCGGGGACGAACGCGCGCGCCTCGCGGGTGAAGCCGGGATCACGGCGGATCGTGGGGTTGCCCGAGGCGCGGCCGAGCGAGCAAGGGAGGCGCGCGCGGCGGGCGAACGCGACGAGCTGGGGGAGGTCGAAATCGGGCAGGCTCCAGCCCGTGAGCACGTCGGGGTCGGCCTTTTGGACGTGCTCGAAAAACGCGGCGAGGAGGGAGCGTTCGTCGGAAAAAACGTTGACAGACGCGGGGTATGGGGGCACAGCCCGGCTTGTCCGGGCGGAGCCCCCATCGTCAGAAGGCAAGTTCGTCGCGGCGCCGCCTTGCATGAGGAAGACACGCTCGCCGCCTTGCCCCGCGGCCGCGATGGAGAAGAGGCGCGCGCCGTCGAGGCTGGTCTCGATGTCGAACGAGAGCACGGAGAGGCGCGGGACAAACGAGGCCGGCTCGATGCGTGGGTTCCTGTAGACGCGGCCCACGCCGCGGCGGCGCTCGAACGGGCCCTCGACGGAGAAGGCGCCGCGGATGCCGTGATCGACGAGGAAACGCTGTACGAAGCGCACGTCCGCTTCGAGCGCGATCACGCCGCTCGCGAGGAGCGATGCACGCAGCCCGGCGAGGCGCTCGGGGTTCGGGGCCTCGATTCGCAAGACGGGATCTCCGGCGAACGAGACGAGGGGCGTATCCGACAAGCGCTCGCCCGCGACGCGGCGCGCCACGGCCTCGTCCCGCGCGGGCACGAAGAAATAAGGACGATGCTGGTCGTGCACGAGGAGCGCGGGCTCGCCACAGGCGAGGACGGCATACAGGTGCACCTCGGTCCGATCGTCGTGGATCCGGTAGGTCGGAGTCAGGATGAATCCGCGTTCGGCCTTCACACGCGTCGTCCCGGAGCGTCTACCTGCTAGACGGTACAACGCTGTAGACCACGGCACGGCATTGGTTGCAAGCGGCAGGCCGTGCCGCGCTGCGGCATGACCTTATGGAGCAAGGTTCCCGGACGAACCACCCGGACGGAGGCGTCGAAACGCGGCTCGCCTGTTGAATCCGCGTGCTCGCGTGTGGACGGGGGTGTATCGTCGTGACCGTACTTTTCACCTGGAGCTCGGACGATGGGCCACGATCATCGCATGAAGCGGAGGCAATTCATCGAGATGGGAGCATCGAGCATCGCGGCGGCGTCGGCGAGCGGGTTCCTGCTCGGCTGCGCGGGGCAGGCGCTCGAAAAGCCCACCACGGCCGCGGTCGTGCCCTCGGCCGACGCGCCGCGGGTCTCGTATTTCAGCCGATTCGGCGTGGACGAGGGGATGATCCGGGACGGGCTCGCGGACGCGCTCTCGCGCGGCGCCGATCACGCCGACCTCTTCTTCCAGCACCGCGTCTCCAATGGATTGCAGCTCGAAGACGGCGAGGTGAACCGCGCCTACACGCGCGTCGAGCTCGGCGTGGGCGTGCGCGTGGTGCGCGGCGATCAGACGGGCTACGCGTATACGGAGGAGCTCACGCGCGAGGCGATCAAGCGCGCGGCGCAGACGGCGGCCGCGGTCGCGGACGGGCCCGCGCGGCCCGCGCCCAAGGCGCTCGCGGTCGGGGCGGCGCTGCCGCAAAGGTACACGCTCGACGTGCCCTGGGACGGCATCAAGCCCGCGCAAAAGCTCCCGATCCTCGACGGCGTGAACGCGGCGATCTTCAAGATGGATGGCCGCATCAAGAAGGTGAGCGTCTTCTTCGCGGACGAGGCGGGCGCGATCCTCATCGCCGACAGCCAGGGCCGGCTCGTCGAGGATTTCCAGCCGATGACGGTCCTCTACGTCTCGTGTGTCGCCGAGCAAGGCGGCCGCAAGGAGACGAACGGCTACAACGTCGCCGGGCGGCGCGGGTTCGACTTTTATTCGCCGGAGACCGTGGGCCGCGTGGTGCGCGAGGCGGTCGCGCGGACGACCGTGCTCTTCGACGCGGTGCCGGCGCCGGCCGGGGAGATGCCCGTGGTGCTCGCGGCGGGCTCGTCGGGCATCCTCCTGCACGAGGCGATCGGCCACGGCATGGAGGCCGATTTCAATCGCAAGGGCACGTCGATCTACGCGGACAAGATCGGCAAGCCCATCGCCCAGCCTTTCGTGAACATCGTCGACGACGCGGCGCAGCCACACGCGCGCGGCGCGATCAACGTCGACGACGAGGGCAACCCGGCGGGCACGACGACGCTCGTCGATAAGGGCGTGCTCGCGACGTACATGCACGACTCCATCTCGGCGAAGCACTACGGCCTGAAGCCCACGGGCAACGGCCGACGGCAGAGCTACCAGCACCCGCCGATGCCGCGCATGCGGGCGACGTACATGCTACCCGGGCCACACGAGCACGACGAGATCGTGGCCTCGGTGAAGCGGGGCATCTACTGCCAGAGTTTTTCGAACGGCCAGGTCCAGATCGGCGCCGGGGATTTCACGTTTTACGTGAAGAACGGCTTCCTCATCGAGGACGGCAAGCTCACCCGGCCGATCAAGGACGTGAACATCATCGGCAACGGCCCGCGGGTGCTCGAGCGCATCGACATGGTGGGCAAGGACCTCGTCATCGACGAGGGCGGCTGGACCTGCGGCAAGGACGTGCAGAGCGTGCCCGTCTCGCAGGGCATTCCCACGGTGCGCGTCTCCTCGATCACGGTGGGCGGTCAAGGCGGAACCCAGGGCGCCAAGGCGAGCGCGAAGGGCTGAGGGGCGTCATGACGAACGAAGCCATGCTGCAAATCGCCAGGAACGCGGTTTCTCTGGCCAAACAAAAGGGAGCGGCGGAGGTCGCGGCCGTCGCGCGGGTGAAGCGGGACGTCGACGTCACCTGGCGCGACGGCAAGCTCGAAAAGATCACGGAGGCGACGAGCCGCGGGCTCGAGGTCCGGCTCTACGTCGACGGTCGGTACTCGACCTGCTCGACGAGTGATCTGCGCCCCGAGGGCCTCGCGTCGTTCCTCGACAACGCCATCGGCCTCACGCGCACGCTGGCGAAGGATCCGCACCGGAGCCTGCCGGATCCGGCGCTTTATTCGAAGGCGACGCCGGAGGGCCTGTCGATGGCCGATCCGAAGATCGAGAGCATCACCGCGCTCGACCTGCGCCGCACGGCGCAGTCCATGGAAGAGGCCGCGCGAAGCGTCAAGGGGAGCGAGGCGATCCTGAGCGTCACCACGAACGGCTACCATTCGTGGAGCGAGACGACGCAGGTGCATTCGAATGGGCTCGAAGCGAGCTTCGCAGGCACGGAGTTCTCGATCTCGGCCGACGTGAGCATCAAGGACGACGACGGGCGCAGGCCCGAGGAGGGCGAATACGCCTGGGTGCGGCTCTACGCGGATCTGCCCGACGTGGCCGCCGTGGGACGCCGCGCGACCGAGCGGGCGCTCGCGCGGCGGGGCGCCAAGAAGGCCCCCTCGGCCGTGATGCCGGTGCTCATCGACAACCGCGCCGCGGGCCGCTTTTTGAGTTATTTGCTCCGCCCGCTCACCGGGGCCGCGCTGCAGCAGAAGCGCTCGTTCCTCGAAGGGTTCGTGGGCAAACCGTTCGGCAGCGACAAGCTGGATTTCGCGGACGACCCGCTCCTGCCGAAGGGGCTCGGCACGCGCCCGTTCGATGGCGAGGGCCTGGCCGCGCGGCGGATGCCCGTCTTCGAGAAGGGCGTCCTCAAGAACCATTACATCGACACGTATTACGGCAAAAAGCTCAGCATGGCGCCGACCACGGGTGGCTCGACGAACATCGCCTGGAAGCTCGGCCCGAAGACGCAGGCCGCGCTCGCCCTCGACGTGAAGGAGGGCCTCCTCATCACGTCGTTCCTCGGCGGGAACTCGAACGACGCGACGGGCGATTTTTCGCTCGGCGTGCAGGGCTTCGTGATCCGCGGCGGCAAGATCGCCGAGCCGATCGCCGAGATGAACGTGTCCGGCCGCCACGTCGACGTGTGGAAGCGCCTCATCGCCGTCGGCAACGATCCTTTCGCCTATGGCACGAGCCGCACCCCGACGCTCGTCTTCGACGGCATGCAGGTCGCGGGGACCTGAGCCGACGAGAACATCGATCGGGTGGACAACCGCTCGATGTTCTAGTTGTTCGGCGCCCCGGCGCAGATCCAGTTCGCCACCGTGGTGATCTGCGCTGAAGGCAGCATCCCGACTTTGGGCATCTTCGATCCCGAGCAGAGGTCGATGTTCATCATCTTGTCGATGAGGTAGCTCTGCGCGGGGTCGCCGGGCAGGACGAGCTTGCGGCCATCATTGCATTGCGTAGCGGCGACGTTGACAAGCTCGGCATGCGCCTTTCCGATGCTCAGATCGAGCCCTTCCTGCGCGTTGACGCCCTTGTGGCAGCCGGCGGAAGCGCAGTTCGTGGTGAAGATGGGCTGCACGTCGACGGCGAACGAGACGCTCCCGCTGCCGCACGTGCAGGTCCCGCCCGCGCACGTTTGCCCGGCCGCGCACGTGTTGCCGCAGGCGCCGCAGTTGTTCGGATCGGTCTGCGTATCGACGCACGTGCCGCCGCAGGAGGCGCCTCCGCCGGGGCAAGCGCACGCGCCGTCGAGGCACGTCGTGCCCGCCGCGCACACCTTGCCGCACGCCCCGCAGTTTGCCGGGTCTGTGGTCGTGTTGATGCAGGCGCCATTGCAGGCCGAGGTCCCGGCCGGGCACGTACACATGCCGGCGATGCATGAGGCTCCGGCTGCGCAGGCGTTCCCGCACGCGCCGCAGTTCGTCACGCTCGTGCTCGTATCTACGCAGGATGCGCCGCAGGTCTCGAGCATCCCGCAGCTCGCGAGGCATGCGCCGCCATTGCAAACCTTCCCCGCGCCGCAGCTCGTGCCGCACGTGCCGCAGTTCATCGGGTCCGACGTTGTATCCACGCATTGACCGTTGCACGCCTCGAGCCCGCCTGGGCAAGCGCATTGCCCTCCCGCGCAGAGCGAACCTTGCGGACAGGGTTTGTCGCAGCCGCCGCAGTTCGCAAGGTCGACGGACGTGTCCAGGCAGGCGTCCCCGCACGCCGTGAGCGCCCCGCTGCACGCGCATGCGCCCCCGCCGCACGTGGCCCCGGGTGGACAAACCTTCCCGCAGGCCCCGCAGTTCGTGGGATCCGTGGCGAGGTCGACGCAGTTTTCGCCGCCGCACATTTCGCATGGCAGCGCGTCGGTGCCTCCGTCCGGCGTGCTGCCCTCGGGGAGGCCAGCGATCCAGGATTCGATGCATGCGATATCCGCGGCCGGAAGGGCGCCCGTGGGTGGCATGCGGAGGCCGCAGCCGGGCATGGCCAGCCTCATTTTTTCGACCAGGAATGATTGTTCTGGTTTGCCCGGTACCACGAGGACCTTGTTTTCGCAGGTGCCCGAGGGCGCCTCGACGAGCCGCTGCTCGACGCCCGCCGACGCGAGGTCGAGGAAGGCCGCGGGCTCGACGGAGGCATGACATCCCTGTTGTGAACAGGACCGCGCGAAGATGGTCTCCTGAATGGATCCGAGGTCCGGCGTGCACGTGTCTCCGGGCGTGGGCTGCGTGCTCGTCCCGGAGCAAGCCAAGACGAGCGCGCCCGCGGACGCCGCAAGCGAGACGAGGACCAACCAAGGAAAGGCTCGACGTCCTGATTTCGCGAAAGTCATGAACATACCTTATCCAAATCGTTTGGCATTTGTAATATTGAATCGCGCCAAAACACCCGCCCCCAGAAAATAGTGCCAGGCCGCTGGATTGAAAAATGGGCGGAAAGGCGGGAAAAGGTGGCGTGCGAGCGGGGATCCGGGCTGCCGGATCCCCGCCGTTCAGAAGCTCACTTGCAGATCTTCTTGCCCTTGACGCCGCAGGTGCCCGAGCAGCAATCCGAGCCGGCCGAGCAGGTCGCGCCGGAGGCGCCGCAGGTGGGCCCGCCGCCGCCACTGCCGCTGAGCAGGGCGTCGAGCGCGTTCTTCGCGCGCACGAGGCCATACCCGAAGTTCACGTCGCGGCCGGCCGCGCCAAGGTCCTCCGCCGTCGAGGTGAGCGCATTGCGGACGTCGTTGTTCGTCGCCGTCGGCTTCTGGCTCCAGATGAGCGCCGCGACGGCCGAGACGTGCGGCGTCGCCATCGAGGTGCCGTCCCACGCTTCATACCCCGTGCCCGGAATCGTCTGGATCGTGTTCAGCGAGGCACTCGCGCCGAGCGAGCCCGCGACGAGGGCCTGGCCCTCTTCCATGCCAATGCCGATGGCCGGGATCGCGCTCGTGCCGTTGAGCGTGCCTGCGAAGCCGCCGGAGACGTTGTTGTAGATGACCGCGCCCGCGGCGCCGCCGGCCTGCGCATTGTTGACCTTGTCCGCGAAGCTGACGACGCCGCGCTGGCAGAGCACGATCTTGCCCGCCCACGCGCCGACCGAGTCGCAGAGACCGCCGTCGACGAGCGCACCCGAGACCGACTTCGCCGCCGCGCCATCGATGTTCGAGCCCGCGTAAGCGCTCGATCCCACGGTGAGGCTCGGCGTCGTCCACGGCACGGTCGAGAGGACCTGCACGCCCGGCGCCGCGATCTCGACGTCGGCGTTGTATTGCGAGAAGTCCGCCTTCGCCTTCGCCGAATCGACGGCCGCCACGGACATGACGGACGCGTACCCCGCCGGATACGAGGTCTTGTTGTTGCCGCCGTTGCCCGCGGCCGCGATATTGAGCACGCCCGCGGCGTTCGCATTGTCGAACGCGTTCTTCTCCGTCGTACTGGAGAAGCTGCCGCCGAGGCTCATGCTCACGACCTGTGCGCCCGCGCTCCGGCATTCGTTCAGCGCGGCCACGAGGTCCGAGGCGTACGACCAGGCGCAATCGGCGCCGTCGAAAACCTTCACGATGTGGAGCGAGACGTTGTTCGGCGCGACGCCGATGACGCCCTGCGAGTTGTTCACCGCAGCGATCGTACCGGCGACGTGCGTGCCGTGGCCGCAGGAGTCCGTGTTCCACGAAGTGCCGCTCTGCCCCGTGACAGGCAGGCCCTGGAGATCGGCGTGTCCGGCATGGAAGCCTGAGTCGATGATGCAGACCTTGGTGCTGCCCCCCGCGCTCGCGAAGGCGGAGTCGGTCGCCTGCACCATCGAAATGCCATACGGCGTCGTCTGGCCGTAAAGCTCCCGGCGCTGATCGACCTCGACGTACTCGACGTTCGGGTTGTTCGCCATGGCCTCGACCGCTGCGTCGGGCAGGTACACGGCGCTCGCCGCCTGCTCGGGCAACTCCCGCGCGACCTTGCCGCCCGCAGCCGCAATCGAGGCGCCACGCCGGCCGTAATCCTTGAACTTGATGATGTACCGGCCCTCGGCCGAGAGGGCGATCGGAGCGGCTCCCACGTCCTCCCCGCCTTCGTCCGCGCCGATGGCGCAAGCCGCAAGGCCGAGCGAAGCAATCACGAGCGCGAGAGAATGACGAAGATTGTGCGTCATGTCGGTTCCTTCCGGGATATGAAAATGATGGGCGGGCGTCGCCGATCAAAAACGACGACGAAATGGCCATGGCGTCGAGGACGCGCCACGCGCGCGCATCTGCGCGCCACGCGTATTCATCGCGCGCCTCGACACTCTGTATTGCAGCGTCACGCCGTGGTTGGGTCAACGCGCGAGGGGCTCACCAAGGTGGGCTGTGACGCAGATCCGACGAGACCCCTTCGGGAACCGGAGCCGCCCGCGTGAACAGGAATATTATTCTGCTTGGGGCAACATTGCAAGCGGTTCCATTTCGAAAATAATGTATGCGAACCTGGTCCAATCATTGACCAGAACTCGCGGACGCCCAGGTCACGCACGTGACCAGGGCATGGCGATATGGACGCACGGCGCCGCCGGCCGAGCCGCGCTCGGCGGGCTCTGAATCCCTCGCGCGAGGCCGAGAACGCAATCGCCTCCTCCAGCGCCTCCGGGTCGACGGGCATCGACGGGCTTCCTCACGTGTTCGTCAAGCCCCGCCTCGAACGCCTTTCGCTTGTCCTCGCACTGCCAATAGACGCCGAGCGCCACGAGGCCGATGTGGCGCGTCAAAAGATTGGCTCGGATCTGCCTCGCGACCTCGGACGTGCGGAGGCTCCCGATCGAACCCGCAATGCACCCGCCCACGGGGGCTTCAGGGCGTCCAGGTGGCCGCGATCGTCCGGCGCTGCTCGGCGCTCGTGGTGACGATTCCACCCGGGTTCATCGAGAAGAGCGCGTCCCGCGTGGTGATCGTCTTGGAGATCGAGACCTGGAGCGCACAAGGCGCGAGGGGCGGGCCCGCCGGCGGCGGGCGGAGCTCGGCCTGCGTGAGCACGAGCATGCCCGTGTCCTCGTCGAGCGCGCGCGTGAGCGGGTCGATGCAATCGCCCTGGACCGTCACCACGACCTCGCCGCCCTCGGGCTCGGCCTCCCAGGAGAGCGTGAGCGGGAGATCCTGCGTGAGGCCCGCGGCGGTCATCGTGAACGGGCGCGGGACCTCGACGACGACGCCGTGCACGTCGCGATCGCTCTGGCGTTCGAGGTCGAGGAGGAAATCACCCGGCAGCGCGTCGAGCTTCACCGAATGGATCGGCGCGCCATTGAGCTCGCCTTCCACCATCGGGCGGCGTGTCCCGTCCACCGTGACGAACAACGCGTCGCCGCCCGTGAGCTCCACGGCGCCGATGGGGCTGCCGACCCGCACGTCGATCGCCGCCGCGGCGCCGTCATCGAGCGCCGTCACGCCGAGCAACATGTCCCGCGTGGAGACCCGATCCGAGACGCGCACCGGATCGAGACCGCAGCCGGCGAGCGTCATCACGACCAGAAAAAAACCGGTCGTCCTCGCGCGGCTCATCGAATCACCAATCCCGCCGTCGGGCCGAGCCAGTAGGTGCGGTACAATCGCTCGGGATCCCCCTGCGTGACGTCGTCGATGCGTCCGCGAAGGCCGAGATGCCACCATTTGTACCCGCCCGCGACCTCGAGATCGTAGGAGCGCACCCAGCCCGCGTCCGAGGTGATGGGCGTGAACCGAAACGAGGTGAAGAACCGAATCGAGTTTTTCGGTTTGAGCGTGAGGCGCCCGTGCAAAAGCGGATACCCCGTGCCCCCGCGGCCGAGCCACACGGGGCGCTCGAGTCCGAAGCCGCCGCCCACGCCGAGGACGATCGAGCCGTCCACGCTCCCCTTCCAGCGCGCGGGCGCGAACGCGACGGCGCCCTCGGCCGCCACGTCGAAGGTGCCCTGCGGCGTGCCGACCAGGCCGATCTGCGCGAGCACGTCGTACCCCAGCCATTTCCAGGGAAACTCCGAGATGCCGACCCGACCCCAGAGACCCCAGCCGTTGTACGGCGCGAGCGTGCCCGCCCCGAGCCGCTGATCGCCCTGGAAATAAGCCCCGTGCATCTCGAAGCGCCAGAGCGCGACGTGGGAAGGATCGCCGGCCTGCACGACCTCTGTGCCCGTGAGAATGCATGCGAGCGTGAGCGCGCCCGCGGCCCCACCGATGAATCGTCGTCCCTCGTGCACGCGTGATCGCCCCTTCGGGGAGAAGATACCATTTCCCGGCGAGGCGGGATCACGAACCCTCGCGCGTTGGCGCTTGCAAGCGCGCGCGTCCCGGGCGACAGGAGGACCATGTGCCGCGTCCTCGCCTACCTCGGTGAGCCGATCCCGCTCGAAGATCTGCTCTACAAGCCCGATGTCTCGTTCGTGAACCAGACCCACCAGGCCGCGTTCTACACCCGGCTGAACCTCGCGGGCTCGGGGCTGCTCGCGTGGGACGCGCGCTCGGAGCGCCCGGATCTGCCTTTCGCCTACCGCAGCACGCAGCTCGCCATCTACGATCGGAACCTGCGCGCGCTCGCGGCGAAGGTGCGCGCGACGTCCCTGCTCGCGCACCTGCGCGGCGTGCCGTACGACACGCGCGCCATCATCCACGAGCAGAACCTGCACCCGTTCCTGTTCGAGGGCGCGAGGCTCGCGCTCGCCCACAATGGGCAGCTCGCGCGGTTCGACGAGATGAAGTTTGCCCTCTTGCCGAAGATCCGGCCCGAGATCGCGCGCGCGATCAAAGGGACGACCGATAGCGAGTGGTTCTACGCGCTCCTGCTCTCGCAGCTCCCCGATCCGTGCGCGGATCTCGGCGCGCTCGACATCGCCCGCGGGGTCACCTCCGCGCTGCGGATCGTGGCGGGGATCCGGCGCGAGCTCGGCATCCGCACGTTTTCCCCGATGAACCTGTTCCTCTCGGACGGCAATGATCTCGTCGCCGTCTGTTATACCTACGGCCTCGGACAATTCGATGGACTCGGGGACGATTTCCACCCGCCGGAGGAGCGGGTGCTCCGGATCTGGTACACGATTGGAAAATCGTACGGCCAGTACGATGGGGAATGGCGCATGCTCTCGGCGGACGAGGACGCGAGCTCGTGCATCATCGCCTCGGAGCCGCTCACGCGGGACCACGGGACGTGGCACGCGGTGCCGCTCCAGCACCTCGTGTACGTGAAGCGAGCCGACGATCGGCCCTCGGTCGAGGTCGTTCCGCTCGACGTCGAGTAGCCCGCGCCCCGAACGTTCGAGGGCGAATCAGGCGAGGTGATGGTGCAGCGCCCGCGCCTCGGCGATGTCCCAGGCGAGATCTTCGGCGGAGACCACCTGACCGGTCTTCGTCGCGAGCTGCGGGACGAGCCACCGCGCCGCATCCCCGATCTCACCGAAGTTCTTCTCGGGGTACCCCCGGGCCTTGACGAGGCTCGTCGCCTTCACCGTGCCGCGGAGGAGGCTCGACCGCATGCCGTCGCCCTCGACGACGACGGCTTTCGCGAAGATGTGGGGCGCCATCAGGTCGTCGAGCTTGCGCATCTCGGCGTCGAGGCTGTCGGGGATGGCGAGCCGCTGCGGGATGACGACGGCGATGACGCCGAACGACGTCGCCTCGTGATCGGACGCCTCGAGCAGCCAGCGGTGCACGGCAAACGCGCGGCGCACCCGGTCGAGGTTGATGCGGCCCCAGACCTTCACGAGCACGTGGCCTCGCGTGGCGACGAGATATTCTTCGTCTGCGTCGAGGACCTGAAGCATCGTGTTCCTTTATCCAGCCCAGACCGCCCGCGTCAAGGGGCGAGGGGTCAAGGCATGGCGTGGGCCTCCAAAAAATCGAGTATGTAGTCCGTCGCAGCGAGGTCGCCCATTCCCATGGCGGAGCCGCCCGCCGGCCATTCGTGGCTCCCGCCGTCGATCGTGCAGAGCTCGACGTCGGCGCCCGCGTCGCAGCCCGTTTGGCGCTCGCAACGCGCCTTGCCTTGCTGGTAGGTCGTTTGGGTCTCCGCGTTGCAACCATTCCTCGTCGTCCAGCCTTCGATCGTGCTGGGAACCGTCTGCGCGGCAAGGGGGGTGGCATACGGGACGATGAGGTCGCTGGTCCCGTGGATGTGGAGCACGGGCACGGGCCGCGGGGGCGCGCATTCGGGGATGGCCATGGTGCCGGAGACCGCGCCGATCGAGGCGATCCGATCGGCGAGCTCGCAGGCGAGGCGGTGCGAGAGCATGCCGCCATTGGAAAAACCCGTGGCGTGGATGCGCTTCGGGTCGACGCAGTAGTCTTGCTCGATGCGGTCGAGCATGTCGCGCACGAACGGGACGTCGGGCGTGTTCTGGATCTGCGAGGTGCCGCAGCAGGTCCCCGCGTTCCAGGCCGGCACGCCAAACGGCGCCTTGCCGCGCGGAAACACGACGATGTGGCCGCGCTCGTCCACGGCCTCGGCGTAATGCGTGCGGCTCGCAAAGTCGTCGATCGACTCGGTATACCCGTGGAACGCGAGCACGACGGCCACGGGCGTCGCGGCGTCGTAGCCGGGCGGGACGTGCACCCGGAAGGACCGCTCTTCGCCGCTCGTGGTGATCGTGATGTCCTTGTCGCCGGGGGGCATCACGCTCTTGCCGACGCACACCGCGGAGCTGCCGCCGCTGCCGCCGCTGCCGCTTGCGCTTCCGCCGCTGCCGCCGCTGCCGCTTGCGCTTCCGCCGCTGCCGCCACCGCCCCCGCCACCGCTTGCGCTTCCGCCACCGCTCCCGCTCGCGCTTTCGCCTCCGCTGCCGCCGCCACCACCGCTTCCGCCTGCGCCTCCGACCGCGCCGCTCGATACCGCTCCGGGGCTCGTCCCGCCGTTGCCTCCACCGCCGAGCGAGATCGATTCCCCGCCGCCTCCGCACGAAGCCACGAGCAGGATCCAAGCCGAGATCCAAGCGCGCATGCCTCGATGCTACGTTCCCTCCCGCGTGTTGTCTCGCGCGAGGCAGCTTTGTGATGCCTTCGAACGACCTCGTTTCTTTGCAGCGTGGTTGCATGAAGCCCGGTGCGGCAATCCGTCGCCGCGCAACCAGACCGACGATCACTGCAATTGTCCGCCCCCTGCGAACGCGCCCTTGGCACGCGCCTACCGCCTCGGGTACACCTTCGCCCGATGAGCGATTTCCAGTTCCAGGACATGCTCCCCCTCGGCAAGGACGAGACGCCCTACCGCCTCGTCACGAAGGACCACGTCTCGACGATCGAGGCGGCAGGCAGGACGTTCGTGCAGGTCGAGCCGGAGGGGCTCGCGCTCCTCGCGCGGGAGGCCATGCGCGACATCGCGCACCTGCTCCGGCCGGGCCACCTCGCGCAGCTCGCGCGGATCCTCGAAGATCCCGAAGCCTCGGCGAACGACCGCTTCGTCGCGCTCGAGCTGCTCCGGAACGCGAACATCGCCGCCGGCTTCGTGCTGCCCTCCTGCCAGGACACGGGCACCGCGATCGTGATGGGCAAGAAGGGCCAGTACGTGCTGACCGAGGGCAACGACGAGGCCGCGATCGCGCGTGGCATCGCCGATACGTACCGCACGACGAACCTGCGTTACTCGCAGCTCGCGCCGCTCGACATGTACCGCGAGGTCAACACGAAGACGAACCTGCCGGCACAGATCGACATCTTCGCGACCGAAGGCGACGCCTACAAATTCCTGTTCATGGCCAAGGGCGGGGGCTCGGCGAACAAGAGTTACCTCTACCAGGAGACGAAGGCGCTCCTGAACCCGGAGAGCCTGCTCGCGTTCGTCGAGCAGAAGATCCGCGCCCTCGGCACCGCGGCGTGCCCGCCCTACCACCTCGCCGTGGTCGTGGGCGGCACGAGCGCCGAGCACACGCTCAAGGTCGCGAAGCTCGCGTCGGCGCGTTACCTCGACACCTTGCCCACGGAGGGCAACGAGCTCGGCCGCGGCTTCCGCGACGTCGAGCTCGAGCGGCAGATCCTCGCGATCACGCAGCGCACGGGGATCGGCGCGCAGTTCGGCGGAAAATACTTCTGCCACGACGTCCGCGTGATCCGCCTGCCGCGCCACGGCGCCTCGTGCCCCGTGGGCATCGCGGTCTCGTGCTCGGCCGATCGGCAGGCGCTCGCGAAGATCACGAAGGACGGCATCTTCCTGGAGGCGCTCGAACGCGACCCGGCGAAGTACCTGCCCGAGACGACGGACGCGGAGCTCTCGGGTGAGGTCGTGCAGATCGATCTCAACCGCCCGATGAGCGAGATCCGGGCCGAGCTCGCGCGGTATCCGATCAAGACGCGCCTCTCGCTCTCGGGGCCGATGGTCGTGGCGCGGGACATCGCGCACGCGAAGATCAAGGAGCGCCTCGATCGCGGCGACGGCATGCCCGAGTACATGAAGGATTTCATGGTGTATTACGCTGGCCCCGCGAAGACGCCGGAGGGATACGCCTCGGGCTCGTTCGGGCCGACGACCGCGGGGCGCATGGACGCGTACGTGGACCTCTTCCAGGCGAGCGGCGGCTCGTATGTGATGCTCGCGAAGGGCAACCGCTCACGCGCCGTGACCGAGGCCTGCAAGAAACACGGCGGCTTTTACCTCGGCTCGATCGGCGGCCCGGCGGCCCGGCTCGCGAAGGATTGCATCAAGAAGGTGGAGGTGCTCGAATACCCCGAGCTCGGGATGGAGGCGGTCTGGAAGATCGAGGTCGTCGATTTCCCGGCGTTCATCGTGGTCGACGACAAGGGGAACGATTTCTTCGCGGACATCGACGGGCCGAAAGGCAAGCGGCTCGACGTCGCGAAATAGGAGCACCGTGCGCGCCCAGACTCCGTATCGTCAGGCCGATCCGCTGGGCGCGCTCGTCTCGGAGCACCCCGTCTCGCTCGCCCAGCAGGGCGTTCGTATCGGCGTGGGGCTCTTCTGCCTCCTCATCGCGCTCGATTGTGTCGCCCTGCCGTTCTTCATCATCCCGGAGCACCTGGGGCACGATCTCGCGGCCCTCGTCGTCTTCGGCGGGGCCGCGCTCGTCTTCGGCTCGCTCGGGTTCTGGGCCTTCTCCCATTTCGTGCGGGCGCGCGGGCAACGCGTGAAGGTGCACGAGGAGGGGCTGCGCATCGGGCGCGGCAAGGACACGAAGGACCTGCGCTTCCAGGACATCACGTCCGTCGGAGGCCTCTTCTGGGAGGCGCTCGGCGACGCCCCGCCCGTGGTCTCGGCGCTCTGGCTCGACGATCACGCCGATGCCCGCATCCGCCTGCCCACGCCCGTCCGCGACCCGTACACGCTCGGCCGCGAAATCGCGTCCCGCACCTTCGATCACCGGCTGGAGAAGGCCGAGCGGCGCATCCAGGAGAAAGGGCGCGCGTTCTTCGGGCGCTGCATGCTCGACGAGACGCGCTTGCACCTCGGCGAGGGAGACGCGGTCTCGCGGCAGGACGTCCGCCGGGCCAGGCTCTCGTCGCGGTGGATCGAGGTGCGGCTCGCGAGCGGCGGCAAGCGCCTCGTGCCGACGGAAGAGGTGCCCGACGCGGACGTCTTGCTCGTGATGTTGCGGCCCAAGGCCGAAGCCTGAGCTTCACTCGAACGGAATGGGCTCCACGTGTTTGGCGGCCCTCTCGCGCCGGAGCGCCCGCGCGCGCCGCCCCTCCAAGGCAACCGGATCGTCCGCGAGGAAACGTTCGTTCGTCTGCGGGGGCAAGGGCCCTTTGTCTTTCTCGACGAGGCGCCCTTCGTACCAGCGCCGATAGGTGTGCGTGCGGTAGGCGCGGTACACCGCGATACCGGCGAGCACCACGGCGGCGACCCAGGGCGGCACCCACACCGAGCTCCCCTGCCCGAGCGCCGTCGCCGTGGAGAAGCCCGGGACACGCCGGACCCAGATCTCCCCCGGCCCCGCCGGCAATTCCAGGTAATCGTCGTCGTCGACCTCGATGCCCCTGCTCGCACGGACCGTGCCCGGCGGCGCCTCGTACCGAACATCGACGCCGTGGTGCAGGGTCGTCTTGCCTTTGCTGGTCCTCTCGAACGTCCGTTTGCCGAGGTACGTCGCGACCACGTTCTCCCCGAGCAGCACGCGCGCCCGGTAGGTGCCGAGCGGGATGAGCATGGCGAGCCCGAGCAGCCCCACCCACACGCACGTCCAGAAAAAGGCTCGCGCGCGAAGCTCGTGCCGGCGGGAGAGGCTCTCCGTCGAGACGTGCATGCCTTTCTGCGGCGAGGGCTTCATCGTCCAGCCCGTCGTGGCGGCCTGGCGATAGCCCGCGGTTTCCCCGACCTCTTCGGGATCCGGCGCCCGGTGCAGCCGCCCCTCCACCACGACCCGCTCGCCCGGCAAGAGCTCGGCCCGCAGCTTTCGCTTCGACGAATGCAGCCACTCTTTTTGATCGAGCGTGTCGACGAGCAGCACGTCGTCGGGCGGCTCGACGCGGACGCGGACGCCCGTGTCGTGGCGCAGATAAAACGGCCGCGCGAGCGTCTCGCGCTCCGTCTCCGTCCACGTATGCGACTTGTTGTTGTTCTTGTCGCTCTCTTCGCTCCCCTCCTGCGAGATCGTCACCCGCACGGCCTCGAACTCGCCCTGCGCGAACTCGACCGTGCCGGCGACGAACCGCGCCCCCTCGAAGAGCGGAGCCTTCGGCTTGATCACCGCGGCCGCCTCGACGGCCGCGCGGCGCGCGCGCCGGATCTCGCGCACGCAAAACGCGATCACGAGGACCATGACGGCGTCGATCGCGAAGACGGCGAGGTACGACCACGGCGGGTCGATGTGGTTGTCCTCGAAGACCTTGACGATGGCTTGCAAAGGACGCTCCGGGGTCAGCGGCAGGCGCCGAGCGCGCCCACGATTCGTTTCCAGTCCGGGCCATTGAGCCGTCCGGGGAGCCAGTGCACGCGGGCCTCGTTCTCCCCGATGCGGAGTTCGAGCTTGCCCACGGGGAACTCGTAATCGCGTTTCTTGGCCAGGTAATCGCGATCCTCCACCTTGGCCTTCCCGAGCTTGCCCTCCAGGCAGCCGACCAGGCCCTCGCGGCGCTCCGGGAACGCCTTGCTCCCGCGCAGGGCCACGGTCCGGAGCGTGCCCCCCTTCTCGTTGGGGTAGGAGAGCTCGGCGTTCCGCAGGAGCGGGTGATCCACGGAGACGGTGACGCCGAGCTCGATAAACGTGGACAAGGACGAGCCGGGGAACTTCTGGGTCAAGGTCGCGGCGGCCTTGTCGACGGTCGTCGTGAGGTCGATCGTCTCCAGCGCGGCGAAGGGGTGCGGCGCGCCGATCCAGCGGGCTTCCTCGGCGGTCGGGCCCGTTCCCGCGCCGAGGACGGCGTGCAGGACGAGCTTCCACATGGCGCCGAGCTGCACCTTGGCTTGCGCGCTCGTGCCGCCCACGCGCGCCCCCAGCACGGAGGCGGAGACGAGGCCGGTCTTCGCGTCCGTGTGCACGGCCACGAGGCCTGCCCAGTTCCAGCTCCCGTCCACGAGCCCGCCGTGCAGGCGGCTCCCGAGGGCCTCGAGCGCCTTGGGATCCGGCGTCGCTCCGGAGCGCTGCACGAGCGTGAAGCTCTGGGGAAACGTGGGCTCCTTGTCGTCGTACATGAACGAGATGCTCTGGTACCGCGGGTGCGAGACGGGCACGGCGAGCATGGAGCCCATGGGGCTGCCGGAGAGCGCCTTCGCGAGGCCTTCCCGGGTCTGGTCGATTCGAACGGCCGCGAGCTCCTGGGGCGACTTGCCCGGCAGCACGCCCCCTACGATCCCGCCCTTCTTCGAGGAGCCGCCCTTGGAGGGGCCGAGCGTGAGGAGGAGGACGGGGACGAGCGCCGCGGCGACCGAGACGCCCACCAGGAGGACGATCCAGTTCGCGCGCGTGTTCGCGCGCAAGGTCTCTTCGTGATACGCGAGCGCCTGGTTCGATGGGGCCGGGAACTGCGGGGGCGGGAGCCACTGCGGGGGCGGGCGGAAATCACGCGGGGTCTCGGCGGAGACGGTCCGGAGGAGGCGGCGCTCGCTGGTGGTGTCGCAGTAGCGACACTTCGTGAGCGCCGCGTCGGGCTTCACGTCGAGCGGCGCACCGCAGTGGCGACATTCGAGGATCATGGGGCAGGGACGAGGATAGCATCAGGCGATCGAGAACCAAGCGCGCCCTGCCGGTGGGGGGGTGAGGCCCGCGCGCTCAGTTTCTCAGGATCAGGACGGTGCCGGTGCAGCTCGCCGCCGTGAGGCTCACGGTGGCCGAAGTCGTCATGATCGTGCCGCGGAGATGGCAGAAAGGAACGACCTAGCCTTCATGGCACGCTCCCATTGGCTCCGACGAGCCCTCCCTGCAACCGATACCCTGTCGAATCCCTCGTGGATTGATTCTGTGTGGATTGGCCCATCGTCCACACGGAATGTGCAGCGCTCGAGCATGAGCGCGCCCAAGAAGGAACCTATGAGGTTATCGCGTCGAGCACAAGGCGATACGCGCGCGTAGGGAGGCGGGATCGGTATGCAGGGATCCCGCTCGGGGCGCGCCGGATGTCCTTTGACACAGAGACGTTATCGGGAGAATATCCGCCGGGCATTCTTCCCCACGTCGATCCCCGTACAAGCGCACCGTCATGGCTTCCGACGATTCCTCCTCCGCCGCTCGAGCAGGCGTCTCCCCATCTCATGCGCCCTCGGATGCGCTGATGGACACGCTCACCGCGCCTTCGGGCACCATGCCTGCCTTCGCTCCACGCGAGGGGGCGATGCCCGCGGCAGCCTCCGGCGCCCCTCTCCCCTTGCAGCCCGGCACGGTCCTCAAACATTACGAGCTCATTCGCAAGCTCGGCGCGGGCGGGATGGGGATGGTCTTTCTGGCCCGCGACGTTCGCCTCGGCCGGCTCGTCGCCATCAAGTTCCTGCTCGAGCATACGGGGCAAGCGGCCACGCGTTTCCTCGCCGAGGCGCGCGCGACGGCGCAATGCAAGCACGAGAATATCGTCGTCATCTACGACGTCGACGACGCGCAAGGGTCTCCCTACATGGTCCTCGAATATATCGAGGGGCGCACGCTGCGCGAGGCCATGACGGAGAGAGCACATGACGCCACGGCCGTGGTCGTCGAGCGAATGCTCCCCGTCGCGCGCGCCCTCGCCTGCGCGCACGCCATGGGCATCGTCCACCGGGATCTGAAGCCCGAAAATATCCTGCTGGCCGACGGCGGCCAGGTGAAGGTGGTCGATTTCGGCATCGCCAAGCAAGTCGCCCTCGAGCTCGTGCAAACATGGCCCACCGCGCTCGCCTCGAAGTCCCAAACACCCGCTCTGACGCAGGACGGCGCGCTCGTGGGCACGATGCCGTACATGTCGCCGGAGCAATGGCTCGGCGAGCCGCTCGACGGGCGCAGCGACGTCTGGGCCGCGGGGCTCATCCTGTTCGAGCTCGCGACCGGCGCGCATCCGCTCGCGCCGCTCGACCTACCGGCTCTCGTGGGGGTCTCGAATCTCGATACGCCCATGCCGAGCGCCCGTGACAAGCTCGGCGCGGGCCACGCGCTCGCGGAGGTGATCGATCGGTGCTTGAAAAAGCGCAAGAGCGAACGAATCGGCTCGGCCAAGGAGCTCGTGGAGCTGCTCGAACGGCTCGGCGCGGTGACGAAGACGTCCGCGGCGCTCGCCGAGGACGAGAGCCCCTTCGCGGGCCTCTCCGCATTTCAAGAATCGGACGCCGCGCGGTTCTTCGGGCGTGACGACGATATCGCCGCGGTGCTCGGCAAGCTCCGCCATCAGCAGCTCATCGCCATCGCGGGCGCTTCGGGCGCGGGGAAATCCTCGTTCGTGCGGGCGGGCGTCATTCCGGCGTTGAAGCGCGCGAGCCGCGAGATGGAGGCGTTCGTCCTTCGCCCGGGGCGGCGTCCTCTCGCTGCGCTCGCCGACGTGCTCGCGTTTTTCGCGGATAGCTCGGGCGACGCGGCGGAGGGCGGAGCCGATCCGGCGGCGATCACCGCGCTCTTGCGGACCCAGCCGGGATCGCTCGGCGAAAGGCTGCGCGCGCGGTGCAGGCGGCGCGGCAGCGAGCACCGCATCCTGCTCTTCGTCGACCAGCTCGAGGAGCTGTATACGCTGGGGATGGAAGCCTCGGAGCGGGCCGCGTTTTGCGCGTGCCTCGAGGGCGTGGCCGACGACGCGTCGTCGCCGCTGCGGGTGATCGTGACCATCCGCGCGGATTTTCTCGATCGCGTGTCGGAGGACCGGCGGTTCCTCTCGGCGATGACCCGGGGGCTCATGTTCTTGCCGCCCATGACGGCCGATGGAATGCGGAGCGCGTTGAAGAGGCCCCTCGAAGCTGCGCGGTATCGGTTCGAGGACGAGGGCCTCTGCGACGAGATGCTCGGCGATCTCGGGGGGATGAAGAGCCCGCTGCCGCTCTTGCAGTTCACGGCGACGAAGTTATGGGAGGCGCGCGACCGCGAAGAGCGGCTCTTGACGCGGGGGGCGTACCGCGCGCTGGGCGGCGTCTCGGGCGCGCTCTCGACGCACGCGGACGCGGTGCTCTCGGGGATGAGCGTGCCCGAGCAGCGGCTCGCGCAGGCCATCTTCTTGCGCCTGGTGACGCCGGAGCGGACACGCGCGGTGGTGCGTTTGGAGGAGCTCTGCGCGCTCTCGGAGGGAGCATCCATGGCCGAGCAGGTGGTGCACCACCTGGCCGACGCGCGGCTGCTCTCGATCGAGGCAGGCGGCGAGCGGGAGGGGAAGACCGTCGAGCTGACGCATGAATCGCTCATCGAGCGGTGGGCGAAGCTCCAGCAATGGCTCGACGAAAACGAAAAGGACGCGGAGTTTCTGGTCGAGCTGCGGAGCGCCGCCTCGCAATGGGAGAAGAACGGCAAGGAAAAAGGCTTCTTGTGGCGCGACGCGGCGGCGATCGAGGCGGGGCAATGGCTCGCGCGGAAGAGGGCCGAGGGCGGCGCGGAGGGGACGCTCGGGCTCGGCAAGCGGGATCGGGGGTATCTCGAGGCGGTCGTCAGGCTCGCTTCGCTGTCGCGGCGGCGGCGGCGACTGCTGACAGGCGGGATCATGACGTTTCTCGCGCTCATCGTGTTCGTGGTCTCGCTCCTCGGCGTGCAGGCCAGGAGCCAGGCGCGGCGGGCCGATGAAACGGCCGCGGAGGCCCAGAGGAACGCCACGGAGGCCCAGAGGAGCGCCGCCCTCGCGGACAGGCGGACCGCCGAGGCGCGCAATGCGAGCCGAATGGCGAGCGCGCGCGAGCACCTGTCCGACCCGACCCTGGTCCTCGCCCTGGTGCGCGAGATGGAACCTGCGGGCGAGCTTCCGCCGCGGTGGCACGAGCTGGCCCTCTGGGCCAAGCATCAGGGAATCGCGAGCGTGGTCCTCGACCACCAGGATGTCGTTTATTCGGCGGCGTTTAGCCCCGACGGCACGCGCATCGTCACCGTTTCCGGGGACAAGACCGCCTGGGTCTGGAACGCCGATGGCACGGGCGAGCCCCTGCGGCTCGAGGGGCACCAGGATGTCGTCTATTCGGCGGCATTTAACTCCGACGGCACGCGCATCGTCACCGCTTCTTTGGACAAGACCGCCCGGGTGTGGAACGCCGATGGCACGGGCAAGCCCCTGCGGCTCGAGGGGCACCAGGAGCGCGTCTATTCGGCGGCGTTTAGCCCCGACGGCACGCGCATCGTCACCGCTTCCGGGGACAAGACCGCCCGGGTCTGGAACGCCGATGGCACGGGCAAGCCCCTGCGGCTCGAGGGGCACCAGGCGAGCGTCCATGCAGCGGCGTTTAGCCCCGACGGCACGCGCATCGTCACCGCTTCCTGGGACAAGACCGCCCGGGTGTGGAATGCCGATGGCACGGGCAAGCCCTTGCGGCTCGAGGGGCACCAGGATCGCGTCTATTCGGCGGTGTGGAGCCCCGACGGCGCGCGCATCGTCACCGCTTCCTGGGACAAGACCGCCGGGGTGTGGAACGCCGACGGCACGGGCAAGCCCCTGCGGCTCGAGGGGCACCAGGCGCGCGTCTATTCGGCGGCGTTTAGCCCCGACGGCACGCGCATCGTCACCGCTTCCGGGGACAAGACCGCCCGGGTCTGGAACGCCGATGGCACGGGCAAGCCCTTGCGGCTCGAGGGGCACCAGGAGCGCGTCTATTCGGCGGCGTTTGGCCCCGACGGCACGCGCATCGTCACCGCTTCCGGGGACAAGACCGCCCGGGTCTGGAACGCCGATGACAAGAGCAAGCCCCTGCGGCTCGAGGGCCACCAGGATGGCGTCTCTTCGGCGGCGTTTGGCCCCGACGGCACGCGCATCGTCACCGCTTCCTTGGACAAGACCGCCCGGGTCTGGAACGCCGATGGCACGGGCGAGCCCCTGCGGCTCGAAGGGCACCAGGATCGCGTCTCATCGGCGGTGTTCAGCCCCGACGGCACGCGCATCGTCACCGCTTCCTGGGACAAGACCGCCCGGATCTGGAACGCCAATGGCACGGGCAAGCCCCTGCGGCTCGAGGGGCACCAGGATCGCGTCTCTTCGGCGGCGTTTGGCCCCGACGGCACACGCATCGTCACCGCTTCCTGGGACAAGACCGCCCGGGTCTGGAACGCCGATGGCACGGGCGAGCCCCTGCGGCTCGAGGGGCACCAGGATCGCGTCTATTCAGCGGCGTTTAGCCCCGACGGCACGCGCATCGTCACCGCTTCGGCAGACAAGACCGCCCGGGTGTGGAACGCCGATGGCACGGGCGAGCCCCTGCGGCTCGAGGGGCACCAGGATGGCGTCTCTTCGGCGGCGTTTAGCCCCGACGGCACACGCATCGTCACCGCTTCCTGGGACAAGACCGCCTGGGTCTGGAACGCCGATGGCACGGGCAAGCCCCTGCGGCTCGAGGGACACGGCGCACCCGTGGGTGGCGGAGCAAGGGGAGGGTGGACATTCAGCCCAGATGGCGCCCAGATCGTCACCTTCTCGGATGACAAGACCGTGCGCGTGTGGAACGCGGACGGCACGGGCGAGCCGGCGATCCTCCGCATCCCCGAGTTCGAGGCCCATTCGGCGGCGTGGAGCCCCGACGGCACGCGTATCGTCACCGCCTCGCATAGCGAGATTGACCCAGCCACCGGCAAGATGAAGCACTGGGCCACCATATGGCCCCGCCTCCAGCGCTTCACCGGCCTGGAGGACCCGGCGCTCTGGACGGCCACCCGTTATTGCCCGCCCATCGAGCTACGCAAGGAGCTGCTCGGCGTATCCGAGGACGTCGCCGTCGAGCAGCTCGCGAGCTGCCAGCGCCGCGTCGCCGAGGCGAACGACCGCCGAGCGGCGCAGCCATAACATCGTACCATGTTCGCCGTGCCGGGGCGCTGCCCCGGTCCCCGCGGGGGGCTGTCCGCCCCCTCGACCCCGGACCAGCCAGGGGCCTGAGCACTGGTCTCATCTTACGAGCCCATTCTCCCTGAGGACGCGCAGCATCTCTGCTGCGGGAGCTAGGCGTTCCAGGCCGCGACTGATGGTGACGGAGCCGGGGGG
>NZ_SSMQ01000113.1 GCF_005144585.1 Polyangium fumosum | reverse complement strand
GCCTGCTACCGGGCGCTCCGGCGCTTACCCGGACGGGACTCTCACCCGTTGGAGACGTGCAGCGCAAGACCGACCCTCGAACCGGTGTCCCGGCCGTTTGGTCGATCTCCTCACGACGCACCATGCGCGGCATCCTACCCGAGCGAAGGAACCGTGTCGCCACGAATTCCTTCGCGCAGGTGCCCCCCCCTCCGACAAACGCCCGTCAATCCGTGGCGGAGGTGGGCGCAGGCTCCGGCGCGGGCGGGTCCGCCACCTCGCAGACGGCGTTCGCGATCGTCACGTCGTCGAGGTTCCACCCCGAGACCGTGAACACGCCGCCATTGCCCACCTCGAAGCCGAATCGCACGCGTAGGGCCGGATTGCGGTACGCCGTGAGGTCGTACGTCATGAGCGTCCACGCCGCGTCCTTGAGCGCGGGCGGGCCGCCCGAGTTCCACACAGAGACCCACGTGCTGCCGTCGAAGACGTCGATGGTGTTCGTCATGTACGGCGCGTAATCGCTGTTGAGCCACCGGTAGAAGGAGAGCCACAACGAGCCCGTGCCGCTCGTGTCGATCGCGGGGCTCACGAGGTACACGGGCGGGTGAACGGACTCGGCCGCATACCCGCCGATGTTCACGCCCGCGATGCCGTTGTCGGCCGTCGACGTGCGGTCCGTGTCCGGATCCTCGGAGCCATGGGACGCGTTGCCCGGGGAGGCCTTCGCGGGGCCGATCTGCCACTCGCCTTCGAGCGTCCAGCCAGCCGTGTTGTCCGCGAACGTCTCGTGCAGGTACACGACGTACCCCTCGGCCTTGCCGCCCGTGCAGGACCCCGCCGAGCACGTCTCGCCCACCGTGCACGCGTTGCCATCCTCGCAGGCTCCGCCCTCGTTGACCGGCGCGCCCACGCAGGCGCCCGCCGCGTCGCAGACGCCCTCGTTGCAGTCGTTCTTGGCGGACGCGCAAGCCACGCCCGGCGTCGGCACCCGCTGACAAACGCCCGACACGTCGCACATCCCCGTGTTGCACTCGTCGGCGACCTCGGTGCACGAGAGGCCCGCGCCGCGCGGGGTCCCCACACACGCCCCCGTGGCGGCGTCGCAAACGCCCTCGTTGCAGTCGTCGGCAGCGCCCGTGCAGTCCTTCGGGCCTCCCCCCTGGCAGATCCCTGCGGCGCAGGTCTTGCCCGTCAGGCACGGGTCGCCGCCGTTCTCGCACGCGACGCCCTCGTTGCCGGGGACGGGCTCGCAGCCGCCCGTCGCGGGGTTGCAGACCGCGACGTGACAATCGTCGGGCACGGGCGCGAAGTGGCAGCTCTTCGGGGCCCCGTTGCAGGCGCCGCCCTTGCAGGTCGCGGAGACCGTGCACGGGTCGCTCGACACGCATGGCACGCCATCGAGCGCAGGTCCTTCGTCGCAGGAAGCCGTGGCCTCGTGGCAGGTCACGACCGAGCAGGGCGCAGCCTCGATGCCGCACGGGTTCGGCCCGCCCCCGACGCAAACGCCGCCCTGGCAGCTATCGCCCACGGTGCAGAAGAGGCCATCCTCGCAGGAGGTCCCGGCGGGGCGCGGGACGACGGCGCAACGCTTCGTCTCCGCGTCGCAGACGGACACGAGGCAAGGCGGCGTGTCGATGAGCGAGCAATCCACGGGGCAGTCCATCGCCCCGAGGGTGGCCCCGCCTTCACCGCCGCCGCCCTGCGCGTCGCTTTCGCTGCCGCCGCCCTGCCCACGTCCGGCATCGGAGACCTGCCGCGCGCACCCCGCAGCGACGAAGCTCACGGACACGGCGAGAATGCGCCCCCAATTCATCCATTCCTTCATCGTCGACCCACCTCTCTGCCGCGGCGAGGCTCGAATCCTCGCCCATACGGCGCGGCGGCGCACCCTTGTCCGGAACGTCGCGCGTAGCCGCGACGCACCAGTTTTTCCAAATTGAACGTTGGAGATCGCAATCAGACGTCCCCCGATTGCGATCCAGACTTCGCAAGGCCATCCTTTCGACGAATGCCGATCCTTCGATGCCCTCGTCGAACCCCATCCTCCATTCGCGGGTGCTTGCCGCGCACGTCCGCGCCGTATACATCGTTCTTGCTCCGTCGTCGCCCCCCGAGCGCCTCGAATCCATCGAGTGCACGGCCTCCCGGCGGCGCAAAGCTCCCCGATCGGTGATGGATGACGAGGCACCGAGCGGATGGTCGTCTTTCTCCAGTTTCCCAGGAGTAAACATGTTTTTCCGCGCATCCCGCATGACGAGCACAACGCAGGTCGGACATTTGGGGCGCTCCCTCGCCTTCGGCGGCGCATCCCCGAAGACCCTCTGCGCCTTCGCGGCGCTCTGCGTCTCTTCGCTCGGACTCGCGTGCAGCGCGTCCGGGAGCCGTAACGGGCAAGCCTCGAACGGCGTGGAGGAGACGAGCGGCACGGGGGGCGGCGGCGGCGCGAATCCGGGCAGCGCCACCGGCACGGGCGGCGACATGTTCGATTTCGACGGCGGCATGATGAGCAGCGGCGCAGGCGGGGACGAGACCTGCGCGCAGACCGGCGGAAAGGCCGAGCCCGTCGAGCTCGATCTCGTCATCCTGCTCGACCGCTCCGGCAGCATGTACGGCCAGAACTGGAACGGCGCGACGGCCGCGCTCAAGCAATTCGTGGAGGATCCGGCCTCGGCAGGGATCAACGTGGGTATCCTGTATTTCCCCGTGGATGCCCCGCCGGACGGGCTCGTTTGCAACCACAACCATTACGACGACCTTTCCGTCGCGGTCGGGACCTTGCCCGGGAACGCGCCGGCCCTCGTCCAGTCGATCAACAGCGAGAGCCCGAACGGCGGCTCGACGCCGATGTACGGCGCGCTCGAAGGCGCGCTCTTCCATGCGACCGCCTACAAGGACGCGCACCCGAGCCACAAGGTCATCCTGGTCTTCGCGAGCGACGGCGATCCCAATAGCTGTCCCGGCAACCAGAACGACATCCCGAGCATCGCGGGCCTGGCGAAGGCCGCCCTCGATTACAACGGCGTCGAGACGTACGTCGTCGCCATCAACGGCGCGAGCGTGTTGAACCTCGACCAGATCGCCGCCGCCGGCGGGACCACGAAGTCCTACGACATCACCGCGAACGTCTCCCAGTTCGCGCAAAAGATGACCGAGATCCGCACGAAGGCCCTCGCTTGCGAATTCCTGGTCCCCGAGCCCTCCGGCGACGACCCGCTCGAGCTCGACAAGGCCACGGTGAAGCACACGAACGGCGCGGGGGTCGAACAGGAGATCCCCCACGCCAAGAGCGCCGCCGACTGCGGCGTGGGCCCCGGCTGGTATTACGACGATCCGAAAAAGCCGCAAAAGATCCTGCTCTGCCCCGCCTCCTGCCAGGTCGTCCAAGCGGATCCGGACGGCAAGCTCGACATCCTCTTCGGCTGCAAGCCCGACATCCATTGAAGCGTCGCCGGGCCCCGCGTGCCCGAACGAGCCGCTCTACGGCTTCTTCTTCAACGCCTCCAAGGCCTCGCGCAGCTCGTCCTCGGTGAACGGGAGCCGCGCGAGCGCCGCCTTCTCATCGGCGAGCGCGAGCTCGAGCGCCCGCTGGGCCTCGCGCGCCCGCCCGATCCACGCCGACGCCTCGCCCGTCCGATCGCCGAGCCGCACCGTCCCCTCCATCATCTTGAGCCCCTTCTCCAGGAGCACGCGGTAACGCAGCCGCATCGCCCCTTCGAAGAGCTGCTTCTTGCGAAGCGTGTCGGCCGCCGCGGGCGGAGGCACCCGCATCACGTCGCGGTGCAGCTCCTGGTAGAGCTGCCCCACGCGGTAGCCCGCCATCGCCGACCCGTGCGCGTCCAGGCTGCGCATCGCCTCGGTGTACGCCCCCTGCGCGTCGAGCAGCCCCTGGCAGCGCTTTTCGAGCGTCTCGGCGAAGTTCGGCGGCATGGGCTCGAACTTGATCGCCTCGCTCCGCTTCCGCCGCACTTCGCCCAGCGCGAACCAGAGCTGCGCGAGCTCGATCGGCGGCTTGCCCGCCTCGCCCAGCCGCTCGCGCTCCACGAGGTCCCGCGCCGTCGTGATCTCGCGCGCCGCCTCCTCCACGAGGTCCTGCTCCACGAGCCCCAGCGCCCGCGCCCCGCGCGCCTCGATGACCTCCAGCACCACGAGGTCCTGCCGCGCGATGAGCTTCTCCGCCACGGCGACGAGCTCGCTCCAGCGCTCCAGGTACGCGAGCGCCCGACCGAGACGAAAGAGCGCGCTGCGCTCGAGCGCGTGGCCCGGGAAGCGCCGGACGAGCTCCCGGAGCCGCGTCGCCGAAGCCTCCCGCTCCCCGAGCGCCTCGTACCCCACGGCCGCGTTGTAGAGGCTCGCCGCTCCGATCTCGCCGTCGGGCGCGTGACGCTCCAGTTTGTCGAAGACCTCGGCCGCCTCCCGGTGCTTTCCGCCGAGCAAGAGCGCCTTCGCGCGCTCGAACTCCTGCACGAGGTCGGCCTCGGTGTACGACGAGACCACGACGGGCGAGACCTCGATCACGGGTCCGCCGTCGACCTTCGGCGCAGGCCGACGAACCTCCGGGCGAGGTCCGGACGAACCACACCCCACGAGCAAGCCGGCGAGGACGAGAGCGACTGCGCGGCGCGTGTTCGTGAAAAACAACATCCCTACCCCCACCGAGCGGCCCCTGGTTTCACGTGTCTCCCTCCCCGGCCGGAGGCGACGCGGACGAACCCGACCGGAGTGGCAATGTCGACCGAGGAAGCACATGCGCCACGCGGAAAGGGGATCCGAGGCCGCGCGTCCTAGGGTACCTTGAAAACATCGAGCGCGGCTCCCCGTCCTCGGGGGCCGGCTCGATGATGGACCAGCAAGCGGGGCTCATCGCAGCAAAGAACGAGAGCCCTCACCTGGAGGTGGGCATGATGAAGCGGGAGATCGAGACCGATTCCGATGCCGAGCGGCTGAACCATGCAGAGATGCGCCATCGGGAGCTCGATGCGCGCCTCGCCGAGCTCGGGCGACACGCATACCTGACGCCCGACGAGCAGCTCGAGATGGCCGAGCTGAAGAAGCAAAAGCTCAAGGCGAAGGACGAGATCCACGCCCTCCGCCGGGGAACATCCTGACGCGGGGCGACCGGGCGCGAGAGAGCCCCTTCGAACGAACGAGAGCGCCGATCGGCAAGGCCGATGCGGCGCTCTCCGCGTTTCGAGCCTCGGCGAGCTCTACTTCGGCGCCGGGGCCGCGGGCGGGGCCGCGTCGGGCTCGGCCTTCTTCTCGGCGGCGTCGTCGGTCTTCTTCGTGTCGTCGACCTTGTCTTCGACGCTCTCGATGCCGCCGTACACGTCCTTGTTGAGATCCGTCAGCGCGTCTTCGAGCCGCTTCTTCTCGTCGCCCGAGAGACCACCCGGCGTGTTCTTCTCGGTGGCGGCGGCGACGGCGAGCCAGTGGCGCGCGTTGTCGCGGTAGCCACGCTTCGGATCGGCCACGCCGCCCGGCACGTTCGCGGCGAGCTGGAGGCCCGCGAGCCGGTAGTCCGTCATGCCGCGGAGGTAGGCGTACTTCGCCTGCTCGGCGTCGGAGAGCGAGTCCATGTCGGGCTCGAGCACGCGGAAGAGCGCGAGCGCCTTCTCGTACTGGTTCTCCTCGTAGTGCTTCTGCGCCCGCTCCAGATCTTGACGGTACGTGGCGCATCCGAACAGCACGCTGCCGAGCAGTGCCAACGCGGACAGGGTCGAGACGAGCGAGGCCAAACGAGGCATGCGCGGAGGGTATCCCCGGGCTCGGCCGGGGATCAAGTATCTCCCGCGGACGAAACGCGGCGTCGCGCCCCGAGGGCCCCGAGCGCGGCGACCACGACGAGCGCTCGGGCCCCGCCCGCGTCCCCGGACGTGCTCCCCGGGACGGCGCAGGCGCAGGTGGTGCTCGCGCGGGTCGTCGCGGGCGTGGCCGCGGAGCCGGGCTTCTTCTCGTCGGATTTGCAGGACCAGCTCTCGGTCCCCCGGTAGCTGCACCGCTCGATGACGCTCCCGCTCGCGCGGCGGGCGAGGACGTTCACCTCGGGGCCGTCCACGGAGAATTCGAGGAAGTGGTGCACCGACTCGAAGTGCTGCTGCTCGGGGGCGCGGCTGCGTTGCTGGTAGAGCGGCGCGCCCGCGCCTCCCGACACGATGTACTTGAGCCCCTGCCCCTCGCCGCGCTCGTAGATGTGGTCGTGCCCCGCGATCACGAGCTCGACCTTGTTGTCGCGGAGCATCGGGAGAATCCCTTGCGACGCGAGGCGCGTGTTGCCGCCGTGGTAGCCGCTCGAGAACGGCCCGTGGTGCATCACCGCGATCCGATGCACGAGGCCCGGCTCGCCCTGCGCGCGCGCGAGCTCCGCGCGCAGCCACTCCTTTTCGTCGCCGGTCCACGTATCCATCGCATTCAGCAGGAAAAACCGCGTGTTCGACCAGCGGAACGATCCGTAGAGGTGCGGGCGCTCCCGCCCGTCGGTCTCGGTCGCCGCGAAGTAGCGGAGGAAATTCACCTGCCCCGTGGGATCGGGCGCCGTGAGCTCGTGGTTGCCGACGGCGACGAAGATGCAGCGGTTCGCGAGCAGCTTGCCTTCGATGCCGAAGAACTCCTGCCACTGCGCCTCGTTGTCCCCGTCCTGGACCATGTCGCCCGTGTGCACGAAAAAGTCGGCGGGCGCGGCGTCGATGGCCCGCGCCACGGCCGCGTGCGCCGCGGCGTCCGAGCGGCTGTCACCGTAGGCGACGAACTTGAAGGGGCGGGCATCGGCCGGCGCCGTGGTGAAATCCACGGGCTTGCTCTCCACGTCGCCGACCTTCACGCGGTAGGCGTACGTCGTCGCGGGCGCGAGGCCCTCGACGCGGATCGCGTGGAAGCGCTTCTCCGATTCCGAAACCTTCGACGACGTGAACCCCGCGGGCCCTGTCACGAGGACCGTCGCCGGCTCCGGCGTCGAGAGTTCCAGCTTGATCGTGACGGCCGTCTGGCCGAGTGCTTGCAGGTACGGTCCCTTGCGGATCGAAGCTGCTTCGGCTGCGACCGAGGCCCCGAGCAGCGCCGCCGTGAAGGAAAGCGCGAAGGTGATGCGAGGGAGGGCGCGCGGGAGCGAAGGCGACGGGGACACGACGCTGCCTAGCATGGATCTTGCGCTCATTTCCACCGGGAGGCCGCACGGCCACGACGGAGCTCGCGAGGGCGCGCGGCTGGAAGAATCCGTCGACACCGGGAGTGACCATGTCATGATGCTGCGCCGTAGCCTTAACGGACAGACGGGATTACGGAATGGTGCAGCGCGCGGGTGGAGAGGACGACGCGGGGTTCAACCTGGCCTCGCTCCCTGAAGAGAACCTGCCGCGCCAGTTCGGCAAGTACACGCTTCTGCGTCGGCTGGCCGCCGGCGGGATGGCGGAGATCTTCCTCGCCTTGCACCGCTCGGTGGCGGGCTTCGAGAAGCTCATCGTCATCAAGCGGATCTTGCCCTCGATGAACAAAGACCAGGCGTTCATCGAGATGCTGCTGCACGAGGCGCGTGTCGCCGCGACGATGTCGCACCCGAACATCGTGCAGACGTTCGACGTCGGGCAGGTCGACGGGACGTACTTCATCGCCATGGAGCACATCCACGGCGAGGACATCCGCTCCATCGTCCGCGCGATGCGCAAGAAAGGCCTCACGGAATTCCCGCTGGAGCACGCCGTCTCGATTGGCCTCGGCACCTGCGCGGGCCTCGCCTACGCGCACGAGAAGCGCGACCTCGAAGGGAACCTCCTGCACATCGTGCACCGCGACATCTCGCCGCAGAACATCGTCTGCACGTTCTCGGGCGACGTGAAGATCGTCGACTTCGGCGTGGCCAAGTCGAGCTCGCAGGTCGGCGAGGACACGAAGGACGGCCAGCTCAAGGGCAAAGTCCCGTACATGTCGCCCGAGCAGGCGTCGGGCAGCGACGTCGATTGGCGCAGCGACATCTTCGCCGTCGGCGTGCTGATCTTCGAGCTCACCACGGGCAAACGTCTCTTCAAGGGATCGAGCGAGTTCGAGACGCTGAAGCTCATCTGCGAGAAGGACTATCCGCGCCCGAGCCAGGTCAAACCCGGCTACCCGCCCGCGCTCGAGCGCATCGTGATGAAGTCGCTCGAGAAGAAGCGCGAGGATCGCTACCAGAGCGCGCGCGAGATGCAGAGCGACCTCGAATCGTTCGTCCGCGAGGAGCGCATCCCGGTCTCGCAGATCAGCCTGACGCAGTGGATGCAGTCCCTGTTCCAGGACAAACTGGAGCAGCAGAAGGAGGCGCTGCAGGACGTCAAGCAGCTCGCCGACATCATCGCCATGCAGCACAGCCCCTCGATGTACGAGGGCACGGTGACGGGCGGCGGGGGCATGTCGGCGACGGGCGCTTCGCCGCAGCCGAAGCGTTCGAGCGTGGGTCTCTGGATCGCGCTCGCCGCCGTGGTCCTCGTCGGCGTGGGCGGCTTCTTCTACATGCGCAAGCAGGCCGCCGAGCGTGAGGCGCAGATGCGCGCCGACGCCGAGAAGGCGCAGGCGGTGCGCGCGAAGGAGACGAAGGGCGCGCTCGACATCAAGTGCGGCGCGGACGAGGGCTGCTCGATCTGGATCAACGGCGAGCTGCAGAAGCAGGTCACGCCGGCGAAGGTCGAGGGCCTGCCGCTCGACAGCGAGATCAAGGTCAAGCTGACGAAGGAAGGCTTCGAGGCGCACCGCGAGTCGATCACGCTGAGCGAGCAGGCGCCGACGCGCGCCATCCAGGCCGTGATGAAGACCGGATCGGTCACGTTGGTGCTGAAGATCGATCCCCCCGCGACGGTGTGGCTCGACAACAAGCAGTTGAAGGGCGTGGTCGAGAAGCTCGAAGGCCTGTCCGCAGGCGAGGAGCACAAGATCGTCCTCCAGCTCTCGGGCTACCAGCCGAAGACGATCACGTTCACCGCCGAGCAGGGCGAGACCAAGGTCATCCAGGAGCGGCTCGTGAAGGCCGATCCGAACAGCGCCGCTGCGGCCGTGGCCGCGGGCACGGGTAGCCCGAGCGCCGCAGGTGGTGGAGGCGGCGGCAGCGGCAAGGTGCGCGTCACGTCGAAGGGCGGCTTCTGCAACGTGACGATCAACGGCGTCGGCTACGGGTCCACGCCCGTCGAGGCCGTGGTCAACGCGGGCACGGCGCGCGTCACGTGCAAGCCCGACAGCGGCGGCGCGTCGCAGTCGCAGGCCGTGCCGGTGAAGGCCGGCGAGGTCGCGCGCGCGGCCTTCAAGCTGAACTAGTCACGTTCGTCACGGTCGAGACGCGCCGAGACGCGTCTCGACGAGGTCAACGCGGCCGGCGGCGATACCGCATGCGCGTCACGGGCAGCCCGTCCGCGATGGCATGGTGCTCGCGCGGGCTCCGCGCGTTGTACGGGTTCTCGACCATCCGCGCCGAACCCGGTTCGTCGCCGCTCGGCTCGAACGCCTCGTGCGCGCCGACCTGCGCTTCGTACATCTCCGCCCGCTCCGCGACGTCGGTCTGCACGTAGAACGCGCCGCCGTCCCGCAAGAGCCGCGCGATCGAGTCGAGCAGGCCCGGCCCCATGACGAGGCGCTTCGCGTGCTTCTTCTTCCACCAGGGGTCGGGGAAATGCATGAAAAACGTGTCGATCGATGCATCCGGCCCGAGCCGGGAGAGCGCCTCGCGCGCGTCCGCGTTGAGCACGCGCGCCCGCGCGCCGAGCCCTTGCTTCTTGAGCCGATCGTCCACGATCGACGACCATTTCAGCCGGATCTCCAGCCCGAGCAGCCGGCTCTCGGGCGCGGCCGCCGCGCGCTCGAAGAGGAAGCCGCCGCGGCCAGGGCCGATCTCGATCTCGATGGGCCCCTCGCCGGGCAGGATCGAGCCGATGTCGACCGGCCCCTCGTCCGGGAAGCGAGCGGCGTGAGCATACGGATGGTTGGGGCGCGGCCGGAACACCATGGCGGGCGCAAACAAGCACAACGTCGGCCGGATGGGTAGCGGGCCTTTGACGGGGTGGGTATGGTCGCGCCCGTGACGCCTCGGGACGTGGGCAAACGCCTGGCCCCTTACGCCTTTCCCCTCGCGGTGAGCTTCGCCCTCGGCGCCCTCGCCATCCGCGGGATCCTGACCCGCGCCGGTCGCCCCGCGCTCCCGCTCGACGACGCCTTCATCCACCTGCAGTACGCGCGTCGCCTCGCCGAGGGCCACTTCTTCTCGTACGTGCCCGGCGAGGGCTACACGACCGGCGCGACGAGCCTGCTCTGGCCGATCGTCCTCGCGCCCTTTCATCTCCTCGGCCTGCGCGGGCTCTCGTTCGTCTGGGCTGCGTGGTTGCTCGGCACGCTCGCGCACGCCGCGCTCGCCGTCGAGACCGGGCGCCTCGCGTTTCGCCTCGCCGGCCGCGCCGCCGGCGCCGGCGCCATGCTCATGTGCCTCGGCTTCGGCGCGTTCACCTGGTTCGCCTGGAGCGGCATGGAGACCATCCCCTTCGCGTGGATGCTCATGCGCACGGCGCGCGTCGCGGCCGCGTACTGCGAGCCGGATCCTGCGTCCTCGGCGCCGGGCCGTCGCCAGGCGATCGAGGTCGCCGCGCTCGGCTTGCTCACGCCCCTCGTGCGCCCCGAAGGCGCCGTCGCCTCGGCGCTCGCCGTCCTCGCGCTCGCGTCACGCCCGAACGGCGAGGGCAAGCCGCGGCGCCTCGTCGCGCTCGTCCCCGCGATCGGCCCGCTCCTCGTGCCGCTGCTCCACCTCGTGATCGCGGGCCACGCGGCTTCTTCGACGACGATGGTCAAGTGGCTCCCGGCGAACCCGGCGTACGACCGCGCCGGCATGATCGCGTTCCTCCAGTCGAACCTGCGCACCCTCTGGCAGAGCGTGCTCGACGGCGGCGAGTGGTCCGCGGTCTTCGTCCCCGAGAACCTCCTCGTCCCCACGCTCCTCGGCGCCCTCGCGCTCGTCCACCGCGCGCACCGCGGCGTGCTCCCGATCCACGGCTCGTTCGTCCTCGCGATCGTCCTCGCGACGGCGCTGCCGTGCACGTACCTGAGCTTCCTCTGGAACCGCGTCCGTTACGTCTGGCCCTTCTACGCCGCGCACTTCGTCCTCCTCGCCTGCCTCGCCCGCGAGATCGGTGACCTCGCGCGGCGCTTCTTCCGCGCGCGCGCGCCCGTCACGCCGCTCGTCCTCGGCCTGTTCACAGGCGCCCTCGTCACCAAGCTCCCGTGGACGCTCTCCGACCTCGCGACGAGCGCGCGCGCGATCGATCACCAGCAGGTCACGCTCGGCGACTGGGCGCGCGAACATCTCCCGGCGGACGCGCGCATCGGCGTGAACGACACGGGCGCGATCGCCTACGTCTCCGACCGGCGCACCTTCGACGTCGTCGGCCTGACGACCGAGGGCGAGTCGCGCTACTGGACGTTCGGCGCCGGCTCGCGCTTCGAGCACTACGAGAAGTTGCCCGCCGAGCGCCGTCCCTCGCACTTCATCGTGTATCCGCAGTGGATGGCCTGCCCGCCCGTGCTCGGCGAGGAGCTGCACCGCGAGACCGTGGTCGATCAGTCCATCCTTGGAGGGCAAACGATGATCGCCCACGAGGCGCGCTGGGATCTGCTCGGCTCGGGGGCGCTGCCGCGCGCGGCGACGCCGAAGGGCGCGCTCGCCGACGAGATCGACGTCTCCGACCTCGAGTCCGAGGACACACACGGCTACACGCGCCTCGGCGCGTCGGACCAGGACAACGTGGTGGTGATGGCCGAACCACCACGGCGGGACGACGCGGGATCCGGCGAAGAAACGCCCACCGCCGAGATCGCCGACGCGGGCCGCATGCGCCGCTCCCTCGACCGCTTCACCGCGACGCTCGCGCAAGGCCGCCCGGCGTCACTCGTCCTCCGCGCCTCAGCCGACACCGACGTCGAGCTCGTCGTGCGCGCGGGCGGCATCGAGATCGGCTCGGCGCGGCTCCCCGCCGGCGCGTGGGTCGAGCGTGTCGTGGAGATCCCGCCGGATCGCGTCTGGGCTCGGACCGAGATCGAGGTCACGCCGCGCGAAGCGGGCGTGTTCCATGCGTTTCACTACTGGCTTTACCAGTGACGCCAGAGCCTCCGCGGATCACGGCCGGTCCAGCTCGCGCGCGGCGTTCACGCTCACCACGCTCTCTGCCACCGTCGCGATCGCCCGCCGGACCGCGCCGTTCGCGAGCCGCTCGGGCCGCGCGGGCGCGATCGCCGCGCAGAGCGCCAGCGCCGTGACGTAGAGCGCGCCCATCACGGTGAGCAGCCGACGTGTCTCGTTCGGGATCCGCACGCGCTCCTTGCCGGACGCCTCGATGGCCACGAGCCGCGCGCGGATCTGCACCGGCCCGAGCACGATCACCGCCCGATCCCCCTCGTCCACCTCGAACGACACGGGCCCCGTCACGAGCCGGCCGAGCCCATCTTTTCCGTGTGTTCGTCCTCTCGCGTGCGGAGGCACGTGGAGCACGAACTGCCCTTCCTTGACCTCGGCCACGGCCACGGGGTGGCCTCCGTACTCGGTCATCGGGATCCGCGCGATCGACTCCGGGGCCTGCCCGATCCAGCACACGCCGCCATCGAGCACGTGGCGCACGCCGAGCACCTCGGTGCCACGCAGCGCGACGAGCTCGAGCGCTTTGTGTGCGCCGTCTGCCGCCTCCACATCCCGACCTTCGGAGGTCTTCTCGCCCTCCGTCCTCGACGCGAAAAACGGCTCCTTCGCCATGGTTCCCTCGTAAACCTCCCTGGTTCCGGGGCGGCTCGATCGGGAGCCCGGTGCGAGCGAGGGCCCGCGCCATGCACGATGGACGGACACCGCCGTACGTTGTAAATGCAGGCCCGTGCGAAAGCGGCCTCTCGGCAAAACCTCCCTCGAAGTCTCCGAGCTCGGCCTCGGCACGTGGGGGCTCTCGGGTGACGGGTACGGGCCCGTCGTCTTGCCCGAGGTCGATCGTGTCCTCGATCGTGCCGTCTCCTCCGGCGTGAACCTCTTCGACACCGCCGACGTCTACGGCCGCGGCGCGATGGAGAAGAAGCTCGGCGCGCGCCTGCCGAAGGACACGACCTACGTCGTCACGAAGATCGGCACCGACCTCGACGCCTCACCCGCGCAGAAGCGCTTCGATCCGAGCTACCTGCGCGTCGCCTTCGAGCGCTCGCGCGAGCGCCTCGATCGCAGCCCCCTCGACGTCGTGCTCCTCCACAACCCCACCGAGCACACGCTCACGCGGACCGAGACCGTCGCGTTCATGAAGGAGCTCGAAGAGCGCGGCCTCGTGCGCGCCTGGGGCGTGAGCGCCGGATCGGTCGAGGTCGGGCGCGCCGCGATCCGCGCCGGGGCCAAGGTCCTCGAGCTCGCGTACAACGTCTTCGTCGCCAAGGATCTCCACGCGCTCTCTGCAGACGTGAAGGAGCACGGCGTCGGCGTCCTCGCGCGGAGCGTCCTCGCCCACGGCTTGCTCACGGGCCACTGGAGCCCCGAGCGCGAGTTTTACGCGGGCGACCACCGCGTCGATCGTTGGAGCCAAAAAGAACTCGCGAAGCGCATCCAGCAGCTCGACGCGCTCCGCCCCTTCACCAAGGCCGAGGACGTGGGGACGCTCCGCTCCGTGGCCCTCCGGTTCGTCCTCGCGAACCAGCTCGTCTCCTCGGCGATCCTCGGCCCCCGCTCGGTCGCCCAGTTCGACCAGCTCGAACGCGAGGCGGGCGAACCGCCGTACCTCAAGGACACCGTGATGGTCGAGCTCGCGGCGCGGCTGAAGGCCGTGGGCGTCGAGGTCTGACGGAGCCTGCGCAGGAACACCATGGAGAGCGCAAGCATGGACACCGAGCTGGAGACCGTCCTGGCCATCGCCCGCGAGGCGGCGGAGATCGTCCGCGCGGTCTACCGGACGGCCTTCGCCGTCGAGATGAAGGGCCCGAACGATCCGGTCACGCGCGCCGATCGCGAGGCGAACACGCTCATCTGCGCGCGCCTCGCCGAACGGTTCCCCGGCGACCCGATCATCGCCGAGGAGACCCCGCCCGAGACCGCGGCCGAAGCACGACAGATGGTCCAGAAGAGCCGCGTCTTCTTCGTCGATCCCCTCGACGGCACGCGCGAGTTCGCCGACCGGAACCCCGAGTTCGCCGTGATGATCGGCCTCGCCGTGGGCGGCCGCGCGACGCTCGGCGTGGTCGTGATGCCCGAGTCGGGCGAGGCGCTCTGCGGCCGCGTCGGCGCGTCCCCCGTCGCCTTCCTCGAAGCCTCGGACGGCACGCGTCGCCCGCTTCGCGTCACCGATCAGCGAGATCCCTCGAAGGCGACGTTGATGGTCTCGCGCTCGCACCGCCCGCACCTCACCGAGCCCTTCGCCCAGCGGATCGGCGTCCGCCGTATCGTCCCGTGTGGATCCGTCGGGGTGAAGGTCGCGCGCGTCTGCACCGGAGAAGCCGAGATATACGTGCACGGCGGCACGGGCGCGAAGCTCTGGGACACGTGCGGCCCCGAGGCGATCCTCGTCGCTGCGGGCGGCCGCTTCTCGGACCTCGACGGCGCGCCGATCGACTACGCGTACGGCGGGCTGAAGCTCGAAAACGGCCTCGTCGCGACGAACGCCGCGCTCTACGACACCGTGATCGAAGCCATCTCCTCTTTGCGCTAAGCTCCGCCCACCATGCGCGATCGAGCCAGCGTGGTGATCGTGGGGGGCGGGATCATGGGCCTGTCCGTCGCCTGGCACCTCGCGAAAGACCACGGCATCACGGACACGGTCGTCGTCGAGAAGGGCTACCTCTGCGGCGGAGCGAGCGGCCGCAACGGCGGCGGCGTGCGGGCCCAGTTCGGCAGCGAAGAGAACATCCGGCTCATGCAGGAGAGCATCCGCATGTGCCGTGACTTCGCGGCCGAGATGAAGATCAACGTCTGGTTCCGCCAGGGCGGCTACCTCTTCCTCGTCCGCAATGAACCCGCGCGGAGGAACCTCGAACAGAGCGTGCGCGTGCAGAACGAGTGTGGCCTCGCGACGCGCCTGCTCGAACCCAAAGAGGCCAAGCGCATCGTGCCCGAGCTCGACATCGAGGGCGTCCTGCTCGCGAGCTACAACCCCGACGACGCCGTCGTCTTCCCTTGGCCGTTCGTCTGGGGCTACGCCGAGTGCGCGCAGAAGCTCGGCGTCGAGATCGAGACCTTCACCGAGGTCACGGGCTTCGAGACGCGCGGCGCGCGGATCGAGGGCGTCGTGACGAACAAGGGCCGCATCCGCACGAACCGCGTCGTCAACGCCTGCGGCGCGTGGAGCCCAGAGCTCGCGGCCCTGCTCGACGTGGAGCTACCGAACCGCCCGCACCGCCACGAGATCTGCTCCACCGAGCCGCTCAAGCCCTGGCTCAAGCCGCTCGTCGCGGACCTCTCGAACGGCCTGTACTTCTCGCAGTCGATGCGCGGCGAGATCGTCGGAGGCATCTCCAACGAGGACGTCCCCGAGGGCCTCGACATGGGCTCGTCCCACCGCTTCCTCGCGCTCTACGCGCGCGCCCTCACGCGCACGGTCCCTCTCCTCGGCCGGGTGAAGGTCCTTCGCCAGTGGGCGGGCTGCTACGACCTCACGCCCGACGCGAACCCCATCGTCGGCGAGGTCGATGCGATCGAACATTTCTACCAAGCCTCGGGCTTCATGGGCCACGGCTTCATGATGGCGCCCGTGATGGGCAAGCTCCTCGCGCAGCACATCGCCGAGGGCACGAAGCTGCCGCTCTTCGACCGCTGGAACCTGCGCAGGTTCGCCGAGGGCAAGTTGCTCTCGGAATCGATGATCATCGGCTGACGGTGGGGGACGCCGGTCGGACGGCGTTGCCGTCCTTCCTCTGCCCCCCACACCCCCCGCAGGGTTCGCTACGATGGCGCGCGTGGCAAAGCTTGTCCTGATCACGGGGACGTCGAGCGGCATCGGTTTGTCTGCGGCGATCGAGTGCGCGGCGGCGGGACACAAAGTCGTGGCGACGATGCGCGACCTCGCACGGCGTGAGGCCCTCGAGCAGGCCGCGAAAGCACGCGGCGTCTCGGTCGACATCGAGCAGCTAGACGTGACCTCGTCGAGCGCGGGCGACAAGATCCGCGAGCTCGTCCTCAAGTACGGCCCCTTCTTCGCGCTCGTCAACAACGCGGGCATCGCGATCGGCGGGCCCTTCGAAGAGCAATCGGAAGAAGACGTGCGCCTCCAGCTCGAGACGAACGTGCTCGGGCTCATGGCGACCACGCGCGCGATCCTCCCCTCGATGCGCAGCGCCGGCCGCGGCCGCATCCTCAACGTGTCGAGCACCTCGGGCCGCGTCGCCATGCCGTGCCTCTCGATCTACGCAGCGACGAAGCACGCCGTGGAGGGCTTCAGCGAAGCGCTGCGCTGGGAGGTCGAGCCCTTCGGGATCGACGTCCTCGTCGTCGCGCCCGGCACCTTCCGCACGCCGATCTTCTTCGAAAACATGAAGCGCGGCGCGCACGTCGCCGACGAAGGCCCCTACGGAGCGCTCATCCGCAGGATCGAGGATCTCGCCATCGGTGGAGCCAGGCGTGCGCCACCGCCGGACGAGGTGGGTCGCACCCTCGCGCGCCTCGTCGGAGCGCCGTCTCCCCCGTTCCGGACGATCGTCGGTCGGGACGGGTTCGCGATGACGACCCTACGCGGTGTGATGCCTGACCGTTTATTCGCGCTGGGGCTGCGCCGAGCGCTCGCGCTTTCGCGGGTTCGTTGACACGTCGAGCGACCACGCATAGCGTGCGGACCCTAGATCGCAGGCGAGCAGGGTCGCTTTCTGTAGTCATCCGGGGGACTTGGCCTTCCGGGGAACGCGAGCCCGCTGGTCTTCGGCAAAGCGCTGTCATTCGTTTCCGCTCGCTAGTGGCACCGTGGTCGTCGTGATGCGGGGGGCATCTAGGACCCATCCAACGCACGACCGCCGTGCCAAGGCCGCTCCTGAGGGAACGCCGGAGGAAGACATGGTCCGCACTGCACGCCGAATTTACCCCACCCTTCGTTCGCTCCTCTTGGGGGCTGTCGTCGCCTCGGGGGTGACTGTCGCCACGAGCGCCATCGTTGGCTGTGGGGGGGACGAGAACGACCCCCTGACGCACGTCAAGAAGCTCTCGGATCCGGCCACGCGCGTGCCTGCCGTGAGCCGCCTCGTCCAGTTCTTCGAAGACGCGATGACGAAGGACGCCAAGGACAGGAACGGTCCGAACGTCAAGCCGCTGCTCGACAAGATCGTCGAGCCGATGTCGCAGATCTGTGCGACCGGCGATCTCGACGAGAAGACACAGTCGAAGGTCGTCAAGTTCCTCTCCGACGCGCGTGATCTCCGCGGCGCGCCGTGCCTCATCAAGACGCTGAAGGACTACAAGCCCGACAGCACGGAAGAAGACGTGCGCGCCGCGGCGCGCGGCGTCGGGCCGATGAAGGCGAAGGAGGCGGCGGGCCCGCTCTTCGAGGCGTTCTCGAAGCTCCGCCACTCGAAGCCGAAGGCCTCGCTCATCACGCGCGACGTGCACGACGCGCTGCTCGAGCTCGCCGAGCCCTCCTGGGAAGCCGACTGCATCAAGAAGATCGAGGTCCCGATCGCCGACCGCAAGGACATCAACGTCCTCAAGGACCAGTTCTACTGGCAGATCACCTGCGGCGAAATCCTCGGCCAGCTCAAGAGCGCGAAGGCGGTGCAGCCGCTCATCAAGATCGTCCTCTCGCCCACGAAGGCGGACGCGCAAGCGACGGCGATCTACGCGCTCATCAAGATCGGCAAGCCCTCGATCGAGCCGACGGTGAAGCTCCTCCAGGGTGCTGACGCCGATCTCATGAAGTACGCGAAGGAGGAGTTCCTCCTCGCGAACAAGGGCGAGGACGGCAAGGTGCCCGAGGCCGCCACGAAGCAGGGGGACACGGCGCACGTCGCGCCCTCCGCGCTCATCCTCGGCAGCATCGGCCGCGAGGAGGCCGTGCAGCCCATGATCGACGCGATCGCCAAGGCCGACGACACCGGCAAGGTCGTCATCGCCCGCGAGCTGCTCAAGCTCCCGGCCTCGGAGACGAGCCTCAAGGCGGTGCAGGGCGTCTACGAGAAGACCTCGATCACGATGACGATCCCGCCCGGCGTCGGCGCGCGTGATCAGCTCCTCGAGACGATGGGCTACCTCTTCGACGCGAACCTCGTGCCCTGGATGGTGAAGAACGCGCTCGACGCGAAGGGCGAGGACGCCGACCTCGAGCCGATGCGCGCCGCGACGCTGCTCACGGCGATGAAGCTCATGAAGGCCGACCAGATCCCCGAGGTCGACAAGCTCTTCAACTCCAAGATCAACGGCCCCGATGGCAAGCCTTCCACGCTCGGCAAGGGCTACGAGAAGGAATACAAGACGGCCACCGACCTCCTGAAGGAGTGCGGCGACAAGCTCGACTGCTACTACGGCAAGCTCAGCGATCCGAACTCGCACGTCGGCGACAAGCAGTTCATCGGCATGAAGAGCGCGTACATGATCGGCGTGCTCGGCGGCGACGCCGCGCGCCCGAAGCTCGTCGAGATCCTGCCGAAGGTCACGAACGCGGCCGCGAAGTTCATCTCGGTGCAGGTGATCGACCGCCGCTCGGCGAAGGGCGATGCGACCATCGCCGGCCAGCTCCAGAAGATGGTCGACGAGGCCGAGGCGACGAAGGACAGCAACAAGATCGCCGCGGTCAACCCCTTCAAGACGGTCATCTACCGCTTGAACGCGCGCAGCCAGTAAACTGGAACTCCCACACCCCCCTGCCCCCCTCTCCCTCCGGGAGAGGGGGGTTTTGGTTTCGAAGCCCGGGGGTTTTGTTGCGTGGGGTTGGTTCTTCGCGCGCGCGGGGGTTTTGTTTTCGGCGCGCGTGCAACCAAGCGTAGTATCCCGCCGCTTTATGCTCGTGCTGGAGGTAACGCAGGGGATCGCTGCGGGTCGAACGTTCGAGGTCGGCGAGGAGGTCGTTCGCATCGGGCGCGCTCCATCGAACGACGTCGTGCTCGAAGACCAGCACGTCTCCGGGGAGCATGCGCGCATCGTCGTCGGCGCCGATCGCGCTGCCTTGCACGACCTGCGCTCGACGAACGGCACGACGCTCGTCCGGAGCGAGGAGCGCAGACGCGTGACGCCCGAGACCGGGCCCGTCGAGCTCGAGTCCGGCGACATCGTCGAGCTCGGCACCGGCGACAACGTGGCCGCCCTCCGCGTCACCCTCTCCGACGACGGCGACAAAGCCCGCGTCGTGCAGATCAAGCCGATCGAAGAGATCGTCCCCGCCGCCGCGGCGATCGAGCGTGATCCCGGCCTGCTCTCGAAGCTCTACGCCGCGCAGAAGCGCATCGGCGCGGGCAGCGATCTCGATCAGGTCCTCATCGAGGTCGCCGACGCCTCCCTCTTCCTCGTCCCGAGCGCGACGCACGCCACCGTCATCCTGCGCGACGACGAAGACGGCCGGGATCCCGGCGCTGCTGCCTACGTGCCCGTCATGACCCGCGTGCGCCTCGCGAACGGCGCGGGCGGCCCGCCGCGCGGCCCCGTGCCCGTCGCGCGCAGCGTCTATCGCAAGGTCGTCAAGGAGCGCGCCGCCGTGCTCGCCGCCGACGCGCCCACCGACGTCGGCCGCACCGAGTCCATCATGGGCGCCTCCATCCGCAGCACCATCGGCGTCCCTCTCTTCCGCGGCGAGGACATCATCGGCGTCCTCCAGATCGACAACCGCAGCGCGCCCGGCATGCTCCACGCGCACGACGTCGAGCTCCTCGGCGTCCTCGCGTACAACGCCTCGCTCGCCGTCGCGAACGCGCGCCTCATCAAGCGCCTCGTCTCGGCCGAGGAGCGCTTGCAGAAGGAGAACACCTTCTTGAAGGGCCGCGAGGAGAAGCGCCGCGGCGGCAAGGACGTCGTCATCATCGGCCAGAGCGAGCCGATGCAGCGTGTCCTCGCGCAGATCCAGAAGGTCGTGAACACGCGCGTCACCGTCCTGCTCGAAGGCGAGACCGGCACGGGCAAGGAGGTCATGGCGGCGCGCATCCATTACGGCTCGAACCGCCGCGACAAGCTCTTCGTCGCGCAGAACTGCGCCGCGCTCGCCGAGACGCTCCTCGAGAGCGAGCTCTTCGGCCACAAGAAGGGCTCGTTCACGGGCGCGACCGAGGACAAGAAGGGCCTCTTCGAGATCGCCGACGGCGGCACCCTCTTCCTCGACGAGATCACCGAGACGCCGCTCTCCTTGCAATCGAAGCTCCTGCGCGCGCTGCAGGAGGGCGAGATCCGCCCCGTCGGCGCCACGACCCCGAAGCACGTCAACGTGCGCATCGTGACCGCGACGAACCGAAACCTCGAAGAGGAAGTCCGGAAGGGCCGCTTCCGCGAGGATCTCTACTATCGCCTGAGCCAGTTCCCGCTCCGCCTGCCACCGCTCCGCGAGCGCCGCGAGGACATTCCGCTCCTCGCCTCGCATTTCCTCCAGCGTTACGCCGAGGAGCTCGGCAAGCACGTGGGCGGCTTCAGCCAGCAGGCGATGGAGCTCATGGTCGCCTACGACTGGCCCGGCAACGTGCGCGAGCTTCAGAACGAGGTCCAGCGCATCGTGATCCAGCTCGACCCCGGCGCGTTCGCCACGCCCGACCTCCTCTCGCCGCGAATCCGCCAGGTCGAGGGCCTCGTCAACCGCGCCGGCGTCGCGCGCGGCACGCTCAAGGACATGATGGACGTCGTGGAGAAATACCTCCTCCTCGAAGCCCTGCGCGATCACAACAACAACAAGACGAACGCCGCCAAGACCCTCGGCATCACCCGCGAGGGCCTGCACAAGAAGCTCCGCCAATACGGCATCTGATCCCGCGTATTGCCCGGACAACCCGCAGGTTTGTCGCGCAGGGATCCGTCCGGGACCCATGCCTCGCGCCCCGGCGCTCCGTTCGTCGGGGCCCCTCGTGGGCACGCCGGCCTTGAGGGGGAAGCGCACCTCGGTTACGCTTGCTCCCGACGATGTACAGCATCGAGAGCCACGTCGGCAGGCTGATCGAGGTCCGGTTCTGGTCGCCGGTCGGTGAGGGAGAAGCCATTGGCTGGCGTCGTGATCATGACGCCATGCTCCAGTCGGTGCTCGGGAGCTACATCATCTTCGTCGATTTGAGCGACGCGAACGTCTTCCCGCCCGACATGGTCGAGGCGTACGTCGCGACCATGCGGAACGAGCCGCGCCTGCTCCGCGCGGCCCTGGTCCTCAGCGCGAGCCCCACGCTCTCGCTCCAGATGCAGCGCATCCTCCGCGACGCCTTCCACCCGCAGCGCCGCGCCTTCCGCGAGGTGCGCGAGGCCGAGAACTTTCTCGGCGACATCGTCACCTTGCCCGAGCGGGCGCGCCTGCGTGAGGTCATCGAGCGGCGCGAGCAGGGCGGCCCGATCAGCGCGCAGCCGGTGAGCGCCGGCGTCCCGCAGAGCACGGGCACACCGGCGAGCCTGCGGGGTCCGGTCAGCGGGCGCACGCCGACGCCGGCCACGGTGCGGATCCCGGTCACCCCCCGTTCGCCCTCGGGCGGTCACGGCGACGGGTGACCCCGCCGCACGCACCCTCGCGGGGGACGCTGCTCGCGGCGCTCTCCGCGGGGGCCGCCGGGGGCCTCGGGGCCACCCTGGCCGACGCCATCTTGCTCGTCCTCCGCTCGCGCACGCCGCCCGCGCCCCTGCGTGAGATCGCAGGCGCGCTCGCCGCCGCGGGCGCCGTGTATCTCGGCGCGGGCCTGCTCGGCGGCGCCGCGTTCGCCCTCGCGGCCGTCCTCTCGCGACGACGCGCCTCCGCGCCCGATGCGCCCGAGGCGCGCGCCCGCCGGGTCGATCGGATCACCGCGCTCCTCCTCGTCGGTGGTTTGTCCTTGACGATCATCCCCCTGACGAACCACGCCACCACGCTGCCGGCCACGCTCAAGCGGCATGTGTTCGTCGCGGCGGGCGTGCTCCTCGCCACGGCGGCGTTCGCCCTCGCGTTTGGCCTCGCGCGGCGCGCCGTGGACCTCGCCCTCTCCCTCCTCGCGGCCCGGCGCTGGGCCCTGCCTGTGCTCCTTGCCACGAGCGAGCTCGCCGCGATCGTCTCCTTTTTGCGCTCGCCGCATTCGCAGCAGACGTACATCGCGCTCGTCGCCGCCTCGTTCGGGGTCGCCAGCCTCGCGTGTTTCTCGCTCCTCCGCCGCATTTCGCGCCGCGCGCAGGCCGCCCTCTCCCTCGGCGCGCTCGCCTGGGTCGCTGCGATATCGATCACGGGCACCTCGGCGCGCAGCTATCACCTCCTCCGCATGGGCCGCACCTTGCCCTCGGCCTTCCTGCGCGAGCTCCCGCGCCTTCGCCCCGAGCCTTTCGCCGGCGAGCTCACGCGCGCCGTCACGCGCGCCACGGCCTCGCCGCCCACGAATACGGCCGCCGTGGAGCCTCCCACGACGAACACGCCCCCGCCGCGTGACGACATCCTCCTCGTCACGATCGATACCCTCCGCGCCGATCGCCTTTATGGCCCGGACAGCGTCATCGATACCCACATGCCCGCGTTCGCCGCGCTCGCGGCCGAGAGCGTCGTCTTCCGCCACGCCTATGCGTCCGCGCCGGCCACGATTGGCGCCGTCACGCGCATCATGACGGGCAAACCCGAGCGCGACCTCGTCCACCTCGCCGTCCGCAGCAGCGTCCCCGCCCCGCTCTCCCCCGATACGAACACGGTCGCGCGCCGCCTCGGCGCCCTCGGATACGAGACCGTCGCCCTCGTCGGCGGCCGCCTCGTCTCGTATTACCCTTCCCTCGCGCTCGGGTTTTCCCGGGTCGTCGAGGAAAACGACCACGCCCCGCTCCGCGCGCCGGACCTCGTGGACGCGTTCACCCGCGTGGCTTCACGCCCCGACCGCCGCGCGCCCCTCTTTGCCTGGATCCATTTCATGGAGCCGCACGATCACGCGCAGCTCCCGCAGCCGATCCCCGCCGGATACGCCGAGGCCGTCCGCCTCGTCGACAAGGAGCTCGGCCGCCTCGTCTCCTTTCTGCGCGCCTCGCCGCGCTGGAGCGCGACCACGCTCCTCGTGCTCGCGGATCACGGCGAAGGGCTCGGCGAGCGGGGCCTCGTCCACCACGGCCTCGCGCATCCGCTTCACATCGCCATTCCGTTCGTCGCGCGTTTTCCCGGTGTCGCGCCGCGGATCGAAGCATCCGCCGTGGGTCACGTCGACGTGGCGCCCACCCTCCTCGCCGCGGCGGGGATCCTCGACGCAAATCTCCCCGGTCGCCCTTTGCAGATCTCTCCCGGGCCGGCCGAGGGCCTGTCTCGCTCGCTCGTCTTCGAGAACGTGGGGTATGCCGAGACGGCGATCCCCATGGAGATCGGTGTCGTCCGCTTCCCGTGGTTTTATTCGTTCGACGTCCGCGCGCAGCGGAGCGTGCTCGTCGATCTCGAAGCGGATCCCGAGGGGTATTTCAATCTCGCGGACGAGCGCCCCGAGGAGGCGGCTCGCCTCGCCCAAAGCCTCGCCGGCTCGCTCCGCTGACGCCGCCTGCCTTCACGTGCCCGTCTTGCGCAGCGGCACCTCGTGTGTATCCACCTCCCCTTCCGAAACGACCTCGGCCACCTCACGCCGGATCGTCGTGCTCACCGGCGCCTCGGTCTGCTCGGTCGCCCGCGTGACGACGATCTCCTCCGTCACCACGGAGCGCTTGTGGAGATCGACCACCTCCTCGCGAATCGGAACGACGATCGATTCTTCCTGAAATACCTTCCCCTCGCCGGCGGAGGTGCGCGCTCCTTGCGCGGCGACGGGCAAGCGCTCGACCGTCACCACCTCGCGCTTCACAGGCACCGTGAGCAGCCGTTCCTCCGTCACCACGTCCTTGTGAATGCGCACCTCGCCCACTTGCTCGGTGTGGGTCGTCGCCTGCACCTGTTCCTCGTGCAAGGCCAACCGGGCAGCCTCCTCCGTCCGCTCCGCCTCTTCGAGCCGCAACGCGGACTGAAGCGGCTCCTGGTGCGTCGCGGCGCGCGACGAAAAGGCCCCGCCTTCAACGCTGAGTTCTTCCCGGCGCCTCAAAAGCACGAGCGTCTCCTCGCGGACCTCCGCGATGTCGTCGCAGGAAATCATGTAATCTTTCGGGAAAAAGAACCCTTTCTCCACCACGAAGTCGTTCGCATGGACCGACACCACCTTGCCGAGCTTGTGCCCGTCCACGGTGCGGACCTCCATCCCTTCCTGGACCTGATCGACGAACGGGTTCGCCATGACGCGCCTCCTTCGCAAAGGGTTGTGACCGCTCGATCGCACGCCAAGACCGTCGGTCCGCGGCGACCGTTCCGGGTAGAAATTGCAATGCGCATGCCCACAATGGGGACGGCCGGCACGCCGGGGCGCTGCCCCGGACCCCGCGGGGGGCTGTCCGCCCCCTCGACCCCGGACCAGGCACGGCCCTGAGCATTGGTCCCATCTCCGATCGGTACATTCCCCCCCTCTGACGACATTTAGCGAGGGAGATGTTGGATGCAGAGGTGGCCTCGTCGGCGGAAGCGTGGGCACAGG
>NZ_SSMQ01000112.1 GCF_005144585.1 Polyangium fumosum | reverse complement strand
CGAAGCGAGCTCGCCTCGGGGGGTGAATCGACCGGGCTTTGCCCGGGCGAGAGGGGGACGCGAGGCGTCCCCCTCGGGACAAAAGAGCTAGAACATCGAGCGGTTGTCAAACCGCTCGATGTTCTAGCTGCGGACACGCGTACGCCGCACGGCGATATCGGTGGGGTCGCCCGTGCCGCCGCGGCGTACGGAGAGGCGGACGAGGCTGCCCTCGGGGCCGCGGATGCGCTGGACGGCGCCTTCGAAGCCGAGGTCGAGGACCGGCGCGCCGTCGATGGCGACAATGGCGTCGCCCGGGCCGAGTCCTGCATTCGCGGCGCCGCCGCCGGGGAGGACTTGGCCGATCACGAGCGCGTCGCCTTTGGGGGCGAGCACGGCGCCGATGCCTGTCATCTCCATGCGGGGCTCTTCGCCTTCCTTCAGCTTGGCGAGGGAGATGGTGACGGGGCCGAGTTCGCCGCCTTCGGCGACGACGAGGCCGGAGAGGATGCGGCCGTGGTGGCCCGGCGCGGTGGCTGCGATGGAACGCGCGCCTTCGGCGAGGCCGACGAGGGAGAAGCGGCCGGAGGCGTCGGTGGTGACGTCGGCGACGACGGGGACGGGGCCGGCGCCCGCGCCGAGGAGGCCTTCGATGGTGATGCGCGCGCCTTCGATGGGCTGGTTCGTGCCTTCTTCGACGACGGCGCCGTGGACGCGGCCCCCGGCGCGGAGGACGAGGTCGGCGGTGGCTTCGCCGCCTGCGGGGACGGGGACGGTCACGGTCGTCGAGGGGGCGTGGCCGAGGGCGGCCGCGGTGACGGCGTAGGTGCCGGGGAGGAGGTCGCCGATCTCGTAGGCGCCGGTCGCGTCGAAGAACGAGGTCGAGGCGGAGGATTCGCGCTCCAGGGGGCCGCGGTGGCGCGCGGCGACGACGGAGAAGGAAGCGACGGGGGCGCCGGGGCTCCCGCTGCGGACCGTGCCGCGGATGCGACCGGCGGCGGCGAGGCGGAGGGTGACGCCCTCGGCGCCGGCTGCGACGCCCTCGGCGCGGGCGATACGCGCGCCTTCGCGGGCCGTGAGCTCGTAGGTGCCCGGGTCGAGCCCCTCCAGGGTGAAGGCGCCGCGCTCGTCCGTGGTGGCCGCGGCGCCGGGGTGGAGGTCGTCGTCGTGCGCCGCGAGCTCGCGGCGAAAACGAGCGCTGACGCCGGCGAAGGAGACCGGCGCGCCGGCCGCGTCGACCACCACGCCGGTGATGGACGCGGCCACGACGGCCTCGCCTTTGGGCCGGAGCCGCAGCGTCACGCGGCCGCTCGCCTGCCCGCGCAGGTCGAGGCGGGCGCGGGCAGGTGCGTGGTCCGGGTGCGTCGCTTCGAGCAGGGCGTCGTCGGGCGCGCTGAAGGAGAACACGCCCTTGTCGTCGGCGACGAACCGCCCGCCGGCGCTCGCCTCACCGCCGGGGGCTTCGAGGATCCGCACCTCGGCCTGGGGCGCGGGCTCGCCGGTGGGCGTGAGGACCACGCCTTGGTAGCGTCGTTCGGGCTCCAGGGTGATGGTCAGGCCGCGGACGATCTCACCGGCGCGGGCGAGGAGCGTGAGGGGGCTCTCGCCCCACGCCGGGGCGAACGGGTGAAACCCCTTGGCGGCGACCAGGGCGAGCGTGTAGACGCCCGGCGCCGGGGGTTCGAAGAGGAAGGCGCCGTCCGCGCCCGAGGTGACGGCGCGAGCGACGCCTTCTTGGTCGAAGGTGAGTGTGGCGCCTTCGATCGGCGCGCCGGTGCGGGCGGCGATCACACGGCCGGAGAAGGCCCCGGCGCGGCGCGCCTCGTCGACGGCGACCTCGCCGCCCGGCAGGCGCAGGGGGCCGGAGCGCTCGGCGGCGACGGCGCGGGGCGCGCGGGCGCGGGGTGCGGGCGTGGGGGTCGTGCTCGAAGCGGGGGACGGCGCAGGCCGCTCGGCGTCGCCGCCGCCGAGGCGCGAGAGCAAGAGCGCGACGAGCGCGATGACGATGACGATCAGGATCGGGCGCACGAGCCGGCTCGGCTGCGACATGCGCCTATCCTACGCGTTTGGCGGGCGGTGTCAGGTGAGGAGTCGGACGGGCGCGCCTCTGTGCCAGGCGAGGATGTCGTCCAGGGCGTCCTGGTAAAACACGGCGAAGTTTTCCCGCGTCACGTACCCGAGGTGCGGCGTCAGGACGACGTGGGGCAAGGCGCAGAGCGGGTGGCTCGCCGGCAAGGGTTCTTCCGGGAACACGTCGAGCCCGGCGCCGGCGATGCGGCGGGCTTGCAGCGCGGCGAGCAGCGCGTCCATGTCCACGAGGCCCGCGCGCGAGGTGTTGACGAAAAACGCCGAGGGTTTCATGGCGGAGAGCTCGTCGGCGCCGACGATCCCGCGCGTCCGCTCGCCGAGCACGAGGTGCAAGCTGACGACGTCCGAGGTCGCGAAGAGCTCGGCCTTGTCCACGCGCCTCGCCCCGGCGGCCGCGGCGCGCGTGTCGTCGAGGTTCTGGCTGAAGGCCACGACCTCCATCCCGAACGCGAGCCCGACGCGCGCGACCTGGGTGCCGAGTTTTCCGAGCCCCACGAGGCCGAGGCGCTTGCCGGCGATCCCCTCGGTCAGCCCCGTCTGCCAGGTCCCCGCGCGGAGGGCCCGGTCCTCTGCCGGAATGCGCTTCACGAGCGCCAGGATCAGGCCCCAGGTGAGCTCGGCCGTCGGCGTGCCGACCCCGCCCGTGCCCGAGACGGGGATCTCACGCGCGCGGCAGGCCGCGAGGTCGATCGCCGCGTTGCGACCGCCCGTCGTCACCAGAAGGCGCAGGTTCGGGAGCGCTTCGATCAGCGCGGCCGGGAACGGCGTGCGCTCCCGCATGAGGACGACGACGTCGAAGGGGCGCAGCGCGGCGAGGAGCGCGTCTCGATCGGAGATGGGTCGGTCGAACACGACGAGCTCGCTGCCGGGCGGCAGGCGGCTCCAGTCGGCGAGCTTCTCCGCCACGCGCAGGTAGTCGTCGAGGATGGCGATCTTCAGCGGTGCCCTCGCGGTCATGGCGCGCAGGGTAGGCGCCCTTTGCCTCCGCGCACAGCCCCGACCCGGATTCTTGCGCGCGGGCTGACCCGTCGCGGATTTCGTCTACCATGGCGCCCGCCTTGGGCCCCCCCACGTCCCCCTCGCGTCGCTGCTCGCCTTCCCTGCCCCTGGCGTTCGCCTTCCTCGCAACGCTCGTGGCTGTCTCTCGCGCCTCCGCGGCTTCGTTGCCACGCCTCGTGGTCGACCGTACGCCCGAAGCGGCGGATTGCCCCGACGCGGCCGCCCTCGCCGCGGCCGTCGAGCGCCAGATGCAGCGCCCCGCGCTCGACCCGGCAGGCGAAGACGCGTCGGCCCCGGTCTACGAGGTGCGGGTGCTCCGCTCGGACGACGGCTACGTCGCGACGCTCGAGGCCGGCGATCTCACGAGGCAGCTCTCCGACCCGGGCTCCACCTGCGCCGAGCTGGCCGACGCGCTCGCGCTGCCCCTGGCCTTCCGACTCGACTGCGCTCCGGCGGCGGCGGCGCCGCCACCGCCGCCGCCGCCTCCTCCACCGCCGCCTCCTCCGCCGCCGCCGCCGCCGCCTCCGCGTCCTCCGCCGCCGCCTCCTCCGCCGCGTCCTGCCCCCTGGGACGTCTCTTTGGATCTCGGCGTCGCCACGACGGCTGGATTCCTCACCCCTGCCTCTCCGGCCGTCAGTGGCGAGGTCGCTCTCCGCCTCCGCGTCGCCTCCTTCGGCCTCGGCGTCCTCGGCCTCCCCGGGACCACCCTCGACGTCACGCCCGGCCAGGTCCACCTCTGGCTCGTCGTGGCCACCGCGCGGGGCTGCGGCGCCGTCCTGGGCCCGCGGGGCGGCGTTCGCCTCTCCCTGTGCGCCCAGTCGTTCGTCGGCGCCGTCCATGGCGAAGGCCGCGGCTTCGAGGTCAACCGCGAGGGCACCCGCCCCTGGATCGCCCTCGGCGGCACCGGGCTCGTCGAAGGACCCATCGTCGGCCGCCTCGGCTGGTCCGTCCGCCTCGGCGTGGCCGTCCCGCTCCTCTCCCAAGCGTTTACGGTGGATGTGCCCACCGGCGCGGGCGCCTCCGCCCCGACCACCACCCCCGTCACCGTCTTCCAGCCAGCGCCCGTGGGCGGGTTTCTCGGCGCCGGGCTCCGCTTTGCGATTCCGTGATGGCAAACGGCCCCTGCCTCCACCCAGCCAGGGCCATGACCGCGGACGCGCTCCCTTCATGAACTTCCGGCAGCTCTACGACGAGCATTTTCCGTTCGTCTGGCGCTCCCTCCGCCGCCTCGGGATCCGGGAGAGTGACCTGCCCGACGCCGTGCAGGACGTGTTTCTCGTGGTCCATCGGCGGCTGCCGGAGTTCGAGGGACGATCGAAGGTGAGCACCTGGATCTTCGGCATCTGCTTCCGTGTGGCCGGCGATCGGCGCAAGGCGGCCCGCGTCGCCGCCCGGCGCGACGGCGGCGATGCGCCCTTGCTCGACGCGCCCGACGAGCGCGCCGACGTCGCCGCGGAGGCCGAGCGCCGGCAAGGGCTGGCGCAACTCGAAGCGCTGCTCGACGAGCTGCCGCTCGATCAACGCGCGGTGTTCACGCTCTTCGAGCTCGAAGGGATGACGGGCGAGGACATCGCGCAGACGCTCGATCTGCCGCTCGGCACCGTGTACTCGCGCCTGCGGCTCGCCCGCGAAGCGTTCCGGCGCGGAGCCGCGCGCACCCAGGCGCGGGACCGGTTTTACGTGACCACCCCCCCGACGATCCCGGCCAGCGCCCTCACGAGCCAGGCAGGAGGGAAGCGATGAGCGACCCCAAGCGATGGATGGAGGAAGGCGCGGACGCCGCGCCCCACGAGCGCGCGTTGCTTCGCGCCGGGCTCGACATGAAGCCGCCGGCCGGGGCCGAGGACGCGATCTGGGCCGCGCTGAGCGCCCAGATCGGTCCGGGCGGAGGCGGCGGCGACGGTGGAGGCGGCGACGGCGGTTCTGTCGGTGGCACGGGCGCGCCCATGGGCGCACCGGCCCCGGCGGCGACGGCGAGCGCGTCGACGGCGAGCGCGACGGGGGTGGTCGGCGCCACGAAAGCGATCGTCGTCGGCCTCCTGGGCACGACGATCGTCGCGGGCGCCCTCGCCGTGATCGTCCCGGCGAAGGAGCCGCCGCCGGCCGCGCCGAGGGCGACTCCGACGGTGGAAGCCGCGATCGAGGCGCCCCGCGCGCCGGAGCCGGACGTCCCGCCGGCCTCGTCCACGCCGACGCCGGCGCCCGTCGCCGTGGACGAGGCTCCGAAGAGCCCTGCGCCGCGCCGCGTGTCGAGCGCCCTCCCCGCGGCGAGCGTGTCCCCGAAAGCGCCCCCGGCCCCTTCGGCGAGCGTCGAGCCGGAGGCCACGCGCGCCGAGCGGGCCAGCCGCCTCCGCGAGGAGCGCACGGCGCTCGGCGATGCACGCGCGGCGCTCCGGGCCGGCGACACGGCCGGCGCCTTCCAGAAGCTCGAAGCCGTGGGCGACCGTTTCCCGAGCGGCACCCTCGCGCAGGAGCGCGAGGCGCTGGCGATCGAGGCCCTCGCCCGGGCCGGCCAGAGCGCCGCCGCCTCGGAGCGCGCCGCCGCGTTCCTGCGCGCCCACCCGACGAGCCCCCACGCCACGAAGATCCGCGGCTTCCTCCGATAAAACACGAGGCGCGTCTTTTTTGAAATGGCGCCCTGCGCCGCGCGCCACCCACCTCGCAACGAACCTGGTGCCGGCCGGTGTCCGGCGGCGCCGCGTGCAAAGGAGAATGCAATGAGCCAGCGATCCTCGATGGCGTGGGTTTCGTGTGTCCTCGGCCTCGGCGCGACGGTCGTCGCGTGTCAGGGCGTCATCAACGTGGGCGGCAGCGACGGCAGCGGCGGCAGCGGCGGCAGCGGCGGCAGCGGGCCGCTCCTCAAAGCGGACAAACTCGACATCCTGCTCGTCGTGGACAACTCGCGGTCCATGGCCGACAAGCAGGAGATCCTCGCGCGCGCGACGCAGGACCTCGTGCAATCGCTGGCGAACCCGCCCTGCGTCGACGAGAACGGCGTCATCGGAACGACGCCGTCGAGCCCGCTCGATCCCTGCCCTGCGGGCCTCGTGCGCCGGCACGTGCCCGTCACCGACATCCACGTCGGCGTGATCAGCTCGAGCCTCGGCGGCCACGGCTCCGACGCTTGCCCGGACGTCGTCAACACCGACGCGACGTGCGCCCCGAGCCCCAATGTGACGAACAATGACAAGGGCCACCTGCTCGAGCGCCTCGATCCATGCGGCGGCGCGGTTGTGCCGACCTATGAAGACAAGGGATTCCTCGCCTGGGATCCCACGGGCGCGTATTCGCCGCCGGGGACGAGTGATCCGAACGATCTGTCGAAAAACCTCTCGGATCTGATTCTCGGCGCCGGGCAGATCGGCTGCGGATACGAGTCGCAGCTCGAGAGCTGGTATCGGTTCCTCGTCGACCCCGAGCCTTCCCAGACGATCAGCGTCGTCGACGGGGCAGCCACGCCCCAGGGCGTCGACACGGTGCTGCTCGAGCAGCGCCGCCAGTTCCTCCGACCCGATTCGATGCTCGTGATCTTGACGCTCACCGACGAAAACGACTGCTCCATCCAGGAGGCGGGCCAGTACTACCTCGCCGCGCAGCAACACATGGCGGGCGGGACCATGCTGCGTATGCCGCGGCCGCGCAGCGAATGCGCGACCGACCCGAACGACGTGTGCTGCAAGTCGTGCGCCCAGGATCCCGGCGATTGCCCGGTGGATCCGACCTGCTTCGAGCCTACGGGGCAGCTCGCCCTGCTGAACCAGGTGGACGACCACCCCAACCTGCGTTGCTTCGACCAGAAGCGCCGCTTCGGGATCGATTTCCTCTACCCGGTGGATCGATACATCAACGCCCTGACCCAGCCCACGGTCACGACGCGCGCGGGCGACGTCGTCCCGAATCCCCTCTTCTCCGACCTCGATCCCAGCGACGGAATCACGACCGTCCGCGATCCGGGGCTCGTCTTCGTGGCCGGCATCGTCGGCGTGCCCTGGCAGGACATCACGCGGGATCCGTCGAACCCCGCGGCCGGCTACAAGAACGCGGCGGAGCTCGCGCAGAGCGGGACCTGGGACGCCCTCCTCGGCAATCCTGCGACGAACACGGCGCCGACGAACCCGTACGTGATCGAGTCCATCGAGAAGCGCGCGGGGGTCGCGGCTGGCAACGCCATCAACGGGGGCGACCGCACCATCGGGGACCAGGACGACCTGCAATACGCCTGCACCTTCCCCCTGCCCACGCCGCGCGATTGCAGCGATCTGTCACTGACCGCGTGCGATTGCAGCGAACCGAACAACGACAACCCCCTCTGCGCGCCGAACCCGAACAACGGCGGCGCGCGCACGCTGCAAGTCGCGGCCAAGGCCTACCCGAGCCCCCGCACGATGCGCGTCCTCGAGGGCGTGGGCGACCAGGGCGTGCTCACCTCGATCTGCCCGATCCAGATCGACAATCCGGCCGCGTCGGATTACGCGTATCGGCCGGTCGTCCAGGCGCTCGTCGAGCGAATGGCGAGCCGGCTCTGAGGGGGATTGGCGGCGCCCCTCAGCCCGTCTCCGCACCCTCGGGCCTCATCACGACAGGCAGGGAAAACGAGAACGTCGTGCTCTCGCCTGGCACGCTCTCGGCGACGACCCGCCCTCCGTGCGCCTCCACGAGCCCCCGCACGATGTAAAGCCCGAGCCCGAGCCCCTTGATCGCGCCGCCGTGCGCGCGCCCCCGCTGAAACCGCTCGAACAAGGCCCGCATGTCCTCGGCCGTGATCCCCGGCCCCTGGTTGCGCACCGCCACCACGACCTCCCCGCCGCGCGCCTGCGCGCTGATCTCGATCGGCGTCCCGGGCGCGCCACGCGGATGGCGACGTGATCCGCGACGAAGCGGGGCACCCGATCCGGCTCTGCGCGACCGTGCGGGACGTGACCGAGCAGCGCCGCGCGGAGAGGGCGCTCCAGAAAAGCGAGCTCCTCTTCCGGCAGGTGCTCGAGACCTTGCTCCCGCCCGTCGTGCGCGAGGGTGCGGTGATGGATCGAAAACGAGAGCGACCCGCCGAGGGCGCGCCGGACGGCCTCGTCCACCTCCGTGTGATCGTCCGGGTGCACGAACGAGAAAAACTGCTCGTAGGTCATCTTGCCGGCGCCGGGGGGCAGGCCAAAGAGACGGTCGCATTCGTCCGACCAGGCGACCTCGTTCGTGTCGATGTCCCATTCCCAGCTCCCGATGCGGTCGATCCGCTGGGCGCGGGCGAGGCGCTCCTCGCTCCGGCGAAGCGCCTCCTCGGATTGCTTGCGCGCCGTGACGTCCCGGAGGATCCCCATGTGCCTGCCCGGAATGAAATGGGCCTGCGCGGTAGCTCGTCGCGAAGGGCGCGCAAAAGCTCACAGGCGCGCGGGTTCACGTCGAGGAGGCGCCCCTCGTCGTCCGCGACGAGGATCCCGTCGAACGCGTGCTCGAAGATGCTCCGGTAGAGCCGCTCGAACTCCGTGGCCATCCCCCGTCCTGCCCCCGCTGCTCACCCCAAGGCTTCCCGTTCGGCTCCTCGCCGCCCCAGCGTCTTCTAGCCCACCACCGATCGCCCGGCAAAACAAGCGCTGTCTTCGGCGCTCGCTCGCGCACGCCTCACCGCTTCGCGTCGAGTTCCGGGTAATGACGAAAAATATCCTCTTCGCTCCAGGGCAGCCGCCGCGGGGACGCGAGATACGCGGCGATCCGGGGGCGCGCGGCCACGGCGCCCGCGAGCGCCGCGAGGTTTGGCGCGTGCCGCTCGGCGTGCCCCATGGCATTCGGAAACGCGTACCGCAGGCCCTCGATCACCTGGAAGATCGAGAGGTCGACGTACGAGATCGAAGCGCCCATGAAGTGCGCGCCGCCGCTCCTTTCGAGCTCCTGCTCGAAATAGCCCAGGAACTTGGGCAGCCGCTCCTTTCGGAAGAGGGCCGCGCGTTTCTTCGCCGCGGATCGTTGGTCCTCATAATAGAGGCTCGACGCGATCGGGTGGTGCGTGTCGTGGATCTCGGCGACGAAATCGGTGACCGAGAGCTGGAGCTGATGCGCGGCAAGGCGGCTCTCCTCGTCGTCGGGGACGAGCCCGAGCCGCGGGCCGAGGTAAAGCAGGATGTTCGCCGTGTGCCCGAGCAAAACATCGCCGACCTTGAGGAACGGCGGCGCGAACGGCGCGAGCCCGGGCCCTGCGCCTTCGAGGAGCTTCCTCATCGCGCGGACGCCCCCGCCCTGCTTCACGGGCAGGCGGGCGACGTCGACGTACGGGACGCCCGCCTCCTCGAACGCGAGCCGGACGAACTCCCCGCGCCCCTGGATCGACGGCCAGTAATACAGCTCGTAACGCGCCTTCATCCGGCGCAGGGTATCACGGCGTCACGACCCGTTCGAATGGCCCCGCAAATGGGCATCCACCGCCCGCGCCGCGTCGCGCCCCTCGCGGATCGCCCACACCACCAGCGATTGACCACGACGCATGTCCCCCGCGGCAAACACCTTCGGGTTCGAGGTCCGGTAACTCCGCATATCGGCCTTCACATTTCCGCGCCCGTCGAGGGCCACGCCGAGCTCCTCCAGCATCCCTTTGCGTACCGGGTGCACGTATCCGAGCGCGAGCAGCACCAGATCCGCCGGGACGTCGAACGCCGAGCCCGGGACCTCCTCGGCCCGGAGCGCGCCGCTCGGGTCCTTGTTCCAGTCGAGCCGCACGGCGTGGAGCACGCCGACCTTGCCGTTCGTGCCGGAAAACCCCTTCGTCGCGATGGCGAAATCGCGGGTGCAGCCCTCCGCGTGCGAGCTCGACGTGCGCAGCTTCATCGGCCAGTACGGCCACGTGAGCGGCTTGTCCTCGTGGGCCGGCGGTTCGGGCATGAGTTCGAAGTTCGTGACGGATCGCGCGCCCTGCCGCACCGCGGTGCCGATGCAATCCGACCCGGTGTCGCCGCCGCCCAGCACGACCACGTGTTTGTCCGTCGCCACGATCTGCGCGTGCACCTCGTCCCCGGCGATGCGCTTGTTCTGCTGGGTCAGGTACTCCATCGCGTAATGGATCCCGTCGAAGTCGCGCCCCGGCACCTCGAGCGGCCGCGGCGCCTCCGAGCCGCCCGCGAGCACGACCGCGTCGAATCCATCGAGGAGCTCCTTCGCCGGCAGGCTCACGCCCACGTGCACGCCCGTCCGGAACACCACGCCTTCGGCCTGCATCTGATCGAGCCTGCGATCGACGTGCCGCTTCTCCAGCTTGAAATCGGGGATCCCGTACCGGAGCAATCCCCCGACCCGATCGTTCTTCTCGAACACCGTGACCTCGTGCCCGGCGCGCGCGAGCTCTTGCGCGCACGCGAGCCCCGCCGGCCCCGAGCCCACCACCGCGACGCGCTTGCCCGACTTGCGCGCGGCGGGCTGCGGCACGATCCAGCCCTCTTCCCAGCCCCGATCGACGATCGATTGCTCGATCGTCTTGATGGTGACGGGCTGATCGTTGATGTTCAGCGTGCAGGCCGCCTCGCACGGCGCGGGACACACGCGCCCCGTGAACTCGGGGAAATTGTTCGTCGAATGCAGCACGTCGAGCGCGTGCCGCCATTTCCCGCGGTAGACGAGGTCGTTCCAGTCGGGGATGACGTTGTTCACGGGACACCCGTTGTGGCAAAACGGGATGCCGCAATCCATGCAACGCGCGCCCTGCCGGCTCACCTCGACGGGCGCCATCGGCAGGACGAGCTCTTCATATCGCTGGATACGCGTGGGCACCGGCACGAGCTCCGGGTCCTTGCGCTGGATTTCCAGGAAGCCTTTCACCTTACCCATGGGCCACGACCTCCGTCACCACCGCGGGAGCGGCCTTCGCGGCCTCCTCGGCCGCGTGCTCGGCGAGCGCGCGGCGGTATTCGTGGGGCATCACCTTCACGAAATGGGACCGGTACGCGGCGAAATCGTCCAGGATCGCCCGCGCCCGCGCGCTGCCCGTGTAGAAGAAGTGTTTTTCGAGCAGGCCCTGGACGATCTCCGTGTCCGCGCGCCCGAGGTGTCGGACGCCACCCGGCGGCATGTGCTCGGCGCCTTGCACCGGCTCCAGGGCCACCATCGAGAGGTTGCACCGCAATCGGAAATCCCCGGTCATGTCGAGCACGTACGCCACGCCGCCGCTCATGCCGGCCCCGAAGTTGCGCCCGGTCTTGCCGAGCACGACCACGGTGCCGCCGGTCATGTATTCACACCCGTGATCGCCGATCCCCTCGACGACCGCCGTCGCGCCGGAGTTTCGCACGGCGAACCGCTCGCCCGCGACGCCGCGGAAATACACCTCGCCGCAGATCGCGCCGTAGAGCACGGTATTGCCGACGATGATGTTCTCCTCGGGCACGATGGGGCAATCGCGCGGCGGATACGCGATGATCCGGCCGCCCGACAGGCCTTTGCCGACGTAATCGTTTGCCTGCCCTTCGAGCTCCAGCGTGATCCCCTTCGCGAGGAACGCGCCGAAGCTGCCGCCGGCCGTCCCGCGGGCGCGGATCCGGATCGTGTCGTCCGCGAGCCCCGCGTGCCCGTACCGCCGCGCGACCTCGCCGGAGAGCATCGCCCCGGCCGCGCGGTGAATGTTGCGGATCGGCACGTCGAACGCGACGGGCACCTGGTTGACGAGCGCCGGCTGCGCCTCGTCGATGAGCCGGTGATCCAGCACGTGCTCGAGGCTGTGATCCTGCCGCTCCGTCCAGCGGATCGAGACGCCGACAGGCGCCTCGGGCCGATAAAACACGCGTGAAAAATCGAGCCCCTTCGCCTTCCAGTGCGCGATCCCGCGCCGCGTGTCGAGTTTGTCCGATCGGCCGACCATCTCGGCGAAGGTGCGGAAGCCCATCCGGGCCATGTACCCGCGCACCTCCTCGGCCACGAAAAAGAAGTAATTGACCACGTGCTCGGGTTGCCCCGCGAAGCGCTTCACGAGCTCCGGATCCTGCGTGGCGATGCCGACGGGGCACGTATTCAGGTGGCATTTGCGCATCATGATGCAGCCCTCCACCACGAGCGGCGCCGTCGCGAAGCCCATCTCATCCGCGCCGAGCAGGGCCGCGATCACCACGTCCCGGCCCGTCTTCATCTGCCCGTCGGCCTGCACGGCGATGCGCCCGCGCAGCCGGTTCAGGACGAGCGTCTGTTGCGTCTCGGCGAGCCCGAGCTCCCACGGCCCGCCCGCGTGCTTGACCGACGAGAGCGGCGAGGCGCCCGTGCCGCCGTCGTGCCCCGAGATCGTCACGTGATCCGCGTGCGCCTTGGCCACGCCCGCGGCCACCGTGCCGACGCCGATCTCCGACACGAGCTTCACGCTGATGCGCGCCCGCGGATTCACGTTCTTGAGGTCGTGAATGAGCTGGGCGAGATCCTCGATCGAGTAGATGTCGTGGTGCGGCGGCGGCGAGATCAGCCCCACCCCCGGCACAGAGTGCCGGATCTGCGCGATGTACTTCGACACCTTGTGCCCCGGGAGCTGCCCGCCTTCGCCGGGTTTGGCGCCCTGGGCCATCTTGATCTGGATGTCGTCGGCGTTGACGAGGTACTCCGTGGTCACGCCGAAGCGACCCGCCGCCACCTGCTTGATCGCCGAGCGCATCGAGTCGCCGTTCGGCAAGGGCACGTAGCGCGCGGGATCCTCGCCGCCCTCGCCCGTGTTCGACTTGCCGCCGATGCGGTTCATCGCGATCGCCAGCGTCGTGTGCGCCGCCTGCGAGATCGACCCGAGCGACATCGCGCCCGTGGAGAAGCGCTTCACGATCTCGGCCGCAGGCTCCACCTCGGCGAGCGGGATCGGCGGATCCGCTTCTTTGATCTCGAAGAGTCCGCGGAGCGTCATCAGCCGCTCGCTCTGGTCGTTCACGAGCCGCGCGTATTCCTCGTACGTCGCGGGATTTTTCGTGCGCGTCGCGTGCTGGAGCTTGGCGATCGCGTCGGGCGTCCACATGTGGGCCTCGCCGCGGACGCGGTAGGCGTAGTCGCCGCCGGCGTCGAGCGTGTTCCCGTAGGGCGGCGCGTCGCCGAACGCGAGCCGGTGCAGCCGCACGGTCTCCTCGGCGATCTCCTGCAAACCGACGCCCTCGATGGCCGTCGCCGTCCCCGTGAAATAACGGTCCACGAAGGCCGAGGCGAGCCCGACCGCCTCGAAGATCTGCGCGCCGCAATAGGACTGGTAGGTCGAGATGCCCATCTTGGACATGACCTTGAGCAGCCCCTTCGCGATCGCCTTGATGTACTTCGCGCAGGCATCCTGGTGGGACATCCCCGCCGGCAAGAGATCACCGAGCGTCGCCAGCGTGGCGAACGCGAGGTTCGGGTGGATCGCCTCGGCGCCGTAGCCCGCGAGCAGCGCGAAATGGTGCACCTCGCGCGCCGATCCCGTCTCGACCACGAGCCCCGTCCGCGTCCGCAGGCCCGCGCGCACGAGGTGCTGGTGCACGTCGCTCACCGCGAGCAGCGTCGGGATCGCGATGTGATCCGGGCCGACGTCCCGATCTGACAAGATCAGGATGTTCACGCCGCCACCCCGCACCACGTCCTCGGCGTCCGCGCAGAGCTTTCCGAGGGCCGCTTCCATCCCGTCGGCGCCCCACGCGGCCGGATAACAGATCGACAGCACCACCGACCGGAAATGCCCCTTCGTGAGCTCCTCGGCGCGGTGCAGCTTCTCCATGTCCTCGAACGTGAGAATGGGCAGGTGCACTTCGAGCCGCATGTTCGGCCCGCTCTCGTCGAGGGCGAGGATGTTCGGCCGCGGCCCGATGAACGAGACGAGCGACATCACGGTCTCTTCGCGGATCGGATCGATCGGCGGGTTCGTCACCTGCGCGAAGAGCTGCCGGAAATAACCGAAAAGCGGCTTCGGCCGATCGGAGAGCACGGCGAGCGGCGTGTCGTCGCCCATCGAGCCGATGGCCTCCTCGCCGGTCGCCGCCATCGGCGCCATCACGAGCCGGAGATCCTCCTGCGTGTAGCCGAACGCCTGCTGCCGATCGAGCAGCTTGTCGCTGTCGGGCACGGGCACGTAGTCCGGCATCGGGATGTTCTCCAGGCGGAGCTGCGTGCGATCGAGCCACTTCTGGTAGGGCCTGTGCTTCGCGAGCTTCGTCTTGAGCTCCTGATCGTCGATGATGCGCCCCTCGGCGAGGTCGATGAGCAACATCTTCCCCGGCTGCAGGCGCCATTTTTTGACGATCTTGCGCTCCGGGATGTCGAGCACGCCCGCCTCGGAGGCGAGGATCACGTAGTCGTCGTCCGTGAGCAGGTACCGCGCGGGCCGCAGGCCGTTCCGATCGAGCGTGGCGCCGATCTGCCGCCCGTCCGTGAACGCGATCGCCGCGGGCCCGTCCCACGGCTCCATCAGCGCCGCGTGGTACTCGTAGAACGCGCGCCGGCGCTCGTCCATCAGCGGGTTCGTGGCCCACGCCTCCGGGATCATCAGCATCATCGCGTGCGCCAGCGAGTAGCCGCCGAAGTAGAGCAGCTCGAGCGCGTTGTCGAACGAGGCCGAGTCCGATTGGCCGTCGTAGATGAGCGGCCAGATCTTCTGCAAGCCGTCGCCGAGCAGCTTCGAGGCGATGTTCTGCTGCCGCGCGCGGATCCAGTTCACGTTGCCGCGCAGCGTGTTGATCTCGCCGTTGTGCGCGATGAGCCGGAACGGATGCGCGAGATCCCACGAGGGGAACGTGTTCGTCGAGAAGCGCTGGTGCACCATCGCGAGCGCGGACTCGACCGCCTTGTCCTTCAGGTCCACGTAGAACTCGCCGACCTGGTGCGCGAGCAGCATGCCCTTGTACACGATCGTCCGCGCTGAAAACGAAGGCACGTAGAACTGCCCCGCGCGTGAGATCCCGAGCGCGCGGATCGCGTGGCCGGCGCGCTTGCGGATGATGTAGAGCTTGCGCTCGAAGGCCTCGACGTCCGGCGTGGAGAGGCCACGCCCGACGAAGACCTGCCGGATGACGGGCTCGCTCGCTTTGACGCCTTCGCCGAGGCCGTGGTTGTTCACCGGCACGTCGCGCCAGCCGAGGACCTCCTGCCCTTCGGCGACGATGGCGCGCACCACCTCGTGCTCGCAGGCCGCGCGCGCGCCGGGATCCTGCGGCAGGAACATCATGCCCACGCCGTACTCGCCGGGCTCGGGCAACGTGATGCCGGCGAGCGCGCACTCGCGCACGAAGAAGGCGTGTGGGATCTGCAGCAGGATCCCCGCGCCGTCGCCTTGCAGAGGGTCTGCGCCGGTGGCGCCGCGGTGGGTCAGGTTCTTCAGGATCTCGAGGCCTTGCGCGACGATCGCGTGGCTCTTCTTGTCCTTGATGTGGGCGATGAACCCGAGCCCGCACGCGTCGTGCTCGTTGCGCGGGTCGTAGAGGCCCTGGCGGGGCGGCGGCGCCTGATGCTTCACAGCCTACGATCGTACGGCGATCGACGTCCGAAGCACAGTCCATCGTGCTGCGATGCAGCAATTTCTTTCTTGTCCTGGTGCGACGCGCTACGGCGTCGACCCGGTGCGGCAATCCGTCCGCACCCGACCGATCATTGCTGGGAGCCCGAGGAATCCATCAATTTCCGAGCAGGATCCCGAGGCCGGCGGTCGCGCCGAGCCGGACGGTGAAGCTCTGGTCGTCGTTCGAAACCACCGCGCCGGCTCCGGTCCCGCCGGAGCGAGAGGCGGCGACGACGAGGCTGGGCGCGGCGCGGAGGTAGACGTAGCGGTGGATCCGCGCGACGAGGCCGAGCTCGGCGATGCCGCGGATGCTGCGATTGGACGATAGGAAGGCGGCATCGGACGTCTCCCCCTTGTATTCGGTGTCGCCGCCGCCGTAGGCGAGCGTGAGGCGCGGCCAGAGCGCGAACGACGCGCCGAGCGGGACCACGTATCCGACGCGCGGCGCGATCGCGAAGCCGAATCCGCTCCCCTCCGAGCGCTGCGTCCCCCGGTCGAACGTGACCACCTCCTGCGCCCCGCGCGCGTAGGAGGCGGCGACGGTGCCGCCGATCGAGAAATGGCTCCCCACGAAGACGTCGAGCGAAGGCGCGAGCCACACCACGTCGGTCGTGCTCTCGTAGCCGCCCGGCTGCCCCGGGGTGCGGCTCGTGGTCGAGCGCGTATACCCGGCGATGCCGCTGTACCCGAGCCCGAAGCTCCCGCTCCCGCCGCCGAGAGGCAACACCAGCGGGTAGCCGAGGGGGCTGCCGCCGGCGCTGAGCGACACGATGTCGTCGAGCGCGACCTGGCCGCGCGATCCGAACGGCCTCGTCGGCTCCTCGGCGCGCGTCGTGGAGGGGGCGAGCAGCGCGGCGAGCGCGGGGAGGAAAGACAGGACGAACAGGACGTGGTGTCCGGGCATGGCAGCTCCTTACGTGTTTCGGTGTTCGCTTCCGAGCGCGGGCCCTGTCGGGCTCGCGGGAAGAACACGGGCGGCGGAGCGTCCCTGCCGGTCGTGAAATTGCTCGTCAATTTGTCGGGATTTGCGGCCCTTCGTGCCTTTTGATCAAGGGACCGGTCGATAGAGCACGTCGGAGCGGAGGACGAATTTCGTGCCGTCGGTGACGGGATTTCCCGCGTGGAGGAGCATGTGCTGGAAGAGCAGCGCGTCGCCGGTCTTCGGGACGATGATGCGCTCTTGCTCGGGAAATTCGGTCGCGCCGCCGGCAAACCCCTCGTTCAGATACACCATCAGCGTGAGCAGGCTGCGCGTCCCGCCCTCCCCCGCGTAGGATTGATCCTGGTGCAGGCCGAAATGCTGGCCGACCTCGTAGCGGTAGATCCGGAGCGGAAGAAAAATCCCCGCGACGTGCATGGCGACGCGGCCGCGCGAGCCGAGCTCGGTGGTCATGCGCTCGGGCACGTGGGGTTTCACCCGGCGAAAGAGTTCGTCCGCGAGCGCGGGATCACGCAGGACCGCCGTGGTGCTCGAACGAATGCGGGGATCGACGACGCGCCCCTCCTCGGCGTTGACCGTCGCCGGCAGCCAGGCCCCGCCCTGCGCGCCGTCGAGGATCGACGCGCATTCCTCCGGGGAAAACAGCGCGGGGACCGTCCACAACAGTTGCGCGGTGAAATCGAAATGGCCAACGTAAAGCCCCATACGAAGAGCGTACCATGCCGAAGACTTCCAGGGCAGGACGAAGCGTGCCAGAGTGCGCGCCGAGGAAAGAGGAGGGAGTCTTGAGCTCAACGAAACGCGTCATTGCCGTCGTCGGCGCCACGGGCGCGCAGGGCGGAGGTCTGGTCCGCGCCATCACCGCCCATCCGAGTGGCGCCTTTCGCGCCCGCGCCCTCACGCGGAACGTCGATTCGCCCGCCGCGAAGGAGCTCCGCGGCCTCGGCGCCGAGGTCGTGGCCGCCGACCTCGACGACGAGGCGAGCCTGCGCCGCGCGTTCGAGGGCGCGCACGGCGCGTACTGCGTCACGTTTTTTTGGGACCACGCTTCCCCGGAAAAAGAGACCGAACAAGCACGCGCGATGGCCCGGGCGGCGCTGCACGCGCGCGTCGAGCACGTGATCTGGTCGACGATCGAGGACACGCGCAGGTGGGTGCCGCTCGCGGACGGCCGCATCCCGACGCTGCGCGGAAAATACAAGGTCCCGCACATGGACGCGAAGGGCGAGGCCGACACGACCTTCCTCGAACTCGGCGTCCCGACGACGTTCTTTCACACCGCGTTTTACTGGGAAAACTTCATTCACCTCGGCATGGGCCCGCAGCGCGGCGAGGACGGCCGCCTCGCGCTCACCCTGCCCTTGGGCCCGGCCAGGCTGCCGGGCATCGCGACGGAGGACATCGGGCGCGCGGCGTACCGCATCTTCGAGCGCGGCGCCGATTTCATCGGGCAACGCCTCGGCGTCGCGAGCGACCACCTCACCGGGAGCGAGCTCGCGGCCGCGTTCTCGGCCATCGCCGGCGAGGAGGTCCGCTACAACGCCGTCGATCTGGACGTCTACCGCCGCCTCGACATCCCCGGCGTGGACGACCTCGCGAACATGTTCCAGTTCAAGCGTGATTTCGAGGCCGATTATTGCGGCCTCCGGGACGTCGCGCGGACACGCGTGCTGAACCCGAACCTCCGCTCCTTCGCCGCGTGGCTCGCGGAGAACCAGCGCCGGATCGCCCTCCCGCCGCGCGCCTGAGCCGCGCGTCTACGCCCGTTTGTCCGGGGCGAGGGCGCCGACGAGCAAGAGCTCGACGAGCCCTGCGAGAAACCCCTCGTCGATCGGCCGGCGCTCGAGCCCCAGCCGGTGGTGAATGGTCGCCGCGAGCGAGCGGAATATCAGGGTCGCGTCGATGCCGGGGGCGAGCTCGCCCCGCGCCTCGGCCGCTTCGATCACCGGGCGCGGCAACGCCTCCATCGATTCGTGGATCGACTGGGCGATCGCCACGAGATCGGCGTCCCGATCCTCGGCGAAGAGCAGCCGCCGCAGGCCCAAGAGCTCGGGCGAGCTCGCCTGCGTGGCGATGTGCCGCGCGATCACGATCAGATCGCCGCGCAGCGAGCCCGTGTCCGGCGTGACGGCGCGATCGACCGTGATCGATCGGAACGCCGCGCGGACGAGGTCCTGCTTCGTCGGCCAGCGCCGATACACCGTCGTCTTGTTCACCCCGGCGCGTGTGGCCACGTCCTCGATCCGCAGCGCCTCGTAGCCGACCTCGGCCAGCTCCTCCAGCGTCGCCGTGAGGACCCCTCGCACGACCGGCTCCCCCCGCACCAGCGCCCGCCGCTCGGAAGAGCTCAGCTTCTCCTTCATGACCTGTCCACGCGCGCCGATCGCATCACAAGCGCCCAGTGAAGCCAACTTCCCGGGCTTGTCGACCCGAATCGCAACTCCCAGTTGCGATGGTGATGGTGCCTGCTACATCATCGCAACTGCCAGTTGCGGTTACGCCGCGGGGAGAGGAGCAGGGCGATGCGCGACGATGCACCGAGGACCGGGACGTTTTTGCTGACCAGCTCGACGGCGTCGGGCCATTTGCTGCGTGTCCTCGACCTGGCCGAGCAGCTCACCTCGCGGGGCCATCGGGTGCTCTTCAAAACGAAGGCCGACCGAGCGGCCGAGGTGAAGGCCGCCGGCGCCGAGCTCGTCCCCTACGAGCAAATCGTCGATGTGCAGGATTTCTCCGCGCACACGCCGCACCTCGGCCTGCCCGCGTGGATGCCGCGGCTCTTGCATTTCCCGTTCATGCGAGGTTTTTTCCAGGCGAGGAACGTCCTGCTCGCGCAGGAGCTCGCGCCCGTCTTGCGCCGCGAGCGCGTCGATTGCGTCGTGTACGACTTCTTCGATTACGGCGCGGCCTTCGCCGCCGAGCGCGCGGGGATCCCCTGGGCGAGCGCCGGCAACATGGGCACGGTCCTCACGCGGGACGAATTGCCCTTGGTGTTCCAGGCGTCGCCGAAGCTGCGCCCCCTCGGCAAGCTCCCCGCGGTGCCGCACGCCCTCTTGAACCGCCTCGTCTCCCTCCGCGCCGACCGCGAAAAGCTCGGCCTTCCTCCGTATGCCCGCGGCGCTTCGGACCTCGTCTCCGCCATGGCCTCGCCGCACCTGCACATCATCATGGCGCACCGCGGCCTCGCCGGGGACGTCGCGCTCCGCGACCACCAGAGCTTCGTCGGCCCCACGACCTTCAATGTCGTCTCGGGATCTCGCGAACAAGCTCCGCGCGTCGAGCCCGGCACGGTCGTCGTCAGCACCACGACCACGGGCCAGGACAATGGCCTGTTCCGGCGCGTGCTCGAAGCCGTCGCGCCGCTCCACGTCCCCGTCCTCGGCACGGCGGCGAGCGCGGCCGACGTCCCCGAGGGCCTCGGCAAACACATTCGCATCGAGCGCTACGTCCCGCACGACGTGGTGTTCCCGGAGGCGCGCGCGCTCGTCACGCACGGCGGCTGGGGCACGGTGGGGCGGGCATTGCTGCATGGATTGCCCATGCTCGTCGTTCCGCTCTTCGGCGATCAGATCCTCAATGCGTCGCTCGTCGAGCGCGCGGGGCTCGGCCGCCATTTGCCCCTCGACAAGGCGACGCCCGAGACGATCCGCGACGAGCTCGTGGCGCTCCTCGCGGACGAACCGCTCCGGGCCCGCGCCCGCCGCGCCTCCGCCGAGATCCAGAAGCTCAAACAAGACAAGGTCGCGGCCCGCGCGCTCGAAGCGCTCGTGTTCCGCGGCGACCTCGGCGGCATGACCTCGGTCACCCGCGCTGCGTGACGCCATGGCCCTTTCTGCTACCACCACGCCCCCCATGCCTGCCGGCGAGCGCATCGATTACGCGAGCACCCTCGCGCCTCGCACGAAAGCCCTCGTGCTCGCGGGCGTGATGATGGCGCTTTTCCTCGCGGCGCTCGATCAGACCATCGTCGCCACGGCCTTGCCGCGTATCGTCGGCGAGCTCCAGGGCATGGAGTATTATGCCTGGACCTCGACGGCCTACCTGCTCGCCAGCACCACCATGGTGCCCATTTACGGCAAGCTCTCGGACAGCCTGGGCCGGAAGACGGTCCTTCTCACGGGCATCGGCATCTTCCTTTTGGGCTCGGTCCTTTGTGGCCTCTCGCCCTCCATGCTCGCGCTCGTCGTCTCCCGGGGCGTCCAGGGCCTCGGGGCCGCGGCGATCACCTCGACGGCGTTCGCGGTCCCGGCCGACATCTTCGCCCCCGCGGATCGGCCGCGGTACCAGGGTATCTTCGGCGCCGTCTTCGCGCTCGCGAGCATCATCGGCCCCGTCCTCGGCGGCGCGCTCACCGACGGCGTCGGCTGGCGCTGGGTCTTTTTCATCAACCTGCCGCTCGGCGCCCTGGCCGTCACGTTCATCCTCGCCAAGATGCCACGCCTGCACAGCGGCCTCGAAAGCAAGGTCGACTGGCTCGGCGCGCTTTTCCTGATCGTCGCCACCGTCCCGCTCCTTTTGACGCTCCGCGGGGATCGACCGCTCGCGGCTTGGCTCGCGCCCGGGGTGCTCGGGATGCTCGGCCTCTCGCTCGTGGGCCTTGTCCTGTTCATCCTCGTCGAGCGAAAGAACCCCCACGCGATCATCCCGTTCGCGCTCTTCCGCAATCGCGTCTTCGTGCTCGTGACGCTGACCTCGATGTGCATCGGCGCCGCGTTCTTCGCGGCCCTCTTGTTCATCTCCGTGCTCGCCGTCAATTCGCTCGGCGCGACCGCGCGGGCCGCGGGCATGGCCATGCTGCCGCTCACGGCCGCCGTCGTCTCGACCTCCGTCTTGAGCGCGCGTTTCGTCCACCGCACCGGCCGTTACAAAATCGTGATCGTGAGTGGCCTCGTCCTCACGTGCGTCGGCCTCTTCCTCCTGCGCACGCTCAGCGCGGACAGCACGCTCCGGAGCATCGGCCTCTGCGTCTTCGTCTTCGGCTGCGGCATGGGCCCGGTGATGCCCATGCTCACGTTGTCGATCCAGAACGCCGTCCCCTTCAACCACGTCGGCACGGCCACCGCGGGGCGGCAGTTTTTCCAGCAGCTCGGGCAGGTCGTGGGCAGCGCGATTTTTGGCATCGTCCTCGCGACCACGCTCGCGCACGGGCTCGTCGACACACTCGGCCCCGTGCGCGCGGAGGTCCCAGCCGCGGTGCGCCCCCCGTTCGACGCCGTCTTCGACGTGGATCGATTGCGCAAAGGCGGCGTGGTCGAGGAGGGCGCCGGCGAGGTCCCCCGGTCTGCGCAGGATCGCTTCGCGGACGAGGTCCATACGACGTACGACGCCCTCCGCCGCGAGCCCTCCGCCGACGCCGAGGCCCTCGCGCGCGAAGAAGCGCGGGCCCTCGAGCTCGGCCGCGCGGGAGACCGCGCCGTGCGCGTCTCGTTCGCGCGGGCCGTCACGCGTGTCTTCGACGGGGCGTTCCCGCTCGGGCTCATCGCGCTCGTCCTCGCGATCTTCACCCGCGAGATCCCGCTCCGCAAGGCGGGCCCGCGGCCGCCGGCCGTCGCGAGCGAATAAACCAAAACGTTCCGCGCGGAACTCCCCTACCCGGGACACAATTCACATGTCGCGCGCGGCATTTTTGCGGCCGGGGGCGGCGCGCGTGTCTTCGTGATACGCTCGTTCATGCTTGTTGATGGGGTGGCCGCCATTTCGCCCCTCCCGGGCGCCGAGGCGGGGATCGTTGCATTTCGTACGGGCGGCGTCTTGCACGCCACCGTCATCACCAAGGCGACGTTCGCCTTCGCGCCCGACGCGCCCATGCCGCGCGTCCCGCCGCAGCCCCTCCTGCGGGACGAAGTCCACCACGGCGACAACCCCGCGCGGAGCGTGCGTTTCACGAGTGATCTCGTCCCCTACCTGGCGCGCGCCGACGTGCTCTTCACGGGGCACGGCCATGCGCCGGTCGCGCGGCTCCAGGTCCACGCGGGCGAGCGCATGCTGCTCGACAAGACGCTCCTCCTCAAGGATTCGCGGGGCGCCCAGCGGATTCCTATCGTTTATGAACGCGCGTATGGCGGACCGGACGTCCCGGACAACCCTCTCGGGATGGGCGCGGGGAATGACGAGGGCGAACCGACGATCTTGACCCCGGGCGACCCGCGGCGCCCCGCGGGCTTCGGGCCCATCGCGCGCGCTTGGCCCGTGCGCAAGCGTTTGCTCGGGGCGACGCCGCGGAGCGCGCTCGAAGGCCGGATCGTCGAGATCCCGCCCGGCTTCGACGGCGCCTATTTCCAGGCCGCGCCCCTCGACCAGCAGACCGATCTTCTCCGGGGCGACGAGCACATCGTGCTCGAAGGCCTCCACCCTTCCCTGCCCCGGCTCGTGACGCGATTGCCCTGCCTGCGCGGGGTCGCGCGGATCCATGGCCTCGCCGCTTTCGGGGTCCCGGACGGCCAGCCCATGGACCTCTGCCTGGACACGCTGCGCATCGACGGCGACGAGCAGCGGTGCACGGTGGTGTTCCGGCGCTGGATGAACCTCCCGCACGAACAGGCCCTCGAAGCGCTGCGCGTCGTGGCCGGCGTGGAAGTGGCGGGCGAGCCGCTCGCCTGGTTCGATCCGCCGCGGCGCGCGGCCGCCCCGCCGCCCTCCTCGGGCAAACGTCGGCCGCTGCCCACCTCGACGCTGGCCCTCCCGCCCGAGGTGCAGGAAGCGCCGCCGCCGCGCCCCGCGCTCCCCTTCCGCGCGGGATTCCTGCCCGCGCGGCAACCCGAAGTCGCGACGCCGCCGCCCTCGCCCGTTGCGCCGCCGCCCTCGCCCGTTGCGCCGCCCCCGCCCATTGCGCCGCCGCCCCTCCTCTCCGGCATGCCCCTCGCGCCGCCGAGCGCGCTCTCCGCCTCGAATGCCGCAGCCGAGGTCGATACGTTGCCCGAGGTGCAGGAGGCGCTCCCCGCGCGAACCCAGGCGCCCGTGCCCGCGCGGGTCTTCGACCTGTTGTGGTTCGATCCGCGGAGCCTGCCGCGCATCCGCCGGCAGCCGGCATGGCGGACGATCCTGGAGGCCCTCGCAGACGAGCCGCTCGATCCAGACATCGACGATCCAGAGCTCGGCTTCGAGCCCGCCGACATGGAGGAGCGGCGCGAGATCTTCGAAGTCCTCGCGCACGGCCCAGCGCAGGGCGAGGAGGCGATCCGAGAAGCGGTGCGGTCTGCCATTCGCAAAGACGGCCGGTTCGTCGCGCCGCTCGTCCTCGTCGAAGGAGAAGTGTGCCTTTGGTTCGACGAAATCGAATCGCTGCAAGCGCTCGTGGCGGTCGTGGCGCCGACCGCGGGCGGAGACGAGCGCGTGAAGGAGGCCGTCACCGCCGCGCGCGACTACCTGAGCGCCGCAGATCCCCTTCGGGACCCGGTGGCGGCGCGGGAGCTAGGAGCGGCGATCGAGTCCGCATACGCACAAGCAAAGAAGCGCATCGTGACGCCGGCAGAGGTCGCCCTACGAACGGAGCGGCTCCTCCTCGAACACCGTCGTTATCAACGGCAAGCCGTCTTCGGAGGAAAACATCTGCGAGGCATCGTGCAGATCCCCGGAGAGGAGCACGAAATGCCCGTCTATCTCCCGGAGGCACTCGTGGAGGTCTTGCCAATGTCCACGAGGTTCCCGGCGCGCCTGGTGGCGGAGGCGCACCTCGCAGCAGACGCGCAGGCCGCAGGCCCGGTGGCGCTGCGAGGCGTAGGAATCACGCGAATCGGGTCCACGGACGGATGGTGACGGAGGAGGCTCCGTCGCGCCGGGGCGCTGCCCCGGTCCCCGCGGGGGGCTGTCCGCCCCCTCGACCCCGGACCAGCGAGGCGCTGGACCCAGGGTTGAAAAACTGCGCGGTGCGCAGTTTTTCAAACAGGCCGACGAAGATGCCGGGGTGCCAGCAGGAGCCGTAGCGCGGCTGTCTTGGTGGGGGAACGCCGCCGTCGGTCAAGGCCAGGGATGATCTTGCCTACCAAAGGCCGCAGCGTTGACAGGTCGGCGGCCAACGTCTCGTCGCATGACGTCGTGGCGTGACGTGGTGGCCTCACGTTCCAAACAGCACGGCTCCGTTCCACCAAGTGATGGGGCCGTAGGTCTTCGGGCGATGAGCCCATGGTCTTTGGCATCGTGCCCATCTCTCGACGCCACGAGCCCGCCGCTCCTTCCATCGCCCCCGTTCCTCCAAGGCACGGCCTCGTACCTCCGGAGGCTCGACGGCACGCCCCAGAGACACGTCCCCGTTCCTCCAAGGCACGGCCTCGTACCCCCGGAGGCTCGACGGCACGCCCCAGAGACACGTCCCCGTCCCTCCAAGGCACGGCCTCGTACCTCCGGAGGCTCGACGTCGTCTCTTCGGACACATGCCCCCGTCTCTCGCACCCACGT
>NZ_SSMQ01000111.1 GCF_005144585.1 Polyangium fumosum | reverse complement strand
CCCCCCGCGCCCCCCGCACCCGCCGCGCCCGCCGCGCCCGCCGCCGCCGCGAAGACCGCGCCGCCTGTCCCGCCGAAGCCCGTTCGGCCCGCCGAACAACACATCTTCGAGGAGGAGTCGGTCGAGACGGAGATCATCTCCACCGAGGAGCTCGCGCGCGCCGAGGGCGTGAATTTGCCGGCGTGGCTCGCGCAAGGCAGAGCCCGCGGGGGGGCGTCCGCGCGTCCCCCGGCGGCTGCGCCTGCGCCAGCACCCGCGCCCACGTCCGCCGCTGCGCCCGTCCCGCCTCCTGTTTCCGCGACCCACCCCGTCACGGCGCCCCGCGCCCCGACGCAGCCTCCCCGCACGCCGCTGCCTTTCCCGGCTGTGCAGCCGCCTGCGCCCGCGCAGGTCGTCCCTCCGATGCCGCCCGTGCCTGCGATCTCCGCGGCGCCCGCGGTTCCTCCCGCTCCCGCCATCCCCGTCGCGCCGCCTTTCACGCCTCCGCAAGCGACGCCCGTTCCTCCCGCCGAGGTCCCTCGCCGCGAACCTCTCGACGTGACGCCTGCGCCTGCCTCGCCGCGCGAGACCAGCCCCTGGGCGGCCGGCGCGTCGGCGAACGTCATCGGCGCGCCCACGCATACACCCGTCGCGGCGCCCGTCACGACCACGCCCGCCGCCCAGGACGACATGCGCCCGCGTGTCCCGCCGGCGCGCCCCTCGCGCCGGCTCGGCCCCGAGGTCGTGGATCTCCTCTGGTTCGATCCGCAAGGCGTCGCTCGTGTTCGCGCTGCGTTCCCCGCCATCGTGGACGAGCTCGAATTCGAACCGCTCGATCCCAAGCACGACCTGCCCACCGACGATCCGAATGCCTCGCGGGATCGGCACGACACCTTCGGCGTCCTCACGCGCGCCACGCCCACGGACGGACGGGGCATTCAGCGGGCGATGCTCGAATCGATCAGCGAGACGGGCCGCTTCACGCCGCCCGTCGTCATGCTCACGGGCGAGCTCCGTTTTCCCTTCGACGAGGTCGAGCACCTCCAGGCCGCCGTCGCGGCGGTCACGCCCCTCGTGACCGAGGACAACAAGAAACTCAAGGATGCCCTCGAAGCGGCGAACGAGGTGCTGAAGACGCCGCTTCTCCAGGCGCCGTCCAATGTCGAGGCCGTCACGAGCGAGCTGCGCGACGCGCTCCGCCAATCGAAGCGCAGCGTCACGGTGAGCCAGCTCGACGCCCACATCGAGCGCGTGCTCCTGGATCAACGCAAATACCAGAAGCGCATCGTGTTCGGCGACGAGCAGATTCGCGCCCTCTGCGTCCCCGCGGGCGAAAATACGACCGTTCCCGTCTACCTGCCGCAGATCCTGGCGATGAAGCTGCCGCTCATGCTCAAGATGAAGGCGCGCCTGCTCGCCGAGGCCCACGCCCAGCAGGATCAATACGAGTCCCACCCGAATGCGCTGCGCGTCCTCGCGCTCGGGCGCGTGGTATCCATCGACGGCTGGCGATAGGCGCGGTTTGCCTGTCGTGTACAAAAAGGGAACCCGACCGGCTCCCGGGTGCCGGTCGGGTTCGGATTCATCCTCGATGCGTGGGCGAATCGCCCTGGATCACCAGAACCGGCCGGCGCCGCCGCAGAAGCCGCGCCCGTAGCCGCCGCAGCCCCCGTAGTACGGGCCGCGGAGGAAGTGCCGCCCGCCGATTCCGCAGTCGAAGCCGCGCCCGAGGCCGCAGCCGATGCCGCCGATGCCGCCGATGCCGCCGATGCCGCCGATGCCGCCGATGCCGCCGATGCCGCCGACGCCGCCGACGAAGCCGCCGCCGACGACGGCCCCGCCGACGAAGCCTCCGCCGACGAAGCCCCCGCCGCCGCCGCAGGCACCCCAGGCGCAAGCGCCCGTGCTCGAGAGCGCGTCTTCGCTCTCCGCCGTCGTCTCGTCTTCCGCGCTCACAGCGAGCTCTGCGCTGTCATCCGCCTCGTCCGCGAGGGCCAGCTCGGACTCGGGATCCTCGACCTCGGCTGCGCAACCGGTGCCGACGAGCGCCACGGACGCGGACAGACCGAGCAGCGCGAAAAACTTCGAGAACTGATTCATGGTTGGCCTCCCCAATTGTTTCCGTTCGTGGATGGTCGTCTCCGCCACGGCAATCACGGCGAGCCGCGCTCACCGGAGCACATCTGACCACCGCGCTGTCTCTTTGGCCTGGGCGAGCCCTCGTCGAGCGGGGCGGCCACACGCTCGCCGATAAACTTTGGAAGTTCTCACGAGGACGGGAGGAACCGGCCTGCACGGCGAACATCCGTGCCGGGCGGCGCTTCCGGTCGTGCGCGGGCGGTCTCATGGGAAGGGGGCGACGAAGAGGGCGGGGCCTGCCTTCGTTCGTCGAGAGCAGATTCGCCGCGCGCGTGCCGCGCGTGCAAAGGAGGAATGCGCCATGGGACGAACGATTCGCCTCGTCATGCTTGCCGCGCTCGCGGCCGCGCCGCTCCTCGCGGCCTCCCCCGCGGAGGCGCAGCGCCGGGAGCGAAATCCCGTGTTCAGGAACCTCAGCGTCGACATCACGCGCGGGGGGGACCTCGACGTCGATTTTCGTGAGTATGGCCTGGCACGAGGGGCGAACGTCGAGCTTCGCCTCCGCGCCGAGGTCCGCGCCGTGTACCGCTGCGCGACCCGGGCCGGCGTCGTCACGGGGGGCCAGAGCGACCGGCGGATCGTCCGGCAGTACGTCTCCGAGCGGAGCACGCTCCGCGCCGATCGCGAGGGCCGCATCGTCGGCTCGTTCAACCTCGAAGCTCCGCCGGCGGCCTCCTTCTGCAGCCGCGATCGTGTCCCGGTCCTCGTCCGCGTCACGTACGACGACGTCACGCTCCGCGACGTGACGAACAACGTGGCGGTCCGGCTCGAGGGTCGCTACAGCGAGCGCCTCGGCAATCGATACAACCCGTTCGTCGTGTTCGACCGGCGCGACGACGACGGCGACCACGGCGATCGATTCCGCATCGAGTGAGCATCTGCTTCGAGCACGAGCGAGGTTCGAAACGCCGAACGCTCCTGGTAAGCTCGCGCCGGTGACGTCTCCGTCTCTCGAAGCAAGCGGCGCGGCTCAGGCCGCGAGCCCCGCGAAACCTGCCGAACATGCGCGCCTCGACGCGGTCGACGTCCTCCGGGGCCTCGTCATGATCCTGATGGCGATCGACCACGTGCGGGACTTCGTGGGCCCGCCGGTCGACTTTCGCCTCGACGTCACGAAGACCAGCGCGGCGCTGTTCTTCACCCGGTGGATCACGCATTTTTGCGCGCCCGTTTTTGTCCTTTTGGCGGGCACGAGCGCCTACCTCCAGGCCGCGCGGGGCAAGAGCCGGGGCGAGCTCTCGCGCTTCCTCCTCACCCGGGGCGCCTGGCTCGTGCTCCTGGAGATCACGGTGATCCGGCTCGGGTGGACCTTCGATCCGGGCTACCACATCACGCCGCTCCAGGTGATCTGGGCCATCGGCTGGAGCATGATCGCGCTCGCGGGCCTCGTGCACCTGCCCGTGCGCGTGGTGGCGGCGATCGGCGTCGTCATGATCGCCGGGCACAACCTGTTCGACGGCGTCTCGTTCACGGGAGGGAGCGCGCTCGACGTCGTCGGCTCGATCCTCCACGCGTCGCGGCCTTTCGAGCCCGCGCCGGGCCACTACGTGTTCGTCGCGTATCCGCTCGTGCCGTGGATCGGCGTCATGGCCGCGGGATATGGCCTCGGCGCGCTCCTCGAAGCGGCGCCGGGGGAGCGCCGCGCGCGGCTCTACAAGCTCGGCGCGGCGCTCACGCTGGCCTTCGTGATCGTCCGGGGAGCGAACGTGTACGGCGATCCTTCGCCCTGGACCTCGCAGGGCAGCGCCCTCTCCACGGCGCTCTCGTTCCTCAATTGCCGCAAGTACCCGCCGTCGCTCTCGTACCTGCTCATGACGCTCGGGCCCGCGCTCCTCGCGCTCGGCGCGCTCGAGGGGCGCGAATTCCCCGGCAAGAAGGTGCTGCTCGTGTTCGGCCGGGCGCCGCTCTTTTATTACGTCCTCCACCTCTACCTGATCCATGCCTCCGCGGCCGTCGTGCACTACGTGATCCACGGCCCGAAGGTGTTCGACTGGCACGACCCCATGGGGTTGCCCGCGGAGGCCCAGCATGGTTTGCCCTTCGTCTACGGATACACGCTCGCCGTCGTGGCGGCGCTCTACCCGCTCTGCCGCTGGTTCGCGGAGCTCAAGCGAAGGCGGCGGGATCTCGTCTTCCTCAGTTATCTTTGACGTCAAAAGGTGATACGCACGATGCGCTCGCTGGATGGCCTGTTCGAGGCGCTGGATCGACAGATTCCCCGGGAACTCGCGGAGATCGTGGACACGGTCTCGCCCTCCGTGAACAAGCTCGGGTTCGACAAATGGGGCTTCTCCACGGCGACGGCGAAGCGCACGCTTTACGTCGCGGCCTGGTTTTACCGGCACTATTTCCGGGTCGAGGTGCACGGGATCGATCGCGTGCCGCAAGGGAGGGGCCTGCTCATCGGCAACCACTCGTCGCAGCTCGCCTACGACGGCATGATGGTGGCGACGGCGATGATGCTCGACGCGCATCCGCCGCGGGCGGTGAAGGCGATGATCGAGAAGGTCTTCCAGCGCCTGCCGCTCGTGAACGTGTGGCTGACGCGGTCCGGCCAGGTCACGGGCCTGCCCGAGAACTGCGAGCGCCTGCTCGCGGACGACGAGCTCATCATGGTCTTCCCGGAGGGCGCGCGTGGCAGCGGCAAGCTCTGGAAGGATCGGTACAAGCTGCTCGACTTCGGGACGGGCTTCGTGCGCCTCGCGATGAAGACACGCTCTCCCATCACGCCCTTCGCGTTCGTCGGCGGCGAGGAGGCGTGCCCGGCGTTTTTCGACATCAAGCCGCTCGCCCGCGCGTTCAACATCCCGTACTTCCCGATCACGCCGACGGTCCTGCCTTTGCCGCTGCCGGCCCGCTGCTCGATCTGGTTCGGCGAGCCGATGTGGTTCGAGGGCACGGGCAACGAGGAAGACGCCGAGGTGCTGCCCAAAGTAGAGGCCGTGAAGGCGCGGATCGCCGAGCTGCTCGACGAGGGGCGCGCCGCGCGCAAGAGCCTCTACCTCTGACGCGGACGGACCGACGAGCTGCGCGGTTGCAGGTCGGGGCTTGGCATTTGTCCGCGCGATGGTGCACATTGCGCCCGCCATGAAGCCTTTGAACGATGGGGGCTCCGCTCCGACAAGCGGAGCTACGCCCCCAAACCCCCTGCTGATCACCAGCGCGCTCCCTTACGCGAACGGCCACATTCACCTTGGCCACATGCTCGAGTACACGCAGACGGACATCTTCGCGCGGTACCAGCGCATGACCGGGCGCCGCTGTGTCTACATCTGCGCGGACGATACGCACGGCACGTCGATCATGATCCGCGCGCGCAGGGAGGGGCGGCCGGAGGAGGCGGTGATCGCGGACATGAGCGCCGCGCACCAGCGCGACTTCGCCGACTTCATGATCCAGTTCGATCACTACGGCAGCACGAACTCGGCCGCGACACGCCAGACCTGCCACGAGGTCTGGACCTCGATGCATCGGAACGGGCGGGTCGCGAAGCGCGACGTGACGCAGCTCTTCGACCCGCAGGCGGGAACGTTCCTCGCCGACCGGTTCGTCAAGGGCACCTGCCCGCGCTGCGGCGCGCCCGATCAGTACGGCGACAACTGCGACAAGTGCGGCTCGACGTACAGCGCGACCGAGCTCGTCGACCCGAAGAGCACGCTTTCGGGCGCGCGGCCGGAGCTCAAGAGCGCCGAGCACCTGTTCGTGGCGATCGAGCCCGACCACGCCTTCCTCGCCGAATGGACGGCGGCCGAGGGCCGTATGCCGAAGGAGATCGCGAACTACCTCGCGGGGCATTTCCTCGCCGAGCCGCTGCGCGACTGGGACGTCTCGCGCCCCGCGCCCTACTTCGGTTTCGAGATCCCGGACGCGCCGGGGCATTACTGGTACGTCTGGTTCGACGCGCCGATCGGATACATCGGCACGACGCGCGAGTGGTGCGACAAGAACGGCGAGCGCCTGGACGATTGGTGGCGCTCGGACAAGACCGAGATCGTGCACGTCATCGGCAAGGACATCGTCTATTTCCACACGCTGTTCTGGCCCTCGATGCTGAAGAGCGCGGGGTATTCGTTGCCCTCCCGCGTGCAGGTGCACGGCTTCTTGACGGTGAACGGCGAGAAGATGTCGAAGACGAAGGGCACGTTCGTCATGGCACGGACGTACCTCGACCACCTCGACCCTTCGTATCTCCGTTATTACTACGCGAGCAAGCTCGGCGCGCGCGTGGAGGACTTCGATCTCAACGTCGACGAGTTCGTCCAGAAGGTGAACGCGGAGCTCGTGAACAAGATCGTGAACCTCGCGAGCCGCTCGTCCCGCTTCGTGGCGAAGACGGGTCTGTCCGCGAGTTACCCGGACGACGGCGGGCTCTTCGAGGCGGCGGCGAAGGCGGGCGCGGAGATCGGCGAGGCGTACGCGGCGTTCGATTTCGCGCGGGCGATCCGGATCCTCGTGGGCCTCGCGGACCGGGCGAACGAATACGTGGATCGGGTGGCGCCGTGGGCGCTCGCCAAGCAGGCGGGCAAGGAGCAGGACGTGCAGAATGCGTGCACGGTGGCGCTGAACCTGTACCGGCAGATCGTGCTGTACCTGGCGCCGGTGCTGCCGAAGCTCGCGGCGGAGTCGGGCGTGCTCCTGAATTGCCCGATGGATCGGTTCGACCTCGCGCAGAAGCCGCTCGTGGGCACGCCCGTGGCGCCGTACCAGCATTTGATGAAGCGAATGGAGGTGGAGGCCGTGCACAAGATGATCGAAGCGAGCCGCGCGGGGGACCCGGGCGAGGCGCCGAAGGCCGCAGCGGCCCCGGAGGCGGGCGCGGCGGAGGCGGGCGCGACGAAGTACGAGGATGCGGGTGACGCGCTCGCGAAGGAGCCGCTCGCGCCGCAGTGTTCGATCGACGATTTCACGAAGGTCGACATGCGCGTGGCGCGGATCATCGCGGCCGAGGGCGTGCCGGGGGCGAAGAAGCTGCTCAAGCTCACGGTCTCGCTCGGCGGCGACACGACGCGGCAGGTGTTCGCGGGGATCAAGGCGTATTACGATCCGAAGGACCTCGTCGGCCGGCTCGTGATCGTGTGCGCGAACCTGGCGCCGCGGCAGATGAAGTTCGGGATGAGCGAGGGAATGGTGCTCGCGGCGGGCGACGGGGAGAGCGTGTTCGTCCTGTCGGCCGATAGCGGGGCGAAACCCGGGATGCGGGTGCATTGAGGGGCCCTGGGGGCGGCGCGGAGACGCGCTGGCCCCCTCATTCCCTCGCCGGCCAGCTCCCCCTGAGCGCCTCCCCGAGCGCCTTCGCCTCACCCACCTCGTATACGTAAACGCCGAGCTCCCACGTGAGCACCTGCGCGGGCCGGTCCTGCGTATCGCCCGCTTCGATCGGGATCACGTGCACGTGGTGGTGCGGGAACGAATTGACCCGCGTCGTCGCCGCGCCGAGGGCCGCCACGAAGGTCCGACGCGGCGCGAGGACGCGTTCGAGCGCGCGCGTCGCCTCCCACGCGAGCTTTTGCACCTCTGCATATTCGTCCCACGACAAAGCCGCGATCGACTCCACGTGACGCCGCAGCACCACGAGCACGTGTCCGCGCCGCGCCGCGAATCGATCGAGCACGGCCAAGGCGCGTGGGCTCTCGGCGAGCCGCTCCGTGTCTGCGGGAAAACCGCGGGCGAGCGCGCACATCACGCAGCCCTCGAACGACGCGGGCAACCGGTGCCGCTCTGCCTCGACGCGCGCGAGGGCCTCGGTTTTTTCGATCCGGGGCATGGCCGCTTCAATACGTCCCGTACCGCCGGACGATCCGCGGCGGCGGCGACGGCTTCCGCGCCGAGGGGGGCGGGAACGTTGCGGTGGGCGTGTGCATGAGGGGCGGGCCTTTTTGCGATTCCTCGTATTCCTCGACCCGGACGGCGACCGTGTTCAGCCGATCGGCCTCCGGCTCGTACACGCCAAAAGGAAAGGCGAGTGATGCTTCATAGACGCCGAGCAGCGTCGGCACCGGCGCGGTGAGCGGAAACGTCTCTGTCACCACGTGCACGTTCCACCGGGTGCCGGTGAACCGCCGCTCCGGCGGGTGCAAAAAGAGGTGCCGGGCGAGCGCACGGAGCGCCGCCGCGCTGTCGAGCAGCTCCTTCCGGATCTCGGGCGTCCGGAGCGACCACGATTCGATCATCGATTCGTTGCAGAGCACGTACTCGCGATACCCGACGCGCTCTTCCGGGCCCGCGAGCGACGCGGCATACCCCGTCTTGGGCGTGTCGTGCACGAAATACACGGCCGCGATGCGCTCGGGGTGGGCGAGCGCGTCGGCGATCGGCACCGGTTTGCCCGCGAGATCCCGTACGTCGAGGGCCTTCTTCGAGGTCATGAGCACGGCGATCCACGCCTCGGGCTTCAGCGTGACACGCAGGAGCTGGTCGCCGTAGGACTCGCCGCCGAGGCCATACGTCGTCGCCCAGGGCGCGGTCCAGGCGTACCGCGCGCGGGCAAACGGCGTCGTGCGGAGCATTTGCGCGAGCGGATCCTTGGCGAGGGCGCGGGCGTGGAGCATTTGATCGAAATACGACGCGCCGTGCTCCGGGGATTCGGCGCGCGTGAGGAGCACGGGGGCTTTTTCGAGCGCAGCGATCTGCTCGCGCGTGGTCCACGTAAAGAGCACCCGGCGCGCGATCGAGCCGTCCGTGACCGCGTACGGCATGAATTTCTGGAGGATCTCCTCTTCGCCCTGGTTCAGGCCGGTCGACGCCGCGACGGACGGCGCGGGGGCGGCCGTGGGCGACGCCGGCGCGACGGTCTCCGTGGGCGTGGACGAGGCGGGCGGCGTGGGCGCGGGCGCGGGGCTGCAGGCGAGCTCGGAGAGCGCGATCGAGAGCCACGCGCCCTTTTCCAGCGTGGCCTTGGCCCTCCGGCGGTACCCCACGCGCCCGTCGTGTCGTCCCATGGCAGGCGAAGATATCAGGTTCGAACGTGCTTCGCGCCCCTTCCGTGAGGCCGCGCCTTTGCCCGTCGAGGTGCACGCGCGGGGCCCCTGGAAGAGGGCCGCTATCGCTTCAGCCGCCCCAGGGCGTACGAAATGCCCTCTCGGACGGTGCTGAGCGTCATGACGGTGCTCAGATCGGCTTGCAGGTCCACGAGCGTCTTGGCGATGCCCGGCTGGATCCCCGTCAGGATCGCCTGCGCGCCCAGCAAACTGACGGCGCGGGCGGCCTGAATGATCGCATTCGTGACCTCGTTATCCATCACCTGCACGCCGGTGATGTCGAGGATGGTCATCCTCGCCTGATACTTCGTGACGCCATCGAGCAAGGCCTCGAGCACCGCCTGGGCGCGGACATTGTCGATCGTGCCCACGAGCGGCATCACGAGGACGTGCTTGGCGACCGGGATGAGCGGGGTCGACAGCTCGCGCAGCGCCCTTTTTTGCGCGTCGATGATCTCCTGCTTGAGCGCCAGCCGCTCCCGTTCGCTCTCCCAGCGTTCGGTGATGTCGTGCAAGAAGCCGAAGAGATGGTCGAACGAACCGTCGGGGCGGTACACACCTTGAATGAGAATGTTCCCATACATGGTGCTGCCGTCCTTGCGCACGAAGCGCTTGTCGAGGCTATATCGTTGAATCTCGCCCCGGACGAGCTTGTTGAACAGATCCATGTCGAGCGAGACGTCCTCGGGGTGCGTGAGGGCGACCCAATTCGTGGCCGTGATCTCCTCGGGTGAATAGCCGAGCTGTTCGCACAACCGCTGATTGAACTCGACCCAACCGGTCTCGAGGGACGTCACGGTCATGCCGATCTGCGCAAAGTCGAAATACCGGCGATACCGCAGCGCGTCCGCTCGGGCCGATTTGATTTCCTGGGCCTGAACCTCGACCTGCTTCTCTAAATCTGCAATGCGTAGACGCAACAGATCGACATCCTCGTCGAGGGGAACCGATTGTTGGGCGGGTTGCGATTTCATGCGTACGATTCTGCCTTCCTTCGCGCGACGAGCAGCAGGATGAGCTGGGGGCGGGGAGCTCGATGCAGAGAAGAAATGTCGCCTGAGACGCCAGAGCACGTCAAGCGTCGCCGCATGAGATTCTGGTTCTTATGCCCTGACGTCCGCAGCATAGAGGCAGTCCGATACGTGGCGATACCAGGCGTGGGGATCGCTACCGAATGCAACGGCCTTCATGGTTTTGGTCGAGATCCTGAGCGACCGCCGCCGCTTCGAACCCACCATCGCAAGCGCGCGGACCAACCTGCGGCACGGAATACATCGTGTTGCGCCCCCGAGGGGACGCGCGTGTATCGTAGCCCCCGAGGGATTTCGTGGTGACGACGTGAGCGTCATGAAGATGGCGCACGCGAGGCCACGGAGTGCCGTAGCGGCGTCACCATCGTCGTCTCGGGGGTGCGTGAGGTTCGTGGCGGGGCGTGAGGGGGGAGGAAATGGCTCCACCCCTCGAATCCCATGGCGGCCGGCGGGGGCAGGCGAGCGTCTACTTGAGCGGAGGCGGCTCGTACACGCGTTTCACGTCCGCGCCGCCCGCGAACGCGTACGATCCCGCGCTCCCGTATCCGTACGCAATGATGCCGAACGGTTTGTCCCCGGAGAGGCGGTGCACGCCGGGCTGCAACGGGCATTTGCGGGAATGGTACGTCTTGCCCTCGACCATGCCCGCGGGCTCGATCTGGCAAAGGTTCGTCGTGGCGCCATCGAGCATGATCTCCGAGCCGACCTCGGCCGCGACCACGACCCAGTTCTGCGTCCACGAGGACGGCGTCGGAATCACGTATTCGGTGCGGAACTGCTCGATCGGCGGGAAGACGGTGAGCGAAGGATCGCCGATCGCCGGGCCGTCGACGTATCCATTCGAAACCTGAATCTGCCCCACCATGACCGGCTTCGTCGCGCCGACCACGAAATTGTCCTGGGCCCAGGTCGTCTTCACCTCGCCTGCCTGGAGCACGAATGAATCGAAGGGCGGGGGCAGGTTCGTCGTGACCGTCGCGTCCTCGGCGACGCCGAGGAATCGAATGACGTCGGGCTCGCGAAAGCCTGACGTGGAGCGCACGGGGCTCCTCGTGATCACGTACCGCGAGCCGATCGATTCCACGGGGAACATCTGCTCTTCGAGGTGATCGAGGCAGCAGGTATTGTCGCTCGACCAGCCGCCGTAGGTCGGGACCTCGAGGACGCCGCCGGGCGCGCTCGTGGTCTCGACACCCGAAAAGACCGCGACCGGGAGCGTGGACGTGACGATGGTGGACGAGAGATCGGCCGCCGTCTTGGGGTCGTCCTGGAACGTGGCGTCGTCGGTCTCCAGGTTCAAGACGTCGAAGGGATTCAGCGTGACCTTGATCTCGCCGCCGGGCTGCGTCGCTGCGATGGGCGGGTTGCCCTTGATGCGCCAGCTCGGCTTGACCGTGACCAGGGTGTTCGGCTTGGTGCCGACCACGGTCACGTACGAGCGATCGATGATCTTCCCGATGCCCGGGAAATCGAGCGGGATCGGGTGCCCGGCGGGCCAATTGATGATGCGGTAGATCTTGCCGAGCCCGGGCGTGGGCAGGAGGAGCGAAGCGTCGTTCGAGTAGGCATTCTCGAAGACGTTGAACTGATACACGACGATCGGCGTGGACGAGGTGATGCGGAACGCGTTCGAGGACAAACACGTCCCGGGGGAGAGGTAATCGTTCGGCTTGACCCCGCAATCGAGCTCGCGCGTGGGCAGCTTCGCCGTGAAGAGCGCGCCGGGCTGCACGTCGACCGCGAGCACGAGCTTCGGCGTCGCGGGCATTCCGAGCGGCGCGTCGTTCAGCTCGATCACGACCTTCGCCACGGCCTCGCCCGTATTCGAAAGGACGACGCCCCAGGGCGCGCTCGCCGGATCGTTCAAGCCGTCCTGTTGATCGAGATCCACGGCCCAGAACTCGCAGCCCACGTTGGAGGGCTGATCCGCGGCGACGTCGCAGGCGCCGGTGCACGCCCCATTGGAGCAGCCGAACCCCGCGGTGGCGTCGCAGACCTCGACGACCTCCGTCGCCGTCTGACCGTCCTCCGCGCAGCGGCGGACCTCGTTCCCGACGCACGTGAGGGCGCCGGGCTGGCATTCGACGCAGCCCACCTTCGGCGCGCACACGCCGCTCGGACACGTGACCGGCGTGCCGGGCGTACCGTCGGGATTGCAGGGCGTGAAGACGGCGCCGAAGCATTGGCCGCAGCCTTCGCCGCCGCCGCCGGCCCCGGCGGTGCCGCCGCCGCTGCTCGTGGACGTGTGATCACCGCTGGCCGAGCAAGCGAAGGGGATCACGAAACATGGGAGGAGAAAGAGAGCTAGCAGAGTGCGCATGCGCCGGAGAATGCCACGGTTTTGCGCGGTTGCGATCGCCCTCTCGCGCGCCTGCCGTGGAATTACGGCGCCGTACGTTCGAGCGCGCAGAGGAGCCCGATCTCCAGCCGATGGCCCGATGCGTCGATCCCCGCGGCGAGGAGCGCATGATCGTAGCCCGCCTCGACCGCGTCCGCGGCGCGCGTGAGGAGCGCCGCGCGCGGGGGCAGGGCGTCGGTGCGGCCCTCGAACGCATCGCGGCAATCGTCGGCCGAGCATGAATGAAAGGCCCGGCAGCGCAGCGGACGCGCCTCGTGGACGGAGCAGTACCCACGTTCGTCGAGCAGCGCGCACGGGATCCGCGCGGCCCAGCGCTCCTCGTCGGAGAGCGGCTCGACGCGCGCCACGTGCCGGGCGAGCCGCTCCTTCAGGGCTTCGAGCGCCTCCGGGGCGAGCGAACGGCGGAGCCACGCGGCGACGGCGAGGATCTCGGGCAGGGTCGCGTGCGCGTGCACGTGGCAGCAATACGAGCAGCCGGCCGAGCAGGCTGGGGCGCGTGCGGCCGTGCCGCAGGCGCGTGTGGTCTCCCGCTCCATCGCCGCGTGGGCCGCGAGGGCCAGCGATTCGAGGCTGCCCTCGCCGAGGAGGCTCTCGACGTCCCGCGCGACGCGCGCGCGGATCGCCTCGTCTCTTTGCTGGAGGACACGGAGGGCACGCACGGCCCGAGGATTGCGCCTCGGGCCGCGTGGGTCAACCGCGCATCGCTTGCTTCACTTCACTTCGGCGGTATCGACCCGGAACGTCGTGATCGCCGAGCTATCGTTCGTCGTGCGGAACTGGACGCGGACGGTCTGGCCGCCGTAGCCCGTGAGCGAGAGGCTCTTCTGCGCGTAGGCGCCGGCCGTCCCCTTGTTCAGGTTGCTGTAGGTCGCGAGCGTCTTCAGCAGCGTGCCGGAGGTGCTCCGGAGCTCGACGAAGAGCTGATCGTATTGCGTCGTCGTCGTGGTCTCGGCCGTCGTCACGTTCAGGTAGAACGTGAGCGTCGGCGAGGCGCCCGTAGGAATCGTGATCGGCTGGTACATCGAGCCCGAGACGCTGACGGCATTGCCGAAGTACGGGTACCCGGTGCCCGATTGCGGGTAATTGCCGTTGTTCGTGTACAGCGCGCCCGTCCCGCTCAGCACCCAGGGGCTCACGCTGCTCTCGAACGTGCCGTTCGTGAGCAGGTTCGTCCCGCTGCCGCCGCCGCCGCCGCTGCTCGTGCCGGGGCATTCGCCGACGCCGACCGCGCACCAGGCCGATTGCGTCGACGTATATTGCGCGCTCGATCCGCCGAAGAGCGCGCTCGCCGCGCTCAGGGTGGCCTGGCGGGCGCCTGCGAAGTTCGTGCTCGCGGTCATGTAATCGGCGAGAGCCTTGTACCAGATCTTGCCCGCGTCGTCGGCGCCGATGCCCGTGACCGCGACGCCGCTCAGGTGGTGCGTGCCGCCCTTCGCGAGCAGGTAAAATGCGTGGTTCGGGATGCCCGAGTTGATGTGGACGCCGCCGTTGTCGCTCGTGCCCGTGTACCGCTCGCTGTAATGGTCGGGGTCGTCGTTCGACGTGTAGCCGCCATTGCTCGCGTCGTGGGGGTCATCCATGTAGCGGAGCGCGTCGCCCGAGGTGCCCGGCGTGTAGCAATCCTCGCCGATCTTCCAGGTGTCCGTGCTCTCGCCGTAGACGTACCGCTCGACGAGCGCGCCGAAGACGTCCGACCACGACTCGTTCAGCGCGCCGGATTCGTTCTGGTAGGTGAGGTTTGCCTCGTACTGGGTCACGCCGTGCGTCATTTCGTGCGCGGCGATGTCGAGCGAGACGAGTGGCGCGAACGTGGAGCCGTCCCCGTCGCCGTACGTCATCTTGGTCCCGTCCCAGAATGCGTTGTTGTAGGCCGTGCTGTACCGGACGATGGAGCTGATGAGCCCGGCGCCGCCGTTCGCCGCGGCGTACGCCGTCGGGCCGCCCGCGCCGTCGATTCCATTGCGGCCGTGGACGGTCTTGAAGTAGTCGTAGACCATCGACGCGCCGAAATGGGCGTCGACCACGACCCGCTGATCGCTGCCGTTCCAGACGTCGTCCGTGTCGGCGATACGATACACGGTGCTCGTGCCATTGGCGTAGGTGAACGTGCCGACCTTGCGGGTGAGGTCCTCGGGGTAATACTTGCTCGCCGAGACGCTCGTGCCGATGGTCACCGTGCCGCTGTAGAGCGAGGTGCCCTGCGCGGTCTGGAGGTTGTCGTAGCGGTGGATCTCCCCGCCGCTGTGCGCGTCGATGAAGATCACCGGCATCGCCGTGTCGCGGGTGCTATCGATGCGGCGCAGCTTTACGCGATAAGCGAGGTGATCCTCTCCCGCGTGGCGCATCACGAGCAGATCGACCTCGGGCGCCGCGGTGATGCACGATTCGCAGACGTATCGATCGAGCGCGGCGCGGATCGCCTGCTTTTCGCTCAACGTGGGCGTCGCCGAGAGCCCGCGGCGGATGTGCTTGACGAAGCCATCCGTGACGTCGCTCAGATTCCCATGGCGATCGAGGTGCACGATCGCCTCGCCCTCGAAGACGGGCACGCCCTTGAATGTTTGCTGCATTCGCGTGTGGGCGAGCGAGAGCTCGTCGATCCGCACGCGCTTGACGGCGATGTCTTCCGCGCTCTCGAGGCCGAGCGCCTCCACGTTGACCGCAATGTGCGCGCGGCTGATGGCCTCGGCCAGCGTGCGTTGGTCGGCGTCGCCGGCCGGCGTGAAGACGGGTTTGCCGCCTTGCGCCGCGGCCTCCTCCATACCTTCGGCGGGGAGGTTCTCCTCCGGCATCTCGGAGACCGCGCAACCGGCAGCCAGCACGAGCGAGAGGCCCCCCAGGGTTTTCCCGAAACGACGAACGCCAAGCACGGAGATCGGTTGCTTCTTCGACATGACCCTTCTTTCGCAAACAGGTGGAGGTTTTCCGTAAGCCGAAAGTATGGAGAAGCGATGCATGGGAAATCCAACCCTCTCCCTGTCAAGCGACAAGCAGCAGGCGATTCCACGCCAAGGGAGCCTCGCTTCCAGTGACCCAAGAAACTTTCAGCGGTCTGCGAACGTAGGATGCACGAGGGGGATGACGCGTGGCGACATCCACAAGGAGTGCTTTCCACGTTGTCGCGGGTCGTTGTAAGATTTTTTGATCGGACATCGGGAGCGTGACGTGAACAAGCGATCCTTCACCTGTCTGTTGATGCTTCTCTCTTCTCTCGCCGCATGCGGGAGCGAGCCAAATCCTTCTCCCGGCGCGGGCGGCGCGGGGGGCGCCGGCGGGGCCGGCGGAATGGGCGGTGCCGGGGGCACCGGTGGAATGGGCGGTACCGGAGGTACGGGCGGCGCGGGCGGAATGGGTGGGAGTGGCGGCGGCGCGGGCGGAATGGGCGGCGCCGGGGGCATGGGCGGTGCCGGCGGAATGGGCGGTGCCGGCGGAATGGGGGGCGGCGGGAGCGATGCAAAGGTGGTCGTCGGCGTGATCAATGCGCCCAACGAGCTCTTCGTGCAGGCGGCGTCGGTGCACGTCGTGGCGAAGGTGGACGGCGCCGTGGTCCGGGACGAGATGTGGGGCACGGGCGTGCCGGCGCCGCTTGTCTTGCCCAAGGAGATCCCGATCGAGGGCCTCGCGGACGACGCGCTCGTCGAGGTCTCGCTGGAGACCGACGTCGACGGCACCGGAATGAACGTGCGACAGCGCCTCGCCAGCACGCGCGCCCGGGCGGGCAAGACGCCTTTGCTCCGCGTCACGCTGAGCGGAAACAATTGCGGCGGCGGGTGTGGTCAGGGCCTGACGTGCAACTGGGGCCGTTGCCTCGACCCCTATCTCGCGCCGGAGGTGCTCGAGGCCTACACGTCCGATTGGGCGAAATATAGCTGGTGCAAGCCGAAGGGGGCGGGCGCGCCGACGCTGGCGCTCGGGCAGGGCGACGAGACCTTCAGCCCGCTCGCGGATCAGGACACGTTGCAGGTATGGTCCGGCGATCAAGGGGGGCACCACATTTTCGCGTCGCTCCGCACGCGAGGGTTGAAGCAAACCGCGGTCGTGAAGCTCACGGCGACGCTCACCGATACGGGCGAGGTCCTCGGGCCTTCGCAATCGGTGCGTGTTTTTCCGGACAGGCCGGCGCAGGGGTTCTGCGAGGCGAAGGGGATCCTCTTCCAGATCGACACGAAGCTCGACATCGAGGTGCTGATCAATCGGCAGGTGAACCTGAAAGCCGAGGTCTCGGATGCCGATGGGGCGGCCGTCACGGAGCAGAAGACGGTGGTGATTGGTGTGCCTTGACGAACGGGCAGGGGATACGTTTTCAGCGGAGGAGCGGAGGACTTGGTGATGAAGCGGAGCAAGCTTGCGATTTTGGCGGCCCTTGGGCTCGTGCTCACGGGGTGTGACGATGGGGGCTCGGGGACCACGGCGGGAACAGGCGGATCCGCCGGGACCGGTGGAATGGGCGGGGCCGGCGGAATGGGTGGGGACGGAGGGACGGGCGGCATCGGGGGGCAAGGCGGCGCTGGGGGAATGGGTGGCGCTGGGGGAATGGGCGGCGCGGGCGGCGCCGGAGGCATGGGCGCGGGCGGCGCTGGGGGAATGGGCGGCGCTGGGGGTATGGGCGGCGCTGGCGGCGTTGGGGGAATGGGCGGCGCTGGGGGTATGGGCGGCGCCGGAGGCATGGGCGGCGCGGGCGGCGGGGGCTCGATGGGCCTGCAATTCGTCTTCGACAGCTCGTATCCCGCGGCGGTCGGCGCGGGCAATGCGGCCGTCCGCTCGGGCGACATGAACGGCGACGGAAAGCTCGACCTCGTCGTCGCGAATCCCGCCGGTGGCTTCCTCGGCGTCCTGCGCGGCGCAGGCGACGGCTCGTTTCAGGAGGTGCACCGGACGCAGTTTGCCGCCATCGGGGCGAACCACGCGCTCGCCGACATGAACGGCGACATGAAGCTCGACGTCGTCGTCACGGTCAGCGGCCAGGGCTCCTCCACGGGGGTCTTCGTCCTTTTGAACCAGGGCGATGGTTCGCTCCTCGCGCCCCAGCAATACACGGGCAGCACCTCGACGATGGGCGTCTTCGCCGCGAAGGACCTCGATTCGGACGGCGACGTGGATCTCGTCGTTTCGCGCGGGACCAACGGCATCGACGTGTTCACGAATGCGGGCGACGGCACGATCTCGCTTTCGGCGACGTACACGGTGAGCGGCTCCCATTCCATGTTCGGCCTCGCCCTGGGAGACATCGACGGCGACGGCGTCGACGACGTGGTGACGACCAGCACGGCGAGCGGCAACGTCATCTGGGTTTTCAAGGGAATGGCCGGCGGCACGTTCGCGGCCGGGGCGACACACCCGGCGCAGCGCTCGGAGTCGATCGCGCTCGCGGACGTCTCCGGTGACGGCAAGCTCGACGTGGTGGTGGGCCCGCGGCAATCCTTCACCGCCGGATATGGCGTCCTCGTGAACAACGGCGACGGGACGTTCGCGCCCCTCGTGAAATCCGCGGCGTCGGAATATGGTGACCTCGCAGGGGTCCTCGACATCGACGGCGACGGCAAGCTCGACCTGCTCACGACGTATCGCTTCGGAGGCGTGCATTACCTGAAAAACCTGGGCGCGGGGGCCTTCGACGAGCCGGTCGAGATCGAAGCGGGGCGCGGGCCACGGGCGCTCACCACGGGGGACGTCGACGGGGACGGGCACACGGACCTCATCGCCGGCAACGACGGCCCCGGGATCTCGACCGTGCGGCGCGACGGAATGGGCGGCTTGCTCCCCCCGATCGGCGCGGCCTACGGCGTCGGCGCACGCAGATCGGTCGCCGCCGATTTCGACGGCGACGGGCACAAGGACATCGTGTTCAGCCATGCCGCGGCGGTCGACACGATACTACGAGGAAAGCCCGGGGGCGGGTTCGAATTCGTGGGCTCGCACGACGTCCTCGAGGCGCCGATCGGCCTCTTCGCGTTCCCGGCGGACGCGAATCCGAGCCCGGACCTCGTCGCCGTGCTGCCGGGCGTGACCGATGAGGGGTACGTGGTCCAGGCCTTCCCGAGTACGGGCGGTGTTTCGTTTGGCCCGTCCATTCCTTCCTTCGCTGGGTACTTCGGCGCCGGGAGCACGGACGTCGGCGACACGGACGGCGATGGGGATCTCGACGTCCTCGTGGTGGCCGACACGAACAACGGCGGCGTCTCGCTCCTGAACAACGGCGATGGCACGTTCTCGGACGCGGAGTTTCTCTACACCGACGGCGTGGCGATCGCCGATTACGACGAAGATGGGAAGCTCGATTTTGCTGGCGCGGGCGACTTCGTGGTCTTCGTGAAGCTCGGCAAGGGGGATGGGACGTTCGCGAATGCCAAGGAGTACCTGCTCGTCGACGACATCATCAACGACATGGCGGCGGGCGACGTGAACGGCGACGGGCACGCGGATTTCGTGGCGACGTTCGCGCAAGGGGACGGCGTCGTGCTGATGCTCGGCGTCGGCGACGGCACGTTCATTGGCTCGACATTCATGCTGGGCCTCGGGATCGCGCAGAACCCGGTGCTCGACGATCTCGACGGGGACGGCGACGAGGATCTCGTGCTCCTCGCAGGCGGACGGGTGAACGTGCTCCTCTGGGACGGCGATTACTTCACCGCCGGGCCGACGATCGACGCCGTTTCGCGCCCGACGTCCGTCTCGGTGTCGGACGTGACGGAGGATGGCCGGCCCGACCTGCTCGTCACGTCGAATGCCACGAACTCGCTCGTGATCCTTCGGAACACGAACTGAATTTTCGTCCCCACCGGGCCCGGGAGCTTTGCTAGGATCGTCCCGGCCGATGTCCGCGAAGTCCGAAAAGCTCCCCTTCCTCGCCTACCACACCAGCACCGGAGAGCCGCCCGAGCTCGTCCCGGGGCCCATCCAGCGCGAATGGATGAACGACACGCGGGACGCGTTCGCGAACCGCTGCCTGCCGCTCCTCATCGCGAACCAGGCCGGCTGGCTCGTCCTCTCGCCGCACACGGTGCGGGCCATATGGGACGGGACGGCCTCCCTGAAGAGCGTGTGCATCGAGAACATCGAGGGCCCCGAGCCGTACCTGGCCATGAGCCATTTCGGGCACGGGATCCTCACGTTCTCCATTCCGTTCTTGTTCCGCACGCCGCCCGGGTACAACCTGCTCGTCCGGGGGCCGGCGAACATGCCGAAGGACGGCGCGGCTCCGCTCGACGGGATCGTCGAGACGGACTGGAGCACGGCGACGTTCACGATGAACTGGCAGCTCACGCGGGCGCAACACCCGGTGACCTGGAAGCGAGGCGAGCCGATTGCGATGATCGTGCCGATGCGCCGGGGCGAGCTCGAATCCTTCGAGCCGGAGCTGCGCGGCCTCTACGACGATCCGGAGGTCGCGAAGGCGTACCTCGAATGGCGGAACAGCCGCACGCAATTCATCAAGGAGCTTCCCGTCGAGGGCTCGAGCGCAAACCAGGCGGCCTGGCAGAAAGACTACGTGCACGGCCGCGCGCCGGACGGGACCGTGGCGAAGGACCACCAGCGCAAGCTCGCGCTGAAGGCGTGGCGGAAGGGGAAGAAGCCGTGATCAAGCGGCTCGCGGACGCGATCGTGCGCGGCTTCGGGTTCCGCGCGGGCGCGGCGCTGTTCGAGGAGGCCGTGGAGAAGGTCGAAGAAGCGACGCGGGAGCCGACGGCGAAGGAGCGCGAGGCCGCGGCGAAGGAAGCGCAAAAGCGCGCGCTCGCCGAGGAGAAGGCGCGCGCGGCCGCAGCGAAGCAGGCCGAGAAGGACCGGAAGAAGGCCGCGGCGGAGATCGACGCGGAGCTCGAGGCGCTGAAGAAGAAGGTCGGGAAGACGTAGCGGGCGGGGCAGGAGGCGGGAAGCCAAAGCGGCATGCTTCTATCGGTCCAAGGCCGATGAGGTCGTCCGCGTTCGCCGCTCGTGCGGGTCTCCTCGCCCTCCTCGTCGTCGTGGGCTCGATGCTGGCGGCATGTGCCGCTGCGCCGCCGCCGGAGCCGGAGAACTCGCGGCGTGATCGCGTTTTCGGTCGCCGAGCCGCGCGCGCCGATGATTGCGCGGGCGATCGAGCCGAAGTCCACGAGTGGCCGTGCGCGAACAATGGAAGCTCCGCGAGGGAGGGGGTTTGTCCGTCGAGATCGGGGAGCGCTGTCGTGACGGGAGCCTCTTGCTCGTCGAAGCGCGGAGGCCGGGGGGCGTGGAAGGTCGTGATGCGCTCTTGCTCCTGGATCGCCGATATCGGAAGAGCCTTGGGCCCATTGTTTCGAAAAGCGCTCGTTGCGTTGACGAGGCAGGCAAAAATTGCAGCGGCGCGGAGCGAATGGGTGTACCAGGAACATCCATGTCCTCCTCCTATGTGCAGCGCCTCGTGAGTGTATCGATTTCAGTCGCGACGTTCACGTCCGGGTTCTCCTCGGCGAACGCCGAGGCTCCGCCTTCACCAGCGCCCGCGCCGGTCGCACAAACCGCGCCCGCGCCTCCACCGCAGGACGCATCGAGCGAGTCCATGGACGTCCCGGCGGAGAGCCGCCTGTTCACGAACTTTTTCATTGGAGGGGGCGCTGGCGCGTCGTACGGCGTGGGCCCTGGTTTGACCGGGATGACTGCAATCTCGGGGGGCATTCGGCGATCGCCGTTTGTCTTCGTGTTCGAGACGCAGATCCTCTGGGGTGGATGGCGGAAGCCCGCGGAGGTCACGCAGGTCGAGTGGAACGGCCTGATCGTACCATTCGCGCTTTGCTACGAGCGCAGCGGGTGGATGGGCTGCGGCGTGTACGCTTCCGCGCGGCTCAAAGCGAAGGGTTTTCGAGGGGATCGGGAGGCCACGAGCACGCTGACCTACCCAGCCGAGAACCAGAGCTGGTTTTCGACCGCCGGGGTACGTGCTGGCTACGAGCTACGGCTGACCACGAGCATCTACGTGCGCGCGTACGTCGACGTGCTGAAGACGCTCTCCATGCCAAACTTGCACGGGGGCGGCGCGCCCCTCTGGCAGGTGAGCCCACTCGTCGGGAGCGTGGGTCTCCACCTATTCTACACGCTCGGCTACGACCACGGACGCAAGCCGATCTTCAATTGACCGGGAGGCGCGTGCCTCGGCGCGCGCCTCAGCTCGTGGCCAGGGCACAGCAAACCGTGGCGGGTTTGTCAAGGGACAAGGTGCCCACGACATCACCGCCGCTTGGAGCGCAGGTGCCCTTTGTGTAGGCGATGAGCTCCGCCGACTTTCCTGCGAGCGCGACGCCCGGCATGTAGTCGTAGCAAGGGGGGATCATCCCGGCGTAGATGTCGATCGCTGCGTTTTCCGCCGTGCACGCAGCGCCGGCAAACGTGTGCCACTTGACTTGACAAACCCCTCCCGTCGGCGGATCGCACGTGCAGGCGGAGCACGTCCGGTCATCGTCGATGACAGCATAAAGGAGGTGTCGATCCTCCCAGCCCTCGGGGCAGAGGTGCTCGCCCTCGCGGAAGATGCAAGCGGCGTAACCTTCGGCGAGAGGTCCACAGACCTTCCCGGGCTGCGTCACGCAGGTCGGCCACGGCTGGTCACTCTTGCAGACGCGGCCGAGGGGCGTCTCTGGCCCACCGGGCCAATACTTGGGGGGCGGGGGCAGGGGATCCCCACTCGTGTGGGGCTCGCACGGCTGCTCCTCGATCACGGGGGGGTCGAGCGTCATCGAACGGACGCAGGGAGAACCACCACAAAGCACATCGAGGGGAAAAGATTTGTCCTGGTTGCAGGAGCCATCCCAGTTTGTCGGCGGATCGAAGTTTGTCTTGACACCGCCCCCAGGATCGGAGCAGGGCGCGGAGCTGATCGTCCACGTCGCCGGAGGCTTGCACGTCCCCTCGGGCGTGTCGCACGAGCATGCGCCGCACGTGGGCGGTGGCGGCGCGGGCGTGCCCTCGAACGCGAGGATCGGCGTGTCCTCGGGACAATCCGGCGGATCGCTCCAGTCCGAGAAGAAGGCGACGGACAACCAGTCGTCGTCCGGCGGCTTCGAGACGCATGCGCCGCCGTCGCAGAGGGACGACATGCCGCCGCCGCCATCCGCACCACCATCATCCGTACCGCCATCCGGGGCGGGTGCGTTCGGGCAACCCGCAGGGATGGGCTTGGGGCCGTTGGGACAATCCTCCGGCAAAGGACAGGGGCAGCAGGCGGGATCGAGAACCTGCTTCCCGTCGTGCATGCAGTTGCTACCGATGAAAATGTCACCTCCCTGGCACCCTCCGATCGCGGCCGCGAGGATGAATGGGACAAAAACGAGACAAACAAGACATTTGCCGAGACGAACCATGTCCCGACCTTAAAGGTTGTCGTGACGGAACGCAAGTCCGAAGACAAACCAGAGCGTGCGTGGACAAACACCGCCGGAGGGAGGGATGGGAAGCGGGCGCGTCGCGGAGGGCTCGTTCAGCTCGCGCCCATCTCCGCCTTGATCCGCGCGATCTCCTGCGCCGCCTCGGCGGCTCGTCTCTCGGCGGCCGCGAGGTTGGCTTGTTTGTCGGCGAGTTCCGCCTCTTGCTTGGCCAAGAGCCGCTTCGCCTCCTTCTCCTTCATCGCTTCGAGCAGGGCCTTCTGCCGCTCCAGTTTTGCTTCGAGGCGGGTGATGGACTGGGAAAGCTCCGTGATCGTCGGGGTCCTCGAGCCGCCGCTCGACAGGAAGAACCGGTCGGCAAAGTCGCTCGGCACCCTGCCTTCGAGGCTCCCGTGCACGAGCTCGCCGATCTTGCCGCCGGTCAGCTTGCGGAGCGCATTGATGTCGTTGACCAGCGCCGTGCGGGCGCCGGCGACAAAAACGTCCATTTGCTGCTCGGCGACAGACGTCTTGGTGATCGCCTCGTCGGCCCTGGAAATGGCGGGGGCGAGCTTGCTGGCAAGGGTCGCGAGCGCGGGCACCCCGGCGGCGCCGAGGGGGCCCACCCAGGCGCGCATCGTTTCGAGCTGGGCGCCGAGCAGCGGGCGTTTGAGCTCGCTCGGGCTCTGTCCCGCGAAGAGCTGGCGATAAAGCGGCGCCGAGTAATCTTGCCCGAACGCCGCGAGCACGGCCTTTTTCGTCTCGTCGACGAGGAGGTTGAGCCCATCGTCGGCCGCCACGACGAGCGCCTTGGCGCGGGCGATCTGGTCGCGCAGGGCGTCTTCCTCGGCCTTGCGTTGCCGCAGCGCGGCCCGGAGCGCCGCGAACGGGTCGGCCAGGGGCGCGGTGTCGGGGTACGCTTGGAGGTTGGTTTCCGTGTGGCGCAGCTCGTCGTCGATGTCTTCGAAGGACTCGTCAATCGCGATGGTTCGGGGTTCTGCCATGGGAGAGGACGCTACAGGTCGGCCGGGGAGGGTGTAAAGGGTACATGTGGGAAAGCGGACTGTGGGTGGGAGGGGTCGGGGAGCAGCATCGGGCCACGCAGACGAGCAAGGGGAGGGGTCGCGGCGAGGTTCAGGGCTGGGCATGGGCGGCGCGGAGGGGTCGCGGCGGGATTTCGCGTCGCAGAGGCGTCGGGGGAGGGGGCCTCGCACGGAGATTTCGCGGGAGAGACGACGGGGGGGAGGGGTCGCGGCGGAGAATCGCGGCGCGGATGTTTGGCGGGGAGGGGTCGCGGCGGAGGACCCGGGCGGCAGCTCTTCGGTGACGAGGTTTCCCCGAGAAGCGCTCCGGCGGCTCGACCTCCCTGGGGGCTGCGGGGCTTTCGCGTTTGTGAAGAAGCCTCCGGTCGGGTGGGGGGCGCTGGTACCGTCTGCGTGGGAGGTCCCATGCGACGTTGTGCGTTCACCTCGTTCGTACTGCCCTTGGCCCTTCTTTTCTGCGCCTCGGCCGTGCATGCGGTGGAGTTCCGCGTCTGCGTCAAGCCGCCGGATGTCCCGCCCGGCCTGACCCAATGGGCCTATGAGCAGGGTTCGGCGACGGTGTGGACCACGCGCAGCCGGGTGGAGTTCGCGCGGAAGGTCGAGGGGCGCGCCACCTATATTTTTGACCCTCATGCCCCGCCAGAGAGCGTGCGCATTTTACCCATCCCGTACAACACGCTGAAATGCCCGCCGCCGCCGCCGAAACCGGCCCCGGCGAAGGAGCCGCCCAAAGAGGCGAAGAAAGCCGAGGATGGGAGCACGAGCAAAGGGGGCGGCAAGAGCGGCGGCGACGAGGCACGCAAAAGCGGCGGCGAAGAAGACAGCGTCGAGAGGCGCGTCGAGAAGCATCTCGTCCGCAGCCAAAGGAGGCCCCGCCGCCTCCGCGTGCTTCGGCACCGGCGCAGCGGCAAGATCCCGTTTTGCCGCGACAAGGTGTTTTGTCGAGCGAGCCGATCCTCCCGCAGCGAGAGGCGAAGTGGGCGGACAAGGAGCACGGGCTCGTGGATCGAGGCGGCGCGCTCCCCCAGCTCGTGGACACGGAAGACCGCAAGCCGTTGAACGTCACGTCGTGCGAGCAGACGAAGGAGGGCTGCCCGGCGCGGAAGCAGAAGACGCGGGCCGGGGCGATCCTGGAGCAGGTGGTGATCGCGGGGGCGATCTTCAACCTGCAAATGAACGAGGATCTCCATCGGCCCGACGGGAAGGAATACGGAATCGTCGGTGGGATGAACGCCGACGGGCCGAACGACCCGCGGCTCCAGGCGGCGGCCGCGGCCGTGATGTTCTCGCCGGTCGCGATGGCGCTGGGAAACAAGTTCATGAAGGCGGCGGCCGAGGCGAGCAAGGCGGGGGAGAAGCTTGTCCTCAAGGACGTGAGTGAGCTGTCCGAGGAGGCAGCAGAGTACCTGGCGAAGGAGTATGGAGAGGAGCTGACGCAGGCGCTCGCGGAGGCGGGCGTGGTCGGGCCGTTTCGGGTGATGCAGAAGTTCACGCTGGGGTATGAGCGGAAGTGTCGAGTAGCCCCGGTCGACTGCCCCGGGGCCCTCACCAGATCCGGACAAGGAGATTTCCACCATCCGGCTCTTCCGCTGCTGAGTCTTGCAGGCTACCGCCCCCATATT
>NZ_SSMQ01000010.1 GCF_005144585.1 Polyangium fumosum | reverse complement strand
CGGGTCGAGCGAGGTCAGCGTGTCCGGCGCGCAATCGGAGAAGATCGGCTCCACGAAGACGCTCCTCGTCGGGGATCGGACCACGATCGTCTGCGGCGCGGCCACGATCCTCGTCGAGAACTCGGGCAAGATCACGCTGAGCGGCACCGAGATCAACATTTCCTCGTCCGGCGTGGTGTCCATTGCCGGAACGGAGATCGCCATTCGTGGCACGACCGTGGGCGTCTCTGCCTCGGGCCCCGTCGAGGTCGCGGGCGCGTCCGTCAAGGTGTCCGGTGATCCCGTCGACCTCAATTCGTGAGGGAGGGGCGTGCCATGAAGACGTGCAACAAGACGCCGCTCGCTCTTTCGACGTTTTCCAGCGTTGACCTCGAAGACGAACTTTTCCAGGTCGTCATCGCCAAGGGAGTCTTCGATATCGTGCCCGGCGCGCCGCTCGCGCTTGCGTCCGCGCAGGAGGTGATCGGGATCGACGAGGCCGTCCCTTTCAAGATCGGGACCGATATCCTCTGCCAGGCGACCGCGTACGCCCCGGGGGGTGTGCCGGTGCCCTCCTTTCGCGTCGGATGGTCCATGGGAGCGTCCACGAAACACCATACCGTCACTGGTCCGCGCGCCCGCGTGTATACGCCGCTCCTCGGCTGGTCGCTCTCGCCAATCGTACCGGTGCGGCAGGCGCCGCTCGGTGACGCGCTCGCGCACGAGGGCGAGGGATATCGATACCTGCGCGGCGACGAGGAGGTGATCCTCGAAAACCTGCACCCGGAGTATCCACGGCTCACGTTCCGCTTGCCGAACTTGCTCGTGGCGACGGCCCTGGTGGATCGCGTCGGCTTCCGGTATGGCAGTCCGCTCCGCCTCGATACGCTTTCCATCGACGTCGAGCGCATGCGCGCTGTCCTCGTCTGGCGCGCGAGCCCGCCCCTTTACAAAGACGGAGTGGCCCGTGTCGACCTCGCCATGCAGAGGAGGCCATGATGAGCCGCGAGCTCGCGCGCGCTTGCCCCGAGGCGGTCGTCCATTGCATCGCGCCGGACGTGTGCCTGACGCCGGCGCCGGGGGGCGGCATGGTGCCGGTCCCGTACAGGATCCTCGCGCGCTTGGAGCTCGCGGAGAACACGGACCCGAAGCACCGCATCAATGGCTATCCGGCGTTCACGATGAAGAGCCGGATCCCCCACGTGGAAGGCAATGAGGCGGGGACGGGTGGCGGAGTCGTGTCCGGCGTGAACCGCGGGTATTGCCGGCCGGTCGAGCATTCGACGACCTACAAGGCCGGCGGGGAGTGGATCGTCCGCGAGGGCGATCTCTTCGCGATGAATTGCGCGGGGCCCGATGGCGAGCCGAATACCTACGGGCGCCTGGTCATCGTGAACCAGGTGGCCGCGGCGCCGAGCGTGTCCATTTCCAAGACGGAGAAGACCGTCGTGGATCAAGCGACGGGGCAGACCGTCACCGAAACGGAGGAGGTGACGCGAAACCCGATCACGGGCGCGGAGACCGTGACGCAGCAGCGGACGGTGGTCGATCCGAAGACGGGCCGCGTGGAGTCGCAACGTGTCGATATCACGACGCATGTGGACGGGCGGCGGACGTACGTGGCGAACGCGGGGCTCTTCGATCCGGAGACGAACAACTACGGGTACAAGACGACGACGGGCGAGCTGCCGGCGGACGTGGGGGAGGTCGATCCGGACGGGCTCTCGGTGGACGAGGATGGACGGCTGTATCTCGGCATGGCGGAGGACGAGGGGTCGTTCGTTCCGTCGAACGAGCTTTACGGGAATGCGGAGATTTCGGATGATGACCCCGAGGTCCTGAAGGACCCGGAGGTGAAAGCGGCGCTCGAAGAGCAAGCGGCGGCGGAGGCGGAGATCGCCGCATTGGAGCAGGAAATCACGTGGGAAGGCGTGAAGCTCGGCGTGGACGCGGCCGGGCTCCTGGACCCGACGCCGGTGGCGGACCTGGCCGGCGCGGGGATGGCGCTCTTGGATGGAGATTGGGCGGGCGCCGGGCTCAGCGTGGTGTCGGCGGCGGTGCCGTTCGTCGGGGATGCGATCGCAAAACCGTTCAAGGGGACACGGGCGGCGGCGAGGCTGGCGGCGCTCCACCAGAAGATGGTAAAGCTCGTCGGGAAGCGGGCGAAGATCGCCGACTCGCTGAGGAGGACGCGACAGCGGATCAAGGAGGCGATCAAAAAGAGGAGGGCGGGCGGGGCGGGAGGTGTCGACCCGCCGAAGCCAAAGAGCCCGGGGGATGGGGGGTTTGCGCCGAAGAAGGTGGTGAGCCCGGGGCATACGGTGCCGACGGGGAAGGTCGGGGGGAAGCCGAGGGGGAGTGCCCGCACCATCAGGAAAAACATGCAAGAAACCGAAGTTAGATCTCTGATGCGTGAAAAGGAGACCGCCGACACCATGGCAGCGAAAGGATACGACGTGGAACAATGCCCGCCAGGGAAGGTAACGTCAAAAAATAAGACGAAGAAACCCGACTACAGGATCGAGGGAAAGTACTTCGATAACTACGCTCCATCGACCAAGAACATGGAAACAATTCGGGGAAGTTTGCTGGCAAAGGTGGAGGATGAGCAAGCGGATAGATTCGTGGTCAACCTCAACGACTCAGGATTCGGAGTGTCAGATATCAAGCAAATGCTGACAAGTAAACCAATTGAAGGGATGAAGGAGCTCGTCGTCATCAAGGGTGACGATGTCATTCATGTCTTCCCGTGAAGGTGTATCATGGCTACTTGCTACGACCTGATTCTCTTCGGGCCCAACAATCAACTCACCGTCGGTGAGGTACGTACTCAACTGCTCGCCCGATTCCCGCTGGAGACCTGCGACGACTGGATCGGAATGAACGGCCCCGGCCTGACGGTCACGGTCACGCCTCATGAATGGCCAGATAGTTCGCCGACTTTGAAACGACGGGGTGTGCGTGTGGGATTTCGGCATTATTACGGTAGGGAGGACGAGCCCGACGGGCATCCGCTCATGATGCAGATCGTGGACTGGCTGCTGCATGAATTCGATGCGGATGCGCACTTCAGCTTCGATACAGATCCGGACCGTGCGTACCTCGTGAAGACCAAGAACCGGATCCTCCTCGTGGAGGATGAGTTCTGGTCGAGTGGGGAGCCGTTATCCATCGACCTGATCACGCCCCCGTACGAACGCAGGAAGGTCAGCGGGGGGTTCTCGTTGGACGTCCGACTTCGTGATATGCGCACCCATCCCTTGACCGTCCGCGGCGCGCTTGTGGCACAATTTCATCTCAATATCCACCCGAAGTCGATGGAGACGGCAGAGGATGAACTCGTTCGGTTCCAAATCAAGAGATGCAGAGAGAACGAGGCGAAGGGGTACATGACCGAGGACCCGGATGGCGAGTACTTGAGCATCTATATTGATGCAAACGTGTTCGAGTATGACGGAGCCATCGATCGCATGCTCGGAATCATGCATTTCATGTTGAGGCAAAAGTACGCGGGCGATGCAAAGCTGACGTGGTGGTACAAGGGCCCACCGCTCCTGGAACGTACGGGCACCACGCTCACGCTCCTCGACGAACCCGACTTCTGGACCCCTGCACGCAAAGCCCTCTTCGAGCCGAAACCCTGACCGCACCGGATCCAGCGCCATGCCCGACACCCTCATCCCCACCTCCGCCGCCGACACCCCGACCCTCTACCCGCCGGAACCCGAGCCCGACGCGTCGCCGTGGCTCACGTGGATCCCCGGGCCCGAATCCTGGAACGCCGCGCCCACGATGCTTCTCCCGCCCCCGAAGCTCGTGCCTCCCGTGCCGATCCCGGAGGGCGTCTTCCTCATCCCGACGGAGCTGCTGCCGCCGCCGATGCTGGAGCCGGCCGCGCCGCGCGAGCCCTCGTCCATCCCGCCACCGCCGCTCGTCGGTCCGATCGCCGCTCCCGCTCCCGCTGCCGCTGCCGTCCCCGCTGCCGCTTCCGCCTCCGCTGCCGCTGCCGCTTCCGCTTCCGCGCCCGCCCCGCTCCCGCTCGACCTCTTCCCCCTCGAACGCGTTGCCCGCCTCGATGCAGCCCTGGCGCTCGTACCTACGGATGCCGCCAGCATCCTCGACGCCCATCAGCTCGACGGCGCCACCTTCCGCGCGCTCCGCCAGCACTGGCAAACCACCCTCCGCGCCGCCCTCCGCGACGGTGATCCCACCCTGCTCCATGCCTACGATGCCGCCCTCGTCGCCGAGCTGGAACGCCTGCGCGGCGTTATCACCCCGGACCAGCAGGAAAAGCTCGTCCACGCCACCGCGCGTGGACGCCGCTCCGAAGCATTCGCGAGCCTTCACCTCCCCCCGGTCGCCAGGCTGGCCATCGAGCGCGTCATGTTGAGCCGAGCTTGCATCCGCAGCTCGACGGAGTCGGCGAGCCCGTGATCGGAGTGCTGCCCCTTCGACATCGGAGTCGGCGAGCCCGTGATCGGAGTGCTGCCCCTTCGACATCGGAGCCGGCGAGCCCGTGATCGGAGTGCTGCCCCTTCGATATCGGAGTCGGCGAGCCCGTGATCGGAGTGCTGCCCCTTCGACATCGGCGTCGGCGAGCCCGTGATCGGAGTGCTGCCCCTTTGATATCGGAGTCGGCGAGCCCGTGATCGGAGTCCACCCTGTTCGACATCGGAGCCGGCGAGCCCGTGATCGGAGTCCACCCTGTTCGACATCGGAGTCGGGAAGCCCGTGATCGGAGTCCACCCTGTTCGACATCGGAGCCGGCGAGCCCGTGATCGGAGTCCACCCTGTTCGACATCGGAGTCGGCGAGCCCGTGATCGGAGTGCTGCCCCTTCGACATCGGCCTGCGCATGTGCCCCGCGCCGACGCCCTGGAGCGCCGAACGCTGCGCGATTTTCTAGAACGCCGAACCGCCCCGCTCTACGATGGTGCCTCCGGGCCTCCATGCGTTTGCCCTCCCTCCTCCTCGGTTTCGCTCTCCTCCTCGGGACCCCGGTCGTGTTCGGGCAAGACGCGCCCGACCCGCGCCCCAAGCCCACGGCCGAGGCCTTCGTGCACATCGAGGCCGACGCGCCCCTCTCGCTCCGGCGAAACGTCGGCCGTTTCGGAGACGTCGTCTGCGCCGCGCCCTGCGACCGGGGGATCACCTTCGATCCGCAGGACCGATTCTCCATCGAGGGCGTTTTCTTGGGCGCGCAGCCTTTCACGATCGGACAAGCGGGCCCGCGGGTCCTCTTGCGCGTCGACACGGGCAACCGCGGGGCGTTCTACAGCGGGATCTCGCTCGCCACGGCCGGCGGGGCCGCGGCGCTCATGTCGGGCATCATTTTTATCCTCGCGGCCGTCGGCGACGCGCTCGGGAGCGGGGACGGGGTGGAGGATCGGCTGAAATATGGGTGCCTTGGCGCGGCGATCGGCGGCGGCGTCGCCATGGCGGTCGGCATTCCGCTCCTCGTCGTGTCGCAAACGAAGGTCGAGGTCCTGCCCGATCCCCGCCGCGAACAGGCCCGCGGGATCGTGACCGTCCGGTTTTGAGGCGCGTCATGTCGAAAGGCCCCCGCGGAAAGACGGTTTGTGCGAGCGCCATGCTCCTCCTCGCCATGACCGCCTGCGCGCCGCCGCGCCGCCCGCCGAGCGAGCCGAAGCCCGAGAGCGTGGCCGCCGTGCCGGAGCAACGGGTGCACGTTCGGCTCGACGCGGATCACCCCGCGGCGAAGCTCGTCGAGGAGCGCAAGGAGAGCGATGTCCCCGTGTGCGCCGTGCCCTGCGAGCGCGTGATCCCGGTGCGCCAAGACGCGCGGTTCCACGTCGAGGCGCTCGGCGCCCGCTCCACGCGGAGCTTCTACCTGTACTCGCCGCAGGATCCCGTGGTTTGGCTCGACGTGAAGACGACCCCTCAATCGACGCACGACACGCTGTTTCGTGTCTTTCTCGGCACGATGATCGCGGGCGGCGCCCTCCTGGTCGCCGGGGCGATCGGCACCCCCTTCGCCGAGGAGAAAGGCACGCAGACCGCGTTCTCGGCGGTGGGTTTTACCGGGGTCGTGTTGCTCTTGCCCGTATCGGCCATCTTGGGCGGGGTGGCGACCGCGTATTCGACGAGCAACGTGACGTTCAAGGATCCGCGGACGAGGCCGGATCTGCGGGAGAAGATTCGTTAAGACCGGGAACGGCGCCGCTGGAAGGGACGCGCCGCCGCGGCGAGGAGGAGGGAAAGCAAGGCGAGAGGCGTTGTTTGCCGACCCGCGGGAGATGCGCCGACCACGCGGCAGCCACAGGATGCGTCGTCCGCGGGGTCGATGGGATCGGCGCCGCCGGTGCCTGCTGCGCCGCCACTACCGCCGGTGCCGCCCGCGCCGCCATGGCCGCCGCCGCCGCCCGCGCCGCCGTTTCCGCCTGCGCCTCCGCTGCCGCCTGCGCCTCCGCTACCGCCTGCGCCTCCGCTGCCGCCCGCGCCTCCGCTGCCGCCTGCGCCTCCGCTACCGCCTGCGCCTCCGCTACCGCCTTCGCCTCCGCTTCCGCCCGCGCCTCCGCTGCCGCCCGCGCCTCCGCTGCCGCCCGCCCCCGTGCATTCGCCGTCGAGGCAAACCCCGTTGGCACACGCCGTCCCGTCGGCAGCCGTCCTATCGAGCGGGCACGTGGTATCCACGCCGGTGCATTTCTCCGCCGCGTCACACGCGCCCGCCGCCGGCCTGCACGTGACCGTCGTGTCCGCGATCAAATCCGCCGTGCAGCCCTTGCCGACCCCGTCGCATTTCTCCGGAATGTCACACGGCCCGGCCGCCGTGCGGCAGATCGTCATGACGTTCGCCACACCGTCGAACGGGCAGTTGACGCCCGCGCCGTCACACATCTCCGCGACGTCACAAGGTCCGGCCGCGGGACGACACGTCACGCGTGTGCCCGCGCGGAGGTCGGTCGGGCACGCGGCGTCCGCGCCCGTGCACGATTCGGCGAGATCACACGCGCCCGCCGCCGCGCGGCAGGTCGTGCCGGCCGCGACGAGCGTGTCGCCGGGGCAGGCCGGCGTATTGCCGAGGCAAACCTCCGCGACGTCGCAGGCGCCGGCCGCGGCGCGGCAGGTGGTGCCGGCTGGGACGAGCGAATCGCCGGGGCAGATGGACGTGTTGCCGGAGCAAACCTCGGCGATGTCGCAGGCGCCCGCCGCCGCGCGGCAGGTCGTGCCGGCCGGGGAGAAGGCATTCGCAGGGCAGGTGACGCTGCTCCCGTTGCAACTCTCGGCGACGTCGCAGGCGCCGGCCGAGGCGCGGCAGGTCGTGCCGGCTTCCTTGAGCGCGTCCGCCGGGCACGCCGCGCCATCCCCCGGACAAAGCTCGCCGAGGTCGCAGATGCCCGCGGCCGCGCGGCAGGTGGTGCCGGCCGCCTTGAAGGTATCGGCCGGGCAAGCCACACCACTCCCCGTGCAGACCTCGGCCTCGTCGCAAGCGCCCTCGGGCGGCCGACACGACGTCCCCGCCGGCGCGATCGCATCCGTGGGGCAAGCGGCGCTGCTTCCGCTGCACATCTCCGGCACGTCGCATGCGCCCGCGGCCGCGCGGCAGGTCGTGCCGGCGGGCGCGTATTTGTTCGACGGGCAGCTCGTCGCGGAGCCATTGCACGTCTCGGCGACGTCACAGCCGCCGTTCGCCGCGCGGCACACGGTGCCGTTCACGGATGGGCCACACGTGCCGTTCATGACCGCGCCCTGGGCCACGCTGCACGCCTGGCAATCGGTCGCGACGCCGCCGCCGCAGGCACTGTTGCAGCACACGCCGTCCACGCAAAAGCCGCTCACGCACTCCTGCGCGACCGTGCAGGCCGCGCCGTTCGCGAGCTGATCGAAGAACTGGAACGCGTACGCCGCGCCGGCGCTCGCCGCGACGTACGAATCACCGTACGCGCCGACGAGGATGTCGTTGCCGTTGATCGCGACGCTGTTGCCGAAGGAATCACCGAGGCCCGTATCGCTCCACTTGAGGAGCGCGAGCTCGGACCAGGCACTGCCGCTCCGCGTGAACACGTAGGCCGCCCCGATCGAGAGGTTGCCCAGGGCCTCGGCGCGATGGGCGCCGACGACGGCCCTATCGCCCTGGATCGCGACGGCGGTGCCGAAGGTCATGTTCTCCGCGGCGTTGCTCGCGAGCAGCTTGGCTTGCTGGGTCCACGTATTCATGCTCCGCGTGAACACGTAGGCCGCTCCGACGTCGAGCCCGAACGCCGCGTTGTCATAGGGGCAGCCGATGAGCGCCGCGTCGCCGCTCAAGGCGACCGCGCTGCCGAACCGGTCGTCCGCCGCGCCGTCCGCGGGGCCGATCGAGGCCTGTTGCGTCCAGACAGACCCGCTCCGGACAAAGACGAAGACCCGGCCCGCCGAGGTCCCGTGCGGCGAGCCGACGAGGGCCGTGTTGGCCTCGACCGCGACCGACCGGCCAAACGCGCCCCCCGCCATCCCGGTGTTCGGCAGGAACTGGGTCTGCTGGGTCCACGTCGTGCCACTGCGCACGAAGACATAGGCCGAGCCCGCATCCACGCCGGCCGCGGTGTCGTCGCGATCGGCCCCGACGACGGCCGTGTCGCCGTCGAGCGCGACCGACAGGCCAAAGCCGTCGCCCATCGCCGCGTCGGACGCGAGGAGCTGCGATTGGAGCGACCACGTCGTGCCATTGCGCACGAAGACGTAGGCCGCGCCCGCATCCATGCCGGCCGCGGTGTCGTCGCCCGGGGCCCCGAGGAGCGCCGTGTTGCCGTCGAGCGCGACGGACCAGCCGACGAAATCGTTTTCGCCCGCGCCGGGCACGAGGAGCTTGGCCTGCTGGGTCCACGTGAGGCCATTGCGGACGAAGACGTACGCCGATCCGGCGTCCGCGCCGCCCGCGTAGCTGTCCCCGTCCGCGCCGATGAGGGCGGTGTCGCCGTCGATCGCCACGCCGCCGCCGAAATAGTCCGTCGATTGCGCGTCGGAGGCGGTGAACCGGAAGCGCGGAATGACCACGAGCGGATCGACGTGGAGCGGATAGACGGCGCCCGCGTCGTCGACGTGGATCGTGATGCGCCCGCCCTGCACGCCGAGCGAGGACGGCACGGGTTTGCCCGTCGCGTCGGCGACGAACAGCTCGCCATACCGGAGCCGGGTGCTGCCCTGCGCATCGACGAGATCGATCACGTCCCCCTTCGGCGCGAGCGCGGGCACGAGGCCATCCGACACGGCCATTTCGAGGTCGAACCCGCTCTGGCAGCCCGGGTCTTTCGTGACGTCGAAGCCCTGCTCGATGCCGAGCGGGCCGTTCATGTACCACTCCGTCACGTCGCCGCGCTGGTACTCCGTGCGGTTGCCCGAGGCCACGGGCTCGGCGGGGTCCGGCGCGCGGAGGTCGCCTTTGCAGCCGAGGCCCGCGAACGCCATGGAGACCTGGAACGCCTCGCCCGCGCCCGCGGCGCTCTCGATCCGGACGGCCGAGGCATCCATGGCCGCGACGAACCCTTGCGCGGGGTTGTCCGCGCGGAGCGGCCGCCCCGGCTCCACCCGGGCGAAACGATAGGCCTCCCCCGCCTCGGCCTGCCTCGCCGCGATCGCCGCGGCACGGAGCGCGCTCGGCATCGGGGCCGTCGCGGGGCTCGGGCGCGTCTCCACGTCGCGGGGGCGCGGTTCGGGGGCGCCACTTCGCTCCCCACACGCCGTCGCGCCGAGGAGGTACAAGATTCCGAGCGAGGAGAGGGAGGTCGCGCGCATGCGCGAGCCGTACTCAAATCACGGCGCGGCGTCGAGGGGGCGCTCGTCACATTTGAGCGAACGTGATTCGCATCTTTGCGAGCGGCCGGCGATCCGGCTCAAGGCATACCGACGAACGCTTCGGGGTCGAGCTCGTAGCATTGGCAGAGCCGCTGCATCGAATGGAGGAGGCCTCGGATCTCCCCTTCGGCGTAGACCTGGGTTCGCACGAAATACGCGTCGAAGTAGCTCGTCTCCAGGAAGTACGGGAGCGGATCGCCGCTCGACGCGAGCCCGAGGTACTGGAGCTCCAGGGCGTGCCGCGCGAGCTGCGCGAGGGGCCCGAGGTCCTCGTTCAGGTGGTGGCGCACGTTCGTCCGGATGTACGATTGGAGCTCCTCGCTCCGCAGGTAGCTCCGGAAAAACACGTTCGACGCGTAATCGGCGATCCGCGTGAGCGTGCCCCGGGCGAGCGCGGGCCCGGGGGAGGCGGGATCGGCGCGGAGCTCTTCGAGCTCATGTGTCACGTCCTCGGCGAGGCGCGCGGGCATGTGGGCGACGAGTGTCTCCCAGTCTGCTTCGACGCACCCGAGGGCCGCCTCGTATTCGCGTTTTCGCGCCTCGGGCACGCGGACGCGCCCCGCCTCGTGCACGAGGTGGCCCCATTCGTGGACGACCCGCGCGGCGAGGAGCTGCCGGTGGTAAGGCGGCGCCTCCTCGCGCAGCGGATCAAAGCCGGGCTGGCGTAACTCGTAGACGATGCGGCGCAGATCCGCCCGGATGTACACGCCGCCTTCGAGATCCACCTCCGTGCTCGTCCGTCGCAGGACGTCGGGATCCCGCAGGGAAGCGAGCACGGCGCGGCTCTTTTCGCTGACGACGCGGAGGTCCTCCCGCAGGCTCTCGGCGACCCGCGTCGAGACGAGGGGCGCGAGCGCCGCGCGGGCGTCGTCGAGCTGGTCCGCGTCTTCCGGCCGATACACGACCTTGCCCGAAGGATCGACGAGCACGACGTCCGGCCGCTCCTCCGCGAGGAAACGACACACGATGTCGACGGGCGTGGGGCCTTCGGCGCTCTCCGCGGCTTGCGCGGCGAGGAACGACGCCTGCATCTCGCGCGCGGCCGCGTCGAACGCGCCGAAGAGGGCGAGCAGGTCGGGGCGTACTTCCTTGGGGATCAAAAGATCCGCGCCGTCGACGTGACCGAGCCCCTCGCTGCGTCCGGGCGGCGGCTCCCGGAGCGGCAGGTGGTAGAGGGTCCGGATCCAGGGCAATGCGCGGGCGAGCGCCACGAAGGCCGGGGCATCGGGCCGCGTGGCGCGGGAGGCGGCGCGGGAGAAATCGTGCAGCTCGTCCTCGGTGCGATCGAGGAAATAACTCAGGTTGAAGCAGACCGCCGCGCGCAGCGCCTTCAGGAAGGCGAGGCGCTCGACGTGGAAGAGCTGATAACAGACGTACTCCTCGTGCGAGCGCGTGGGATCGAGGTCCGAGGCGTAGAGAAACCACGTCGTGCCGAGGAAGGGCTCGGCGTAGGGGCGCACGCGCGCCGGATCGGTGGCGAGCAGGAGGTTTGCCTTGCGCGGCGGCAGCCACGAGCCGGGCGCGCGCGCGTGGAGCGAGGCCGCGCGCGCGCGATAGAGCCGATATCCCCGGTTGAAGAGGGCGATGTGCTCCTCGGAAACACCGAGGCGGCCTTGGAGCAGCGCTCGCTCCTCCCCCGCGAGGCCCGCGATCCCCTCCTCGTCGAGGTGCTCGGCCGGGATCAACAAGGCGCCCGGGTGGGCCATGTAAAATCGTTCGCCGCTCACGGACGCCCCTTTCTCACCGCTTCTTCGCCAGCACCGCCGCGAGCCCCGTGCATTTTTTCCCGCGCTCGATCCCGAACGACGCGGCGAAGTCGCAGAGCTTCTGGCCGAGCTCCATGTCCTCGGGTTTGCCGGTCACGATCGCCTTCGCCGCCGCCGGCTCGGCGCGCCGCGTGAGCTCGTCCCGGTACGGCTTCGTCGCATGATCCTTGCCGCGCAGCGCGTCGCGCAGGTCGTCGGAGACGCGCGTCGCCTCGGCCCACACCTTCGACGACGCCGCCGCCGCCGTCGCGTACGCCCCGAAGAACCGATCCTTCGACGGGCTGTCCTGGCAAGGCATGTCCTTCGGCGTCGCGAGCAGATCGTCGACGCCGAGCTCGCGCTTCTGCGCGCGTTCGAGGCGCGGAGCCGCCTGCTTGGCGATCGCGAGGTCGTCCGGCGAGAGCTTGCCCGCGTCGAAGTTCTTCGCGAGCGTCTCGCAAGCCGCCACGTACTTGGCGCGCGCCCGCCCGGACACACAAGCTTCGAGGCGCGACTTCTCGGCCGTCACCTGCTCCGGCGTCGCGAGCGCAATGTCGCCGGGCGCGAGCCGCTCGGTCGCGCAAGGGTCCTCGGCGCGGAGCGCGACGTCGACGCGGGCCCGCGCGTCGTCGATGAGCTTTTTCTTGTAGACCGATCGCCCGCCGACCGAGAACACGCCCAGCACGACGACCACGAGCGCCACGCGCACGAGGATCTTCCGGCGCGCATATCGCGCGTGCAGCGGGCTCGATTCGAGCCGATCGCCGCACTGCGAGACGAGCGTCTCCCACCCCGAGACCTCCGTCGCGAGCCCTTCGAGCGGGCTGCAGATGCGCGTATCGGCCGCGAACCGCTTCGCGACCTTGAAGAGCGCCGAGGCGCCCGTGTGCTTTCGCGTGTCCGGGGCCGAGCCCCGCACAGGGCCGGAGAGCGGGCTGCCCGTCGCGGCCGCGTGCTGCTGCACGACGCGCAGCGCGGCGATCTGCGCGGCCTCCAGCCGATCGAGCGCGGGCAAGAGCGCGTCCCACGGCAGCAGCGCTTCCACGTCGACCGTCCGGAACTTGAAGACCGCCGCGGCCTTCTGGATGCCCTGCCGCAGGCCGGCGAGCAGCTCGTCCTTCGAGAGCGCGGCGATTCCGTCGCCGATCGCCCCCTCGCCGAAGCGCGCGTTCGCGGCCTGGATCGGCGCGAGCGCGGCCTTGACGAGGGCATCTCCGAAGTCCTTGCGTTCCGGCATCGTGCGAATCCTACCCCTCGAACATGTAGATTTCCTAGTATGATGCCGAAGGGCCGCGGCGCTGGGCGCGGCGCAGGGAGGAGCAGCGATGGCTTTGGATGCGCTCGTGGTGGGGGCGGGCCCGGTGGGGCTCGTGATGGCTTCGGAGCTCGTGCGGCACGGCCTCTCGTGCCGGATCATCGACCAGGGCGAAGGCCCTTCGATCTGGTCGAAAGCGCAGATCCTCCACGCGCGCACCCTCGAATGTTTCCACGACATGGGCGTGATCGACCCCATCCTCGCGCGCGGCCGGCAGGTCGCGGGGGCGCGCATCCTTTCGCCCACGCTCGAGCGTATCGCGCGGGTCGAGATTGGCGGAATCGACTCGCCTTACCCCTTTTTGCTGAGCCTCTCGCAGCGCGAGACCGAGATCGTCCTCGCCGAGCACCTCGAACGCGCGCACGGCGTGAAGGTCGAGCGCAAGGTCAAGCTTCAAAGTTTTTCGCAGGACGAGGGCGGCGTGACGGTCGCGCTCGCCGCCGAGGACGGCTGGGTCGAGGAGCTGCGCGTGCCCTATCTGCTCGGCTGCGACGGCTCGCACAGCACGGTCCGCAAGGCGCTCGAGCTGCCGTTCGAGGGCTCGACGTACGACGTGCGCCTCCTGCAAGCCGACGTCCGCGTCGATCTTCCGGTCGCCGTGCACGACGACGAGATCGCGATCTTCCTCGGCCCGAACGGCATGCTCGGGTTTTTCCCGCTGCCGGGCGAGGGGCGGTATCGCATGCTCACGTTCGTCGATTCCGACGACAAGCGCCCCGTCGCGCTGGAGACGTTCCAGGCGCTCTTGAAGGAGCGCGGCCCGGCCGGCGCGTCCCTCGGGGATCCGGCGTGGATGATCGATTTCCACATTCATTGCCGTCTCGCCCCGCATTACCGCGTCGGTCGTGTGTTTTTGGCCGGCGACGCGGCGCATATTCACAGCCCGGCGGGCGGGCAGGGGATGAACATGGGGATCCAGGATGCGTACAACCTCGCCTGGAAGCTCGCGCTCGTCGCGCGCGGCGTGGGCAAGGACGCGCTCCTCGACTCGTACGAGGCCGAGCGGCGGCCCGTGGCCGAGGAGACGTTGCGCTTCACGGACGTGAGCACGCGCGGGCTGCAGACGGCGCTTACCATGAAGAGCCCGCTCACGATCGGGATTCGCAACCACCTCATGAGCTTCGTCACGAGCCTCGGCTTCGTGAAGGAGCGCGCGGGGCGGACGGTGTCGCAGATCGAGGTCGCTTATCCAAAGAGCCCGGCCGTGGCGCAGGATCAATCGTCCTTGTGGAGCATCCGCCTCACCGGCGCGGACGAACGCCCGGGCTTGTCGGACTGGATCCATTTTGGTGACGGCCCCGCGCCCGGGGCGCGCGTGCCGGACATGCCGGTCGGCAGCGATACGTTGCACAACCTGATCTGCGGCGCGCACCACACGCTGCTTTGCTTCGACGGCGCGGCCGCGACGAACGAGGGCTACGAGCGGCTGGGTCGTATCGTGGACGCGGCGCGTGCGCGGCTCGGCGAGCGCGTGCGGGCGTATGTGATCGTCCCCGGATCCGAGGTCCCCGCGGCCTTGCCCGCGGACGTGCCCGTCTTGCTCGATCCGGACGGCGAATTGCATCGGCGGTTCGGCGCGCGGTCCGAGTGCATTTACATGGTGCGACCCGATGGATACGTCGGGTATCGCAGCCAGCCGGCGGACGAGGACAAGCTCGCGGTGTGGCTCGATCGTCTCTTCGTTTGATCGTCAGTACCGGACGCCGTTGTAGAAGATGAACTCGCCGCGGGGTACGCCTTCGGCCAACGTCTCGCGGACGTTGGGCTCATAATCTGCGTCCGTCCAGGTGGGGAAGCAGCGCCCGTCTTTCGCGAAGAAGCCCCTCCCGCAGCCGTTGGCGGATTTGGGCAGCGCGTCGGGGCTGACCCAGTGCGTCGAGCCGTTCGTCGGATCGTTTTTCGTCGGATCCTTGTCGCGTAGCCTGCGGCAGGCGGCCTCGATCGACTCCGTCATGTTCTTCGCGAAGAGCCCCGCGTTGCTGTCGTTCACGCCCTGGGCGCGCGTGCCGATCGACTTGTAATGCGAGATCTCGGAGGCTGAAACCGGCGCGCGCGGATTGCCCTTCGTGCGGTTCATGTACGCGTAGGCGACGGCCGTCTTCGCGTTCATGCTATGCGAGCCCGCCTCGTTGTACACGACGTTCGCGAGGTTCATGAGCCCGTCGCCGTAGCAGGCGCACTCGTTGATCTTGTCGTTCAGATCCTTCTTGCGTTGCTTGAGCTCTTCGCCGCGCGCCTTGATGGTCGCGATGTTGTTGTCGTGTGGCCAGTTCTTCTTGGCGTAATGGGCGACCTTCGCGTCGTAGTTCTTCTGGTTGTTCTCGATGGCCGTGTCGAGCTTCTGGTTGACCGCGTCGATGTCGGCCTTCATCTGCGGGCTCATCGTCTTGTTCGGATCACAGGGGCACGGCTTGACCGCGCTGCCCTCGTCCGGCGACGAGACCTGCTTCGAGTTCGCATCACCGCCCGACGTGACGTTCTCCGGTGTGCCTCCGCCCAGGAATCCCATCGCGATCACTCCTTGCGCATGAAGCGGAGGACCCGCTCACAATAAAGGCCTGCCTCGCTCACGATCGCCTGCATGTCGCCCGCGCGGAGCTTCGTGCCCGCCCAGGCGAAGAGCGGATCGTTCGCGAATCCGTGCCCGAGCAGGCTCGCGAGGAGCGCGTAAACGACGGCCGGGCCGCCGCTCGTCCCGTGGGCCTCTGCGAGGCGCGCCCACTGGTCTGCCGCCCTGGCCTCGCCCTCGGGCCCGAGGACGAGGAACCGCTCGGGGAAAAGCGCGCGTGTCTCCTGCAAGATCACCGCGCGGAGCGCCTCGGGCGCGACGTCCAGGGAGAGCGCGCGCGTGGCCCTCGGCTCGAACCTTCGCATCGCGGCGAGGATGCGCTCCTGGTCGAGGCCGGGCACGGCGCGGAGGTACTCCATCATCGCCTCGTGCAAGCGCTCGGCCTTCATGGCCTGCGTCGGGTGCGTCTCCGCGAGCACGGCCCCGGCCCAGGGGAGGAGCGGGTCGTCGTCGAAGGCGCAGCCGAAAAGGATCATCATCTCCACGAAGAGCCGCACCGGCCCCAGGCGGGTGAGGCCGTGACGCGCCGCGCGCTCCGCGCCGAGCCGCGCCACCGCGGCGATCGCGCGCTCCGGCACGATGGCGAAGCAGCCGGGCGATCGCGCGCCGAGCCTGCGGATCACGTCCCGCTGGAGCTCCGCGATGCCGACGTCGCGCTCCAGAACCTCGAATTGGTCTTGTCGGATCCAGAAAGCCATCGTTTGCGCGCGTGTCGACGTTACAGCGATGTCGGTGCGTTGCCAAGGCAGCTCGGGTAGACTCGGCGCTCAGGACCGATGAACGACGCTCCCGACGCGACCTCGCCCCCGGCCCCTGGCGCGCTGGCTCTCGAAGACGCGCGCTTGTTTCTGGAGCAACACGTCATGCCTGCGCCGCTCGAAAGGGCGCCCGGGCCGAAGCCGATCGTCGACGTCGGAGAGGTGCCCTTCGAGGGCCGGACGGATCCGCCGGGGATGGAGGTCTTCGTCGCGGGCGAGAGGCGCGGCGTCTCGCCTTTGTGGATCAGGATTCCCGCGGGGCACCCTCACGATCACGCCCATCGAGCGGATTCGTTGATTCGGTCTCGCGGCGAGGTGCATCCCCGGCCGCGCGACGCTACAGAGAGACGCGAGCACCGGCCATGGTCACGCGGGGCGACCAGGCGCCGGGATCACGGCACGTGGAGCGGGGGCCATGGAGCTTTGGTTTTGGCTTTCGTTTGTGTTCGTAGCGTATACCTACGTCGGATACCCGGTCGGGATATGGATCCTCTCCCGACTTCGGCGCGAGGAGCCCGTCGATCCGGCCGTCGTGGCCGAATGGCCCGCCGTGACCGTGGTGATCACGGTCCATAACGAGGCGGCGCGGGTCGCGGACAAGATCGAGAACCTGCGCGCGCTCGATTATCCGCCCGATCGTCTGCGTTTTCTTTTCGTCTCGGATGGTTCGACGGACGCGACGGACGCCGTCCTCCTGCGCGCGCCCGACGTGACGCTCCTCCGGTATTCGGAGCGGCGGGGCAAGGCGTACGCGCTGAATGTAGCGATGGCCCACGTGGAGACGCCGGTCGTCGTGTTCGCGGACGTTCGCCAGCAGATCGAGCGGCGCGCCGTGCGCCACCTCGTGGCACGCTTGCTGCAAACTGGTATCGGGGCGGTGAGCGGGGAGCTTTTGCACGTCGATCCAAGGACGCGGACCGCGGCGCACATCGGGCTTTACTGGCGATACGAGAAATGGATCCGCAAAGCGGAGAGCCGCTTCGCCTCGACGGTCGGCGTCACGGGTGCGCTGTATGCCATGCGGCGCGAGGACTACACGCCGCTCCAGACGGGCACGCTGCTCGACGATTTCGAGCAACCGATGCACCTCGCGCGCCGCGGTCGCCGCGTCGTGTTCGAGCCGCGGGCGGTGATGTACGACGAGCTGCAGGAAACCATGGCCGGGGAGCGAAGGCGAAAGATCCGGACGCTCACGGGCAATTTCCAGTCGTTCGCGCGGCACCGGTGGCTGTTCTTGCCGTGGCGGAACCCGCTGTGGGTCCAGTTCGTCTCGCACAAATGGTTCCGTCTGCTCGTGCCCTACGCGCTCGGCGTGATGTACGTGTCGTCCTTGCTGGCGAGCGGCCATTTCTATCGGACGGCGGCGACGCTGCAGGGCGCGTTTTATACGCTGTCGTTCGTGGGCGCGGCCCTCCCGAAGCTGCGGCGGATCCGGCTCGTGAGCTTCGCGGAGGTGTTCGTCGAACTGAACCGGGCCTCGGTGCTTGCCCTGCGCAACTACCTCGACGGCCGCGTCGAGGCGCGATGGGAGAAGACATGAGCCGACTCGTCGTCCTGATGTATCACGCGCTCTACGAAGGCGAGCGGGAGTTTTTCGCGATCGACGCAGCGGATCGGACCTATGCCGTCTCCGTGTCCGCCTTCGAGGCGCAGCTCGACATCCTGGCCCGGCGGGGCCTGCCGGTGGCCGATCCCGCGGTGCTGCCGAGGAAGCTCGATAAGGAAGAGCGTATCGTGTTGACGTTCGACGACGGGCACGCGAGCACCTATCGGCACGTTTTGCCGCGCCTCCTCCGGCGCGACCTCCGCGCGGCGGTGTTCGTGACGTCCGATTTCATCGGCCATCGCCCCGGTTTTTGCGGATGGCGCGAGGTGCGCGAGATGGCCGAGCGAGGCATGTTGATCGGCTCCCACGGGCGGACGCATCGATTCCTCGACGATCTGCCCGAAGAGGCGGCGCGCGCGGAGCTGCGTGATTCCAAGGCGACGATCGAGGATCACGTGGGGGGCGTGGTGGAGCAGGTCTCGTTTCCCGGCGGCCGATTCCGGCCATGCGACGTGGAGGCGGGGATCTTGGAAGGCTACCGCGTGTTCCATACCTCGCGCGCCGGGGCGCACCGGGCGGGGCGTTTGCCCGAGGGCGTGGTGCTTTGCCGGATCGCGGTTCGTCAAGGCACGTCAGCGGGCGAATTCGAGGCGCTCGCGAGCGCGTCGCCGGGGTGGCTCCTCCGGGCCCGCGCGCTCGGCGGGGCGAAGGCGGCGGTGCGGAGGGCCCTGGGGAATGGGAGGTATCACGCGCTCTACGAGCGGCTCGCGGGCGGCGCGGGGTGAGATGCGGGGCGGAGGGGGATTGCGTTCAGCCGCGATTCTGCCAGCGCAGCGGAATTCCAAATCGCGCGGCCAGTGCCTCGATGCGCGCCCGCGCCTCGTCCTCGGGGACATGCATTCGGGACGCGGTTTGTTGCAGCCATGCCTCGTCGAGCGGGGCGCGCGGATCGAGGAAGGGATCCGTGCCGTCGCATTCCTGGGTGAGGAACCGGCGCTCCTGGCGATCGACGCGGCTCGCCAGCGCCCGGAGCGCCTGCCGCCGGATCGAGGCGTCCGGGTCGTCGAGGCGCTGCATCAGCAAAGGTTCGGTCGCCTCGCCCCCGATGCGCGTCAACACTTCGATGGCGGCGCTGCGGACGTGTGTATCCGGGTTTCGGAGAGGAACCACGAGGGCGCGGAGGACGGCGTCCGCGCCCAGGCCGGCGAGCGGCCTTATCGTCCCGTCGCGCGAGATTTCATTAGGGCGCTCGAGGTTTTCGAGGAGCGGGGGAATGGCCTCCTCGGCTTTCAGCCTGGCGAGCGCCATGGTGGCCGCGCGCCGCACCCCCACGTGCACGTCGCGCAAGAGCGCGACGAGCGGCGGAATGGACTCCTGGCTCCGGAGATAGGACAGATCGGTCGCGGCCTCGATACGCGTGTCGGGGTCCGGGGACCCGAGCTGCTCCAGGGCGCGCTGGATCGCCGCTCCGCCCGGCAGCGGCGCCCGGCGTTGATAGGAAACACCGCAGCCGCCGCAGAAGCCCTCGACGACCGATTCGATGCCAGCCTCGTCCTCGCGGTAGACTTTGTGTTTCTTCCGGATCTGCAAGGCGAGGCCACAACTCGCGCAGAGGTCCTCCTCGTACGCCCGTTCCCAGGAGAGGCCCGTATTTCGCAGGACCGCGGCGATGAACGCGTCCGGCGGCCGGTAGCCATGGTCGGTGACGTAGTGATGAATCATCACCGGCGCGGCAAACCTCGACCCGTCGTCCCCGACCACGCGGATCTCCCCGCTCCCGATGATCGGCTTTTTATGACCGAACGAGCAGGTATGGCTCCGGCGCGAGAGCACGATTCTGGCGCGCGTCACGAGGACCGCGAGCCGCACGAGGAATGCGGCGGGCACGGGTCCTTCCGGGAACGCGTGCCCGAGACCGAGCCAGCCGATGTTGAGGACTGGCGCCGCCCGCCCACCCGCGTCGCCCTCCGCGTCCCCCTCGGGATCTACGTACGGGCTCAGATCCTCGAACCAGGCCATGCAAGCTCCAACGCGGTCTCCTTCCAGCGGTCTCCGGTGAGCCGGAGGCTACACAACCTGCCCCATTCGCTCAAGGATGAAGCAGGTCTTGCGCGGGGTTCTCCCTGGCACACGTCTGCCCCATCCCGCAGGATTGCGTAATAGGAGGTATTGCGCGTCAGCGCGCGGCCGACGTTCGAGCCGGGCTCGCAGATTCGGGGAAAAGCGCGCGCCGGAGCGCGGCGATGTACCCCGCGCGGAAGTCGCGCGACACCGGCGCGTCGCGGAAGGTCAGGTCGAAGCCGTGGAAGGCGCCGGGGACGATGACCTCCTCGCACGGCACGCCGCACGCGGAAAGGCGCCGCGCATAGGCGATGTCCTCGTCGTGGAAGAGGTCACACGTGCCCACGCCCATCCACGCCGGCGGCAGGCCCGACAGGTCTTCGCGTCGCGCGGCGGCCGCATGCGCCGGGACGACCGGCCTGCCCGGCGCGTGGCCGAGGTACGACGTCCAGCCGACCACGTTGCTTTCCTGGGTCCAGAGGCGGTGGTGTTCGCCGTCGATGTCCGTGCGGGTCGTGGTCCGGTCGTCCAGCATCGGATAGATCAAGAGCTGGAAGACGGGCTTCACCTCTTTGCGGTCGTGCGCGAGCTGGGCGAGCGCGGCCGTCAACCCGCCTCCGGCGCTCGCGCCGCCGATCGCGATGCGGTCGGGCGCGACGCCGAGCTCGGCGGCCTCTGCAAAAAGCCAGCGGAGCGCGGCATAACAGTCCTCGAGCGGGGCCGGGAACGGGTGCTCGGGCGCGAGCCGATAGTCGACGGACACGATGACGATGCCGAGATCGCGCGCGTTCGACGCGCAGAGGTGATCGTCTTGCTCCGGCGCGCCGAGGATGTACCCGCCGCCGTGGATCCACAAGAGCGCCGGCGCGGGGCGCGCGAGCGTCGCGGGGCGGTAGATCCGCACACGCACCTGCGGGGCGCCGGCAGGGCCGGGCACCTGCACGTCGTGCACCACGACGTCGCGCGGGGCACGCGGCGACGGCGCGACGCGCATGAGGAAACGCATCACGGAGAGCAGCCGCGGGGAGAGGTTCACGCGCGGGAGGAAGCGCGCGGCGCGCGCGAGGTCGGGGTGGAATGCTTGGGACATCGGATCGCCTCCTGCGCGGTGAGCGCGCGGTGGGTCGCGCGCTCTTCGTCGCGTCGACGCCTGCGATCTCCGATTACCAGGTCACCGGGAACTCGTGCAAGCCGTACACCAAGGCGTCGCTCTTGAACGGCAGCTTTTCCTCGGGCACGGCGAGCCGCAGCTCGGGGATCCGCCGGAACAGCGTGTCGAGGACGATTTGCAGCTCGATCCGGGCCAGGTTCTGGCCGAGGCATTGGTGCGCGCCGAAGCCGAAGGCGACGTGATTCCGGGCGCCACGCTCGAGGTCGAGCTCGTCAGCGTCCCGGAAGACCTCCGGATCGCGGTTGCCGATATTGGCCAGCACGACGACACCTTCCCCGGCGCGGATGAGCACACCCCCGAGCTCCACGTCCTCGGTGGCGACCCGCCCGACGCCGAGCTCCGCAATGGTGAAATAACGCAGGAGCTCCTCGACCGCCGCCAGGGTCTTTTCGGGGTTCTGGCGAAGGGCCGCGAGCTTCTCGGGGTTCTTCAGCAGGGCCAGCGTGCTCAGCGAGATCATGTTCGCGGTGGTCTCGTGCCCGGCGATCAAGAGGATGAAGGATAGGTTGAGCATCGACTCGTGATCGTACGTGCCCTCCTCGCGCAACTTGAGGACCTGGCGGCCCAGCAAGTCGTCGGTCGGATTCTGCTCCTTGTCGGTCACGAGTTTGTCCAGATAGGACAGGAGCTCGAAGAAGGCGAGCCCCTTCGCTTCGAGCGGCGCTTCCCGACTCACGAGCAATGCGGAGCGCGCCTGGAAGAACCCGTGATCGGCGTAAGGAACGCCGAGCAGCTCGCAGATCACGAGGGAGGGCACCGGCAGGGAGAGCGCCTGCACGAGGTCGACCGGGCGAGGCCCGGCCAGCATCGCGTCGATGTGCTCGTCCACGATTTGCTGGATGCGCGCGGTGAGCGCGGCGGCCCGCTTGACCGTGAATTCACCGACGACGGCCCGGCGCGCGGCCGCGTGTTCTTGCCCGTCCATCTCGATCAGCAGCGGCTTGCCATTCAGGGCGGGCATCACGAGGGGGGACAAATGGGGGAAGCCGGGGTTTTTCCGGCTGGCGCTGAACCGGGGGTCGGACAGGAGCGTCCGAATGTCCTCATGCCGCGTGATCGCCCAGGCCGTCGCGCCCGTGGGCAGCTTGACCTTGGCGATGGGGGCCTCCTGGCGAAAGCTGCGGTGCTGCGCAGGCGGCGCGTAAGGGCAGGTCCTGACAATGTCGAGCGACGGAATGGCATCGGCGGTCATGGTTCCTCCTCGGTTCGGGGTCCCAAGCTAACCGATCGGTAAGTTCGACGCAAGCCGATCGGTTAGTTGGGAGCTGACCGATCGGAAAGCATGCCGCGCGGCGAGGAGCGGGGTACTGTCTCGGTCCCCGCGAGGAGGGCCATGACTGCCGGCACCGCTGCCCACGACACCCGATCACGACTGCTCGACGCTGCGCTGAAGCTGTTCAGCAAACACGGGCTGGAGGGCACGTCGATGCAGATGATCGCCGACGCGCTCGGCGTCACGAAGGCCGCCCTCTACTACCACTTCAAGTCCAAGGACGAGATCATCGAGGCCGTGGCCTTGCCCGCTCTGCAGGAGATGGAGCAGATCCTCGACGCGGCGCGCACGAAGCGGAGCCGGGGCGCGCAGATCGATCACGCGCTCTCGGGGTTCGTCGACCTCATCGTCCGGGAGCGCACGTTGATCCGCCTGTTCAACAGCGACCCCGGGCTCCGGCGCCTCGTCAACCAGACGTTGCAGGCGCCGAGGGACGAGAACCTCAACACGAAGATGAAGACGGTCTTCGCCGGGGCCGACCCGAGCCTCGCCGACGCAATCGCGGTGCACGTCATGTCCGCGGGGCTCGCGATGGCCGGCGGCGCTCCCGAGTTCGCAGCCATCGACGACGACACCCTGCGCCAGCACCTGCTCGACCTGGGCAGGCGCCTGCTCGGCCGTCCCCGCCGATAGATTCAAAACCAGCGTGACGCCCGCCCGGCGCCCGTGACGTTTTAAATATTGTTCATGTGCGCTCTCCTCGTCGGTCCCTAGCATCTCCGGCACGCCCCGGAACCGCCCCCGGGGTCGTCCTTGCCGGAGACGATCGCCATGTGGAACCCCGCCCGAGAATGCACGCACGATACCTTTCCCGCGACGCGCCCCGCGAGGGCCTTCGCCGCCGCCCTGGCCGCGGTTTTAATCGCGGTCCCCGTCGTCGCCCGCGCGCAGACCCAGGGCGAGGATGTCGTGACCGAGCCTGCCTCCCTGCCCGCCGCGCCCGCGCTGCTCGTCGCGACGACGCCGCCCGCGGCGGTCATCGTCCCGCCTGCGGAGCCCGCGCGTCCCGCGGAGAGCGGCACGTGCGGCAAGGCGGGGCTCGAGCGCGTCGCGGACGCTGCGCGGCGCGGGACGGTCCGGATCACCACGCATACAAGCTGGGGCGCAGGCTTCTTGCTCGACGACACGCACGTCGTCACCCATTTCCACGTCGTGGATCGGCCGTTTCGGCTGCGCGTCCATACCCGCGACGGCCTCTCGGTGGGCGCGAAGGTCGTATTCACCGACGCATTCGAACGTATCGCCATCCTCGAGCTCGAAGCGCCCATCCCTGGAAAGGCGCTCGAGCTTGCGACGTCGGCGCCCGTGATTGGCAGCGAGGTCGTCGCGATCGGCGTTCCTCTCGACTTCGGCACGCGTGAAGATCGCTTCCCGGCCCACCACCGGGGTGTCGTCGCCGATCGCGACGACGAGCTTCTGTCGATCGACGCGCAGGTCGGGCTGAATTACACCGGCGGCCCGCTCCTCGACTGTCAGGGTCACGTGGCCGGCCTCCTCATCCCTCCTCCCTCGGGACGCGCGGAGTGGGAGTCTCCGATGGGTCACGCGGTGCCGGCCGGAAAAATACGAGAAGCGCGCGCGAGCGTGGGAAAGAAGCCGCCCCCTGTCACGACGAACATCGTCTTCGGGTTCGCGACCGCGTTCGCGGCTCAATTCGAGCGGGGCAAGGGATTCGTCGGCGCGAATTTGGGCATGCCGATGCTCTTCGCCGACCAGTGGGAATTTTTGCCGCGCGTCGGCGTCTTCGCGCTGGTCCCTACCACGGACGACCCCCGCCTGCCCATCGCGCGGACGGACGTGGCGCGCATCGCGGCGGATATGCGCATCGGATACCGCATTCCCCTGGTTTCTTCGCCCGCGTCGGTCTCGCTCGTCCCTTCGATCGGCGCCGGCTGGAACTGGGAGTACACGGAGGAGAAAACCTACAATCTGGTCCTCGACAATCCGACGTGCATGAGCCAGACGGACCCTTGCTCCTTCCGAATGGGCAAGAACACGAAGGAGTCCTGGGCACATGCGGGCGCCTTGTCCGTGGGCCTGGGCGTGCATGTGCATGTCATGACGTTCGGATACGAGCTGCGCGTGTTGCCCTCGCCGGACGTGAAGTTCATCCATCAGGTCTCGCTGGGGCTCTCGAGCTTTTGAACGATCGGGCCCGCGTGGCCACTTAACGATTTTTAACGCAGGCTTCCGCGGGGTGGTAACGTCTCCGCCCGTGACGATCCTGCTGCCCGGTACGTCGGCGCGCGGCGCCTTCGTCGGGCGCGCGCGGGAGCTCCGCGCGCTCGGGGAGCGCATCGACGCGGGCGCTCGGCTCGTGACGATCACCGGCGCTGCCGGCATCGGCAAGACACGCCTCGCGCTGGAGTGGGCCGCGTCGGCGCTGGCCACGTCCGCGCGCGACGGGACGCGCCTCTTGTTCTGCGACCTCAGCGAGGCCAAGGGGATCGACGACGCGTGCGCGGTCCTCGCCCGCGCGCTCGACGTGCCCCTGGCCGCGGCGGGCACCGCCGACGAGGTGGTGGCGCAGCTCGGCCGCGCCCTCGCGGGGCCGCCGCGGAGCGTGGTCCTCCTCGACAACCTGGAGCAGCTCGTCGACGTCGCCCCGCGGATGCTGGGCCCCTGGCTCTCGTTTGCCCCGCGCGCGCAGTTCGTCGTGACCTCGCGCGAGCGGCTCCGGCTCGACGGCGAGGTGTCCCTCGGGCTCGAACCGCTCGGCGTGCCGCCCGCGGAGGAGCGATCGCTGCGCGCGATCGCCTCGTCGGACGCCGTCGAGCTTTTCGTGGCGCGGGCGCGGGCCGTGCGCTTCGACTTCGAGCTGACCGAGGCCGAGGCCGAGAGCGTCGCCGCGATCGTCCGGCGCGTCGACGGGATCCCGCTGGCGATCGAGCTCTGCGCGGCGCGGATGGGCGTCCTCGCGCCGGGGCAGATCCTCGACCGGCTCGCGCGCCGCTTCGAGCTGCTCGTGACGGGCGCCCGCGGCGCGCCCGCGCGCAAGGCGACGTTGCGCGGCGCGATCGACTCGTCGTGGGAGCTCCTCGCGCCGTGGGAGAAGGACGCGCTCGCGCAAGGCTCGGTGTTCGTCGGCGGCTTCTCCCTCGACGCGGCGGAGGCAGTGCTCGATCTCGGCGCCGGACGCGAAGACGGTGCGCCGCCGATCCTCGACGTGCTCCAATCGTTGCACGACAAATCGTTGATCCGGGCGTTCGACCTGCATCCGCCGGGCGCCGCGGGCGAGCGCCGCTACGGCATGCTGGAGAGCCTCCACGCGTACGCCGAGGAGCGGCTCGACGAGCTCGGCGGCAAGGACGCCGCCGTCCGGCGCCACGCGGCGTATTTCCTTGGCATGGCGGGCCCGCGGGAGGCCGCCTTGCCGCGGGTGATCGACGTTCGCCGCGCCTCGCTGGAGGCGAGCAACTTGATCGCCGTGTGCACGCGCGCGCTCGCCCGGCGGCCGCTCACGTCCGAGGACGCGGAGGCCGCCCTCCGCGGGCTCCTGCTGCTCGAACCCGTGCTCCTCCTGTGCGCCAAGGGCCGCCTGGAGCCGTACGTGGCGATGCTCGACGCCGCGCTCGACGCCGCGCCTGCCCCGCCGGGCCTGCGCACGCGGGCCCTTTACACACGCGCGCTCGCAGATCTGCTCCGGGGACGGGTGATCGACAGCTTCCTCGGCTTTCAGCGGGCGCTCGACGAAGCGTGTGTGGCGGGCTCGCGCGTCGACGAAGGCCTCGCCCTCACCAAGCTCGGGGTGATGTTCGATCAGGCAGAGCGCCCGGACGACGCGCGGTCCTGCTTCGATCGCGCGCGCGCGATCGCCCTCGATCTCGGCGAAGCGTCGCTGCACGCCGACTGGATGCTCACCTACGGCGGCGCGCTCAACTGGCGGGGACGCGCCACGGAGGCCCTGGGGTACGTGGAGCAGGCCGCCGCCGGTTTCCAGGCCGCCGGGGATCCGCGGGGACACTCCCTGGCCCTCGCGCAGGTCGCCCTCGCGCGCCTGAGCCTCGGCCGGCTCGACGAGGCCGAGCTCGCCGCCGGCCAGGTGCTCGCCCTGCTCCAGGAAGACCGGCGCACCGAGGGGTACGTGCTCGGCATCCTCGGGCGCGTGCAGCAGGCGCGGGGCCGGTTTGGCGAGGCGCGCGAAAAGCTCGGGGCGGCGCTCGCGATCCACCGCGCCGTCGGCGATCGATGGTCGGAGGGCGTGCTCCACGGCTACCTGGGCGACGTCGCGTTCGAGGAGGGCCTGCTCGACGACGCGCGCTCCGCGTACGGGGAAGCCCTCGCGCGGCTCCAGGGCACCGGAGAGCGGCATTATTCGGTCGTCTTCCTGGCCGCGCTCGGCGCCGTCGAGACCGGGCTCGGCCACGAGGACGCCGCGGCGGGGCACTTCGAAGCCGCCGCGGCCAGGCTCGTCGGCGGACGCGTGCTCACGACGAGGATCGCGGTGGAGCTGCACGCGGCCCACGCGAATGCCAGGCGCGCGCGTATTGCCGCGGCGGCAGGGGAGGGGACGGCCGCGGAGCGATATCGCCTCGCCGCTGCCGCGCCCATGGCCATGGCGCAGGCGCCGGCGCCCGACGGCACCCTCGCGCCGGCGCGCGGCTCGGCGGACGTTCGCCTCGCCATGCGCCTGCTCGATCGCGCGATCGCCCTGCCCGTGGCGTCGGCGGGAGAGCCCGCGGCTCCGCTCCTGCCGGTGATCGCGCGGCTCATCGTGGGCCCGGAGGCCCGCTGGTTTCGCCTTCAGGAGGGCCGCCCGGTGCCTTTTTTGAAAGCGAAGGCGGCGCGCCTCGTACTTTCGCTCCTCGTGCGCGCGCGTATCGACGCGCCGGGGCGCGCCCTCTCGATGGCGGAGCTCTTCGAGGCCGGCTGGCCCGGGGAGCGCATCCCGCCCAAAGCGGCGGCGAACCGCGTCTACGTCACGCTCACCAAGCTCCGAAAGCTCGGCCTCGGGGCCCTGCTCCAGAGCCGCGATGACGGCTTTTTGCTCGACCCCACGGCGGTCGTCCTCGAATCCCTCGACGCCGAGCAGCCGCTTAATTCTTTTTAATTCGATACCCGAGCCCGGGTCGCGCCGCTCCGGGCGGCTCGAAATGGTGTAAGACGCCCGGGAATTCAGGGGCGCGCGGCCCCATCTCGTCGCCGCGTCGAATCCCTGTCATCCCGTCGAGGTATCATGCGTACTTGGCCGATTGTCGCTGCAATGGTCTCTCTTGGCACGGTCCTCGTGGCCGCACCTGCGCCCGCGCGCGCCGACATCCTCGTTCCCGACGCGCCCGACACGAACGGCATCCGCGCGATCGGGAAGGGCATCAAGGAGATCGGGGCCGAGAGCCTCCTCGTGCTCAATTACAGCAAGGAGGGCAGCACCTCCGCGATCCGGACCACGAACATCACCGGGCTCACGTTCCGCTATTTCATCCTCAAGAACCTCAACCTGGAGCTGAACGTCAGTTACTTCTACAAGGGCGAGAACGACGTCGCGCGGCAGGGCGGGGTGTTCACGCTCGGGGGGAATTACCTCATCAACATTGGAAGAGGGTTGTTCCTGAATCCCGGCATCGCGGGCGGCGGCTTCTACGGCAAGCAGCCCATCAAGGACGCGCCGAAAGGCACGCCGGCGCTGACGACGGTGGGCGGCACGGCGCGGCTCGGCTTCGGGCTCGCGTTTTATGCGAGCCCGAAGTTCAACTTGTTCGCGAGGCCCGAGGCCATCGTCTTCGTCGGGACGGTGGGAGACGGCTCCACCAGCTCCTCGCTCCTGAACGTCGACGGCGGCTTCAACGTCGGGATGAATTACGTCTTTTGAGCCGGGGATGGCTCGAGCACGACCAACTGCCCGAGCGCGTCGATCATCCCTACAACCTCGGTTCCCAGCACGAGGGCGCGTGCGGTTGGCTCGACGCACTCGCCCGTGCAGGTCCCGCCGACGTCCCACATGCGAATGCGGCCGCCCCCTGTCCGCGTGCAGAACCTCGATCCATCCAGCGAGGTGACGATCTCGACGACGGGATCCGCGCCTGCGTCGAGTGTCCTCACGACGACCGCGCGCTCGACGTCGACGTATCGGACCTTGCCCGTGGTATCGCCCACGAGCGCGAGCCGAACTCCCTGGTGCTCGATGCACGCGAGGCTGCGCACGGCTCCGACCGATGCAATCGTCACCCCAGCGACGGGGAGTGGCCGCCCGTCGCGGCCTGCGGCGTCGGGAATTCGATGACGGCGGAGGCTACCGTCTGCGCAGCCCAGGAGCACGAGCGACCCGGCTTCGTCGGCGAAAACGAGCGCCGTGATCCCGCCGGTGCCCTCGGCGGACAGCTCGGCCAAGGCGTGCTGGGAAGCGCTCGTCGGATCGTGAACGAACGCGCGGTGGCTCGACGGCGCCGCGTGAAGCAGGCGGGCACCGCCGCGCGCGATGGCGCGAAGGAACGCGCCGCCGTCGAAGCCATGCGCGTGCACGCTGCCAACGACGTGCCCCGAGGCGCGCGCGATCAGAGACACGGATTCGAGGTCGACGAGGGCCATCGAGGAGGGCCACGCGTGAAGAACCGCGCCGTGCAGCGGACGCGCGGCCTGCCCTTCCTCGTCCGCCGGCATGTACACGGCGCCCACGACCGAGCCACGCGCGGCTTCCCACACATGGGCCGGAAGGCCATAACCGGAGACGATGACGCGGCCCGGGGCAGCCTCGTCCACGACCGCGTGGTCGTACTTCCATTCGGGGTGGCCCGCGCTGAAGTCGCGCGGGGCTGGCTCGATTCTCCAGGTCAGGCACGATCCGTCGTCGAGCCACGTGACGAGCCGATCACGAGGCGAGACCACGAGCGCAGCGGGTTTTGCGTCGCCGTACGAAAACGCGTGGTGCGAGAGCACGACGTCTGCGACGACGGCGATCCCTGAACGATGTATCGTGAAGACGAGATCCTCGCTCGATCGCGCGAGCGCGAGCGGGGGCTCGTCGTCGTCGAGCCGATCGTCGTCGTCGAGCCGATCGTCGTCGTCGAGCCGATCGTCGTCGCCGGTCGTATCGGCCTCCGCGGCCCCGAGCTCGGCACCCGAGCTCGTCGCGTAGCGCATGGGCCCGCGTGCCGCGTCCCACAGAATAATCTCGGCTCCGTCGGACGTCACGACGCCGGCCGTGAGCTCACCCACGTCCTCTTCCTCTTCCTCGTCCTCGTCGAGGATCGTTCGAATCAACTCCCCTCGCTCGAACGAGACGAGCGATGCGTCGAACCAGCCGACCACGAGAAGCTCTCCGCTCTCCGGAACGACCGCGCAATCGACCACCTCCTCGCGCTCCCACGCGATGCGGCCTTCGTCGAGATCCCATACACGCAGGGTGCCGTCGCACGTCGCGGCGACGTACCGCCCACGCGGATGAAAGACGACACGTTTTGGCAGGAAGCGCGCCCCCGCCAAGCTCGGAGGTGGTGCCAGGCGCGAAACGAGCCGGAGCGTCGGCGCCATCGCCACGTCGTTTCGTCGTCGCAAGACGGGGATCATGACTCGACGGTCCTCCATGGCTCGGGTGCGAGCTCTGCGCGCTGCTCCTCGTGGCGGATCCTCGTGCCGTCCGCTCCTTCGACATCCTGGACGGAGAAGCGCGCGTGGGAGGGGCCGATGACGGCGACGAGCTCGGGGGGGTTGACGAACTGGACCTCGTGCTCCCCGCCGCAGCCGCTGATGGAAGCGATGGCGAAATGGTTGACGAGGCTCTCGGCGAGCGCGCGGGCGTCCGCGTCACGCGGCAGGTCGAGGGAACGAATCAAGGAACGTTGCATCGCGGGCGACAAGAGCACGGTCCCGTCGAGTACACAAGCGAATGACTAGCCCCCCCACGGCACCTCAGGGCCTCCGTGGAGGTGTTGCATGACGTACGTCCGTAGGACGCGAATGGTCGGGTCGGGTGGAACGTGGAGGCGGGGCGGGCTCGCCGTCCTCGGCGCGTTTGCCCTGTCGCTGCTGCCCGCGTGCAGCGGCGGTTGTTCGGTCGAGTTCGAGCGCAGCGAAGCGACGCACGCGGACGGCCTTTATCGCGGGCTGCGCGTCGGAGGAACGGAGCCCGACGGGGCGTTCGTCCTGGCGCAACACGAGCGCGCGCCGGGGGAGGAGGAGCTCGTCCTGGTCTCGCTCGCCGAGGGCGAAAAGCGCTCTTGCGCGATGGGCAAGGCCTTCGGGTACACCACGATCCCGCCGCAAGCCTCGTTCAACGGCGGCGAGCCACGCGTCGACGCTCGCCCGGCACGCATCGTGGCGCTCGAGGGAGAGCCCGGGGCCAAGAGCGGGGACCTGCGCATCTTCGACGCGTCCTGCGTGGAGCACCTGCGCGTGCCCTCGGTCGAAGCGTGGCCGTGGTCGATCTACAGCAGCGCCGAGAGCCGGGTCGAGGCCTACGCCGCGCGGACGACGTCGGGTGAGGTCGTGTGGATCGATCCCTGGGCCGGCTCGATGCGCACGATCTCCAAGGGCGCGAGCTTCTGGAAATACGCGGCGGAGACCTTCTGGCTGATCGAGGGCGGGCGCCTGGTCCTGCGTGATCGTGAGGGGAACACCTTGCAAACCGCGGGCGAGGGCGTCACCGAGGTCGTGGTCGACTCTACCGGAGAGGCGGCTTATGTGGATGCGTTGGGGCTCTGGGTGCTGAAGCTAGGGGATCCCGCGCCCATGGCCATCCCCACGGCGGCCGCGCCGTGCAAACCCGAGTACTTCTACACGGACTCGCTCAAGCTCGCCTACCGGGACGACTGCGCGGCCGGCGTGCTCGCGGTCCGGGACCTGACGACGGGGGACACACGCCTCGTCGCAGCCGGGGTCACGTCCGCGCGTTTCGTCCGCCGCGCCTCGAAGTCGTGGATCTTCTTCCAGCGCGAGGAGCCTGGGAAGAAGCGCGAGCTTTGGGCCGTCCCGGGGGACGGTGAGCCCGTGCTCGTCGGGACGAATCCGAAGCCCGACGGGTATGTTTGGCCGTTCCAGGAGGAGGGCTCTCTGGTCGAGCTCGATCACGACGGCACGAGCGGCACGCTGGGAACATGGACGCTGGAGGGCGGTTTTTCTCCGCTCCTCGAGGGCATCGGGGGGGCCTGGGTCCAGAACGGCACCCACCTCGCCATGGTCGCGGACGAGCAGGCGGAGGTCGGGACGCTCGTCGTGTTCGACAAGAAGACGCTGGCCGAAGCTCTCCGGGTCCCGCGCGTGCACCGCGCGACCCCGCGGTTTTCCTACCAGGCGCCCGCCCTCGGCTACGTCCACGGCTGGGACGACGCGCTCGGGGCAGGCACCCTCGGGGCCTGGGTCACAGCCAACGGACAGCAGATCGACGTCGATACGGGCGTCAGCGAATTCGACGAGATCTACTGGCCCGAGCCCGGCATCGTCTACGCGGTGCGCACGCCGGAACGCGCGGGCCTCTGGTCGGCTTATCCGGACCTCTAGCAGCCTGTGGAATTATCGTCGCGAGCGCCCCGAATCGTCGGTCGGAGCTCGTGACGAATCAATACGGCTTCGGCGCGAACCAAGCGCTGGCCTTGTCCCATCCGTATTGGCCGGCGGTGCGGTGCACCCGGCATGCGACGACGTAGAAGTCGGTGATGTGAGGCTTGTGTCTCTGCGTGACCTCGATCAACGTTCGGAGGTCGATCGTCTTCGCGTACCACCGCTTTCGCACGGTGACCACGTGCGGGCACCACCGGATGTCGCCGGCACCAATTCCAGGTCGCCGGTCCGGTCTGTTGTAGCCTCCTGCGGCATTCACGCCCGCCTGGGCGCTGTCGATGATGCCCGCGAGACCCTCGTAGTCATCCGGCGCGCCGTGGGCTGCATCGTTCAGGACCTTCGACAGTTCGTAATTCGGGCAGTGTCTCCCCGGCCCGACGTCCAGCGCAGCCAAGGCCGGGTTTCTCGACCCGTCCGACCGCATGTGCCTGTTTCTCGTGACGACATCGGTGATGGCGCCGGGACCATTGTTGAAGGGGATGCCGGGGGCCACATAGAAGTGGATGGTGGTATTGTTGGGAACGGCAAAGTAGCCGTCGCTGAAGTATCCATACGTCGCGCCGTGCGAGAGCGTGACGCAATCCGTGACGGGATTGTTGGGCGACTCGACGGGGCTTGGCCAGAACCAAAGCCGCGAATCGGTTATTTCAACCTTCTGAGCCATGTGCCTCCGGAGGACGAAGAGGACGCTTTCCTCGATGGGGCGCCTCGCGCCCGGAGCAGCATAGGATACCGGGGTCCGCTTCTGGGGAACAATCGGATGGGCATCGTCCGTCGTCCCGTTGGACATTCCGCCGCAGGTAGAGAGTTCCACGCCGCGCGACCAGGCCGTGGGTTCACGGATTCGATATCCTTACATGTACACAACCAGATTCCGCTCGCCGCTCCCGCTTCCGTGAAAGCGGCGGGACCTCGAGGGCACGGGCGGCCGGGAGCGGTGATGGGGAGGTTTTGGAGGAAGGAGGGCAGGTCGTGCGCCCGATGCGCCGCGGACTCGCTCAGCGGGAGCGTGTGGCCTTCGAACGGCTCCCGACGAAGGCCGCCAGGTGCTCGCCGGTCAGCGTCGACTTTTTCGCGACCAGGTCGGCCGGGGGGCCTTCGAATACGATCCGGCCGCCGTCGTGGCCCGCGCCCGGCCCGAGGTCGATGATCCAATCGGCGTGCGCCATCACCGCCTGGTGGTGCTCGATCACGATGACCGACTTGCCCGCGTCGACCAGCCGATCCAGGAGCCCGAGGAGCTGCTGGAGGTCGGCCAAATGTAGCCCCGTGGTCGGCTCGTCGAGCACGTAGACGCCGCCATCTTCGCCCATGTGCGTCGCGAGCTTGAGCCGCTGCCGCTCGCCCCCCGAGAGCGTCGGGAGCGGCTGGCCGAGCCGCAGGTAACCGAGCCCCACGTCGGCCATGCGCTTCAGGATCGCGTGCGCGGCCGGCGTGCGCGCCTCGCCGGCGCCGAAGAAGTCGACCGCCTCGGAGACCGAGAGATCGAGCACCTCGGCGATGTGGCGACCGCCGAGTTTGTACTCCAGCACCGACGCCTGGAACCGCCGGCCCTCGCAATCCTCGCAGACCGTGCTGACGCCGGCCATCATCCCGAGGTCGGTGTAGATCACCCCGGCGCCATTGCAGGTCGGGCAGGCGCCCTCGGAGTTCGCGCTGAAGAGGGCGGGCTTGACGCCGTTGGCCTTCGCGAACGCCTTGCGGATCGGCTCCAGCAGATCGGTGTACGTCGCCGGGTTGCTCCGCCGCGAGCCATGGATCGCGCTCTGGTCGATCGACACGACCCCGTCTCGACCCGACACCCAGCCGTGGATCAGGGTGCTCTTGCCCGACCCCGCCACGCCGGTCACCACCACGAGCACGCCGAGCGGGATGTCGACGTCGACGTTCTTCAGGTTGTGCCTGCTCGCGCCGCGCACCTTCAGCACGCCCGACGGCTTGCGCACCGAAGGCTTGAGGGAAGCCCGGTCGCTCAGGTGACGCCCGGTGAGCGTGCCGCTCGCCCGCAGCCCATCGAGGGTGCCCTGGAAGACGACCTCGCCGCCCGCGGTGCCGGCGCCGGGGCCGAGGTCGACGACGTGGTCGGCGATCACGATCGTCTCCGGCTTGTGCTCGACGACGAGCACGGTGTTGCCCTTGTCGCGCAGCCGGAGCAGGAGCTCGTTCATCCGCTGGATGTCATGCGGGTGCAGCCCGATCGTCGGCTCGTCGAAGACATAGGTCACGTCGGTGAGCGACGAGCCGAGGTGGCGGATCATCTTCGTGCGTTGCGCCTCGCCCCCCGAGAGCGTGCCGGAGGGCCGGTCGAGGCTGAGGTAGCCGAGCCCGATCTCCACGAACGAGTCGAGCGTGTGGCGGAGCGCCCCGAGGAGCGGCGCGACGGACGGCTGGTCCAGGCCGCGCACCCATTCGGCCAGGTCGCTGATCTGCATCGCGCAGGCGTCGGCGATGTTCTTGCCCTTGATCTTGGAGGACCGGGCGGCCTCGCTGAGGCGGGTGCCGCCGCAATCGGGGCAGGTGCTGAACGTCGCCACGCGCTCCACGAAGGCGCGGATGTGCGGCTGCAGCGCGTCGATGTCCTTCGAGAGGTACGACTTCTGGATGTTCGGGATCAGCCCCATGTACGTGAGGTTGATGCCGTCGACCTTGATCTTGGTCGGCTCCTTGTGGAGCAGGTCGTGCAGCTCTTTTTTGGTGAACTTGCGGATCGGCTTGTCCGGGTCGAAGAAGCCGCAGCCGCGGAAGATTCGGCCGTACCAGCCATCCATGCTGTAGCCGGGGATCGTGAGTGCTCCCTCGTTGAGCGACTTCTTGTCGTCGTAGAGCTGCGCCAGGTCGATGTCGTTGACCGAGCCGCGGCCCTCGCAGCGCGGGCACATGCCGCCGGCGCGGTTGAAGACGACCTTCTCGGCCTTGTCGCCCCCCTTCTGGAACGAGCCGACCGCGTGGACCGAGGGGACGTTGAAGGAGTATGCGTTGGGCGGGCCGATGAACGGCTTGCCGAGGCGACTGAAGAGGATACGCAGCATCGCATGGACGTCGGTCGCCGTGCCGACCGTGGAGCGGGGATCGGCGCCCATCCGCTCCTGGTCGACGATGATCGCGGTCGTCAGCCCGTCGAGCACGTCGACCTCGGGCCGGGAGAGCGTCGGCATGAAACCCTGCACGAACGCGCTGTAGGTCTCATTGATCATCCGCTGCGACTCCGCCGCGATGGTGCCGAACACGAGCGACGACTTGCCCGATCCGGAGACGCCGGTGAAGACCGTCAGCCGCCGCTTGGGGATCTCGACGCTGACGTCCTTCAGGTTGTTTTCGCGGGCGCCCTGGACGCGGATCAGGTCGTGGCTGTCTGCGGGATGCTGGGGGGTCGAGGTCATGTTCGCGATCTTTGCCATCGAGGGTCGAGGTGGGTCGTGAGGCGATGCGGCCGGCGGGTTCAGGACGTGCGTAGCTCGCTGCGCCGCTTGGCGACATACGGCAGCACGAACAAGTACAGGCCGGTGAACAGGAGCACGGCGAGCGGGAGCAGCGGCGAGAAAGTGATCCAGGCGGGAGGCTCTTGCCCCTGTCCCAAGCCCCGGGCGACGAAATTGGCGATGACGGTCACCGTGAAGGCAATGGATATCCAGCGATGGGTTTGTCGAATCCCCTGGTTCATGCGATCCTCGCGAGCAGGTCGACGAGCTTGCCGCCCATCATCTTCCAGCCGTAACGCGCGCCGCCGAAGTTCTGCTTCTGGCTCGGCTTGAAGCCCGATTGCACGAGGGACAGGCGCGTGCCCGACGCCGTGGGGGTGAGCGTGAAGGTCACGACGGTGTCGAGCTCCATGTCGCCGACGACCCACGCATAGCTGAGCTTCCGTTGCGCTTCGATCTCGACGAACCGGCAATGCACGGTGCCGTCCCAGCCGGGGAACGGCTCCGTCTTGAACTTGAAGGCCGATCCCGATGCGAGGTCGAGCTTTTGATCGACGACGGGCAGGAGCCACTCCGCGAGCAGCACGGGGTCGGTGAGCGCGCGCCACACTTTCTGGGGCGAATGCTGCAAATCGAATTCGAAGGAAAGGGATTCGGTCTGCGCGGGTGCGGTCTTGTCGGTGACGGTCATTCGTCCATTTTCTCCAGCAGTCGTTCGAGGCGATCGACGTGCTCCGTCCAGAAGGCGCGGTAGTGCGCGATCCAGTCGATGAGCGGCTTCATGCCGCGCGGCTCCACCCGGTAGTAGACGCAGCGCCCCTCGCGCCGGCCGTTCACCAGGCCGGCGTCTTTCAGGGCGGCGAGGTGCTGCGAAACCGCCGGCTGCGAGATGTCGAAGCGCGCGGTCAGGTCCTTCACGGCCGCTTCGCCGCGGGTGAGCGACTCGAAGATCGCCCGGCGGCTGGGGTCCGCCAGCGCCTGGAAGACCTTGTTCTCGGCAGCGACCGCGCTCTCCATGCTTGACGTATAAGCCGATGCTTATCGGTTGTCAAGGGCGGGGAGGGGGGCGCCCCGCGCAGGATGTCCGAACGCCGCCGCCCCCCGCGTCTGCTTCCGCCTCCGCGTCTGCTTCCGCCCCCCAGGGCAGCCGTTTGTCCTCGCCCGCGAGCCCCTTTCTCTCGTCTCCGCGGCTCTGCATCATGGTAGAACGCTGCCAGCAGGGCCCCATGTTCAAGCGCCTTTACATCCACAACTTTCGATGTTTGCAGAACTTCGAGTTGCCCATCGGTGACAAACCGTCGGCGCTCCTCATCGGGAAGAATGGAACAGGCAAATCGACGATCCGCCACGTTCTTGCTCTGCTGGCAGACTTGGCCCGGGGTACCAACCGCATCGGGCAGCTCGTCAAGGTCGGGGATTTCTCTCATGGCAGGACGGATGAGCCCATGCGCTTCGAGGTGGACGTCGAGCTGTCTGGTCGACTCTACCAGTACCGCCTGACCCTGGAGCTACCGCCTGGGTTCAAGGAAATCCGGGTGCAGACCGAAGAGCTCCTTCTGGCCGGGCAGCCCATCTATTCCCGAGAGCACGCCCAGGTCACCCTGAACAAATCTTCGCGCACGGCTCCAGCGGCCTTCCTGGTCGACTGGCACCTGATCGCCTTGCCCATCATCCAGGAGCAATCGGAGACCGACCCGCTCTTCCTCTTCAAGCGCTGGCTCGCGCGCTCCGTGATCCTGGCGCCGATCCCGAGCCTGATCACGGAGGAGTCTTCCGGCGAGACGCTCTGGCCGGAGCGCGACGCGCGCAACGTGGGCGCGTGGTTGGCCGGGCTCATGAACCATTCCCCCCGCGTCTACACGACCATCGATGGCTATCTCAGGGCGTTGTGGGCCGATTTCTGGGACATTCAAAACCCGCTCGTCGGGGGGGAAACGCGGAGCTTGAAGGTCCAGTTTCGCGAGGGGCAGCGGAGCCTGTCTTTGCCGTTCGGGGCGCTGTCGGACGGCGAGAAGTGCTTCTTCCTCTGCGCGCTCGTCCTGGCCGCGAACGAGGCATACGGCCCTATCTTTTGCTTCTGGGACGAGCCGGACAGCCACCTCGCGATCGACGAGGTGGGGCACTTCGTCATCGCGCTTCGGCGCTCCTTCGAGTCCGGTGGGCAGGTGCTGATGACCTCCCACAACCCGGAGACCATCCGCCGCTTCTCGGATGAAAACACGCTCGTCTTGTCCCGGCGAAGCCACCTGGAGCCGACGCGCATCAAGTCGCTCGAAGGTATCGGCGTGGAAGGTGATCTCATCGAGGCGCTCCTGCAGGGTGACGTCGAGGCATGAGCGTCAACAAGCACAAGCCCCACTGGCTGATCCTCCCCGAGGACGACGCCAACCGGCAGATCGCCACCGGCTTCGAGCTTTCGGTCCCGAACATCCAGGTCCTGCGAGTTGCGAATGGATGGGGCAACGTTCGGGACAGCTTCAAGCGGGAGCACAATCGCCAAATGCAGAAGTACCCCGAGCGCTTGATGGTCTTGCTCGTGGATTTCGACAACCAAGCGGATCGGCGGGCAGATGTCACCTCGGAGGTGCTGGATTCCTTCCGTGACCGGGTCTTCGTCCTCGGGTCCTATGTTCATCCGGAAAAGCTCAAGAGCGCGCTGGGGATGAGCTACGAGAAGATCGGCAAGGTCCTGGCCCGGGAGTGCGTGGAGGGGACAGGCGAGACCTGGGGGCACCCGTTGCTCCGGCACAACCGCCGCGACCTCCTGCGCATCCGAAAGCGCAATCCATTTCGCTGATACCCCCTACGTCTTCGACGACCGCTTCTTCCGCGGCTGCGGCAGCGGCCCTGTCCCGCGCGCCCGCCGCTCGCTCCCCGGCGGCACCATGAACCCCGCCGTCTCCAGCTCCCGCAAGGTCACCGCCCGCGCGTCCGCCGGGGCCGCGAGCGCCGCTCGGAACAGGATTCCTTCGAGCTCCGCGTCATTCCCCGGGAACTCGTAATCGACCAGCGCCGCCAATGCGCGCGGATCGATCCCCAGCGGCGCCTGCCGCAGCCGTTTCCCGATCCGCGTCAGCGCCTCCAGCACGAGCAGCGACAGATCCTCCCCGCGCGACGCGAGCGCCGGCAGCGCCACCGCGCGATCGCCGAGCCGATCCGCCAGCGGCTCCGCGAGCTTCCCGCCCGCCGCCAGCGAGTCCACCGTGCCCGGCAGCGCCACCACGAGCCCCACGTCCGCAGGCAACCCCGAGGCGATCCGCATCTGCACGAGCTCCGGCAGCACGTGCGCGTCGAGCAGCACGAGCGTCCCGCCCGCCGCCCGCGCGAGCGGCGAGGCCACCCGATCCTGCCACTTCGCCGGGTCGTGCTCGGACGGGGTCGTCCCGTCCACGATCACCATCACGCCCTTCTTCCGCGCCGACGCGAGGTGCACGAGCGCCGCCCATGCCACCGCGTCGATCCCGGGCGACGAGAGCAGCGTGACCGGCACGTCCATCGCTGCGAGCTGCTCCAGCCGTTGCACCGCCGCCTGCGCCGCCGGGCTGTAGAGCGCGACCCGCGCCCGCTGCTCGAAGCTCCTCGCGACCGCCTCGAACTGCCCCTCGATACGCCCGAGCTCCGTGGCGAGCCGCGCCCGCTCCGCCCCGATCTTGTCGAGGTCGTCCCGCGCCACGAGCTCACGCTCGCGCGAGCGCGACAGCATCGACGACACGCCGAGCACCGCGGCCAGCCGATCCGAGAGCTGCCGCAGCGCCCGCACGTCCGAGAGCGTCGACGGCGCGACGCGCGCCCCCGCCGGCACCGTCAGCGCCCCGATCGGGCCGTCCGCGTCGCGCACCACGCTCACCGCCGAGAGGTGGTTGTCCTCCAGCCACGCGATGAGCGGCCGCACCTCCGGCTTCCGCACCGAGACCGCGTGCATGACCTCGATTCGCAGGATCCGCTCGGGCTCCGCGTCCGCGAGCGCGACGAGCCGCGGCGGCATCTCGGCCTTTTTCGTGTGCATGAAGCCGGCGCGATCGACGCTCACCTGCTCGGCCGGGAAGAACCGGTAGAGCGAAGGCGGCTCGCCGCCTTGCCCGAGCGCGCCGCGCAGCTCGAAGAGCGCCGACCGCAGCGCCTCCTCCGGATCGGGCGTCATCGCCGCGCGCGCGGCGGCCTGAAGCGCCGGCAAGAGCCGCCCGCTCCCGGGCCCCGCCCGATGCGCGAGCCGCTGCGCCACGAGCGCCGCGAGCGCCGCCGCCCCCGCCGCCCCGAACGCCACCGGGCCCGCGACGGCCGGCCGCACGTGCGCCGTGTAGACCGCGCCGAGCGCGATGGGCGCGACGAGCCCCGTCGTCGCGAGCGTCAGCCGGAGGGCCGAGAGCACCGTCTCGGGCTCCCGGCTCGCCGCCGCGAACGCCGCGCCGAGCGACGCGAGCACCACCGCGATCGGCAAGACCCGCTCGGGCGGGAGCACCCGCGCCGCCGCCGCGAGGATCCCCACGGCGAGCGCGATCGAGCCGAGCCAGAGCGCCGCCTGCGCCCGCTCCGCCACGCCGATCTCCGCGCGCCGGCTGGCCGCGAGCCGCGCCGCCGCGAAGAGCTGCACGCTGAGCGAGCCGATCGACGCGGCCACGGTCGCGTAGTCGATGAGCAGCGGATCGAGCCCCTCGGTGCGCTCGGGAAACATCGCGGCCGCGCCCGGCAGCGCTGCCGCGACCACCCAGAAGAGCGCGGCGAACGCGGCGGCGTCGAGCCTGCGCGCCGACGGGCTCGGCTCGGCGAGCCCGCCGAGCGGCTTGATCCGCGCGATGGCCCAGAGCGAGCCCATCGCCGAGAGCGCGACGCCGAGGTTCTCCCCCGCCACGAAGCCCGGGGTGTTCGCCCCGCATCGCGAGGCGGCGAAGAGCGAGGCGCCGGCGATCGTCAGCCGCGCGGCCGAGCGCGCGCCGGGGTCGAGCGTATCGTCGCCGCGCCTGTCCTCCGCGGTCAGCCTCCAGCCCACCCCACACGCGAGCGGCAGGAGCAGGGCGACCCACGCGCTCCCGTCCCCGCCTGTCGCCCAGAGCCCCGCGACCGCGGCATACGCCACGGCGAGGGCTGCGATCCAGAGCGAGCGGGTGGGCCAGGACATCGCCCGGCAGGGTAGCGGAAGGGGGGCCGCTGGGCCAAAGGCCGGCCCCCGGATCCGGTCAGCCGAGGGGCTTGCCGCCCGTGACCCCGAGCACCTCGCCGGTCACGTAGCTCGACTCGTCCGACGCGAGGAACACGTACGCCGGCGCGAGCTCCGCCGGCTGCGCGGGCCGCTCCATGGGGCTGTTTTGCCCGAACTCTGCGTTCTTGTTCGCCGGGAACGACTGCACCACGAGCGGCGTCCACACCGGCCCCGGCGCCACCGTGTTCACCCGGATCCCGCGCCCGATCAGCGCCTTCGCGAGGCCCTTGCTGAACGTGACGATCGCGCCCTTCGTGGCCGCGTAATCGAGGATCTCCGGCCGCGGCTGGTAGGCCTGGATCGACGACGTGTTGATGATGACGCTCCCCGGCTTCATGTGCGGCAGCGCGTGCCGGACGATGTGGAACATCGAGAGGATGTTCACCCGGAACGCGCGCTCCACGCGCTCGGCGTCGAGCTCCTCGAACGACTCGACGGCCTTGCCTTGCTCGGCCGCGTTGTTCACGAGGATGTCGATGCGGCCGAACGCCTTCGCCGCGTCCTCCACGAGCTTCTTGCACGCGGCGTCGGACGAGAGATCGCCGGGGAAGAGCGCGGCCTTCCGACCGGCCTCCTCCACGAGGCGCCTCGTCTCGTTCGCGTCCTCGTGCTCGTTCAGGTACGCGATGCCCACGTCCGCGCCCTCGCGCGCGTAGGCGAGCGCGACGGCGCGCCCGATGCCGCTGTCGGCGCCCGTGATCAGCGCGACGCGGTCCTTCAGCCGGCCGAGCCCTCGGTACGACGACTCGCCGTGGTCCGCCCGAGGCTGCATGCCCGACTCGGCGCCGGGGTGCTCCTGCTCCTGCGCTGGGAACGGAGGCTTCTGCTTGAGCTCCTTGGGATCCTTCATCGCAGCTTTGGTCATGATTCCCCCCGGGCTACCTGGGGTCTGGAGGGACTCACCGGAAGGAGGGACGCCGAACGGGACCTTGCTGGGGCGAACCCATCCGAGCGGGGGGCGACACATGGGTCGACCCCGACGAAATCGGCACGGCCCCGACGGACCCGGCCGGCGGTGGGATCTTCGAGGCGTTTTTCGAGGGCTGCTTCGGAGCCGTCGACGCCGTCCGCGGATGGGTCGTGGCGAGGGGAGGCGGCAGGTCGGACGAAGCGGCGGGGACCTGCGACGCGGGCGCATGCATCTGGGGGTGGATCAGGGAAAGCAGCTTTCCGAGCGACGCGCTCAGCGCGAGAACGATCGCTGCCGCCGCGAAATGCCGCACCAGGGCGCGCCGTGGCTTGGCGACGTGTGTCCCCGTCGACCCGCCGGCCACCGAGGCGAGCATCGTTCCTTCGATCGGAGACGTCATGGGCATCCCCGCGCGTGTCCATGGCGTCGGCGTGCAGGTGATATCGACGGCGTGCGCGGGCTCCGGCGTTCGAGCCTCCAGCTCCGGGCGCTCGGGCGTGTCGGTCGTGTCGGCGTGTGGCTCCGCGGCGGTCGACATCGAGGCCGTCTTCGTCGCCATCGCGTACACGCGCTCGATGCGCGCGACGAGCGCCGCCGGCGGGTCCGGCTCGGAGCGCGCGAGCGGCGCGAGATCACGCGAAAGGGCCACCACGTCCGGGTAGCGCAGCGCGCGGTCCTTCTCCAGGCAACGCAGGATCACCGCGTCGAAGGGGGCTTTTAGCTCCTCGCGCAGCGTGGAGGGCGGAGGCGGCTTCTTGGTTGCGATCTGCGCGAGGATCTCCAGCACGTTGTTCCCGGCGAACGGGCATTCCCCCGTGACGAGCTGGAAGAGGATGATCCCCATCGCCCAGATGTCGCTGCGCCCGTCGATGTCATGCGCGCCGTTGATCTGCTCGGGCGACATGTAGAGAGGCGAGCCCACGATCGCGCCGGTGCTCGTGCGCGCCCTGCCTTCGCCTTCGTCGTGGAGGAGCTTCGACACGCCGAAATCGAGCACCTTGACGCAAGGCGAGCCGTCGTGGGCCTGGGTCAGGAAGAGGTTGTCGGGCTTGAGGTCGCGATGCACCATGCCGAGCGCGTGGGCCTCGGCGAGCGCCTCGCACGCGTGCAGCACGTACGCTGCCGCCTCCTCCGCGGGCAGCGGGCCGCGCTGCGCGAGCCGCGCGAGGAGCGTTTGTCCTTCGAGGTACTCCATGACCATGAAGGGCGCGTCGTTCGGCAGGCGACCGACGTCGTAGACCCGCGCCACGTGCGCGCTGCGGAGCTCGGAGAGGGCCCGCGCCTCGCGCAGGAAGCGCTCGACGCCGAGCGGCGAGCCGACCCCGTGGGGCCGCATCACCTTGATCGCGCGGCGTGTGCGCAGCGTGAGGTGCGTGGCCGCCACGACCACGCCCATCCCGCCGGAGCCGAGGAGGCGATCGACGCGGTACTTCTCGGCGATCACGTCCCCGATTGCGATCGGCAAACTCATGGCGCGCTCGCCCCCCTGCGTCGACGCGCTGTCTTGGCCGATTTCGCCCCGTCCGGCCCCACCCGCCTGACGCAAAATGCAGCGTCAGTATGGCATGGCCTCCCGATTCTTCAAAAGCGGGCGCTCAAAACGTGCCGCCATCGACCCGGACAGAGCCGCGTCGCCGAGGCGCGCCGTGAACACGAGCGCCTCGGGGGCGTCAGCGCCGGAGCAGCCGCATCACCGCCGCGCCGCGCGCGGGCTCGCGAGCGCGTCCCGCAGCGACCGCATCACCGCCGCGCCGGCGAGGTCCGCGCCGCTCTGCACGAGCTCCCTCGCCAGCGTCGAGCGCACGCCCGTCACCATCGGCCGCGCGCCGAGCAGCCGCACGGCGTTGATCAGGCGCACGAGCTGCGAGAGCCCCTCGCCCTCCGACGCCGTCGCGCCCGTCAGATCGAACACGACCACCCGCGCGCCGCGCTCCACCAGGCCGGGCAGCAGCCGCCGTTCGAGCTCTGCGCAGCGCGCCTCGGTCAAGGCCGCGATGATCGGCACGGCGACCACCCCTTCGGCCACGTCGAGCAGCGGCGCCGAGAGCTCCAGGATCTCGCGCTGCTGCGCCTCGATCAGCGCCTCGCGTTCCCGCCGCTCCGTCACGTCCACCTGGTGCACGACGATCGCGTGCTTCCCGGTGACCGGATCACTCGTCCGGCGCGCCTCCACGGCGTGCCAGCGCGGCCCCTCGCTCGTGAGCGCGACGAGCTCCTCGTCGAGCACCTCCTGGGTCTCGGCGACCTTCAGGATCCGCGCCTCTGCGCCTGCGTCCTCGAACCAGGCCGAGGGCGTGCTCGACCCGCCGAAGGCGTTCTCGGCGGCCGGGTTCCTCACGAGCACGGCGCCTTCGGGGGAGAGGAGCGCGACCATCGCGGAGACGTGCCGCAGGGCCTCGTCGCACCGCAGGATCCTCGGGTCTTGCGCCTCGGTCCGCACGTGGCCTTCGATGAGCTGGGCGAAGCGCCCGTCGTCGAGCTCGATGCAGGAGATGAAGCACCGCAGGTGCAAGGGTTCGCCGCGTGGATAGAACGTGAAGGCGTGCTCGATGTGCGCGTCGTGTCCCTCGCGGAGCCGGCGGAGGAAGCCCTCGTTGCGCGTGCGTGTCGCCGTGGAGGCGTCCGAGTAGTCCCGCGAGAGGAACTCGTCGAGGCTCGGCGAGCGCCAGATCGTCAGCGCGGCGGCGTTCCCCCAGGCCATGCGGGCCCGCTCCACGTCGAAGACCCAGACCGGCAGGCAGAGCCGCTCCAGGCCACGCAGGCGCTCCGCGAGGGAGAACTGAGGCATACGTCCCCGGCGGTATACCTCTGATCGGGGTGGGGTGTGGAGACCCTTGGTACCAGGCCTGCGCGAGGCGTGGTTGCCGGTTGGCTACGTCACGCGAACACGTCGCGCGTGGTCTTCGCTCCGAGGACGTTCTCGACCCACCGATCGAGGGTCTCGGTGTCCATGCAGGCCTCGATGCGCGCGCGATCGTCCTCTGCGAGCGAGAGCCCGGCCCGCGCGAGCAGGCGAAGCAGGGCGTCGCGTTTGCCCGCGAGCATGCCTCTGAGCTCGCCCTCGAGCATGCCGCGGTCGAAGATCTGCTGTGCGAACGGGGGGAACGTGGCCTTTCCTTCGCTCTGCCGTTGCATGATCAGCGCCTCCAGGGCCCTCCGCATGGGCTCGCGCAACGCATTGTAAACGATCTGAAAGTACACCGCAGCGTGTTCCCGGTCGAACCGCCCGAGCGCGCCGAGCGCCGTCAACGCCACGTCGAGCCCGTTCGGGCCGTTGCCGTGCGCCGCCGCCGACAGGATGGCCAGCTCCGTCTCCTGCCTTCGGCGCCTCGCCAAAGAGCCCCCCGAGCGGTCGTCCCCGCCTTCGGCGCCTCGCCAAAGAGCCCCCCGAGCCGTCCTCCCCGCCTTCGGCGCCTCGCCAAAGAGCCCCCCGAGCGGTCCTCCCCGCCTTCGGCGCCGCGCCGAGGCGTCCCCCGAGCGGTCGTCCCCGCCTTTGGCGCCGCGCCGAGGCGTCCCCGGAGCGGTCCTCCTCGCGCTTGGCGCCTCGCCAAGGCCCCCCCGGACCGGTCGGAGCCGCCGTTGACGCCTCGCCAAAGACTCTCCGGGCCGCGTGGCCCAGCCGTTGACGTCTCGCCAAAGACCTCCGGACCGGTCCGATCCCTCTTTGCCGCCTCGCCGAAGCCCCCCCGGCCCACGCCGACCGCTCTTCGACGCTTCGCCGAGCCTCGGGAGCCCCCGTCAGGGCGCCCTCTGCTCTCGCTTCAGCCGCCGCCGCCGATGTCGCCCCCCGTGTGCTTGGACCGCCAGACCACCGCGGCCTGATCCTGGCACTCTGCGTCGGCGGTGGGGCTGGTGTCGTTGTCGGCATTGAACACGGCGGAGATCTTGTATTTGCGCGCGCCGCCCCCGGTGTTCGTGGCGTTCGAGCGGAAGCGAGCGCCCTCGCCGAATGCGTTGAGGTCGATCGTGCTCTCCGCCACGTACGTCCCAGATGCGTTCGTGCGCTCCAAGGTGACGTTGACCAGAACGCCATTGCCGTTGCAGCTCCCCGGCTGGCCCCACCGGACGGCCTTCGACGCGCAGATTGCGATTTCGCGCTCGTGACTCCACGCGGTCTCGAAGTTCCCGCCGTTGCCCCCCCCGCCCGTGACCGAGTACAGGGTGCCGGAGCCGTTCGAGATCGAGATCGCGGCTCCGGTGATCTGCGTGTTGGCGAGGAAGCCGCTCTGGAACGTCGAGAGATTGAAGCTGCCGTAGCCCGTGGACGCGTTGTAGGTGCCCGCTCCTGCCCAGCCCCAGCAGTTGACCCCCGAGCCATGGTTGCCCAAGGATTCGTTCGTGAAATACTGGACCTCGGGCATCACGAACATCGGCGCGAGCTTGCGCGGCACCGCAGGCACCGTGCCGGTCCGGGCGACGACCTCCGCGTGGTGCTCCACGAGCCGCGTCGGAACGGGCGTCCCTTCCGGCGCGAGCGCGAGGAAGACCTCGAGCGCGGAGGCATTTTGCTCGTTGAGCAGGGACGAGATATCGACGTTCCCGATCTCCCAGAACCCGACGCCGTCGCCCTCGTCGACGAACACCACTCTCCCGCCGGACATCTCGAGCGTCGCAATCGTCGTGTCCACGGGGGCGCTCGCGGGCGACGCGCCCGGCATCTCGATGCCGTCCTCGACCTCCGTCGTCGAATCGACGACGCAGCCCGGGAGCAGGCAGGCGAGGAGGGCGAATGCGGGCACAGCAAATGTCTTTTTCATCATGGCTTCCTCACTCTTTTTCGCGGGCGGATGTCGCTTACGACCCTCCGTCGCGTTGGGGTGACGAAGCCCCATTGCAAAGGCAATGCCAGGCGGCCCGGCCTTTCTCCGCGGCTCTGCGGCGCGCGCTCCCTCTCGATGACACGGCGCCGCGACGGGTGTCATTCCCGCGTGACGCCCGCTGTCACGGTCGCGTGACGTCCCGTCGATTCCTTACGGTTCGTCCCCGCCGCCCGTCGGCGTCTGCGCCGAGCCTCGGGAGCCCCCATCCGGGCCCTCCGCATCGGCCGGCTCGCGGAATCCATGGCGAACGCCGCGCCCGCTTCACGGGTTGCTGATGGAGCCCCCCGTGTGTTTCGACCGCCAGACCACCGCGACCTGATCCTGGCACCAGGTCGGGTCGACGCCTTGCAGGGTTTCGTCGTCCGTCGCGGAAAACGTGACCGTCGCGGTATACCGGCGCGCGACGCCGCTGCTGTTCGTGTAGTTGGAGCGGAAGCGAGCCCCCTCGCCGAAAGCAGAGAGGGTCACGCTGCCAGCGGACACGAGCGTGCCGGCGTCGTTCGTGTACTGCACCTCGATCCACGCCTGGATGCCGTTGTCGTCGCAGCTCCCCGTGTTGGGGAGGGCCTGCGACGCGCAGAACGCCATCGCGCGCTCGTGGCCCATCGAGGTCGATACGGCAGGCGAGCTCCCACCGGCCGCGGGCGAGCTCACGAGGGTCGCGCCATTCGAAACCTGCGCGACATTCCCGGTGATCTGCGAATAGGTATTTCGGAAGCCGGTCTGGAACGACGACAGGCTGAAGCCAGACAAGCCCGTCTCGGCGCTGTAGGTCCCGGATCCTCCCCAGCCCCAGCAGTCAGGACCCGCGCTATGGAGGGGGTCGTTCGTGAGAGAATGGACCCCGGGCATCACGACCCTCGGCGCGAGCTTGCGCGGCGCCGCGGGCACCGTGCCGGTCCGGGCGACGACCTCCGCGTGGTGCTCCACGAGCCGCGCCGGGACGGGCGTGCCTTCCGGCGCGAGCGCGAGGAAGACCTCGAGCGCGGAGGCCTTTTGCTCGTCGAGCAGGGACGAGAGATCGACGTTCCCGATCTCCCAGAACGCGACGCCGTCGCCCTCGTCGACGAAAACCACGCTCCCGCCGGACAGCTCGAGCGTCGTGATCGCCGTGTCCACGGGGGCGCTCGCGCGCGCCGCGCCCGGCCTCTCGATGCCGTCCTCGACCAGCGTTGTCGAATCGACGATACAACCCGAGAGCAGGCAGGTGAGGAGGGCGAACGCGGGCACGGCAAAGGTCTTTTTCCTCATGGCATCATCACTCTTTCTTTCGCGCGAAGGCGAAGGCGGAGGTCGCTTGCGACCCTCCGCCGCGTCGGGGGGGGACGAAGCCCCATCGCAAAGGCGATGCCTGCGGTGTGTGGGGGCCCATGCGCCCCTTCCGCGGCGCGGCGGCGCGCGCTCCCGCTCCGTGACACGGCGCCGTGACGGGTGTCATTTCCGCGTGACGCCCGCTGTCACGGCCGCGTGACGCCCCGTCGATTCCTTACGGCTCGTCCCCGCCGCCCGTCGGCGTCTGCGCCGAAATCCAATCCCGCACGCACGCGAGCTCGTCCGGCGTCAGCGTCGGCTTTCCGATCGGCATCGGCGACCCGCAGCTCGGCAGCGGCAATAACTTCTCGTAGAGCAGGCTCGACTCCGGGTCCACCGGGTCCACCAGGATCCCCGGGCAATCACGCCCCATCTTGTCGACGAGCCGCGACACCACGCCCGGCGCAATCAAATCGAGCCCCGCCGCCGGCTCGGCGCCCTCGTGGCAAATCGACCCGCCGCAGCTCTTCGGAAAGAGCTCCGTCACGACGTCCGGGCAGGTGAAGCCGCCGCCGTCGAGGAAACGGTCGGGGTTTTCGAGCCGCCCGGGGCACCCCGCGGCGAGCAGCGTGAGCGCGAGCGGAAAGAGCGCAGCGGCGAGCGCGCGCCGGAGGGCACGTGGGTTACGGGGCATAGTCGATCCCAAGCTTCACTCCGCCGAATTGATCGAGCGCCCCGCCGGCCACGTACGCGTCGCCCGGGACGGGCACGAACGTCGAGAAGAACCGCGTGTACCCGAACGAGAGCGAGAGCTCGGCCCCCTTCGCGAACGCGAAGGCGACGCCGAGGTCCACGTCGATTCCGCCGATCGTCGCGTCGCGGAACCGCTCGTAGACCGCGCCGCCCGAGAGGGGCTCCAGGTATTCGAACGCCGCCACGAGCGCGATCGGCCCCGCGAGCCGGATCCGCCCGTCGAGGCCCACGCGGACGAGCCTGTAGCCCGCCGTCGGGATCTCCGCCGCGAGCGGCCCTGTCTCCTGGAACGAGAAATCGAGCCAGCCATACCCCACGCGCGGCGCGACCACCGGCGCGCGCGCCCCGCGCCCGAGCCGGATAGGCACCCGGAGCCCCACGTCACCACGATCCCAGCTCGTCTGGATGTCGCGCCCCTCGGTCACGGAGGACGTGAGGGACGGCGCGAACGTGTACGCCCCGGTGATCCCGACGTCCGCGAGCACCGGCACGCCGGTCCACCGCAAGGGCTGGAGCTCGCCGCCGAGGGAGAGCATCGGCACGCCGACGGTGTCGTAGGGCCGGAGGTTCGTGGCGATCTTCAGCGGGTCCGAGTACACGAACCAGCGCGCCGCGACCTCCACGCCGAAGTGCAAGTGACCCCCGACCGGCGAGGCGGAAGCGGGCGCGGAGGCGGACGCGGAAGCGGAAGCGGGCGCGGAAGCGGACGCAGGCGCGGAAGCGGACGCAGGCGCGGAAGCGGACGCAGGCGCGGAAGCGGTGGCGGCCGCGAGGGCGACGAGCATCCCGGCCGCGCGGCGATTTCCCCTGGAGGGCACGGCCCGCAGGGTAGCGATCTCTCCCTCGGCGTCGAGCCGAAGCACGCGTACGGCATCAGGAAAAGGTCGACGGCCGGCCCCCGTTCTTTTACGCTCGGAGGACCGCGGCCAAGCCCCCGCGGATCCTTCCTCATGACTCACGCTGTGCGCTTGCCCTGGCTTCTCGGTGGCGCCCTCGCCCTTGGTGCGGCGGCGTCCCTCGCGGCATGCTCGGGTCACATCGGCGACCCGCCGGGTGAAGGGATCGGGGAGGCCCCTGCCTTCCAGTGCATCGGCACGATCCCCGGCAAATCGCCCATCCGGCGCATGACGCGCTTCGAGTACAACAACACCGTCCGTGACCTGCTCGGGGACGACTCCCAGCCCGCCTCGAACTTCGTGCCCGAAGAAGAGGCGATGGGCTTCGACAACCAGGCCACGGCCCTCGGCGTCACGCAGATCCTCGCCGAGCAGTACATGGTCGCGGCCGAGCACATCGCCGCCCGCGCCGCGAAAGATCTCGGCGCCCTGCTCCCCTGTGATCCCGCGACGGCCGGCGAGCAGGCGTGCGCCACCACGTTCATCCAGTCCTTCGGCCGCCGCGCGTATCGCCGGCCCCTCACGGACGACGAGGTCGCGCGCCTCCAGAACGTCTTCTCGTGGGGCCGCGGCAAGGAGGGTTTTTCCAAGGGGATCGAGCTCGTCCTCCAGGTGATGCTCCAGTCCCCGCACTTCCTCTACCGCGTCGAGTTCGGCATGCCCGACCCCGTCGAGGCCGACGTCGTGCCCCTCTCGCCCCACGAGATCGCCTCGCGCCTCTCGTACATGCTCTGGGGCTCCATGCCGGACGAGGCCCTCTTCGCCGCCGCGGACGAGGGGCGTCTCGGCACGAAGGAGGAGGTCGCGAGCGAGGCGCGCCGCATGCTCGCGGATCCGCGGGCGCGTGAGGCCGTGGCGAACTTCAACGCCCAGTGGCTCGGCCTCTCCCACCTCGACAACATCAAAAAAGACAGCTCCACGTACCCCAGGTTCTACGAGGGCATCCGCCCGCTCTGGCGGGCCGAGACGCTCGCCTTCCTCGAAGACGTCATCTTCGAGGGCGAGGGCGACATCGGGAGCGTCTTCACCGCGAACTACTCGATGCTGAACGCGGAGCTCGCCTCGTTCTACGGCGTCGAAGGTGGCCCCGCGACGCAGAGCTTCGAGCGGGTCGAGCTGGATCCCACGAGGACCTCCGGCATCCTCACGCACGCGAGTGTCCTCGCCGCGACGGGCAAGCCGAACCAGACCTCGCCCGTGCACCGCGGCAAGTTCGTCCGCGAGCGCCTCCTCTGCCAGATCCTCCCCCCGCCGCCGAACAACGCCGCCTTCAACGCGCCCGACATCCGGCCCGACGCCACGACGCGCGAGCGCTTCGCCGAGCACTCGGAGAACCCGGCGTGCGCGGGCTGCCACGTGAAGATGGATCCCGTCGGCTTCGGCTTCGAGCACTACGACGGCATCGGCCTCTACCGCGACACCGACCAGGGTTTGCCCGTCGACGACACCGGCGAGCTCGTCGACACCCGCGGCATCGACGGCCCCTTCGAGGGCGTCGTCGAGCTCGGGCAGCGCCTCGCGCAGAGCGAGGAGGCGCGCCAGTGTGTCGCCACGCAGTGGTTCCGCTTCGCCTACGGCCGCGTCGAAGGCGAGGACGATCGTTGCTCGATGAGCGAGATCCAGCAGACCTTCGCGGCGAGCGGCTTCAACGTCAAGGAGCTGCTCGTCTCCCTCACCCAAACCGACGCGTTCCGGTACCGCCGGGCCGTCGTGACGCAGGCACCATGAAACAGAGGAACCTGAGCCGTCGCACGCTCCTTCGCGGCCTCGGCGGCGTGGCCGTTGGCCTGCCGTTCCTCGGGGCCATGGCCGACGCGGCCCGCGCCACCGCGTTCCCGAAGCGTTTTGTCGTTTTTTTTACGGGCCTCGGTACGGTCAAACCTGCCTGGGTCCCCACGGGCACCGAGACCGACTTCTCCTTTGGCCCCATCCTCGCCCCGCTCGAGCCCTTCAAGAAGAAGACGCTCGTCCTCGAAGGCGTCGACTACGAGTCCGCCTACCACGGCCCCGGCGACCCGCACCAGCAGGGCATCGGCCACGCGCTCACGGGCACCGAGCTTCAAGAGGGCTCGCTTTTCCCGTATGCGTGCAACCCCGGCAAGATGGTCGGCTGGGCCGGCGGCATCTCGCTCGACCAGTTCCTCGCGGACCAGCTCGGCCAGACCACGCGTTTTCCCTCGCTCGAGTTCGGCGTGCAGGTCCAGTACGCCAACGTCTCGGCCCGCATCTCCTACCGCGGCCCCGGACAACCCGTCCCGCCCGAGGACGACCCGTACCAGGCGTACACGCGTATCTTCTCGGACCTCGGCACGGACCCCGAGGCCCTCGCGCGCCTGCGGGCGCAGAGGAAGACCGTGCTCGACGCCGTGAGCGGCGACTACAACCGCCTGTCCACGCGCCTCGGCGCGAGTGATCGGATGAAGGTGGACGCGCACCTCGAAGCGGTCCGCGAGATCGAAAAGCGCCTCGACGCGCCTGGCGTGATCGGCGGCTCGTGCAACCCGCCCGTCCTCGGCGCGCCCGTCGAGCCGCTCGAGAACGACAACTACCCGGAGATCGCCAAGACCCAGCTCGACCTGCTCGCGATGTCGCTCATCTGCGACCTCACGCGGGTCGCGAGCATCCAGTGGACCACGGTGCAGACGGGCAAGGTCTTCACGTGGCTCGGTCTGGACGAACCCCACCACACGCTCTCGCACTCGAGCGACTCCGACACGAAACGGCAGCAGGCGCTGATCGACATCGGCCACTGGCACGCCCAGCAGCTCGCGTACCTCTGCCAGAAGCTCGACAGTGTCCCCGAGGGGGATGGAACGGTCCTCGACAACACCGTCATCCTCTGGTGCAGCGACATCGCGCAGGGAAACACCCACGCGCGCCGCGACGTCCCGCTCGTCGTCGTCGGCGGCGCGGGCGGCGCGATCAGGACCGGGCGATACCTCAAGTATGCCGGCGCGTATCACAACGATCTGTTGATCGCGATCTCCCACGCGATGGGCGTGCCGGTCTCGACGTTCGGCAATCCGCTCTATTGCAATGGGCCGCTTTCGGGTCTGCTCGTGTAGCCCCCCTTCACGCCGCCGCGCCGCGCGCCACGTCCGCTCGAATCGCGTCCACGCGCCGCGCCGCGAGGAGCCCGCGCACGAGCATGACCACCACGATCACCTTCGCGAAGAGCCATGTGATCCCCGTGGCGGACAGGAACGCCAGGAAAAACAGGGCCGGCAGCGCCAGGTAGACGAGGGTCTGCGTGACGAGCCAGAGCGCGAGCGCCACCACGAACGCCGCGTTCGGCGATCGCCGGGACCATGCCGCGCAGGCGATGAGCAGCAGGCCGAGGACCCCGTTGGGCAGCAGCGGGGCCGCGTCCGCCAGCAAATCGACCGGCGCCAACACGGGGTCGGCCACGAGCACGTAATAGATGATCAGCGCGACCACGACGTGGAGCGCTCCGAGGACGATCATCGCCGTCGCCGCCCGGCGCACGCTCTGCTTCGCCTCGCCGTACTCCGTGTGCGCGTGCTCCAGCCGCGCTTCGAGTTCGTCGCGCAGCGCCCGCGACACGGGCGTCTTGCAGGCGGGGCATGCCGCGTCCCGAAACGCGATGTCGGCACCACATGGGCACGGCACGCTCACCTGGATCATGCGCGCAGCCTCGCACGGCGCGGCGGCCTACGGAAGTACGTCGCGTCCCACCTCGGGCCGAGCGTTCTCCGTCCTCCCCGCACCTTCCCTTTGCATCCGGCCGCATCTTTTGGCATCCATCCCCCATGCTCCCGCGCGCTCGCCCCTCCGCATCCCTGCGCTCCGTGGGCTCGGATCGCGCGCGGTTCGTGGCCTTCACCCTCGCCGGCCTCGTGGCCCTCGCGGCCCTCGGCTGCAAGCGCCCCGGCGCGGCCGCGCAGGCCGACGGCGGCGTCCCCGACGACGCGGCCGCCCCGCCTCCCGCGGTGCAGGGCGAGAACTCCCACCCCGATCCGCCGCCGCCTCCAGGCAAACCGCTCCTCGGCATCACGGCGTTCGTCACGACCGTCTACGCCGAGCCACGCGACACCTCGAAGAAGCTCGGCTACCTGCGCGTCGGCGCCAAGGTCGCCCGCTCGGACGAGCCCGTCGGAAAGGCCGGTTGTCCGGGCGGCTGGTACGAGATTTATCCCAAGGGCTTCGTGTGCGCCGGGGACGACGCCACGACGGACCTCGAGAGCCCCATCCTGAAGGCGGCGGCCAAGCGCCCGGACCTCAAGGCGGCGCTGCCGTATCGTTATGCATTCGTGCGGGCCGTCCTCCCGCTCTACGTCAAGGTCCCCACGGCCAAGCAGCAGTACGACTCCGAGTTCAAGCTCCAGGAGCACCTCGACTGGTACAAGCAGAACGAGGCCACGGTGAACCAGGTCGTCCTCGGCGCGCCCGACGTGCCGATCGACGACCGCGGCGTGCCCGTCCCTGGCAAGCATCTCGGCGAGATGGGCCTCGGGAAGAACTCGCAGGAGCTCGCGCTCGGCCAGCTCCTCGGCGGGGAGACCGACGCGGATCCCATTCCTTTCTGGCTCGAAGGCGGCAAACGCCTCGTCCCCAACATCAGCGATTTCAAGGTCCCGGATTTCGCAGTCTTCGCCGACCGCGCGCGCCGCCATACGGGCCTCTCGCTCATCGGCTCCTTCCCCACGGGCGAGGACCACCTCAATCGCCGCTTCGCGATCACCACGGATCTACGCCTCGCGCCGAATACCAAGATCAAGCCCGACCTCGGCTCGCCGTGGCACGGGATCGAGCTCACGGACGAATTCTCCCTCCCGCTCGCGTTCGTCCGCACGCAGGGCGCCAAGACGTACCGCATCTCCAAGGGCAAGGCCACGCCCGCCGACGACGTCGAATGGCGCAGCATCCACGCGCTCGCCGGCACGATGAAGACCGTCGAGGGCGTCAAGTACTACCGCACGAAGGACAAACGCTGGCTCAGCCAGCTCGACGTCGGCCTCGCCGTCCCGCCCGCCTCGTTCCCGGAGGACGCCGAGAAGGGCAAGAAATGGATCGAGATCTCCATCACGAACCAGACCTTCGTGATGTGGGAGGGCAAGCGCCCCATTTACGCGACGCTCGTCTCCACGGGCAAGGCCGGCCTCGACGATCCCAAGAAGACCACGGCCACCGTGCGTGGCGTCTTCAAGATTCGCAACAAGCACATCACGGCCACGATGGACTCGAACGAGGGATCGAGCGTGGGCGGCGCGAAAATCACGACCGTCGCCGCCTCGCATTCGCCCGACGGCGGCGGCGGCAAGCCCGCGGCGCCGAAGGCCGGTGACAAGAACGCAAAGCCGGGCGGAAAGCCCGATCCCAAGGCGCCGAAGGGCGGCAAACCCGCCGCCAAGCCGGCCGCCCCGAAGCCTGGCGCGGCGAAGGCCAAGCCGGCCCCCGCGGCGGCGGGCGCGGAGAAGATCCCGACGAGGGGCGACGGCGAATATGGCGTCACGCGGCGCCGCGGCGAGGGCACGTTCCAGCTCCGCGACGTCCCGTACATCCAGTATTTCGAGAGCGGATACGCATTGCACACCGCGTACTGGCACGACGTCTTCGGCACGCCGCGCAGCCACGGCTGCGTCAATCTCTCCCCCGTGGACGCGCATCGCGTGTTCCTCTGGACCGACCCGCCCGTCCCGGAGAGCTGGCATGCGGTGAACGCGGGGGAGGATTTCGGCGAGGGGACCACGGTGATCATTCATGAGTGAGCCGGCCCAGGGCGCCGCGTCGGGCGGGCCTTATCTCTTTTACGGCGACCTCAATTGCCCCTTTTGCCACGCGCAGAACGAGCGGCTCCTCGAGCTCGGCGCGGAGCGCAAGGTCGAATGGCGCGGCGTCCGCCACATGCCGCACCTGCCCATCCCCGCGAAGAACACGACCCCCGAGCGCGAGGAGCTCCAGCGCGAGGTCCTCTCGGTGCGGCAACGCGAGCCCGCCGTCAGCATCAGCATCCCGCCGGCGCGGCCCAACACCGAGCGGGCGACGCTCCTCGTCGCGGCCGCGCGCCGGCACGATCCGGGCCGCGCGGAAGGCCTGAAGACGCTCCTCTACCGCGCCTTGTGGGTTCATGCGCGGGACATCTCCGATTCGTGCGTGCTCGACGAGCTGCGTCGGGTCGCAGGTTTGCCCGAGCTCATCGTGGGGGAGGCCGATAAAAAGACCCTGGAGAGCTGGCAAAAGGAATGGGAGCAGGGGCCGTTCGAGCGGCGAATTCCCGTGATCGTCTCTCCGCGCGGGGCGCGTCTGCTCGGGATGGGCGAGCGAGGCCGCGTCGAGGTGTTCCTGCGATCCGGCCTGCTCAACGCGGATGGTGGCGGCCACTGCGATTGATCGCGGCTCGTTTTCTGGGGTCTCCGCGTGCGGGCGGCCGCAGGCTTCCCAGGTGTCGATTTCATGGCGCAGCGCGGCGCCCCGGGGGACGTCGTGGTCGTGCCTCGTCCGCTGGCATTAGACATTTTCGCGTGACACGAGCGCGGCTTTCTGGCATGGATCGGACGCCCCCCCACGTCCCTCCCGATGCTCGAGACAGCCATGTCCACCGCTGAAGCGGCCTCGCGCGAGAAGGTGCGCGACCGCGTTCTGTTCGTCGTCGTCCTGACCGTGTTCCTCGACCTCGTCGGGTTCGGGATCACGATTCCGCTGCTGCCGTTTTATGTGAAGCCGATGGTGTCCGAGGAATGGGCGGGCATCATCACCGGATTGTTGATCAGCAGTTATTCGTTCGCGCAGGCGCTGGCGACGCCCGTGCTCGGGCGTTTGTCCGACCGGATGGGGCGTCGATCGGTCATCGTGCTGAGCCTGGCCGGCAATGCGGCGAGCATGGTGCTCTTCGCGGCGGCGGTGAACTTCCAGGTGCTCTGGTGCTTGTTCGTGTCGCGCCTGCTCGCGGGCGCGACGGCGGGCAACCTGGCCGCGTGTCAGGCGGCCATCGCGGACGTGACGGAGAAACACGAGCGGGCGCCGGCCATGGGGCGGCTCGGGGCGGGGATCGGGCTCGGGATGATCATGGGGCCGGTCATCGGCGGCGTGACGGCCAAGATTGCGCTCTGGGCGCCGCCGATTGCGGCGGCCGTGATGGCCCTCGCCGATCTCGTCCTCGCCGCGGCGCTCATGCCGGAGACGCGGCCCGTGCGCGAGCCCGAGCGCGCGGGGCACGACGCGTATCGTGGCCCCACGCGGGACGAGCGCCGGAGGGAGCCGTCGTTCTCGGAGATCGTCGCCGACAAACGGGTCGCGACGGTGCTCCAGATGTATTTCTTGACGTTCATGGCGATGACGGTCCTGAACGTCGCGTTCCCGCTCCTCTCGCATGATCGTTTTGGATGGACGGCGGAGCAGGTCGGCTACATGTTCGCGATCTTCGGCGTGTCCGGGGTCGTGATTCAGGGGTTTTTGATCAAGCGCCTCTCGGCCCGCTTCAGCGAGCTCGGGCTCGTCGAGACCGCGGCGGCGCTCATGCTCGTGGGGATGCTCTGCGCGGCGTTCTCGACGCAGCCGTGGATGATGGTCCTCGCGAACGTCCTCATCGGGGTGGGGGTGGCGATCAACAACCCATCCATTTCATCGCTGGCGTCGAAGTATGCGCGCGAGGACCAGCGGGGCACGGTGCTCGGTTATGCGCAATCGACTGGGAGCTGGGCGCGGACGATTTGGCCTGCCACGTGGGGCTTCATGTACAACCGCGTGGCGCCCATCTCTCCGTTCCTCGGCGCGGCGGCCGGGGCCGCGCTGCTGCTCGGTGTCGCGCTGGTGCTCCACAAGCAGGACACGCCGGCGCCCGAGCAGGGGTAGGGGAGCCGAGGGGGTAGGGACGTCGGGGGAGGGGGAAGATGGCGAGCGAGGGGTTCGAGGAGGCGCGGCGGCGGATTCGGATCGCGGAGGAGCAGGGGCACGAGTCGCTCGATCTTTCGAATTTGAAGCTCGCCGCGGTGCCGCTGGATCTCACGCGGCTCTCCCGTTTGAAGACGCTCGATCTCTCGGGCAATCGCCTTACCGATTTCCCGACGCAGGTCCTCGGGCTCACGACGTTGCGGGGGCTCGCGCTCCAGAACAACAAAATCGGACAGCTCCCCCGCACGATCAGCGCGCTCCGGAGCTTGCGCACGTTGATCCTTTCACGGAACCGGATCCGCGCCCTGCCGATGGAGCTCGCGGAGCTCACGGAGCTCGAGACGCTCGCGATCAGCCACAATGGTACGGGGGACATGGCCTGCGTCCTCCGGCTGGCGAGGCTCCGGACCCTCCTTTGCGCGGGGCTCGCGCGCCGCGAAGCCCTGCCCAATCTCGCCGTCCTGAAGCGCCTCGAATCCCTGGACGTCGCCAGTTGTGGGCTCGAGGAAATTCCGCCTTGGATCTTCGAGCTCACGAACCTGACGGGCTTGCGCCTCGACGACAACGCCCTTCGGCACCTCGATGAACGAATCACGCGGCTGCCGAGCCTCCAGACGTTGTCGCTCCAGGGCGTCCCGCTGGAGACCTTGCCCGTCGAGCTGGCCACGCTCCCCAAGCTCGAAAAATTGCTCGTCGACGGCGCCCCGCTCCCGCACCTCCCGCCCGAGCTCGTCGCCCAGGGCAACGAAGCCCTCCTCACCTACCTCCGCGAGCAATACCGCGCCGGCGCGCGCCAATGGGTCTCCAAGCTCCTCGTCGTCGGCGAAGGCGGCGTCGGAAAGACCTCCCTCCTCCGCGCCCTCCGCGACGAATCGTTCAACCCCGAAGAATCCACGACCCACGGCATCGACGTCCGCCCTCTCGTGATGCCCCACGCGACCGAGCCCGGCATCACCATGCAGCTCAACGCCTGGGACTTCGGTGGCCAGCAGATCTACCACGCGACGCACCAGTTCTTCCTGACGAACCGCTCCCTCTTCGTCCTCGTCTGGAATGCACGCCTCGGCTACGAGCAGGGCCGGCTCTACTACTGGCTCGACACCATCCGCGCCCGCGCCCCCGAATCCCCGGTCCTCCTCGTCGCCACGCAGGTCGACGAGCGCTCGGCCGATCTCCCGCTCAAAGAGCTTCGTCAGAAATACCCGCAAATCGTAGAGCAAATCACGGTCAGCAACAAAACACGCGTGGGCATCGACGAGCTGCGGCAAAAGATCCGCGAGGTCGCCGCCAAGCTCCCGCTCATGGGCGAGCGCTGGCCGCGCGCCTGGCTCGACGCGGCGAACGCCGTCCGCGCCCTCGGCGGAAACCACATCACGCCGAAAAAGCTCTGGCAGACCATGGCGCAGAAGGGCGCCCTTGGCGAGAGCGCCGCGATCCTCGCCCGCTGGCTCCACGAGCTCGGCGACATCCTCTATTTCCAGGACAACCCCGAGCTCGACGACATCGTCCTGCTCGACCCGCACTGGGTCACGGCCTCCATCAGCCGTGTCCTCGCCTGCGAGGGCGTCATCGAGCGCCGCGGCATCTTCACGCGCGAGCAGATGCGCGAGGTCTGGTCCGACATCGAGCCTTACCTCCGTGATCACCTCCTCCGCTTGATGGAGCAATTCGACCTCTCCTACCGCACCCTCGACAACCGCGACGTCAGCATCGTCGTCGAGCGCCTCTCCCACGACGAACCGCAAAGCCTCGCGCCGCGCTTCGGCGAGCGCCTCGGCGCGCCTCGCATCGCGATGCGCTTCGTCCTCGATGGCACCATGCCCGCCGGCATTCCCACCTGGTTCATCGCCCGCACCCACCGATTCACGACCGACACGCATTACCGCCAGGGCGCCCTCTTCGCCGACGGCCCCGACCAGCGCCACCTCGGCCTCGTGCAAGCCTTTCCGCACGGCGGCGTCGTCACGTTGGAGGTCCGCGGGCCCGCGCCGCAGAACTTCTTCACCCTGCTGAAGGACGGCCTCGAGCTCACCCTCGCGCGTTTCCCCGGCATGCGCATCACGCGCCTCGTCCCTTGCCCTGGGCATGACGGCGCGCCTTGCTCCCACGAATTCAAGTACGAACAGCTCCAGAAGCGCCTCGAACGCGACCCGCCTCTCGTCTCCATCGAATGCCCCGAGGCCGCCGCCGACGTCGACGTGCGCCGCATGCTCTTTGGCCTGAGCCCCTCGACGCGGGACGACGTTTTCCACGAGCTCGATGCGCTCCGCGCGCGGGACGAGCGAAAGCACGAGGACCACCGCGTGCACGTCCTCGCCCTCACGGAGCTTGTGCAGCGCGAGTTTCTCCGCTCCTTGCAGGCCGCGCAGCGCCTCGCCGAGACCCATTGCCCTGCGGTCTTTGTGATCCGGCCCGAGGGCGCCACGGACTGGGGCGAGCTGTTCCTCCGACAAACCGTCGAGCTCCACCTCGTCTGCCAGGCGCCAGGCGCCTTTCACCTCACCGCGGACGCGGGCCGGTACCGCACCACCCTTCGCCCCATGCGGCTCGGCGCGCTCACGCACCACCTGAAGCGCCTCGTCTCCGTGCTGAAGTACGTCTCCCCGGCGGAGGCGCTTTTCCAGACCGACATCCGGCGCATGGAGGAGCTCGTGCACAGGATTGACACGGACCTCGCGCCCGACACGCCCGGGCAACTCTCGTTCGTGGAGGTCGCCGGCGCCGAGAGCCTCGAACAGCTCGAAGTGGCGTCCCTCCGCGTCCTCCGCAGCCTGCTCGACACGCTCGATCCGCAGCACGCCTGGGGCGGCCTACAAAAAGTGCTCACCCCCGAGGGCCATTCCCTCTGGCTTTGCGATCGGCACGCTGCGGCGTACCGGAGTTAAAACCGGTTCAGCTCGTCCACCACCTGGAAAAGCGCGCCGAGATCGTAAAAATCGACCGCGACGAAGTTCGGGATCTGCCCGCCCTCCGTCTGGCATTGTTGCGCCCGCGCCGACAGCACCTCGTACGCGTTCGCCGTCGCGCCCCGTTCGGGCGTCGGGATCGGGCCGATCCAGTGGTTCAGGAGGAACAGGTCGTTCCCTTGGGTCCCCCGGTTCGGCGCGCAGTTGAAATCATCCACGCTCTCGAACGAATACGGCGTATCCCAGGCGATGTCCCAGAAGTGGTGATACCACGCGGGCGGCGGACGCTCGCCCTCGGCGCCCACGACGAGCTGCTTGCCGTCGAGCAAGAGCTCTCGCAACGTCGGCCACGGGGTGCCGGCCTCGTGCGCATACGTGCGACCTGCGAGCCCGCTCTTTTTGAACACGCCCTCCGTCTCCTCGGGCGTGATTCCATCCTGGATGATGAGCGTCACCACCTCGTGCGGGTGTGCGTCGAGGAACACGCGCATCTCGACGAGCGCGTCCACGAGCAGTGTATGACCGAGCTCGCAGATCGAGTGGCAGAGGTAGAGGTCGTCGTTCCAGCGATGGGTATCGATCAGCATCGCGCGGATGCCGTCTTCGAGCTGGCGTTTCATGCCGAAGTTCTGGTTCGGCGCGGCCCAGCCGAGCTCGAACGAGGACATGGCATTGTGCGTCGCGGGGAACGCGATCGTGTCGAAGGGCCGGTCGCAGAGCTCTGCGCGGCCGTTGCATTGGGAGGGCGGCGGGGGCTTCTCGGGCCCCGGGTCCGGATTCGCCGGATCCCCGGAGCCGCAGGCGAGGAGCCCGAAGGAAGCGGTCCAAAGCAAAGCGTGAAGTGAAAAGCGTGTCCCGTGCACGCCACCGAGCGTACACGGGATCGTCATCTGCAAGAAGCGCTAGCGCGCCTTCTTGATGCCGAGATCCACCTGGAGCTGCCGGCGGATCTTTTTGACGTCGGCGTTCGAGAGCTGCCGCAAAAGCTCGGCCACGTGGGCGCGCTCGTCCTCGGCCGGGAACGTCAGGATGTAGAGCGGCGGCACGTCGAAGCCGATCGCCAGGCGCTCGATCGTCTGGATCGTGATGGCGGCGAGCCCGTGCTCGACGCTCGAGAGGTGGCCTTTCGACAGCGCGCTCGCGTCGGCGAGGGCGGCGAGGGACAGGTTTCGCTCGAGGCGCAGCTCACGGATACGGGCGCCCACCTGCATCGCAAACGGATCGGGAACGGATCGTCGGGGCATGGTCCTCGTCTTTCTCGGGCCACAAAGGGCGGCCCGACCGGCGAAACACGCCGGCAAGTCGCAACGTTCGTCGAAATGGTCCGCCCGCGAGAATCGGCCGGATCACACGGGCCAGCTACTATGCACGTCCTCGGACGCACGGAGAACCGAAAAATGGTCCTCGATCGGACGTACTTCGTCCGACCGCGCCCGGCGCGCCATGACGCGGCGCGCGGGGCGCGGTCGGACGAATCTCGTCCTAGCTCCGCTTGACGCGGACGCCGGTCTCTTCCTGGATCCGGCGGCGGATCTTGCGCACCTCGGCGTTCGACATCTCGCGGAGCAACTCCGCCGTCTTCGCGCGCTCGTCGTCCGCGGCGAACGTGAGCAGGTAGAGCGGGGGCACGCCGAAGCCGAAGGCGAGCCGCTCGATCGTCTGGATCGTGATCGCAGCGAGCCCGTGCTCGACGCTCGAGAGGTGGCCCTTCGACAGATAACAGGCGTCGGCGAGCTTTCCGAGCGAAAGACCGCGCTCCTTGCGCAGCTCGCGGATACGGGTGCCCACCTTCAGTGCAAACGGCTCGGGAACGGTTCGTCGCGGCATGATGATGTGGTTCTCGGGTCGATCCGAAAAAGGATCCCCGACCGGCCCTCCTGTGCCGGGATCTCAAGGTTTCACGAGGGCGTCCGTCCGCCCTCGATCCGAAAGACGTGATCGCGAGATCGGGCGCGCCGGCGACATCTCCGCGCCGCGCCGAACCCATCGAACACGTCCATCTTGCACCCATTGGACGAACTCGTCACGCGCGAATTGCAGGCGGTAGGACATTGTTGGTCATGGGTTCGCCCCTCCTTCCATGACCACGCGCCAGCGTGTAACCTCGTTCCAACGTGGCGAACATCGATGCCGACTTCGTGAGGATGGGGGCGCATGTGTCCAAACGCGAAGGGGCGATCCTCATCGTGCGCTGGACCGGCGAGGTCACCCTCGACGACATGAAGGCGTTCTACGACCGCATCGACGAGATGAGCCAGGACGAGCCCGCCGTCTATTGCCTCTTCGACAGCGCGCACTCGCTCGCGGTCACCCGCGAAGCGCGCGTATGGGCCGTCCGCGAGGCCAAGGGCGCCAAGGCGGTCCGCGGCATCGCCGTCATCGGGGCCTCCTTCTCCATACGCATCCTCGGGACGATGCTGAACCGCGCGACGAACGCCATCCTGCGGCACGGCGTGCCGCTCGCGTTCTTCGATACCGCGGAGGAAGGCCGCGCCTACCTCGAAGCAGAGCGGAAGCGGCACGCGGCCCTCCGCTGATTTCGATATCTCCGCATTCGTTCGCGGCTCGGCTCGACCTCCCGGCAGTTGACGATCGGGGGGGCTCGACCGGAGGTTTCCCGTGGGGGCGGCGTAGCGGCCCGGAGGATCATGGCTCCTCCGGCTCGGCCTCGCGCCCCGGGAGGCCATCGTGGGGGAGCCGAGCGGCGCGCCGCCGCGCGGAGAGGATACGTCCGCGCCGAGGCCGGAAAGCACCATTCGCATTGAATCGATTCGCGTCGATTCCGATCACGGCACGCTTCGCGGCTGCGACGAGCCGAGCGGCTGGCGCTGGTCCGATCGGGCCTGCCCCGAGCCCGCGTGGACAGCCGCATCGCGTGTCCCGGTGAGCCATACGCTCGGCGAAAAGGTCCACCTCGCGCTCACCCTCGAAACCACCGCGGCGACGCCCGGCCCCGTCCCCCTGAAGGGCGAGGGGCCGGGAGGGATCCTGTTTCGACAAACCATTCCAGTCTCTCCCGGCACGTCCTCGGTCACCCTCGTCTCCGACCTTCCGCTGCCGCGCAAGCTCGACGATCTCTCGTTCGACGTGCGCTGGTCCGCGTCCGAATCCACGTCCGTCGTGCCTGCCGTCACCTCCCTGCCCCTGCTGATCACGCTGGGGCCGCCGCGATCCGAGCCCTTGGCGCCCTACAAGGAGGATGGGGCGACGCCGCGGAGGGTGGCGAAGGCCGTGGAATGGGCGAAGCGGGCGAACAGCCTGGATCCGCATGCGATCGTCGAGAGCTTCCTGCGCCGATTCCCGTATTACGCGCTCCTCCCGAACCCCGACGTGCCCGCGGTCTACGACCACCCGCGTTTTTTCAACGACGTCGGCGGCGCCTGGCCGATGGTCGAGTACGTCGCCGCCTCCGGTGAATGCCAGGCCATCGTGCGCCTCGTCCGCGGCATGCTCGCGCAGATCGGCGCGCCGGGCGAGGCGCGCATGCTCGTCGTATGGGCCGATCCGGATCAGGGCGGCGGCGAAAAGCCCCTCGTCGACGACTGGGAACGAAACCCCCGCGCGGGTTTGTCGAAGACGAGGGTCGTCGACGGCAAGCGCCTCTCCGCGGCGCTCGTGGACGGCCCCGTCGTGGAGGGAAAGACCTACCCGCCCTCGCATACCCGAAAGCCCGACGGCAGCGTGAGCCCCGGCCTCAACCGGTACGAGGCGTGCCTCGAATTCTCGCACGGCGGCATGACCCGCTATTATTGCGGCGGCGTCGGCGTCCTCTCCTCCAAGCACGACATCCTCAAGGTCTTCTGGGGCCTCGTATGGGTCGAGTTCCTCCCGGACGAGGGCTTTCGGGTCGAGAAGATCGTGCGGCGTTACCGGGGCGGCGAGGCGCCGCCCGAGGCCGTGCCCGGGCGCCACCGCATCCGCTCCTTTCTCCGTCGTTTCGCGAGGCGAGTTGCATGAAATGGCTCGACGACATCAAAACCGCGCAATCCGAGGGCTTCGACGATCTCGACGGCCGCGACGACCTGCCCGGCCAAGCGCTCGCCGAATCGAGGCATTGGGCCCGCACCCTGTTTGCCCAGGGAAAAAGCCCCTACGACGCCGCCTGCCCCGTCCGGCGCAAGGTCCACCACGCCACGAAGGCCGCGCCCGATTTCCTGCGCCATGAATACGAGGTCGACGGCCTTCGCCTCTCGATCGTCGAGGGCCGCTCGTTCGCGCTCGTCATCCTCGCGCGGCCGAGCCTCGACGTCCTCGCGCTCCCCGAGGACGAGCGCGCCGCGGCCATCTCGCGGGTCGCCGCGGCCCTCTTCCACCCCGTCTGCGTCTCCGGCGGCGTGTGCTTCCGTTTTCCCGCGCGCATCGAAGAGGGGACGTTTTTCTCCACGAACCCCGACCTCGACCCGCGTCTTCTCGGCGCCTGGCAGGATCGCCTCGACGGCGGGATTCATTGCGGCGAGCTCGTCTTCCTCGCCTACAAGCATTTGCCCTGGATGGCCGGCTTCGCCGACCCGTTCGCGTGGCTGCGCGAGGGGGAGGCCATCGATCGAAAGCCGCGCTTCCGTTTCCCCTTCCGGAAGTCGGGCGCGCGGCGCAAGCGCCGCTGAGCGCTTATGACGTCAAGGGTCGAGGAGCGAAGGCGCGCGCAGGATCTCCTCCAGAATCGCGTCGGCCTCGCGCGCCACGCCGTCGAGCGCCTGCCCGAGCCGCGCGTGATCGGCTGCGTCGAGCGGCGGGAGCCCGATCCGCGCCCGCACCCCGGAGACGCGGACCGCGATCCCCTCGCCGTATTGATATCCCTCGATCCACGGCCCCCGCTCGACCTCCGCGCAGAGCCGCTTCATGCGCGCGTCGAACGTGGCGCGCTCCTCCGCGGTTCGCTCGAGCGCGCTGAAATGGTGCATCGTCGCCGCGGGACCGAGATCGCCCTCGATCGCTGAAAACCCTTCTGCCAGGGCCGCGCGTGTCGCCTCGAATCCCGCGCGCCGGAGGAGCGCGCCGTCCAGGCACATCTCCCAGATGACGTGCGCGAGCAGCCCCATTCGTTTCGCGCCGAGGGCCGCCTCCCGCATGCGCGTCGCGACGAGCTTCTCTCCTTCGACGAAGACCCGGTTCTCGTGAAACCAATGGTCGGCCGCCACGTGGTGCCGGATCCCCACGAGCACCTCCGCGAGCCGACCACCGAGCGGCTCCTCGGCCTCGACGGCGTGGCGTGGCCGCACACGCCTGTCTGCCATTCGCCAGAGGTCCGGCAGTATTGCGCCCGCGCCGGCCGCGCGTGAGCCCGTGTGCGCCTCCGCGAGGTGCCTGTGCAGCAGGAAGTTCACCGTCGCAGCGTAGCACGCCTTCGTTCTTGCTTCGGCTTTCCATCACGCCTCCTGCGTGCTAGCCCCTCGTCGCCCGTGGGACCGGCCCTCCGGACTCGGCCCCGGGCAGGAGACGACCCATGAAACATTTCGTGACTTCCTTGATTGCGCTCTGCCTTGCGGGCGCGGGCTCCCTCATCGGCTGCGGCGACGACTCGAACAATACGACCGGCGGCGGCAATGGTGGGGGCGGCGGCAACGGCGGCAACGGCGGCGGCGGCGGCGGCGACGTCGTCATCCCCATCGACGACCTCGGCACCGCGACCGCTGACCTGTACTGCGGGCAGGTCTACTCCTGTTGCACGACGGCTGAACAGGACAAGGCGCTCGAGGGGATCACCCCCAAGCCCCAGAACGAGGCCGAGTGCGCGCAGTTCTTCAAGGGCTTCTATGACATGCTCGTGCTCCCGCGCCTGAAGAAGGCCGTCGGGGCGGGCCGCCTGGAATACGACCAATATCTCGCGGCGAGCTGTCTCGCCAAGCTCGATGAATCCTGCTCTGCGATCAACGGCGATCCTTTCGAGGCAGACGCCGAATGCCAGAGCGTCTTTCTCGGCAAGGTGGCCGACGGCGGCGATTGCAGTGGCGATGACGAGTGCGCGAGCGACGACTCCGTGTGCATCGGCGATACCGATACGGAGCTCGGCAAATGCCAGCCGCGTGGCGCGGCCGGGGCGGCGTGCGAGTTCGACGAGGACTGCCTTACCGGTTACTGCAATTTCGCGTCGAGCATGTGCGAGGAGCCGAAGGCCATCGGCGAGGCGTGCAGCGGCTTCGGCGGGTGCAAGGACTCGTATTGTGACAGCATGACGAACGTTTGCACGGCCAAGAAGGCCGACGGCGCGTCCTGCACGGGCCCCGAGGAGTGCGAGGGCAACGACTGCGACATGGCGACGAGCACCTGCACCACGCCCGCGCCGATCTGCGACGGCATGTAGACGCCCCTCGCCCTCGGCGTGGAGCCGTCCTCCACCGAAGACACCTCCCGGGCGACCTGCTAGAGTAGCGCCGCCCGGGAGGGAACCCGGAATCGGAGGCGGACATGGAAGCGGCGCAAGCGAAAATCGGCCTCATTGGCCTCGGGGTGATGGGAGAGAACCTCGCCCTCAACATCGAGCGGCATGGTTTTCCCATCGCCGTCTACAACCGCGAACCCCACAAGGTGGACCACCTGCTCGCGACGCGCGCGAAGGGTCTCCGTTTCGTCGGGGCACACAACCCGGCCGAACTCGCGCGTGCCCTCGAACGTCCGCGCAAGATCATCCTCCTCGTGAAGGCGGGCTCGCCCGTCGATTGGACCGTCGAGCAAATCCGTCCGCACCTCGAACCCGGCGACATCATCATCGACGGCGGCAATTCGTGGTACGAGGACACCGAGCGCCGCCAGCGCGAGCTCGGCGCGTCGGGCATTCGTTTCCTCGGCTCCGGTGTCTCCGGCGGCGAAGAGGGCGCCTTATGGGGCCCCTCGCTCATGCCCGGCGGCGAGCGCGCGGCTTACGAGGAGATCCGGCCGATCTGGGAGGCCATTGCGGCGAAGGTCGACGACGGCCCCTGCGTCACGTACATGGGCCCCGGCGGGTCGGGCCATTTCGTCAAGATGGTCCACAACGGCATCGAATACGGCGACATGCAGCTCATCGCCGAGGCCTATGACATCCTCCACCGCGGCCTCGGCTTCTCCGCCGATCGCCTCGCCGAGGTCTTCGCCCGCTGGAACGAGGGCGTCCTCTCCTCGTTCCTCATCGAGATCACGGCGAAGATCTTCCGCGCCAAGGACCCCGAGACGGGCGCGCCGCTCGTCGACCTCATCCTCGACAAGGCGGGCCAGAAGGGCACGGGCCTCTGGACCTCCAAGGTCGCGCTCGACCTCGGCGTCGCCATTCCCACGATCGACGCCGCCATCATGGCGCGCCTCCTCTCGGGCCGGAACAACGAGCGCATCGAGGCCGCGAGGATCCTCGAAGGCCCCCGGACCGGCGCGTTCCAGGGCGACGAAAACGAGATCGTCGCGGCCGTGCACGACGCTTTGTATGCCGCGAAGATCTGCTCCTACGCGCAGGGAATGGCCCTCCTCCGCGCCGCCTCGGACACCTTCCACTGGGACCTGCCGCTCGGCGAGATCGCGCGCATCTGGAAGGGCGGCTGCATCATCCGCGCCCAGTTCCTCGACGGCATTCGCGAGGCGTACGCGAAGCGCGCCGATCTGCCGAACCTGCTCCTCGACGATCGGTTCCGCGAGGCCATGGCAAAGTCGCAGCCGGGCTTCCGCAAGGCCGTCGCGTTCGCGCAGGGCCTCGGCATTCCTTGCCTCGCGTTCTCGTCGAGCCTCGCCTATTACGACAGCTACCGCTCGTCGCGCCTCCCGCAGAACCTGACCCAGGCCCAGCGCGATTATTTCGGCGCCCATACCTACGAGCGCATCGACAAACCCGAGCTCGGCGCCGTGCACACCGACTGGCCCTCCCTCGTCGGCTGAGACGGCGATCGGGGGGGTCCCCGCGTCCGTCCGTTCGTCCCGCCGCTCGCTTTCGCTCCTCCCCGCTCGCCCGCCTGCCTGCTCGCTCCCCATAGCGGCCGCTCGGCTGCCCCGGAAGGCAGCAACGTCGCCCCCTCGATTCCCATCGAATGCTGCTGGATGCGCCCGCGGCGCGCTCGCCGTGCGGACGTCCGAGAAGGCACGAGGATGGCGGCTCTCTTTCGTCCCTGGACCAATACGGCCTTCCGGATCGCGCTCATCGGCCTCGTGGGCGGCGCCGGCGCGCTCCTCGTCACGCCCATGATCTGGGTGCGCACGCCGAACTGGCGAAGGCAGTTCGATCAGGTCGACCAGCCGGTCGAGTTCGATCACCGGCACCACGTGCAGGACGACGGGATCGATTGCCTCTTCTGTCACAGGGAGGCGACCGTATCCTCCACGGCCGGCATCCCCTCGACCGACCTCTGCATGGGTTGCCACAACCAGGTCTGGAACAAAAGCCCCATGCTCGAGCCCGTCCGGCGGAGCTACTTCTCGGGTTTGCCCATCCCGTGGAATCGCGTCCACGACGTCCCCGATTTCGTCTACTTCAACCACGCGATCCACATCAACAAGGGCGTCGGGTGCGTCAGTTGCCACGGGCGCGTCGACGAGATGGGCCGCGTCTTCCAGGTCGCCGATCTGAGCATGAAGTGGTGCCTCGATTGCCACAGGCAGCCGGAGAAGCACGTCCGGCCGCTCGATCGCGTCACCGACATGACCTGGAGGGCCGCGGATCAAAGCACCCTCGGGCCCTACCTGGTCCGCGAATACGGCGTTCGAAGCGTCACCAACTGTTCGGCCTGCCATCGATAGGAGAGCACCTTTGGGCAACGACGTACGCGCGCTCTGGGAGAAGATCCTCGCAGGCAAGACGGGCCGCGATTACTGGCGCAGCCTCGCCGAGCTCGTCGCCGAAGGGGCGCCTCCGGAGGACAGGCAAAGGGAGTTTCCTGAAGGGGCGGACGAGCGCCCGGACGAACCCTCGCGCAGGAGCTTCCTGAAGCTCCTCGGCGCCAGCATGGCGCTCGCGGGCGTCACGGGGTGCGTCAAGGATCCCGTCGAGAAGATCCTGCCGTACACGATCCGTCCGCCCGAGGTCACGCCGGGTCTGTCCAGGTATTACGCGACGAGCATGACCCTCGACGGACTCGCGACGGGCCTGCTCGTCGCGAGCCGCGAAGGGCGGCCCCTCAAGATCGAGGGCAACCCCGAGCATCCGGCCAGCCTCGGCGCGGCGGGCGTCCTCGAGCAGGCGTCCATCCTCGGCCTTTACGATCCCCACCGCGCGCGGGCCATCACCCGCCTCGGCGCGCTGCAATCGTGGGATGCGCTCGCGACGGAGCTCGCACGTCCACGCGCCGATCGGGGGGCCGGGCTCCGCATTCTGATCGAGCCCACGGCGTCGCCACTCCTCGGGAGCCTGCTCGGCCGCCTCCTCTCGGCCTATCCGGCTGCGCGTATCACCGTGCATTCGGCGATCGACACGGGCGCTGCGGCGCAAGGGTCCACGCTCGCTTTTGGCCGCCCGCTCGTCCCGCAGCTCGACCTCCGGAACGCCTCGGTCATCGTCTCGCTCGATTCGGATTTTCTCGACGGGCAGGGCATGCATTTGCGGCATTCGCGCCATTTCGCCGAGCGCCGCCGCCCGGGGTGGCCCGAGCCCTCGATGAACCGGCTCTACGTCGTCGAGAGCCTGCCGAGCTGCACGGGCACCGTCGCGGATCACAAGCTCCGCCGGAGATCGAGCGAGATTGGCACGTTCGCCGCCGCCCTCGCGGCCGAGATCCTCCTCGGCGGCAAGCCTCCCAAGGCGGTTTCGCCCGAGATCGTCACGGCGCTCCGCCCCTTCCTCGGCCGTGAGGAGCGCGCCCTCGTCGGCGCGATTGCGAGGGACCTCGTCCGCGCGGGCCCCGGCGGCCTCGTCGTCGTCGGCGAGCGGCAACCCGCGCCCGTCCATGCCCTGGGCGCGCTCGTGAATGCCGTCCTCGGCGCCTCCGGCTCCACGGTCTCGATGACCGAGCCCATTCTCTGGAATCCCGGCACGGCCGGGCAGGACCTCACCGCGCTCGTCGCCGACATGCGCGCCGGCGCCGTCGACACGCTCGTCATCCTGGGGAGCAACCCCGTGTACACCGCGCCGGGGGACCTCGATTTCGCCGCTGCGCTCGGCCATGTCCGGCAGAGCTTTTCCCTCGGCCTTCATAGGGACGAGACCGGCGCGCGGACGACCTGGTTCGTCCCGGAGGCACATTACCTCGAAGCGTGGGGCGACGGCCGCGCGGGGGACGGCACCACCTCCGTCGTGCAGCCGCTCATCCGCCCGCTTTTTGGCGGGCGCGCGGCGTCCGAGATCCTCGCGGCCATGCTCGGGGACACGTACCCGAGCGCGCACGCCCTCGTGCGCGACCAATGGCGGACCATGCTCGGCGAGGCCGATTTCGAGGCGCAGTGGGAGGCGACCTTGCGCCGTGGCTCGTTGCCCGGCTCCGAGGCCCCGCGGGTCCAGGCCGAAATCACGCCGCCCGGAATCGTCGCCGCCCTCGCGACCCTCGCTGCCGTGCCCGCGCTCGCGCCCGGTCGGTACGAGCTCGGGTTTTACACCGATCCGAAAGTGCACGACGGCCGCTTCGCGAACAACCCTTGGCTCCAGGAATTGCCCGATCCCACGACGAAGATCACCTGGGACAACGCCGCGCTCATGAGCGTCCGCACGGCGAGCGAGCTCGGCGTCGCGAATGATGACCTCGTCGAAATCACCTTGCCCGGGTTCGATCCGACGATGCAGGTGATCACGACGAGCCCGCCGCCAGCCACGACCGTCGTCTTGCCGGTGTTCGTCATGGCGGGCCACGCCGATCGGGCCATTTCCTTGCGCCTCGGGTATGGCCGCGGCGCGGGGTTGCCCGTCGCCGAGGGGGTCGGGCAAAACGTCCAGCCCCTCCGCCGCCAAGGCCGCTCGTTCCTCGACGGCGCGTCCCTCCGGCCCACGGGCGAGAAACACGTCCTCGCGCAGACGCAAAAACACTGGGAGCTTCACGACCGGCCGATCGCCCTGTCCACGACGCTCGAAGCCTACCGCGACAACCCCGGGTTCACCCGCGGGCAGAAGGGCCCCGTCCTCTCGATCTTGCCCCCGGTCGATTTCAAGGGCGAGCAGTGGGCCATGAGCATCGACATGTCGATCTGCACGGGCTGCAGCGCGTGCGTCGTCGCTTGCCAGGCCGAAAACAACATCCCCGTCGTGGGCAGGGAGGGCGTCCTCCGCAGCCGCGAAATGCATTGGCTCCGGATCGACACCTATCACACGGGCGAAGTCGACGCGCCGGAGGTCCTGCACCAGCCGATGTTGTGCCAGCACTGCGAAAAGGCGCCCTGCGAGTACGTCTGTCCGGTGAACGCCACCGTCCACAGCCCCGACGGCCTCAACGAGATGGTCTACAACCGCTGCATCGGCACGCGGTTCTGCTCGAACAACTGCCCCTACAAGGTGCGGCGGTTCAACTGGTTCGACTGGATCGAGGAGAAGCCCGGCTACAACGCCGACATCCGTACGCTCCAGAAAAACCCCGACGTCACGGTCCGCGAGCGCGGCGTGATGGAGAAGTGCACGTTCTGCGTGCAGCGCATCCGGCGCGCCGAGATCGACGCGAGCATCGAGCGCCGCGCCATTCGCCCGGGCGAGGTCACGACGGCTTGTGAAGCCGCGTGCCCGACGCGCGCCATCCGGTTCGGCTCGCTCGTGCACAAGGAGACCGACATGGTCCGCTGGCGCGACGAGCCGCGCAGCTTCAGCGTCTTGCACGAGCTCGGCACGATTCCTCGCATTCGATACCTCGCCATGATCAAGAACCCGAACCCGGAGGTGGGTTGATATGGCCACGGAGCCGGTCTTCATCGGGCGCCCCACGGACGCCGAGCTCTCCGACCAGCTCCTCTCGACCGCGTGGCGGCCGTGGAGAAGGCTCGGGAAAATCGGCTTCCTCGTCGCCATCCTCGGCACGTTGTCCCTCTTCACCGGGATCACACTCACCGTGATGTACGGCATTGGGATGTGGGGGAACAACATCCCGGTCGGCTGGGGGTTCGGTATCATCAACTTCGTCTGGTGGGTCGGTATCGGCCACGCCGGTACCTTCATTTCGGCCGTGCTCCTGCTCTTCGAGCAGAAATGGCGCACGAGCATCAACCGCTTCGCCGAGGCGATGACGCTCTTCGCCGTGCTCCAGGCCGCGATGTTCCCGGTCCTCCACCTCGGGCGGCCGTGGTTTGCCTACTGGATTTTCCCGTATCCCTCCACGATGGCCGTCTGGCCGCAATTCAAGAGCGCGCTCCCCTGGGACGCGGCGGCCATCTCGACGTATTTCACGGTCTCGCTCGTCTTCTGGTACACGGGCCTCATTCCGGACCTCGCGGCCGCGCGGGATCGCGCGCCCACGCGGGCGAAGCGTTTCCTCTACGGCATCTTCGCGCTCGGGTTCACCGGCGCGTCGAGCTCCTATCGCCATTACCGCGTCGTGTATGGCCTGCTCGCGGGCATCTCCACGCCGCTCGTGCTCTCCGTGCACTCGATCGTGAGCTCGGACTTCGCGATCACGCTCGTGCCCGGCTGGCACTCCACCATCTTCCCGCCGTTCTTCGTCGCTGGCGCCATCTTCTCGGGGTTCGCCATGGTGCTCACCCTGGTGATCCCGGTGCGCAGCCTGTTCCGGCTGGAGAACGTCATCACGAAGAGGCACCTCGACAACCTCGCCAAGATGGTCCTCGTGACGTGCTGGGTCGTCACGTATTCGTACATCCTCGAATTCTTCATCGCGTGGTACAGCGGCGACGAGTACGAGATCTACCAGTTCTTCGAGGCGCGCCCGTTCGGGCCCTGGGCCTGGATCTTCTGGATGATGATCATCTGCAATGCGGTGGTCCCCCAGATCTTCTGGTCCAAGAAGGCGCGGACGAACCTCGGCGTGCTCTGGGCCGTCTCGCTCCTCGTCAACGTCGGCATGTGGGCCGAGCGCTTCGTGATCATCGTCATGGGCCTGCAGCGCGATTACCTGCCCTCGGCCTGGGACGTGTTCGTCCCGACGTACGTCGACTGGGCCATCTTCCTCGGCACCATGGGGTTCTTCCTGCTGCTCTTCCTGCTCTTCTTGCGCTTCGTCCCGTTCGTTCCGCTCGCCGAGGTGAAGGAGCTCAAGCACGAGCTCTCGCACGAGGAGGGACATTAAAATGCGGAAGACGCGACAGGGCGGGATCGTGGGCGCGTTCGACACGCCCGAGGCGATCATCCGGGCGGCCCACGAGCTCCGCAAATCGGGCTACCGCAGGCTCGAAGGGTACACGCCCTATCCGCTCCTCGACCTCGAGCGGGCCATCGGGCGCGGGCGCTCGCGCATCGGGTTCGTGGTATTCCCGTTCGCCATCGCGGCGGCTGCCGTGGCCTACCTCGTGCAATGGTGGACGAACGCCGTCAATTACCCCCTGAACTCCGGCGGGAGGCCCGCGCATGCGCCGCCCGCCTTCGTCCCCGCCACCTTCGAGATGGCCGTGCTCTTCTCGGCGCTCGCGGCCTGCGTCATCCTCGCCCTCTGGTCGGGCTTGCCGGCCCTCTGGCAGCCGATCTTCGAGGTGCCCGGCTTCGACCGCGCCAGCATCGACAAGTTTTTCCTGGCCATCTCCGACCGCGACCCCGCCTTCGACCGCGAGGCGACCGCGCGCAGGCTCACGGAGCTCGGCGCGACCCGCATCGAGCTGCTCGGAACGCATCCGGCGACCGACGCCGAGCTCGACGAGCGGCTCAATGGAAAGGGGGGAGCGGAGTCGTGAAGCTCATGGTCATCCCCCCGCCCTTGTTCGTCCTCGCCGCGGGCCCTCTCCTCGCGAGCTGCAACAGCTCGGGCACCGAGCGTGATTTCGAGCGCATGGTGAACCAGGCGCATTACGAGTATTATGAGGAGACCTCGTTCTTCGAGGATCGCCGCGTCATGCGCGAGCCGCCCCCGGGCACCGTCCCGAACGACCGGCGGCTCGGCCCCTCCGAGATTCTGCACGGAACGGCCTCCGGGAAATTCGTCGAGGCCATTCCGGTGCCGCTCTCGCGGCCGAGGATGGACGAGGGCCGGAAGCGTTTCGAAGTCTTCTGCGCGCCCTGCCACGGCGTGGGCGGCGACGGCGTGAGCGTCGTCGCGCACAACATGGAGCTGCGCAAGCCGCCGAGCCTCGTCGCGGCGCCGGTCCTCGAGTACCCCGCGGGGCGCATCTACCAGGCCATTGCCCAGGGCTATGGGCTCATGCCCTCCTATGGCCAGGACTTCAGCGTCGAGGCGCGCTGGGCCATCGTCGCCTACGTGCGCGCGCTCCAGCTTCGTACGAATGGCGTCGCCGTCGACGCGCTGCCCGAGCCCGTCCGCGTGCGGATGCAAAAGGAGCTTCGATGAACCCCGAACCCAGCATATTCACCGGAGGAGGTCGGCTCATCGTGGGAGGCGTCCTCGCTTTCCTCGCCGGCGCCATCGCGCTCGTCGTGGGAGGCGCCGCGCACGGGCGGGACGCCTTCTACGCGTACCTCTCGGCCTATACGTGGCTCGTCTCGCTCCTCGTCGGCGGGCTCATTTTCCTGATGATCGTCCACGCGATGGACGCGAAATGGCCCGTCGCCCTCCGCCGTGTCGTCGAGGGCGTCACGGGCGTCCTGCCGCTCGCGGTGATCGGGTTCATCCCCATCGCCGTCGGCGTCTCCACGATCTATCCCTGGACGTCGCCGTCGGCGATCGTCGATCACGAGGCCCAGCGGCTCGTCGAGCACAAGCTCCCGTACCTGAACACGCCGTCGTTTTTCGTGCGCGCGTTCCTGTACTTCGGCGTATGGCTGGGGACCTCGTATTTCCTCCGTCGCTGGTCCTTGCGCGGCGACTGGGCCCCGGAGACCACGGACAAACCGCGGTTTCGCGCGTTCTCGGCGCTCGGGCTGCCTCCGGTCGCGCTCGCGTTCACGTTCGCGGGCTTCGACTGGCTCATGTCCCTGACGCCCACCTGGTATTCGACGATGTTCGGGGTGTACTGGTTCGCCGGCGGATTCCTCGGCGCGATCGCGCTGCTCGTGCTCGCGACCTACGGCCTGCAGCGCGGGGGCATGCTCACCCGGGTCGGCAGCTCCCATTATTATGCGCTCGGCCGGCTCCTGCTCGCGTTCACGATCTTCTGGGCGTACATCGCGTATTTTCAGTTCTTCTTGATCTGGATCGCGAACAAGCCTCACGAGGCGGCGTTTTATGCGCCCCGCATGAAGGGCGAATTCGCCTCCCTGAGCATCCTCGTCGCGGCGGGCCGCTTCGTCGTCCCGTTCTTCGCGCTCTTGCCCTACCGGATCAAGCAGCAGCCGGGCACGCTCGTGCCGATCGCGATCTGGATCCTCGTCATGCACTGGGTCGACATGGAATGGCTCGTCATGCCGTCCGTGCGCACCGAGGGCCCCGTCGTGCATTGGCTCGACGTGGCCGCGCTCGTCTGCGTCGGCGGGGCCGCGCTCGCGTTCGGCACGTTCCGCCTGCGTGGCCGCCCGATCGTCCCGAAGAACGATCCCTCGCTCGAAACCGCCTTCCGGTACGGGAGCGTTTGACATGAGCCATTCCGCAGATCCCAAGCGCCACGGATTCGTGAAGCAGGAGGAGGACGTCCTCCCGCCGCGCCTGATCCTGTATGCCGTCCTCGGTTCCATCGCGTTTGCCTTCGTGCTCTCGGGGATCTCCTACGGCATTCAACGGTCCCGTGAGGCCGCGCTCCGGCCCTCCGGCGTCTATCCCGAGATGAAGCTCGGGCCGATCGAGGAGCGCTCGAACGTGCACGAGGAGCTCTTCTCGAACCTCGGGCAGGGGCAGGTCCTCGAACGCAAGCAACGTCAATCGCTCCAGCAATTCGAATGGCTGGGCGAGGATCACAGGAAGGTGCGGGTCCCGGTGGACGTGGCCATGGACCTCGTCGTGAGCGGCGTGGGTCGCTGACGGCATTGAAGGAGCGCCGCGCCCTCGGGGGGCGACGCTCGGGGGGAGCATTCGGTGAGACGATTCGGTTGGGCCATGGCCCTCTCCATGATGCTCGCGGGCGCGCCGGCGGACGCCGCGGAGGAGACACGCGCGCTCCCCGTGGCCGCGCAACAGGCGGACGTCGACGAGCGCCTCGGCGCCTTTGTCCCGCGTGATATCGTCCTGCGCGACGAGCGCGGCGAAGACGTGAAGACGGGCGAACTCCTCGCGGGCGACGTCCCCGTGGTCCTCGTGCTCGCGTATTACCGCTGCCCGATGCTCTGCCCGCTCCTGCTCACGGGCGTCTCGAAGGGCCTCGCGGAGGCGGGATATACGCCCGGCGAAGACTATCGGCTCGTCACGGTCAGCATCGATCCGGAGGACACCCCGACCGACGCCGCGAAGCGCAGGGACGCGCTCGCCGAAAAACTCGGCGCGAAGCCCTCGAATCTCAGGTTCCTCGTGGGGACGGCCGAGGCGACGCGCGCCGTGGCGGACGCCGTGGGCTTCCGGTATGGCTACGACGCCTCGACGGATCAATATGCGCACCCGGCGGTCGTCACCGTGCTCGCGCCGGACGGGCGCATCTCGCGGTACCTCTACGGGCTCGAGCCTTCTTCGCGGGATCTCCGTCTCGCCCTCGTCGAGGCCGCCGCGGGCAAGGTCGGCACGATCGTCGATCGTGTGCTCGTCACCTGTTATCGCTACGACCCGGCGACCCGACGCTATGGCCCGTACATCACCGGGTTTCTCCGGATTGGATCGCTCCTGATTCTCTGCACGGTCGGAACGACCCTGGGCATGTTGTGGCGCCGAGATCGGCGCCGGGGACGAGGGGGTGAGCCCCGATGAACGAGCTACTCCGTACGCTCCTGTTTTTGCCGCGGCAGGCGTCCACCATCGCCGAGGAGATCGACACACTCCATTATTTCGTCATCATCATGACGATGGGGGGCGCCTTGCTCGTGACCCTCATCGGTGGGTATTTCCTGGTCCGCTACCGCCGCACGGCCGTCCAGAAAGAGCCCGCGCGGCGCATGCCCGGGACGACGCCGGCGATCTGGCTCGAAGTCGTGGTCGTGGTCGGCCTCTTCGGCATGTTCATCGCCTGGTGGGTGATCGGATTCCGGCAATTCATGGCCATCCGTATCCCGCCGGAGAACGCGCTCGAGATCTACGTCACGGGCAAGCAATGGATGTGGAAATTCGCGTACCCCGAAGGCGCGAGCTCCATCTCGACGCTTTACGTCCCCGCCGGGCGCCCCGTGAAGCTCGTCCTCACCTCGCGCGACGTCATTCACAGCTTCTTCGTCCCGGATTTCCGGCTGAAGCAGGACGTGCTCCCGGGCCGCCTCACGACGCTCTGGTTCGAGGCGAAGGAGCCGGGCCGGCACGACATCTTCTGCACGGAGTATTGCGGCGTCAGCCACTCGACCATGCGCGGCGAGGTCATCGCGCTCTCGCCCGATGAATACGAGCGCTGGCTGCAAGGCCAATCGCCGGGGCCGGCCGTCGCGGGCCCGGTCGACCTGCGCCCGTCGTCCGTCACCGAGTACGCGCCGCCGGAGCCCGTGAGCATGGTGCGTCAGGGCGAACGCGCCGCGGCCGAGCACGGCTGTTTGCGCTGCCATACCCTCGACGGCACGCCGCACCTCGGCCCGACCTTTGCGGGCCTCTACGGCACCATGGTTCCGCTCGAAGCGGGGGGCAACGTGAAGGTCGACGAGGCGTACATCACTGAATCGATGATGGATCCGCTCGCGCGTATCCACGCGGGATACCAGCGCATCATGCCGAGTTACCTCGGCCAGATTCGCCCGGCCGAGACGAGCGCCATCATCGAGCTCGTGAAGAGCCTGCGTGACGTGCGCCCGAAGCCCGGCGCGTCGGAGCCCTGGGGCACGGTCACCGTTCCGGAGTTGCGGGAGGAGGGGCAATGAGCCAAGCGACCATCGACGCCGATTCGAAGCCGGATCCGCTCGGCGTCGGCGCGGATCATCCCGATTATCTGCGCGCCGATAGCGGCCTGCGCTCGTGGCTCCTCACGAAGGACCACAAACGCATCGCGCTGATGTTTTACGTGGGCGTGATCCTCTTCCTCGGGCTCGGCGGCACCTTCGCCCTCGTGCTCCGCACGGAGCTGCTCACGCCCGAGCAGACGTTCATCGACGCGAGCACCTACAACCAGATGTTCACGCTCCATGGAATCACCATGGTCTGGTTGTTCATGATCCCGGCCATTCCGACGGTCTTCGGCAACTTCGTCCTGCCGATCATGCTCGGGGCCAAGGACCTCGCGTTCCCGCGGATCAACCTCGCGAGTTTTTACGTCTACGTCCTCAGCGCGATCATCCTCCTCGGGGCCATGCTCGCGGGCGGCGCGGACACGGGCTGGACGTTTTACGTGCCTTACAGCACGACGTCGCCGACGGCCGTCACCTGGATGGGGATCGGCATCTTCGTGAACGGCATTTCGTCGATCATGACGTCGGTCAATTTCATCGTCACGACGCACACGATGCGCGCGAAGGGCCTGAGCTGGCACCGCATGCCGCTCTTCGTGTGGGCCTCGTACGCGACGAGCATCATCATCCTGTTCGCGACGCCCGTGCTCGGCATGTCGCTCGTCCTGCTCGCGCTCGATCATGCGTTCGGCCTGAGCCTCTTCAATCCTCGGTACGGCGGCGACCCGGTGCTCTTCCAGCACCTCTTCTGGTTCTATTCGCACCCGGCCGTGTACATCATGATCCTCCCCTCGTTCGGGGTGATCAGCGAGGTCGTCTGCTCGTTCTCGCACAACCAGCCCGCGAGCTACCGCGCCATCGCGTACTCCTCGCTCGGCATCGCGTTCATCGGCTTCTTCACCTGGGGCCACCATATGTTCGTGGCCGGGCTCAGCGAGTTCGACGCGGGCGTCTTCGGCGCGCTCTCGATGTTCGTCGCGATCTTCTCCGCGATCAAGGTCTTCACCTGGGTCGCGACGCTGCGCGGCGGCTCGATCAGCTTCGCCACGCCGATGCTGTATTTCCTGTGGTTCCTCTTCCTGTTCGTGTTCGGCGGGATGACGGGCGTGGCCGTGGCGACGCAATCGCTCGACGTGCACTGGCACGATACGTATTTCGTCGTCGCCCACTTCCACTTCATCATGGTCGGCGGGACGCTCACGTCGTTCCTCGCGGCCGCCCACTACTGGTTCCCCAAGATGTTCGGCAGGCTCTACGACGAGCGTGTCGGCCTCTTGACCTCGGTCGCCGTGTTCATCGGGTTCGTGTTCACGTTCCTGCCGCAGTTCCTCCTCGGCAACGGGGGCATGCCGCGGCGGTATTTCACGTATCCCGAGCGATACCAGTGGCTCAACGTGCTCTCGACGGGCGGCGCCTGGCTGCTCGGGGCGGGGCTGCTCCTCGCGCTCGGCAACCTGCTCATCGCGCTGAAATGGGGCAAGCGCGCCGGGCCGAACCCGTGGGGATCGCGCAGCTTCGAGTGGATCACCGCGTCCCCGCCGTCGAAGCACAACTTCGAGGAGACGCCCGAGATCGAGCGTTCGGCCTACGACTACACGCTCTCCGAGGAGGTGGCCCGTGAGCGCGCAAAGGCTCGTTGAGCAATTCGAGTCCCTCGAAAAGCAGGACCACGCCGCGCGGCTCGCGATGTGGATGTTCCTCGGCAGCGAGACGCTGCTCTTCGGGGCCCTCTTCGCCGTCTACGCGTACTACCGCGGGATGTACCCGGACGAGTTCGTCCAGGCGCTCCACCACAACAGCGTGGCGCTCGGGACGACGAACACGGTCGTGCTCATCACGTCGAGCTTCACCGTCGCCCTGGGCGTCCATTTCATTCGCGAGAACAAGGCCCGCCTCACCGCGGGCCTCTTCGTCGTGTCGACCCTGTTCGGCGCCGTCTTCCTCGTGGTGAAGGGCATCGAGTACGCCCACCACATTCACGAGAACGCGCTCCCGAGCGGGATGTACACGTTCATCGACAAACCGCCGGCCGGCGTGGTCCTCGGATACACGCTCTACTGGTTCATGACGGCCCTGCACGGCCTGCACGTGATCGCCGGCATGATCATGCTCGCCGTGGTGGCCGTGCTCTGCTTGAAGGGGAGATACGGCGCCCATCGCAACGTCGCCGTCGAGAACGTCGGCCTTTACTGGCACCTCGTCGACGTCGTCTGGATTTTCCTCTGGCCCCTCTTCTACCTCACGGATTGAGGCGACATGATCAGCGCGCACGTCACCACACCCAAGCTCGTCGTCTCGTGGCTCGCCCTGCTCGTGCTCACGTTCCTGTCCTTCGGGACGTCGCGCCTGGGCCTCGGGGAAGCCGAGCTCGTCATCGCGCTCGCGATTTCGGTCGTGAAGACGCTCGTCGTGCTCTTCATCTTCATGCACCTCGTCGAGCAGCGCTTCGCGAACCGGCTCATCGTCATTCTGACGTTCCTGTTCATCGTGCTGCTCGTCACGCTCACGGTCGCCGATCCCCTGACGCGCAAGACGTTCCCGCCGCGGCCCGATCCCGCCGCGAGCCCCTATCCCTGAGGCGCCGGATTCATTCCTCGTCCGCCCGTATCCAGCGCGGCGGCTCGCCCTCCTCGGGCAAGCGGGGCAGGATCTCCTGCGGGTGGAACGACGCCTTGTAACGCAAGGACGGGCAACCCGCGACGCGATACCCGAGATAGACGTACGGTTTGCCCTGGGCGCGGGCGATCTCCACGATCGTGAGCACGTTGCCCACACCGGGCGAGCGCCACGCGTAGGCGGGGTCGTAAAAACAATACACCGCGCTCCAGGCCTGCGGGGTCTCGTCGCAGATCCCGATCGCCACGAGGCGCCCGTCGGCCTCGTCGTCGTAATACGCGACCTCCCGCGCGGACGGGTGCGGGAACGCGAATTGATAGAAATAATCACGCGAGGAGAGCTTGCCCGGCGTCCATTCGCGCGCAAGCTCCCGGTCGCCGTGCCACGTGTGATAGAGGGCGAGCCGCTCCGCGTCGACGCGCGGCGGCCCGACGACGACACGAAACGCAGCGCCGCGATTGCGCGCGCGGCGCTGGCTGCGGCTCGGCTTGAACTCGTCCGCGAGGATCCGCGTCGGCACGCACGCCGCGCAGGAAGGGCACACGGGGCGGAAGTAATCAGGGCCGAAGCGGCGGACGCCGCGTTCGAGCAGGGTGTCGAGCTCCTCGGGGTCGACGTCGAGCAGGATGTGATGTTCGAGCGAGGCGCGCTCCGGCGGGATGTACGAACAAGCGCGCGGCGGTTCGACGATGTGCTGGATAAGGCGGGCCATGGACGCGGTCGAGCTCGCGTGCAGTGTCGCACGGACGGATGGTGCTCCACCAGAGGCTGGTCACGCGAGGACGCAGAACCGTTCGAGGGGTCGGAGTTCTGCGAGATCACGCTCCGCGTCCGTTTTCGCGTCGGAGGCCTTTGCCGAGGAAGGCCGCTGCGCGGCCCCGGTGCCCTTCCATGGGTTCTGGGGTGGCGGGCAGGTCCAGGTGAGAGAACGGGTGGCGGGGGTTCCGGTTGTCGCCACGACACGCTTTTCGTACAGGCAGATGCGATATTCACTTTGCGCCGGCGGCGTGCCCGTGCTCCCCCCCGGGATCGGCGAAGCGAGCATCAGCGTGGGTGTGCCTCTCTTCGATAACCGGCGCGGCGGCTGGCTCCTGCAGGTGGCGACCCAGGGCCAGGGCTCGCAGAGGGCGAGCGAGCCCGTGAGCGGTTTCGTTATCGGCGCGCCTGCCATGGCCGGCCATCTCAATCTCTGGGAGACACCGCTGCCGTTGATCCAGTTCACGGGGGCGGCGTCCGCGACCATCCTGCCGCAACTCCCGGACGTTCCCCTGTCGATCGCGTATCTGGGCGGTGTACGCGTCTACGCTCTTTACACGAAGCACGCGCAAGCGAATTTGGGGGTCACGATCGGCGGCAGCAATGCCTTCGTCAACGTCGTGCCCTCGCTCGCGTTCCGATGCAGCGATCTCGCGCTATGGGGTTCCAGGATGGCCATTGGCTTCGAGGCTCGCTCCCCCATCGAGCTCTCGGAGGGTCAGGCCTTTCGATGGAGGCTCTGGGGCGCCTTGACCCTCGCGCTCGACAAGGTCGACGAAGGCAGGAGCGACCGCGCGCACGGCGCGCAAACGCGCTCCCGCATCGACCTGGCTCGTTCCTCCCCGGAGGTCGCCCCGCCTGCCCAAACGGCCTGGGAGACGACGTTGTGATCACGTCCGCTCCTTCAGGGGATCGCCCAGACTCGACGGCAATCGCGGCGTATTCCATCCATCCATCCGGTCACATTTTCTTTTGTCCGACTTTCGTAGCTGAATTTTGACATCCAAACACGCTCCTTTTCACTTTGCGTCAACCCGTCCTCGTCCAGATGGGCGGGAAATTCATGAAACTCGGCGCACTTCTCGACGCTGCTCAGCATGTATGCCGCGAGCCATGGAGGGGCTGCGCACGACATGCCGTGTGCCAAGGTAGAATACATGTTGATATGGCCATCGATGGTCTCGCATACGTAGGCATTCTGCAACGTCTCTCGCACCCTGCATGCCTGGACCTCTCGCCGGAGAGCCTCGACCTTGGCCACCTCCTCCGGCGCGGCGTCTTGCGTCACGACGACGGGCGGGGCGATCTGCTCCTTCGCGAGCTGTCGCAATTCCTTTCGACACGCCGCGATCTCTTTCTTTACCTCCTTCGCGGAGACAGGCTCCACGCTCTTCGATCGGGCCGCTGGCCTTCGCTCCCGGGTCGCCCAGCCGACCAGCACGCCACCGCCGAACACGAGGCCGACCACGGTCAGCGCGACGAGGAGCCGAAGGACGAGGCCAGCACGTTCGGGGTGCTCGCTCATAGGGGCACCTCCTCGCGCTTGCGCGGTTTGGACCCATTCACCCCCGGCGGGTACTGCGGGGGCGTCTCGGTGCACGTGAAGACGAACTCTTTCAATCGACGGAGCAGCTCGTCCTCCGTGAGCGTCCGATGGATCCGGATCGCCTCCGCGACGAGGCTCGATGGCTCCTTCGTGAGCTCGTCCGCGCCAGAACCGGGTGGAACGTCTGCAAACACGGCGCAGCGCTCGAAGTTCTCCTCGACGAGATCCGCGGCCCGCGATTTGGGCCCGCACATCAAGCCATCCTTGGGCAAGGCCAGGAGCGCGTGGAATTGACGGGCCGCGGCGACGCAGACCTCCGCGCTGGTCAAGAGTTCGCGCCTCTTGCATTGCGAGAGCTCCCCTTCCAGCGCCTCGACGGTGGCTGGCCTCTCGCCCGCATCTCGGTTCCCGTCCTCGGGAGGAGCCGCGGCGTCCGAGGGGGTCGCTCGGGTTTTCGAACGTGCCGCCAGTTTTTCCTGACACGCCGAAAGCTCTGCCTGTGTCGTGCGATCCGCAGGCGGTCCCGCGGGCTTCTCCGCGGCACCCAATGGGCTTTGTTCCGGAATCGACCTGCCAGCGAAAATGCCAGCACCGAACACAGGAACCAACAGAACGGCCGCTGCAAGGAGAGGAACCGAGGGACGCGGCTTCTTGGCACCTTCCGTCATGGGTCGACCTCTTACGCCCGTGCGGAGATTCACACGTTTGACGCGTGCCAGTCAAGGGAACATGCCGTACACACACGCGTAGGGTAGCGCGCGACGTGCCCACGTCGGCCCGGAATAGCCGCTGCGACGAAGCGAGGCTCGACGGCGGAGCCGTCAGGGGAGCGTGCCGATGAGCTGCACGCCGCCCGCGTCCTTCGCGAGCTGCGGCGTGATGATGATAGTCAGCGGAGGCGGCTGGGGACGACAGGCAAATCCGATCAGGACTCCACCCAAGGACAGGGAGCCGAGGATACCACCCGCAACGGCGACCCACGTCCATGTCGTTGCGCTCGACTTCGACTCCGCGTTGTTCGCGAAGGCGAGACCCATCCCGAGCCCAATGATCCCCAAGCCCACCCCGACGCTGCTGGCCATCATGAGGTTCTTGGGCCACGTGGGCGGGTCGTTCGTCGGCGGTCTCGAGATATATGCGTGGACCGAAGTTTTCATGGGCGTCGCCGGGAACGCGACGTAGTGATTTTGGACCCGCTGCTGCATCGCGATATCGAGGCCCTGGGCTTCGTGGAGGAGCCGCAGCGCCGACGGGAAGAACAAGTCTTGCGCTCGATTTGTCGCGTACGACGAGTCCGGGATTTCGAGGGGCTCGGGCTTGAGAGGCTCCAGGGAGGGCTCGTCCGCCAGCGCCGAGGACGAGACGGAAACCACGAGGAGGACCGTGCTTGCGAGCCGTAGGTACTTCATGCGGCCCAACCTACACCCTGGATCCTCGGTCGGTCAAGACGAACCCCTCTCCTCGGACGAACCATGGATGGTCGTGGGCAAACGCCTGGTTCGTCCAGGACCCAGGGCCTTCCCCTTGACCGCGGAACCATCACGGGATCGCGCCGGTGAACTGCACGCCGCCCCCATCCTTGGCGATCTGCGGTGTGATGATGACGTTCGGCGGAGCGGGATCGGGACGGCTGGCAAGCCCGATGATCAAGCCTGTTAGGGAAAGCCCTACCAGGCCACCACCCGCGTACGCGAGCCCCTTCCCTGTTGTCACGGTTCCGTCGTCCGGTGCGTTTACGTTCATGATCAACCCGGTGACGAGCCCCACGACCCCCAAGCCCATCCCGACGCCGCTGGCAATCATGAGGTTCCGAGGCCACGTGGGTTGAGCATCCTTCGAGCCGCTCGAGAGGTTCGCATGGATGCGGATGTTGATCGGCGCCGCCGGAAACGCGACATAATGACTTTGGATCCGCTGCTGCATCGCGATATTGAGGACCTTCTGCTCTCCCGCCTTGAGCTCGACGGTCGTCTCGTTGAAATAATACCCGTCGGCGATCGCCTTGATGGTGTGCTTTCCGGGCTCCACGTAAAACTCCTCGGCAAAGGGCCAATCCGTGACCTGCTCGCCATCCACGGTGAGGCGAACGCCGGGGATGTTGACGCGCGGGAGGATCGTCCCGAGCCGAGCCTTTACGGCCTTGTGGACGGCATGGATCTCTTCGTCCGTATGTACGGTCCTGTCCTTCGCGTATCCAAGGGCCAGGACCTCGGCCAGGTTCCGAGCGGCCGGCAGGTAGAGACCCATGCGAGCCTGGGCAAACGCGAGCTCGGTTTGCACGTCGGAGAGGCGCTGGCGATCGTAGGCGTCCTGATACTTGTCGAGCGCCGCCTGCGCCTTCCCTTCCTTTTCGAGGGCCTGGGCTTCGCGGAGGAGCCGCATCACCGCCGGGTAGAACAATTCGTGCGCTCGAGCTGACGCGTACGACGAGGGCGGGATGTGGATGAACTCGGGCTTGGGAGGCTCCGGAGAGGGCTCCTCCGCCCGCGCCGAAGAGGACATGGAAACCACGAGGAGGACCGTGCTTGCGAGGTGTCGGTGCTTCATGCGGCACAACGTACACCCCGGATCGTCGGTCGGTCAAGACGAACCATCTCCGCGGACGAACTCTGGATGTTCGCGGGCAAACGCTTGGTTCGTCCAGGACCAACGTCCTTCACGTGCCGGGCTTCCCTCCGAAGGTTCGACATCGTCCGTCGGTCGGTGCGCACCCTCGGCCAACGTCCTGCATCACCCCCGGAAGGTCGTCGTCGTTCCTGTCCCTTCGTCGGATTCGTCCGGGGCTCGTCCTCGAAACCGCCTCCACGCTCTCGCAACGCGCCCGAATCCGTGGCCCGCCCGATTCCCCTTGGTTGGAACGTCCCCCACCTCCGCGCCGAGGTCGATTCCTCCTTCGCGGAACGCGCGCGGAGCCGTCTCTCGAGTCGTTCCCCTTTGTCGGAACCCCCTCCGCCTCGCCTCCGGGAAGCTTCCCCTTTCTCGCAACGCCGATCGCGGCCGCACCCGAGCCTTTTCCCACGCCGTGCAAGGCGCCGGGATCCGCTTCCGGGGACGTTCCCATCTTTGGGAACGTGCCCCGCCACGGGAGGGGGCGCGTTCCCACGTTCGGGAACGAGCGTTTCGTTGTTTCCGGGGGGCTTCCGAGGGTTGCGTACGCGGAGGAGAGGACGTGCGCCCGCGCTGCGACATCTCGATCCGGACGAGCCGATCCACAAGCGCACCAAGAAAGAGCGCGACGACCTGATCCTCGAGGCCGTCCGAAGGCTGTCCTCTCCCGCAGGAAGGGAAGGCGTCAGGGGGGCGACGTTCGCCGCGCCCTCCTCCTCGATGCACGAGGCCGGCGGACCATCACACCCATCACTCGTACAGGCAAATCGGCTTCTGGAACCCGAGCCATGTGCCGCAGTCCTCGGGACACGTGCAGATGTCCTCGTAGGGACCACAAAGACCATTGCCGCAAGCATCGCAGTCCGCCGGGCACGAGGAGGCGGACTCCTTCTGGCCGCAGGTGCCATTTCCGCAGATGTCGCAGTCGGCCATACAGCTCGCTTGGGTCTCCTTGGGCCCACAATAGCCATTCCCGCAGGAGTCACAGTCCTTGAGGCAGTTTTGCATGTTCTCTCCCGCCTGACAGACGTTGTCGCCGCAGACGGGGCCATCGAAGACACAACACGCGATCTTGAGGCCGCTCATCGCCGTGTCGTCGCCGGAGCCGCCGCCTTGTGAATCCTCGAAGCGGATGGATAGCCCACAGATCGCGGTCCCGGCCGGACACTCCGTGAAGTCGCTCCACGAGCCCCACGCGTTCGCGCCGGGCACGCTCAGTTGCTCGCCGTTCGTGCAGTGGAATTCGGCGTCCGTGGCGCCGGTGTCGTCCTCGTATTTGAAGGGGCCCCAGGCCGAGCCCTTCGGGCCCTCGCCCCGGAGCCTCGCCATCTTCATGAAATTCGTTCGGTTCGACGTGCTCGTGTTCGTGCAAGAGTCGGGCGTCTTCCACTCGCCCCAGATCCCGTCGTGCGAGATGACGGAGTCGGTGGAGGTCCCGTTTTTCGAGACGCAATGCAGTCGAACCGAGTTGAGGGCCGTGTCGTCGTCCTTCCCGCCGCCCTGCGACCCCTCGGAACGGATGTTGTAGCCGACGGCCCACGTGCCTGGATTGCAGTACATCATCTGCCGCCAGCTCCCCCAGTGTCCACTGCTGACCGTCAACGTCGCGGCGACGTCGGAGCGCGAGGTCGTGCTGGCCTGCTCGGCAGTCCCCACGGCCTCTTCGTCCGAATCGGCTGCGCTGGGATCCGCTTGCTCCACGTCCTCGGATTCCCACGCGGCGTCACTCGGATCGCCATACGCCCCGCAGTTCAATACGAGGGTGAGGGCAAAAAAAGAGGCAAACGTAGAACACGTCGATGATCGCATAGGACCTCCAGGCCACGAAGGATTTCACGTCGCGACCGGGCGGGCCAAATTCAAGCGAGGACAGGATCTCGGGAAAGAACCTCATGGACCTCGTCGACGCCGCGGCGTAGCATCTGCTCGGCGCCTCGCTCAATCCCTCACCTCGCCGACGAAGTAGGTCTCGAGGAGCTGCCAGGCCTGCGGGGAATGGGCCCGCCCGCGTTCCTTGGTCTCGAAGGCCGAGGTGCTCTCCTTGCCGCAGTGGTCGGTGATCGTTCGTGGCGGCGCGGGATGCGCGGAGAGATACTTGGTGACGTCGTACGCCTTGCCGCGGATCACGAGCCAGCAATCCTCGGGGCGGTCGTGGTGCGCAACCTCGGCGCGGCTCAGGAGCCGCGCCTCTCGGGGGGCGACGGGATGCCGGGACTTCTGCGCCGCCAGGCTCACGAGCGTGCTCCAAGCGAGCATGAAGGCGAGCGCGGCGACGAGGACGACACGCCGGGTGTTCATCGCGCCATGCCCTCCTCGGTATGAATGTGTGCCGCGGGTATGCCGCGCGCGCGCAGAGCTCGTCGGAGGGCGTCCACCATGGCGGGCGGACCGGCGAGCATGAGCTCTTTCCCTTCGAGCGAGCCCACGCGTGATTCGATAGCGGGGACCGTCGGCAGCCCGGTCGTGTCCTCGTAAATCGTGTGAACACACATGTTTGGGCGGTCCCGGGTGAGCGTACGGAGATCCTCCAGGTAGAGCGCCGTGCCTTCATTCGCGGCGCAGTAGACGATGTCGATCGAGGGCCCGTCCGCGGCGATGATCGACGCGCGGCCCAGAAACGGCGTCACGCCGATCCCGCCGCCGATCCAGACTTGCGGTCGATTCATGGTTTGCGGGGGAAATAACCCTCCGAAAGGCCCCTGGACGGCGGCCTCCGTGTCGACCGTGGCCTCCTGGATGTGCCGCGTACAGAAGCCCAGCGCTTTGACCGAGACGTGGAGGCGTGGATCGTCGGGATGACCGGTCAGGGTGTAAGGGTGGGACTCGCCGCACGCCTGATAATCGGGAGAGTCGCGCATGGCCAGATACACGAACTGTCCCGCCTCGAAGCGGAGTTTCTTGTCGAGGGGCTCGAGCACGAGATCCACGACCTTCGGTCCGCGGCGCCGCACGCTGGTGATCCGGTAGCGGAGGCCTCGCGACGGCGGGTCTTCCGCGAGGAGGCGATGCGCGAAGCCGAGAACCCCCAGGGCAGCGAGCCCGAGCGCGAGTCCGCCAGCCACCGAGCCGTGGTAGGTCGCAACCAGGTGCCATACCATGGCGCCGTACGCCAGCCCCAGAGCTCGGTGCAATCGACGCCAGCGATGAAACGGTATGCGTTGCGCGACGGTCACGACGAAAAAAACGAGGAACAGGAGCAACGCGAGCCAGCCCGAAAACACGGCCTTGGACGACGGATTGGGCCAGAGGAGACGAAGCGCCGCAGCCGGCTCCACCAGAAAGGTGCCGAGCGCAAGCGTGAGCGGGTGGACGAGGAGCAGCAGGAACCCTGCCACTCCGAGCGCGTGATGGGCCTGGTAGACGTGACCGAGGCCTCGGAACGCCCGATCGAGCCAGGTCAGGCGCAGCATGAGCAGCATCGAGACCGCGAACAGGCCAGCAGCGGCAAACCCCGTGAATCGCGCGAATCCGTGCCAGGTGAGCGCGTCCGCGCCCGCGGAACACGCCCACGTGAGCGCGGGCGTCACCGCAAGGGTGGTGGCAACGAGCACGGGGAACCAGGACGGGAGCTTCAGCACGAGCTCGCCTTTTGCAACCATGAGACCACGCTCGGTACGACGTGTTTTCGGGCAGGAATGTGAAGCGAGCGACCAGGATCATGGCTGCGCGGCCCGTGGGCTGCATGAAACCCCATTTGCGGCGCATCCCGTCGAGCGCCGCTCGCACAGGAGGTCACCGTGGTGGGTATTCGCCCGACATCGCGCAAGAACGTCGCGCTCTCCGCGCCTACGAGGGTGAGCAAGCTCCTCTGGTTCGCTTTCTTCGTCGGCTTGGGTCTTCCGGCGTGCGCGGATGCCGCGTCTGCGCCATTGGCGCCGGCGAGGTTCAAGGAAGGGATCGGTCCCCTCGCCAAGGAACGCTGCGACGGCTGCCACGAGCGAATGCCGGGCGGAGCGATGAGCGTCTATCGCAACGCGAGAGCCCGCGTCACGCCAGGTGATCCCGGGGCCAGCCCCTATTACACCGTCCCGATGGGCGGGGGCCATCCTGTCTCCTGGGGAGACTCCGCCTCGGCGGTGCACGCGTGGATCGAAGCGGGGGCGCCCGAGTAGCGGGCGCTCTCTCAGCTACCGCCCGGCGAGGAGCTGTGCGATAGTCGCGCTGCGCATGAGCCAGACGAAAACGGACGCACTTTCCCTTGGCGCGGCTGTCGTGTTGCTTCTCCTGCCACAGCGGCCGCCGCTCTTGCTCGTGGATCGGATCGAGGGGTATTCGCGTACGCCGCGCCCCACGCTGCACGCGTCGCGCGCGGTGAGCGTGAACGAGCCGTTTTTCTCGGCGGAGCTGCCGACGCCGCCCATGCTGCCGCGGGCGCTCGCGCTCGAGGGCATCGTGCAAGCGGCGAACATCCTGCAAATCTTCGTGGCGGTGCAGCGGGATCTCGAAGCAATCGGCCGCAACCCGGTCGAGCTCGTGTCGGCGCTGCGCAACACGGACCTCGGATACCGCCTGGAACCCGGCTTCATGCCGGGCCTCGGCGAGGACATCCTGGCCGCGATCACGATGGCAGGGCCCGCGCGCACGGGCGCGCTCGGCGCGAGCCAGCTCCGCTTCCTGCGCAACATGTTCCCGGGCGACGTGCTGACCTACGAGGTCCGGCTCATCCGCGAGGGCACGGACGTGCAGCATTTCGAGGCCGATGTCGAGGTCCGCGGGCAGACCGTGGCCCAGGGGATGTTTTCGTTATCGAAGGTGGAGGGGATCCTGCGCTGAAGCGCGGGGGCGTCCCTCAGGCCACGCGGCTCCGGTCGTCGCGCGCGCCGGTCGTTCGGGCCGCGTCCGCGCGCGCGAGGGGTTTCGGCCGGCTCTCCGTGCAATCGACGATCTCCCAATCGATCGCCTCGCCGAACGCGCGCCCGAGGCGCTCCTCGACGACACGCTTCGATTCGGGGCTCCGGTCGATGCCGAGGAAGCGGCGCCCGAGGCGCGTGGCGACGCTGAGCGTGGTGCCCGAGCCGCAGAAGGGATCGAGGACGACGTCGCCCTCGTTGCTCGCGGCGAGGAGGACACGTTCGAGCAGCGCCTCGGGCTTTTGCGTCGGATACCCGAGCCGCTCCTTGCCTTTCGCCGCGATGACGCCGACCTCCCAGACGTCCGAGAGCGGCGGGCCTTTCGTCTCCTCGTCCGAGGTGCCCGGCTTGCGGTGCCCCGCGGAGAAGTCGGCGCGTTGCTTTTTCGTGCCAAACGTCTTTTTCGTGGACTCCGCGAGCTCTTCGTATCCGTAGAGCGTGTGGAACGTGTGCTCGTTCGAGGGCTCGCGCGTGTAGAAGAAGAGGACGTCGTGCATGCGCTGGAAGCGGCGCGCGCGGGTGGGCCAGCGGCGGTAGCGCCAGACGATCTCGTTGCGGAAGCACGCGGGGCCGAAGACCGCGTCCATCAGGATCTTGAGGTAATGGCTGGCGGTGGGGTCGCAATGCAAGAAGACGCTGCCCGTGGGGCGGAGGACGCGGCGGATCTCGACGAGGCGGGGCGCCATCATGGCGAGGTAGGCCATCGTGTCGCAATCCCCGAGGAAGCCGTGGAGGCCCGCGAGCGCGCGTCCGACGGGCTCGTCCCGGGCGACGAGGGCCGCGAGCGCGCGCGCGGCGGTCTCGCCCCAGGCCCAGGTGTCGTCGAAGGCGACCGCGCCGGGTTCGTCCGCCGTGACGCCCGTGTAGAGGTGGTAGGTCCTGCCGCTTTGAAACGGAGGATCCAGGTAGACCAGATCGACCGAGGCAGAGGGAATGCGGTCGCGCAGGACGTCGAGGTTGTCGCCGACGAAATACGTGCCGCGGCGCGCGGGCGGGAGGGGCGAAGGGAGGCTCGACATGAAGGGGCGTACGGCTCCTAGCAGGGGGCGCGGACGCGGGCCAAGATGTCGGCGGGGACGGTCAGAAGTCGACGCGCGCGCCGGCCTGGAGCCATCGCGGCGCGCCCGGGCGCGCGCCATAAGGACGGCGAGAGGCGATGTAGGCGTTGTCGAGCAGGTTCCGCCCGAGCGCGTAAATCGTCAGCCATTTGAGGGGGCGGACGTTCACGGAGGCGTCGAGGAGGAAAGAATCGTCCGTCGCCGTCCCGGGCGCGGGGTCGCCCTGGGAGGCGACCTCGCGCATGCGGCTGGTGTACGTGCAGCCCACATTCACGCCCCAGCGCGGCGTCTCGACGCCGACCGACGCCGCGAGCTGGTGGCGCGGGACGTAGGGCAATTCGTCGCCCGCCTCGACGTCGCCGAAGATCGGATCGGCCGAGGGGAAGCTGTTCGTGAATTGCGCGTCCGTGTACGTCCAGCTCAAGCGCCCGGGGAGCGCGAGGTTGTCTCGGATCTTGATCTCGCTCTCGGCATAGGCCTCGAAGCCAAGGACGCGCGCGCGTCCGCCGTCGGTTTGCTGGTCGAGGTTTTCCTGGACGCAGCCCGTGGAGAACGAGCACAGGTTCGTGAGGTTCTTGTAATCGCTGTAGAAGCCGATGATCTCGGCGCGGACGCGTTTCGGCGACCAGCGGACGCCGGCCTCGTAGTTCCAGCTCTTCTCGGGGCGCACGATGTCGTTTTGCCCCGGCGGGACGGGGGAGAAGCCCTGATGGACGCCGGCGAGGAGGCCAAAGTCGCGCGGCAAGGCGAGGAAGAGGCCCGCGCCCGGGACGACGACCTGCTGGATGGTGAGGTTTTGCTCGCCCGTGAGGTGATTCTCGAGGACGCTGCGGATCGATTCGAGGCGGGCGCCGGCCGTGAGCGTGAGCGGGCCCCAGGTGGCGGCGTCGGTCGCGTACATCGAGATGGCGTGGGTGTACGCGTTGTTGTCGGCGGTCGTCTCCGTGGGGCGCCCTTCGGGGATCGGCGTGCCGCCTTCGATCAGGAAGCCGTCCTGGGTATGCAGGCGGCGGATGGAGTCGTAATGGAGCCGGACGCCATACTCGATCCGGTGGGAGATGGGGCCGGTCTTCGGGCGCCAGGAGACCGTGGACTGGAGGCCTTGCGAGACGAACGACCGGTCGTTCGGGCCGATCATGAGCGTCTCGGCGTCCGTGCTCGGGGAAACGGTGCCCGTGAGCACGCCGTAATAGAGGGCATTGCGCGGGTCGTCCGGGTTCGCGAGGACATTCGCGACCGAGGTGCCGCGGAACCCGTTCACCTTGCGCCAGGCCCTTTGCAGGTCGTGGCGATAGAGGGTCGTCGTGAGCTCGAGGTTCGGGCTGAAGCGCGCGCGGTGCGTGAGCTGGAATTGGGTGCGGTTCCAGTCCATGCGGTCGAGGCGGCTCGCTCCATACCGGCGATAGGGCGTCGCGCGGAAGTCCTCGTCGCTGAGGCCGAGGTAGGTCTCGTTCGAGCCTTCGTTCTGGTAGCCGATCTTGAGCTCGAGCTCGTTCACGACGGAGCCGACGGGATCGAAGGTGTAGCGGCCCTTCATCATGACGTCGGTGCGGGCAAACCCGGTGTCGCCGCCGCCGTCGAGCTCTTTGAATCCGTCGTTCGCGAGGTGCACGGCTTCGAGGAGGACGCCGTATTTGTCGTCGGCGAGGCCTTGTCGTAGGTGGACCTTGCGGAGCATGTACTGGCCGAACGAGACGTCGAGCATGCCGCGGCGCTCGGAAGGAATGGCCGCCGTGGTCATGTCGATGGCGCCGCCGACGGTATGCGGGCCATAACTGATCGCCGAGGGGCCCTTGACCACGCGCACGGAATCCATGCGGCCGATGAGCGGGAAATAATACGCGGCGGGCGCGGAGTAGGGCGCGGGTCCGAGGAGGACGCCGTCCTCCATGAGCGTGATCTTCTTGCTGCGGTCGGAGACGGCGCCACGAATGCCGATGTTCGGGCGCAGGCCAAAGCCGTCTTCCTCGCGGACGTAGACGCCGGGGACGCCGAGCAGGATCTTGTGGGGATCGTCGTACTTGAAGCGCTGGAGTTGCTTCGTCGTCACCACGTGCGCCGAGCCGCTCGTCTGCTGGAGGCGCGTGCCGACGACCGAGATTTCAATGGGGGGAGGGGGCTCTTCGCTCTTCGCGTTCGCGTCCTCGGTCGCCGCGGGCGGCGGCGCGGCGGCGGGCGGCGGGGGCGGGTCGCCTCCGGTCTGGGCGAGCGCCGCGGGCGAGAGCGAGAGCAAAAGGAGCGTGGGGAGCGTCGAGCGTCGAATCAGGGGCGATGCCATGCCAGGGACTCGAGGTGAATGGGAGGTGCTTGCGGGACGGGCCGGATCCAGGTGGCCCTGGCGAGCCCGTCGGAGATGGTTGCGAGGTCGACCGTCGGATCGAGGAGCAGCTCCGCCGGACGGCCATTGAGCGAGACGGGCGTGTGTGCCCGGACGATCGGGCGTACGCCTTCGCGGGCCTCGAAATCACGCGCGATCTGGTGCGCGAGCCGCAGGATGAGGTCCGGTTGCGTGGAGAAATCACGCTCCTGGCGGCCATTCAGGAACTTGCGCGGGGGGACCTCCTGGGTGCGGCCGGTCCGCGGGTCCGTCACGAGGTACGTGACGCTCCCGTTTTTCTCGCGGAGCATGACGCGCCAGGAAAAACGAATGCCTTGCTCGTGCCAGAGGACGTTTCCTCCATAGAGGTGCGTCCGGAGGGGCCAGAGGAGGTGGAAGGCGCAATAACACGCGACGAGGGCGAGACGCGCGCCGAAGAAGCGGGGGAGGGGCGCGGGCGCGGGCAGGGCGGGGGCGGGCGCGGGGGCGCGGCGCCGGAAGAAGGCGACGAGGTTGCGTGGCCAGCTCGGCGAGAAGAACACGAGCGCGGCGACGACCATGATCACCGGGAACATGCCGATCGGGAAGAGGAGCTTCGTCGCCGTATGAAAGAGGAGGACGACGGCATAGGCCGCGACGCGGGTCCGCGGCATGAGCAAAAAGGCCACGACCGTGAGGTCGAAGAGGCAGCCGGCCCAGCTCATGGCGAAGGCGACCCAGCGTTCGCCGAGGAGGGGGCCGACGACGGGCAGGTAGGTGCGCGACGAGAGCCAGATGTTGAGCGGCTGGGCGTGGAGGAGCCAATCGCTGTTGACCTTCGCGAGGCCCGCGAAGAAGTAGACGGCGCCGACCTGGAAGCGGAGGAGGTACGTGCACCACGCGGGCAAGGTCGCGCTGCGGAGCTTGGGGAAGAGCCACGCGTCCACCGAATACGCGCGGTGGAGGGGCATGAAGGAGAGGAGGAGCGCGAGCAGGCTGACGAGGTAGTAATGGTTGAGGTAATTCGTGACGTCGAGGAGCTGGACGTACGTGAAGCCGACGAGGAAGAGGACGATCGCGGCGCGATAGAGGAAGCCGACCGCGACGCACGCGCTCACGACGGCGAGCGCCACGAAGAGCGCGTGCATTCCGCGGGCGGAGAGCGGCGCGAGCCAGTCGAAGCCCCAGTACGAGAGGAAGAACCGGGGCTTGACGAAAAATTCGTCCACCCAGCCATACGCGAGGAAGCGGAGCGCGCTCACGCAGCCGAGGACGCCGAAGCAGAAGCGGAACGCGGCGAGCGCCGCCGCGTCCTCCGGGCGGAGGAGGAGCGACGCGAGCCGCGCGAGGCGGCCCGAGGGGGCCGCGTCGGCTCGTTCAGTCATTGTCCCCTTCCACGGTCTGCGGGAGCTCGAGATCCAGGACCGTGACAAACTCGGTCTTGAGGCTGTCCGTGATTCGCTTCACGGCGTCGTGGAGCTGCTTGACGCTCTCGGGGTTCTGCGCGAGGGCCTGGGCGAGGTCGTCGCTCGGGACGGCGTCGGCCGCGGCGATGGCGCCGTTCACGTCGGCGCTCATCTTCTCGGCGAGCGCGGTCGCGCCGAGCGCGGTGAGGACGTCGTCGAAGCCCACGCCTTCGCCGTCCTTGCATCCGCTCATGAGCATGCGGAAACCGACGAGGTTGTTCCGCACGTGCACCCTGGAGCGGCCGGCGAAGCGTGATTCCACGGCCTCCGGGCAGGTCGCGTTGGCGCAATCGAGGATGCCGAGCGGGCGCGCGAGCTTCTGGTCCTTCACCTGAATCTCGACGTGGAACATCGCGTCGCTCACCGCATTGAGGGCCATTTGTTCTGTCGTGTACGCCGAGCCGCTTTTGCCTGCGTTCCTGAATTGCGTGTCGAAATCCCCCTCGCCCGGGCGCCACGCGCCGAGGAGCTTGCCGGCCATCGCGGCGATGCCCGAGGAGACGGAGGAGGCATACGCGGCCTTGCGCGAGGCGAGCTCGTCCGCGCTGAGCGCGGCCCACGAGCCCGAGGTGTTGATGGCGGACGCGGGGTTGCAGGCGTTGTCCGTGCCCGTGTAGAAGAGGAGGTATTCGGCCGCGGCGAGGCCACGCATGTTGATGAGCGCGGTGGTGCCGAAATCAGCGGCTTCGTACGCCTTCGAGACGATGTTTTGCTCGACGAGGCAGCGGCTGACGAGCGGCCAGGAGTAAAGGGTGTCGCGCAGGCCCTGGCCGCCGGGCGTGTTCGTGGGGCCGCCGGGGCCGAACTGGAAGGGCTCGGCGCGTTGCCAGAGGTCGATGGCTTTGCTCCAGGCGGCCTGCGCCTCGGCGCGGGCCTGGGGGTCGGTCTTGGCTTTGGCCGCCGCGGTGGAGAGCTCCTGGGCGGCCTTCTGGAAGGTGTCGAGGAGCTCGAGGTTGCACGTGGCAATGGCGTCGATCAGCGTCGCGCGGGTGACGGTCCCCATCCCGCCGGTCGGATCGCCGCTGCTGCCGCCGCTCGAGGACGAGGCGGTCGTGGAGCCTTCATTCGAATCGGGCGGGGGGCGGCCCGTCGAGTAGAAGGCGATTCGCTCGCAGCCCGCGACGAGGCCGAGGGCGAAAAGACCACCGAGGAGCGCGCGCGCGACGCTCCCGCCTTGCAGCCACCTCCTGGGAGGCGGAGGGCTCACCTGCGAATGATTCTGCATGGACATCCTCTTCCCTATCCGAAGCTTGGTCCCGAGCAGGGGGGCGGATGGTAGCACGCTTGTCGATGTTGAAAACTACTTTCAACTTCGCTCGTGCTGAAAGATGACCCCCGGATGGAAACCGAGGTGGCGTCGAAGACGATTGGTTCGTTGGGGCACCAAGGGTCCTCGGGGGCGTGGCAGGATTTGTTAATTTGAGCACAAAGAAACGCGCGGCCCGTGTAGAACAGCTTGCTTCCCGCGGATCGAGCAGCGATCGGGGTGCGGTTTCCGGTTGACATGATGCAGGGCGTGCATTACCCACCCCTCGCTGTTGAAAATGTTTTTCATTTTCTATTTCAAGTGAACGCGCTTAGTGGCAGGGCGCCACATCGGACGCGACTGAAAAATAACGTAAGGAGAAGCATAAAATGAACGCGAATACGGGAGCCATCCGCCGCGCATGGGCGCGAACCACGTACCTCGTGCCCCTCTCGGCCTGCGTGCTGCTCGGCGCGCTCGCCGCCGGCTGCGGGGACGACACGGGCGGCACGGGCGGGGGAGGCCAGGGCGGCACGGGCGCGACGGGCGGCATGGGCGGCATGGGCGGCACGGGCGGCACGGGCGGCGACGGCGGCGTCGGCGGCGTCGGTGGGAACGGCGGGGCCGGTGGAATGGGCGGCGCCGGCGGAATGGGCGGGGCCGGTGGAATGGGCGGCGCCGGCGGCGCGGGCGGGGGCGAGGAGGAGAAGCTCGTGCCCGTGCCCGTTTCGGAGGCGGGGCACGATCGGCTGTACGGCGTGACGTTCGACGCGCAAGGCAACTTCTACGCGACCGGCCACGCGGCGCCATCGACGGACGCGACCGCGGATTTCGCGACGATCGTCGTGAAGTTCAAGCCGACCGGCGAGATCGATACGACGTTCGGCACCAATGGCATCGCGACGCACAACGTGGCGGTGGGGACGAACGGCGAGGTGACGCGCGGGATCGTGGTGCAATCGACGGGCAAGATCGTCGTCGCCGGCACGATCGAGCACGAAGGCGCGGCGGACGCGCGGGATCGCGATCTCGCCGTGACGCGGTTCAACGCCGACGGGACGCTCGATACGACCTTCGGCACGAACGGGGTGACCGTGCTCGACCTGAGCGAGGGCGAGCTCGTGGGCAATACCTACGTCGCGGATACGCAGTGGGGCCTGAACGTCTACGCGGACGATCGGCTGCTCGTCGTCGGCGCGCAGAAGGCGCCCGGCCGCACGGACACGGATTTCGCCGCGGTGCGCCTGAGCGCCAACGGGGCGATCGACAATGGCTTCGGGACGAACGGCGTCGTGCTGCTCGACATCGCCCAGCAGAATGCGTCCCCGAAGTCGGGCCGCATCCTCGCCGACGGGAGCGCCGTGATTTCCGGGTACAACCGAGACGGGGACAACATCGTGAGCCCCGTGATCTACAAGATCGACAGCGCGGGTAAGTTCGACCCGACGTTCGGCACGGACGGCGTGTTCAACCAGGTCGTGCTCGCGTCGGTCGCCGAGGCCTACGACATCATCCCGCAAGGGTCGAACTTCGTGACCGTGGGTTACGGTTCGAATGGCGGCAATGAAAACGTCGACTGGCTGTCGCTCCGCATCACGGGCGACGGCAAGCTCGATACGACGTACGGCCAGAATGGGCACGTCCGTATCGACCTGGCCGGCAACACCGACAACGGCCGTGCGATTGTCGGGCTCGGCGACAAGCGCTCGCTGCTCGTGGGCGGCGGGAGGCCGGCGGCCGACAACATCGACGCGATGGTCGGCGTGTTGACCGAGAACGGGGAGGTCGACACGACCTTCGCGCCGAAGGGCTACAAGCAATACGATCTCGGCGGGGCGGCCGATATGTTCTGGGGCGTGGCGCTCTCGCCCGACCAGAAGCACGCAGCGATCGTCGGGGCGAAGTCCGTGGGCATGGGCCCCGGGAACGACGACGGCGTGCTGCTCCTCCTGCCCGTCGGGAACTGAAACGATTTCCTCCCCCCCAGCGCATCGGCCCCGGCACGGGCTGCCCTTGACGGGCGGCCCGTGCCGGGGCACGAACCGTCCCCAGGCCGCCCCTTGAAATCGTCGCGGGGGACGAAGCCCTCCGCGATTGGGTCGACGTGGTGAATGCCGCGGATGTCTGGGGGATCCCCTCCTTCGAGGATGCGCGCCATCTGCGCGGCCTTCATCCGGGTCGCTTGGATGGGGTCTATCGGATCGACGGGCAGGCCGTGGGCGCCGCCTTCGTCCGACCTGCCGGGGGCCATGGCGCGAATGCGTGTGGCGTGGCGGGGCTATGGGTGCGGCCCGAGCATCGGCGCCGGGGCGTGGCCGCGGCGATGCACGGCGCGCTTTCGGAGCACGCGCGGGGGCTCGGGTTGCAGACGCTCGAAATCGAAGCGCACGAGCGTGCGGGGGACGCTCGTGGTTGCCTCGAACGGCGCGGGTACGAGGAGGTGGGGCGTCAACTCGAGCTCGAGCTGGACCTCGATGCGGCGCCCATGCCCGAGGTGAAGCCGCCGGACGGCATCACGGTCGTGACCCGCGCCGAGCGGCCCGATCTTTTGCGCGGCATGTACCAGGTCGCGCGCGAGGCCATTCCGGATATCCCCGGGGAGGCGGCGGACGACGTGGGATCGTTCGAAGACTGGCGCGCCACGGACATGGACCGGCCCATCCATACCCATGACCTCACGTTCATCGCGATGCAGGGCGCCGAGGTCGTCGGGTATGCGGTGCTTCAGCGCGGCCGCGGCGGCGTCGCATTCCACAGCCTCACGGGGGTGCGGCGGGCGTGGCGCGGCCGCGGCATCGCGAGCGCACTCAAACGGGCGCAGGTGGCCGGCGCGAAGCGGGCCGGCTTTCGACGCCTGGTGACGGAGAACATCGTCGAGAATGCTCCGATCCGGCACCTCAACGCGTCGATGGGGTACCGGCCTCTGGCGAGCATGCTTCTCTTTCGCGGGCCCCTCCTGTAGGGCGCGGCGTTCCTCCTACCCTCTACCCTCGCTGCGCATTGCCATGGCTGGTCACGCCCGCTTCCTGGGCGGCGCCGCTGCGCGAGAGCCGCAGCGCATACGTGATCGCCGCCTGCAGATTCGCGCACGTCACGATGCCCGAGAGGTCGGCGCCGATTTCCACGAGGGTGCGCGCCACCTCGGCGCGAATGCCGCTCAGCACCATCTGCGCGCCGAGCAGGCGTACGGCGTGCGCGGTCCGGACGAGCGCGCCCGCGACCTGTTCGTCGAGGTCGACCACGCCGGTGACGTCGAGGATGGCCACGCGCACGCGCCCGCCGCTGATGCCCGTGAGGAGCACTTCGAGCACCCGGTCGGCGCGGGCCGGATCGATGGCGCCGATGAGCGGCATGGCCACGACGTCCTCGCGAATGGGGACGAGGGGCGTGGAGAGCTGGCGCAGGCGCTCCTCGCTGGTCCGCAGCGCCTCGTAGGCCCGCTTCTGCTCGGTCATGTCGAGGAGCTGCGACATGAAATGGACCGGCGCGCCGTTCGCGTCGCGCACGAGGGCGACGTGGAGGAGGACGTCGACGATCGCCCCGCTCCGGTGGATGAACCGCTTTTTGAGCTGATACCGCGGGATCTCGCCGCGGAGCGTTTTCCCGAGGAGCTCGAGGTCGATCTCGAGGTCGTCCGCGTGCGTGATGTCCTGGAAGCGGAGCTGGAGGAGCTCATCGGGCGTGTAGCCGAGCATCCCGGCGAGCGCGCGGTTCACGCGGACGAAGCCGCCTTCGAGGCTGACGATGGCGAGTCCGATCGGTGAACAATCGAACATCTGCTGGAACCGCTCCTCATTGAGGTGCCGCTCCTGCTCGACGAGCGCTTGGTCCTCGAGGAGCCGGCGCGCGTCCTCCACCTGGGCGCGGAGGGCCTGGTTCTCGGCGGCCAGCGCAGCATTGCGGCGCTCCAGCTCCACGTAACCGAGCGTAGGATGATCTGGCGTGTACGTGCTCATGGCCCCCGTATGAAGATGAACGTTCCCCTAGGATACACCTGCTGGCACACCTCGGAAATATCGTTGTTTGTAGTTACGAACAGCGGGGACGCGCGCGTGATCCGCAGAATGTGGTGCTGACGCCAGGTGCTCGGTCCCGGCGTCGAACCGGATCCAGCGCGTCGGCGTCGAGAGCCTTACGCCGCTCGCCCCCTGCGTCCGCTCACGTCCGCAAGACGGCCCCGCCCCCGACCGCGTCCACGACGCGCACCCCGCCCGGCGGAAAACCAATCGCCACGAGCCGCGGCGCGCCCTTCCGCTGCGTATGATATCGCTTCCACACGGGCGAAACGCCGCCGCCGTGCCTTCGGAAGACCTCCCGCTCGGTGACGAGCCAAGGCACGCCCTCGTCGTCGAGGCCCATTGCCACGGGAAGGCCCTCCGCTTCGGAGGCCTCGACCGCGGATCCTCCGCGATCGAAGCGCATCACGACGCCCACGCCCGCGGCCCACGCTTCGCCCTCGGCGCCCGCCACGCAAAGGAGCAAGGCAGGTTTGTCGTTCAAGCTCGCGGCGGAGGAGCGGACCTCCTGGTCGTATCCAATCCACAAGGCGCGCGCCTTCTTGCCGCGCAAGCTGCCCGCGACGAAAAAGCCGAGCGGGCCCGATGCAATCGCGGAGACCTCGCCGCCGAGCGGCAAGAGGAGCGGATCGGCCCAGCGTACGCCGTCGTTCGAGAGCCAGAGCTCCGGTCCGCCTTCGCCCGCGTCGGCCGTCACCACCCCGAAGGCACGGCCGTCGCCGAGCGTCGCCACGATTTCACCGACGGGCCCCTCGTCCGCGCGCCGCGGCAGCGTGCCCTGCACGAACGACTCGCCCCGCTGCAAGAGGACGTGGGCCGGGCCCACGAGCGCAATGCCCCCGCCCGGGCCACGCACGAGCCACCGCGAGGCGGCGATCTGCGCTCTATAAGGCCGTGGGACGTCGACCGAGAACGTGCGCGGCTCCTTCTTGGACAAACCATGCAGCTCGCTGCCCGAGCGCGCGAATCCCCAGGGGCCCGGGAGGAAGACGACGCCGCCCGGCTCCAAAAGGAGGGGTTTTTCGCTCGTGGTGCGCGGCGGCGCGAGCGCGTCCATCGCGGCGAAGACCTCCTCCTCGGACGGCAAGATGCGCGTCTTGCGGAACGAGGTCATCGGCTGGTGCTCGCGCGCCGCGATTTCGATCCACCGCGCCGCGGCCGCTTCCAGGGGCGGGAGCAGCGCCTCGGCGAACGCGTCGACCGAGGGGAAGCGCGGCGGCGAACCCTCGAACATGGAGCCGCCGAGCAATTTGCGCGCGTGTGTCTCGTAAAACGTGGCGCCGTCGAGGTCCCACGTCCCCTCGGGCAGCACCGGCGAGGCGCCTTGCCGGAGCGCGAGGTCGATGGCGCCGAGCAGCTCCTCCGCCGCCAAAAAGCCGCGGTGCAGCTTCTTCGCCGTGCGCAGGCTGCGCCGCTCGCCCATGTACCAGGCGGGCATCGAGCGGCACCATTCCTCGCCCGTCAGCAGGAACCAGATCGTGGAGGCGAGCGCGTGCACGTCCGTCCAGGGCCCGACGAGCGGATTGCGCCGCGAGGGCGCGACCGACGAGAGCGCCTGCTCGGGGCCCCCATACCCGAGCGTGATCCCCTGCACGGTCGCGAGCGCGAGCCCGTCGACACGCGCGATGCCACAATCGGCGATCTTCGGCGTTTCATCGTCCAGCGGGCCGGCGACGAATACATTGTCGGGCTTGAGGTCGCGGTGGAGGACGCCGAGGCCGTGGAGGACACGGACGCCCTCGATCATGCCGCGCGCGAGCCTGTGGGCGCGGACCGGATCCACGCCCGTCTCCCGCGCTTTGCTGACGCGATCGGTGAGCGTCACGCCCTCGCTGGATGCTTCGACGTATTCGAGCGCGATCCAGGGCAGGATGAGGGGCGGCTCGTCTTCGAGCGCGACCTCGGCGCTGCCGTGCCCGTAATATCCGATGACGAATTCGCTGGGCGGGACGAGGTTCTTCACCCGTTCGAGCGCCTCGATCTCGCGTTGCGCGAGATCCCGGCTCGTCATGCCCATCTGCGCGAGGCCCTGCTCGGTCCCGGGCTTGACGAGCTTCACCGCGACCCGGGAGGGCGCGAGCGCCGAGAGGCCGGGCGCCGCCGTTTCCTCGTCACGCTCGGCGAGGAATACGGCGGACATTCCGCCGGAGCCGAGCCACTGCACGAGGGAGAGGCCCGCGGGCTCGCCGGTCTCGGGGTCGACGAGCGCGGGTTTGTCGTCGGCGAGATCGGTGAGCTCGAGGTCGGTGCACCGCAGGACGGGAATCATGGGCCGCCGGCAAGATACCTTTCCGCGCGGCGTCAGGGAAGCCGGTTCAGAAGCGCATCCGGCCTTCGATCACGAGCACCGCGCCGCCCGCCAGCAGGACGCGATCCCCCGCGAGTGTGCAGTCGAGCTCGCCCGTCCGCGCGCTCACCTGCCGCGCCTGGAGCCGCGTCCGGCCGAGCTCGGAGGCCCAGAGGGGCACGAGCGTGCAATGCAGGGATCCCGTCACGGGATCCTCGGGGACGCCCTTCGCCGGCGCGAAGAAGCGGGACACGAAATCGACGTCCGCGTCGATTCCCGTCCCTCGCGCGGTGACGCCCACCGCGAACGTATCGAGCGCCGCGATCTTCGCCATGTCGGGCCGGAGCGCGCGGACGTCCTCGGCGCTGTCGTACACGGCCACGAGATCGCGCGCGGCAAAGGCCGCGGTCGGTCGCTTGCCGAGCGCCTCGGCGAGCGCGTCCGTGATGTGCGTGGGCGCGGGCGGGCGCGCGGGCAGGTCGATCGAGAGCAAGCCCTCGGCGCGCCGCACGACGAGCTCGCCGCTCCGCGTGTGGAACGAGACGAAAGGGAGGTCCGGCGCGAGGAGCTCGAGGACGACGTATCCGGCGGCGAGCGTGGCGTGGCCGCAGAGATCGACCTCGACCGAGGGCGTGAACCAGCGCAGCTCGTGGCGGTCACCCTGGCGCACGAAAAACGCGGTCTCCGAGAGGTTGTTCTCCGCGGCGATCGCCTGGAGCGTCGCGTCCGGGAGCCACGCGGGCAGGGGACATACGGCGGCGGGGTTGCCGGCGAAGGGGCGGCGCGTGAAGGCATCGATCTGGTAGAGCGGGATCTCGGTCACGTGTCTCCTCCGAGACCAAGCTTTACCATGGCCGAGCTCAGCGCGTGCGTTTCACGGTGACGTCGAACGTCGTCGCGGCAGCCACCGGAGTGTTTGTCCAGGACCATGACGACGTCGGCCGCCGGGAGGGCGACCTCCAGGCCCGCTGGTCCGACACGCACCCTATCCTCGGACGATTGACCGGTGTCGAGGTCGATGGTCGTGCGATGGTAGTCGCCCTGGTCGAGCCGCGCGCCGAGGATACGGACCGTGCGGGGGGACGGGGCGGTGATCCGGACCGTCAACCAATCACATTCCCCGAGCGCGAGGGCAGGCGAAGGCGGGATCACGAGGATGGGTCGCGCCTCGGCGCGCGCATGAGACGGGAGACGACTCACGTCGAGCACCTTCGCCGCGGTCCGGAATTCTCCATAAAGGTCGTGTTTTTCGACGAGGTCCCAGTACCAGAACATGGGCGTGCCGGCCTGATTGCGGAGCATGCCGGCATAAAGGGCGTCGCGGACGAAGGCTCGCAGGTTCACCCGCGCGGGGCGCGAGGGGCCGACCTCGCCGAAAAAGGCCGGCGCGCGGGTCGGGAGCCAGCCGAGGCGGGCGAAGAGAGCAATGGCATCCGTGTACAGGTGGGGCTGGAGGAAGTCCATGGAGCGCCACGTCGACGCGGGGGCGAGGAGCGCGCTCGTGGTCACCGGGTGGCCGTAAGGATCGAGGGATCGAAGGTAACGCGCCATTTCCTCGTGCCAGGCCGTGATGTCGGAGAAGCGCCCGGCGAAGGAGGCGTCGGTCCACTCGACCTCGTTCCAGAGCTCCCAGGCGAAGAGGGCCGGGGAATGCGAATAACGGGCGACGGCGTGGCGGAGCCACATTTTCATGCGCCGCCGCGCCTCGGGGTCCGAAAAGACGTCGGCCGCGTCCGCGAGAAATCCGCCGCGGGCCACGTTCCAGGGGTGATCGGGCCAGTTCGGATTGACGAAGGTGCTGAAGGACCCGTGGTTGAAGAGGACCATCTGCATCGAGATGCCGGCCTTCTCGCAGGCCTGGAAGAGGGCATCCCATTTCGTGAGCGCTGGCGGCCAGAGCCGATCCCGCGGCGCAGCGGGGTCGTTCACGGGCCAGAACGGGTTTTTCCCATCCCAGGAGCTCGCCCAGATGCGCGTCCACTGGATCCCGGCTGCGCCCATGCGCGCGATCTGCGTGGTCATGGGCGGCAGCTCGGGCATTTGCCAGCCGAGGTTCATGCCGAGCGGATAATACGGCGTGCCGTCGTCCCACACGAAGCGGTTCGGGTTCCGCTGATCGACCCGGAGGAAGCCGCGCGGCAAACGTTCGTCGAGACGTACGACGTCGCTCCGGGCGCGGGCGGGCTGGAGGACGCCATTTCGATAGAGGAGGGGTCGGTACGGCCCGGGCGCCTTCGCGACGAGGACGGCCTCGTAAGCAGAGGTCCCGTCGGGATAGGCGATCCGCTCGATCCGCTCGCCGCTTGATCCGACGAAGACGACACGAACGTCGTTTTCGTCGGGATCGTAGGGATTGCCCGGGAACTCCGCCTCGAAGCGCGCGACGGCGGGGCCGTACCAGGTCGTGGGGAGGTCGAGGGCGGGGGCGGCGAGGGCGGGCGGCGCGGCGACCATGGTCTCCGCGAACCGTAGGGCCCGCCCGTCCGGATCGAAAGTCGGGTTCTCTGCGCTCAGCGATTCGCGACGAAGCCGAAGCTCGTGGCCTGGCCGGGCGCGAGGGTGGCGTTGTGCTCGGCGCCGACGAAATGGGTGGTGCCGTTTGCCACCGTGTAGCTCGCATTCCAGATATTGGCGATCGTGCCCTCGACCTGCATCGGGATGGACCAGGTCAGGGATTCTTTCCCGATGTTCGTGACCTGGATCGTGAGCTGATACCCGCTGCCCCAATCGCTGTCGACGGTCGTATCCACGACGTACGGGAGCGTGGGGCCGGGATCCCCGCCGCCCGAGGCGCCCGCGCCGCCGGACCCGGTCGGATCGCCGCCCGCGCCGCCGCCGCCCGTACCCGAGGGATTGCTGGGGCCGCCGGGCTCCGGGGGATCGGCGACACGCTCGGTGAAATGTGAGGTGCGGGTGAGCGCGACGAGCAGGTCGAGGACGCGGAGGTTTCCTTTCTGGAACTCGTCCGCGACCTGGCTCGAAAGGCAAGCGAGCCGGCCCTCGTCGAGCTGGCCATACGCATACCGGAGCCACGAGCGCGCATAACAACCCTGCGCGTCGGCGCTGTCCGCGAGGACGGAGGCGAGCTCGGGGACGCCCACGAAGCTGCCCGTGGTGGCCGGGGCCGAGAGGATCTCGCCGGAGGCGTCGATCGGCAGGCCATTCTCGTCGGCGCGATACCGGCCGATGCCGTCGAAATGCTCGAAGGCGAAGCCGATGGGGTCGACGAGGTCGTGGCAGCTCTTGCAGAGCTCGACGGTGGTGTGCGCCGCGTAACGCTCGCGGGTGCTCTTCGTGGTATCGACGGGCGGCGGCTCGGCGACGACGCCGGGCGGCGGCGGCGGCAAGGGCTGGCAAAACAGGCGCTCGCGGATGAGCTTGCCGCGATGCACGGGGGAGGAGCCGGCCGGTTTTCCATGCGTGGCGAGCACGCTGCCGTGCGTGAGGATGCCGGCGCGGCCGGTGTCGCCGAGCTCGATCATGCCGAAATCGTTCTCGTCGGCCGCGCCAGCGGGCGCGGGCAAACCGTAAAACGTCGCGAGCTTGGGGCTCACGAAGGTGTAAGGCGCATCGAGCAGCTCCGCGATCGTGCCTTCCCCATTGCGGATCACGTGGCGCACGAACTGGCGCGTCTCCTCGATCATGGCGGCGCGGATCTCGGCGTTCCATTCGGGGTAGGTGGCGGAGTCCTTGGGCGCGGCGTCGAGCCGATCGAGCTCGAGCCAGGCAATGGCGAACCGCTCGAGGATCTCGTCGCTCCTCGGATCCTGGAGCAGGCGCTTGGCCTGGGCCTCGATCTGCTCCGGCGTGCCGAGCGCATTCGCGTCGGCCGCGGCGAAGAGCTCGTCGTCGGGCATCGTGCCCCAGAGCATGTAGGAGAGCTCGGTGGCGATCTCGTGGGGCGTCAACCGAACCCGCCCGCCCTCGCTGGCGATCGAATTGTCGCCGATCTCGGTGCGATAGAGGAAATGCGGCGACTGGAGCATGGCCGTGATCACGGCCTCGATGCCCTCGTTGAAGCCTTCTTTGTCCGCGATCGTCTGGTAGAGCGTGACGTAGCGCTTGGCGTCTTCGGCGCTGAGCGGGCGGCGGAAGGCGCGCTTGCCGAACGTGTCGACGAACGTCTTCGCGCACGCCTCGGGGCCCGCGGCGACGGGGTCGCAGGGCAGGATGCTCGAAGGGTTCGTCAGGGCGAGCGTGGCGATCTCCTCGGCGGCGCGGCGGACCTGGTCGGCGAAGAGCGGGCTCACGCGGAGCGCGTCCTCGTTGTTGTCGAAGCCGCCGATGACGATGTCAGGGACGAAGGAGGCGCCCCATTGCGACTCGATGCCAAAGAGCTCCGAGATCGTGGCGTCGTACTCGTGGCGGGTGAGGCGGCGCAGGACGCGGGGCCCCGGCTGCACGGTGGTGCAAGCGGCGGAGGGCGCGGCGCAGCCTTCGCCGCGGGTCGTGCGCGTGACGAAGAGCGAGAGGGTCGCGTAATCGGGCGTGCCCTGCTCGAAGAGGGTGCCGCCGGGGTGGCCATTCGGGTGCTGGCCCGAGGGGCGCGAGAGGAGCACGGAGAGGCCGCCTTCCTGCTCGACGGCGAGCGCGCGGGCCACCTTGAGGTTCTTTTCGAGGGCGTCCGGGTCGCTCCGCGGCGTGAGGACGAGGCGGCTCTTGCCGGCCATGCCCGTCGCGCTGTGGCAGACGAAGCATTTCTTTTCGAGCAGGGGCTCGTAGACGTTGTTCTGGAAGAACGCGAGGTCGTCCGGACAACCGACGACGCCGGGGCCGTTCCCCTCCTTTTCGTCTTCCCCGCCGAGGCAGCCCGCGAAGGCGGCCGTAAGCGCGAGGGCGCCCGTGATCCGGATCGAATTCGAGCGAAGGACAGTACGCAGCATGGCCATGGCTCCCACGTTGGTTCCAGGGGTTTTCACGCGAAGAGCTCCGGCAGGGGACCCGAGCCTTTTTGCGGGTCGCCGAAGGTCTCATTGTCGAGGCCGAGGGCTTGGCAGACGGAGACGAGGAGGCGGTTGTGCGGCGCGCCGCCGAAGTTCAGATACCGGCCCGTCGAGAGGCCGCCGCCGCCCGCGAGGACGAAGGGCACGGACTTGCAATCGTGGAGGCGGCTGTCGCCGAGCTCCTTGCACCAGAGGACGACGGTGGAATCGAGGAGCATGCCGCCCTGCGGATCGGCCGTGGTGGCGAGGCGTTCGAGGAGGTAGGCGAACTGCTCGGCATACCACCGCTCGGTGGCGACGAACTCGGCGACGCCCTTCGAATTGCCGTCGTCACTGTGGGAGAGGCCGTGGTGGCCCTCGGCGACGCCGAGCCAGCTCATGACGACGGGGCCGACGGTGTGGTTCCATTGCACGGAGGCGACGCGCGTCATGTCGCACGCGAGCGCGAGGACGAGCAGATCCATCTGGGATTTGCCGATCGTGGGGAACGCGTCATTGCTGTACGTGCCGACCGCGGGCGGGGCCGCGGGCGGGGCGCAGAGCGGGCCTTGGAGGCCAGATTCGATCTTCTTCAGCGAGGCGAGGTGCTCGTCGAGTTTTTCGCGCTCGTGGGCGCCGACCTTGCCGCGCAAGGTGCCGAGCTCGCCGCGGAGCAGATCGAGGATGCTCTTCTTGCGGGCGAGGGCCGCGTCGAGCTCGCCCGGGCCGCCGAGGGCGTCGCCGAACATGCGGGTATAGACGCTCTTGGGGCTGTCGTCCGGCGGGACGAATTGCCCGGGGCCGGCATACGACATGCGGGTCTGGATGCCGCCGCCCCAGGCGCTCGTCTGCACGCCGAGCTCCAGGGAGGGGAATCGATCGTTCTGGCCAATGCGGTGGGCGATGTATTGATCGAGGCTCTTGCCCGCGGTCTCCGTGCCGAGGGTGCCGCCGCCGGTGAGCATGGCGGCCATGCCGGCTTCGTGGTTGTCGACGCCGTGGAAATCGAGGCCGTCGCACACGATGATGCGGCTCTTGTGCGCGGCGAGGGGCTCGAGGATGCTGCCAGCGGGAAAGGAGAAGTTCGACCCGCTGCCGCTCGGGCGCCAGTGCTTGTGAATGGTGCCGTTGGGCGAAAAGAACACGACGAGGCGGCGGGCTGGCGTCGCGTTTTCGGCGCGAATGTCACGCTCGAGGAGGCCGAGGACGGGGGCGGCGACGAGGGCCGCGCCCATGCCCGAGAGGAAGCGTCGACGGTTCCAGTGCTTCATGCCCCGTCCCCATGGCAACGGGCATGCCGGGGCGCAGGATCAGCAAAACGGCCGGGAAAGAAGGGGCAGGCGCGCGGGGGTGATCGGATCGTTCATGGGGGGGTGATCGGTGGGATCACGCTGGAGCGGGGCGATCCCTCGAACGGGAGGGGGCCGCCGACGAAGGCCGCGGCGCCGCCGGGCAGGGGCGTGATGGCGAAGGCGGTCGTCGGGGTTTTTCCGGGCGGAGCCTTGGGGCGGGTGAACCACAAGAACGTGGCGACGCCGAGGGAGACGAAGGACACGCCGAGGGAGACGTTCGCGAGGAGGAGCTTGGTGCGGACGGGGTCGACGAGGTCGGCGGTGCAGCGCGGGGCGCACGTGGCGTCGAGGTGGTCGTAATCGCTCTTCGCGCTCACGGCGAGGCCGGCGAACGCGGCGCCGCCCGCGAGGGCCACGCCGCCGAGGACGAGGGGCGCGAGGGGAAGGGGGCGCGGCAGAGGCGCGGCAGGCGCGGGTGTCTTCGGCGCGAGGGGCGCGGCGCCGACGAATCGGACGGAGAGGCGCCGGCGGTGTTCGCCTTCGCGGAGGACGACACGCTCCTCGACTGCGGGGGCGCCGGGCCACTCGTAACGGAGGCGGTGCTCGCCCGGATCGAGGGGAATCGCTTTGCCGTCGAGGGACGAGGCGAGCACGTGTTCGCCTTCGAGGACGCGGACGTCGGTGAGATCCTGGCCCACGGGGCCACGCGCATCGAGGACGATCGAGGGGGTGCGTTCGTCGAGATCCGTGAGCCAGTCGGCGCAGTCCTTGCGGACGATGGCGGGACAGGCCTCCGCGGCGCAAGTGAGGAAGCGTTCGCGCGCGGCGAGGAGCTTGCCCTGGTCGCGCAGCTCCTGGCCTTGCTCGGAGGCGTCTGCGCAGGCTTGTTTTTGCGCGGCCGGGTCCCCCGGGGGCGCGGCCGCCGCGGCGCGCGGGCAGGCCCCGAGCACGCCCGCGAGGGCGAAGGCGAAGAGGGAAAGGGGCGCTTGGGAGAGACGCATGGCGCTTGGAAGGCGACGCGGGAGCCTTCTTACCTACCGCTCGTGCTCGCGCTCGTCGAGCCTTCCGCGAGGCGCGCGGCGCGGAAGGCGGAGGGCAGGGCGCGCGCACGAATCCGCGCGCGCAAAACCTTGCCGTCCTGGAGGCGCCGCCGCATGGAGAGGGATCCACCCGAGACATGGACGTGGAGGAGGGGTGATGGCGAGCGAAAGCGAAGGCACGCGGGACAGGACGGCTCCACCGGAGCCTTCGGCGTTTCACCATGCCTACGAGGAGGGCGTGCACGCGCCCTGGGATATCGGCCGGCCCCAGGCGGACCTCGTGGCGCTGGCGGAGGCCGGAGGGTTCCGCGGCGACGTGCTCGACGTGGGCTGCGGGCCCGGCGACAACGCGATTTTCCTCGCGGCGCGGGGGCACGCGGTGACGGGGCTCGACATGGTGGAGAATGCGCTCGCGAAGGCCCGGACGCGCGCGCAGTGGAGCGGCGTGTCGGTGCACTTCGTGCGGGGCAATGCGCTGGAGCTCGAGATGCTCGGGCGGACGTTCGATACGGTGCTGGATTCGGGGCTGCTCCACGTGTTCGGGAGCGGAATGCGGGCGCACTACGTGGCGAGCCTGGCGCACGTGGTTCGTCCGGGCAGCATGTATCACGCGCTCGTATGGAGCGATCGGGAGCCGGGCGCGGAGGGGCCGCGGCGGCTTTCGCCGGAGGACCTTCGGAGGGCGTTCGCGTCGGGCTGGAAGGTGCGGGAGATCCGGCCCGCGCGGTACGAGCACATGCTCGGCGGCAAGGGATACGCGGAGGCGTGGCTCGTGTCGGTCGAGCGGACGGGGTAATCGATTTCCTTCGGCCCCGTTCCGTGCATTGCGCGACGGGGGCTGTCTCGGGTAGGCTCGCCGTCGCCATCATGAACCCCTTCACCCAGGTCTCGACGAACCGCTCTTTCGGCGGCCACCAGAAGGTGCTGCGGCACGAATCGCGCGCGCTCGGCTGCAGCATGAACGTGGGCGTCTACCTGCCCCCGCAGGCCGAGTCCGGGCGTTGCCCCGTGCTCTATTGGCTCTCCGGGCTCACGTGCACGGAGCAGAACTTCGTGACGAAGGCGGGCGTGCAGGAGCACGCGGCGCGGCACGGGATCATCGTGGTCGCGCCGGACACGAGCCCGCGCGGCGAGGGCGTGGCGGACGATCCGGCCTACGACCTCGGGCAAGGCGCCGGGTTTTACGTGGACGCGACAGAGGCGCCTTGGGCGAAGCATTATCGGATGCACGAATACGTGGCCGAGGAGCTGCCGGGGCTCGTGGAGGCGCACTTGCCGGCGCTTTCGGACCGGCGCGGGATCTTCGGGCATTCGATGGGCGGGCACGGCGCGCTGGTGCTCGCGCTGAAGCATCCGGGTCGATATCGATCGGTGTCGGCGTTTTCGCCGATCGTGGCGCCGAGCCAGGTGCCCTGGGGCGAAAAGGCGTTTTCCGCGTACCTCGGCGCGGACCGGGAGGCGTGGAACGCGTGGGACGCGACAGCGCTCGTGCGCGAGGCGAAGGAGCGGCTGCCGATCCTGATCGACCAGGGCGACGCGGATCAATTCCTCACGCGGGAATTGCAGCCGGAGCTCTTTCGCGCGGCGTGCGAGGCCGCGGGGCATCCGCTGACGCTCCGGATGCAGCCGGGGTACGACCACAGCTATTATTTCATTGCGTCGTTCATGCGCGACCACGTGGAGCACCACGCGGCGGCCTTGCGCTAGCGCCTCGGATCCACCTGTTTGCCGCGGGCGCGGCGGAGGACCTCTTCCGCCACGAACGCGGCCACCATCGAGGGCTTCGTCCCCGGCCCGAACCCGCCTTCATACCCGAGCTCCAGCGCGAGCTTGTTGTCGATGCGCGGGCCGCCGAGCAGCAGCAGGAACTTGTCGCGGACGCCCTGCTTGTTCAGGAGATCGATGAGCGCCGCCGCGTTCTCTTTATGGCAGTTGCGCTGCGTGATGACCTGCGAGACGAGGATCGCGTCGGCCCCGAGCGCCTTGGCGCGCTCGGCCAGCTCGACGTTCTCGACCTGCGCGCCGAGGTTGTGCGCGTCGAAGCACTTGTAGCTTTCGAGGCCCTTCTCCCCGGCGAACCCCTTGTAATTGAGGATCGCGTCGATCCCGACGGTATGCGCGTCCGAGCCGGTGCAGGCGCCGACCACGACGATCTTGCGGCCGAGCTCCTTGCCCATGGCCTCGATCTGCTCGCGGGAGAGCGGCTTCGCGGCCAGCTCGGCGACGTCGATGGTGTCGACGTCGATCTGGTGCGCCGAATGCCCGTACGCCACGAAATAGGTGTGCTGCTGGGAGCATTGCTCCATCGTGGTGACGAGCGGGTCCTTGAGGCCGTGGGCCTCGGCGAAGCGCTTTGCGGCTTCCCGCGCGCGATCCCCCGGCAGGATCGCGAGCGTGAAGGTCATCTGCACCATCCCGTCGCCTTCACGGTCCCCGTACGCGCGTAGCCATTTCGCCATGGTCAGCGGCCTCCTTCGAGCTCGTCGAGGATCGGGTTCAAATACTCGGGGTCACGCGCCGCCACGCCGGCGTGGCCCTTGCCACCCGTGCGCCTGCGCTTCACGTCGCCGAACGCGCCCCCGCCGATCGCGTCCCAGATGCCGTCGCCCTTCACCTGGACCAGAAGCTCGTGCGCCTTGTGCAGGACCTCTTTGGCGCGCCGCTCCACGATGCCGCCGGGCTTCCACTGGATCTCGTCGCCGAGGTGCTTCGCCGTGCCGAAGACGTATTTCGCGCTCTTCAGCGCGAGATACCGATCCATGAGCAGGGGCGTGTGGATCGCCTCGCTGAACATGCCGAGCAGCTCGATCGATTGGTGCGTCATCACGCCCGCGAGGTTGAACATCGCGTCGTGCACGTGGCTGTGAAAGACGTCGCCCGTCTTGAATTTCGTGGGCGGCATCCATTTGATGGGGTGCTTGTCGAAGATCTGCCGGACGAGCTGCGCCTGCGCGACCTCCAAGAGGAAGCTGTCTTCGAGCCAGGGGTCGATCTCGAAGGCGTGGCCGAGGCCCATCTGATCGTCCGAGAGCCCCGCGCGCCGCGCGAACGCCTCGTTGATGAACTGCGAGGCGAGCACGGTGTGCGCCTTCTCCACCGCGTCGGCCGTCGTGAGGTAGTTGTCCTCGCCCGTGTTGATGACGATCCCGCTGCGGGCCACGATGCGGCGCGAGAAGTATTGATCGACGAACGTCCGCTCCATGTTGATGTCGCGGAAGAGGATGCCGTACATCGCGTCGTTGAGGAGCATGTCGAGCCGCTCGACCGCCGCCATCCACGCGATCTCGCTCATGCACAGGCCCGAGGAGTAGTTCGTCTGGGCGAGGTATTGGCCCGTCTCTTCGCTCGCCTCGTCCGCGGCCTTGCGGATGATGCGGAAGTTCTCCTGCGTGGCGTACGTCCCCCCATACCCCTCGGTCGTCGGGCCTTCGGGCACGTAATCGAGGAGCGATTGCGCGGTCGCGCGGATGACCGCGACGATGTCCGCGCCCGCGAAGCGCGCGGCCTTGGCCTGGACCGCGTCGTCGTAGATGTTGCCCGTGGCGACGATGACGTATTTGAGCGGGAGCTCGGCCGCAGGGAAGCGGGCCTTGAACACCTCGCGCGCGCGCCGGGCCTCGTCCATGCGGGCGATCGCCCTCTGCGTTTCGAGCTCCAGGGCGCCGCGGCATTCGTGTGTCGTGGGGCCGCCCTCGACGTCGAGCGAGGCGCCGCCGTAGGCGATTTGTTCGGCGGCCTCCTGCGCGGAGCTCGCGCCTTCGAGCAGCGCGCGTCCGAGGAAGTAGGCGACGCCGCGGCCCGTGTGCCCCGCCTTGTGGATGCGGTCGACGAGCGCGTTCGCGAGCGGCGTGCCCTCGGGATCCGCGCCCGTGACGCCATAGGCGCGCGCGACGGTGCGCTCGATGCCGACGGTCGTGTGGCGGTCGATGAAGCGCTGGACGTCGTCGGCGATCGCGGCCGCCGCAGCGCGGCACGCGTCGACGGTCGCGTGATCGAGGGGGACCTTGGCCATGGCGCTCGGAAATGGCGCGGATGGGTCCGATTGTCAACGACGAGGGTTCGCCTCGCGAGCCGCGCCCGAGCGCGTGATCCGAGGCCTCATCGAGCGAGCGGCGTGATGGTAAACTGACGCCCGTGCACGTCTCCGCGACCCCTCCGCTCGCCGTGGCGAAGCTCGTTTGGCAGCCGCGCCGCGACGCCTTCGTGATGACGGTCGTCTGCAAGGCGACGTACGCGCTGCGAAACGGGCCGTGCGAGCTCGTCGGGTCGCCCGACGCGCCGCAGGTGATGGACGTCTACTGGCAGGACGGTTCGCCACGCAGCGTCCGCTTGCCGAACGATTTCGCGCCGTTCAAGCGGCACGTGGACGTGATGGTCGTGGGGCACGTTTGGGCGCCCCAGGGCCAGGCCGTGCCGTCGCTCGTCGCGCGGGTCGCGGTGGGGTCCCTGAACAAGGCGATCGTGGCCTACGGCGATCGCTACTGGTTGCCGGATGGCAGGCTCTCGGACGCCGTGCCGTTCACGCGGATGCCCCTGCGCTGGATGCGGGCGGCGGGCGGGCCGAGGTCGTGGAACCCCGTGGGGATCCCGCCGAGCATGGCCGCGAACGCGCCGGGGCCTCCGCCGAACTTCGAGCCGGCGGGGTTCGTGTTGCGGAGCCCGGCGCAGGAGGTCCCGCCCGTCGGCTTCGGGCCGATCGCGTCGCGCTGGCCGACACGCATGGAGCACCTGCGCGCGCACCGGAACACGTGGCCCCACGAGGGGTGGCACGAGCATCCGTTGCCCGCGGGCGTGGATGCGTCGTACTGGAACGCGGCGCCGAAGGACCAGCAGCTCACCGAGCTGCCGGCGCAAGCGCAGATCCTCCTCGAACACCTGAACCCCGAGCAGCCGCGGATGATCGCGCTCGTCGAGGACGTGCGGCCGCGGGCGATGGTGACGCGGAGCGGGGGCAGCCCGCAGGAAGTGTGGCTGCGCGCGGATACGCTGCTCATCGATACGGATCGAGCGGTCTGTAGCGTGACGTGGCGCGCGGCGGTGCCGCTGCGGCACGCGCAGGAAGAAGGGGTCGTGGTCGTCACGCCGACGCAGGGGATCGGGGCGATGCGTGTCGCGCCCAGCGTTCCACCGAGCGCGGCGCCGAGTGTCGCGCAAGCCGCTCCAGAGAGCGTCACGAAGGCCCTGGCGACGCCCGAGCGAGGGCCCACCTCGCGCACGATGACCATGCCCGCCCTGGGCGCGCCTCGGAATCCTGCGGCCGCGGTTCCGTTCGCGCCGTCGAGCGCCCCTGCCGTGCCGCCGTCCGCGCCGCGCCCGGAGCGTCCGCAGCTCTCGTTCGCGCGGGACGACGACGAGGTGACGCCCACCGGGAACGTGGGCAAACCCGAGGGGTTCGAGACCCTGCCGTTCCAGCGATCGCCGCTGCGCCAGGCGCCGACGAGCAGCCCCGCGCCCGCGTCCGCGCCGGCCCGGGTGCCGCCGATCGAGCCGGACGATGACGGGACACAGACGCTCGTGCCCCCGATGAGGCCTGCGGTCGCTGCGACGCTGCCGTTCGTCGCGTCTGGCATGATCGCGCCGGACGACGACGGCACGCGGACGCTCGTCCCCACGGCGAGGCCTGCGGCGTCGCCCGCGCTGCCCTTTCGCGCGGCCGCGCCGGCCCCCGCGGCGGACGAGCCCGAGCCGGCGACCGAGCGCAAGCCGAAGCTTCCACCCGATGCTGCCCTGCCGTTCGGCAACCCAACCCCTGCGGCCCCCCCGCGGCTCGTGCCTTCCGGGGCAGGCGTCGTGCCTTCGGAAGGCGGGAGCACGCATTTGGCGGGCGGGAGCATGCATTTGGCGGGCGGGAGCATGCATTTGGCGGGCGGGAGCATGCATTTGGCGGGTGGCGTCGTGCCTTCGGCGGTCGGCGTCATGCCTTCGGCGGGCGGGAGCATGCCTTCGGCGGTCGGCGTCATGCCTTCGGCGGGCGGGAGCATGCCTTCGGCGGGCGGCGTCATGCCTTCGGCGGGCGGCGTCATGCCTTCGGCGGGCGGTGGCATGCCTTCGGCGGGCGGTGGCATGCATTTGGGGGGAGGCGGCATGCATTTGGGGGGAGGCGTCGTGCCTTCGGCGGGAAGCGTCGTGCCCTCGGCGGGAGGCGTCGTGCCTTCGGCAGGAAGCGTCGGCGCCGCGCGCGGCGATCTCTCAATCGAGCGGTACGCGCGTATCAAGGTCGACCTGTGGGGGGCGCAGGCGGCCCTCCACGAGGTGCTCGCGCGGTACGGCATCGACGAGGTCGCGTGGCGCGTGCACGAGCGGCAGCAAGCGGAGGCGCTCGCGGGGGAGGCGCGGGAGGGTCGATGTGATCTCGCGCTCGCGCTTTGCGCCGCGTTCGAGGCCGCGAAGGCCCCGGGGGTCGCGCCGCCGCCTCTCGGCGGGATCGCATGACGTCGGCAAGCGCGAGGAAGCGATCCGAATGCGCCGCCGATTCGTATAGAATCCGAGGTCTCTGGAGGAGCCATGAAGCGTGCAACGAACGTGCGCGGGATCGAAGCAGCGGCGGCGAAACGGGGACCGCGGCTCCAGCCAGTGCCTGGGCCGGCCCCGCGACCCGCGTTGTTCACGGCCGAGGTCCACAAGGTCCGCGAAGACGGCGTGATGCTCGGCATCGGCGCCAAGGTCGTGCCCGCGAAGCTCGATCCGTCGGTCCATCCGACGGTCGTGGAAGGCGCCTGCGCGCGGCACGAGCGTGTGCTCGTCGAGGAGCAGGAGGGCGGCGGGCTCCTGGTGATCGGCGCGCTGCGCACGCAGCCGACGCCGGGCGTGGACGCCGCCGAGAGCTACACGATCAAGGCAAAGCGCATCTCGCTCGACGCCGGCGAAGAGCTCTCGCTCTCGGCGCAGACGGCCGCCGTGGTGCTACGCGCGATCGGCGAGGTCGAGACGTACGCCGAGCGGATCCTCTCGCGCGCCGAAGGCGTGCACAAGATCGTCGGGCGCATGCTGCGCCTCAACTAGCTCCCTGGATCAGGTTTGCCGGGGCAAGGCGTCGCGGGCGGCCGCGATCGCGCGCTCCTGCACGACGACCCAGCCCGCGACGTCGACGTGCGCGGCCCTTCGGGTCACGAGCGCGAGCTCGCGCGCGAGGATCGGCCGTTCGCCCTGGCGCGTGCCGCGCGCCGAGAGCTCGGTGACGATCGCGGACGGCGTCCACGGCTGGCCAAGCCGCATGCGGGGGTTGTCGAGGGGCCTCCGCTCCTCGAATGCGCGTAGCCACGCTGCCAGGCGCTCCTCGAAGTCGCCGCCCGCGAGCGCGCCCGGGCGTGGCGCCGAGCCGCCGCCGATCCGCTCGAGGGCCCGCCCGATCCGATCGGCCTCGTCGAACGCCCCGTTCGCGGCCGCGCGGCGGATGCCCTCGATGAGCACGGGCACGTGATCCGGGTGCCCGTGCCAGCCGAGCCAGGGCAAACCCTCGCGATCGAGGCTCGCCTCGGTGCCGAGCAGGTTGCGATCGAAGGGGCTGCCGAGCAGGCAGAGCGCTTCGAGGGCGATGCGGCGCGCGCGCAGGGTCGCGAGGTCCTCCGTGCGAGGACGCTGGAGCAGCGCGCGGAGGTGCTTCGGGCCGCGGGCGTCGCCGAGCGTGGTGAGGGCCGCGGCCGCGCTCGCCGTGGTGTCGGGGTCCGCGCTGTCGAGCAGGCGCGCGAGGAGCGGCGCGGCCGCCTGCGCGGGCAAGCGCGCCGCGAGGTCGATCGCCTTGTCGAGGACGCCCGGCGAAGGCGAGGGCCGCATGAGGAGCAGCACCGCGCTCGCCATGTCCACGCGGCCGCGGCGCACCATCGCTTCGAGCGCGACCTCGACCATCGCGGGATCGTCCTCGCGGCAGAGCTCGACGAGCGTGCGATCGATCGCCTCGTTCGAGCCGAGCGCGAACGCGTCGACGAACGCCGGGTACGTCCGCGGGTGCGAGCGGCGCAGCGCCAGCACGACCCAGCGCATCGCCGTCTCCGAATCGAGACAGCAGAGCGTGAACGCGAGCGCGAACGTCCGGCCGAAATCGGGCACGACCCACTCGATCGCGTACGCGAAGAGCGACTCCACGAGCCCGAGCGAGGGCGCGGCCGGATCGAGCGGCCGTTCGAGCGCGACGAGCGCGTCGAGGTTGTCGAGCAGGCGCTGCTCGAAGGGCCCGGCGTCGACCCAGGGCTCGTGCTCGTAGAGCCTGCGCAGGCTGCCGAGGCTCGCGAGGTCCTCGAAGCAGTCCCGCGCGAGGGCCCGGATCTGCGCGAGGTCTCCGGCGGCGCCGCGCGACGCGCCGAGCAAGGCCCGCCCGCGCGCCCCTGCCACGGACGCCGCCTCCTCGCGCGTGAGCACCCGCGGCGGCGGCACGAAGACCACGTGCGCCCGCGGAACCCCGACGCTCGCGACGAGCTCCTCGCGATGCGTGGCGGCTTCCGCGCCCGCCCCCAGCGCGCGCGCCGGCAGCCGCCCGCGCAGGCGCTCGCTCGCGTCGGCGAGCCAGCGCGCCGCGCCCTCGATGCGGTTTCCCACCGCCGCGTCCATCGGGAGCCGCTCGCGCGCCGCCTTCAACGCGGCCGACGTACGCGCGAGGGCTTCGAGGGCGTCCTCGTCGCGCGGCGCGGCCTCGACGAGGCGGCTCAGGAGCGCGATCCCTTCGCGGAGCGTGTCGGCGAGGTCTTTCGTGTCCGAACGGTCGGCGATCGCGAGCAGGCTGTCTTCGAGCGCGGACCGCACGCCTTCGAGCAGCGGCCGCGTCGACGTCGTGCCGGGCACACCCTGGAGCATCATGGCGCCCCCACGGCAAACGCGCCGCGCGCGCCGCCCTCGGACGCGAGCGTGACGAGCGCCTCCGGCGCCGGGGCGAACCCCAGGCGAAACGCCATACACGCGTACGCCGCGTGCACGGCGCCGCTCGCCGCGCCCACGTCGCCGAGCTCGTCGTAGAGGCGCGTCTCGATCGTCTTGGCCTCGTCGAAGGCCGACCGGTTCCGGATGCGCACGAAGCTCCACTCTTTCACGCGGTGCCGCTCCCCGTTCACGTCCGGCAGGACCCACGGCACGGGCGCGCGCATCGCCCCCGCGACGCGGAGCGCGACCTCCGTCGCGGCCTCGCCGATCTCCGTCCCGTCCTCCCGCTCCATCCCCGTCGCGACCGCGATCACCCGCGCGATCGGCGGCGCCGCCTCCTGCCGCGCGAGCACCACGAACGCCGCGGCCTCCGACGGGATGAACCCGTTCCACGCCCCCTCCGCGTGTAGCCGCCGCTCCTTGTCGAGCGCCGCGAGCACCGCCGGATCGTGGTGGCTGTCGACGCCGCCCACGACCACACACGCGCCCGCCCCGGGCGCCGCGAGCGCGGCAAGGCCCCGCGCGAGCGCCGCCGCGAAGCCCGCGTGCCCCAGCACCACGGCCTCCGAGGCCGCGAGCGCGATGGGTACGCCGGCGCGTTTGCCGAGGAGGTCGAGGAAGTCCGGCCCGAGCGGCTCTTCCTCCTCCGCGCGTCGCGGCGGCAGCGAGAGGAAGAGCGGGATCGGACCCTTCGCCGCGCCGATCCCGCGCGTCGCCTCCACGAGCGCCGGAGACGCAAGCTCGAGGAGCCGCTCGCGCCCCTTGCAAGCATCGTCGATCCGGAGCGCGCGCACGTCCCCGATGGCGTTGCCGCGTCGATCCCGTTGCCCGGTTTTCCCCGGCGAGAGCTTGCGCGCGCGCAGCACGAGCGCCGATTGCCGCGCGTCGAGCCCGACCGGCGTCGACATCCCCACGCCTGCGATGAGGCCCATCGTGGTCATCGGCGGCCCTCCTCGTTCTTCGTCTCGGCCTCGCTAAGCTTCGGCCCGTCGCGGCGCGCCTCTTCGTCGGCCACGAGGCGCGCGAGCTCCGCGGCGAACGCCTTGTCCTCGGCGGCCTTCTCGCGGAAGCGCCGTTCGAGCCGACCAAACGCCGCGATCCCGAGCCCAGCTTTGGCGAGCACCTGCGTCGGATCCTCGCGCCGCATCTTCGCCGCGATCGCCACGAACTCCTTGGGCGTGATCTCGGCCTCCCGCGGCGTCGCGAGCGCCTCCGAGGCGCGCTGGTAGGCCTTGACGTACGCCGCGCTCGGCCCGCCGTCGGCCTCCTCGCGCACGCTCGCGAGCCGCTGCGCCCACGCGCGCTCCTCGATCCCCCACGTGTAGTCGTCGATGCCGTTCTTCGCGAGCACCTCGCTGCGAGGCCATCGCTGCTCGGCGAGCTCCGCCGCGACCTCTGCGGCCTCGTGCGGCAGCATCTCCGGCTCGGCGGCGTTCGGGTGTCCCCACGTCTCGTACCGCGCCATCAAGAGCTCCTCTTGGCTCAGGGCGGGCGGATCCTCGCCCTTCCGTGCGTCCTCGTGCTCCGCCGCGAAGCGGAACCGCCCGCGCGGCAGCTCCCGCAGGACATCGTCCCACGCGCCTGCCGCGTCCTCGCTCCAGCGCTTCGGAGGCGCCCAGCCGATCACGATCCGGTCCACGTCGATGTGCGGTTGGTCCGTGGTCTCGACGAGGCCACGCCAGGTCACGTCCACCGTCGATCGATCCAGGTCGATCGCGACGCCGTCGACGAAGAGCTGGACGTCGCCGCGGCGCACGCGCGCGGAGCTGTAGTCCACGAGCGCGCGCGGCGCGTACGCCGGCAGCGCGATCTCCCACGCCGCCGCGGGATCCGGCCCGAGCCCCGCGAGGTGGATCGACGTCACCTCTTCGACCTCGTACGAGATCTCCGGCGTCCCGGCCTGGTAGACGCTCAGGTCGAACTTCTCCGGGTGCTGAAAATGGTGCCTCGATCCGTCGTGGCAGGCCTCCGGCCCGAGATCGATCACGCGGCCGTGCGGCGTCTGCGTGTGCGGCGGCCGGAGCGGGATCCGCCCGGGTTCTCCCGCGTGGACCATGAAGGGAAGGCGTCGGCTCCCGAGGCCGACCTCGGCGAGGCGCGGCCGGACGCTCGGCCCGAGCGTGCCGGAGGGCATGGGGACGATCTCCACGTGCCCCGTGAGCGTCAGATCGACCGCAAGGCGCAAGGGGACGAAGTCGTCGATCCGCGCAGGCTCGCCGGGCGCGCTGGGGCCTGCCTGGAGGCGCCGCGGCGGCGCGGGTTCGAGCGGGATCGGCCGGTGCGCCGCGCTCGTGTCGAAGCGGAACGTGGCGACGACGAAGACCGAAAGCCAGTTCCGATCGACGGTCCAGGGCAACACGCCGACGTGGCAGGGCAGGGGTTTGGCGTGGCGCTCTCCGGGGGGACGAACCGGCGACTCCGCGACGAGGATGCGGCGAAAGGGCGCGGCCTTGGGCATCAGTTGCTGATGAGGGTTGCGAGGTCGGTCTTCTTGAACTCGGTCTTGAGGCAATCGGGCCACCACTCGCCGGTCTGCTCGTAGCTGTAGAACCAGACGTCGATCTTGATGAGGCCCGTCAGCCCCGCCTTGAGCTCGCCGTCGTCCGACTTGAGCGCGAGGCCGGCGTCGCTCGCTTCGAGGAGCAACGCCCATTCCGCCTGGACCTGGATCCGGCCCTCGATCTGCAGCCAGTCACGCACCTGGACGCGGATGAAGGCGTAGATCTTGACCTCGACCGGCAGCTTCACGCCCGCCGTGTCCCATTTCCAGCCCCGCGCCTTCGTCCAGTTGAACGAGATGTACGCCGCCGCCGAGACGCTCACCTCGACGCCGAACCCGATGCTCGCCTCGGCGCCCATGCGCTGGATGATCCAGCCGACCGCGCTCGCGGCGATGCCGCCGACGAACGGGATGATGGCGAGGAAGTTCGTGAGCGGGCAGCTCGCCTCGAACTTCAGCTCGAACAGGAGGCCGCTGACGCTGACCTCCGCGGTGCGGACCATCTGGTAGAGGTCCGCGTCCTCGCCCGGCTCCCACTTGAACTGGAGCTCGACCTTGAAGTCGTCGCCGGGGGCAATGATGCTGCCCTCGGTCTCGACCCGGCCGAGCCGCGCGAACTGCTGGACGGTCTCGAGGCTGCGGTTGATCCAGCGGCCCACCCGGATGACGGGCTCGAGCGGCATCTCGAAGGTGAACTCCCCCTCGGGATAACAGTGCACCTCGTAGCTGACCCCGCCGCTGCACGCGCTGCCCGTGATCAGGACCCGGACCGGGTTCTGGTACGCGCGCCAGGCCCAGAGGAACTCGGCCAGCGTGCGCAGGTTGTTCAGCGCCGCTTCTTCCAGCCGTTTGTCGTACTGGATCTGCTGGTACGCCCGCCGCCCGTCCTGGTTCTCGACGCGCGACGAGCCACGCGCCGCCGCGTTTTGCTGCGCGTAGTTGTTCTTGTCGTTGATGCGCCGGCGCCTCGTCGCGGTGGATTCGTTCTGCGTGGCCTCGCCGGAGAACTCGATCGGGCCGCCATACGGCGGGTTCCAGTCCTCGCCGAGCGTGATCTCGTCGCCCGTCATCTCGCCGGTCTTCTCCGGGACCGCGGCGCCGAGCGCCGTCAGGCCGCCCGAACGGCTGAGCAGCCACTTCATGTGCGGCGGCTGGACGCAGTCCGGCGGCGCGTCGGGCACCTTCGCGTTCTTCCGCGTCGCCACGACCTTGATCTCGTCGCCGCGCTTGATGTCGATCTGCGGCATGTTGCCGACGAACGGGGCCTCTTCGTCACCACCCTTGATCTGCGACGTGTCGTAGGAGCAGCGCTTGAAGAACTCCTCGGGGTTGTCCGTGAGCAGCTCCGGCGGCACGTCCTGCAGGATCTTGCCCGTCGTGTTCGAATGGTTCTGCGTCGTCGGATCGTCGGTCCGCGCGGGCGGCAGGCCCTCGGCGCGGACGTCCGGCGAGCCGCTCGTCGCCCGCGCCTCCTCGCGGTACGTGCCGCTCACGACGCCGCCGCCCGAGTCCCCATGCGCGGGATCACTCGGCGTGATCGCCTCGCCCACGCGCACGACGTTGCCGTTCTGGAAGAGGGTCTTGCCGGACGTGTGCTCGACGGCCTTGTCCGTCGTCACGTGGTTGATGTGCGGGACGGGCTTCTGCTTCGGCGGATCGAAGCAGACGTCCGTCGGGCCGATCGTCATCGCGGTGTGCTCGCTGGTCTTCGTCGTGACCCCGCGGTCTTCGTTCGTCACGGTCGCGCCCATCGCTCGTCCCTCCGTCGCCTCGAGATCGGTTCGTCAGCAGAAAACGCGCCAGCGCCCATCGAGCCGCGTCATGTAGAAGTTCGCGCCCCAGCCGAGCGTGGGTTCGTCACGGTGCTGCGCGCGCACCGCGGGCTTGCCGGAGGCGCGGCGCACGTAGGCGACGCGGCCGTCGACATACCGGTCGAAGCGCAGGTCGTGCGCGTCGAAGGGCTCCATGACCCACGGCTCGTTCATCCGCTTCATGGCCTCGGCGCGCGAGAGGGGCTGCGGCCCGTAATACCGCTCGAACTCGCTCACCTTGAGATCCATCGCGGACTCGAAGCGCCCGGCGTCACGTGTCGCGAACGCGTCGTAGAGCTCCTGCACGGCCGCGCGTTGATCGGCGGTGCCCTCGACCGGGAACTCCTCGCGCGAGCCGCGCCGGTACACGGGATCGGGCAGGTCGTCGTCGATGCGCAGCACGCCGCCGCCCACGAGGGGCAGATCGATCGGCAAGCTCAGCGCGGCGACGCTCTTCGGGTAGTCCCAGGTGAAGATGGCGCGATCCAGGTCCTCCGCGAGCCGCACGGAGATCTCGAAATGCGGCCCGAGGTCCGGCGCGAGGGGCGAGCGCGGCGAGGGCGAGAGCTCCACCGTGATCGTGTTCTCGCCGCGGACGAGCCAGTGCGTGACGGGGCCGATCGGCGCGATGTTGTCGGGGACGATCCGGTCGTAGATCGGGACGCCGTTGAGGAGCGCGCGCGCGTGCGACGCCGGCCGGTGGAGGATGCGATAGACGTAGTTCGTGTGGGCCATCGCGTTCCTCAGTTCTGCGACGACGTCGTCGACGCGAGGTTGTTCGCCTGCTGCGTGTCGATCGTGATCTCGCTCGGCGCCTTCATGTCGATCCTGCCGTTCTTCAGGTGGATCTCGGTGTCGCCGACCTTGAGCGTGATCTCGGGCGCGTTGAGGGTCGTGCTCGTCGACTCGATGCGGAGCTCTTCGAGGCCCGCGAGGAGCAGCTCCTTCAGCGACACGACGGCGTAGTTGCCCGCCACGGTCGTCGTGCGCGACTCCTCGGCGCGCGACGTGTGCTTCTCGTCGGCCTTGCTGAAGGCGAGGCCGCCCACGGCCTCGTTGCGGAGCTTCTCCGTGTTCTCGGCCTTGTTGAGCTTGCCGATCTCGACGATCGAGCCGCCCACGACGAGCGTCGACGTCGTGCCGCCCGTGACCGCGTTGGTGTGGCCGGACTGCTCGAAGACGTGCCCGGCGATGAGCTCCGTCATGTTTTGCTCGACCGCGACGTTGTCGTCCGTGTGCGTGTCACGCAGGTGCGAGCCGCCGATCGTGATCGTGTGGTCCTTGTGGACCGTGTCGGTCTGCGAGGCCGAGATGGTCGCGGTGCGGTTGCCGCCGATGTTCACGGTCAGGTTGCCGTCGACCTTCGACGCGCTGTCGTCCGTCACGTGGATCGTCTCGTTCGCGCCGATCCGGATCGCCTCGTTGCCCTTGACGGTCCGCTGCTCGACGTTGCCGACCTTCTCGTCCTGGTTGTTCGCGACGACGATGTTCTGGTCCTTCTGCGCGTGGACGTGGATCTCCTGCGCGCCGGCCAGATCGTCGAAGCGGATCATGTTGTAGCCCGAGGGTTTGTCCGTCGAGCGCGGCGAGGTCAGCGAGTGCAGCGACGTGCGCATCTTGCGGATCGGCAGCTCTTCGAGGAAAGGATCGGCCGCGTTGAAGACACGCCCGAGGATGACGGGCCGGTCCGGATCGCCCTCCAGGAACTGGCAGAGCACCTCCCAGCCGGTGCGCGGCATCGCCGACGAGCGGCCCGTGTTGTCCTGCAACACCGGGATCCAGTGCGAGCAGGTGTCGTCCTTCGGCTGGAGCCGATCCCACGGGAAATGCACCTTCACGCGGCCCCACGCGTCCGTGTGGATGTCCGCGCCCGCGGGGCCCGTCACGAAGCCCGTGAGCGGGTTCGGCAAGGTCGGCACGTAGGTCTCGCAGAGCGGGCGGTACACCACGTCCGCGGGCAGCGCCTCGAACGCGATCGAGAACGACGACGCGGTCCGATCCCACGCGTGCGCGATCTTCGTGAGCACGTACGCGCCGTCCGTGACCCCCGAGGGCGCATCGACGAGCGAGAAGATCGTGCCCGTCGCCATGCGCCCCGCCGTCGATCGGCCCGCGAGGCGGCGCTTGGCGCAGGCGAGCGCCGCGGCCCGGAGGTTCGCCTTGGCCTGGCCCTGCGCGGGCAGCTCGTACTCGCCCGGATAGTCGTACCACTCGGGCCCCCACGCCGTCGGTCCCTTGGCCGAGACGTCCATGTCGAGGCGCGGCCGCTCCGGGTTGAAGTCGCGCAGCGAGACCTTGCCCGGCGTCGCGCGGCCCGCCCAGCCGACCTCGAAGACCGCGTCGCGGTTCTCGTGCAGCCCCGAGTCGTGGTGGAACGCGAGCGTCCCCGCGCCCTCGACGTACGCGCTCGTGAAGTCGCCGAGGACCATGCGGCCCTCGTCGTCGACCACGTAGAAGATCCCCTCGTCTTCGAGCAGCCGCGACGCGAAATCGAAGTCCGACTCGCGCATCTGCACGCAGTACGGGCGCTTCACGTACGACCCCACGAGCCGCGGCTCCACCGTCACGCCGTGCGCGCCGATCACCTCGGCCACGATCTCGGGCGCGGATTTGTCGCGGAAGATCCGGATGTCGACGCGGTGCCTCGTGGTCGCGAGGCGTGGCTCGAGCACGAGCGTCACCTTGCCCGTGCCCGCGTTGCCCTTGCGCGTCGCGGCGCGCTTGATCTCGGTCACCACACCCAGGATCCGCCGCTCGTCGGCGGCGCGCGTGAGCGTGAGCGTGGCCTCCGTGAAGATGAGCGCGTCCGGATCCAGCGGATCGGTGGGCTCGAGCTGGAGCGTGATCTCGAAGCGGTACGTCCGCGAGAGCGCCTCCTCGCCCGCGATGGTCTTGACGGGGTACGTCGTGCCCCCGAGCGAGAGGAAGTAACGAAGCGGATCCTCGGTTGCCACGGCGTCCTCCTCAGTTGTGCTCGATCATCCCGCTGTCGGCGTCGAACGTCGCGCCGGACAAATCGAGGCTCGGGGTCGTGATCGTGATCGCGTCCGTGGTCATCGTGAGCACGCTCGATCCACACGTGAAGCGGATGCTCTCGACCGCCTCGATGTGCACGACCGGCGCGCTGCCGACGACGGCCGATGTGACGTTCCACCTCGCCGTCGTGTCGGCGTTGTCGAGGTACTTCTCGTTCGACACGCAGACGATCGAGCCCCCGACCTCCTCGGTCCACGCCGTGTTCACGTCGAGCGCGTGGTCCTTCTTCGCCACCTCGATCTTCGAGCCGCCGATGACCTGCACCGAGTCCTTGCGCGCGACCTCGGAGACGTCCTCGTTCGCGACCTTCACGACGCTGCCGCCGACGACCGTCACCATGTCGCGTGACGTCCGGTTGATGTTGTTCGGCGTGATCTCGATGAGCGATCCGCCGACGGAGAGCGTGCGATCTCCCTTCACGGACGTGCGGTGCGCGTCGCCCACGCGGATCGTCCGCGAGCCGCCCACGGTCTCCGTCTCGTTGGCCGAGACCGTCTTGATGCGCAGGCCCGAGACCGTCAGCGTCTCGTTGCCGCCGATCGTGATCCGCTGATCGCCGATCACGCGCTCCTCCTGCGAGGCGTGGATCGTCAGGTCGTGGTTCGCCGCGACCGTGCGCGTGGAGTCGTTCTGGATGCTCTCCCAGCGCGAATCGAGGACGATGTAGTTCATGTCGCGCGAGGCGTTGATGAACATCTCCTCGGCGGCCATCCGGTCCTCGAAGTAGATCTCGTTCGCCGTGCCGTCCGCAGGCACCGTCGCCGTCTTCCACACGACGCGCGTCATGTTCCCGGGCAGCTTGTACTCGGGCAGGCGCTCGCCGTCGTGGATGCGCCAGATCACGCTCGGCGCGTCGACGCCGCCCTCCTCGTTGAAGGTCGCGACGTTCCAGCCCATGCGCGGGAAGAGCATCGATCCAGGGGCCGCGCGTTGCGCCACGCGCATCCACGTGCCGCCCTTCTCGTTGCGCGGGCCGAGCCGGTCCCAGTGCAGGATCGTCCGCACCCGCGCGAGCTCGTCCGGATGCACCTCCTGCCCGTCGGGCCCGATCACCTGCCCGAGCTGGAGCCCCGCCTGCTTCGCCTCCGGCGTCAACCGCTGCGGCCGGAACACGACCTCGGCCCGGATCGCCCAGAAGCGCGTGTCGCACGGCTGATGCTCGTCCCCGTCGACCTCCACGCGCGTCACGAGGTAACGCCCGTTCATCTTGGCGACCGGGTGCCCGTCGATCTCGAGCGTGACGCCGGGGAAGGGGCGCACGCTCGTCGACAACCCCATCACGCCCGCCCGCGCCGCCACGGCTGCGTCGCGCTGATCGCGCACCCGCACTTCGAGGATCGCCTCCATCCCCGTGCCGCCGCCCGGCGCGTCGTACACCTCGTGCCGGCCCGCGCCGGCCTTCGCCTTGATCGGCACGAGCGGCCGCTTGAGGTCGTACGACTTCGCCTCGAATCGGCCCGTCGACGCGGCGCTCATCGAGCCGAGCTGCGTCACCGCGTCCTGCTTCGGCTGCAGCGCGCTCTCGCGCACCCAGGGCAGGAGCGCGCCGCCCGGCATCTCCGGCGCGGCCGCGGAGTTGTCCGAGAAGACGGTGATCGAGCCCGCGTCGTGATCGAACCAGTAGTAAATCCCCTCCTCCTCCAGGAGGCGGCTCACGTAGGTCCAGTCGTCCTCGCGGTACTGCGCGCGGTAGGGGTAACGCGGGTAGCTGCGCGTGAGCGCCCAGCGGTATTTCCCGGTGTAGTCGGCGAGCACGTCGTCGACGACGTCCTGCACGCGGACGTCCTGCGACGCGTAGCAGTCACGGCCGAGCGATTGTCGCCACATCATCGGCCGGAGGACGATCGTCGCCCGCCCGCGCTCGTTGTCGAGCGCCCGGGCGCTCGCCTCGGCCACCACGCCCGTGACCACGCGCTCCTTGTGCGCCTGATCCCGCAGGGTGAGCGTCGCTTCCGCGCCGATCACCACGTCGACGTCGGGCAGCGGCAGCTCCACTTCGACCTCGACCTCGTACCGGAACAGGGTCGAGAGCGCCTCCTGCCCCCGGAGCGAGAGCACGCGGCGCACCTCGGTCCCCGTGACGACGAGCTCGGCGAATGCAAGTTCCATCGCGCGTTCTCCTTCAGGGCGTGAGCTTCTCGGGGTTGCCGCGCAGGGTGATCTTGGTCTCGCTCTCCTGCTTGAGCGGCCCTTTGATGGTCACGTTCCCGGGCATCATCTCGATCGAGAGCGCCCCGGCGCGGAGCGCGATCGAGGCCGACGAGACGAGCTCGATCACGCGGCTCCGCAGCTCCATGCGCTCCGCCGACCGGAAAAACGCCGAGCTTTGCACGTTCACCGTCGTCTGCTTGGCCGACACGCTCATGTCGCCCTTCGACTTGCGCAGGTCGAACCCGCTCACGAACGTGTCGAGGTTCTCGGCCACCGCCTGCTTGACGCTCTCCTCCAGGGCGATCGTGATCTTCGATCCCCCGGCGTACTCGAAGAGCATCTCGCCGCCCTCATGGGCCACCGAGCCGCCTGCCATCGAGATCGACGAGCCGCCCACGATCCGCGTCAGCGTCTTCTGGACCGAGCGATCGATCGAGCCCGTCTCGTCGTTGCCGGAGCGCGTGAAGCGCGTCCCGCCCACCGTCTCGACGTCGTTCTCCATTACGGAGGTCTCGACGCCGAGCGTGACGTCGATCGTCTCTTCCCCGCCGATCGTGTGGTTCCGGTCGATGTTGACCTTGTGCACGACGTGCCGGCCCACGGTCCGCGTTTGATCACCGCCGATGTCGATCGTCTGGTTTTTCTCGACCGTGCGGGTCGAGTTGCTCTCGATCAGCACCGTCTGGTTGTTGCCGATCGTCTCGGTCCGGTCGTGCTGGACGAGCGTCTTGAAGTCCTTCTGCGCGTGCCAGTCCATGTGCATCGAGCCGGCCGAGTCCTCCAGGCGCAGCTCGTTGAACCCGGCCTTGCCCGGGTACGTCTCCGTGCGGATCGTCATCCGGTTGCGGAACGCGGGCTGGCTGTACATCGGGACCATCTGCCCGTTGATCTGCCGCGCGAGGCCCACGGGGCGCGTCGGATCGCCGTCGATGTAGGCGACGCTGATCTCCCAGCCGACACGCGCGAGCGCGATCGAGGTCGAGATCTCTTGCGTCATCCGGATCCAGCGCGAGTCCTCGTCCGTGCCCTTGGCCTCGCGATCCCAGTGGAACTGCACCTTCGCGCGTCCGTACGCGTCCGTGTGGATCTCCTCGCCCGCGGGACCACGCACCATCACCGTGTGGTTGCCCTCGATCTCGGGGCGCTCCGTCTTCACCGCCGGGCGGAACGGGACGTCCGCGGGGATGGCGCGGAAGCGGTTCTCGTAGTGCGCGACGCCCGCCTCCTCGCGGTACTCGTGCTCCACGGACACGAGCAGATAGCGCCCGCTGAAGCTCGCGCCCTCCTCGTGCGTGAACGAGAAGATGCGCGCCGGCGCGAACGAAAAGACCGTGCTCGTGCCCTCCACGAAGCGCTTCTCCGCGCAGAGCGCCTCGACCCGGAGCTTCGCCAGCGTCTCGCCCGTGCCCTTCTCGCGATACCCGACGGGGTAATCGTAGACCTCGAGGTGCGTGTCCTTCGCGCCCGTGGCCGAGGCGAGGAGCGAGAGCTTCGGCGTCTTCCAGTTGTGGTCGTTGACCGTGGCCTTGCCGGATCCCACGACCGCGCCGCGCTCGAACGAGGTCACGCCGAAGTCGCCGTGCGAGAGCGCGCCCGCGGCGTCGATGAGCTCGAACTCCGCGCCGCCCTCGATCTCCTCCGAGGCCGAGGACGTATCGCCGATGATCATCGTGCCGTCGGGATCGAAGCTGTAATAAAAGCCCTCGAACTCCAGCATGCGCGACACGAAATCGAGGTTCGTCTCGCGATACTGCACGCAGTAAGGCTGCGACGCCGAGGCGCGCGTCGTGCGAAACGCGTGGGCGACCGATCCCTCGTCGAGGACCTTCGAGACGATCGGCTCGGCCGGCTGGTCGCGCCACTTGCGCGTGTTCTTGTCGAGGCCGAGGAACCAGAGCGAAGGCCGCAGCTCCAGCTCGTAGTGCAGGTGGCCGTCCTTCTCGTCGAGGAAACGGCCCCGCGCGAGCTGCATCGAGAACCGGCGTTTCTCCTGCCCGTCCCAGAGGATCACGACCGTGGCCGGCTCTTCGAGCAACGCCTCCACGTCGAGATCCGAGCCCACGGCGACCTCGACCCAGGCCCCGCCGAGCTCGCTCAGCCTCTCCTCGACGCGCAGCCGCAAAGCCGGAAAGGAGGCGTCGCCGAGGCTCAAGAAGACTTCGATCCGCAACGCTTTCTTGCTCATGGCCTACACCCTCCTCGCGTGCGCCGGATCCGCGGCCCGTCCCGCCCCTACGCTCCGGCTCGGGTCGCGGATCACCTCCTCCGGGAGCGTGCCCACCCCGAGGACGTAGATCCGTTCGAGCCACTCCCATTTCCGCGGCAGCACGATCGACGCCCGCCACGTGAGCTCCACGGCGCGGGTCTCGGTATCGATCAGAAACCCGTCGAGGTGCGTCTCGTACGCCACCTTTTTCCCCTCGATCTGGCTGCCGAACTGCACGGCGTACCGGGGCAAACGGAAGCGCCAGACGCCCTCCGGCAAGACGCCGCCGACCTCGACCGGCTCGTCGCCGAGGAGCGGCGTGCCGCTGTGCAGGCCCGGGACCGACCAGGCGTGGTGCATCGGATCAAAATCGCGCGGCCGCACCGGCGCGCGCCCCTTCGCCCACGCCGCGTCATGCGTGCCGATGCGCGAGCGCCGCGGCTCCCAGTGCGCCGGGATCGGCGCGAAGGCGCCATACGAGGGGTGCGACGGGGCGCCGCCTTCCTCGAGGGATGCCGGTTCGAGCGGCGGCGCGGGCTCGCCGAGGAGGCGGGTGGGCTGGCTGGAAAAACCCATCCCGATCGGGTTCGCGGGCTCGAACGCGCCACTGATGTGGTCGTGTCCGCCGTGGCATTTGTCGTAGCGAAGCGGGACTGGCTCGACGAACGGCGCGGGATCCGAGGGCGCGACGGCGCCGCGCCAGTTCTTCACGTACACGCGCGGCCCGTGCACGACGACGACCTTGCGCAGCGTGCCGACCTGGAGCCACGCATAAACGCGCCCCTTGATTCCGGCCGTGCGCGGGGGCGGATACGCGAGGCCCACGAGCCCGACGTCCGTGCCGGGCTTCTCGTCGGCCACGAGATCCGCGGGAAAACGCACGCCCCCGCCGCCGTCCCCCTCGTCCACGCGCCGCACGGGCGCGAGCGCGAGCCTCGCCGCGCCCTCGCGGCTCACCTTGTAGGCCACTTTGGCGACGACGACGGCGACGTCACGGCCGTGGCGGTCCATCATCATCGTCTCGCCATCGACGCTCGCCCAACTGATGTTCTCGACGAGCGCCTCGAAATTCATGGCGGCTCGGATGGTAAACGCACCCGCTGCGCGGCCACAAGCGTTCCGGGCGTGAACGAATCAGGAATCGAACGCGAGATCGGTCCGGGTCTCGCGCTCGCGCGGGGAGATTCGCGCCGTGGCTTTGCGCGCGCGCAGGTGATCACCGAGGTCGATGAAGAGGTGCGCGAGGCTCGTGTAGATCTGCACGGCCTTGCGCGTACCCGGCTCGAAGCCGCGCTCGGCCTCCTCCAGCGCGCGGCACGCGTTCATGTACGCCGCGTCGCGATCACTCTTGCTCACAGCGAGTCGCGCGAGGCTGTAATGGATGCGCGCCATTCGCCGGTGCGGGGTCGCGCCCGTCGAGGTCATGGCCATTTCGTTGTAAAAGTTCAATGCCCGTTCGAGGCGCTCCTGGGAGCGCGGCGTCGTGCCGGAGAGGACCTCGACCCAGCCGAGATCCATGTCGATCTCGGCGCAGAGATCGGCCGGCGCGGCGCCGCGGCTGCCGAGGTCGTGGGCCTTTTCGAGCAGATCACGCGCCTCGGCATACGAGAGCTCGCGCGCGCGCTGGTTGCCGACGCGGGCGAGGATCTCCGCCGCGGGGACGAGCTCGATCTCGTGCTCCATGGCGGTCTTCGTAGTCTCCTGGATGTGCGGCCAGAGCTCGGTGCGCTCGCGCGCGTTCGCATCGAGGTAGGCCATGAGCAAGAGGTCGAGCGCCTCGTGCAGGGCCGCCGTGCGTTGATCGGGCGTGAGGAGGTCGCGCACGCGCGTCCGGAACGTGGCGTCGTACGAGACGACGTCGGCCTCGTCGCGCAAGAAGCCGAGCTTGAGCAGGACGGGCAGCGCGTCGCTGAGGTCGCCGAGGCGCTCGCGCGGGACGTCGGCCTCGGCGAAGAACGCGAGCACGCGGGCGAGGCGGACGGCGCGTGGATCCTCGCGGCTGGCCTTGAGGAGGGCGCGGTCGGGCGAGACCTCGACGTCGGTGCCGACGCCGGCGAGCCCACGGAGCTTCTTCTCGACGCTCGCGAGCTCGGCGGCGTGGGCGTCGTCCGAGGCCGGCATGGGCAGCTTTTCGAGCACCTTGCGGGCGCGCTCGGCCTTGCCTTGTTCGAGCACGACGCGGCCGAACGCAGCGGCGAGCTGCGCGGGCGTGGGGAGCAAGCCGGGGAACTCGCGCGACCAGCGGCCCGGCAAGGCCATGGGCGAGAGGAGGCGCATGGCGCGGTCGAGGTCCTCCATGCCGCTCTCGACCTCGCCGTGATGCGCCTTGGCGAGGGCGTGGGCGTGCCACGAAAAGACGTCGCCGCCGGGCATGAGCTTGCCGAGGAGGGCGCCGTGTTTCTCGGCGACCTCGCGCGAGAGGAGGCCGTCGTACGTGCCCTCGCGGCAGCGGGCGATCCAGCGAAGCGCGAGGACGAGCTGCTGGGTGGTCTCCATGCGGCTCGACTCGACCTCCTCGTCCTCCTGCGGATCGTCGAGCCAGAAGAGGGCCTGCTCGGCGTGGTCGACGAGGAGGAAGGCGGCCGCGCGGAGGATGTCGGGCTGCTCGCGCGAGGGGATGGAGATGACGCTGCGAGGCTGCCCGGCCCAAAGGAGGAGGCGACCGGCGGCCTTCTCGGGCGGGCGCGGGCGGCCGCTCTCCTCGGCGTCGGGCGAATGGACGAGGTCGGCGACGGCGCGGCCGAGGGCAGCCCACTCGGCGAGCGAGCGGCCCTTCTTGAGGTCGGCGCGCAGGGCCATGACGACGCCGTGCAGGTGCTTGGAGGAGCGGAGGAGGTTCGCGAGGCGAGCATCGGCGCACTCGGACGACCACTCGGAGGCCGGGAGCAGCTCGCAGGCGCGGCCGATGCTGTGGAAGACGTCCTCGTCGAGCTCGTTGGCGACGCTCTTGGCGCAAGCGAGGCCGAGGTGCGCGGCGCCGGAGGAGGCGTCCAGGCGGAGGGCGGCGCGGTAGTGCTCGACGAGTGCCGCGGGGTTCGCGCCCTCGTGCTCCTCGTGCTGGGCCGCGACGAGGTGCATGAGGGCGAGGGACTGCGCCATGGTCGGCGCCTTGGCGACGCGCGGAGACGGCGGACCCAGCGGGATCTTCCACTTGCGGTTGCGCTCGTAGAAGCGGTCGATCGTGGTGACGAGGCCCTCGACACCGCCCTCGCCGTCGAGGCGCGCGGCGATGCCGACGAGCCGCTGGCGGCTGTCGAGGATGGGCCCGCCCGCCTCGTTCTCGTGGACGACCTGGAGGAGGCGAGGGAGGGGCGGGAGGGTGTCGGGCTGGGACTTGCGCGGCGCAGGCTCCTCGGGCTCGCCGGCGATGAGGGAGACGCTGCTCCAGTGCAGGACGACGGCGCGCTTGGCGAGGGCGTTCTCGACGCTGTCGCGGAAGCCGACGAGCGTGACGGGGGTGTCGAGGTCGAAGTCGGAGAACTCGTCCGCAGGCATGAGCCGGAGGACATGCGGGAGTTCCTCAGCGCAACGAAGGACGGCGAGGTCGCCTTCTTCGGTCGGGAGGACCTGCACGACTTCGGCGGTGCGGACCTGTTCCCCGGCGCGGAGGAGTTTGACGTGGGGGGCGCTCTCGGAGACGCGGGCGACCGTGAGGAGGTGGTGGGGGCCGACGGCGACGGCGGTGAAGTGGCCGCCGCCAGGGGCGAAGGCGAGCCAAATCGCGGCCTCGACGGCGGGCTGCGGGGAGGGGGCCACCATGGAGGAGGAGTGTACCGGAAGCGGGCGCGGGAGCGGTAGGAAGTGGTGCGTCGAGGCAGGAAGCGGGCGAGGGGGCGGAGGCGGGAGCGGGAGCGGGAGCGGGAGCGGAGGCGGGAGCGGGAGCGGAGGCGGGAGCGGGAGCGGAGGCGGGAGCGGGAGCGGGAGCGGGAGCGGGAGCGGGAGCGGAGGCGGGGGCGGGAGCGGAGGCGGGGGCGGGGGCGGAGGCGGGGGCGGGGGCGGAGGCGGATCACGCGAGCGCGAGCGTCTCCAGATGCTTACGCGCGAGATGCAGGCGACTGTGAGCCGTCTTCACCTTGATGCCGAGCGATGCGGCGATTTCGGTGATCGGGCGCCCCTCCAGGTACGGAATCACCGCGGACCGCAGACGGGCGCTGAGCTTCCCCAAAAAGCGCTTCAGCCGGAACATGCCGTACGTCGCCTGCAAAAGCGTCTCCGGCGACGTCCCGTCCTCCTGCTCGGGTAGATCCTCCGCGAAACCAACGAGCACCTCACGCTCGTAGCGAAGGCGCTTTCGGTAATTGCGCGCATGGTTGAGCCCGATCACCCAAAGCCACGGGCGAGCCTGCTCCGGCGTGACCAGGCACGAGAGGCGACGCCAGACCGTGACGAAAATATCTTGCAGGACATCCTCCACGTCGCGGGGAGGGACGGACTGACCAAGAAGGAGGCGGCGCAGGAAAGCGCGATGTTCCAGGTAAAGGCGGCCGAGCAAGGCATGCGATGCCGAAAAGTTTGCCGGCGGAGGATGGACGAGTATCGTGACCATTAGCTCATGGCTCCGGGTTGTTCGGGGTTGTGGGTCAGACGCCGGTCGGTGGTCTAGCGCCGGCTGGCGTCGCCTGTTTGTCCCACAGGACACGGGAAAACTCAACGGGAAAAGGCGAGATTGGTTCGTCGCGGGAGAGCCTACGATCCGCCGTGAATGGCACCACGGACGTCTCCATGGGTGCGGCGATCCAGGGCATGAGGGCAGGCCGTCCTGGGGAAGGACGGCCTGCCCTGTGGGTTCACGACGCGCGGTGGTAGACGAGGCGGCCGAGGGTGGCGATGACGTGGTCCATGCGGTCGAGGACCTTCACATGGACCGGACCGATGTAACGCATGGCCTGGGCGACCTGAACGCAGGCCAGCACCTCTCGGGCGGAGCCGAGGGCTGTTTGATAACGCTGCCGTTTATGTCCCGCCGTATTTCCCGCTCCCTCGGCGACATTGAGGGCGACGCTATGCATGGCGCGGCGAAGCTGCCGAGCGAGATCTGCATCCCTCCGTTCGATCTGCACTGCGACGCCTGCCGCGTCCCCAGCCATGGCCAAAACGACTTCGTAGATCCTCAGCATAACGAAACCTCCGCCCGACGACCCTTTCGCCGGGACCCGTGTCCCGGACCGTCGCGCGCAGGCCTCTTCAAGGCTGCGCAGCACCGCGCGGAGCCGCGCGGAGCGCGAAGCGCGAGCACGGCGAGCACGGCGTGGCCTTGAAGAGGCCGAGCACGACGGTACGATCGCCGACCCCGAGCGGAATCCTCTGTTTCCCGCTCCCGCTCCCGCCTCCGCCCCCGCCCCCGCCTCCGCTCCCGCTCCCGCTCCCGCTCCCGCTCCCGCTCCCGCTCCCGCTCCCGCTCCCGCTCCCGCTCCCGCTCCCGCTCCCGCTCCCGCTCCCGCTCCCGCTCCCGCTCCCGCTCCCGCCTCCGCCTCCGTCCTTGACGCCAGCGTCCGCCAGGCCGTACCCTCCCTCGCAAACCTGCCACCCCGCGGCATCTCACCGTGGTCAGAGAGGATTCACGACATGCGAACCCCCGACGTGAATGCATCGAGCGAGGTCTACGAAAAGAACACCGACCATTTCCGCGGCGCGGCGGAGGGGTGGGCCGATGCGGAGACGCTCACGGCGGCGCAACGCGCGGCCATCGTCGAGGCGGACGCCATCGTCACGGCGGCCGCGGATGGGCTGGGCAGCGCTGTCGTGATGGAGCGAGCCGCGCGCAGGGCCGCGACGAAGCTCCGCGCGCAGTTCGGCATTCGGGACGTCATCCTCGACCTGCGCATCATGGGCGTGAGTGATGCCCTCTTGAATGGCCCCGCCATGCGCAGCCGCGACAATCCCGTGTACAAGAACGTCTTCCAGGAGGGCACCGCCGGGGAGATCACCGAGGCGAAGCTCCGCGAGGAGCCCGAGCTCGCCGAGCGGATCCTGGAGCGGCTCGCGAACGTCGAGGATTTCCCGGGCAAGGCCGCCGCGCAGGCCGGCCTCAAGGAAGCGCTCGAGAAGAGCTTCGTGATCCGCGACGCGCTCGACGCCGCCGAAATGGCGCAAAACAAAGCCGGCGACGCCGAGATCCAGGCACGGCTCGCCGTCCGCGTGGCGCTCGAAAAGGCATACGGAATGCTCCGCGCCGCATTCCCGGGGCAACGCAAGCTCGTCGAGTCATTCTTCTTGCGCCGCGAGCGCAGCGCCAAGAAGGGCGGAGGCGAGAGCGGGGACGCGGGGAACGAGGGCTGATCGCCGAAACCTCGCTTTTGTCGCTGGCAAATTCTGCCCCGAGAACCGGATCCCGTCTTCGTGCATGCGCGAACGACGCACAGGAGCCCCCAAACCGCACCTCTCGCCCCTCCGAACTCCGCACAGGACGAGCGCGACGCCCTTCGGAATCGGAAAATCGTCGCGCCCGACGCGACCGGCGCCCCTCGCGCACGCCCGAACGACGCGCCGGGGCTCCTGTGCATCGTTCGGACATTTCCAAACGTGACGCACACCACTCCTGTGCATCGTTCGAGCATGTCCGAAGGACGCACCGGGAGACCGTCGCGGGATTTGCGCGCGTCCGAAGCCGGAAACCTGCTTTCATGCCGTGATTTGCCGGCATCCAGGGCGAAATCTGGCGGAGGCGCGTCGCATTCCTGGGGCAGAGGAATCGGAACGAGCTGCGTCGCCATCGATGGCGGTGATCGTCCGCGACGACGGGCGAGCCTCTTCGCTCCTCTTCTCCTGCGTCATTCTTGCCCCCTGCTCACGACCTGCTTGGGCTGCGGCGAGAGCGCATCCGGCCCATACCGCCGCAGAATCACAATCGCGCCCGCGATCACGCAGGCGTTCACCGCCCCGGCCACCATCCCATCCGCCCCGGCCACCGCCGTGTCGAACGCGCCGTGCCACAGCGCGGGGATGAGGATGCTGCCGCCGGTGCTGTTGTAGAGCCACGTCATCACCACCGAGCCAGCCAGGATGCTGATCAGGAAAGCGACCCACACCATGGGGTTGACGGGCATGTTGTAGAAGAACGAGGGCACGTGCCAGAACGCCCAGAGCAGCCCCAGCAGCAGCGTGGCCGCGTAGGCCCCGCGCCCTTGCTGCAGGCGGGGCAGCATGAAGCCGCGCCAGCCCATCTCCTCGCAGAAGCCGAAGGTGAGCGTCCACAACAGCCAGGTGCCCAGCCAGCCAAGCTGGGGCAGCTCGGCGGCATAACCGAAGCCGCGCAGCGCGGTCATGTCGCCCCGGAAGAGCGAGAGGGCCGCGCCCGAGGCCAGAAAGCACGCGCCGGGGCTGAGCAGCGCGAAGGCCAACCAGCCCCAGCCGCCCTGCCAGGTCGTGGCCCGCCGCGCCAGATCGCGCAGCCCGGCGGGGCCGCGTGTGGCCCATGTCATCCCCAGCGAGGCGGCGAGCGGGCCAAGCGCGCCCAGCACGTGCACCCAGGCGGGCAGCCTCCAGCCCACCGCGCCTACGGCGGCCAGCGCCAGCGGGATGTGGAAGGCCCATGTGACGGCGCAGGCCAGAACATAGAAGGCCAGCAGCGGGTGCTTTAACAATCTTCTTCTTCCGCTCCCCCGCGCGGCCTCCTCTTGGAAACCCTCTATCATTGACACAAGGGGGAGGGTACTGGTTCGTCTCGAGCCACGACGCCCTGACAAGCGACTGGAAAGATTCCGGTTCGTTGGAGGTGGGGACCCGGGGAGGGAGAATGGAGTGCTAGCCAAGGCTCCGCCCATGTCCTTTCGTTCGTGCAGGGAATGGGGTACGACATGCACCAGGAAGGGGAGCGGCAGATGATTCTCGTGATCGGAGCGACAGGGAATGTGGGCGGCGCGGTGCTCGCGCAGCTCATCGAGGCGGGCCAGAAGGTCCGCGTGCTCGTGCGCGACCCGGCCAAGCTCGGAGAGCTCGGCGGCAAGGTCGAGGTCGTAAAGGGCGATCTCACGAAACCCGAGACGCTCGACGCGGCGTTCGCGGGCGTGGACAAGGTGTTCGTCGTCTTCGCAGGGGACGACCTGGCGACGCTCGCAGGGAATGCGATGGACGCGGCGAAGAAGGCGGGCGTGAAGCACATCGTGATGCTCTCGTCGTCCACCGTCGTCGAGCCGTACGCGACGCTGCTCGGCCAGTGGCACATCGAGGCCGAGGCGAAGATCAAGGCCTCGGGGCTCGCCTGGACGATCCTCCAGCCGGGGGCCTTCGCGTCGAATACGCTGCATTGGGTCGGCTCGATCAAGAGCCAGGGCGTGGTCTTTCAACCGACGGGCGACGGGAAGTCGGCGCCGATCGACCCGCACGACATCGCGGCGGTGGCCGTGAAGGTGTTGACCTCCCCGGGGCACGAGGGGAAATCATACGTGCTCACCGGGCCGGAGGCGCTCAGCGCGGCGGAGGAGGTGGCGAAGATCGGCGCGGTGCTCGGGAGGCCTCTCCGATTCGTCGACGTGCCCGAGGCCGCAGCCCGCGAGGGAATGGTGAAGGCGGGCCTGCCCGAGGTGTTCATTCGTGCCGTCCTCGAAGCCCACGCCATGGTCAAGGCCGGGCATGGGGCGAGGATCACACAGACCGTCGAGGAGATCCTCGGGCGCAAGGCCCGGACCTTCGACGATTGGCTGAAGAGCCACGGGAAGGCGTTTCAGTAAGACCGCGGGGGGCGCGAAGGCGCGGACGTCAGCTCGCTGCGACGTCGGGGAAGGACGCCCATTCGACGATGTGGAATGACACGCCTTGCGGCGACTTGAGCAAGGCGAAGCGCCCGACCCCGGCGAGTTCCGACACGGGAATGCAAAGCGACCCGCCGAGCTCCACGGCGAGGCGCGCCGTCGCGTCGGCGTTGGTGACGGCGAAGGACGTGCCCCAGTGCGGCGGGACGTCCCCCATGTGCTCCGGCATGAGCTGCATCGCGCCGCCGACGGGGACCTTGTCGAGCTTGAAGAGCGTGTACGTCATGCCGGGCACCGGACACTGGTCCTCCAGCTTCCAGCCGAAGAGCGCCGCGTAAAACGAGGTCGCTCGGCCCAGATCACTCGTGAGCGTCTCGTACCAGCTCGGCGCGCCGGGCGCGTGGCTGTCGACGTCCATGCCGTCCTGCTTCTTCGGCTGCCACACGGAGAAGACGGCGCCGTTCGGATCCGTGCACATGGCCATCCTGCCGTTGTCGAGCACATCAAACGCAGGTTCGGCGCTCCCGCCGAGCGAGGCGACCTTCGCGACGGCGGCGTCGACGCTCTCGACCTTCACCATGACGCCGATGTGCGCCGGTATGTCGGGGGGCATGTTCGGCGCAGAAAGATCCATGAGCGCGCCGGCCGTGCGCCCGCCGACGAGGATGAGCTGACTGCCAGGGACGCCCGGCATCTCGCCGTACGTCCAGCCGAAGAGCGCGCCGAAGAACGCGCGCGCGCGCTCGGCCTCCGGGGTCATCAGGTTGATCCAGCAGAAATCGTGCGTTTTGCGCGTACCCGTCGTCATCGTGGACTCCTTGTTCCCCCGTAGACTGGGCTCGCGCTGAAAAATCATCGGTCGGCCGGAAAAAATCTCGGGCGGCCGGGCCGTGGCTCAGCGCACCTCCTTGCACGGACGTTTCGTCAGGTGCAGGTGCCAGTCCTCGCGCCATGCTTCGCACGCCTCCCGGGTCTCCGCGCAGAAATGGCGCCATTCATTCTCCTTGTCGCGGCGATAGGAATTGTACTCGTGGTAGTAGGCCGTGCAGAATGCGTTCGGCCGAGGGGCGCAGTTCGAATAGGTGGGGACCGATGGGCGTGGCGATACCATCCGGCATGAGCTGGGATTGAGCGCGCAGATGCCCTCCAGCCCCTGCGAATTGGTTTCCGGCTGCGGCGGCTCCTCGGATTCGGGGATCTCGTCGTCGCCTCCTGGGCCGGCGACGGGGGTGGTTTCAGGGCGCATGCGGGAGGAATGCGGGTCTCGTTCCGGCACTTCGAGGAACTCGCGCTTCGCCTTGATCATGTTCGTGCGGTACGTTTCGCACGCGTCGCGCTCTCGTTTGCACCACGAGACGTCATGCGGCGTGATGGCATGCGCGCAGAACCAGACCTCGCCGTCCGGCGGCTCGGGCGCGCCCGCGGGCGGCGCGAAACGGGCGCGGCTCGGGCCGCAGCAGAGCCCCGCCACGGAGAGCACGAGGGAAAGAGCTGCCAGGTGGGGGCCACGCATGAGGCGATGCTGGCATGGACGGGGAGAAGCAGGCGACCCTTTTGTCCGCGGAACGGGTTGCGGTTCGTTGGGGGCTGGGAGCAGACTCCGACACACAAGCCTCCGGCGCTCGGCGGACATGAATCCCTACCGGAACCTGCACGCAGACAGCCCACGAGACCCGCCGGACCGATGGCGGAGGGCGCGCGCCGTGGCGGCGAACGATGGGCGTGACGAGGGCTGGTTCGTGGAATGGCGTGGAATCCGCGTCGCCGAACTGACCGATCGCCGCTGGGAGGACATGTTCTGGGATTCCTATCGATGCACGTTGCTGACGGAGCAGCCCGACCTCGTCCAGGCCCTTCAATCGAGCGGCTGGGACCCTCGTGAGGTGACGTTTCGAACCCGAATCACCGACCAGCCTGCCCCCCATGCATTCGCGAGTCACCCCCCGAGGGACGGCCGGGTGACCGTACGTTCCCTTTACGTGTCCTTCGACCTCACGTGGAGGGAGCGCGCCTTTCTCCTGCTTTTTCGCCTCGGCCTGGTGAAGTGAGCGCTACATCTTCTTGCGGTCCGCCGCACGCGGCCGCGCGCGTCGCTCCTCCACGTCGGCCATGTCGATACGAAGTCCCCCGGCGAGGTACGTCTCCAGGAACCCGAGCCGGTCATTGCCCCAGAAAATCTGGTCCTCGACGAGGAACGTCGGCACGCCGAAGACGCCCTCGGCGAGCGCCTGCTCGGTGTTCTGGCGGAGGCGCTCCTTCACCGCGGGATCGTCGGCGGCGGCGAGCAGCGCGGCGCCGTCGAGGCCCGCTTCGTCGGCGATGGCGCGGAGCTCGGCGTCGTTCATCAAGTCGCGGCCGTTCTCCCAGGTCGCGACGATCAACGCGCCGGCGAGGCGGCGCCGCGCGTCCGGATCGTCGAGGGCCGCGCACATGCGCTGCGCCTTCAGCGGATTGAACGGATGCGCCGGCGGACCGGCACAACGAAGCTTCAATGTCATCGCCCAGCGCGCCACGTCCTGCAGCAGGTGGACGCGCTTCGACGCGATCTCCGCGGGTCCCTTGTTCCCATTGGCCTGGAGCAACCCCGCGAACAGCACGGGCTGGAGGTCGAAACGCGCGCCCGTGCGCGCCTCGACCTCGTGGATCTGCGTCCATGCGAGCCAGACGTAGGGGCTGATGACGTCGAAGTAAAACCGGACGGTACGCATGCCGGAGAACGGTAGTACGTACCTACGCGACTGTCGACGTGGAGCGGAGAATCAACCTCCGGTGCCGGATTGACAGGAGGTGTTGATTGCGTCGACCAGCGGCGACTCCCGCTTCACGGCCGTACCGAGCGCGGACGTTGCCGCATTGGCCCCGTGGACGTCCTTCGCTTCGATGGCACGCGCCAGGTCTCGCGCGGCCTTTGCGGTGGCGTGTACCATGTCCCGGTAATCGGCCACCTTTCGGACCAGCTCGGGCTGCGTCACGGGCACGGCCTCGATATCCCGGCCGACGCTGTCCATCACGTCGGCCATCGCGCGGAGCTGCTCTGTGTCGCGCGCATCTTTCGTCTCGTCCTGGGACGTGTTCAGCTTCTGCATGCCGCCATTGATCACCTCGATGACGGCGTTGCATTCTTTGACCTTGTCGTTCGCGCCCTCGGAATCCGCCGTCTTGCCGGGGCCGGCGCTCGCCGCGCACGCGGTGACGAGGAGGGATGCCACGAGGAGCCATGAAGACGAATGGCGCATGCCCGAGGACGGTAGTCGTCCAAACACGCCCGCGTCAACCGGGACGAAGGACGCGCGTGATTCCTCCCTTCCCCGGCGCGGGAAGACCGTGGTATTTCCCCACGCTCATGCGCCCGGACCTCCCGACGAACGATTCCGGCTCCGATGGCTGGCACCAGACCGGGGGGCACACCTATCGGTGCGAGAGCGCGGGCATCGTCTTCATCCGTGTCGCGGGTGATCTCGCCGAGGAGGACATCGCCGCCTTCTTCGACGCATTCGCGCACCTCTGTGACACGAGCGGGCTCGCGCACGTGTTCTGGCTCGTTGATCTCGGGCGCCTCGGCGCCATCACCCCGGAGGCGCGCACGCGCGCGGCGAAGACGCCGGTGCGGCCCGAAAACAAGGGCATGGTGCTCTTCAATGGGACCTTCCGGCAACGCATGGCCGTGACGCTCGTCGACAAGGCCACGTCGCTGCTTCAACCCAAGGCCCCTCCGCTCGTCACCTTCGGCACGGAGGCAGAGGCGCGCGCCTGGATCGACAAACGCAGGCGCGAGCTCGCGGCGCGCGGCGACCGGTGACGAGCCGCGGCGGCCTGCGGAATGCGCCCCCGGCTCAAGCCACCCGCTTCCTCTTCGCCGCCGCCGCTTCCACGATCCGCTGCACCTCCTGGAGGTCCACCGGCTTCGTCAGGTGGTAATCGAATCCCGCTTCGCGCGCTTGCCGCCGGTCTTCGTCCGTCCCCCAGCCCGTCAGCGCCACCAGCACCAGCCGGCCGAAGCCCTCCTCGGTCCGCAGCCGTTGTGCCACCTCGTATCCCGTCATTCCCGGAAGCCCGATATCCAAGAAAACCACGTCCGGCTCGAACGCGCGCGCGGCGACCAGCGCCGAGGGGCCCGTGTGCGCCACTTCGGTCGTGTGTCCCGAGAGCTGCAAGAGCTCCGCCAGGCTCTCCGCGCCGTCGACGTTGTCGTCCACCACCAGCACCTTCAGGCCGCCGGCCGCTCCTTTGCCTGGCAGGTCGCCGCCCGAGCCCTTGGCGGGCGTCTCCTCCGCGACCCCGAGGGGCAGGCGGACCGTGAAAATCGAACCTCGCGACGGACCTTCGCTCGTGGCTTCCACCGTCCCCCCATGGAGCTCCACGAGCCGCCGCACCAGCGTCAAACCAATTCCCAGGCCTCCCTGCGCTCGGTCGATCGAGCGGCCCACTTGCGTGAACATGTCGAACACCTTCGTCCGCATCTCCGCCGGGATGCCCACGCCGGTGTCCTCCACCCGCACGACCATGTGCGCGTCCTCCTGCACCGCGACGAGCCGGATGCGGCCCCCCGCCGGCGTGTATTTCGCCGCGTTGTTGAGCAGGTTCGCCAGGACCTGCGCGAGCCGCGTCGGGTCCGCCGAGAGCCATAACGGCTCGGTCGGCAGCGACACGGAAAACTCGTGCCCGGCCGCCTCGATGAGCGGGCGGCTCGTCTCCAGCGCGCTCTCCAGCACCGCGCCGAGCTCCACCCGCTCCTTGCGCAGCTCCACCTTGCCGCGCGTGATGCGCGAGACGTCGAGCAGATCGTCCACCATACGCACCATGTGCCCGACCTGCCGCTCCATCATCGCCCGGATGCGCTGCCCCTGCGCCTCGTCGCGGGCCATTTGCAGGAGCGACAGGCCCGTCCGGATGGGCGCGAGCGGGTTGCGGAGCTCGTGGGCCAAGGTCGCCAGAAATTCGTCTTTGCGCCGGTCCTGATCTCGCAGTTCGTCGTAGAGCCGCGCGTTCTCGATCGCCACGGACGCGATATGCGCGAGCTGGACCAGGATCGCCTCGTCCTGCTCCGTGAACTCCCCCTCGTATTTGTCGGAGAGCTGGATGAGGCCGAGGTTTTTCCCGCTGCGGGCGACGAACGGCGCCGCCAGCCAGCCGCGCATCGGCGGGTGCTTGTCCTCTTCGCCGCCGAAGTTCCGCCACGCCGGGTGGGACACGAGCTCGGCCTGCGTGAGCCGCATCGGGCGGTTCGTCTGGCAGACGACCGTGTAGATGCCTTTGCCCGTCGGCCGCGCCTCGTATCTGCGAAATCCTTCGTACTTGGTCGACAGGGACGTCGCGCTGATCGCCTGCGACCAGTCGTTGCCTATCGTCATGCTGGTGACCGACTGGTGCACCCCGATGATCCGCCGGGCCTCCTCGGTAATGACCCGGAGCACGCTTTCGAGCGAAGCGGACGCGTGGATCGTGAGGGCCGCGTCGGCCACCTGTTCGAGGAGCCGGGCTTGCTCGCGCTCGCGTTCGAGCAGCCGCGCGAGCCGCTCCTCGTGGTGCTTGCGGGCCGTCGCGTCGACCGTCACCCCGTCGAAGCGCTTCGCCGCCCCGTCCGGCCCGTAGGCCGTCCCGCCGAGCGCGCGGATCCATTTGATCGCCCCGGTGTCCGGATCGACCGTCCGGTAATCGATGTCGTACGGCGTTCCCTTGTCGATCGACGTCTCGATGGCCTGCCGCGTCCGCGCCCGATCGTCCGGGTGAATGCGCTCGTAGAACGTGTCGATCGTCACGCGGGCGTCGGGCGGGAGCCAGAAATGTTCCTTCACGCGCTCGTCCCAGCTCAGCTCGCCAAACGGCAGATCACAATGCCAGAAGCCGATCCCGGAGAGCTCGACCGCGAATTCGAGGCGCTCCTCCCGCTCGCGCAGGCGTCGGGCCGTTTGGGCTCGTTCGAGGGCCTCCCAGCACTGCCCCACGACGAGCCGGACGAGGTCCACTTCCTCGGAGGTCCAGCGCCGCGGACGCGCCTGGTCGACGGCCATCGCCGCGATGAACTTGCCAGCCTTGTGCAGCGGGACGCCGATGCCGGCCTGGATCCTCGCCGCCCGATACGCGGAGAGGTCGCTCCCGGCCCGCGGGTCCTGATTCACGTCCTCCATCACGTACGGCTGGTTCGCCTGCATGGCCCGCTCGAACTCCAGGCCGAAGCCGGCCACCGACCAGCGTCCCACCATGCTAGGGAGGCGCCGCGCGTAATCGCCCGTGACCACGAAGATACGGTCGTCCTCGACCTCGGCATACACGCAGCGGTCGGCGTCGAGGTGCTCGGCCAGGAGCCGGGCCGTGGTGGCCATGATCTCGTCCGCGTCCGTGAGCGGCTGCGTGGCGGCGGCGAGGTCCGCGAGGAACCGATGCCGTGCTTCGCTCGCGCGGAGCGCCTCGTTCGCCCGTTTTCGTTCCTCGGAGACGGCGAGGGTTTTCGCGGCGCTGCCGGCGAACCGCGACAAACTCGTGAGAATCCGGACGTCCTCGCGGTCGAATTGGCGCGTCTCGCTGCGCGTGAAAACCCAGACCGTACCGACGGGTTTGTCGCCGTCGTGGAAGGGGACGGTCAGCGCCTCGACGACGCCGAGGTCGGACACGCCTTTGGCCGTGAAGTGGCGGGCGGGGTCGCGAAAGAGCAGCGCGGCGTTGTGGGCGACGACGACGCCGCAGGGGCTCTCGAAGCGGGGCATCACCGTGCCGAGGAGGTCCACGTCCGCTCCCGCGAGGGCGCGCCAGCGGAAGACCTCCTCGTCGCCTTCAATCTCGAGGAGGCTCACGCCGGCCGCGTCGGCCTGACAGAGGGAACGGGCGAGCTCGACGAGCTTCGGGAGAATGGCCTCCGGGGGCCCGGTCAGCGCCTCGGCGAGCTCGACGAGGGCGCGGTTCTCGGCCGCGTGATCAGGCTGCCTGGACGGGCGACGAGCGAGCTCCTCCTGACAATCTTGCAAAAAGTCCCCTCCGTACGAGGGGACCAACGGTACACGCATGACCCTGATCCGTGGGAACCCCGAATGGAAAGCCAGCGTAACTGACCTAACGGTTCGGGGCAATGAGGAGGGGAGCAAGGCGGAGGTGAGGGGATTCCCAAGGGCGCGCGCTCGGGAACCCCGAGCGGCAACCCGCCGCGACCGGTTGCCATCGGCGGTGGGAACCGGTTCCCACCGCCCGGCGCGCGACCGCGCGAAAGTACAGGTATTTCCGTGTGGCACGTGCCCTGCTCGGAGGGAGCGCGGAGGCCATCCATGACCCTTCGATCGTTTGGTTCCCGTGTCGTGTTGCTCCCCCTCGTCCTCGTCCCCGCCTGTGCGGTCGAGGTCGTCTCCAGCGGAGGCGCCGCGCCGGCGGAGGGGAGCTCGTCCGGCGCGCCCCAGCCTTCGACCGAGCCTTCAGCGGCGTATCCGGGCCATGGATTCGTCGTGCACGAGTGGGGCACCGATACCGTGGTCGTGGGCTCGGACGGCTCGCTCCAGCGCGGATTGCACCACGAGGAGGAGGACCTGCCGAGCTTCGTCTATGACCGCATCCGCGCCGGGACCCTGCCGGAGGCGACCTCGGTGCACGTCAAGATGGAGACGCCCGTCACGTACTTTTACTCGGACAAACCGATGCAGGCGCGCGTGCAGGTGGCGTTCCCGAGCGGGGTGCTCACGCAATGGTACCCCGCGGTGGCGAGCTTCTATCCGTGGGTGGCGAAGGCGAACGCAGCGCCGAATCTCCTTGTGGACGCCGATCCGGTGCTCGATCCGAGCTTTCCCTGGAGCGGGCCCACCTGCCAGGAGAAATACGGCATCGTCGGGCAGGGGCTGCTCGACTGGGGCGAGGTGGAGATCCTGCCGCGCGGGGCCGACGTGGAGCTGCCCGAGGCCTCGCTCGACGCGTTCACGTGGAGCCACGCGCGCGCCGTCGACGCGAATGCGGTGCGCGTGACGGCCGTGCCCACGGCGAGCGGCGCGCCCGAGGCCGAGCGCTTTCTTTTTTATCGTGGCCTCGGCAACCTCACGCCACCCGCGCGCGTGACCGCGGCCGCGAGCACGGTCCGCGTCGAGAACACCTTGCCCGACGCGCTCGGGGCGCTCTTCGTGGTGAACGTGGGCGAGGCGGGCGGCGTGTTCTCGGTGGTCCCCGCGGGCGTCTCGCCCGGCCAAACCGTGGACCTCGAAGCCCCGGCGCTCGCCGCGGCCAAGACGCTCGATGTGTTCGTCGAGGACCTCGGCGCGTCCATCACGACCGCGCTCGACGGCGCCGGGCTCTACCACGACGAATCCCTCGCCATGGTGGCCACCTGGAAGCGGCAATGGTTCCGTACCCCGGGCCTGCGGGTGTTTTACCTCGCGCCACAGACCTGGACCGACGCGACGTTGCCCCTCACGGTCGACCCGGCCCCCGACCACGTGACCCGTGTCATGATGATCCGCGTCGAGGTGATCACGACCGACCTCGAAGAGGGCGACGTCGCCGCGGCGAAGGGCCTCGCGGATCCGGCGACCGAGGCCGCGGCGAAGGCTCATTTCCTCGGCCTCGGAAGGTTCGCCGAGCCACGCCTGCGCCGCGCCCTCGGCCTGCTCGCCGAGCCTTCCTGGGGCGAACCGTTCCTCGCGGCGGTGACCTCGGCCGAGACGCGCGCCGCAGTCGGCGAATGAGCGGATAGACTCGAACGCCATGGGACGACGCGACCGAGATGCACGGCTCGTGCATGCCCGTTATGCGGCGGGCGAGCCGCTCGGGCGCGGCGCGCAAGGGATCGTGCTGCGCGTGGTCGATCGGGAGGACCTGGCCCGCGCGCTCACGGCGAAGGTGTTCCGGCCCGGCGCGTTCGAGCCCTCGGCCTTGCTGGGCGAATTTGCGTTGCTCTCGCGGCTCCGGCTGCCCGGGATCGTGCGAGCGCACGACCTCGGCTACGACGAGCGGACGGGCGCACCCTTCCTCGTGGAGGACTTCGTCCCGGGGCTCGACGCGGCGACGTGGGTGCGGGGCGCGCCGAACGACGCGGATCGTAATGTTCGGCTGGCGGACCTCTGCGCGGGCGTCGCGGCCACGCTCGCGGCGCTGCACGACGCGGGGTTTTTGCATGGGGATCTCAAGCCGGCGCACGTGCGCATGCGGCCCGAGGGGCGCGGGGAGCGGCCCGTCCTGCTCGATCTCGGCGCGGCGGTGTTTTTCCGGGCCCGCGCCCCGGGCGCGCCGGCGGCGGGCTCGCCCGGGTATGCGGCGCCGGAGGTGCTGGCGGGCGCGGCGCCGACGATTCGTTCGGATCTGTATGGCCTCGGCGCGCTCGCCTGGGCCGCGGCGACGGGGGCGCCTCCGCCGCCGGGAACCACGAAAATGCGGCTCTTTTCCTTGTGCCCGTGGCTCCGGCCGACGCTCGCCGAGATCGTGGAGGCGCTCGTGGAGGCGCACCCGCTCGATCGGCCCGAGGACGCGCGCCGGGTTTTGTCGTCCCTCGGGGCCTCGGCGATGCGCGCGGGCGAGCGGCTCGGGGCGCCCCCAACGCCGGTCGGCCGGGAGGCGGAGATCGCCGCGCTCTCCGCGCCGTCGGCCGCGCCCGTGCGGTACGTCGTGGGGCCGAGCGGGGCGGGGAAGAGCCACCTCGCGCGGGAGCTCTTGACGCGCACGCTCTGCGCAGGGCGAGCCGCGCGGCTCGTCGTGTTGCCGATCGAGGCGGGCGCGATCCTGCCACGCCTGATCGGGTTTTTCCGCGGAATGGACCCCACGCCGCCGCTCGCGGCCGCGGCGGAGGGCGGGGCGGCGCTTCTCTTGATCGACGGGCTCGAATCCGGTCCGCCCGAGCTCGCGGCGGCGCTCGACGTGTATCGTTGCCGCGGCGCCCGCGCGCCGGGGCTCGATGTGGTGGTGACGGCGCGCGCCGCGCCTCCGGGCGCGGACGTGCTACCGATCGAGCCGCTCGTGGGGGAAACGTTTGTCGCATTATGCCATTCGCTGGGGTTGTCGGATCCGGCGGCGATGGAACGAGCGCAGGCGGCTTCGCAGGGGTTGCCCGGCTGGCTCTTGGCGTCGCTCGGGCGCGTGCCGCTCGAACGGGACACGGCGCTCGGGCGGGCGTCGGGGTTGTCGGCCGGGGCGAGGGGGGTGCTCGCGGCGATCGCGCTCTCGGCCGGGGGAATGCCCGAGGGGGCTTGTCATGCCATCACGCGGCGCCTCGGGGCCGAGGGCGCATCCCTCCTCGCGGAGCTCCTGTCGGCGTCCTTGATCGGGCGGCGTGCGTCCGGGGACGTGCGGTACGTGCTCGCCTCGCCCGAGCTCGGGCCCGATCTCGCGGCGGCGCTCGCCACGCCGGAGCTCGTGGACCTCACGGCCGAGGTTTGGCTCGGCGAACCAGACGCCGACGCCGCAGCCTTGCTCTCCGTCGCAAAGGCGCCGTCCGCGGCGGCCCTGCCGGCGCGGCGGGAGGCGCTGCTCGCGCGGGCAGCGCAGGCGGCGCGGGAGACCGGGCTCCTTTCGCTCGAAATCGACGCGCTCCTTCTGCTCCTGCAAACCCCGGCGCGGCGCACGCCGGCCTCGTTGTGCCGGCTGGAGCGGCTCGTCCGGGACGCGGGGTTGCCGGGGGCGCATCCCGAGGTGCTGCGCTGGCTCGACGAGGCGGCCTTGCAGGACACGAGCTTGCGCTCCCTCTCTTTGCGGCGGCGCGCCGAGCAAAAGGCCCGCGCCGGGGAGGCGGCGGAGGCGCGCGCGCTCGCCGAGGAGGCGCTCGTGGCGGCGCGGCACACGAACGACAGGCAGGCCGAGGCGTTTGCCCACGGCACGCTCGGCCTCGTGGCCCTCTTCTCCGCCCATTCCACGGACGCGGCCGAGCACCTCGACCGTGCGGAGGGGATCCTCGACGAGCGGGGCGCGGACGATCCCGAGGAGCTCGCGCGGATTCACCACAATGCGGGGGTCGTCGCGCTGTATCGGAACCGGCCGGATCAGGCCATCTCCACGTTTTCGCGGGCGCTCGGGGAGAAGCGACGCCTCGGGGATCGCGCGGGCATGCGCTCGTGTCTGATGAACCTCGGCATGGCGCTCGGGCGCGCAGGGAAGCACGCCGAGGCGGAGGCGGCGCTCACCGAGGCGACGTTGCTCGCGCGAGCCCTCGGCCAGGAGGCAGGGCTCGGCTGGTGCCTCTTCGCGCGGGCCGAGCTCGAGGTGCGTCGGGGCCAATTCGCCGCGGCGGCGCCCTTCGTCGCGGAGGCGTGGGCGCTCGGCGCCTCGGTCCCTGCCGTGGTGCGGGCCGATCTCTCGATTCTGCGCGCGCGGATCCGGGCCCGCGCGGGCGACGGCGCAGGCGCGCTCGTGGCGCTCGGCGAGCTTTCGGCCGAGGCGCGGGCGCGTGACGCGCTCGTCGATGTGCGGGCGTGCCTCGCGGAGGTGGAGGCGCGGCTCGCGACGTTGCCGGCGGAGCCACGGCGCGCGGCGCGGATCGCGATCGGCGCGCTCCGGCGCGCGCGTGCGGCCAGGCTCGTGGAGGGCGAGTCCGAAGCGCGGGAGGCCCTTTTTCGTGCGCTCGCGGCGCGGCGGCCCGTTCGATATGCTCCGCGCATGGCGGCGGACGAGGCGGGGGAGGACGCACTTTGGGATTTTCTGGCCGGCGCGGCGCGCGCGTCCGAAGGCGAGCTTGGTCTCGATCTCGCGCGGCGTATCGTGGCGCGCGCGGGCGCCGAGCGGGCGTTCGTGGCGCTCGCCTGTGGGGCGCGGATCGGCGTGGTGTACGGCGCGGATCTGGACGGGCTCGCCCTCGCGGAGGCCGGGCAGCGGCTCGACGGGGTCCTCGCGCGGGAGGCCCTTGGCAGCGCGGAACCCTTGTATCAGCGCGACATTCCCACAGCGGGAGGCCGGGGCGCGCGGCTCGTCGTCGCGGGGCCCGAGGGGCCCCTGGGGAGCGCGATCGTCGTCGTCGAGCATCGCTTCCGGCCCGGCGCGTTCGACCACGTGACGGCCGCGGAGGCGCGTCGATGGGGCATTCTTGCGGCGCTCGTCTTTCGGATCTCGACGGCCGCCGAACCGGACGAGGAGACGGTCGCCCCGCGCCCGGCGGCGCGAAAGGATCCTGGTTTGACCGGAACGCCCGCGGCCGAGCCCCCGGGCGCGACGACCCTGATCCCGATCTCCGGGCCGCGCCGCAGCATTCGAGGGATCGTGGGGGATTCGCCGGCGCTCACGCGCGCGCTCGGGAGGCTCGAAGCGGCATTGCCGGGGGACCTGCCGGTCCTCGTCGTGGGCGAAACCGGCGTGGGGAAGGAGCTCTTCGCGCGGGCGCTCCACGACCTCGGGCCGCGGGCGCGCGGGCCCTTCGTCGCGATGAACTGCGGCGGCATCCCGGACACGCTCTTCGAGGCGGAGCTCTTCGGGCACGCGCGGGGCGCCTTCACGGGCGCGGACCGGGCGCGCACGGGGCTGCTCGTGCAAGCGAATGGCGGGACGCTCCTGCTCGACGAGATCGGCGAGCTCTCGCTCCTCCGGCAGGCCGCGCTCCTGCGGGCGCTCGAAGCGCGGCGGTTCCGGCCGATTGGCAGCGACGAGGAGCGCGCGTTCGACGTGCGGATCGTGGCCGCGACGAACCGCGACCTCGAAAAGGCGGTCGCCGAAGGGACGTTCCGGCAGGACCTCTTTTATCGATTGAACGCGATCACGATCCGCGTCCCGCCCTTGCGCGAGCGCGCCGAGGACGTGCCGCTCCTTTGCCGCGCGTTCCTCCCGGGCGCGACGTTCGCCGACGACGCGCTCGCCGCGCTGTCGGCGCATCCGTGGCCCGGCAATGTGCGCGAGCTGCGCAACGTGATGGAGCGTCTCGGCGCGCTCGGCGCGTCGCGGATCGAGCGGGCGCACCTGCCGCGGGGGATCCGGGGCCGGGGCGCGCCGGTCCCCGAGGTGGACGAGCGCGCGCCGATCCGGCGGGCCCTCGCGGAGACGGGAGGGAACATCAGCCAGGCGGCTTCTCGGTTGGGTTTGTCGAGGCAGGGGCTCAAGAAACGAATGGTGCGGCTCGGGATGCGCGAGCCGGCCCCTTCGTCACGGAAAAAGCTCGCGTAGGTGGTGGGCGTGATGGGCAGGAATGAAATGCGGCGATGGCTCGGGGTTCTCGGGGCGGTTTTCCTCGCGGGGTGCGGCGCGGAGGCGGAGGGGACGGCGCCCCTCGGTTGCGCCGCGACTGCCGTCGAAGGAATCGAGGTCGCGGCGACGGACGGCGCGGGGGCGAGCGGGTACACGCTCGGGTATGCGCCGCACGCGATGGCCGGTTGCCTGCTCGTGTACGTGCATCCGGACGGATCGCTGCGGGCGCGGGATCTCGCGCGGGGCACGGAGGAGACGCTCGCGGCAGCGGCGGAGGCGCCGCGCAGGCCCACGGCATTCGGGGGTGTCGTGGCGTGGGAAGCCGTGGAGGCGGGGCGACGCGTGGTGCGCGTGCGCGTGGAGGGCGCGACGCGGACCGTGACGGGCGATTTTGATCACGCGGGAGAGCCACGCGCGGCGGGGGACGGGGTGGCGTTCACGGGCTGGCGCGCGGCGGACGAGGCGGGGGATACGGACGTTTTCCTTTACGAGCCGGGAAACACCTCGGCCGGCGTCGTGGCGAGCGGGCCGGGACAGCAGCGGTTCCCCGATGTCTCCGGCACGCACGTGGCGTACGCCGATTTCGCGGAGGACGTGGATGGCCGATTCGACGAGAATGAGACCGACGCGGCGGACGTGGTGGTGATGGAGCGCGGGACGGGGAAGATGACGCGCCGTACGCGGCCGGGAAAACAGGCCTTTCCGTTGCTCGGCGCGGACGGGCGTGTGGTCTACCTCGAATGGGGGCCGCTGCACCCGGAGCCAAAGTTCAGCGCGTACACGCTCATCGTGGGGGGCGTGCACGAGGACGGCGAGACGGACGTCGCGGTCGTGGACATCGAGACCGCGCAGCCCTACGTGCGGCCGACGGCGCGGGGGGCGTGGATCGAATGGGTGCAATGGCCCAGCGGCGGACCCGCCACGCTGCATCGACAGTCCGCCGATCTCGCGGCGGATGCGACGGTGGTGACGGGCATGCAGGGCGGTGAGCTTCACGCGCCGGTGGCGGGGGAGGGGATGACCCTGGTGGCCGCGCGCGGGGTGGGTGGCGCGATGGTGATCCGCGCGGCGGAGCGATGAGCTTCAGCGCCGGGTTTTTCGGACGACACCCTTGAAATCATCGTCGACGTACTTCTCAGTCCAGTAGACGCAGGTCGCTCCGAGGGCGACCTGGTCGGGGGATCCGAGGGCGCCCTCGACGAGCCGCGGCGGGGCGCTACCGTCGAGTGGAACGGCGAACAGGCCTTGGGGGCCCTCGTCGACGGCGTCCCCGGAGCCAAAAAAAACCTCGCCTTTGGCATCCACGGCCACGTCGTTCGGATACGCGAGGCCGTCGGCGAGCACCTGCGGCTCGCCGCCATGGGCGTCCATCGAGACGATCTCCCCGTCGTGGCTATGGGCGAAGACCACGCGCGTGCCTACCCGTGACAAACCAAACGGCCACGCCAAACCGCCCAGGAGCTGGACCGCCTCGCCGCCCTCCTTCGGGACCCGCCACACGCCGCTGTCGTGGTTTTCCTTGCCGTTCAAGAATCCGACGGATCCGGTCCAGTACACATATTTTTCGTCGAAGGTGATGTCAGCCACGCCGCCGGGGGATTCACCGAGCACGACGGTCTCGCGGGTCGTGAGATCGAGTCGGAGCACCTGCCCCGGGCTCTGGAGTTTTTCGTACGTGACGAGCTCGCCTACATAGACGTATTTTCCGTCGACGGCGATCGCGTTCGGGGAGGCGAGCCCCACGAGCAGGTCCTCCATCGTCCCGTCTTCGAGCGAGAAACGCGTGACGCGGCCGTACCCCGAATGGCTGGCCCAGTAGAGCGACCGATCCGCATACACGATTCGATTCGGCGCGCAGAGCTCGCTGGCGAGGGCCACGGGCTCGCCGCCAGCGAGCGAGACCGCAACCACGGCCCCGTCGCAACCGTAGAGATCGCCCCCATCCGTGAAAAAGAGGTTTCCGTCGCCCAGCGCGAGGCCCGCGGGGTCGGGAATCGTAGCGATCGTGACCGCCTCGCCCGGCGCGCAGGTGTCCTCCTCGGCCGGATCTGGAATGTGCTCGATCGGCGGCGTGACGTGCGCGGATGAATCGACGGCGACGCTCGGGCCGCAGCCCGTCGCGCCAATCAGCGATATGACAAGCAGGGATTCGCGGATCATTTGTCTTTCAAGGAAGTACGACATGGCCTTATCCTCGGGCCGTCTCCCCGGAGAAGCCATGCCCTTCCGACCCGATCCTACGTTTTATCCGTCGCCGCGTATGGCCATGGACGCGCCGCGCGAGCGGTTCGCCTACGTCGCCGCCCCGGACGCGAACGCCGTGCTCGGACGCCCGAACCCGCTCCGCGACGGCCTCGCCACGGTCGACCTCGATCCGCGGTCGCCCACCTACAGCCAGATCATCGCGCTCGCCGAGGTGCCGAACTTCGGCGACGAGCTGCACCACTCCGGCTGGAATGCGTGCAGCGCCGCGCTCTGCCCGTACGCGCCGCACCCCCACGTCGAGCGCCGTTACCTGATGCTGCCGGCCCTGCGCTCATCGCGTATCTACATCTTCGACACGAAGATCGATCCGCGCAGGCCCAAGCTCGTCCGCACGATCGAGGCCGACGAGATCGCCTCGCGCACCGGCTACTCGCGCCCGCACACGCTGCACTGCGGGCCGGACGGCATCTACGTCTCGGCGCTCGGCAACCCCGCGGGCGAAGGACCCGGCGGCATCTTCATGCTCGACTGCGAGAGCTTCGACGTGCTCGGCCGCTGGGAGATCGACCGCGGCCCGCAGTACCTGCACTACGATTTCTGGTGGCACCTCGGCCACGACACCCTCATTTCGAGCGAGTGGGGCACGCCAAAGATGATCGAGGACGGCGTCGTCCCCGAGCTGCTCCTCGGCAAGAAGTACGGCCACCGGCTGCACGTGTGGGATCTGCGGCGCCGCAAGCACGTCCAGGCGCTCGACATCGGTGACGAGCACCAGATGGCCCTCGAGCTGCGCCCCGCGCACGATCCCACGAAGGCCTGGGGCTTCATGGGCGTGGTCATCAGCGTCGCGGACCTCTCGGCCTCGGTCTGGCTCTGGTACCGCGAAGGCGAGCGCTGGGCGATCAAGAAGGTGATCACCATCCCGGCCGAGCCTGCGTCCGCGGACCAGTTGCCGCCGCTGCTCAAGGGTTTTGGCGCGGTGCCGCCGCTCGTGACGGACATCAACCTCTCGCTCGACGACAAGTACCTCTACGTGTCCTGCTGGGGCACGGGCGAGCTGCGCCAGTATGACGTGTCGAACCCGCACGAGCCGAAGCACGTGGGCTCGGTGCACATCGGCGGCATCGCGCGGCGCACGCCGCACCCGCGCTCGGGCGGGCCGCTCACGGGCGCGCCGCAGATGGTCGAGGTGAGCCGCGACGGCAAGCGTATCTATTTCACGAGCGGGCTCTACACGACCTGGGACGAGCAGTTCTATCCGGACGGGCTCAAGGGCTGGATGGTCAAGGTCGACGTCAAGGAAGGCGGCGGGATCGCGCTGGATCCTGACTTCTACGTGGACTTCGGGCCGCGCCGGGCCCACCAGGTCCGGCTCGAAGGCGGCGACGCGTCCTCGGATTCGTTCTGCTACCCGTGACGAGCGCCTGGCCCTGGATCACGCTCGCGCTGCTCGGCGCCTATCACGGCTTGAGCCCCGGCATGGGTTGGCTCTTCGCGGTGGCGCTCGGGCTGCAAGAGAAGAGCGGCAAAGCGGTGCTGCGCGCGCTCCTGCCCATCGCCGTCGGCCACGCCGCGAGCGTCGGGCTCGCGGTGGGGCTGCTCGCGGCGGGCAAGGCGAGTTTTCCGACGGGCATCCTGCCGTGGATCACCGGCGGGGTGCTCGTGGCCTTCGGCATCTTCAAGCTCGTGCGCCCGCGCCACCCGCGCTGGGTGGGCATGCGCGTGAATGCACGCGACCTCGTGGTGTGGTCGTTCCTCATGGCCACGGCGCACGGCGCGGGGCTCATGCTCCTGCCCGTCTTCGTGCTCGGCGAGGACAACCCCGCGCCTTGCCACGGACCCTCCTGCCACGACGCCGCGGGGATCTCCCTGTCGAGCCCCGGCGGCTACCTGGCCGCGATCTCGCTGCACACCCTGGCGATGCTGGCGGTCTCGGCGCTCGTGGCGCTCGTCGTCTACTACAAGGTCGGGCTCGCGATGCTCCGGCGCGCGTGGTTCGACCTCGACCGGGTCTGGGCCGGGGCCCTGATCCTCGCTGGCGTGCTCGGGCTCCTGCTCTGAGCGGCGCGCCGGAGACTGGAACAATGTTCTAGAACGTTGTTCCAGTCCTCGGCTACTTTCCGTCCATGAAGACCGTCGTCGTCACGGGGGGAAACCGGGGCATCGGGCACGCCGTGGCGCGGGAGCTTGCCCTGCGCGGGTGCCGCGTGGTGCTGCACGCGCGGGACCGGGCGCGCGGGGAGCGTGCGCTCGACGAGCTGCGGGGCGTGGGGCCCGGGGAGGTCTCGCTCGTCGCGGGGGACCTCTCCACGAAACGTGGCATTCGCGCGACGGCGGACGCGATCCTCGCGGCGTGTCCGCGCATCGACGTCCTGATCCACAACGCGGGGCTCTGGCCGAGCGAGCGGATCCTGAACGAGGATGGCCTCGAGATGGCCTTCGTCGTGAATCACCTCGCGCCCTTCCTGCTGAATCATTTGCTCGAAGCGCGGCTCGTCGAGGGACGGAGCCGCGTCGTGCAGGTGAGCGCCGGCCTTTACGTGAAGGGGCGCCCCGATCTCGAAAAAACACCCACCGGAAAAGACTTTCATCCGCTCGGGACCTATCCCACGACGAAACTCTGCAACCTGCTCCTCGTCCCGCGGTTCGCCGCGCGGTGGAGAGATCGCGGGCCGACGATCCTCGCGCTGCATCCCGGCGTCATTCGCACGGGGCTCGGCGATCGGAAGGGGATGCTCGGTCGATTGCTGCGCGTGGTGAAGCGGCTCTGGAAATCCCCCGCGGAGGGCGCGCAGCCCGTCGTGAAGCTCGCGCTCGATCCGGCGCTCGAAGGCGCGACGGGCAAGTACCATCACCTCGACGTGGAGACGCCTCTCCATCCCGTCGCGCAGAACGAAGCGCTCGCGGCGGGGCTCTGGGCGCAGGCGCAAAGGCTCTCCGGCCTCGACGAGGCAGGCTGATGGCGCCGAAGCAGAAGCGCGGCGAGGACACGACGAAGCGCTTGCTCGACGCGGCGCTCGACGTCTTCGCGAAAGGCGGGCACGAGGCCTTCACCGTGCACGCCGTCGTGGCCGCGAGCGGGGTAAGCCTCGGGAGCTTGTATCACCATTTCGGCAATGCCGACGGCCTCGCCGCCGCGCTCTATGCCCGTTGCATGGGCGCGCTGCTCGACGACCTCGTCGCCTCGCTCGAAGGCGTCCGCGGGGCGCGCGCCGGCGTCGCGGCCCTCGTGCAGGCCTATCTGCGGCATACCGCCGCGCAGCCGGCGTCCGCGCGCTTCGTGCATGCTTCGGCGTATGCGAGCTTCCTGCCCGCCCATGCGGCGATGATCCTCGCCTCCAAGCAGAGCCGCCTCGCCGCCATCCTGGACTGGCTTCGGCCGCACGTGAAAGCCGGGCGCATCACGCCGCTGCCCGAGCCCTTGATCGAGATGCTGGTCATCGGCCCGGTCGCGGAGACGGCTCGGCGCTGGCTCGCCGGCGCGCCCGAGATCGACCTCGACGAGGCGGCGCGGGAGCTGCCCGAGCGCATCTGGCAAGGGCTGCGTCGCCCGACCCGGCGCCGGCCGGCGGGCGTGCGGCAAAAGACCCGGCGCAAGCGCCCCTGACCGGGACCCACGAAGAAGCGCTCGCCCCTTTCGCGCGCTCTTCGTACACTGCGCGCCGCGTGGAGGTCCTTTCGCTCTGCCCCTTTCGCGCCGGGGCCTTGATCTGGCAGGCTGCGCCGGGCGCTTATTCGCTCACGGTGATCGTCAAGGCGACGTTCACCATCGTGCCCGGCGGAGAGGCGTCCATCGCCGAGACGCAGGTGCCCGTGACGACGCTCGCCGAGGGCGGCGCCGAGGATCTCTCGCCGCTCAAGCCTCGCGTGGACGTCCTGGTCCAAGGCGCCGCCGACCCCGAGGCGCGCGTCGCCGTCGAAGGCGCGAGCCTCCTTGCCGGCGGCCCCGTGTCCCCGCAAGCGCCGTCGCGCCGGTTGCTCCTCGGCGACGAGGCGTACGCCTGGGCGCAGGGCGTGCTCGGCGGCGAGGCGCGCTCTGCGGGCCCGCCGCCCGAGGGGTTCGACTTTGCGTTTTTCCAGTGCGCGCCGCGCGAGCAGCGGATCGACCTGCTCCGCAGCGCCGCCTCCATCGGCATGGACCGCGTCCTGCCCGCGCCCGGCCGGATCGAGACGCGCCTGCCGCAGCGCCGCCCCCACGCCTTCCGCGTCGATCCGAAGGGCGGACGCGTGACCGAGATCGTCCTCCGTTGCGACACGCTCTGCATCGACGCCGCGGCGAAGACGATGGTCCTCACGTTCCGCGGCGTGGCCGATCTGAAGAGCGGCGCCGAGGCCGACGTGGGCAAGATCGTGGTCGCCGCGCATCCGGAAGGGAAGCGGATCCGCGCCGAGCGGATCGATCGGTTCCTGCGCCTCGGCGAGTCGCTGGAGGAGGACGTCGAGGCGGGCCTGAACCTGCTGGAGATGCGGCACGACGCGGTCCTCATCGCCCCGAAGAGCGGCGACACGATGGTGCTGCCGGAGCGGGTGGAGGCGCCCCCGATCATGTTCGTGGATCCTGCGCCGCCCGACGTCTCGCAGCGGCAACGCACGCGCACGCTCCCGCTGCCCACGGATCGCGACGAGGTGGGCCTGTCGAACCCGGCGGCCGCTTTGCCGTTCCGTCGCCCCGAGGATCCCATCGCGGCGCCGCCGCTCCCGCCGCCGCCCATGTCGCCGCCGTCGCCGAAGCTCATCGCGGAGCCGCTCACCGAGGACACGACGCTCGACCTGCCGAAGGCCGAAGCGCCACCGTCTTCGCGCGAGATCGGCCGTCGGGTCGAACCGCTGCCGAACGCGCCCGCGCCCCCGCCTTCGACGCGGACGCCTGCCGTGCCGGCGATCAAGCCGCCGATCAAGCCGCCTGCGCCCCTCGGCCCGCGCCTCGGCAAACCCACGGGCCCGAGCGCGGGCCCTCCGCGGCCCTCACCGCCGCGTCCGGGACCGGTGCAGGGGGCAAAGGTCGCCGCACCCGCCGCCGTGCCCGCGCGTGTGTTCGCGCCCGCCGCCGTTCCCGCCGCCGCTCCCGCGCCCGCTCCCGCTCCCGCTCCCGCTCCCGCGCCCGCTTCGGCTTCCGCTTCCGCTCCTGCCGACGCTCCGCCGTCGAGCTCGCCAAAACCCTTCGAGCCCGCCTCGATCCCCATAGAACGGTGCGCCACGATCGCCGCCGAGCTGCGCCATCGCCCCGACGGCCGCGACACGCTCCTCGCGCTGAACGCGCTCTCCACCACGTCCTGGGCCTCCGTCGAGCGACACTGGGCCGACGCGATGGCCCAGGAAGCCGCGCAGGGCCAACGCCAGCTTCTGCTCGTGTACGACGCGGCCTACCACGCCACGCAGGAGCGGCTCGGCTTGCGCGTCGGGCTCGTCGAGCATGCGCGGCTCCAGGTCGCCGCCGAGCGCGGGACGACCGCGGAGGTCCTCGCCGAGCTCGGGCTCGAGGCTTCGGATCAGGTGCGGCTCGGGAGAGTGTGGACGCAGCGGTTGGTCGACGACCCCCGCCTCATGTCGAAGCTCGCCGCCGCGATCGGCGCGGCGCGCGCTTCCTGATCAGGAGCCCTCGGCGGGCACGTTTTGGGGCTCGGCGCGCGCGGCCGAGGCGGTCGAGTGGTTCTTCTCGGCCTGGTCACGCACCCCCGTCACGGCCTTGTCCGCGGCCGTGCAGAGCTCCGGCGTCACCACCGACGAGGGCACGGGCATCTTCGGGTCGACGAGGATCTCCAGCTTGACGATGGTCCGCTCCCCGTCCACTGCGCGCAGCTTCCACGTGGCGCGGAAATCGTCGACGTTTCCGCGCTCCATCCGCGCCGTGATGCGCTCCTCGTTCCCGACTTTGACGGGCTGCCCGATCTTCGTGACGACCCAGACCGTCGCGGCGCCGTGCAGGATCGGCACCTCCAGGTACACCTCGCTCACGCCCTTCGTGCGCGAGAGGAGCTTGCTCTGCTTGAAGGGCTTGATGACCTTCTCGTAGTGCCGGTAATCCGTGACGATCCGCCGCACCTCGTCGATCGGCGCGTGCACCAGGATCGCCGCGCCGCCCGTGTCGATCGAGCTCTCCGGGTCCGTCGTCTTCTGCGAGTACCGCTGCGCCTTGCCGCGGGCCTCGAGCCGCGTGGCTTCTTCGTCGCCCGCGCGCGCGACGTTCGGCGCGGCGCTGAGGGTGGTCAGAGTCGTGAGCAGCGCGAAGGCGAGGGGGCGCAGGCGAAGCGTCATGGGTGTCTCCGGAAAACGACAAGGGGGATTCCTTGTCGTCGTCGACATCCCGAAGTGCAGGAGCCATGCCGTCCGCCCCCGAGGATCGGGGACACCCGCCAAATCCGCAGGATCTCAGGTGGTCGCGCCGCGCGCGGCCGTGTGAAGCTTGCGGAGGCGTGACAGTTCGTTCACTCCCGGCCTGCCGGCGGTGCCGGGGAGGCGGGCGTCGGCGGTGCCGGCGTCGAGGGGGGCGGCGCCGCTTCTTTGCTCGTGCGCGTGTCGGCCTCGTCGAGAGGGGCCATCTTGCAAGTACCGTCGAACTGGACGCCGCGATCGATGAAGATCGCCGGCGCGTGCAGCGCGCCCGTGACCTTGGACGGAGCGTAGAGCTCGATGGCGGTCCGCGCGCGGATGCTCGCGGAGACCTCGCCCCCCGTGACGATGCAGGCGCCGACGAGGATGTCGCCCGCGACGTGGGCGCCGTCGCCGATGACGAGCACGTCGTCGCCGCGGATCTCGCCCTGGAAGTCGCCGTCGAGGCGCACGCGGCCCTCGAAGTAGAGCTTGCCCTCGAAGCGGGTGCCACGCCCGAGCAGGGCGTTGATCTCCGTGGGCCGATGCCCGGCCTGTGCGCCCGAGGCCTCCACGCGCTGCGGCGAGTCGTCCTGTCCGGAGAGCGGCTCCATGCCTCGTGCCTTACTCCACCCCCGCCCCCGAGAGCAACCGTCCCGAGGGGGACGCCTCGCCTTACACGAGGCGATCGACGAGATCGAAGTGGCTGAGGAGCGCGAAGCCCAGCGACAGGGCTCCGAGCAGGAGGAGCGCCACGAGGAGCGCGAACCGGAGCAGCGCATCCGGGGTCACGTCCGTCTCCTTGGGCCGCTCGAGCTCGCCGGCCACCGCCAGGAGCAGCATGATGATGGGAAGCGACGCGAACACGGCGTGGCCGGCGGCGCTGCTATGCATGGCGGCAAAGAGGAGTCCCTGGCCGTGGTTCGCGCCCACCTCGTGCTCGAGGTTGATGAGCAGCACGTTGCCGCCGACGTTCGAGCCCGTCGCGAAGCCACTCAGCATGCCGACCGCAGGGACGAGCAACCACAGGATCCAGCCGTCGAGCTGGGCGACGGCGCGGGCGATGGCGTCGAGCATGCCCGCCTCCCGCATGACCTGCGCCAGCGCGAGGAACGCGAGTGTGGCGGCGATCGGCTTCTGGGCGCGGCGGAGCAGCGCCCGGAGATCCACCGTCGCCGGCTTCTTCAGGCGGAGGAGCACGGCGGCGAGGAGCAGGCAGAGGCCCGGACTCGTGAGCGGCGCCAGCGTGACCCGCGTGTTGCGCAGGACGAACGTCGTGGACAGCTCGTGCCAGAGCGCGGGGATGCTCCTCCTGGCCACGATGAGGGCGAGCACCAGCAGGTAGGGGGCGAAGAACCTCATCACGCCGCGCCCGCTCGCCGGCCCGAGCCGCCCGGTGGCGCGGAGGAGCGCCACGGAAAGCGCCGCTGTCACGAGCCCCGCGGCCACACCGGCGATCTCCACCGTGGCGTAACGCGCCGCGAGGAAGAGGCAGAGCGGCAGCACGCATCCCATGAAGAGCGCGAGCCAGCTCCACCGGGCCATGGCGGTGCGGCCGCCGAGCACGTGGAGGCTGACGAGGCCCAGCAGGGGAAAGACCGGAGCGCTGGTGAGCGCGCTGGCCATCCCGAGCTTCGCGGCCGGCTCGGCGATGAGGGTGGCGCCGACCAGCGTCGCCAGCGCGAGCGTCCCCCAGGGCATGATGTTCATGCCCAGCAGCGACAGCCGGTGCGCCGCGCGTGGTTCGGCGAGGCGAAACAGCACGGGCACTGCGAGGAGCAGCGAGATCCCGAACCCGGTCAGCGACTCGATCGCCGGCACCACCCCGAGCAGGAGCAGGAGCACCTTCGCCGCGGGGTCCAGCGGCAGCTCTTCGATCCAGGCGGCGAGACCGTCCACGGCCCCCTGCGCGCGGATCACCTGCATCAGGTAGAGCCCGGGCAAGATGACCAGGGCGACGCTGAGGCCCAGGTAGGCGGTGCTCGCCGCCGCCGTGGCGGCGGAGGTCGTGGTGAGGCCGAAGCTCTCGACGGATCGGGCCAGCACCAGCGCCGCCGCCATGCCGGCGGCGCAACTGACGACCGGCGACCGCTTGAGCTTGAGCATGAGCCCTAGCGTCACGCCGATGGGGATCAGGGAGAGGAGCGCTTCCATCGTCACGTCCGCGGGTCGTGCGGTGCGCTTTCACCGTGGGCCGCCACGCGATCCGAGGCAAGGTGCTCGTGTAACCTCCGGTACATGAGGGTGCCCGCGGCGATTGCAACATGGGCGCCGAGGATCACCTCGTCCAGGGCGCGCTCGGAGAGTTCTGGCCGCTGCGCGCGCAGCGCCGCGATCATCTCGGCCGTGTGGTGCGGATCGATGCGAACGTGCCGGCTGAAATATACGGCGATGTCCGGATGATCGAGGGCGCACCGCGCGAGCCCGGCGAGGATCCGCTCGAAGTGAGGCTCGACCCAGGCTTCCGTGATCAGGAACGAGCCATACGCGCGGTAGGTATAGCCGGGGCGGGTCAGGAGCATGTTGAAGCTGTTCGACGAGATACGCGAAAACCAGGGCCCCTCCTCCGCGCGCCAGCGCAGGATCCCATTCCAGTCGGTGGTTCGCTCGAGGAGCCGGCGCAACCAGTAGGTGTGGAAGTTGACGAGGTTGCCATTGCCGCATTCGTCCCACAGGTTGGAGGCGGTCACCTTTTTGAGCGTTCCCTGCAATCCGACGGAGAGCAAGGCCACCTCGTCGTCGACGACCTCGTTGCGCGTCACCTCGCAGCGCAGAAACTCGCGGAGGGCCGGGCGCGTCGCGCGATCGGCCACGAAATCGAAGAACGGATCGTGGACGCCGGGGTTGTTCATGGCCAGGTGCTCGAGGTAATCGAGCTTCGCCGCCCGACCGGGGAGCGCGGGCGGCGGCGGCGGGGCGAGGAAATGCTCCAGCATCTCGCGCTCCAGGACGATCTTGGCTCCGTGGAGCCTCGCCTCGACCGCGTCGTCGGTGGCGAGGAAGAGCGGACTGTCGCGGTAGCCGAGGACGTAGGCGTACAGGGTCCCGAGGGATCCGTGCAGGAACGCCCCGTATGCGTCCGCGTTGCCGCGCAGCGCAGCGAGTTGGTCTTTTTGTTGATGCATGTCGAGCCCGAGAAACATATCGAGCTGCGCGGCGAGTTTTTCGAAGGGAGCGACCGGCGGCCAGTCGTGGCCCTGGAGCTCGGTCACGTCGGCGGCGAGGGTCTCGAGGCGAATCATACGAGCCTCCTCTCGCCCGCGCGGCCAGCCGTGAAGAAGTCGGCGATTTCGATGAGCTCCCCGGCCTCCTGCGCCTCGTCGTAGACGTGTTTGCCCACAACGACGTCGAGCATGCCCATGCCGAAAGGCGAGTAAATGGTGGGGTTGTCGCGGTCGAGGGCGATTTCACCACGAAGGACCTGGGCGATGGTCCCGTGGATGAAGGAGCGCTGCCCCGTGCGCTGCTCGGTGAGGTGGACGGACGTGCCCGCCTTCAAGCAGTGCTCGACGTCGTCGACGATGTTGTTCGCCCCGAGGATGATCTCGGGCGCTAGGTCGCGGAGCGAGATGTGCAGCACGAGTGGCCGGTGCGCGAAGATTCGCGGGTCGGTGATGTACGGCTCGCTCGAGGTCGTCGCGAAGACGACGAGATCACTCCTCCGGATCAGCTCCTCCGGCGTGGACGCCCTCCACGTGCCCCCGGCGTGGCCGACCGCGGCGTGGCGCAGGAACGCGTCGGCTTGCTCGCCGCGCACGTCGTGAGCGCCCACGAAGCCGAACTGCCAGCCGCGCGCGAACATGACATCGAGGATGTACCTCGCGATCAGGCCGCACCCGAGGAAGCCAATTGCGGCCGCGCGCCTGCCGGGTGGGCCGAGCTGCTCCGCGCCGATCGTGGCCGACGCCGCGGTGCGCGCGGCGCTGATGAGGGATGCCTCCATCACCGCGAAGGGGTAGCCGGTGTCCCGGCGGTTGAGGACCAGCACGGCCGACGCGCGCGGGAGCCCTCGGGCGAGGTTGCCCGGATAGCTGGCGATCCATTTGATGCCGCTCGTCTGCACGTCCGCCTGCACATCCGCTGGCAGGGCGATGATCCGGGCCTCCGGTCGGTCGGGGAAGCGCAGGAACTGGCTCGGCGGATTGGTGCATTCGCCGGCGGCGTGGGCCAGATAGGCGTCCGAGACCCACGGGACGGTCGCCCCGAGATCGCGGCGAAGCACCCGGTCGACCACGGCGCCGGTGACGACGGAGAAGGAGAACCGGTCATCCAGCATGACACTTCTCCGGGGCTGCGAAGCTCCTGTCGAAAATGGCCCGAGACGGCTCGCTGTCGACCAGGCGCGCGAGCAGGCCGGGATAACGCTCGGCGACCCAGGCGTCGTCGTAGATCGTATCGGTGTAATGGTCGCCGAGATCCGGCGAGATCGCGACCACGCAAGCGCCGTCGGGGATCCTGTCGCGCCAGCGCAGGACCGCGGACAGCACGGTGCCGGTCGAGCCGCCGAGCAGCAGGCCGCGCCGCGCGAGCTTACGGCACATCAGGACGGTATCCGGCTCCGGCACGAGCTCGACGGCGTCGAAATCGGCCAGCAAGGCGATCTCCGGCTTGCGGCTCGTCCCGAGGCCGGGGATGTGCCGCTTCCCGGGCGGGCCGCCGAAGGTGACGGATCCTGCGCTGTCCACGGCGATGATGCGCGTCCTCGGCGAATGCTTGCGCAGATACCACGACACGCCGCCGAGGGTGCCCGTGGTGCCGGCGCCGACGAAGACGAGGTCGGGCGCGGGGAACTGGGCGAGGATCTCCGGCCCCGTGGAGCGCAGGTGCGCGCCGGGGTTCTCGAGGTTCGCGTATTGGTTGACCCAGACGAGGTCCGGGTTGCTCGACACCATGGAGCGAATGAGCGCGATGCGCGAAGCGAGGAAGCCGCCATTGGGATCACGCTGCCGAACGATCACGACGTCGGCCCCGTAGCTGCGGATGAGCCGCTCGGTCTGGGGCGACATATTGGGATCGCTGACGCACGTGAAGGGATGACCCTTGACGGCGCAGACCACGGCGAGCGCGAGCCCGAGATTCCCGGACGAACTCTCGATGACGCGGCGACCGGGGCCGAGGAGCCCTTGCTGCTCCAGCGATTCGATCATCGAAAGGGCTGGCTTCATCTTGATGGATCCCCCGAGGTTGAAGCCCTCGATCTTCAGGTTGACCGCGGTGTGCGGCAGGAAATCCGAGAGGACGACGAATACGTCGCTGAACCGCAGCTCCAGCGGAGATCTGGCGAGCACGCTCTTCTCCTTGCGTTGGGCCCCTTCCACGCGACCCACGGACGCCGTGAGCAGGCCGCGTACCAACGCGCGACCTCGCGAAGTTCAGCGATTTGCGTGGATTGGGAGCTGCGCGGCGCCCCCGAAGTTGCAAGCGGTTGCGCGACCGAGCAAAGGAAGGAGCGTCGGGTCATCGGCCCCGAGAGCGCAGAGATCCCGGAGCTGTCGGTGTGCGTGAATGTGCGGACCGACCGCTGGACCTGGACCGGACGGAGGCGTGGGTGCAGGCCCGAACGGGGCACAAGGCAAGCGGCGCTCTAGGTGGCTGGTGTTTTTCGAGCCGCGACCACCACAGCTAGCGCATGTTCACGCAGCGGCCGCGCTGCAGGTAGCGTGTCCGCTGCGAAAAACACCAGCCACCTAGGACTTGATGAGCGAGCGCACCTCGATCTCCAAGTTTTGCTCCTCGGCGACCACGTCCATCGCCTTGCGTACCTTGCTCACGCCGACCGACTGGGGCACGTCGATGCGCGCTTCCATGCGGAAGAGCTGCGATCCGGTGACGGGCGCGGCGTACGCCGTGGCCTCGAGCGACACGATGTTCACGCCTGCGTGGGCGAGCGCCCGGGCGACGGCGCGTACGATGCCCTCGTGATCGAGCGCCTCGGCCGTCACGACGCAGGGGATCGTGGGCGCGCGGCGGTGCTCCTCGGGTGCCTTCGTCCGGCGCGCGACCACGGTGAGGCCGGTGCTCTTCTGGAGGTCGCCGAGGTCCTTCTCGATGGCGTCCACGGTCTCGGGGGCGCCCGAGGCGAGCAGCAGGATGCCGAACTCGGCGCCGAGGATGGCCATGCGGCTGTCCTCCACGTTGCCCCCGTGCTTGGTGAGGTACTCCGTCACCTCCGCGACGAGGCCCGGCCGATCGGGTCCCAGGCAGGACAGGACCACGTACACGTCTTGTTGCGTCATGCGGCGCATCCTAGTCAATCGAGCCCGGGACCGCGAGCGCGCTCGCAACGAGGTGCGCGACCCGGACGGGCTCGGGGAGGCGCCCGTGGACGGCGAGCCGCCGGATCACCGCGGTGGCCTCTTCCATGCGGAGCCCCGCGCGCTGGATGAAGAGGTCGGCGCACGGCTCCATGGGCCCGGCTTTCTCGATGAGCTTCCATTTGCGAGCGCCGCCCGGGACCTTTTCGAGCAGCGCGTGCCGCACGGCCGGGACGTTCGGCGCTCGCTTCGACACGACCAGCACGGCCATGCCGAGCCGCTCGGCGAGCGCGTGCAGGTCGACCACGTTGAAGCCGGCGAGCGCGATGCCTTCCATCATCACGAGCCGTGTATGCGCGGCGAACCGCGAACGGCTGATCATCGAGACGAGGGCGTCCGTGGCGTTCGCGCCGTCGCGCCGGACCTTGGAGGAGAGCACGCCTTCGAGGCGGGTCCCGGCGAACGCCACGCCCACGATCGGCACGTCGCCGCGGTGCGCGCGCGGGAAGGGCGCGTCGTCGACGCCGATGACGTGGGAGAAGGGGCTCATGGGCCCGAGGGGAGGGTCAAGTCGTTCGAGATGTCAACCGTCTCAGGGCGTGACGGTGAGGACCGGGAGCTTGGCCGGGTCGAATCGGAGGCCCGGATTGGAGCCCGCGCCGTCCATGTCGCAGTAGGTCCAGCGCCCGCCGTCGAGGCTCACGCGATACGTGTAGCGGTAGGTGCCCGCGGCCGGGGCGGTGAACGAGCCCTTGTACTCGTCGTCATTGCCGTATTGCTGGTTGAACGAGGCCGGGAACCACTGCCAGCCGCTCTGGCTCGTCGGGTTGACGTTGGCGGGCCCGTACCCGATCTCCGCCTTCACCGTGGCATTGGCGCCGGCCAGATTCGTGATGTCGGCCTCGTACACGCGGCCGTAGACGAGCGGCGTCGTCTGGCCGGCGGCCACGGTGACGGACAGCGGGAATTGCAGGTTGCAGTAGTCGATCTCTTCGGGCAGGTCCGACTCGTTGACGGTCGCGTCTTCGGCGCCGCACTCGCAGATGTGGGCCGCGCCGAAGCTGCTCCGCGGGGCGACGTTGCCGACCACGAAGTCGGCCTCGTTGTTGTTCGTGTCGGTGCAACCGTCGTCGACGCGGAAGAGCGATTTTTTCGGATCGGGCGTGTAGGGCCCGGGTGTATAGTCGTCTTCGTCCTCGTACTCGTAGCAACTCGGGGACCCATAGCCGATGAAATCGATGAGCGACGTGTTGTCAAGGGGGCAATCGCCGCTCACCTGCGTGTAGCTGCTCATGAGCGCCACCTTGCCGGAGCCGCCGTAGACCGAGGCGTAGTTCACGATGTCCGCTGGCACCGGGAGCCAGGTGCCATAACTTCCGATGCCCGAACCTTCCTGGATCAAGAAATAACCGCCGGGCGGAATCGTCTTGTTGGTCAGGTACGACCCCGAGTTGAAGAGCCCGTTTCCGGACGCGAAGAGCAGCGACCACTCGGGCATGGTCACCGGCGTCTTGCCACGGTTGTGCAGCTCGATGAAATCGTTCAAGTACGTCGCACCGAACTCGCCCCCATAACCATAGACCTGGCTTACCACGACGGAGCCGATGCACGAAGGCGGCGGCGCGCCGGTCGAGAAGCCCGCCACCAGCGCGAACGCCGCGCCGAGGGCATTCCCATACGGGTCCTGGGCCGCCGTGGTCACGCGCAGCTTGTACGTCGTGCCGTACGAGAGCGCCGGCGCCGGGACGAGCGTCGCGACCGTGCCGCCGCCGGACATCGTGGGCGCCTGGGCGGCGAAGCTCAGGCACGTGGCGAAATCGTCGGTCGAGAGCTGGATCGCGCCCGTGCAGGGGCCGATGTCCGTCTGCGCGCCGAGCGTCGCCGGGTTCATGGGCATGCTGAACGTCACGGCCACCGTCGCGCCCGCGGCCACGCCCGTCGCGGCGTCAGCCGGCGTGGTGCTCACGACCGAGGGCGCCAGGCAAAGGCCGTCGATGCACGCGGCGGTCTGGCAATCGGCCGCCATGAGGCAGGCCTTCCCCGAGGCGCAGGGCAAACAGGTCGCGCCGCCGCAATCGACGTCCGTCTCCGCTCCGTTCTTCACGCCGTCGCCGCAGCTCGCCGGCTGGCAGACGTGACCCATGCACACGCCGCTCGTGCATTGCGCGCCGGTGTTGCATTCGACGCACGCCCCGCTGCCGTCGCAGCGCTGTCCGCCATTCTGGTTGCAGGCCGTGTCCACGGGCAGGGGCGGGTGCGCGGGGACGCCCGCGTCGCACTGGTCGCTCGTGCAGACGTTCCCGTCGTTCGGCGTGTCGCTGGCGTCGACCGCGCTCGTGGTGTGGCCCGCGCCGTCGCATTGCTCGACGCGGCAATCGCCGGCCTGCTGTGTCGGGATGGGTGTCCCCGCGGCCACGAAGGAAGTGCCACACGCGCCGGCCTCGCAGGTGGCCACGGCGCACGGGGTGCCGGGCGAGGGGCAATCGGCCGCGGTCACGCACATCGGGTTGCCGCCGCCCGCGCCACCCGAGCCACCGGCGCCGCCCATGCCGCCCATGCCTCCGCTTCCGCCCGCGCCTCCGCTTCCGCCCGCGCCTCCGCTTCCGCCCGAGCCGGCCATCCCCCCGGCGCCGCCGGCGCCGCCCATGCCGCCCTCGCCGCCCTCGCCGCCAGCGCCGCCGGGGCCCATGCCGCCGGGGCCCATGCCGCCGGGGCCCATGCCGCCCTCGCCGCCAGCGCCGCCGGGTCCCATGCCGCCGGGTCCCATGCCGCCGGGGCCCATGCCGCCGGGGCCCATGCCGCCCTCGCCGCCAGCGCCACCGGGACCCATGCCGCCGGGGCCCATGCCGCCTTGTCCGCCCTGTCCGCCTGTTCCACTGCCGGCGCTCCCGCTCGGCGTGGACGCGTCGCCGTCACATCCGGCGCCGCCCGCGAGGCTCGCGACGGTGAAAAGGAAGATTGCAACGCGGTTCTGCATGAGGCTCCTCGTGAAAAGGGGGGATGACGGGGGGATCCTCCCATTGCCCCTCCGATTCACGCGAGACCCGCGGACGCCAGAAATGAGATCAGGGCGCGCCAGAGCGAGCGCGCGCGCCGCGCATCTGGCTCGCCGCGACGCCGTACCAGCGCTTGAAGGCGCGCAGGAACGCGCCCGTCTCCTGGTACCCCAGCGCTTCCGCGATCTCCGCGAGTGGCATCTCCGTATCGCGGACGTACGCGCCGCCGAGTTCCCGCCGCAGCCCGTCGACGAGCTCCTGGAACGTCGTGCCCTCCTCCGTCAACCGGCGCTGGAGCGTGCGCGGGCTCATGGAGAGCGCACGCGCCACCTCCTCGAGCTCGGGCGCGCCGCCGCGCAGCTTCTCGAACACGCGTTGCCGCACCTCCCCGACAAAGTCGTGCGGCCGTTCGCGCGCCACGCGGGAGCGCTCGGCGTGGCGATCGAGGACCGAGAGCAGCCGCGGATCCGATGTCACGAGCGGGAGATCGAGCGCCGCGCCGGGCAGCGCGAGCCCCGTCGCGCCCGCGTCGAACGAGAGACGTTGCGTCCCCAGCGTGTCGGCGAGCGCCGAGGTATCCCGGGGGGCGGGGTGGCCGAACCACGCGCGCTCCGGCACGACAGAGGCGCCCGAGAGCGCGCGGGTTCGGAGCAGGACGAGGACCACGAAGCACTCGTTCGCGTGGCGACCGAGGCACAAGGGCGCGCCGGGGATGCGCTGCTGGAGGAGCCCCACGCCGCCTCGCTCCTCGAAGGTCACCACGACGAGATCGTTGAGCAGCGCCGTGTACCGAGCGATGCGGACGAGGGCCTCGCGCACGGTCGGCGCGCTCAGGCAACTGAACTCCAGGAGGTCGTAGGTGCCGCGCTCGAGCTGCGCGGCGACGTGCACGCCGAGGAACGGATCGTTCGAGAGGCGCCCGGCCTCGTCGAGGAACGCGTAGAGCTTCGCGAGCGGCAGGACGACGTCGGGCGCGGTCTCGGCGCCGGGCGGGAGACCGAACGCCTCGATGAGCGGGGACGGATCGACGCCGAGGCTGCGGAGATGCGCCAAGATCGGACCGACGATCTGGGACCGCATGGGTCGTACGAGGGCACGCGCAGGCATCGCTGCGCCGACTATAGCCGGAACGAAAGCCGCCTTGCCCTCGCAGCGAGGCAGGGTGCCCTTGGCGCGAGAGGTCGTGTCCTTGGCGCGAGCCATGGTGCCTTTGTTGCGAGCCATGGTGCCTTTGTTGCGAGCCACGTTGTCCTTGCGGCGAGGCAGGGTGCCCTTGGCGCGAGAGGCTGTGCCCTTGGCGCGAGAGGTTGTGCCCTTGGCGCGAGGGGCTGTGCCCTTGGCGCGAGCGACCCCGCCCTTGGCGCGAGGGGCTGTGCCCTTGGCGCGAGAGGTTGTGCCCTTGGCGCGAGAGGTTGTGCCCTTGGCGCGAGCGACCCCGCCCTTGGCGCGAGCGACCCCGCCCTTGGCGCGAGAGGCTGTGCCCTTGGCGCGAGAGGTTGTGCCCTTGGCGCGAGCGACCCCGCCCTTGGCGCGAGAGGCTGTGCCCTTGGCGCGAGCGACCCCGCCGTTGCGGAACACGACCCCGCCGTTGCGGAACACGACCCCGCCGTTGCGGAACACGACCCCGCCGTTGCGGAACACGACCCCGCCGTTGCGGAACACGACCCCGCCGTTGCGGAACACGACGCCGCCCTCGCCACCCAAGCGAAAAAGATCGTCCCCGCGTAGGGATCGCCCGGCTCGCCCCGTCAGTTGGATCGAGACCTCGCTGATGCAACACGAGCGAGGCCGAGGAGAGACCATCATGTTCACCCGTACCCTGAAGAGCTTCGCGCCCCTTACCTTCGCCCTTGCCCTCGCCCTGGGCGGTTGCGCGTCGGCGAGCCCGGACGAAGAGGTCGCTTCGGCCTCGGAGGCCTCGCAGGAGGCCCAGGTCGGCCCGCAGGGGCACGGCGGGAAGTTCGGTCGGCACCACGGCGGCGGCGAGCTGCTCGTCACGGCGCTCCACGAGCTCGACGACCTCACGGCCGAGCAGCGCAAGACGATCGAGGGCGCGCTTTCCACCCTCGGCGACACGCACGAAGCCGACCGGAAGGCGTTCCACAAGGCGCTCGCCGACGGCGTGCGCGCCGGCAAGATCGACGAGGCCGCCGTCAAGGCGAAGCTCGGCGACGTGGACAAGATCGCGAGCGAGCGCCGCGCGGCCGTCGTGAAGGCCCTCGGCACGCTGCACGCGACGCTCACGCCGGCCCAGCGCGCGGCGCTCGTGGCGAACATCGAGGAGCGGATGGCGAAGCACGGGCCGGACGGCATGAAGCACGGCCCCGAAGGCATGAAGCACGCGCGGCGCGGAGGTCCCGAGGACGGCGAGCGCGGGCCGCGCGGCCCCGAGGGCGCGAGGCGCGGGCCGCGTGGACCGGAGGACGGCGAGCGCGGGCCGCGTGGACCCGAGGGCGCGATGCACGGGCCGCGCGGGGAGCACGGGCCGATGGGCTTCTTCCTGCACGGGCTCGAGCTCCGCGACGAGCAACGCGCGGCGATCAAGACGGCGCTCGAGGCCTCGCGGCCCGAGAAGGCCGACAAGCCCGAGGGGATGGATCGGGAGGCGTGGGCGAAGAAGCACGAGGAGATGCGCGCCCGCATGAAGGCAGGGTTCGATTCGTTCCGCGGCGAGAAGTTCGACGCCGAGGCGCTCCTGCCCTCGAAGGACATGCGGCCGCCGATGGGTGGTGATCACCTCGTGAAGGCGCTCGGGGCCATCGTGCCGGTGCTCGACGCCGAGCAGCGCAGCACGCTCGCGCAGCGCATCGAGGAAGGCCCGCAGATGCCCCCGCATTTCCGCGGCAAGCGGGGCGGGCGCGAACACGGCGAGACGCAGGCGCCGTCCTCGCGGTAGAGTCCGGCACGCATGTCCGTCGATCTGAGGCTCGTCGCAGCGCGTGTGGCGGGTGGGGACGTGGCCGCCTTCCGGCCCATCGTCGACCACACGCGCGTGCCGCTCTACCGGCTCGCGGCGCGCCTCGTCGGCAACCTCGCCGACGCCGAGGACGCGCTGCAGGACGCTTACTCCAGCGCCTTCCGTGCCCTCTCGGAAGGTCGTTACGACGGCCGCGCCAAGATCGAGACCTGGCTCTACCGGATCGTGACGAACGCGTGCGTCGACCTCCTTCGCAAGCGGCGCGAGCGCCCCGCCGAGGAGACGGGCGAGCCCCGCTTCGACGGGCTCGTCCGCGCCGAGGCGCGCGTCGCCTTGAACGAGCTCGACGTGATGCTCAAGGCCCTCCAGCCACAAGATCGAGCGGCCCTCGTGCTCGTGACCGTGGAGGGGCTCTCGGCGAAGGAGGCCGCCGAGGCGCTCGGATGCAGCGAGGGGGCGCTCGAACAGCGCCTCGTGCGAGCGAGGGCCGCGTTACGCACGAAGACCGAGGCGGGGGAGGTGTCCGATGGTCGAGCGTGAACAAGATCCGCTTTCGCATCTCGCAGCACTCGCCCGCGCCACGGACGATCTGCGTCCGACGGACGATCTCACCGACGCCGTGCTCCGCGCGATCGTCCCGCCGGACGATCGCCTCGCGCGAATCACACGGGACACCTCGGATCTCGCTCCGAGCGATGATTTCGTCCCGTCCGTGATGAGCGCGATCGGCGCCGCTCGCGGCGCGCGTCCGGCCGAACCGCCGTGGTCGTCCGGCGTCGTTCGCTTTGGCCGGTTCGCGCTGGTCGGCGCCGCGGCGGCTGCGGTCCTCGGTCTCTGGCTGTCGCGCACGGCCGAGACAGGCTACGACTCGGCCGTCCTCGAGTCCGTGGCCTCCGTCGAGGTATACGAATGAAGTCCCGCCTGCTCCCCGCCTTCGTGCTCGCGGGTGTGTTCGTGCTCGGCGGCGTCGCCGGCGCGGGCGCGATGCGCGCCTACATGCTCCAGGATCTCCGCTCGCGCTTCGGCGGCCCGCCGGGCGAGGTCCGCACGCACCTGCGTGTCGAGTCGATGCGCCGGCACCTCGACCTCACGGCCGATCAAGTGACCAAGGTCGAGGCCATCTTCCGCGAGACCGACGGCGAGCTCGAGCGCACGATGAAGCCTTGTCGCGACGGATTCGAATCGCTGCGCAAGAGCACCGACGATCGAATCATCGAGGTCCTCGACGCCTCCCAGCGCGTGCGCTTCCAGGAGTTCAACGACAAGCGCAAGCGAAGGCCCCACGGCCCGTTCCCGCCGCCGCCGGAGCCTCCGCCGGGCCCGCCGCCCGAGTGAGCCGCGCAAAACCGACCGCGTTCTTTACGGGCCCCACACCCAGGCGTTAGGCTGCGCTCGTGACCCCGGCCGAGCTCTTCGGCGGCCGTTTTGCCATCGAGCGGCTCGCCAGCGCGGGCGGCATGGCCGAGGTGTATCGCGCGCTCGATCACGCGACGGGCGCGCGGGTCGCGCTCAAGGTCTTGCACGCCGCGGGGGCTCCGTTTGCCGGCCACTTCGCGCGGGAGAGCTACGTCCTCGCCGAACTCGATCACCCGGGGATCGTCCGGTACGTCGCGCATGGCGCCGCGCCCTCCGGGGAGCTCTTCCTGGCGATGGAGTGGCTCGAAGGCGAGGACCTCGCGCAGCGCTTGAAGCGGGGCCCCCTCTCCATCGCCGAGACCCTCACCCTCGGCGTGCGTGTCGCCGAGGCCCTCGGCGCGGCCCATGCGCGTGGCGTCGTCCACCGCGACATCAAGCCGAGCAACCTCTTCCTCCCGGATCGCGACATCGGCCGGGTGAAGATCCTCGACTTCGGCATCGCGCGCCCCCAGGCCACGCGGCCCGCGACGCGTACGGGCATCCTGCTCGGAACCCCGGGCTACATGGCCCCCGAGCAGGCCCTCGGCGCGCGCACGGTCGATCCTCGCGCCGACGTGTTTGCGCTCGGGTGTGTGCTCTATGAGTGCCTCGCGGGGCGGCCGGTCTTCGAGGCCGAGCACCTCATGGTGCTGCTCTCCAAGATGCTCGCGCCCGAGCCGCCGCGCCCGGCCGACGTTCGTCCCGACACCCCCGCCGCGCTCGACGAGGTCATCGCGCGCATGCTCTCGCACGAGCCCTCGCACCGGCCCGCCGACGGCGCGGCCGTCGCCGTCGAGATCGCCATGCTCGACGACGCCGAGACGGCCTGGGTCCAGGGCGGCGTGCCCCTCCATCGCCTCGGCGCGGCGACGCCGATCGAGGATCTCTTCGAGGTCACGGGCGTCGGGCTCCCCGACGAGGTGCCCACCGTGGACGCGGCCCGGCGGCCCGGCGACGGCGCGTCGACGTTGCCCCTCGATGCCTGGTATCGCCAGAGCGCCTCGGCCGGGGCCCCGCACACGGTGGTCTTGCCCGGCGCTTCCCTCGCGCTCGCCGGCTCCGAGGACGACCCTGCGCTCGTCCCGCATACGCTCCTCGGCCGGCCCTCGCCGTGTGTCGGTCGCGAGCGCGAGATCGACGAGGTGTTGCGCGCGTTTGGCGCGGTTGTCGGGGGGTTCGGGGCGCAGCCACGCGCAGCGGGGCGGAGCCCCCCCGCGGCGCTCGTGGTCACGGGTGAGCCGGGCGTCGGCAAATCCCGCCTCGTCGCCGAGGTCGTCCGCGCCCTCGATCTGCGCGGCGGCCTGCTCGACGCCGAGGGCATCGTCCGCCCCGTCTCCGTCTTCACCGCCGAGGCCGCGCCGCTCGCCGAGGGCGCCGCCTTCGCCCTCGCCGCCGAGCTCGTCCGCAACGCCGCCGGCCTCGGCCCCGGGGATGCGCTCTCCGTCCGGCGCGACAAACTCCTCGATCGCCTCGCGCGGCACCTCCCGCCCGCGTCGGCGGGCCGCGTCGTCGAGTTCCTCGGCGAGCTCACGGACGTGCCTTTCCCCGACGACACGAGCGTGCCGCTCCGCGCGGCGCGGCAGGACGCGCGGCTCATGGGCGATCACGTCCGCCGCGCGTTCGAGGACTGGCTCGCCGCCGAGTGCGACGCGCGGCCCGTGCTCGTCGTGCTCGAAGACCTCGCCCGCGCCGATGCGGCGAGCATCGGCCTCTTCGAAGGCGCGCTGGCGAGCCTCGCGTCGCGCCCGTTTTTCCTGCTCGTCACGGACGCGCCCCCGTCCTTCGCGGCCGGCCGCGCGCGCACCTTGCCGCTCGCGCCCCTGCTCTCCGACGCGGCGCACGCCATCGTCCGGCATGGCCTCGGCGAGGCCGCGGAGCCCGCGATCGTCACGCGGATCGTGCAGCGGGGCCTTGGCAGCCCGCTTCGCCTGGAGCTCCTGACGCGTAGGGTGCGCGCGGGCGCGGACATCCCTTCCGGCCCGACGCCCGAGCTCGTCGGCCGCGCCATCGCCTCCCTTTCGCCCGACGCGCAGCGCCTCCTCCGCGCTGCGAGTGTCTTCGGCATGCGCTTCTGGTCCGGCGCTTTGCTCTCGGTCTTGCCCGGCGCCTCCCCGCGCGCGGCCGCCGAGCCGTGGCAAGCCGAGCGCAAGGCCCTCGCCGAGCTCACCGCGGCCGAGCTCGTCGTGCGCCGCGGGGGGCGCACACCGTGGGGCGACGAGCACGCCTTCCGGCACGTGATCGTCCGCGAGGTCGCGTATGCCTCGCTCGACGACGCGGAGCGCGCGCGGCTGCACCTCGCGGTCGGCGCGTGGCTTGAACGCGCGGGGGACGCCGAGCCGGCTGTCCTCGCCGAGCATTTCAGCCGCGCGGGCGCGCTCGATCGGGCCGTGCCGTGGGCGGGCCTCGCGGCCGAGGCGGCCTTCGAGGCGAGTGATTTCGACGCGGTGCTCGCGTGGGTGTCGCGGGGCCTCGCGGCGGCCCCGGCGGGCGAGGTTCGGGGCGCGCTCCGGCTCTTTGAATCGCAGGCCCGCAAATGGAAAGGCGAGCATCGGGCTGCGCTCGAAGCTGGGCACGACGTGCTCGGCCTGCTTCCGGTCGGCAGCCCGCTCTGGTACAGCGCCGCGGGCGAGGTCGTGCTCGCGGCGGGCAACCTCGGCGACGACGCCGCGCTCGTGGATGTCTTCGAGGCGCTCTCGGCGCTCGGGGCCGAGGGCGAGTCCGGCGCCCCGCACGTCATCGCCGTCGCGCGCGCGGCGCTCCAGCTCCTCATGGCCGGCCACCACGACCACGCCGAGGCCATGTTTCAAGCGCTCCCCGAGCTTGGGGGCTCCGCTCGGACAAGCCGAGCTACGCCCCCAAACCCCCACACCCTCGACCGGCGCGTCGTCGCTGTCGACCCCGAGGTCGCCGCCTCCGTGCACCGCGCCCGCGCGTTCCGGGCGCTCTTCGCGGGCGACGCGGGCACGAGCGTGCGCGAGTTCGAGGCCGCCGCCGTGCGCTTCGAGGAGGTCGGCGACCTGCGCAACGCCTGCGTCCAGCGGGCGAACGTCGGCTCTGCGACGAACGAGCTCGGCGATTATGCGCGGGCCGAGGCGTCCTTGCGGGACGCGCTCGCGCAGGCCGAGCGCCTCGGCCTCGGCGCGCTCGTCGCGCACGCCAAGCTGAACCTCGCGCTCGCCTTGGCGCGGCAGGGCCAGCTCGCCGCGGCCCAGGTGTTTGCGCGCGAGGCGCTCACGACGTCCACGCGCCAGGGCGACCGCCGCGTCGAGGGCTATGCGCGCCTCTACCTCGGCATGATTCGCCTCGCCGGCCGGGATCTCGCCGCGGCCGAGGCGGAGGTCCGCGCCGCGATCGACCTCCTCGCCGCGCACCCGCCGGTCCGCGCGCATGCGCTCGCCGTGCTCGGGCAGATCGCGATTTTCCGCGGCGACGCGCGCGCGGCGCTCGGCCCTGCGGACGAGGCCATGCGCCTGCTCGAATCGCTCGGCGGCATCGAGGAGGGCGAGTCGCTCGTGCGCCTCGTGCGCGCCGAGGCGCTCGCTTCGCTCGGGCTCGAGGCCGAGGCGCGTGAGGCGATCGTCTCGGCGTACGAGCGCCTCGAAGGCCGCGCCGCGAAGATTCGGGATCCGCTCTGGCGTGCGTGGTTTCTCGAAGCGGTACCGGAGAACGCGCGCACCGTGGAGCTCGCGCGCGCGTGGGGCGTGGCCGAAAGTGCTTCGCTCGAGGACGACACGAGCGCGTGAGCGGGGTTATCCGCGACAATTTTTCGTGTGACGGCGAAAGTCCCCGTCGCTACGATGCGCGCGCGGGCGCCCGGAAGCCCCGCGTTGTTCGAGGCCGGAGGACGAGACCATGAAGATCAAAGCCGCGGTTGCGCACCGACCCAACGCGCCGCTGAGCATCGAGGAAGTTGATCTGGAGGGCCCCAAGGAAGGGGAGGTCCTCGTCGAGATCAAGGCGACCGGTGTTTGCCATACCGACGATTACACGCTCTCGGGCAAGGACTCCGAGGGCATCTTCCCCTCGATTCTGGGGCATGAGGGCGCGGGCGTCGTCGTCGACGTCGGCCCGGGGGTGAAGAGCGTCAAGAAGGGCGATCACGTCATTCCGCTCTACACGCCGGAATGCCGCCAGTGCAAATTCTGCCTCTCGCGCAAGACGAACCTCTGCCAGGCCATCCGCGCGACGCAGGGCAAAGGCGTCATGCCGGACGGCACGAGCCGCTTCAAGATTGGCAAAGAGCCCGTGTACCATTACATGGGGACGTCCACGTTCGCGAATTACACCGTATTGCCCGAGATCTCCGTCGCGAAGATCCGCGAGGACGCGCCGTTCGACAAGGTCTGTTACATCGGCTGCGGCGTGACCACGGGCCTGGGCGCGGTCATTTACACGGCGAAGGTCCAGCCCGGCGACAACGTCGTGGTGTTCGGCCTCGGCGGCATCGGCCTGAACGTCATTCAGGGCGCGAAGATGGCCGGCGCGAACATGATCGTCGGCGTCGACCTGAACCCGGCGCGCAAGGAGATGGGCGAGAAGTTCGGGATGACCCATTTCGTCAATCCGAGCGAGGTGCAGGGCGACCTCGTGCCGTACCTCGTGAACCTCACGGACGGCGGCGCCGATTACTCCTTCGAATGCGTCGGCAGCGTGTCGGTGATGCGCCAGGCGCTCGAATGTTGCCACAAGGGCTGGGGCGTCAGCGTCATCATCGGCGTGGCCGCCGCGGGCCAGGAGATCGCGACGCGCCCGTTCCAGCTCGTCACGGGCCGCGTCTGGAAGGGCAGCGCGTTCGGCGGCGCCCGCGGGCGCACGGATGTCCCGAAGATCGTCGACTGGTACATGGACAAGAAGATCAACATCGACGACCTGATCACGTACGTGCTCCCGATCGACAAGATCAACGAGTCGTTCGATCTCATGCACTCGGGCAAGTCGATCCGGACTGTCGTCACATTCTGATCTTTGCGTCCGCGGCCGGGGCGGGGTAGACCCTCGCGCATGAGGGGATCCATCCTCGCCCTGGCCTCGCTCCTCGCCCTCGCCGGTTGCGAGAAGGCGGCGCCGCAGCAGCCGCCGTCCCAGCGCGTGACGCTCGTCCAGAAAGGCCCGGCCCTGATCGAGCTCCTGCCGGCCGCGGGGCAGCCCCCTTATTGCCTCGTCTTTACCATCGCCGAGGGCGGGCCCATCCGCCACCTCACGATGCTCGAAGACAAGCTCTCGCCCGATTGCCCGGCCGGCGAGCCCATCGCGGGCAACGTCTTTCGAATCCCGCCCCGCGAGGGCAAGGTGAAGATCTTCGTCGTCTTCTCGGATCGCGCCCTCGAGTCCGACCCCATCGGGCGCCAGATCAGCGATCTCGTCTCGCAGAAACAACCCGTCACCGCGATGGACCTGCGCGCCCCCGGCCGCGTCGTCGTCGAGACGCTGGAATTCACGCCCGCCTCGGGTTGAGGCCGGGGTTCCTCACGCAGGCGAGGGGGCGCACTCCGCCGGGGCGCGTTTCGCCTCGATATGGGCGCGGGCGGCGGCCTCGGTCGGGAAGAACGAGAGGTCCCACTGGAAAAACGCAGGCGAGATGATGCGCCCCGCCCGGTGCGTGGTGTGCACGAGCGTGCGAATGCCGAAGCTCGCGCCATACGCGAAGCCATTCCGAAAGGGATAAGACCGGCTCACGCGCGCCCAGGCCCCGCGCGCGCCTGCGCCGAGCGATTCGAGCTCGCCGAGACCGAGGAGCAAATCGACGGGGCCGAAGCGGTCGCCGACTGCGAACAGGATCTGCTGGATTTCCAGGACGTCCTGCAGCTCGTTCGGCCCACGGAAGACGACATGGATGAGGTCCGGCCGCTCCAGCCGCACCGAGTTCGCGCCCACGTCCCAGCTCGGTGTCGGCCGATCGAAGAGAACCACGGTACGCCACGCTACCACCTGTGCAAGGCCCATACAACGCTGATAAAAGGATGGGATGGGTGGTATGTGGAACCGTCTTGGCGCAATCTTCCTCGCTGGCGCGCTTTTCGTCGGTTGTGGGGAAGCGCCGGCGATCGAGGCGACGGCGACGGCCTGGCCCGAGGCCGACGCCCTGTTCCACGCCGAGCCCCGCTGGCTCGGCGCCGACGATGCCTATTCGGTCGACCTCGGCGGCGGCCGCGTGCTCTGGCTCTTCGGCGACAGCTTCATTGCCACGAGTGATGCGCACGTGCGCAGCGAATCACGCCTCGTTCGAAACAGCATCGCCATCCAGAATGGCTATGACCCGAGCGAGGCCTCGATCGAGTTTTTCTGGAAGGGCCCCGAGGCCGAGCCGGCCTCCTTTTTCCCCGAAAAAGACGATACCTGGTACTGGCCCGGCGATGGGGAGCGGGTGGGCGACAAACTCTATCTGTTCATGATGGCCGTCCGCGCGGCGAGCGGCGGCCTCGGCTTCGAGGTGTTCGATGCCGACGTCTTCGTCGTCGAGAACCCCGACGACGCCCCGCCCGCGTGGGTGATGAAGGAGCTCGAAATGCCCTCGAACGATGCGGGCGTCATCGTCGGCTCCGCGAGCGTGCTCGTGCACGACGATCACCTCTACGCCTTCGGCGCGCAGGAGTCCGAGGGGCACGCCATCCACTTGACGCGGTTTCCCCTGCCCGCGTCGGGCGACGTTATCGATTTCACGAAGCCTGAATCGCTCGGCCTCGCGTTCGAGGACGGGCAAACCGAGCTGACGGTGCACCACGACCGCGCGCGCGATCTGTGGATCGAGGTGCAGGCCGAGGGCTTCGGCGCTTCCGATCTTGCGCTCCGCACAGCGAACGACCTCCGCGGCCCCTTTTCCGACCTCGAAACGTTCTACCATCCCCCCGAATCCGACCGCGAGAACACCATCGTCTACGCCGGAAAGGGCCATCCCGAGCTCGAAGGCGCCGATCTCGTCGTCACGTATGCCTCGAACAGCCTCGATTTTCCCACGCTCCTCGCCGACACGTCGCTCTATTTTCCGCGATTCGTGCGCGTGACCTTGCGCGCGCCTTGATCGCGGCTTCGCGCGTGCTGCCATCTATCGTCGGGGCGACGGATCGAGTAATCTCGATCCATGCTGCAACGTTCTTCCTCTTCGACTTGGGCGGCCCTCCTGGGCGTGATGGGCCTCGTGATCGCGTCGGCGTGTGGGGACGCCGGATCCAGCGCGTCATCCGGGGGCGGCGCGGCCGGCGCCACGTCGGGCGCGGGCGGGATGGGCGGCGCGGGGGGAGGCTCCGCGGGCGCGGGCGCAGGCTCGTTCGGCTGCAATCCGGGCTGCGTCGCGCCGCAGAGGTGCAGCGCGGCAGGCACGTGTATCGATCCCGGCACGTGCGCCGTCGCCAGCGACTGCTCGGCGGGCATGCAGTGTGACGAAGCGACGAAGACGTGTGTCCCCGGCGGCGACTGCGGCGCGCAGGAGGCGAAGGTCGAGACCGTCCCGCCGAACATGCTGCTCGTGCTCGATCGATCGTGCTCGATGACGGCGCTCGTCGGCAACGTGACGAAGTGGGACATCGCCGTCGCCGCCATCAACAAGATGACGACCGATTACACCGGCAAGATTCGCTTCGGCCTCACGCTTTTCCCCGACCTCGTGACGCCGAACTGCCAGCAGGCCGCGATCCCCATTCCGGTCGGCCCCGACAACGAGACGGCCATTCAAGAGCTGCTCACGGCGGCGCTCGCGAAGGCGGACAAATACTTCCCGGACGGGCCCTGCGTCACGAACATCCAGACGGCCGTCACGCAATCGACGACCGAGCCCGCGTTCGACGACACCAATCGCGACAGGTATGCGGTGCTGATCACGGACGGCAAGGAGACGTGTGGCTCGGACGCGACGACCGAAATGGAGATCAAGAACCTCTTCGAGATGCGCGGCATCCCGACGTTCGTGATCGGCTTCGGGGCGGGCATCGACCCGGCGCAGATGAACAAATTCGCGATCGCCGGCGGCGTCCCGGCCGCAGGGGCGAACCAGTATTACGACGCCTCCGACCAGGCGAGCCTCGACGTGGCGCTCGCGACCATCGCCAAGAAGACGCTCTCCTGCGCGTACACGCTCGACACGGTGCCGCCGAACCCGAACGAGATCTACGTCTTCTTCGACAACACGACCGAAGTGAGCCGCGACGACACGAAGACGGACGGGTGGACCTACGATGCGGGCAAGAACCAGGTCGTCTTCCACGGCCCGGCGTGCGATAGCTTGAAGAACGGCGTGGTCAAGGACCTCGATATCGTCCTCGGGTGCCAGGAGCCCACGCCGAACTGATCCGGAAGGTTCGACCCCGTTCATGAAGCAGAAGCCCGACCCGCGAGCCCCCGGCGCCCAGGCCCCCGAGATCGTCCACGGCCTGCGCGCCGGCCTCGCCGTCTTCGCCCGCCGCCCGGACGATGTCCTCGCCGTCTCCTACGGTCGCGAGGCGCGGCGCGACCTCGAGACCCTGATGCGCTGGGCCGCGGCGCGCCGTGTTCCTTGCCACGAGCTGCGCGACGACGAGCTCGAGCGGATCGCGCACACGAAAAACCACGAGGGCCTCTGTCTCCATACGCGGCCGCGGGCGTGGCTCGGCACGAACGAGCTCGCGGACATGCTGGTCCGCACGCGCGGGGCGGCCATCGCGCTCGAGCGCGTGCGCAACCCCTACAACATCGGCGCGATCGTGCGGAGCGCGGCGTTTTTTGGCCTCGACGCCGCGCTCCTCGGCGCGCCCGCCCCGCACCCGGGTCTGCCGCCCGACGCCGTCCGCGTGGCCGAGGGCGGCGCCGAGCAGCTCGACTTCTCCCGGACCACGGACCTGCCCGACACCCTCGCGCGTCTGCGCGCCCGGGGCATCACGATCGTGGGCGGCGAGAGCGACGCCGCGGCGAACGTGTTTGGCTTCGCCTTCAAGCGCCCGGTGGTCCTGGTGCTGGGCCACGAGCGCGAGGGGCTTTCCGAGCGCGCCAAGGCGCAATGCGACGCGCTCGTGGCGATCCCGGGGGCCGGGACGGTCGGGTCGCTCAACGTGTCGATCGCGGCGAGCGTGCTCCTGGCGGAGGTTGTCCGGGAGAACCTGCTCGGGAAAAACCCGTCCCCCGCGTCGCCCGCGCCCGCGGCGCCCGCGGCGCAGCCTGCACGTCCGCCCGCGGGCCCGCCGCGGGGGCGTCCGCCGCGGCGACGGTAACCCCCGCGGCTCACCCCACCTTCCGCGCCCGCGTCGTCCCCAGCGTCTTCCGCACGAGGACCCGATCTCCGGCTTCCCCCACCTGGACGAACCCTGCCTGCAGGAACGTCGCGAGCGGCCCCGCCTCCTTCCCGGGCCGCGCCTTCGGCGGGTACGCGTCCACGAACGTCACGCCTTCGGCCCTCAGCGCGTTCTCGGCCTCGGCGAGCAGCACGCGGCCGAGCCCGAGCCGCTGGTAACGGGGGGCCACGAGCAGGCAGGCCACCGTGGACACCCGCCCCGCCGTCGCGGACGCGTTCGGCCCGAAGGCCGCGAGGGCGCCGACCAGGCAGAGCGCCGCGGGAAAACCCCCGACGTACCCGGCAAAACCTTTGAGCCGCCCGGCATACATTTCGCCTTCAAGGATGTTGACCACCTCCCATGGGTCGAGCTCCGGTGGCTGTCCTGACAGACCGGGAAAAACGGCGTCCGGCACCTCGTCGAGCTCGTGCTCCAGCAGCGCCAGGCTCTCGGCCACCGTCGTGGGTTCGTCGGGGGAGACGGGAAGGACGTACGTGTCGAGCATGGGGTTTTACGGGACCGGACGACAGAGGTCCCTCAATAAGCTCCATGTCTCGAACGACCCTTTCGTCCGAAAAAAAAGTGAGACCACGAAAAATAAATCGTGCTCCGTGGGAAAACTGTAGGGCAAGCCACGGTGGGTGGGATGCACGCGACGGGGATCGCGGCGGCGGGCGGGGCGCGTTATGTTTGGCTCGATGGTCCGGAAATTCGGGCTCCCCGTCCTCACGCCGAAGCCGCCGCCTCCGACGGTCGACGCCATGCGCAAGCGCCTCGGCGGGCGCGCCTCGACCGAGCCCGGGGCCGGCGACGCGGTCACGTTCACCACGCCGGGCGGCGTTCGGCTCACGGGCGTGGTCCTGTTCGTCCGGGGAGACGAGCTCGACGTGTGGGTCGACGAGAACGTGGTCCGCCGGACCCGTCGCGCCGTGGCGGCCCCGCTCGACGCCGAGCTTCCACGCGACCTCGTGGCGATCGCCGCCGACGCGCGGGTCTTCGCCAAGTTGAGCGAGGGCCAGCGGATCCGTTACCTCGACGAGGGCCGCGTGGACGAGGGCACGCTCATCGAGAAGTGCCGCTTCGGCGCGCTCGTCGAGCGCGGCGACGGCACGATCGTCGGCCTCGGCTTCCGCAGGCTCTGGCCCGCGGACGCCACGCCCGCGCGCGAACCCTCGTAGGTCAGAGGCAGCTACAGAGCGGATCGTCGAGCGCGCACGCGCAACCCGTCGTGACCCGCGTGTTCGGTTTGCCCGGGACCGTGGCCGTGTCGTGTTTGTGCTTGTGCGGGTTCAGGCCGGCCGGCGGCTCGGGCGGCGTCGTCTTCGGCAGCGCCTCGGCCTCGGGCGAGGCGGGCGGCGTGGGCGGCGTGGGTGGCGCTTGCGCCTCGGCGGCTTCGGGCTTCACGGGCTCGTTCGTCGCGGTCGGCGCGGGCTCGCTCTTGCCGCAGGCGGCGACGAGCAGCGAGGCGCCTACGGCGAGGCGCAGCCGGGGCAAACGCCGGGCAGGCGGGGGGCTCGGCGCTTGATGGCGGAAGAGGACGTTGCCCTCCTCATCGTGCTCCACCCGCACGCAGAGCGAATGCGGCCGGGCCGAGGTGATCAGGCGATCGGCCTCGTCGGGGGTGAGCTCGGCGAGCGCGACGACCTGTTTGTCGCACGAACCGCAATGCCGCCGCGCTTCCGACCCCGTCATCGACTCCCAGCGTTCGCTGCAAGGCTCGGCGATGTGGAAGCGTCGGAGCATGGAGACGAGTGTACGCCCGTGAGCCCGAAAAGGGGAGCCTGGGCGCTACACCCCGCCGAGCCGGGCCTGCGCGAACGTCCCGAGCCCATTCACGACGACCGGGGGGATCTCGTGCGCCCCGCCGTGCGGCACCCACGTCACCCGCGCTTTTGCGGCGGTCATCATGTCCCGGAGGATCTCGGCGCGCCCGAAAGGCAGGAGCGGATCACGCCGTCCGTGCGAGATGAACGCCGCGAGCCGCTCTCCGATCGTATCGAGCCCCGCCTGCCAGCGCTCCCCGCCGAGGCGGGTCCCGGAGAGCACGGCGAGGCCGGCGAAAGGCTCGCGGAGGTGGGTCACGAGCTCGGTCGTGACCATGGCGCCCTGAGAAAACCCGCCCACGATGAGCTGATCCCGCCGCACGCCGTACTCCTTGCCGAGGATCTCGACGGTCTCCGCGAGCGCATCCCGGGCGGGCGTGAGTCCCTCGGGCACCTCGTCGAGGCGCTTCATGGCGCCGTCGATGTCGCCGCGCATGAGGAGCGTCATCAGCCGATCCATGCCGATGTCCCACCAGGCACGTCCGCGCATGCCGGGGCCGACCTCGACTTCGAGGGGGGCTTCGGGGAAGAACCAGCGGACGCCGCGGCCGGCGTCGATGACGCGGCAGAGGCTGACGAGGTCCTCCCCGGGCGCGCCGAAGCCGTGGCAGAGGAGAATGGCGGGGCCGTCGCCGCCGCCGCGGTGGTCGTCGCCGCCACGAACGTGGACGCGGAGGGGGCCGATGGTGCGGGGTTCCATGGGGGGAGGACGGTAGCAGGATTTCGAGGGGGTGCGGTGGGTGGGCGAAGGGAGGGCGCGTGGCGCGGGACAGGAAGAGTGGCGATATCGGCGGGAGGACGCTGGGGCGGCATCCCTGGGCAAACGGTCTCCGATTCCAGGCCGAGCTTGTGCCAGCGGCGGAGGGGTGGCATGTTACGGGGAGACGTCGGGCGAGGGAAAAACGCGTGGAAAAGCGAACGTTGGAGCAGCTCGAAGCGGCGCTCGATGTGGTCAGCAGGGACCTGGCCCTTGGAAGACTCCGCCCTCTTGCCGCCCCTCGTCACGTCGCTGATGGGCGCTGGTAAAGGACAATCGATCGATGACCATCAAGAATGACACTGTGAAGCAGTGAAAATTCCTGAAGTCGATGATCGACGACAGCTACTACCCGAAGCTCCTCGTCGAGAAGGGCCAGCGGCTCCTCGTGGCGCTCGCGGAGCGAATCGAGACGGAGGCGCCCAAGGGGAACGCGGTCTACGCGCTCACGCACGCCACGACCGAGGCGTTCAACGATCTCCAGGAGGAGTTTTTCGAGGCGGAGAGCGAGATCGAGACGATGGCGCGCGAGGCCATCGCGGAGGACATCGGCTTCCTCCTCGGCGCCTACGGCTACGAATTCGACATCGAGGAGGCCATCGCGCCGCGGGATTGGTGACGCTCCCATGATGGGCGTCCAGGTGCAGAACGTTCGATATGCCGACGACGCGCAGCCCGGCTGGGTCGAGTGCCACTTGATCGACGCGCACGGCCGTCGCTGGTCGTTTCTACAGAAGGTGCCAATCGTCACCGATCGAGGGGCGCCCGCGGCGGTCGAGCCGGCGCAGTGAAATGGTTATGCGGCTACCTTATCAAACCGTTCCCCAGCATTCCCCGACGCAAGGAGCGCCACGAGCATGGCAATGACTCTCCAGGATGCCCTCGCGCAGTTGAAATCTCTCGGTCATGAGACGGTCCGTGCGCAAAACAAAAAACGTGGCGCAGGGGACCATCAGTTCGGCGTCCGTCTTGGTGACATACGGACGCTTGCCGCGAAGGACAAGACCAACCACCCGTTGGCCATCGCTCTCTGGGACACCGGGAACATCGATGCCCGGCTCCTGGCAATCCTTCTGCTCAAGCCCAAAAACCTGTCTCGCGACGAGATGGATCGGATGGTGCGATCCGTCGACTTCGTGCAAGTCGCGGACTGGCTGAATTCCTATGTCGTCAAGAACCATCCCGACAAGGAGTCTCTTCGCCAAGCATGGATGCAAGAGGATGACCCCTGGGCCGCCCGCGCCGGCTGGAGCCTGACGTCGGAGCGCATCGCCAAACGTCCGGATGGGCTCGATCTGCCTGCGCTTCTGGACCGTATCGAGTCCGAAATGGGGAACGCTGTTTCGGAAGTACAATGGACGATGAACTCCTGTCTTGCAGGGATCGGCATCCACTTCCCCAAGCATCGCAAGCGCGCCATCGCCATCGGCGAAAAACTGGGAATCTATCGCGATTATCCGGTCTCCAAGGGTTGCACCTCTCCGTTCGCCCCCATCTGGATCAACGAAATGGTGCGTCGGCAAGGTTGACCCCTCCACCGCCCATTTCCAGCCCGAGCGTACCACTTTCCGTTCGGTCCCGACCCGTTTTCCGTTGATCACCCCCGCATACCGGAGGACGCTTCCCCTCGGAGCAGCTCCCCATGCCCGACCCCATTCTCCTCCGCTTTCGTGCGACTCCGGGTGAAAATGTCGACGTGCCGGTCGTCCTCGCCGGCGCTGGAAAAGAGACGGCCGAGAGCTGGGAGGACGCGCGGCGCACGCCGGGCGTGCACGTCCTTCTCGCCGGGGATCGTGATTACGTCGTGAGCGTCGCGCCTCCCGTGTCGGAGGCGACGATTCAGATGGTGGTGGCGCACCGGGAGAAGAGCGCGCGGCTCGTCTTCCCCGGACGATCGCCCGTGCGGCGCAGGATCGCCGATGTCGCCGTCGTGCCGGCGGGGCAGGCCAAGCCGATCGGGCCCGATGCCACGTCCGTCGCCCTCGCGGCGGCCCTCGATTTGACGGCCGGGCGCGAAGGCGCGCCGTCGTTATGGCTCTTGCCCGACGGAGCGTTCGCCGTCGAGCCAGGGCCGCCGCCACATGGCCTCGACGCGGGCCCCGCGCTCGTCCGCGCCGCGCGCTGGGCCTCGTCCCGCCGCACCACGACGTTCGAGCGCCTCTTCCCGCCGAGTGCGTTTCACCCCGACGAACCCTTGCGCCCCGAGCGGCTCACCGCAGCGCAGGCCGAAGGGCTGCTCACCCAGGCCCGGAGCGCGCTCGCCGCGGCAGGGGCGACCACCGATGATGCCCGAAAAGATCCAACCGCGGCGGCGCAGATTCGATCGGCCGCGCTCACCGTGCTCTCGCACCTCGTGGCCACGGCGCTCCGGGATCCGGAGTTCCGCGCCGCGGCGGACCAGGCCGCGGCCCTGATGTTCGCGCTCGTCGCCAGCGAGACCGGGCCCGCGGCCGTGCCGGCGCTCCGGGCGCACGCGATTCAGCTCCTCTCGATGCGCGCGCCGGCGCTCACGGCGGCCGACCGGGAGCTCGCGCGGAGCCTCGTCCGGAGCCTCGTGCGCGAGGCGCCGCCCTACGACACGCTCCCCGGCCCGTGGCGGTTCGCGATGTGCTCGGCCCGCGATTTCCACGAGGGCGAGGTCGACATCTTCATCGACCGCTATGACTTCCGCGAAATCGCAGCGCCCGAGGGGTCACCGGCGCCGCCCAAATACGGGACGTATCGTGTCCTCGAAGCGCCGTTCCGTACCCCGAGTGGTGATCCGGTCTGGCTCTATGCCCGCGCCGCGCGGCCCGACGACGAGAACCTCGAAATGGCCGACGCGGCGTTCGTCGGGGTCTTCATCAACCGGCACGCCCAGCTCGGCGCCTACGACATGCGCGCCGCCACGGCGACCGCACGCCAGGCCGGCTACAAGATCATGATGAACGCGCAATGTGCCGGGTTGACAACCCGTTTCGCCATCGCGCGCACGTTCCCCGACGCCGACATCTATTCGTCCTGGGACAGCACCTACTTCCGCACCGGCGGGCCCGGCGGCAAGATGAACGCGTCCGAGGGCGTCGATTGTTTCGTCGAGCTCCTCCGCGGCATGTGCGCCAAGGAGACCCACGCCGAGATCGAGGCCCGCATGCGGCGCGCGCAATGGCGCCACCCGCAGGCGAGCTTCCCCGGCTTCTCGCAGTTCATCGGGCCCGGCAATCCCCTCGTCGTCGCGCGTTTCCAGGACGTCAACCGCGATGGCCGCGCCGATCTCTACGACGGCTTCCTCGACCTCACGATCGCCGAGCTCGCCGAGGACCTGCGCGCCTCACTCACGCCCCGGGATCCGGGCGTCGCGCCTTCGCAGATCGGCGGCGAGGCGGCCACCGGGCTCGGCTGGGCCGCGGGCAGCATGAACCGCGTCACCCAATACTCGGATCTCTGGGCGGGTTTGCCCGGACAGAGCGAGCTCTTTTACGTCTTCCACGCGGGCGGCTTTTACGATCGCGGCGAGCCGCCGGCCGACGTGCCCGGCGGGTTGCCCGGCGAGCGGCTCGGGGCCTTGCCGGCCGTTTGTCGGTACGTGCGCGGCACCGAAGGACCTGCGGGCATGCAGGCGGACGTGATGATGCACGCCCACCTGAGCCACGCGGGCAAGGAGATCAAGCGCTTGCTCTGCGCGGCCGACGCGATGTGGCGCGCCTTCGACACGGGCCTGCTCGACGGCCCGCCCATGCACACGCCCGCGGGCAAGCGCGCCGCCGTCCTGCTCATGCTGGCCGGGTTGCTCGAGTTCCCCGCCGACCAGAACTTCGTCGACGGCCTCTGGTCCATGGCGCTCGAAGCCCTGCGATTCCCGTCGATCTCGAGGTCGCTCGTCCGCGGGTGCATCACGGACGCGGACCACGACGCGTCGAACTACTACGGTTCGCGCCGGGGGCTCGTGCAGCTTCTGGAGGATCTCGGGAGATCGGATCCGCTCGCGCACGCGGTGCTCGCGTCGGAGGATCCGAAGGTGGGACGGGCGAAGGAGATCTAGCCTCTACAGCTTCGTTCCAGGCCTCTTGCCCGACGGCAGCGCCTTGCCGCCGGGGCCGCCGAGCACGCTGTCGGGCGGCGTCGGGGCCATGTCCTGCAGGTCGTCGGGGTCGAGCGGGCCGTAGGCCTTGCTGCCGATCTTGAAGAAGACGCGGCGCATCTTGTCGCTGAGCTGGTCGAACGCGCGCGCGGCCATGACGTCGTAGACGCGGCCCTCGCTCGGCCCGCCGCCGATGCCGTACATCGGGTTCGTGTAGTCGACCGTGAAGTGGTCCGGCGGCTGTACGGGCAGGTCGAACTCGAGTTTGTCCGCCTCGCCCGGGATCTTCATGACGACGTGGAAGTCGACCACGATGCCGACGAACTTGCGGTCGCCCTTGTCCTCCGTGAAGAAATCACCGGCCCAGCCAACCTCGTAACGCACCTCGATCGTCGGCGCCTCGACGGTGCTCGCCTCGGGGTCCTTCCCGATCTTGGCGTCGCGCGCGTCGAGCGAGTCGAGCGCCGCGCGCATGTCGGCGATGCTCTTGCTGCTGGCGGCGTCACGCAGCCGATCGTAAGGGTCGCGAACGTCCTTCGGCTGCACCGCGAGGGGCTTGCCGTCGGGGCCGATGCGCGGGCCTTGCTTCAGCGCCATCACGTCCGCCGGGAAGACCTTCTCGAAGCCCTGTTGCAGGCTCCGCACGATCTCGGCCTCGCGCTGCACGCCCACCTTCTCGCCGAAGTGCGGGGCCACGGCGACGATGTTGCCGCCGCCTGCGATCTCGCCGCCGAGCTTGCTCCGGAGCAGCTCGTCGACCTTGTCGAGCTTCTCCGTCGAAGGCGCCTCGAAGCGCGCCTCGACGCGGGCCGTGTCGTTTTTCTCGAGGTACGCGAGCAGCTTCTCCATGAACGGCAGGAGCTTCGGATCGTCGATCGAAGCCTGCTCGCGGAACTCGCCGAGCGTCTTCGTGAAGAGCGCGTGGATCTCGTCGCGCGCCTCCTGTTCGACCACCGACTTCGGGTATTTCTTGAGGAACTCGCGCAGCGCCGTGACCGAGCCCTTCTTCTTGGCCCCACGCAGCGCCGCGCGCGGCAGGTGCTCGTCGCGCGCCTCGTCGAGGTGGCGCTTGCCCTTGCGGACGTAGTGCTCCCACTCGTACTCGTCATCGAGCCGCATCGCGGTCGCGAACATCGCCTCGTCGCTCGCGACGTTGCGCAAGTGCCACGTCGGCAGGGCGAGCAAGGCCGCGATGGCCGCGGAGACGCCGAGGATCGTGCCCTTCGCGAAGAGCGCGCCGATCGATTGCGCAGCAGGCTGCTGCATGTCCTCGTCCCGCGGCGCTTGCACGGCCCAGGTGTCCTTGACGCGCACCTCGAAGAGCGGATCGAGCTTGAGAAGCGTGTCGAAGTCACGCGCCTGCGCCGCCTCGCGGACCTGGCGCTGCGAGTCGCCGAGCTGCCGGAGGACCTCCTCCGCGCGCTCCTTGCCGTGAATCGTGAACGACTCGGTGAGCCCCCCCTCGAATGTGAAGGTGAGCGTCGTGCCGTTGTAAATGCCGTTCGTGTGCTGATGGACGCCGCGGAAATCCACGAGCGTGCTCATCGGCACGATGCGCAGGACACGATCCTCGGCGTTGATGAAGTCCATCGGGAAGAGGAAACGCCCGGGCTTGTACGGCAGCGCCGAGCCGAGGCGGACGCGACGAACCAGGAACAGGATCGACAGGAAGACGATCGCCGTGCCGAGGAAGTAAACGAACATGAGCGGCATGGACTGGAGCGTCCGGCCGAACTCGTAGAGCAGCGTGCCGACCACCAGAATGAAGCCGAGGAGCGCGAGGATGAACCACCCCGCGATGGCCGCGCCTTGCGAGGGCACGCTCGACAAAAGGGGGTACGGGGACGACTGGTGCTGCATGCAGCTGATGAGCCGCTCCCGCACCTCCCTCGGCAATGCATTGAAATCGACGCGCTTGGCCTCTGCCATGGCGACCTCCGAACGGAAGCCGCGAGCCGAGCGACCTCCCGAGCCGAGCACGATACGCGAGGCCCTCTCCGCATGTCTACGGGAGGCGCGTTTTCCGCGGGGGCTCGTGGGAAATCACGCGTCGACGGATTTCGCCGTGCTCGTCAGCGCACCACGCTGCGCGCGGAGAGCATCTCGTGCTCGACCTTGACGAGCTTGTTGTAGACGCCGATCAGGAGCAGCGACGGCACCCACTGCCCGACGAAGTTCGCGAGCTCGAGGCGCTTCGAGTAACCGAAGCGGCGCTGCGGGCGCGCCGAGGCCGCGAGGCTGGCCGAGATCAACATCGACCCGAACGCGAGGCCGAGGTACGCGATCGAGGGCAGGCGCGAGGTCTGGCGCTCGATGAGCTGCGTCGTCTTGCCCTCGTTCTTGTTCAAGGTGGAGGTCATGCCCTGCGTGGAGACGTCGAACGACTGATCCATGGATTCCTCCCGGGGCCCTGGTCCGACGACGACAGGCCCGCGCCGGCCGACGCTTGCGACGATCACGCCAACAGAGGAAGCGTGCAGGGGAGGAGCGGCGAGGCGGGCTCGTCGTCGTCGGCCCGCACGCCGAGCGGCGCGAAGAGCAGGGGCGCGGGGGCGGCTTTCAAGCGCGGGCTTGCCGGGCCCGGCGAACTCGGGTGATGATGGCCGGACGTCATGAGCCATCAGGGCCCGTACTTCATCCCCTCCGGCGCTCCTCCCGGGACGCCTCTTTTGATGGAGGAGGAGCGTCCGCCGGAGGGGGTGTATTACTTTCGTATCTATGCGGTGCTGATGATGCTCATGCTCTTCGGCATGTTCGGGACGGGGCTTTACCTGATGCTCGGGCCGCTCATGCGGGGTGTGTCCGGATCGTCCGCGACCGGGGAATGGGTGATGGGGCTCTTCATGACGGGCCTCTCGTTCCTCGTCATCATCCCGCACGCGATCGTGCTCTTCGCCGGCAGGGCGCGGTGGGCCTACACGCTGGGGATCGTCCTGATCGGGCTGAACATGCTGTGGAACACGTGCTGTTTGCCCATCACGATCCCGCTGCTCGTCGTCTGGATGAAGCCTGAGACGAAGCGCTGGTACGGCATGACCTGAGCGGACATCACCGACGCGCTCGGCGTCGCGTGCCCCCGTTCTCCCTGTCAAACACGTTTCGCCGCCGACGTATTCGCGTGCAGCGTGCGCCCGGCGCGGGAGGTGCACGCATGCGCCCGCCACGGGGGATCGATATGAAGGCGATCATGCTGGCGATCGTGCTCGGGCTCGTGATGCTCGGGTGCGCCGCGAATGTCCAAAAGCCGGCCCGGGAGGCGACGCTGGGCGCGATTTCGGCCCTGGAGACGCCGCCCGAGGATGCCGAGCTCGCCCGCAAGATGGGGCTCTTGCTCGATCGCTTCCTGACGAATGCGCTCGCCGCCGGCCCACCACCGGGCCTCGAAGCGATCTCCGCGAACGTGATGCAAGGTGCGATGCGAGGGCTCACGGCGACCGTGCCCGAGCAGCGATGGATCGTGCGCCACCTCGTCACGGAGTCCTTGCGCACGGCGGTCGACACCGTGATGGACGAGCGCGGTCCCATCAACCAGGCGGCCGCGAGGGCTGGCGAGCAGGCGGCGATGGGGCTCGTGCGAGGCATGAACAGACGGGAAAACGAGGCGAAGTCGCTCGTCGGCGAGGTCTCGGGCGAGATGGGCCGGTCGCTCACGCGGGCCATGGGCGGCGAGATCGCGGGCTGGTTCGGCCCGGATGCCGAGGGGCCGCTCGCGGACGCGATGGCGGCGGCGGCCGAGCGCGCGGCCGGGGCGGCGGTGCGCGGCGCCCTTGCCGCGGCGAAGGACGAGCTCGCGCAGTGTCCGTCGAAGGCGGGTGAGCCTTGCGTGAACGACGTCGTGGCCTCGCTGAGCCGCTCGGCCGCGCGCGGAGCGAGCGAGGGGTTCCGGCGGGAGCTCGAGCCTTTGCCGATCGGAATTGCGTTCGCCGTGGGCCTCGCGGTGGCGGTGCTCGGGATCCGGCTCCTGCGCGAGTGGCGCTCGCGGAAGCGTCCGACGGCCTGAACGCCTGAAGCCGCGCGCCCGCTTCGATCTTGCCATGTGGGGCGGGATGAGGAACAAGGGCCTCGTTGGAGGAGCGGGAGACATTGCTGCGGAGCGAGGAGGGCACGATCGTGGCCGAGAGCCCGCTCGTGCTCGTCTGTGACTGCCCCGGGGGTTTTGCCGATACGCTGGTGAAGCTCTACGCGCCGTTCGCGCTCGTCGCCTCGATCCTCGTCTCGGTCATCGTCGGGCTCCGCGCGGCGCCTTTCCCCATCCTGTTCGTCGCGATCCTCTGGACGACCGCCGCCGCGATCGGCAATCGCATCGCGCGGCGGAGCGCGCGCAAGCACGGGCGTTTCCGGATCGACCTCGAGCGCGGCGAGATCGTGCAGGAGGGCCGTGGTTTTTCCCGGACGCTCGACGCGCGGGAGCTCGTCCACGCGGCGACGCCCGTGGTGGCAGGGGTCGAAGGGGAATCGACCGAGCCGGGCTTCGAGCCGCGTTGGCTCGTCCTTACAATGAAAAACGGCGAAGAGCTACGGCTCGGCAAAGGTCCGGCGCACGCGCTCCGCCCCGTGGTGGTTTTCCTGCGGGAAGCGGGGGTGCCGGTGAAGGGCCCCCGAGGCTGAGCGAAACATCTCGATTGTCGGGGGATCGCACGTCCTGTAGCATGGGTGCTGTCCCACATGTTTATCCTTCTGCGCCGGATCACGCCCTTGCTTTTGCTCGCGACGACGGCGGCTTGTGAAGAGCCGCCTGCGCCGTGCCACGTCTCCTCCGTGTCTTACTTTGCGCGGTACAGGGTGCTCTCGCAGAGCGGCGCCTGCAACGCCCGCATCGGCGAGGAAGTGGGGATCGAGGTGTATCCCGCGGGAAGCCACAAGGGGTCGGAGCCGAGCCTGCCGACCATCGCCGTGCAATCGGATTTCCTGGGCCGCGCGCGGCAGGAAGCGATGTCCTTCGGGAGCGACCTCGGGGGGCAGCGGTCGTATGCGATCGGGCCCTTCATGGAGGTCGCGGACGCGGACGGGATCTGCCGCGCGGGGGACCTCGCGCCGGCGGAGATCACGTTTCCCCCGCAGGTTTTTTTCGACGACCTGGGCATGCCCTTCGAGGTGCCGGGCGCGCACCTGCGCGAGACCTGGAGGGACGTCCGGATGCACGTCACCCACAGCATGCCGGGCCTGCGATTCGCCGCGGAGCTCACGATGGAGAACCTCACGGAGGGGTGCAAGGTGACGTACGAGGTCTCGGCGCTCTCGCCGTCGGTCGGCTGCGGCGGCCTCGACTTCGAGTCCCCCACGCCGGACGACGAGGATTGCTCGCCCGCGCCGGATCCGGGCACGGGGAACTTGATCGGCTCCGGGATCGACCCGCGCATCCCGACGCGTTGTGATGCGGCCACGCTCCACTGCGTGCTCGTGGGCTCCCCGCTGGATCCGCTTTGATCCGTTCGGCACAACGAACGTCTGGAGAACGAAACGTGGTTTTCCCATTCCGGGTTTCCGGTCTTGTTTCCCTCGTGAGCGTTTTTCTGGCCACGCCCGCCGTCTTCGCCGAGGAGGTGTTGCCGAGCGGCCTTGGGGAGGGGAGCCCGACGCGCTTTGGCGAATCCATCGATCCGGCCGGCGTGCGTCTCCTGCCGCTCATGGCGCCGGAGCTGCGGGGCGGGCCGGCGCGCTCGTTCGAGAACCTCGCGCTCCTCTTGCCGGGGACGCGGGAAGACCTCTATGGCGTGTCGTTTGTCGGGGCGAGCTCGCCGGAGAATACGTTTTTCGTGGACGGGATTCGTGTCGGCAATCCTGTGCTTGGCCTCCTTCAGATGCCGCTCTCGATGGAGTTCGTCGCGCGGGCCGACATGACGGTCGCGGGGGCGGATCCTGCGTTCGGCCGGGGCATGGGCGGGGTATACGACGTCACGACGAAGAGCGGGGGGAACCAATGGCAGGCGTCGTCGTGGGGAAGCCTCGCGCCGGGCGCACTCGAAGGGGATAGGCCGTCGCGGGTCTTCGAGAACACGGTCATTCACACCGATCCGCGCCTCGACGGCGTGCGGGATGTCGGCGGGGCCGTGGGCGGGCCGATCGTGAAGGATCGGCTCTTCTTTTTCGCGGGAGGGAGCCTCGCCCGGCGGCGGTATCGCCTGGATCGCAGCCTGAACGCGATGTCGTGGTCGCTCGCGCCGGACGATTTCGGAGGGTCTTCGTTCGTGCCGGTCCTCGATCCGGAGACGGGCGCGCAGAAAAAGACGCGGCTCCCCGGGACGGAGAGCACGCAGTTCGCCCAGGGGGACCTCGGGCAATGGATTGGCAAGCTCACGTATCGGCCTTCGAAGGCGCAGGAGCTCTCGTTGTCCGTGTTCGGGACCTATACACGGGCCGGGGGCGGCGCGGCGTATGCGTTCGATCCGCGGAGCGAGGCGATTGGCGTGGACAACCTCGACGGGGAGCTCACGGCCCTCGGCCGGCGGGAGACGACGCTCACGAATGCGGTCGTGCTGCGCGGGACGAGCCTGTTCGGAGGCGACGCGCGGCTCGACGTGGCGCTCGGCTGGGTGCGGAACCAGAACGAGTCGGGGGCGGCGGATGGATCGGGCGTCGACGACATCGGGACGCCGGGGACGCTCGCGCACGCGCCGCGTATGTTGTGGAGGCGCAGTCCACCGGACTTGTCCCACCCGATCACCGATTTCGAGGATCTGCCGACGGAGGCGTTTCCCCTCTGCTCCCCGAATGGAAATGACGCCGATCTCGCGGTGAACTGCGCCGCGAGCCAGTATTCGATGGGGGGCCCCGGGCGCCTGTCCCGGGTCACCGCGGACCGGGTGGAGGGGCGCGCGGTCGTGTCGCTGCGGGCGCGTGGGCTCGGCGAGCACCGGATCCGCGCCGGTCTCGATTTCGAGGTCGGGGCGGTCACGCGGGTGCAAGGGTACTCCGGCGCCGTCTTCATGCGCGAGAGCTTCGCCACGGATCTCGTGCAGAATGAACGGTACGGCTCTCTCCGCGGCCCCGATGCGCCGTTCACGTTCGATACGATGACGACGCAGGTGACGACGTTCACGGCGGGCGCGTTCGTCGCGGATACGTGGCGTATCCTGGAGGGGCTCGTGGTCGAAGCGAGCCTGCGGTACGACGCGCAGGTGTTTGGCGCCGGGACGCTCGCCCTGCCGTTCATGATCGCGCCGCGCGCGGGGGTCGTATGGGATCCGACGAAGAAGGGGCGGGCGCGGATCTTCGCGACGTACGGGATGCGCTACCAGGCCGTGCCGCTCAACATCTCGTTGCGAGGGATCGCAGACGAACCCCGGCTCGCCAGTTTCCACCGGAGGGGCATCTGCAGCGTCCACGAACCGGAGGATATGTACGGCGGATGCGGGCCGGATTCGGCCGTGGTGGCCCTGGGGACGTCCCAGCCGAGCACGCTGTACGCCAAACAAGGCGGCCCGAATGCCGTCGATCCCGAGGCCTCCGCGCCTGCGTCGCACCAGGTCTCGGCGGGGGCGGAGATCGAGGCGCCGCTCGGCGTGCGGCTCGGCGCCGTGTTCGTACACGACAAGCTCATCCGCGCGATCGAGGATGTACGTTTGTCGACGGGTGGGGCGTTGATCGGCAATCCAGGCGCGGGGGCCTTGGCCTTTGGGACCGTGGCGGAGCGGGTGTACAACGGGCTCTCGCTGACGGCGATGCGGCCGTTCTCGGGCGGGTTCGTCGGAATCGCGAGTTATACGTTCTCCTCGCTCTACGGCAATTACAACGGGTTTTTCGTGCCGGAGACGGGGCAGCTCGATCCGAACGTGACGACGGATTTCGATACGCTCGCGCTCGACCCGAACCGGACGGGGCTCTTGCCCGGGGATCACACGCATTCGATCAAGGTGTACGCGGGCAAGGAGTTCGTCCTGCCGGCCGGGGTGGTCCTGGAGGCCGGCGCCGGATACACGGGGCGATCGGGGATGCCGTACAGCATGATCGGCGCGCACGCGATGTACGGGGAAGATCAGGTGTACATCCTGCCGCGCGGCGCGGCCGGGCGAACGCCGTGGGTGAACCGGATCGACGCGCGGCTCGGCGTGTCGGCGCTGCTCCGGAAGGACCTCCGGCTCGGCGTGAGCGTCGAGGTCTACAACCTCGCGGGCAGCCAGACGGAGACGGCGGTCGAGCAGACGTACACGTCGAACAACGTGACCGCCATCCTGGACGGCACGCCGGACGACGTTCCCGAGGACATCGTCGAGAACCCTCGGTACGGAAAACCCGTGGCCTGGCAGGCGCCGCGGCAGGTGCGTTTCGGGCTGCGCGTCGATTATTGAGGCCGCGCCGCCCGCACGATCTCGCCGGGCGCAGGCAGGGACTCGTTCGAGGGGACCTCGACGAGCTCGGCGTAGTCGCATTCGGCGATCATCTCGTTCGCCCTCGTCGGCGCGACCCACTTGACGGAGAGCGTGAGGATGGCCGAGACGTCGTGGTGCAGGAAATAATGTCCCCCTGGCTCGGCGGTCAGGGTCGCGTCGACGAGCGCGTCGGAGCCGAGCTTGGCGTCGATGTCGTCGCCATACCGCGTGAGGACCGTGTGAAACCCCGGCTCGGCGAGATAACAGAAATACGACGGGCCCTTGGTCATGCCGACGAGCCGGCCATTGTCACGCACGACCGCGGGCACGAGCGAGGCGACCCCGTGCGGGCGGAGGACGCAGATCCGCGCGGCGTCCGCGGGCAGCGGAGCGAACGCGCTCGGCGGGGCGTTTTCGTGGAGGGCGAGCTCGTATTTCGTGCAGGACGACGCGAGCAGGCCGGTGAGGGACGCGAGGGCGAGGGGGAGGGCGCGTCGGGGGAGCATCCTCCGCGTGATAGAATGGCGCGCGGGGGGCGTCAACGAGCTGGCGTGCTCTTCCGCAACGCTTCGAGCCAGGGCGCGAGGTCGTCGGGCCAGGGGCTCTCCCAGGCGAGGGATTCGCCCGTCCGCGGGTGCACGAAGCCGAGCCGGGTCGCGTGGAGCGCGAGGCGCGGCGGATCCAGGGGGCTCGTCTTTCCGTACTTGCGATCGCCGAGCACGGGGTGGCCCTCGTGGAGGGCGTGCAGGCGAATCTGGTGGGTGCGGCCGGTCGTGAGGCGGAATCGCGTCAGCGTCGCGCCGGGCATGCCCGGCGGCGAGAGGCGTTCGAGCACCGTGGCGTGGGAGACGGCGCGTTTTCCGGCGACGGGCTCCTCGATGGTGCGCTCGTCCCAGGCGACGAGGCCGAGGAGCGCCGCGAGGTAGACACGATCGAAATCATGGGCGCGAATGCGATCGGAGAGGGCGCGGTTCGCCGCTTCGGTCCGCGCGAAGACCACGAGCCCGCTCGTGTCGAGGTCGAGCCGGTGCACGACGTAGATGGTGCCGCCGAGGGCGCGGCCGAGCAGATCCGCGAGGTTTCCGCGGTCGCTTTCGGGGGTCGGCGCCGTGACGAGGCCCGAGGGTTTGTCCACGACCACGAGGTCGTCGTCCTTGTAGACCACGCGGAAGGGCGGAAGGGTGGCCTCGTCTTTGGCGCGCGCGGCGGCGCCGACCTCCTTGGTCGCCCGGTCGAGCGCGCCGCCGAGGTGGGCGAGGATGGTTTGGCCGGGCCGAATGGCGCGGCCGGCGACCTTGACGCGCGCGCCGTCGACGAAGACGCCGCCGAGGTCGATGGCGACGCGGGCCTTGCGGCGCGAGAGGCCGGGGACATTCGCGGCGAGGACCTGATCGAGCCTCTGCCCGGCGTCCTCCGGGCGGGCGACGAAGCGGTAGCGCTGGTGGGACAGGTCTGTCATTGCGTTGGTCGTGGGTCAGGGGGCCGGGTCGGGAAAGTGGCTGAGGCCGACGAGGTTCCCGTCGGGGTCGCGCGTGTAGAGGGTATACGGGCTCTCGCGCTCGACGGGAAAACCCGCCGCGGTGAGGGTGACGCGCCATCGCTCGCGCGCGTCCGGGCGAATGCCGAGCGCGAGGCAATGCAGGCCGGGGGCCGTGTCCTCACGGTGCGGGGCATTGGGCGAGCCTGCACGCTCGACGGCGAGGAACGCGCTGCTTCCGAGCGCGAGCCATACCGAGCGGGGCTGCCCTGCCGCGTCGTCCCAGCGGCGAAGGACGGGCAGGCCGAGCACCCCCGTGTAAAAACGCTCGGCCCGGTCGAGATCGGCGACGACGACGGCGACGTGGTGGACGGCGAGGGGGGGCTCCATCGGGGCGGGGAAGGTATCGCATCGCCGGGCCCGGGAGGAGCGCATTACGCCCGCCGGATCGACGAGGGGCTTGACGTCTCTCGCGGGTGACGGCAAAAGCTTCGACCATGCGCGAAGAGGACATGGGGATCGTCAAGTCGCTTGTCAGCGTTGCCTGGGCCGACGGCCACTTCGACGAGAAGGAGCGCGAGATGGTCGAGGCGCTGATCTCCGCGTTCGAGGCGAGCGAGGAGCAGGCCGCCGAGATCCGCGCGTACGCGGCCGAGAAGAAGAGCCTCGACGACATCCCCGTGTGGGACATGTCGTTCAATGATCGCCGCGTGCTCCTCCAGCATGCCGTGCTCCTCACGTACGTCGACGGCGAGCAGCACGTGTCGGAGAAGCAGTTCGTGCAGGATCTCTGCGTGAAGCTCGAGATCGAGCCGGAAGAGGCGAAGAAAATCGTCGAGACTGCCGAGCACCGCGCGAAGAAGCACCTGAACCTGCTCTGATCCGCCCCGTTCGAACTGCCCCGGGGGCCCTTCCAACGCCTCGTCGTCACCGCTACGATCGGAGGCGACATGCACGATCATCGTAGGGAAGGGCCGGAAGGGCAGGGCGAGCGGCAAGACGAGGGCCACCGTGAAGGGCGGCGGCCCGAGGGGCGGCGGCCCGAGGGGCGGCGGTCCGAGGGGCCCAAGGGCACGGAGTTCCTCGACCTCGAAATCTCGAAGGTCCTCTCCAGCGAGGCCGCGGCGCTGACACGCGAGGCGGCGCGCGAGATTCTCAAGGACGCCATCAAGGAGCGGCTGCGGGCGCGGCTCGGGTCGCGGCTCGAAGCGATCGCGCGGATCGCCGCGGACGATCTCGCGGACGACATCGAGGCGAACCTCGCCATCGAGTCGATCGTGGAGGCCCGGAAGCACGCGCGGGCCGCGCGCGAGGAGGAGATCCGAAAGGCCCTCGCCCCGACGCCGGGACACACGAAGGAGTAGCCCTCCCCGTCCTTCTCGCATCGACGTTGGACGAACCTTCTACGTCCATGCCGGCGTCGGCGAGCCCCGAACGGATCGATCCATACGGCTCCTTCTGCCTGAAGAGCCTGAAAAACCTGCTGGACACCTTTCCCCTAACGTTGTACGAACCATGTACAAACAAGGGAAGGGAGTGCTCATGTTCGACAACGCCGCCCTCGGAGAGGGGGGAGGTGCGTGGTTCGGGGGGGCGGCCACGGACGCCGGTCGGGGCGATCGGGCGGGCGTCCCTTCGGAGCGCGCACGGGGTCGGCTCATCCTCCGAGGCCAACTCGACGAGGTCGGGCTCGACGACCTGCTCGGCTCCCTGGGCTCTCGGGGGCGGACGTGCGTCGTGGAGGTGCGGTCCGTCAAGCGGTGGGGCGAAATCGTCCTGGAGCGAGGGCGCGTGCTGCGCGCCCACGCCGATGGAGCGCCGCCGGACGCCGACGTCGAGGCGACGCTCGCCGCCATTCGAGGGTTTTCCCAGGCGGTGTTCCACGTGATCGCGCTCGACGAGCGTGGTTCGTCGCCGCCGCCGCCGCGCCCGGCGCTCTCCGAGACGCCGCCCGCGTCGTTGCGCCTGGTGATGCTGGAAGGCCATGCGACGGAGGTGGCGCTGGCCGCGGCCGTGATGAATGCGTGCTCGGTGTACACGCGCAAATGGCTGGGGCCGAAGCTCGCGTCGTCGATCATGCAAACGGCCTGGACCCGCACGGCCGCGTCGCATCCGGCGATGGAGGCGTTCCGGATCTCGGCGGACGGCCTGGTGACGGTGGCGGGCGTGGAGCGGGCGCGGTCGGCGATCCCGAAAGCGGTCGCCACGTGGGTGTTTTCCGTCTTCGAGGCCGCCTCGATGTTCAACGAGGCGCGTTTTCAGCGGTATTACGTCCCCGAGATGCTCGGGGGCCTGATGCGATTGCTCGACAAGGGGGGATGGGGTGAGGCGTTCCGAATTCGAGACGGAGGTGTTCGTTGAGCAGTGGCTACTACCAGGCCGTGCAGGCCGCCATGGTGTCGGAGGACGGCACACTCGACGCTGTTGAGCGTCTCGCCGGCATGTCGAAGGCGGAGGTCGACGAGCTGCCCTACGGGTTCGTGGTCCTCGACGAGGTCGGCACGATCCTGCTGTACAACCGCTACGAATCCGCCCTTTCGCGCTTGCCGCCCGAGCGGGTCGTCGGGAAAAACTGGTTCAAGGAGGTCGCGCCTTGCACGCGGGTGGAGGCGTTTTACGGGCGTTTCCGGGCGCTCGTGCAGGACGAGGCGCGCCTTTCGGAGAGCTTTCGCTTTCGCTTCTCTTTCATGCACGGCGTGCAGGATGTGGCCGTGCAGTTCGTCAAGGCGCCGCCCGTGGTGACATTGCCGCTCGCGCAGGAAGGCGCGGAGGCGCGGATCTTCATGACCGTGGTGCGACGCCCGGTCGTCGAGGTGGGCGCGAGCCAGGCCGGCCACGATTTGCAGAAGAGCCTGGGGACGATGGGCGGGCTCTTGCCGGTGCTGCTCGACGCGCTGCCGGCGTTGCTCGAGCGGCTCGGACCGCGCGGCGCGATCGCGCTCGGCGAGCACGTGGGGCGCGCCATGGCCCTGGTCGTCGCGTCCGAGGCCGACGGGCAGGCGCGCGAGGGAGAGCCCGCGGCGGTGCTCGCGCCGAGCGTGCTCGACGGGGTGCTCGCGCAGGCCGGGCTCGGTCGTGTGGTCATCGAGGGGGCGACGTGGTCCGAGCAAAAGCGCGCGCGTTGCGAGCTGCGCCCGCCCTTCGAGGGGCCGACGGAGGAGACGGCGCTCTTTTATGGCGCCTTGCTCGCGGCCGCGATCGGCTCGTGCCTCGGCGAGCCCTGCCAGGCGAGCTTCGCGGAACACATCGAACCGCACGTGATGCCGTGGATCGTCGACGTTTGTCCGGCCCGACATGAGGATCGTCAGCGCGAGCTGGCGTCCAGCGCACGCGTGCATCTCACGGGAGCCTCGGCGTCGTCCAGCCGCGGGTGACACGCTGGACGCGCCGCCGCGTGCGCGCGATTCTGCGGCCTCGACGCGATACTTCCTCAGGAGGCTTCCATGAAACGATCCGGCACGTATCCCCTTCGCAGCTTCGGCGTCCTCCTCGGTCTTGGGCTCACGCTCGCCGTCGTGGCCTGCGGCGAGGACTCGGGCACCAGCTCCGGCACGAATAGCACCGGCAGCGGCACGGGCGGCGGCGGCACAGGCGGCGGCACAGGCGGCACCGGCGGAATCGGCGGCGGCGGTGGCGCAGGCGGCATCGGCGGCGGCGGTGGTGCTGGCGGCATCGGCGGCGGCGGCGGCGCTGGTGGGAGCGAGGCGAAGGGGCTCAGCTTCTTCGTCTCCAGCACCGGGAGCACCACGGCCAACCTGGGCGGGCTCGCCGGGGCGGACAAGAGGTGCCAGGATCTGGCCGCCGCGGTCGGCGCCGGGGCGAAGACGTGGCGCGCTTATCTCAGCGTCGAAAATGGCCCGAACGGCCAGCCCGTGCACGCCAAGGACAGGATCGGCGCCGGCCCCTGGTACAACGCGAAGGGCGCGCTCGTGGCGGCGAACCTGACCGAGCTGCACGAGCGGTACGGCGATCACACCGTGTTCCTCGACGAAAAGGGCGAGATGGTGCCGGGCCAGTGGGCCGGTTCCCCCACGCCGAACCAGCACGATGTCCTCACCGGCACGGCGCGGGACGGCACCGTCGTCCTCGGGCAAACCTGCGCGGACTGGACCTCCGAAGACCCCGCCATGACCGCCCAGGTGGGCCATAGCGATGGGCTCGGTCCGAACATGAGTGATGCCGAGATGTACAGGCCGTGGAACTCGGTGCACGTCAACGGCAACTGCGGCGACACCGCCCCGAAGGGCGGCAATGGGCGCGTTTACTGCTTCGCCGCGGATTGAGCGAAATCACGGGGGGCGCTCCATCGAAATCACGCGGATGGGTTGCGTGTCGTCCCACGCGAGGTCCATGTCGCCGCCCTTCGGCGGCGGCACGGATTCGAGCGTGGGATCGGCCTGCGCCGGCCGCGGCGCAGGGATGTCGGCCGGGGAAGCCGAAGGGAGCGTTCGTCGTGAAGCGGGGAAGGGGAAAAACGAGGGCATGGGAGACCTCCAGGGGAGCGAGGGGTTGTCCTCACCTCGCTCCATCGACCGGAGGCCCCCGGCAGTTGCGTTATTTTTTCTGCCCGGCGTCCTTCGCCCGTTTGTCCACGTCGGCGAGCAGCGCGTTCAGCGCATCGGCGTGCCGCTTCTGCGCGGCCGCGACGCGCTCCTCCATCTTCTTTTCCATCTCCCGGGCCTGGGTCAGCGAGCCGTCGATCTGCGCCTTGCTCTCCTGGGCACGCGTGATCCGCGCCTCGCTCGCCTTCTGGTCCGCCTCCTTGCCCTTGCCCTGCGAGGCGCGCTCCCGGGCGATGTAATCGTCGAGCGTCTTCTTCACCTGCTCGGCTTCTTCGATGAGCGCGCGCAGGCGCACCTTCTCCTCGACCATCGCGATGTGCACGAGGTAACTCGCGCGGCTGAGCTGATCGGCTTGCTCTTCGAGCGTGGCCGCGTCCTCCTTGCCGAGCTCGGTCCGGTGCCGGTCGATGATGGAGTGGGCCTCGTTCCGCTCGCGGAGCCGCTTCTCGAGCTGCTTGCCGACGGAATCGGTGAGCGATTTGTTGACGACCCCCGAGAGGTCCACCTCGCAGCCCTTTTGCTTGGCCGCATACGTGGCCGAGCCGCCGACCTTCTTGACGATCTCGTCCTGCTCGGCGAGGAAAAACGCCGCCGCGCCCTGGACCTCGCGGTGGCGCTCGACGTATGCATGGCTCCGGCCCGCGTCGTTCGCCGTGCGGTGAATGTCGCCGACGACGCTCCAGTCAGGCGCCTTGAGGCCCTTCGGGTACTCGGAAAAACCCGAGGTGAGCGTCCGCGCATCGTCGTCGTCGCGGCCGAAGTCCTTGACGATCTGCTGCACGACGGTCGGATAGTCCTGCGCGTATCCGGGCTGCGTCGCCGAGGAGGCGATTTCAGGCTCGGGCTTCGGGGCAGAGCAAGCGACGGCGCTCGTGGCGAGCAAGAAGACGAGGGAAAACGCTCGAAGACCGTTCATGGGCGCAGTAAAGCCATCCGCGCCCCCAAAAATCAAGTCAGGAGCAGCGTTGTCCCACGGGTCAGGTGGTCACCGCGGGCACCAGATCGCGCATGTAGAAACGATTGCAGCCGTGGTGTCCGGTGCCGCCGAGCTGCCGATCGAGGCGACGAAAGCCGAGGCGCTCGTAGAGGCGTATCGCGGAGTCCATGCCCGTGAGCGTCTCCAGGTAGACACGCGTAAAGCCCCGCTCCCGCGCGACGCCGAGGACGTGCTGGAGCAGGCGCTCGCCCATTCCCTGGCCGCGCGCCTCGCGCAAAAAGTACATCTTGCGCAGCTCCGCCGTGTCCGCGTCGCCGCCTTCGAGCGGCCCGATCCCCGCGCCGCCCACGACCCGGCCGTCCATTTCGACGACGAAATAGGCGGAGCGGGGTCCGGAATACGCCGCGCTCATGGCCGAGACCTCGGGGTCGTGAATGGCAAACCCAGGCCCGTCCGCGCCAAACTCGGGCATCACGGCGCGGATGAGCGCGGCGATCGCAGGATCGTCCTCGGGTCGGATGGGGCGAAAGGTGAAGGGGTCAGCCATGGGAGATGGAGTTCGTTTGGCGGGCCAATCGAAGTTTTACACGGGCGCGCCGAGGTCGCGGAGGAACCCTCGCACGACGGCCTTCGCGGCGTGGATGCGGTATTCGCGCGTCGAGCGGACGTCGTCGATCGGCGCGATGTCCGCGAGGACGGCGGCGTCGACGGCGTCCGCGGTGAGCGCGGAGAGGGGATTCGCGAGGACGAGGGCGCGCGTCTGGAGGAGGGTCGCGGTGACCGGCGCGACGGAGGCCATGCCGAGGCCAAGACGTACGACCCGATCCTCCGAGCGCACCGCGATGCCCGCGAGCGCGACCTTGGAGATGGCCTGCGCGCGCCGCGTGCCGACCTTGCGCCAGATCCAGGGCGATCCCTCGGGCGGGAGCGCGATCTCCACGGCGACGATGACCTCGTCCGGCGCGCGTGTGCTCTGCTTGTACCCCGTTTGCAGCGCGGAGAAGGGGATCCGGCGCTCGCCGCGGACGCTCTTCACGACGATCGACGCGTCGTAGGCCGCGAGCGCCGCGACGCCGTCGGCCGCGGGCGAGGCCGTCGCGAGGTTGCCGCCGAGCGTGCCGCGGGCCTGGATCTGGATCGCGCCGAGCTCGCGGGCCATGTGCACGAGCATCGGGGCGCGCTCGATGACCACGGGGTGGCGGCGAATTTCGAGGTACGTCGTGGCCGCGCCGATGCGCAGGAGGCCCCGCGTGGCGGTGATGCCGCGGAGCTCCGAAAGGCGAGAGACGTCGACGACGAGGGGGAGCGGATCGGCGTCGCGGCGCGGGGGCTTGAGCTCCTGCTCGACGACCCAGTCGGTGCCGCCCGCGAGCAGGACCGTGGCTTCGCCGCGCGTGTGCCGCTCCGAGAGGAGGCCGCAAAGCGCGTCGAGCGAGGCGGCCCGCTGCATGTCGTGCTGGGGAAGGTCCGCGAGGCTCACGACGCCCCTCCCGCTTCCCGACGCTCGCGCGCGGCCTCGCGGATGCTGTCGACGATGCGCTGGTAGCCCGTACAGCGGCAGAGGTTGCCCGCGATGGCCTCGCGGATCTCCTCGTCGTTCGGGTCGGCCTTGCGCGCGAGGAGCGCCTCGGCCGAGATGAGCATGCCGGGGGTGCAGATGCCGCACTGCGCGCCGCCGTGATCGACGAAGCAACGCGCGAGCGGGCCGAGGTGCGTCGCGTCCGAGAGGCCCTCGACGGTGGTGACGGCGCGGCCTTCGCACTGGCCGATCGAGACGAGGCAGGCGTTCACGGGCTCGCCGTCGAGCAGCACCGTGCACGAGCCACACTCGCCCTCGCCGCAGCCCTCCTTGGTCCCCGGGAGACCAAGCGGACCGCGGAGCGCGTCGAGCAGCCGCACGAGCGGCGGCAAGTCGACCTCACGCGATAGGCCGTTGAGGGTGAGCGTGATCTTCAAGGGTTATTCCTCCACCTTGCGCTGGATGAACTCGATCTTGTAGCCGTCCGGATCCTCGACGAACGCGATCACGGTGGTGCCGTGTTTCATCGGCCCCGCCTCGCGCGTGACCTTGCCGCCGCGCTTCTTGGCCTCGTCGCAGGCCTTGTACGCGTCGTCGACCTGGATCGCGATGTGGCCGTAGCCCGTGCCGATCTCGTAGCTCTTCGTGTCCCAGTTGTGCGTGAGCTCGAGGACCGCCGTCTCCGCCTCGTCGCCGTAGCCGATGAACGCGAGCGTGAACCGGCCCTCCGGATAGTCGCGCCGGCGGATGAGCTTCATGCCGAGGACGTCCGTGTAGAACGCGAGCGATCGGTCGAGGTCGCCGACGCGGAGCATGGTGTGGAGGATTCGCATGGTCGTGGTGTCTCCGTCGGTGCGCGGGGAAAGCCGCCTCAGCTCTTGCGGCTGGTCTGAAGCTCGAGCAGGCGTTCCGGCAAGAGGGGAAGGTCCCGCGCGAAAATTCCCGTCGCGTGCGCGACGGCCGCGGCGATCGCCGGCGCGCCGCCGTCCATGGGCAGCTCGCCGACGCCCTTCGCGCCGCCGCCGGGGCCGTACGCGTACGGAGCTTCGACGAGGTCGACGTGCATGGGCGGCGCGTCGAGCGCGGTCGGGATGATGTAGTTCGTCATGCGCGGGTTCTGGATGAGGCCGTTCTTCCAGACGACGTCCTCCCACAGCGCCCAGCCGATCGCCTGGAGGCTGCCGCCCTCGATCTGGCCTTTGCACATGACGGGGTGGATCGCCTTGCCGACGTCCGTCGCGGACCAGAAGCCCGTGACCGTGACCTCGAGCGTGTCGAGGTCGACCTCGACCTCGGCCACGTCACACGCATAGCCGTACACGGGGTACGCGTCGCCCTTGTACGTGCTGTCGTCCCAGGTGACCCAGCCGGGATGCTCGTACTGCACGAGCGCCGTGACCTCGCGTTCCTTGGTGAGCAAACGATCGGCGGCCGTGACGAAGTCATTCTTCGCTTGGGGGCTCTGCTCGGTCGAGCCGAGCTCCGCCCCCAAACCCCCGCCGGAGGCCTCTTGCTCGGCGCGGACACGCGCGGCGACCTCACGCGCGGCGCGCTCGACGATGCCGCCGACGACCATGACGGTGCGCGACGCGACCGTGGGGCCGGAGTCGGGAACGTACGAGGTCGAAGGAACGGCGAAGTCGACGTCTTCGAGGCGAACGCCCGCGGCGTCGGCCACGATCTGGCGGAAGACGGTCTCGGTGCCCTGGCCGATGTCGGTGGAGGCGGTGCGGATGCGCAGGCGGCCGCCAGGAAGCAGATCCACGGCGACGCGGCCCTTGAGGTACTTCTCGCCCGAGCCGGTGAAGCCCGCGCCGTGCATGAAGACGCTCGCGCCGATGCCGCGCGCGACGCGGCCGCGGACGGCCGGAGGGCGCTTCCGTTTGTCGTGGTATCCGCTCGCCGCGAGGGCTTTTTCCACGCACTCGGCGACGCCGACGGAGCCGCGCAGGGTTTGGCCCGTCGCCGTGGTGTCGCCCTCGCGCAGCATGTTCTGCGCCTTGAGGTCCATCGGGTCGCGGCCGAGCTCCTCGGCGACGCGGTCGAGGTGCCGCTCGATCGCCCAGATGGTCTGGGGCGCGCCGAAGCCGCGGAAGGCGCCGTTCGGCGGGGTGTTCGTGGCGACCGCGATGGCGTCGATGCGCACGTCGTCCCAGCGGTAGACGCCGGCCGCGTGGAGGGCGCCGCGCGAGAGGACGACGGGCGTGAGCGTCATGTAGGCGCCGCCGTCCATGAGGATGCGGATGGAGAGCGCGCGGAGCGTGCCGTCGCGATCGCAGCCGGAGACGATCTCGCAGATGGCCGGGTGACGCTTGGTGGTCGCCTCGATGTCCTCCTTGCGGTCGTAGATCATGCGCACGGGCTTGCCGCTCTTCTGCGCGAGGAGCGCGGCGTGCAGGGCGATCACCGAAGGATACTCCTCCTTGCCCCCGAACCCGCCGCCCGTGACGGCCTGCGTGACGTGCACGTGATCGGCCGCGAGCTTGAAGCCGTGGACGAGCGCTTTGTGCACGTAATAAGGGCACTGGAGGGAGCCGATGAGGTGGACGCCCTTCTCGTCCCAGTGAGCGATCACGCCCTGCGGCTCGATGTAGAGTTGCTCCTGGTGGTGCGTGGTGTAGCGGCCGCGGACGACGACCTCGCAGGCCTCGATCGCAGCGTCGATCGCGGCGGCGCTGGCGGACGCGTCGGGGAGGTCGGCGCGGCCCTTGGTGATGGAGAAGCGCTTGTGGACGTTGTCCTCGCCCCAGATGACGTCGGCCTTGGCGAGCGACTGCTCGGGATCGAGGACGGGCGTGAGCGGCTCGAGGTCGAGCTTCACGGCGCGCATGGCCTGCGCGAGCTTGCGTTTGTCCGCGCACGCGAGGAGGACGATGGGTTCGTAGGCGTGGCGGATCTGATCGGCCGCGAGGATCGGCTGTTCGGCCGAGATACACTGGACCTCGTTCACCGCGAGATCCGAGGCGCGCACGACGGTGACGTCGCTCCAGTCGAACGCGGGATCGAGGGTGATGCCGCGGAGGCGGGCGCGCGGGACGGGGCTGCGGACGGTGGCGCCGAAGAGCTCACCGGGCTCGCGGGGGAGGTCGTCGACGTACGCGGCGCGACCCGTCACCTTGGACGCGCCATCGGTGCGCGGCACGTTGGTCCCGATGAAGGGAGGGCGGGCAGACGAAGCGTTTTGCGCGGCGGTCGTCATCGCGGGCGGGACACTACCGCGGAACGAGGCGCGAGGGAACGTGCCCCGCGGGCCTACGGCTCGCCGTCCGTATCGCTCCCGCTCGCCTCGTCGTCCGCATCACCGTCGTCTGCGGCGACCTTGTCCTTCAGGAAGAACAGATCCTGCGTCGCTTTGTCCCGCGGGAAGGCGGCCTTGATTCGATTCGCGATCTCGGCGAAGACGTCGAGAAACTCCTCTTTCGCCAGGTTGCGCGCCGCACGTGCCTGCGCGGCCGCTTCCATTCCCATTCGGCGTGCGTCGAGGGCTTGCTCGTACCGGACACGCAGCGCCTCGATTTTCTGCCCCTCGTCGGCGGCGGCCGGATAGATCCCCCCGACCTCTGCATATCGACCTTCGAGCGCGCGCATTTCCTGGACCTGCGTGCCGCCCACGGGCTTGATGATGGGCGTCGAACCGCTCGGGAACAGCATCGACACGATCTTCCCGCCGGCCTTGCCGTCCTCGATTTCCGCGCGCTTGAGCGCGATGCGAATGGCGCGGTCTGCGAGCAGATCCGTGAATTTTACCTCCACGCGGAGGACGATGAGGGCCTTGACCTTGGCGTCGTAGGCGTCCTGCGTCGCGAGGAGCAGCTTCGTCGCGGTCTCCAGCTTGGCGGCGAGGCCGTTCAGGGCGGGGACGTCCTGGAACTTCGCGAGCATCGTCCGTGTGTGCAAGCTCTTGTGCTCGCAGCGGTCGATGGGGGTCTTTGCGTTCGGGAGCACGGACATCAGGCAGATCCTTTGCTCGGGGAATGCGTGGGAGCAAACATCATGGTCATGGGATCGTCAAGAGGTTCGGGGCGTGGCGCAGGGGATGGTTTTGTCGTGGAGGAGAGCGCGTAACGTTGCGCGAGCGCGCCGCACGGGAGGGACGAGGGTGCAGCGTCGTTGCGCGAGGCGCGGCCGCGACGTGGACGCCGCTCGCGTGACGTTTCCGAGCCCGCTGCCATGAGGTGGGCCTCGGTCGCGCAACGTTTCCGAGCGCACTTCCAGGACGTGGACGCCACGCGCGAAACGTTTCCGCACCCTCGGCCACGGCGTGGATGTGCGTCGCGAAACGTTTCTGGGGGGACCGCCAGGAGGTGGGCGTCGCTCGCGCAAGGATGCGCGCCGCGCGCCACGCGGGAGAAGTGGCCGGGGCGGGCGCGGCGGGGTCGCGGGCTGCGCGTCTACGATGAGCGCCCGTCGGGCCGACGCTCCCCCCGGCACCGGCGTGACCCGTCGGATCCACGAACGAGAGCGGAGCATTTCGGACGTAGCTGTACCGATTGTGGCTCTGCCCGTCAAAGACGTCCGCGATCACGGGATCCGTCGTCAAGAACCTCCCGAGCCGCGGGTCGAACATCCGGCCCCTCATGTTCACGAGGCCGAGATCGTCGTCGCCCTCGTGCCCCGTAAAACCCCGGGTCGTCGCCTTGCTCGTGGGCGAGGCCGGCGGCGGCAAGCCCCAGATCACGTTTCGCCGCTGCCCGAAGGGATCGTAACTGCGTTTCTCGACCTGGCTCCCTTCCTCGTTCGTCACGCTCTCGATCGAGCCCAGGTGATCCACATGCAGATCATGCGTCCCCGCCTCCACGCCTCCGCGCGTGACGACTGCGACCACCCGCTCCGGCGAATGCACCGAATACCGATGCTCCACCACCCCCGTCGCCTTGTCCTCGTCCTGTCGATTGCCCGGAGCTTGAGTGGGCTTGGCGGGCCTCACGCCGATTGCCCCCGAAGTATTATCGCACGTCCCGAAGCCCTCGCCCTGCGCAAGGTCCCTCAAGAACGTGCCGCAGGAGAAACGCGGCCGCCATCGCGCGCACATCGTCCCTGCTCTCAAGCATCAGGGCTACGCGCGTATCGCGCCCGCTTCTCATTGCTTCTCCCATTGAAGACTTGGTTCAAGTTTCAGATCCACAAAGAACGACCGAGCGGCCGAACGCGCCTGCTGCAGACCGACGACCTGAACTGTGGGATAATCGCCTTCCTGACCGCCCGCATTTAACAACACCATGCCGCCATCGGCACTGTCACCCAACAGGTTCCAGAATTGATAGTTGTCAAACGTCGCATATACGACATAGCGACCAGCGCCACCGCCGATTGCAAGGTGCTGCTCTTCTGGGCCTTGGATAGTCAAGATTGTGTACCTTTTGGCATCCAGACGCCGAATGGCATTATCCACGTCATCCCAAGACGGCATGTGAATCTGCCACTCATCATTCTGTATTCCACGCCAACTGTCGCCGTGAATCGAAATCGCACTCATGGACGGAGCACCTGTCTTCCCCTTGGGGTGATGACTTCCAGTTCTTCAAGACCAAGTTGATGCATCAGCCCGCGGACGCCGCCATTGGGCCCGCACGCCGGGCACAACGCGCGATCGACATACAGCGTTCCGCGTCCGCCGCTCACTCCGGCATTCGCCGCCTGCTGAAACGCATCGGCCTCCGCGTGTGTTCGCGTTATCGCGTTGACCCGCAGACTCACAGGCTGTCCATGCGCGTTGATGCCATAGAAACTACGCCCACCCACGTCCAGACGAGCAAAGGTGCCTTCTCCTTGCGCGACTCCCAACTCGCCGCGGAACCGTGCTAGGTCAGCAAGGCCCCCTGCCGCACTCGACCCCCGCCGCAGGGCCCTGCTTCCAAGCAGCGCGATATCATCCTCCGGCCCCGGGGTCAATACCGCGCCCAGCATCAACGTCCCCTCGAAGAAGACCCGCCCCGCGGCCTGCTCCTTCGGGTCGCGCAGCACCGGATCCCCGATCTGCGGCCGCAGCAGAATCACCTCCCGCTCGGGCCCGAGCAGGATCGATAGATCCCGCGCGAAACCGTCCTCCTCCTGCACGACGAACGCCGTTCGCCCGGCGCTCGGGCTGCCCGCAACGAGCTGCTCCAAGACCGGAATCGCGCTCGCATCCAGCATCACGTCCGGCGGAAACACGCCAAACGGATCATCCGTCCCCGGCCCCGACGGATGCGGGATCTCCACCGTCGGCAAATCCACGCGCGCCGCGCTCGTGCTGCCCGTCGTCTCCACATCCGTCGCAGGCGCCCCCGCGCCGACGCCCGGCGGATCAATTTCATGCGCGAGCAGCCGCCGCACCTCCTGCCCCGCCAGAAACCACGGGCTCGGCCGAATGTGATCGTCCGACAACGGCACATCCGGATATCCCGGCTGATGCACGACCCCGCCCACCGGCGAGAACCCCGTCGGATCGACGAGCGAAAGCGGGTTGTTGACGACGTAGCTATATCGATTGTGGCTCTGCCCGTCGAAGACGTCCGCGATCACGGGATCCGTCGTCAAGAACCTCCCGAGCCGCGGATCGAACATCCGCCCCTTCATGTTCACGAGGCCGAGTTCGTCGTCCCCCTCGTGCCCCGTAAAACCCCGGGTCGTCGCCTTGCTCGTGGGCGGGGCCGGCGGCGGCAACCCCCAGATCACGTTTCGCCGCTGCCCGAATGGATCGTAACTGCGTTTCTCGACCAGGCCCCCTTCCTCGTTCGTCACGCTCTCGATCGAGCCCAGGTGATCCACATGCAGATAATGCGTCCCCGCCTCCGCGCCTCCCCGCGTGACGACCGCGACCACCCGCTCCGACGAATGCACCAAATACCGATGCTCCACCACCCCCGTCGCCTTGTCCTCGATCCGCTCGTAGAGATCCCCGACGTAGATCGTCTCCTTCGCCGGCGTCGTCTTGCGAATCCGCGCCTCGTCGCCGTCATACCCGAACGTCGTCGTCGCCCCGCCCATCGTGATCATGCGAGGCAAATCGAAGGGCGTATACGTCACCGTCGCGCCAGGACGGGCCACCTGGTTGCCGACCGCGTCATAGGAATACCCAGCGCCGCCCGCGCTCGTCACCGCGTGCGGGTGCAGGGAATCACCATACACATACGCGCCCACGCCGGACCGGGAGAGGAGGTTCCCGTTCGGCGCATACGCGTACGAGCTGTCGCAGGGCGCGGCCGGATCCGGCGACACGCTGAAGGAGGCGCACGTCAATCGCTCGAGCGCATCGTAGCGAAATCGCTCCGTCTCGTTCTGCGCTTGCAACGCGTCCGTGCGGCTCGTGAGGTTCAGCCGCGCGTCGAATTCATACGAGAGGTCCTGGATCTTCGTCGCGCCGGACGTCGTCCGCACGTGGTGGAGCGCCTGCTTGTCCTGAAAATAGCTCCGCGTGGTCACGACCTCGTTCCCGAAGACCTCCTCCTGAACTCGCCCCGCCTCGTCCACCTCGGTGAGGCGCCAATAAGCAGCGCCCGTGAAGGTGTCACGCACGGCCACCCGATGGCCGTGATCGTCGTACGTATACGTCACCGAGAAGGGCTCGACGCCCGGATACGAGATCGACGCCACGCGGCCGAGAGCATCGTACGACGAACGCACCTCGAACGCCTCCCCGCCCACCAAGAGCGTCATGCGCTCCGTTCGCCCCCGATCGTCATAGCTATACCTCTTGACGCCGTCCGGGCTCGTCACCTCCCGCAATCGCCCGATGCCGTGCGCCGCCGTATCCCACGTAAAAAGCGTCGTCGACGTCGCTCCGCCTTCCTTGTCGACGCGCGACGTCACGCGCCCGAGCGCGTCCACCTCGAACGTCGTCACGCGCCCGAGCGCGTCCGTCGTCGATAACAAATCGCCGAACCCATCCTGCACGAGCGTCGTCTTGCCTCGATCCGGATCGTCGATCTCCCGCGGGCGCCCCAGGGCGTCGCGCTTGATCCTCGTCACGGCGCCCCCAGGATCCTCGACGCTCGATAAGACGCCAAAGGGTCCATACGTGGACGCCGTCTTCCCGTTCCCCGCGTCCGTGACGACCACGGGACGGCCGAGCGCGTCGTGCTCGGTGACGGTCAGGTGCGAAAGCGCATTGAGCACCTCGACGAAGTGGCCGGCATAGGTCGTCTTCGTGACGGCCCCCCAGGGCGCCGTGTGCCCGATTTCGCGCCCCAGCAGGTCGAATTCGTATTCGTCGAAGAGAAGCTCGGCGTCGGGCGTGCCCTCGCTCGTCGGCACCGAGCGCCTCCGGACCTTCCCCGTGCGATCGTCGTATTCGAGGATCTGCATCAACCGAGGTGGCTTTCCCTCTCCCTCGATCGGTTCCGGTCCGTACCAGAAATGGCGAATCGGTCGACCCAGACTGTCCAGGATTACCTCGTCCTCGGCGCCCCCGGTCGTCCTCGATGTCTTCACGAAATGCCCGTCCGGCCCGCGCGACAGCTCCATCCACGTCTCGGACCCGTCGGGCCTCTTTTCGTGCCGCCACCGGCCCAGGCTGTCGTAGGACCACTCGGTCACGAGCCCATTCGGATCGGTCTCCCGGATCGGCACGCCGAAGCGGCTATCGTACGTCGAGCGCGTGACGTGCCCGGCCGGGTTCGTGGTTTGCTCCGGAAAGATGCCCTCCGCATCGAAGGCCGTGCGCCAGACGCGATGGTGTCCGAAGGCGTCATCCGCCGTCACGGTCGTGACATGGCCGAGTGCATCCCGCTCGTACTTCACGGTCAAACTCGCATCGAGGCCGCCGTCGTCGGTCGAGAGGGAGGCCGCCTCGACCTCGCCGAACGTGTTCGTCGTTTGCGATCGCGAACGGCATTGCGAGATCCCCGCGGCCGCGCTGCACTCCTTCTGGCTCTGGACCTGCCCGAGCACCCACCTTTGGGTGTCGTTCTCGACGACGCGCGTCGTGTGCAGGGAGAGGTCCACGCCGAGGGTCGATTGACGCACTTCGAGCACGTTGCCGAAGGCATCGAAATCGAGGACCTCCGTCTTCGTATCGCGAAGGAGCGTCGCGCCCTGTCGCCGCTGTGTTCGCCGCGTGAGGGGCAATGTAAAGTAGCTCTTGCCATTCTCCGTGAGGGCAGGGGTGGGCGTCACGTCCACGCGAGAGACCTCGTCCTTTGCAGGATCGAGCGACGGGAAGCGCAGATGCCGCCCCAGGGCCTGGCCCGCGAAAGGGTACGCCTTGACCTCGCCGGATTCGAGATACGTGTGGTTGTCGTAGAGGTCCGTCGTCTCCGCGCCCGTCTCCCGCTCCGTGACCACACGCGCGGAAAAGCCCAAGAAGCCATGCCCGCGGCGATCGTACCGGCCGTCCTCGTAGCGCACGTCGAAATGTCGCTGCCCGCCGTTTCCGTCGATCGTGGCGTAGCTCGTGACCACGCGGCGCGCGCCGACGGCGCACACCCGCGGATACGCACAGTCATTCGCCGGATCGGCCCGCGGATCATAATGATCCGGATCCGCGATCATGTGGCCGTACACGAACTCCACGTTCGGGGGATCCACGTTCACACCGTCCGAGAATCCCACGACCCTGTCGGGGTCCACGGCCTCGTTGCGAAATACGCGCAGCTCGCTCCCGAGGAAGATCAAGACATCACTCGCCCCGTCGCCGTTCACGTCACCGATACGAGGCCCGCGAGGATCGGCGAGCGTGACGGCGTCCCCAAGCTCGGCCTCGAATGGAATCCCCGAATCGACGGACTCGAACGTGAATTCGCCGCTCGCCGCGCGCAGCACGGTCCACTTCGGCAAGAGGCCTGCTCCCGCGCGGAGCGGCAGGAGGAGATCCATCCGGCCATCCCCGTCGAAATCGAGCGGCGTCGCCAGACGAAAATAGCTGTCCTGCGGGAAGACCCCATCCCATGCGAGGCTATGCACAGGCGGCGCGTCGAAGCCACGCCCCGTATTCAGCCTCGTGTAGAGCCGCGTATCCGAGAAACCACCCATCACGGCATCCGGGAGCCGATCCCCGTTGACGTCCAGGAACATCACGCGACCGCCCACCGGCGCGAGCGGCAGCTTCGTATCGACGCTCGTCCACGTCCCGTTGCTCGCCCGCGCGAATGCGGTATAGGTCGCGAGCTGTACGGCCTCGTCGCCGCCAAAGATGCGCAAACCTGGCGTTACGAGTTCGACTTTGTCGTCCGCGTCGATGTCGACGAGATGGAGCTCGACGCCGCACCCAACCCCATCCAGGAGCGTGATCGGTGAGGACGTCGGCTCGAAGCCGCCCGGGCGCCACAGATGCAGTCTCCACGACGACAGGGTCGGATCCGGGAGGCCACCGTGATCCTCGCATTGGATCAAGTCCGGCACGCCGTCTCCGTCCACGTCCCCGAGATGCACGGATCCACCACTCGATCGCAGGCCGTGCGGCGTTGCGCCGAGCGGGAACGGCCTCGGAATTCCGGTATCGACCTCCTCGAAGGTGCCGTCCCCCTTCGATCGAAGGACGATATGGTTGTCGTTCCAGCCACGCACGTCATGGAGCAGCACGTCCGCGCGGCCGTCTTGATCGTAATCGATGGGCGTGCCCAGCTCGGGCTGAATGCGGGAGGGATCCGCCGGCTCCGGCGGATCGGGTACGAGCGGCCATTCTTGCGAATACGCGAGCTTCGGCGCGCCGAGTGTCCCCGCTTCGTTCCTCGTGATCGTCCACGTCGTCATCGGGTGCTGGGGCGTGCTCAGCGCGCTCGTGTCCGGCACGAGCAGGTCGGTGCGCCCGTCGCCGTCCGCGTCGAGGAGCAAGGGGCTCGCGCGCAAGGACATCGGTGCCACGATGCCCGTGTTGATCTCCTCGAAGCCCCGCTCCCGCGCGGGATACAAGAACCTCGTCGTCTCGGTGCACGCGTCGTCCGCGCCGCATTCCTTCATTTCAACGAGCCGCGTCCGCCCCGTCGTCTCGCTGGCGTCGTAGGTGAACGCATATCGCCGAACCAACGTATCCCCCGGCCCACGCATCTGGATTTCGTCGAGCCGCAGCGAGCGTTGCAGTCTCATGCCGCCCGCGTGATGGATCCGCACGTCGCTCGCGTCCCGCGTGCCATGGACGAGCGTTATCGCCCGCGTCGCGGGGAGCGTCGACGCGCCTTCGAAGCTCGTATAGCGAATCTCGTCCAGCGCGTACTCGGCGGTGTACCCGTCCGCCTCGGCGAAGCAATAGCCGTACGTCATCGTATTGCCGCGCAAGTCCCTCTTCGACGACGAGAGCCACGCGCGCGTCGTGCCTCCCCGCGCGCGTGGCCGGCTCCCGGCATCTTCGCCGTACGCGACGACGTGACCCGAAGGCAAGTGCGCCTCGAACGAGGCCGGCTCCTCACCCTTGAAATGGCCCAGCACCCTGATGTGGGCGTCGGGCAGGGTCCGGTACTCGACGGTCGCTCCCTTCTCTGCGACCTTCACCAGGCGCCTGCCGTCGAGACAAAACGCCGTGTCGCTCGTGTCGAATCGAACCGCGCGGATCTCGCCGTCGATGGCCGTCGTCTTCGCGCAACGCGTGATCGCGGACGTGCCCACGAGGGAAAAGCCGACGCCCATCACGCTGTCGCCCGCGGCGCTGTGATAGGCGATGGAGAGCGCGGGCTCGATTCCGCCGCGACCTCGGGGCGCCGTGAGCGGAATCGAAATCGCGGCCTCGCCCGTGTCGGTGAGCGAGAAAGAAGCCGAAAGCGTGGCCGCGACCGTCCTTGCCGGCCCGACGGCTCGCGCCCCCGGGAGCGATGAATGCTGGGGTTTGCATGCAATCACGGCAGGCGGAGGGAGCGCGGCGCCATTCTCGCAGGTGCAGCCCTGCGCAACGGCAACGAGGACGAGCAAGCATGAGAGGAAGACGCTGGCCCAGCGCATGCAAGCCAGTGCACGGACGACGGGAGCCCACGTCAACCATCAGAGATCTCGAGGGGTGACATTCCTGGTCCGAGGTGAGCGTTCGGTTCAGCCCCTATGGGAGCCCCACCTTGCCAGTCTTGCTTTGGCCCGTTCGATGAACTGCGCATCGCGCAGTTCATCGACCACGAGTCCAGGGCTTGCCCTGGCGCGGGTCGAGGGGCGCGTAGCCCTCGCGGGGTCCGGGGCAGCGCCCCGGCGCGACGCCCGCGGAACACCATCTCAACTCAAACGCTGTCGGCGAGCTCGACCAGGCGGCGTGGATGGTAGAGGTCACGCAGCGCGCTCGGAGGGTGGTCCGCGAGCGCGCCGAGGACACGCTCGCGCCACGCCGCCGGGATCGCATCCTCGCCGAAACGCGCGCCGAAGAGCGCGCCCGTGATCGCGCCGTTCGTGTCCGCGTCGCCGCCGCGGTTGACGACGTCGATCAGCGCGGCCTCGTAGGACGGAGCATGCAACAGCTCCCAGAGCGCGAGCCGGAACGCCACGCGGACGAACCCTTGCTGGCGATGCAAGTGAATCTCGGGGCCGTAGAGCTCGGGATCGTCCCGAACGGCGATCTCGAGATCCCAGCGCAGCTCGGCGCGCGCAGCTTCGACGTCACGGCCGTCGCTGGGGACGATGTCGATGAGCGTGGCGGCGGCCGCTTCGACCTCGGCGCGGATCACCTCGAACAGGTCCGTCGCGGAGGTTTGTCCCGCGCCGGCTGCGGCGATCGCGGCGCAGAGCGCGGCGCACGTGATGCGGCAACGCGGGTCGTAGTGGGTGATCGCGCTGTCGGCGAGCGCGGCCATGCGGCGCGCTTCGGGGGCGCTTGCGAGCGCGACGCCGATCGGCGCGATCCGCATGAGCGAGCCGTTGCCCGCGGTCTTGCGCTCGGCGTGGATCCAGGCGCGGCGCGAGGCTTCGCCGAGGGAGACGCCGCGGGCGATCATGGAGAGCGAGGCGTGCGTGAGGTTGCCGATGTCGAAGGCGTGCTCCACCCACGCGACGTAACGCGCTGCCACGTCGGCCGCGTGATACCGGCCGTGCTCCTTCAAGCTGAGCGCGAGGCACGTGGCCATCTGCGTGTCGTCGGTGACCTGCCCAGGGGCGACGCGGAACGGTCCGTCGCCCGTGACGTCGGTGTGCGGGCCCCTGGCGAGCTCGGGAAACGGGGGGGCCTCGCGCGCCTGGAACTCGAGCGTGGTGCCGAGCGCGTCGCCCACCGCGAGCCCGAGCAACGTGCCGCGCGCCCACGCGCGCCGGGATCCAGATGCAAGCGGTGTCTCGTCCACGAGGAGCTCCTCTCCGGTCTAGGTGCCGTCGCCGAGGAACGTGGGCGGCGCGCGCAGGTACCGCATCGCCTCGGCCGGCGTGTTGATGTCCACGAGCACGTCGGCATCGTCGACGTCGACGTCACGAAGGTCGGCGCCGAGCGCGTGGACGTGATCCCGCAGCGGAGGCGGGTTCGGCTGGCGATACCGATCGAGCGCGTGGCCTTGCAGCGCGACGGGGTGCCCCGCGCGGCCGCCATGCCGCGGGCGCGTCGCGAGCGGAGGCGCGCCGTCTGCGCCGAGGGCCCCGAGCAAGGCCGCGGTCGTCGCCCCACGCGCGGGCAACGTGTCGACGGGGCAGACGAGCACACGATCGTTCGCGGCGATGCGCTGGACGGCCGTGGCGATGGAGCCCGCGGGGCCGAGCTCGTCGTCCGCGTCGGAGACGAGCAGGTCGAGGCCGGGGCGGACGAACGGGATGAGCGCCTGCACGATGGGCTTGCGCGCGACGACGACGACCCGCGACGACTCGGCCGAGAGGCGGGCCTCGGCGTGCGCGATCGCGAGCGGCCGCGGCTTTTGTCCGGGCGGTCCGGGCCAGAGGAGCAGCGCCTTCGGCCCGCCGAGGCGCATGCCTTTTCCGGCCGCGAGCACGATCGACACGGTGTTCGTCATGCGTCTTCTTCCTTTTCCTTCTCGGCTTCGCCGTGTCCATGGCCCCGCGCGCCGCGGCGCGCGCCGGAGAGGCCCGCGCGCCACGACACGAGCTCGGCCGCGATCGCGACGCCGATCTCCGCCGGGAGGCGCGCGCCCACGTCCACGCCGAGCGGCATGCGGACGCGCGTGATGTCCGCCGCCGCGACGCCCTTGGTTTCGAGCCGCGCGCGCGTCCGCGCCGCCTTCGCGCGGCTGCCGACGCCGCCGACGAACCCGAAGCCGACGCCGAGGGCCCACTCGATCGCCGCCTGATCGAGCTGGTGATCGTGCGTCATGACGAGCGCGGCAGAGCGGCCGAGGTCCGCAGGGAGCGAGGCGCGGACCTCGGGGTCGTCGTGATCGGCCTGGAGGAGGCGCAAGCGAGGCGCGCCCGCGCCGTCGGGGCCGGCGGATGGTCGCGGCAAACGCGCGGGGTCGGCCGCGATCTCGCGCGCATCGCAGAGCGTCACGCCAAACCCGAGCGAGGCGAGCAGCGGCGCGAGGTAGACACCGACGTGCCCGGCGCCGACGACGAGCACCGAGAGGTCGGGGGAGAGGGGCTCGATCAGGATCTCGGCCGAGCCGCCGCAACACATGCCGAGCGAGGGCCCGAGGCGGAAGGTGTCGACGCGCGGGGCAGGCGCGGGCGCGTCGAACGACGCGGCCATCGCAACGAGGACCGCGCGCTCGACGGCGCCGCCCCCGACGGTCCCGATCGCCGCGCCGGTTTGGAAGAGCACGAGCTTTTGTCCGGGCGTACAAGGCGCGGAGCCTTGCCGGGCGATCACCGTGGCGACGACGACACGTTCGCCTCGTTCGAGCGCATCGAGCGAGGCCCGCAGCACCTCGGGGGGAGGCGCGGTGCGAGGGATGACCGTGGATACGTCGAGCACCGGATGCGCCGAGTGTAGCGGCGGAGTCGGGGTCGGGAAAGGCATCCCGCGCTCGAAGCAGTGGCGAAAGAGCCCGCGCGCCGTATCCTCGCGCCGTGGACGAACGGCGAGTCGAGGCGGCGCGCGGCGCGCGCAGGGCGAGCGAGGCCAGGACATGACGGCGCGCAGAGCCCCGGATTTCCGTCTGGAAGAGGCGATCCGCGACCCCGGCTTCTCGCCGCGCCGGAGCGACGCGGCCGCGCTGGTCGAGCTCGTCGCGGAGGAAGGCGAGCACACGGACGACGCGGAACGATCGCTCTTGCGCCTCGGCCTGGAGGCCGCGCGGGTCGCGATGGAGCGCGCGCGCACGGCCGAGACGAAACCACGCGCGCGGCTCGTCGCGTTCGTCGGGAAGGTCGCGGCCGAGCATGCCGAGCCCGAGCTGTCGGCGTTCCTGATCGGCGCGCTCGGCGACGCGGATCCGCGAGCGCGTCGCTTCGCCGCGAACGCGCTCGGCAAGCTCCGTGGCGCCGAGGTGGAGAGCGCGCTCGCGGCCGCGCTCGCCGCGGAGAACGACGCTCCCGCGCGGCGCGCGATGGCCGCGGCGCTCGGCAAGACGGGCGGCGACGAAGCTGCCCGCGCGCTCCGGCAGCTCGACACGGGCGGCGACGAGCTGCTCGCGCGCGCGACGGCGAAGGCCTCGCTCATGGCGCAGCGGACGGCGGGCCGCGAGGTCCCCTCGACCTTCGAGGTCCACAAGCCCGCGGCCTCGCCTGTGCCCGTCGTGCTCCACTGCCGCGCCGGCCTCGGGCCGATCCTGCGCGACGAGATCGATGTCCGCCTCGCGCCTCGCCTCGCGCCGGACGGCCGCGAAGATCGCGTGCTCGCCACGCTCGTCGGCCCTCCCGAGCGCCTGTTCGATGCGAGGACCATGCTCTTCTTCGGCTTCCCGCTCCCGCCCGTGCCGCTCGATCCCTCGGGTGACGTCGCCGAGGCCGTCGCGCGTTCGCTCACGTCGCCCGAGGCCCTTCGTTTGCTCGAGTTTTTCACCTCCGGCCCCATCCGCTTCCGGATCGCCTGGGCCGGCGGCGGCAAGCGCCGCGCGAGCATCTGGCGCGCGGCCGAGGCGATCGCCGCGGCGAACCCGAAGCTCGTCAACGACCCGACCGAGAGCACGTGGGAGGCGCTCGTGCACGAGCTGCCCGATCGTCCGGCGATCGAGGTCGAGCTCTGCCCGCGCGTCGAGGACCCTCGTTTCACCTACCGCGAGCGCGACGTGCCCGCGGCCTCGCACCCGACGATCGCCGCCGCGCTCGTGCGGATCGCGGGCGTCCACGCCGACGACGTCGTGTGGGATCCGTTCGTCGGTTCGGGCACCGAGCTCTGCGAGCGCGTGCTCGCCGGCCCGTACGAGCGGCTGCTCGGCACGGACATGTCCGCCGCCGCGCTCGAAGCGGCCCGCCAGAACCTCGCGGCGGTCGGCATCGAGGACGCCGTGCTCGCGCGGGGGGACGCGCTCTCGTTCGTGCCGCGCGGCGCGCCGCCGACGGTCGTCCTGACGAACCCACCGATGGGACGGCGCGTGCTGCGCGGGATCGACCTGCACGAGTTTTTCGATCGGTTCCTCGCGCACGTCGCGGAGGTCCTCGTCCCGGGTGGCCGCATCGCGTGGATCTCGCCGCTGCCCGCGCAGAGCGCGCGCGCCGCGCGGGAGCTCGGGCTCGAACGTGCGTTCGTGCAGCGCCTCGACATGGGCGGCTTCGACGCGGAGCTTCAGCTCCTGATCAACAGGCGACGGCGAAACGAGCGCGATTTCGACCGTGGCCCGAGTGCGCCGCGCGAGCCCACGCGCGCGCCGGAGCGCCGGGGAAGGCCCCGCGCTCCGGGCCGGCGCTGATCACTTCTTCAGAAACGCCAGGTAAACGCCGACGCCCGCGAGGAGCAGCACGAGCGCGAACAGCATGCCGAGGAGCAAGCCCTTCGCGGCGCTCGGCGGCGCGGGCTGCGCCGGCTGCATCGCCATCGGCGGGGGCGGCGTGAAGCGCGGCGAAGGGGCGCTCTCTCGCGCCATGGCGAGGGGCGAAGGGGCACTTTCTCGCACGACGGCGAGAGGCGAAGGGGCGCTTTCCCGCACGACGGCGAGAGGCGAAGGGGCGCTTTCCCGCACGACGGCGAGAGGCGAAGGGGCGCTCTCTCGCGCGAGGGCGAGGGGCGACGGCGCGCTCTCCCGCGCCATGGCGAACGGCGCTTGCGCGTGCGGCTGCGGCGCGAGATCCGCGAGGTTCGCCGGCAGCGACGTCGACGAGCTCTCCTCCGGCAGCACCATCGTCGGCTCGGGCGCGCGCACCTCGGGCGCCGGCATGGGCACCGGCATGGGCGCGGACTCCCGCGGCGGCGGCTCCGGCAGGTCGCGCATCACCGTCGCCTCGTCGTCGATGGCGTGGTGCGCGGGCGGCGTGGGTTCGTCGCGCAGAACCGAACCCGCGGCGGCCGCGGCGACCTCGGCCGAGATCGGGTTCACGGGCGTCGCGCGATCGGCCTCCCCGCCGCCGTCGCTCGTCGTCTGCATGAGCAGCTCGAGCGGCGCCTCGCGCATCACGGTGGCTTCGTCGTCGTCGCCGTCGTCGAAGACCGCCTCGCGGGAGATGCCGCTCACCGGCGGCGCGATCGGGGTCTTGGGGGCCGCGGCCGGCGCGGCGGGCTGCACGGGGCGCGCGCCGGCGGCGGGGCGCACGGCC
>NZ_SSMQ01000110.1 GCF_005144585.1 Polyangium fumosum | reverse complement strand
AGAGCTTCCGTCGCATCGTGGTACGGTACGAGCGCCACGTCGAAAACTTCCTTGGCTTTGTCCACCTCGGATGCATCGTCGTGTACCTCAGGAGACTCCTGGAAGATTTATGAGATGACTTCTAGTAGAGCGCGGTCGCCGTGCCGGCGACGTGGCCAAAGCGCTGGAGCGCGCCATGGGCCGTCACCGAGGTGGCGAACACGATGCCGATCGCGATGATCCACATGGGCGGGACGAACGTCCAGAAGGACGGAGCGAACGTCACCTGCCCGACGACCAGAAATGCAGCTCCGAGGAGCAGCATCCCCATTCCGCGGACGAGACTTCCGGCCCTTCCCCACCGCGCCACGAATCGTTTCGCGAACCGAGCCGTCGCGATCATGACGAGCGCGACCGTGGCAAAGAGGAGACTGAAGGCGAGCTGCGAAAAGCCGACCCGATCGATCAGGATGCGTGACGCCGTCGAGAAGAAGACGAAGAACGCGCCCATCGCCGCGCTGAAGCCGAGCGTGTAGGTCCAGAACGAGGCGTCCGCGAGGATCTGGCCGAAGGCCGCGTGTGGCTTCGACGCGTTCACGGGCCGGGTCTCGTGCCACCTCGGCGCCGCATGCAGCGCAGCCGTCGTGGCGGCGACGCCGAGCGCGAGGAAAATCGCGCGCCACCCGAAATGGTCCGCGAGCAGCGCGCCGAGCACGGGCCCGAGCGCGGGGACGAACGCCAGCATCGAGCCGAACAGGCTGTAGATCACCGCCCCCTCGGGACGCTCCGCATAGACGTCGCGCACCGTCGCGAAGGTCGCGACGAGCGCCGCGGCCGCGCCGAGCGCTTGAAGAACACGAAGCGCGACGAACCATGCCGCGGAGCCGGTGCCCGCGAGCAGATACGACGCAACAGCAAACAAGGCCGCGCCGCTGAGCAGGACCGGCCGTCGGCCCATTCGGTCCGAAATGGGCCCGAACACGAGTTGTCCCGCGCCGAGGACGACCATGTAGAGGCTCAACGTGAGCTGAACGATGGCCGGCGACGTGCCGAGGATGCCGGGCATGCTCGGCACCACGGGCAGGTAGACATCCATGGCCAGCGAGGCCAGCAGATCGAAGGGGGCCATCAGCAGCAGCGCTGCGGATAGCGAAACGTTCCAATTCGAGGATCTTGTTCGAGGCACGACGATACACCCGCGCAAATGGTGGACATTCGGCGGCGATCTGCCTCCAGGACGGCATGCGTCGAGTGATTGAGTGCAGATGGCCGCAGCAACGATTTCTGGGGTTGCTGCGGCTCACTCGTCTGCGGACGGGGTCGTCTCCATGCTTGCGTCCTGGCCATGCCTTCGTGGCAGGCGACGAAAGGATGACGGACACCGAGCCGTCCGTCGAGCACCACGAAGCCAAGAGGCAGGGGCCCGGTGGCGCGGGCAGGGGTCCGCGCGGCGCCGCGCCTGTTTCTGCGGCTCGTGTGGCTCGGCGTCGCGCCTGCTCTTGACACGGCGCGCTGGAACGTCCTAGTGTTGAAAATGATAATGAGAATCGTTTTCACTTCAGCAGAAAAGGCCGTTCCGATGAAGAATGTGGGTTCAGCTACTTCCTTGCGGCGTTCCGCCGGCATGCTCGCCCTGGCCCTGGTCACGGGTTGTGGCGGCTCGGAAGGGCAAAACGGCGACGACAACGGGCCGCTGTACGCCATCACCACGCAGGTGCTCATCGCCGATCCGGTGGACAGCTACGTCATCGTGACGGACCAGGCGGAGCAGACGGCGTCGCTCTCGCTGGACAACGCCGTCCGGGTGTCCGGCCGTGCGCTCGGCGTGGGCATTCCCAAGTCCGGCGCGGTCTACGTCGTGAGCGACGAGAGCGCGACCGTGACCCGCTACACGCTCACGAACGCAGGGGGGCTGGAGCCGACGGGCACCGTGAGCTTCGATAGCCTGGGGGTGACGTCCCTCGGGGAGTACCAGGCCAACTTCCAATTCGTCTCGGAGACCAAGGCCTACTTCTTCGATGGGGCCACCGCGCAGGTCGTCGTTTGGAATCCCAAGGAGATGAAGGTCACAGGCCACATCGCGCTCGACGCGCTGATGATCCCGGACACGGTCATGGCCTTCTCGGGCGCAGCCATTCGACGCGACGGTCAGGTCCTCATGCCCGTGGGTTGGCGTCCCGTCTCGGGCGTGGGCATTACCCCCAAGGCGGGCGTGGTGTCCATTGATACGGAGACCGACGAGCCCACGATTGCGACAGACGATCGGTGCGGGTATACGCATGACGCCGCCGTCGGCCCCGATGGCAAGGTGTATCTCGCGACGGAGGCGTATGGAGCGGCGGTGCGCCGTGTGGTGGGCGAGGAAGCGCCCGCGCCGTGCTTGCTCAGGTTCGATCCCGAGACCCGCACCTTCGACCCCGCCTTTTACCGGACGCTCGAAGAGCTCGTGGGCGGTGGCACCGCGGGCACGCTCGTCCCAGGCCCGGAGAGGACGGCATACGTGCGCGTGCTCGATGAGACCATTGCCCCGGTTTTGGAAGGCACCCATCCCCGCACCATTGCGAGCGGGACGGGCTGGCAATGGTGGGAGCTCGAGCTCGACACGCTGGCCGCGACGCAGAAAACCAGCTTCCCGGCGACCTCGGGCAGCGTCTTTCTCTTCGAGTCGCAGAACCAGACCCTCTACACCGAGTTCGGCGAGGGCGCCGCGTCCACCACCCTGCGGGTGCTGGAGGACAATGGCAAGCCCACGGTGACCACGGAGGGGCTCTCCTTCTCCTTCCTCCAGCTTCGCTAGCGCGACTGCAAACGCAACACCGGCTCTCATCCCCCCTTGGAGATTCGATGCATTCTTTGTTTCGTGTCGTAGGTGTGTTCGCCGTTTTGGCGTTAGGGTCGTCTCCTGCGCTTGCCGCCAGCGCGGGCATCACGGGGCAATCCGGCAAGAAGGGCGCGACGTGCATCACGTGCCATAAGGGCGGAGAGCCTTGCACCGTGGAGTTCGAGGGCCCCACGACCCTGGCGCCGGGGGCCACGGGCCAATACAGCTTCGTGATTCGGGGGGGCGCCGCAAAGACGGGAGGGATGGACATCTCCGTGGACCACGAGGAGGCCAGCCTGGAGACCGGCAGCGGCGGGATGAAGAAGCTCGGCGCCGAGCTGACGCATTCCGCCCCGCAGCCTTTCAACGCCGGCGAGCTACGCTTCGACTTTTCGCTCGTCGCGCCCGTGACCGATGTGACCCTCACGCTCTTCGGGGCCGGCAATTCCTCCAATGCGGACCTCCTCCCTGAGGGGGACAGGGCCGCAGCGACGAAACTGACGGTGAGGGTGGGCGAGGGGTCGCCCGTCGAGGTTCCAGATGGGGAAGGTGAGAATGACAGCGGCGGCGGATGTGGGACGGCTGGGAGCGCGCCCGTGTGGAGCCTCGTGATGGTACGCCTGGCGTCGTTCCGGCGCCGCCGCCCGCAGCGGTGAGAGGCGTGCGGGGCCTGTTCCCTCAGCCATTCGTCGGAACTTGACCTCCGGCCTTTCGAGCCGGGGGTCATTCGTCTTTGGATTCGTCGAAGCCAAGCACGCGCATCCCGAACGAGGTCGCGAGGAGGATCGCCGTATCGAGCGGGACGCGGGCGCCCTTCACCTTGTTCTTCGCCGGATCGACGAAGAGATCCGAGGAGCGGGGGAACCGCGCGTTGCGAAGGTCGCAACCGTCGAAGCGCGTCCCGGCAAAACGGCACTCCTCGAACACGGCGTCGGTGAAGTCCATCGACGCAAAGACCGACTCGGTGATGGCGCACCGCGTGAGCGCGTCTTGCGCAGCGCGAGCGAGTCCATCACCGTATAGCGTAGATCGCAGTCCTCGAACGACACGTCGGGGAACTTTGCGATCTTCGTCCAGTTGATCCCGATCAACTTGCAAGAGGTGAACGTCACGCCCCGCAGCGAGAGCATGGTGGGGTCGGCGCTGCTCAAATCGCATTCCTCGAAGACGCAGCCTTCGAGCCGAGCCCGCGTCCATCGGCTCTCACCGAGCTTGCAGCGTCGAAATGTACAGTAGGAAAACTCGCGATCCCGGAGGTCCGCTCGTTCGAGCGTGAGCTTGTCGAATGTCTCGCTGTCGAACGAACTCTTGCCTTCGAATGGATTCATCTTCTCCACCAGCCGTGCGTGACCACGTGCGCATTGAGGGCAGCGGACCGCTGCTCGTCGTCGAGTTTGGTTGGTTCAAATGGCAGGTTGTACGATCGATTGAAATCCCACCCGCATTGGGCAAGGCTACTTGGCGAGCGCGCGAGGTGTCAAGCCGATGCGGAAGGTTTGGCCCGGTTCAGGGCATCGGCTCGTCCGATGCACCTACGGCGCCAGGCCTTCAACCCATCGGAGCAGGATTCTGCTGCTGCGCCGGGCCGAACAACGTGTCGCCTTCGCCGCCGCCTCATGCCATGATGAACGAATGCGAAACGCTTACCATACCTTCCTTCTTGGTATCCTCGCTGTGCTCCCCGCCTGTGCCAACACCGAGAGCACCGCCTGCATGGAGATCGCTCCCAGCCAGCGCACCTGCCCCGCGGCCGCGGACGTGGATCCCGACGATCTCACCGTCAAGGATTGCGGGGTCGAGGTGACCGAGGTGATCGGGCAGGGCACGCGGGTGGATCAGGTGCCGTTCAACGGCGTGCCGCCCGAGCCCATGCCCGGCTGTTGTTATCCGGTCCTGGAAACCGAGCCGAGTTGCGTCTATGGTCGGCCCTTGAAGATCGAGGCGCAAGCCTTGCGATCGAGCCTCGTGAAAGACCCGACCTGGGCGGCGAGCATCCTTCTGCGCCCGCTCTCGACGGAGGCCCGGCATGCGCTGGCCGAAAGGTGGTGCCGTGCGGCGCTGGACGAGCACGCATCCATCGCGGCGTTCAGCCGTGTGGCTTTGGATCTGCTCCGGCTCGGGGCGCCGCCCGAGCTGATCGAGCAAGCCCACGTCGCCGCCCTGGACGAGGTTCGCCATGCCCGACAGGGATTCGCCATTGCCTCGGCGTTGATGGGATCGCCGGTGGGTCCGGGGGCGTTCCCGCTGGGCATGGAAGTGCCGCTCTCGGCGGGGCTCGCGGAGGTCGCGGCGGAGGCGGCGGAGGACGGCTGCATCGGCGAAGCGGTGGCCTCCCTGCTGGCCCGCGAGGCGGCGGCGATTTGCGAAGAACCCGAGATTCGAGCGGTGCTCTTGGGAATCGCAGAGGACGAGGAGCGGCATTCTCTGCTCGGATGGCGGACCGTGGCTTGGGCCTTGCGTGTCGGAGGTCCCGACGTGAGGGCCGCCGTCGAAAACGTATTCGCGCGCGCTGCTCGAATGGGCGTAGCGGTCCCGCTCATGGGGGATTGTGACGACCCGGCGGCGCTGGCCCAGGTGGGGCTGCTCGATCACGAAGCTTCTCGGCGGACGGCGCGTCGGGCATTGGCGGAGGTCATTCTTCCGGCGGCCCGCGCACTCCTTGGCAGCGCGGGGGACATGCAGAATCAGCTCGCGGGCGCGTAGCGGCCTGACCCGTCGCTCGTTCGAGACGACGTCCCTCGGCAAGCCTCGACGTTCTCCGCAAAGGGGAGTGAGATGGTGGTCGACCTGGCCTTGCTCGTCATTCGATCCTCCGACATCGACGCTTCCAGACGCTTTTACGAAGCTCTTGGTCTCATTTGGCGAGAGGAGCGGCACGAGGGCGGGCCAAGACATTACTCGTGTCGGGTAGGAGCGACGTTGCTCGAACTGTATCCGACCAAGGAGGCGTCGAGGGGGCGCGTGCCGATGACGATGGCGGCTGACATGGCTCTGCCATCCTCACGTGATGCGGTTCCGGATATCGCTCCCCTCGCGGAGTTCCCCAGGCTGGTCTGGTTCATTCCTCAATCCGCGCGAGGCTCCACGGAGACGTCGAGCCTTGCTTCGAGCGACTGCATATCGAAGTAGTCCTTGCTCGAGGTCATCGTCACATTCAGCAGCGTCACCGTGAACCGGAGCTGCCCGGCCTTCACCGAACGCTCGGCGCACATCGCCATCTCGCTCGCGTCGAACTCGATCACGCTCTGCACGAGCGCCGAGTTCGGGTCATGCACGTCCTCGAACCCCGCGACCATGATTTGCGCGTCCGGCGCATACGAATGATTCGACGTACCATTGTACACCTGCCCTTTTCAATTGAAGAAGTAGGCGTATCCAACGGGATGACCTTCGATGGACTCGATGGTCGCCGTGACGCCCGTGCAACAAAATGGCCCGATGTAATCATTCTCGTTCGATGTCGCTTCGTCGGGCAGCAGGAACGTCGACTGGACGAACGACGCATCCAGCCCGTCCGGTCCGGGGCAACCACTGGGCTCCTCGCCGAGCGGCGCGCCCTCACAGCCGAAGATCAACACGGACAAACCAACCAAGCACCACGTTGCAAAGCGCATGGCCCGTGCGGGGGCATGACGTGTGCCAGGGATGTACTGCGCGATCCCGCGAGGAAAAACACACACACAGGCCGTCGAACGCGTGACAGGGTGTCATTCGCCGCAACAATGAGCGACAGGTTGTCTCGGCAACCACGCGAGAGCCGTGCATCGTGACGAACCGTGAGCTCCCGCTCGCTGACGTGCCCCATTGCGCGCCGACGCTGCCCGGACCAAGCTCGCATCGCCATCATGGACGCACGTCTTCCGCCGAAGCTCCTCGACGATCTCGCACAAGCGCGCGAGACCCGATCATGGTCGATCTCCGGCCCAAACAGCCGGATCAGGCTCGCCGACCGCATGGACGATAGCGACGAGCTTCCCAGCCTCGTGCCCTTCGGAACCGATGGCGGTGGTGGCGTCTGGTACTGCGATGTCGAGGACCACCTCGGCGGAGGCGCGGGATCGATCGTTCACCTCCACATGTCCGGCGGCTACGGCGACGCGCGGCGAGTCGCGCCGTCGTACGTCGAGCTTCTCGCGCGGCTCTCTCTCGGCTTCGACCCGTACGACCTGCCCACGCTCGACGAAGAAGCATCGGCCAACCCACCGCGCGCCGTGCGCGTCCCCGGCATCGAGGGGCTCGTCGACGTGAGGCGCATGCATGCGCGCACGCGCCGGCCCGCCGAAGTCGTCTCCGCGCACGACGTCCTCGCCGCCGGTTTTCCCGCGCGCGGCGGCGAGTCGATCTACCTCACCGACGAGGGACGCATCCACTTCCTGACGCTCGCGGCCCGCGCAGTCGTCGATGGAATTGCGTGCGCGGCGGGGACGCACCTGTCGCTTCATCCGGTGACGGGACGTCCGTTGCGCTTCACGCCTGCGGAGCCGCTCGTGATCGATGGGCTTCCGCTCCGCGCGGAGCACGAGGTCACCGTGTACGATCCGGTCTTCTCGGCCTCCGTCTCCGGCGTGCTCGATCGCGATCACGACGTCGGCGGCGTTCCGCTCGCGGCCGAGACACGCGTCGTACTCCAAGGCAAGGCACGAGCGCTCTCGAGTGGAACGTTACGCGGAGCCGCCAGGATCGGCGGAGTTTCCTTGGCGGCGGGGACGTGGTTCGAGCTGCTCGGCGACATGCTGTATCAAACGCGTCCGCCGGCGGGCGGATGAGGCGAAGGCCTTGGCCCAAGGTCGCTTCGAGGACGCGCGCGACGCCGCGTCGTGCGTTATCACAAACCCACGCTTGACACCTCCCGACGAACGCCATTGAGATCCACCCATGCGAGGACTCGTTGAAGGAAGATCCGTCATCGTCACCGGCGCGAGCAAGGGCATCGGCCGCGGCATCGCGAGGGTGTTCGCGCAAGGTGGCGCCAAGGTGCTGCTCGTCGCGCGGGATGGTCGCGCGGCGGCCGAGGTCGCCGCGGAGCTTGCGCAATCGGGCGCCGTCGCCTCGGCCTTCGCCGCCGACGTGAGCGACGAGGAGCAGGTCAAGGCCATGGTCGACGCCGCCGTCGAGCGCCATGGGGGCCTCGACGTGCTCTGTGCAAACGCGGGGATCTTTCCCGCCGCCCGGCTCGAAACCATGTCGCTCGCCGAGTGGCGCGAGGTCATGCGCATCAACCTCGAGGGGTGCTTCTTGTCGGTCCGTGCGTGCATCCCCGCGCTCGCGCGCGCCGGGGCCGGGCGCATCATCCTGACCTCCTCGATCACGGGGCCGATCACCGGATTCCCCGGCTGGTCGCACTATGCCGCCAGCAAGGCCGGGCAGCTCGGCTTCATGCGGACCGCCGCGCTGGAGCTGGCGCGGAAGGGGATCACCGTGAACGCGATCCTGCCGGGGAACATCGCGACCGAGGGCCTCATTGAGCTCGGCCAGGATTATGTCGATTCCATGATTGCTGCGATCCCCCTGCGGCGCCTGGGCAGCGTCGAGGACATCGGACACGCTGCGGCCTTCCTCGCCTCGAAGGAGGCCGGCTTCATCACCGGACAAACCCTCGTCGTCGACGGCGGCCAGACGCTGCCCGAATCACTCGCGGCATTGAGTGATTGATCGCGTTTTCAACGACTGAAGTCTTGACCCTCGTCCTTGGATCCCAGGAGATCTCTTCATGAATACGTTCGCGCGAAGCTCAGCCGTCATGGCCTTGTTCCTGACGTGCTGTGTTTCTTCACCCGGTCCGGCCGAGAAGGGCCAGGGCCCGTCCCAAAACGAGGAGGCGAGCCTGCGCAAGCTCGTCACGGAGCAGACCGAGGCCTGGAATCGCCACGACGCGGCGGCGTGGAGCAAGTCCTTCGCTCCAGACGCCGAGTTCATCAATATCGTGGGGACGGTCTTCAATGGCCGTGACGAGATCGAAAAGCGGCACGCTATTGTCTTTGCCAGCGTCTTCAAGGACAGCCGGACGGAGGTGACGGTGAGGAAGTTGCGCTTCGTCGAGCCCACCGTGGCCGTGGTGGACACCGACCACGTGGTTACGGGGTATACAGGGCTGCCCCCGGGGGTACAGGCGACCGAGCAGGGCGTGCTGCGCACCCGCATGCGCTACGTGATGAAGCAATCGGGGGGCACGTGGTCGATTGTCGCGGGCCAGAACACGGACGTGAAGCCAGCGCCGGCACAGCCGTCCCAAGCGGCCCCGGCGTCCACGGGCGGCTGAGCGGGCGCGAGCGGGGAGGGGATCAGCGAGGGTCTTCGGTGGCGTGTGTTTGCTTCGCGCGCCACCGGGCCAGCAGCCTCGCGAGCCAGGCTTCACGCGCGGCGAGGCAGGCCTTGGCGATCTCCGACGTGGGTGCAATGTCGTAAAATCCGTGGAAGGCGCCGCCCCATACGTGCAGCTCGCAATCGCCCCCGGCAGCCCAGATGGCGCTGGCGTACGCCACGTCCTCGTCACGGAACACCTCGGCGGCGCCGACGTCGATGAACGTCGGCGGCAGGCCACGCAAGTCGGTGGCGCGCGCCGGCGCGGAGTAAGGAGAAACGTTTTCGGTGCCCCGCTTGTCGCCGAGCACGGCCGTCCAACCCGTCAGATTGCTCGTGCGATCCCATATGCCGGTGCCTTGATACTGGTGGGAGGAGACCGTCTCGTTGCGGTCGTCGATCATCGGGCATTGGAGCAATTGCCCGGCCAGCTTGGGTCCCTGCCGGTCGCGCGAAAGGAGCGTGGTGCCCGCCGCGAGTCCGCCGCCGCCGCTGCCGCCGAAGATGACCAGGCATTCGGGGTCGAACCGCAGCTCCTCGGCATGTTCCGCCATCCATGCAAGGCCGGCATAACAATCCTCGACGGGGATCGGGGCCGGGTGCTCGGGCGCCAGCCGGTATTCGACCGTGACGCCCACCGCGTCGTGTTTCATGGCCCAGTCCACGAGCGGATGGACCGCCGCGAACCGATTGCACATGACCATGCCGCCCCCGTGGATGTTGTAGATCCCAGGGCCGGGCTTTTGGTGGTCCTTGCGGGAGATCACCGAGACGACGATCTCGGCACCTTCGTAGCCGGCGATCGTGTGGTCGACACACTGGACGGGCAGGTCGCCGATGATCTCCTCGATGGTCGGCATCTTCAATGCGCGGAAATGCTCCAGGCGGTCGGGCGTCATGCCGACCGGCACATATCCGTCCAGGGCCGGGAGGAGCGGTGCGATTTGTGGGTCGAACGGGGGATTCGCGAGAGGGCGCTTCATGAAGTCTCCTTTGCGCCCAGTTGTAGCGGATGGCGCCTGGATGTCATGCCGCGACGGCCCGGCACCTGGATGACACGCTCGAACCCAGCGGACGAACGAACCACACAGCCGTGCGCGACGCGAGGGCAACGTGGTGCACGCGCCCTCCGGCAGATGAACGGAATTCTGCGTCGGCCTCAAGGGTATGGGCGCCGGATCACCTCCGCCCGGCAAAGACCATCACCACCGGCGCCTGCCGGCTCCGTCGGAGCTCCTCCATCTCCTTGACCAGGAACGGCTGCGTCGTCGGATCGGTATCACACACGAGCAGCATCACGGGCCCTCGGTTCCACGCTCGAAGGTACATCTGGATCTGCCCCACGGCCCGCTGTGCCGTCGTCGTCGTGAGCCCCTTTTTCATTTCGATCAAAACCGAATCGCTCACCACGAGATCCGCGCGTCCCCGTATCCCCGAAGCGCGATCCCCGATCGGCCGCTCTCGCTCGGGGTTTGCCCCAGGAAGGTCACGGCGTAGCTTGCGATGGAGCGATGCCTGGTAGTCGGCCTCTTTTTCGGCTCCGCGCGGTTGCCACGTCACGAGGACTTTGATGAGCGCCTCCAGGACGGGATGTCCCGAGCGTCCCGCGAGCTCCAGGGCCCTCGCCTTGTCTGTACAGTCGATGAGGATGGGCAATCCCCGTGCAGCAGCGACGAGATGGTCCCGTTCCGCTGCATTCGGTTGAAGCCGCTGCGCCTCGGGGGACGAGTGAATCGACCACCAGCCGAGCAGCCAGCAAACCGCTCCCAGCGCCAGAGTGACCATCCCTGCAAACATCATCGTCTCGTCGAGCGATTGCGCTGTGCCAATGCTCGCATCGAACAGTTCGTCCGCGATGATCACGAGCAATACGACGATGTTGCGGAGCGCCAGGCCCACGAGCGAGAGCCCGACGAGACATTTCCCGAGCGCCGCTGCGCGCTGCGGCCCGCTCGCGTTCCCAAACGCCGACAAGCCTTCGCGGAGGGCCGTCCCTGCGCTTCGCAGCCGATCCGCCACGAGGCCGAGCGACCAGTTCCCGTCGTCATCACGGAGCGCGCCGAGCCGCGCGACGAACAAGACGAAGAGGAGGAACGAAAAGAGGCCCGTCGTGATCGTCATCCCGAAGGGCGCGCGGGGGTGAATCCATTCCTCGATGGCTGTGACAGCGACGGTGAAAAACGCGACTCCATTCACCACGAGCGCGCGCTTTCCATACAGTGCAGCATCGACATCATCCGCCATTCCGAGAAACTTCTGCCCGAGATTGCCGATCTGCCGTGTTCCTTCGACGCCTGCGAGCATCGCGTGCGAGATCGCCTTGCCTGCGGCCTGCGCAGCTCGCGCGGAGGGAGGCAGTGGCGTCGCGGCGCCCGGCATCGGTGTCGCCCCCGGCGAATATACCGCAGCGGGAGGGAGGGGCGTGACGACCGGAGCCGCGTGATAGCTCGCGACCGGAACTCTGGCCGGCGGGGCTTGGTTTCCGTAGGTTTGTCCGTCGATGGCCGGACCGGGCATCCCCTGGAGCGCCGAGAAAGAGGGCGCGCTTTGCCGAACCGCGACTGGGACCGCAGCGATCGGTGTCGCCGTCGGCAGGAGATGTCCCACGACATGCACCACCGTGCAGCGAGGACACTGGACCGTACACTGCAAGTCCACCGTGGGAACGACGAGGATTTGACCGCAGCGAGGACACGGGGCGGGCGCTTGGTGGACCGGCTGCACATGGCCACGATACACGACAAACACGCTCGGGTGCGTATATTTTGTAAGGGACAGTAGCAGGGGGCTTGACCGACGTGCAGAAGAGGGTGTGTGATGCCAGGTAGGACCCGATGAACCCCCCGCACCTCGGCCACGCTGCTTCGCCGAACGCTCCCCTTACGCCGCCCGGCGCTTCAGAGGAGAGCGCCTCGGGGTCGGGGATCTCGGCGTTTGCCGTGTTGGTCGGGACGAGCTTTCTCCTCCTCGCGACGTTTTTCGTAATGAGCTTCGTGGCCGTGTGGAAGCGCTCGGAGGCCGACGTTTTGCCGCCCGCGCCGGTTTCCATGGTCGTGTCCGGCAATGCCCCGGAAGTGCCTGCACCCGTCGAGCGTCCGCGGATGCGGAAAGCGGTCGTCAACATTCGACGGCCGGATCTGAAAAACGGCGTCTTGCGGACCCTCCCCGGGTTGGATACGCCCAGGGCTGCGTTCGTGCCTCATGGCACCCTCGTCGACGTGGGCCGCGCGAAAACAGAAGCGGGCCAGACGTGGTATCACGTGCGGGCGGTCGTGAACGGTGTGGCTTACGAGGGGTGGATGCACGCGGATATTCTCGATCCGGTGCCCTGAGCCGCCGTGCCGCAATGAACCTGGTGGTCGAGATGGCCGACGCACCGCGTTTCCCTGTCGCGACCGGCGAGCCAAACCCGTCACGACTGTGTGTTGTCGCGCAAACGGTTCTGCGCTACGTCACGCGATCCGAGTTCACGGTAGGTTTCGCTTCCCTCCACCATGACCCCCGTACGTTTCATCCACACCGCTGACTGGCAGCTCGGGCTTCGAGCGCACTTCATCCCGGGAGACGCCGGCGCCGTCGTGCGGAACGCGCGGCTCGAGACCGTGCAGAAGATCGGAACGATCGCCCGCGAGTTCAAGGCGGATTTCGTGGTCGTCGCGGGGGACGTCTTCGAGCATCACGGCCTCAAGCCCGACACCATCCGGCGCTCGCTCGACAAGATGCGCGACATCCCCGCGCAGGTGCTCCTGCTTCCTGGCAACCATGACCCGCTCACGCCCGAGGCGCTGTACCGGACGGCGTTGTGGAAGAAGGAGTGCCCGCCGAACGTCCGCGTGCTCGACTCGCGCGCGCCGATGATCCTTCGCGAGGGCGTTGCGCTCCTGCCATGCCCGCTCTTCGAGCGGCACGAGCTCGGCGACGTGACCGAGCACCTCACGGCGGAGTACGGGCCGCAGGATCACGTGCGGATCGGGGTCGCGCACGGGGGCATCAAGGAGTTCCTCGCGGCGCTCGTCGATGACGAGGAGACGATCCACAACGCGATCCCCAAGGACCTCGCGGGGCGCGCGCGGCTCGACTACCTCGCGCTCGGCGACTGGCACGGGCTCCTGCAGATCGACGAGCGCACCTGGTACTCGGGCACGCACGAGGCGACACGCTTCAAAGAGCAGAACCCCGGGAGCGTGCTGCTCGTCGAGGTCGGCGGGAGAGGCGAGCGGCCCGTGGTCGCTCGCCAACAGGTCTGCACGTTTCACTGGAAGCAGCACGAGTTCACGGTCGAGACGGAGGATGAGCTCGAGCGGCTCGAACGCTTCCTCGACACGTACCAGGGCAAGGACTCGACGCTGATCGAGCTGACGTTGAAGGGGGCTCCGCGCATGGAGCTCCGCACCCGCCTGGAGAACGACGTCCTCGCGCGCGCGCGGGACAGGTTCCGCTTCTTGCGGGTGCGCGACGAGAACCTGCACACGATCTTCGGCGACGAGGACATCGCCGCGCTGCGCACGAGCGGGTGGATCGGGCGCGTCGCGGAGCGCCTCCAGACAGGCCTGCCCGACAAGCCGACCGAGGACACGGAGCGCGCGCTGCGGCTCTTGTATCGGCTGCACAAGGAGGCGTCGTGAGCCGCGCCATCCGCCTGGTCGAGCTGCGCGTCGAGAACGTCGGCACGCTGCGTGGTCCCATCCAGCTCGGACCCTTCGCGCCCGGGATCAACGTCATCAGCGGCAGCAACGAGGCGGGCAAGTCGACGCTCGTGGAGGCGCTGAAGATCGGGCTCTTCGAGCGTCACGCGACGAAGAACAAGGGCGTGATGGCGCTCCAGCCGCACGGGACGAAGCACGCGCCGGAGGTGCACATCGTGCTGGATTTCGAGGGCGAGCGGCTCCAGGTCCTCAAGCGCTTCATCGAGAAGCCGATGGCCGAGGTCCGGCTCGCGAACGGATCCATCCTCAAGGCGCAGGACGCCGACGACTATCTCCGGAACAAGCTCGAAGGCCGCGCGCCGAAGAAGAGTGGTCTCTCCCGCGAAGACATGGGCGTGTGGGGGCTGCTCTGGGTGACGCAGGACGAGTCCGCGCACGCAGACCCGGGAGGCACGCTGGACGAAGAGGTGCGCGGCGCGCTCGCCGAGGCCGTGGGCCGACAGGTCGGCAAGGTCATGGGCGGCAAACACGGCGAGCGAATCCGGGCCCGGGTCCACGAGGAGCTGAAGCGGTTCTACACGCCGAAGACCGACAAACCGACCGGGGAGTACAAGGCGGCCCTCGACCGTAAGCAGGAAGCGGACGCGTGCGTCACGCAGATCGAGAACGCCGTGCGGGAGGTGGAGGAGCTGGCGGCGCGGCTCCAGGCGCAGCGCGCGCGGCTCGAGGAGGCGGAGCGGCAGCTCCCAGCGCTCAAGGCGGAGCGGGAAGACGCGCAACGGCAGGCGAATGCGCTCCAGCAGAAGGAAGCGCGGTTGCGCGCGGCGAGCGCGATGGTCGACGCGGCGGAGGCACGGGTCGCGGCGCGTCAGCGGGACGCCGCGGCGCGCGTGGTCCTCGCGGAGGAGGTGGCGCAGCTCGAAGGGAGCGTGGCGCGTGCTCGGCAGAACCTCGACGCGCTGGAGGGCCTGCTCGCCACCCGCGGGCAAGAAGCCGAAGACGCGAAGGCGGCGCTGCGGCGCGCGGACGGCGAGTTCGGCGACAGGCGTGACGCCCTCGATTCGTTGCGGCAAGCGCTCGACCGCGCGCACACGCGGTCTGAAGTCCAGCGTGTCTCGGAGGGGCTCGCGCAGGCCGCGACGATCGCGTTCGAGATCGAGGAGGTGGACCGGGCCCGCACGAGCGGAGGCCTCGACGCGCGGAGCTACGAGGACATCGAGGAGCTCTCGGGGCGGGTCGAGACGTTGCGCGCGAAGCTGTCGATCGAAGGGACGCGGATCCAGGCTCGATCGGACGGGCGTGTGTGGATCGGCACGGGCAAAGGGATGGAGGTCCCCGCGCTCGGGAGCGTCGAGCTCGGGCCTGCGCAGCCGGGCCTCGGGCAAGCCGTGGTGCTTGCGAAGGAGGCCCGCTCCGCGCTGAAGGAGGCGCTCTACAACCTCGGCGTCGAGGACGTGCCGCGCGCACGGGAGCGGCGCGCGGCGCGCGAGGAGGCCGAGCGAGAAGCGGAGGTGTTGCGCCGGCGCATCAAGCAGCTCGCGCCGTCGGGGCTCGACGCGCTCGCCGTCCGCGCGTCGCAGCGGGCCGAAGAGCACACGCGCCTGGAAGGGCGTCTCGGCGCGGCCCTGAAGGCGCAGGAGGAGCTTGATCGCATCCGGGCCGATCTCGCGCGGCATACGATCGACGCGGACGTGATCCAGGCGTTGCGCGCCGCCGAGAAGATGGTCGCGCTCGCGAGGGAGTCGCGGGGGGCGATGGGCACGGAGCTCCTGCTCCGGGCCAACTCCGAGGTCACCGTGCGGGTGGGGGACGAAGAGCCGTCCGTGACCCTGTCGTCCGGCGAGACGATCACGCGCCAGGTCACGCGCCCGACGACGGTTTCCATCGGCAACCTGGCCGAGGTCCTCCTCACGCCGCGCGGCGAGGAGCTCGTCCGGGCCACAGCGCGCCTGGAGAACGCCGAGCGCGCGTTTGCCTCCGCGCTGCGCGTGCACGCGGTCGAGTCGCTGGAGCAGGCGGAGGTGATGGCGCAGGCCCGCGACGCGATTGCGCGGAAAAAGACGGCCGTCGAGCAGCGCCTCGCCGAGGCCGCGCCGCGCGGGCTCGACCCGCTGCGCACCGAGGTGGACCGGATGCAGCGCGAAGCCCAGGCCGCCGATACCGAGTTCGCGGCGGCGCGGGAGGCGCTCATCCGGCAGGCCGAGGTCGAGGTCGTGCTCGGCGCCAATTCCGTGAGCGCGCCGAAATTCGCGCGGCTCCTCGAGCTCGAAGAGGCCCTCCTCGCGCGCGAGGCGACGGTCACGACGAAGTCTGCGCGCCTGCGTGGTTTGTCCGGCCTGCTCGCGGGGCGGGAGCTCGTCGTGGGAGAGCCTTCGCCGATCGAAGATATCTCCGGCGGGCCGGGGTGGACGGTGATCCCCGGGGAATCGAGCGAATGGGTGAGGCTCGAAGAGGCCGAGCGCGCGCTCGACGAGGCATTCCAGCGGGCGCAGGTTGCGGACGTGAGCGCTGCGAGAGCGCGGTGGGCGGCGGCCCGGGACCTCGTCGGCAAACGCGAGCGGCTCGTCGCAACGCTGAAGCTCGTGGCCCCGGACGGCCTCGAAGCATTACGCGGGCGCAAACGCGCGCTCGAAGCGGCCGCGACGATCGAGGGGCCCGCGGGGGAATCGGAGATGCCCGTCGAGGCGCTCCGGCAAAGGATCGAGGCCTTGGAGGCCGATCTCTTGCCGCTGGAGGCTGCGCAGGCGTCCGCGAAAGAGCACGCGATTGCGGCCGAGAAGCTCGAGAGGGATTGCATGCACGAGGTCGGGGAGCTCCGCGGCCGGTGGAGGGCGTTCGAGGCCCAGCACGAGAGGCGCGCCGGGGAGCTCGTGGGATCCAGGAGGGAAGAGCCCGACGCCGTGCTCGAAGCGAAGCTCGAAGAGGCCCGTCGCGAGCTCGAGGAATCAAGGTCGAAGGTCGAATACGCGTCCACGGAGCTCGCGGCCGCGACGCCGGAGCTCCTCCGGGATGAAGAGACGCGCGCGCAGTTTGCCCTGGAGTCACACGAGGGACACCTGCGCAAATTGCGGGACGACGTGAGCAGCTTGCAGGCGCTGCTGGCCAAAGCCGCGGCCGAGGGCCGGTTCGAGGACCTCAGCGAAGCGAAGGCAGAACAAGCCGCCGCCGCCGAGGTGCTCGTGCGGGTGGAGCGGCAGGCGCGCGCGGCCCGGATCCTCTGGGATTTGACGGAGGAGGCCTATACCGATGCGCAACGTATCTTCCTCGGGCCCGTGCTGAACGAGGCCGCGCCTTACCTGAACAACCTGAGGCCCGGGACCGAGCTCCGGATGACGCAGGATCTTCGTCTCGACAAGGTGGTTCGTCGCGGGATGGAGGAGGATTTCGGGCAGCTCTCGGGCGGGACACGAGAGCAACTCTCGGTCATCGTGCGCATCGCGCTCGCGCGGGTCTTCGCGAAGGACCGGCGGCCGCTTCCGCTGATCCTCGACGATACGATGGGCTGGACGGACGACGCGCGGTTTCTCTCGATGGTGCGGATCCTGCGGGATGCGGCCAAGGAGCTGCAAGTCATTCTTCTCACGTGCCACGGGACGCGGTTCGACCGGCTGCAGCCGGAGTATCGCGTGGATCTCGATGAGCTTCGTCGCAATGCCGCCGCAGAAATGATCTGAGCCAGGAGCCATCTTCATGACCGGCGTCGCTTCCAAACAAGAAAAGCCCACCCCGATCCGCAATCTCGATACGGAGGCCGTACGCCTCCCGCTCGAACGCGAGCTCGCGGATCAGCTCCAGCGCGAGCCCTTCGTGGCATCGATCCAAGGCTCCCTTGCCCTGCCCGACCCCGCAGCGGTCCGCCGCAAGTTGATGGGGCAGTCGCTTCGCCTGAGCGAGGGAATGGCTCCCGAACTCCACGCGAGCGCCAAGGAATGCCTGGGCGTCCTCGGCATCACGCGTCCGATCGAGATTTACCAGTCGGCGGGGATCGAGAATGCATCGATTCACTTCATCGAGGAGCCCATCCTCGTCGAGGTGCAGGGACGCATGATCACCTTGCTCGACCCAGGGAGCATGCGCGCCGTGCTCGGTCACGAGCTGGGGCACTACCTCGCGCACGGACCGTGGACCCCGCTCGGGCAGTCGGGTCGAATGGCGAGCGTGCTTGCCGACGCGGAGGATGTGCCCGAGCCCATCCAGAAATTGTCCAGCTCCCTGAGCATGGCGGGCGAGCTCACGGCCGACCGTTTTGGCTTGCTCGCGTGCCAGGATCTGCACGCGCTCCTGCGGCTCGAAATGATCAGCACCACGGGGCTCCCTGGCAATGCCCTGACGTGGGATACCGAAGCGTATCTGGCACAGTGCAAGGAGCTCATCGAGCAGTGCCTGCGGGAAGGATCCGGCACCCTGGGCGTCACCCATCCCGAGCACAACCTCCGCGCCTATGCCGCATGGCTCTTCAGCGAATCCGATCTGTATCGCTCGCTGACCGGCCGTGGCCCCGGCTCGCGCAGCATGGCCGACATCAATGCCGTGCTTGCCAAGGTCCTCGCGGTGCCAGGATTCGACACCAGCTATCACATGCTGGAGCCCCAACCTGCCGAGCTTCATGCGTGCGCGCTCGCCAGCAGCGTCCTCGTGGCAGCCGCCGACGGGGAAATGGCAGACGCCGAGGCAGAGGCGATCGAGCGCGTATTTGCTCCGCTCGTTTCGGAGTACGCGGCGTACTTCGACGTCGAGTTCGCTCGCCGGCGCTTCGGCGAGCTCGCGGGGTTGATGGCCTCTCTCGGAGCGGCGTCCCATCGCTCTCTCTTTGGCCTCCTGGCGCATGTGATCGGCGCGGATGGGGTCCTGGATCCGCGCGAAGTGAGTACGCTTTTGGCCATCGGTGATGCGATCGGCGCAGGCGCCTTGTTCCAGCGCCTGGCGGTCGTCCTCATTCGCCGTTTTGGTTTGTCCCCCGATGCGATTCCGCAGCCGGTGCTGGACGTCCCGCTCCCTCCACGCGCAAGGGAAGCGCAGAGCGCGCTCGACGCCTTTCTCGGTGCCATGGCGCGCCGTGGTGGAGGCGAGGCGACGCTTCGCCGTCTTTTGCGTCTCCTTGGCGCAAAACGGAAAGGAGCGGAGCTTCTGCGCACCGTGCAGGAGGCGATCCAGCGTGCAGGGTTGCGGCCTGCCGAGGAAATCGCCTCCGTGGAGCTGGATACCGTGCTTCAACTGGAGGCTCGAAGCGCCACGCCGCCTCCTCCCACGGCATCGACGTCGTCGGTCGTCCCCGGTAGCCCCGAAAGCGTCGTCCTTCGCGGGATCGGCAAGTTGCGCGAGCAGCTCGTCTCGGGCGATGGCCGGAGCCCGTCGATCCGCCTGTACCAGCCTCGCCCCGGACGCGCGTTTGATCTCGAAATGCTCGAGCAGATCTCGGTCGGTTTGTCGGAGCGGGTGCTCGCGCAGGTGCGGTCGGGAGAGCGCGCCGTTCTCGTGAAGGCCGCGGAGGCGGGACGGCACACGGGGGCAAACCAGGCGCTGCGCGATCTGTTGATGCTCGACCGGGAGCACAAGGGGCGCCTTGAGGAGACGGGGGCAAACGATCTGGCCCTTGGGTATCCGTTCCTGATCGGGCTCGCTGGGGGATACCTCGTGCGAGGACCGCTCGTCCTTTACCCCGTCGATCTCGAGCGTGACGATCGGGGGGCGCGCAGCTTCGCCTTGAGGCCGCACAAGGACCAGCCGCCCACGGCAAACCTCGCGCTTCTTCGGGTACTGTTCACCAAAAAAGGGCTTCCCCTGCAGGACGACCTCGCGGCGCGGCTCGATGAATTGGCTGCAGATCTGGCGCACGGGCCCGAGGCGCTGCTTGGCGAGCTCTCCCGCCTTGGCATCAGCTCTAGCAAACTGACGGGCGAGCTTTCCCCCCTCAAAGATCGACGCGAAGAGGTGCTGGGACGACGCGAAGACTTCCTCGAAGTCGAGGAGATCGCCGTCCTTGGGCTGTTTCCTCAGTCGAATTCGGATCTCCTCCAGGACTACGACGGTCTCCTCACGGATCTGGCACGCGGCGACACTCCGATCGGTACGTTGCTCGGCGGCGCCTTGGAGCTCCTCCCGGCCGAGATGCGGGACAGGTTCGGGTCGAATCTGACGCCGAGCCCCCCGCAGACCACGAGCGAGGAGAGCCTCGGTGTGCCCGTGATTGCGTCCGATCCGAGCCAGCGGCAGGTCCTCGCGCTCGCCCGGACGAAGCGCGCGCTCGTGGTCGACGGGCCTCCAGGGACGGGCAAGAGCCAAGTCATCGTCAATCTCGTCGCGGATGCCATCGGGCGAGGCGAGCGCGTTGCGGTCGTCAGCGAGAAGCGGGCCGCGCTCGATGTCGTGGCGCAACGACTCCAGCAAACGGGGTTCGAGCATGCCGTCGCCCTCGTGCACGACGTGCAGGAGGATCGAAAACCCGTTTACCAGAAGATCGCGGCGCGCCTCGAAGCGGGACAATCGTCGGATTTCGACACGGCATCCGCGGCGCAGACCACGCAGGAGCTTGCCGCGTTGACGCAGGTCTTCGATCGGCGCGCCGAACTGCTCGGTCGAAACCTCCCAGGATGCTCGATGCGTGTCGGGCAGCTTCACGCGCTCAGCGCAGGACTGCCCGCGGCAGGCGTCCCCGCAGCATCAGGCTGCATGGGGCTCCGCGACAGTGAATTGCACCGCGCTCGAACCGAGATAGCGGCGCTGAGACGTTATGCCGACTTGTTCGGAAAGGGCTCGCAGTGGCGGTCGGGGCGGATTTCCCTCGCCGAGAAGGCGGAGTCCTGGTTCCAGAGCTTCGAGCCTACGATTGCCAGGGCCGTGACGACGGCCGCGGAGCTGGAGCAGGGGCTCGCGACGGTGGCGCCGACGCCCATCGAGCGCCTGGAATCAGCGAAAGGCATGCTCGAGGCCGCGCGGGGGACACGTGATCTTCGCGTCCATCCGGAAGACCAGATGCTCTTCGCGAATGCCCTCACGGTCGCGACGCTCTACCCGGATCGCGCTCGCAACCTCGGGGAGGCCGAGCAGGCGTGGGCGCAGGCGCAGGAAGTGTTGCTTCAGTTCTCACAACGCGTGGCTTTCAATCCAGGGCCGACGGCCGAAGCCGCCATGGGTGTGCTTCTGCAATGGGGCAATCGATTCTTCCGGTACTTCTCGCCAGCTTGGTGGCGAGCGCGGGGCGTCGTTCGGGGCTCCGTAACGACACTCCTACCGGAGAAAGCCGGTGCGTCCCTTGACCCGCCGCTTCTCACGGAGCTCTTGTCCCGGGCGCGCGCGACGCGCGCCTGGGAGCAAGCAGAAGCATGCCTTGAAGCTTTCAGCTTGCGTTCGCTCGCGTCGAACTCAGCGGCGCATGTGGGCGGATTGCTTCGGAAGGTGGGGGAGACGTATCGGCGTCTGACGGCCCTCGTCGCGACGAGACATCTGCTCGAAGCCGTGCATGCGTGGCCGGCCCGCTTTTCGGTCGAGGAGATCGAGGCATGGGATCGCGCCCTCGATGCGAGGCTCCACGTTCTCGCGGCGCGGGACGCGCACCACACCGCGGCGCAATCGCTCTCGGGCTTCTTCCCTTGGCTGGGCCGGCTGCCGGGACGCGCCGAGCTCGAGGCGTTCCTGGAGGCGTTCCGGCGCGATGCCCGTCGGGTTGCCGAGGCGGATCGTCGCCTTACTGCATTCAGTACGTTGTGCCCCGAGGCGCCCGCGGTCTTTCATGCATTTTCGGAGCACCTCCCGACGGCGGATGCTTCGGGATGGTCCGAATCGCTGGTCAAGACGTGGGCCGTTGCCCGCCTCGACGCGCTGGAGCGCTCGACGCCGGAGCTCCGGCAGCTCGATGGTCCCACGCCGTACGGAGACGAGGAGGCCGCTGAGCAGCGCATGGCGGCGACGGTCGGGCGTGCGGCGGACCTTGAGCGGAAACGTATTGCTGCGCGGCTCGACAACCATGCGCTCCTGCGTGCGGGGACAGCGCAGCGAGGCCGTCGTCGTACGGCGGATCAGGCGATGAAAGAGGCGATGCTCAAGGAGTGTCGCAAGCAGCGGAACGTGATGCCGATGCGCACCTTCATGCGGAAATTCGCGCCGGAGGGGCTGCTCGATCTCGTTCCCGTTTGGCTCCTCTCGCCGGAGACCATGACGGTGCTCTTCCCCCGGCAGCCGCTCTTCGATCTGGTGATCTTCGACGAGGCTTCCCAGTGCACCGTGGAGAGCGGGCTCCCAGTGCTCCTTCGTGCGCAGCGCTCGGTGATCGCGGGGGACGAGAAGCAGATGCCGCCGACGTCGTTTTTCACAGCGAGATCAACGGACGAGGGCGAGATTTCCGAGGACGAAGAGGCGACCGGAGCGCGTGAGCTTTTCGAGGCAGAATCGTTGCTCACGCTCGCGCGATCACGCGTGCCTCGAAGCGGCCTTTCGTGGCACTACCGCTGCGCCCACGAAGAGCTGATCGCATTCTCCAACTACGCCATGTATGACGGTTCGCTGCTCACGATTCCCTCGACGGCGAGCCGCACGGCGCCCCCGGCCATTCGTACCGTGATGGTTCCCGATGGCAAATACGATGCCGGTCGCAACGAGCCAGAAGCCCGCGTGGTCATGGACACCGTGATGGACCTTTTGGGACGAACCCCCGTACCGACGATCGGCATCGTGACGCTCAACATCCAGCAACGGCAAACGATCCTCGACGAAATCGATCGGCGCCGCGCGTCGGATCGCGTGTTTGCGGAGCGCTGGGATCAGGCGTGTTCGGCTGAACGGCTGGACGAGCGGCCGTTCGTCAAGAACCTCGAAAATGTGCAAGGGGACGAGCGCGACATCATCCTCTTCTCGCCTGCGTATGCGCCCGTCGAGCGCGTCACCAAGAGGGGCACGGAGCGAGTCGTTCCAGCGCGCTTCGGGCCTCTTGGTCAGCGCGGCGGCGAGCGCCGTCTCAATGTGGCGGTCTCACGTGCAAAACGCGAGTGCATCATCGTCGCCTCGTTCGAGCCGGGGATGCTGTCGGTTGGCCGGACCAAGAACGAAGGCCCCAAGCTCTTCAAGCTGTTTCTCGAATTTGCATTCCACCTTTCGAGCGGGCAGCGTGCACTGGCGGAGCGCGTGTTGCGCGTCGTCCGCGAGAGCCGTCCGACGAGCGCTCTGTCGGCAACGACGGACCTCCCGCCGGGTTATGTCCCGCTGAAGGCGCAGATCGCGATGGCGCTTCAACAACGCGGGGTCACCTGCGAGCTCGATGTGGGGACATCCGATTTCAAGGTTCCGCTGGCTGTGGTGGATAGCGTCCAATCGTCGCGTTATGCGGTTGCCGTCCTGTGCGACGAAGGGGACGAGACATGCGAAGCGTTCGAGCGTCACGTTCATCGTCCGGCATCGTTGCGGGCGCGAGACTGGAAGGTCCTACGCGTGACGGCGAGGGATTGGGCGCGAAATTCGGATGCGGTGCTCGCGCGGATCATGAAAGCGTTGGGGGTCGAATCGGGAGCGTCTGCGAGCACATCCAGCGAGGGACGAACAGCAGCTTCGTGAGGTCCGAGGTTTATCTTCAATTCAGCGCGACCCTATCGGGGCGACGTACCACGTTGCGCGAGGTTGGAGAGAGGCCACATGACCCCGGGGCTCTGTTCGACGCGTCCTCCGACGAGCTCTGCCGCACGCTCGAGAATTTCGGCCTGCGTCGATTCGGCATACCCAGCACGACGCGCGAGATCGGCGCCCAGCGCAGCGACGAGCAAGGCGTGCGCCGCGGGCACGTTGTAGCCTGCAGCATAAAGCGGGTTGAGCTCCAGCACCACCGGCCCGCCGCCTCGAAGGAAGGCGAGATCCGCCACGTAGTTCGGCGGTAGCTCCGCCGCGAGCAGGGCCGGCGCGAGAGAGCGCACGGCATCGTCGACGACCGAACGCCGGGCGGCAAGCGCGCTTTCGAGGGCCTGGCGCGGTTCGTCGGCGAGGGCCTCGAAAGGGCCATGATAACTTGCCATCAGAAGACGACCGTTCAGGACCGTGAGCCGCACCTCGAAGGGGACACGAATGGCATCACGCGCGCCTGCGGGCGCTGGCAGTTCGATTCGTTCGAGATCGAGGTGCTCGCGTAATGCGAGGCCGCCGACGTCGAGGGACACGCGCAGGCGGCGGATCACTTCGAAGATGGTGGCCTCGATATCCGCCTGGTTGTTGCCGAAGTAATGCTCCGGGTTGGTCGACTTGATCGACGAATCGAAGCCCCGAATGAAGATGCCTTCGTGAGGATCGAGCCCCGCATCGGAGAGGGCATTGTAGATCGCCTCGGTCAACTTGCTGCGCACGGCTGCGGGCGAGTCGATGGCCGCGGCGCACGCGTCATCCACGGGCAAAAAGGCCGTGCGCGGGGTGGGAATGCCGGCGCGCACGAGGACCGGATGAGAACGATCGAGCCCGAGGACCTGCTCCACGTCGTCGGGAGAGTCGAGGACGCATGCGGGCTCGAGGGCGCCGACACGATGGTAGACGGCCCTGTAGCTCTCGCGGGGAAGCATCGGCAGGTCGATCCAGCAAACGCTGCCGCGTATATCGCCCGGGGCCGTGTCCAGCGCGCCGGCGTGACGGATGGAGAGGTCCCAGGAATGCATCCGGGCGAGCTCGGTCCAGAAGGCGTGGCGGCGTTTGATCATCGCCACGTTGCGGGGGTCGGCGTGGATGTCGAAGGCGCGGTGGAGGTCGGAGATCAGCGCGATGCGGGGCACCGGTTCAGTTTCGCACACCCGCGGAGGAAGTGTTCGACGATATGTCGTCATCGGCCCTCGACAGGGCGCCACGCGTCGAGCGAACGCCCGTTTCGCTTCGATTCGCTTCAACGTGTGGCTTGCCTCAACGTGACGAGAACATCGGGTGCATCTCGCCCGTCGTGCGCGGATCGGTGGTGAGGTAGACGATCTCCGGCTCGCCGCCGTCCTCGCACGAGATCTTGTCGGCGGGGAGCTGCGGCGCGCCGTTGAAGGTGGAGTCGTAGATGTGGATGCGCGCGCCGGTGCACGTCTTCATCCACACCAGAGCGCCGGTGCCATTGTTGACCGAGGACTTCACGAGGTAGTGCGGCCCGACGTTCCAGAAGCGGAGCGTGCGATGACCGTTGCCCTCGGTGCGTAGACAAACGAATTGCGCATGCTTCGATTTGACGTCGGCCGCGGTGTCCGCATTCCAGTTTTTCACGGTGAGATCTTCGGCGAAGATTTCCTCCGAGTTGTCGAGGACCATGCCGTCGTAGTTGGTGGTGTCGTAGCTGACCCACGCAGGCCAATTCGGCTCGAGATACACGTTGGAGAGATAGATTTTCGCGCCGGGGGCGCCGGCTGTCTGGAACGAGGCGCCGTAGGCGTCGGGGCTCGTCAGGTCGTGGATGTTGACGTTCACGAGCGCAACGCGCGGGTCGATCGGCTCGACCTCGTCCTTGAGGTCGAAGCCGTATTTTCCTTGGGTGACGCTCGCATCGTGGATGCGCCGGGGCAGCTCGACGGCGGTGCGCTTGGTAAAGTCGCCCGTGAAATCGGGCACGCCGTCGAACTCGGTTTGGATCCAGGGATTGGCCACCGTGGCGCTGATCCCGCAGTCGAGCAGGGCGGGATTGCCTGCGTCGACGCCTGCGTCGAGGAAGCCGCCGCCGCTGCTGCTCGAGCTGGACGTGGGGCCGCTGCCGCCGTTACCTCCCGGGGAGGGGGCAGGCGGTTCGCTCGCGTCATTGCTGGAGCAGGCGAGACAAACCAGGGCGAGGCCAGTGCCCCACGTCAAGAGGCGCATCGACGACATGCCGCCAGCCTAGCAGCCCGTGGACCTATCCCGAAGGGACGATCGACAGAGACGGGAGACGATGGTAGGTTTGTCCGCGTCATGTCGATGGGTCGAACACGGGAGAAGCAAGCGCCGCTCTGGGTGGCGGCGCC
>NZ_SSMQ01000109.1 GCF_005144585.1 Polyangium fumosum | reverse complement strand
GCTCACGCTCGCGATCGATGGCCACACATCTCCCGACGGTCGCAGCGCGGCCGATCACGAGACGGGTTCGCGGGTCTTCACCCCCAGTCGGCCGCGGTTCCTGTGCCCAGAAGAGACCAGCTTTGCGTGAGCAGGTCCGGAACCGCGGCCGACTGCGAATGAAGACCCTAAGGCGGTGGTCTCCCCACGTTTACGGCTCGAAGCGCTGCGACGCGTGCGGCGAGTTCCTCGGGCGAAACAGGCGGACCCGCCACACTCCGTGGCACAGACGCCCGAGCTTGAACGGGAGGAACTGCGCCACGCGGAGGAGCCACCACCAGTGCAGCCGCCCCAACCGCAGCAGTTGTTGTCGCGTTAAACGGCTCGACGGCAGTCCCCCACCGCATCGAGGAGGAGCCCACGTCCGGCCGAAGTCTTGGCAGCAAGCTTGCGACGAGCAGCAGCGCCGCCACCGTCCCCAGCACGGCCGCCACCGCTGCGAGCACTGGACCGAGGAGGGTCCCAGCTCCACCCACCAACGCGAAGACTCCAGACGGAGGCGGGGGCCCACCAAGGGGCAAAATTCTTCGCTCGGTGTCGAGCACGGCGCACAGGATGGCGCGGTCTGTCGGGTCGAGGCCCGCGAGACCGAGCGGCACCATCACGGCGCGAGAGCGGTTGCGCTTGGTCTTCCGAGACTTGCCCTTGAGCAAGCTTTCGATCTCCCTTTGGAGGCGTTGCCGCCCCCGGATCACCCTCTGCTTGATGTTCTGCTCCTTGTCCCCGAACCTTTTGGCGAGTTCGGCGTTCGAACAGCCCTCCAGGTCGTGAGCCACGAGTAGAGCTCGTGTCCCCTCGTCAAGGACGTCGAGCGCATCGAGCACGAGCGCGCGAGCCTCGACCCAGACTTCCACATCACACGGATCGAGGATCTCGGCCTCATCGGCCTGGACGAACCGCGCGTCCGCGCGTTGTGCGTGGCGACGCGCACGCAACGCGATCCGAGCGACAGGTCGAAGAAGCGCTCGACGCGCCTCTCCGCGATCCGAGGGGATCTCGTCCGCCCTCTGCCACATGGCGATGAGGGACTCCTGGACAGCGTCCTCAAGCTCGTGCCCCCGTACGCCGCACCTCCGAAGCCACCCAGGAACGAGCGCCGCGAAGGTCTCGCAAAGCGCCTGAAACGACCAGCCGTGAGGCTCCTCGGGGGACGGGTCGGGAGTGGGGACGGCTGAGACGGGACGCACAACTTGTAACGTCAGTCTGACCGCGACTTGGCGACAGGAAATCGACCGAGGGGTCAAAATTTTTTGGGGGGCGTTGCTCGTGTCCCGACGGAACACCAGGTTGCACGGGAAACGTTACAGCAGAAACGTGTCGAGCCCCTACGCGGCTCTGAACCTCGCGACCCGCACCGCGAGCTCCTGCCGCAGCTCGTCCAGCGTTACAGCCCGACGACGAGCGCGCGCTGCGTCGTTCCTACAAAGCACCGCGGTACCATCCGCGAGTTCGTGAGGACCGAGCACCACCCGATCCACCTCGCCGCAGACCGCGCAGCTGGCGCCCGCCTGAACTGCGCGCCCTCGGTGTCGACGAACGCGACATGTCGAGCACCAACCTTCGCCGCCTCGATGTTCGGTCACCTCAACAAACGCGCCGCACTGACCAGCGCACGGGCGAAGGATCTTCGGACGCTCCTGGTAGGGTTTTTGCCGCTGCATGGTGCCCTCGATGCCACGCACCGGAGGGGTTTGGCCAAGTTCCCCGGGACGAACCCAGTCCGGTCCCCGGGACGAACCCAGCCCGGACGAACCCCCGAGACAAACGACACACGCGGCGAAGCAGCGCTGACAAAGCCCTCTCTGCTGAGGGACTTTGTCCCCGGACGCACGAGACCCCTTGATCTCGGCCCTGAAAACGTGTCACCTGGACGCACGTTCGGCCGGGCTGGTCCGTGGTCGGCGAGGAAACCACAACGTGGAGTGCTGACAGGGCACAAAAAATAAGCGCGCCGGCCGGGTCTTTAGTTTGGCGACAGAGCCCCGGAACGACGCGCTTGCGAGACAGCCATGACGGTATCACGACTTGTGGCGGGTGGATCCCGCCGCGACACAGGCGCGCGTGTTTTTGCCACGCGCCATGTAGGACAAGCCACACAGAACGAGGCAACCCCTAACCCGCCTTCTCCGCATGCGTGGAAGAACTCGCTGCGCTGGCGGGTCTGGTCTCCGGACGGACCGAAGAGCAGCTTTGCTCGCGCGGTTCTGGCGGTGCTCCTCGAGCACGCTGACCACCTTGGCCGAACCTGGATCGGGCTCGAAGCCCTCGGAAGCCATGCGGCGATCGGGAGTCGGCGCACCATCCAGCGAGCCCTCGGCGAGCTCGTGACAGGCGGCTGGCTCCACGTCGAGGCCATGACTTGGGCGCGGCTCGCCGCTGAGCAGAAGGCCGCAGGGCGACCAGTGCCGCGACGGGGGGACGTCGGCCAGGCCCCTCACCTCTACACGATCCTCGACGGGTCCGGCGGATCTGCTGCTCGCGCCGGGCAGGAGGCCGTGAGGACACGTCCAAGCCTTTCTCGGACCAGTCCAACGACTCCACCAGCACCGGTTGCCCCCGAGGGGGGCCCCCGGCAAATCTGCCAGGGGGGCCCCCAGCAAATCCGCCAGGGGGGGCCCCCGGCAAATCTGCCCCCCGATCTGGATCCGATGGAATCTGGTTCCAGGACAGAGAGTGACGGGCGCGAGGCGCGCCCCCAACAGAACACACACGGTTCGAAGGAACTTCGGAGGGAGGAGCGGGGCTGGGTCGAGGCGTGGGAGGTCCTCGTCACCGCGCACGCCAAGCAGACCAAGCACGTCTACGGCCTGCCGCCACTCCCGCCCGACCTGAAGCGCGAGCAGCGCGAAGCCATGGCCGAGTGCCTCGATGGGGCAGCGGTCGAGATCTCCGCGAAGCTCCACGCTCGGGGCGTCAAGCGCGACCGCGTGGAGGTTCGGCACGAGCTCGCCGCGCGCGTCATGAAGCTTTACTTCAAGCGCAAGACGCCGCACCTCATGCAGGTGCGGCACGCGCTGCGAGACCTACCCCGCGAGCTCCACGCGCGCACGACGGAGGCCATGGCGGCGCTCTTGCGTGAAAGCCACGACGCCGCAGAGCCCCGGCGGTCTCGACCCGAGCCTGCCGCACCGGAAGCGCAGGTCGAGCAGGCACGCGCCGCGGCGATGGTCGAGCAGCTCTGCATGACGTTCGCGCCTCCAGGACAACAGCGACGCATCGATCGTGAGGAACTCGACGCAGAGTTTGGCTTTGCGCCGCTCAAGGACGCCGGAAACCCCACCCAGGACGAACCCGAGCCCGTCCCCGTCGAGCCCGAGCAGCCACAGATCGTCGCCGAAACCTCCGCACCGCCGCCCCCGCGTGAGGTGCTGCGCGAGGCAGGGCCCCAAGCGGCTCCTTGCGGGCCTCCGCCCGAGTTTCGAGGCTGGAGCCCTCATCGCCCGGCCACGCCGCGCGTGACCGCGGCGCTTGAGCAGCTCCGCGCCGCCCTTGGTCCCGGGCTCGTGCCCGAGCCAGAAGCCCAGGCCGATGCTGAGGCGCTGGCTGTCGCGCAGCGGCCACTTGGCAGGGCCGGCGCGCCCCGGTGGGGGGCTGTCGGTCCCCGGCCGGCGAAGGTGCGGCGCGTGCTGCCGCAGCTCGAGGAGCCGGAGGAAGGGCAGGGAGGGGGCGGCTCATGTTAAGTATTATAGAATACGATTATGCAATGGGGCTCAGCCGCTCCGGGGAAGGTCGGAGTCTTCCAGGCGAACCACACACGCCCCCACGAAGTGAAGCCGCTCCGTGCTGATGGATCGGGAGTGGAAAATCCATGGGTTTCCATGGATCCGCGTGGGTGGGTGAGGTGTCGATCGAGGTGGGATATTGTTGTTTGGAACGCAGATTCTGCCGTGAAACATTCCTCAGCGAAGCTGAGTGGCTTTCGCGGTGCGAAAAGTGGATCGTTTAGTGGACCTAAGTGGCTCGGCGAGCCTGTGAAACAAGATGGCGAGCCTCAGCTACATGGCCAAACCACGGCGATATCTCGGTTTGTCTGCGGAGGGCACGAGTCTTGCGCACATCGGAAATGTTGGTTGCATCTCCGTGAAACATTGCACCGGGGAGGACTGGGGCTCCGTTTTGTGCGAAAAGTGGTTCGATTTTGTGGCTCTTGCGGGACTCGACGCAGCGAAACAAGGGGCGGATCCAGAAATTTAGATCCATGGAGTGGGTTTTTGGGGTCTGTCCAGGAACCGAGGTGGTGACGATGGTTTCGTTTAACGAAACGGAGACGGGGGGCCCAAGACGACCGGTCGAGGTTACCGCACGAGCACCCCGCGCAACGGGTCGCGCTCGAAGAGCGTTCCCGCCCGGATGTAGCGGCGGAGCATTCCCTCGCTCGCGTGCCGCGTGATGCGCCCGATCTCGGCCAGGTTCGCGCCTTGGCTCGCCGCCGTCGTCGCGAACCCAGCGCGGAGCGAGTGCCCCGCGAGCTCGTGCACATCGAGCCCCACGCGCGCCGCGGCGCGCTTGATGACCTTGGCCACAGCACACGCGCTAAGTGCTGCACGACCGACGCGGCCCCAGCGGTCAACGGCGCGGAAGATGGGCCCGGACGTGATCGCCGCGGCGTCGAGCCAGGCCCGCAGCGCTGCGACAGGGCAGAGCGGGCCCGGGGCCGCATGGACCGGGATCTCGAAGCCTGCGCCCTCCTGGTCGCTCTTGCTCCGCGCGACGAGCACCGCGACGCCACGCGCATGCCACGCGACGTGCTCGACGAGCAGCGCGACGAGCTCCGACCGTCGCAGTGCCGCGCCGAACCCGACGAGGAGCAGAGCACGATCGCGCACGCCGCCGAGGTCGGGCGGGAGCGCGTCGATCATCTCGTGCAGCTCGGCCGGCGACAGCGCGGCCTTGCTCCGCGGACGCGTCCCGCGTCGAGCGCGGATGCCCGCGCGCACATCGCGCACGGCGGGATCGTTGGTGGGCAAAGGAAGACGCGCGGCGCGGTGCTGGTCGGCGATCGCAGCCAGCGCGACGTCGAGCGAGGCCGGCGAGAGTCCTTCAGCGTCGAGGTGCGCGAGGTACGCGGCGACAACGAGCGGCGCTGCGGGGAGCTCGCGCGCGCCGTGCTCGTGCGCGTACGCCGTCCAGCGTTCCCACGCGCGAGCATACGCGCGGCGCGTGTTCGGTGCGCGCGCGTGCGCGGCGTGCTCGGCCGCGCGTTGGACGTCGCCGGCGAGGCCTGCGGGGAGCGTCGCCGGCGCGACGCGCACGAGCGCGGTCATGTGCGCGCACGCATGACGACGTGGAACTCCGCGGAGAGGTAGCGGATCACGCTCGCCTCGACGTCGGCCGCGCTTGCCGCCTCGACGAGATCGCATCGGGAGAGCGAGAGCAGGCGCGCGCGGTGTGCTTCCAGCAAACACGCCTTGAACGCGTCGAGGTCTATCCCCACGGTCGCGCCGCTGGCCGCGAGCTCGGCGAAGAGAACCGAGACGAAGACCTTGTCGGATCCGGACGTGGGCCACGCGTTTCGCGAGCTGTTCGCTGCTGCCTGCACGCGGGCGGCGAAGTCTTCACGGGCGAGGCCGGAGAGCGGTTGCACGCCGCGCCGCTCCAGGTCGCGCACCTGGCGTGCGAAGGCCTCGACGGACGCGAGGCCCGCAGGCGAGAGCTCATCGAGCAACGCTGTGATGTCCTTCGCGCTCATCGTTCCATCGGTTCCTCATTGTCTCACGTTTCGTTCGACGAAACGGAGCCCTGTCTCGGCGCGATCCCGATGTAGTGGGTTCCATGTTCGTCTCGCACGAGCTTCGCGCGCTCTGCTTCCGGCAGGCTCGTCGGGAAGTCGTGATGATGGAGGATGACCCTTCCAGCCCCCGAAAGTCGCAGCACGGCAGCGTCGAAGCGTGGCGCGGGAAGCTTCTGCATCGTGCGAAGCGTGCGCACGCTGAGCAGCGAGCCCGGAGGCTCACGCGAAGCGAGCTTCAGCAGCGCTGAAAGCACGGCTTCATCATCGCCGGCGTCGTTCGTCGTGTTCGTTCGATCGAGCAACCTCGCGAACGAGAAGACCGTCCCCCGAGGTCCTTGAGGACAAAGCGCGGCGTCGTTGTCGTGCAAGAACTCGCTCCCCGCCTCGGGACGTAGCTCGATCGTCGCCTGTTTGTGGAGAGCGAGGAGCGCGGTGTGAACGTCGTTCACCGGAACGTGTGGCACGAGCGAGCGAACGACCCTTGAGATGGAGATCAAGCCAAGGTGCGGATCGTGTTCGCGATGAAGAGCGGCGAGGACCTGGTCGACGACGTGCGGCGAGAGAGCCGAGACCAGCGTGGCTGTTGCCGAGGTGGACGAGCTCGGCGCGCTCGCGCTCGTGCTCGTGGAGGGGTTCGGTACGCGCGCACGTGATCGGCCCGCGTGCGCGCTCGTCCCAGACGGCCCACCCTGCGCGAGCCAGGCGCGAAGCAGCGCCGAGCGGTCCGGGTGGTGCTGCTCCGTCACGAGCTCGTCAAGGCGGCGCTCCTCGTCCTCGGTGAGGCGAAAGCCGATGATGCGAGTGGAGGCGACCGACGCGCGCGGGGGACGTCCCATTGGTTTCGTTTAACGAAACATGGCAGGTGTGGTCAAGGAGTTGCGTAAACGAAACGCGGAAGGCCGGTTTGAAGCTCGGTTCGCGCATAGCTCGCGCCTGCGAATCGTCCGTCCGTCGCCGCGCTAGCGTCGGGCGAGGCGATTCCTCACTCCCACCCGTTGCAAACGCGCGAGGGAGGAAACGAACGGAGATCCTGCCCAACACGGCACTGTGTCTCCACGTCAATCGAGTCGCCCTTGTCTCCGTGGTTCGCGACCGTGCCGGGATGCCACGTCCCGTCGTCGTCCTGCCAGCGCACGCGGCAGCCACCCCCGTAGCGAAGTCGTTCCTTGTTCGTGGTGTCGTCGCTCATGGTCCCTCCATGGGCCTCATGCCCGGAAAGCCTCCCTTATCGGAACCGAGATTCTATGTCTACCACAGTAACACAGGCCACCGTCCAGACGGCCGGCTTGGCGCACGTGAAGCCACCCGGCAGGGACACGCGGTCGAACGCTGCGCCATGGCTCGTCCAGGGAAAGGCGTAGGGCTCAACGCTCACTTGTTCGAGGCATCCATCGCTCCAGGCCTGCAAATACGCAACGTCGGATCGCACTTCTCAAACCCGAGGCTCCTACAATCGACCCACATTTGGACCCCTGCGTTGCAGATCCAGAGCTCGGGGCCGTCACATATCGGACGACCGAAGCCTTGGTTTTGCGGCTCATATTTGTCACACTGAAAGTCCAGGCCGCATCGAGGCCGCGAGCCACCGATACATGAGAAGCCCTGGCCCTGTGCCGTACAGTCGACCAACTGCTCGTGACCATTCACGCACGCGCGCAACGTGGTCTCGTTCTCACACTCGATACCGGCTCGAAAATCGGCGAGGTAGTCCCAATAACGGGTCTCGAACTTCGCGTCGCATGCCGGACCGAGACCCGTGCAGCGGGCCTCGCTGGCGTCAGCAGCACACGTGAGCCCAAAGCCTGCGCAGCTCGGGGCCGTGTGCCAGGAATCAGTGCCCACTTCTGCGTGGCCAATGCAATTTCGTGGGGCCTCGTCGCTCGTGCAATGCGGAACGAACGTCTCGGCATCGCAGGAAAATTCAGGTAGCCCGCACGACGGGTAAGGAACGTCGTAACACTGGAGGCCCAGGCCGGCGCAATCGAGCCAGCGGTTTCGCAAATCGGGAGGCGAACCGACCCGCCTCATGCTGACGCCATCCTTGCATCCCGGTTCAGCGGTTGGCTCGTCTGGTGTTTGGAGATAGCCGAGGCATTCCCTCACGGCCTCGCAGCCGTTCGTTTTGTCCTTGAAACAATTCACACGCTCTGCAAGCGCGCGGTCGAACGAACGGGCCATGATCGCGCTATATGTACGGTCAATTCGTGAATTGACGTCGGAGTCGTAATCGTACGGCTGGCAGCTTTCGATGAAGATCGCTGCCCTCGCGACGGCCTCGGGATCCTTGGGCCCTGGGGGATCGGGAGGTTTGTATCCGCCGAGATCGGGAGGAGGAGGCGGCGGCGGTGGTGGCAAAGACAGGCCAAGGCAAATCCAGTCAGAATCGACGTCGGGGAACATTTGGCGGTCCCTGTTGTCGATCGACGCCCATCCAGGCTTGCACGTGTGTTCACATCCGGCGAAAACAACCCCACCGAGACCCAAGAGCACCAACACCAGGATCCATCGAGCTTTCATGACAAACCTCAAAAAAGGCTAAAAATCAGTATGCGGATGATGGGTCACAGCACCATGTCTCGGCCTTCGTCTCGTCGAGCTCGACGGTCCCGAAGGGCACACCCCCTCCGATGAGGTGGCACGTGCCCGGAACGAACTGGAGATCCAGGAGTTGCTTGCTCCCAATCGGTCGGCCTGCGGGGATGACGTCGTTGCAGTCGTGCTTTATGGAGCTGAACCCGTCCGCGCTAACGAGCGTGGTGCAAGCGTCGTCTTCGTACACGGCGAACGTCGCGTAACACGAGCCTCCGGATGCCTTGCACTCGCACGCCGTACAGCCTCGCGTGTCGATCTTGGCGTCGTCCGGGTACACGATGATCTGTTCGGTGTACGAGGCCCCCATGCAGGGGTGGATCCCCTTCTCTTTGTGGCGCGCGCAGTACCGCCAACTCCCGTCGTCATCCTTGGTCGCTACTTTGATCGGTAATTCGAAGCGACACGCCGCGCTTGCGCCACACGAGCCAGGTTCTCCCGCTTCGCTCCCGTTGCACGAGAGAGCGACGCGGCCCCACCGAGGCGCGGCGTCGTTTGAGGAGGAAGGAGGCTTGGGCTTGTCCGAGGACGGAGCGTCCTCCTTCACCGAGGGTACGGGCGGCGGCACCGGCTCGCATCCCACCCCCACGGGATCGGGCAAAGCAGAAATGTAGACCGACTGTGCGCACAGGACGCCGCTCCCTGGCGGGCACTCGGCACCGGCCGGCAGCGCCTTCACGCTCGTGCAGGAGCCGTCCCAGCTCGCAGGCGCGCCAAAGTCGTACGTGTAGGCTTGGGGGGTTTCGCATGTCGCAGCACGGACGAGGATCGAGCTGGGAGTCGGTGAGCATGTCCCTGTGACGTCGCCACACACACACGCCGGGCACCCTGAAGAAGGAACCTTCAGGTCTGCGAAACTGCGACCACCCCCGAACGCTCCGACATCGCGGGGGCAGAAGAGCGGAGCCTTCGACGTGTTGGAACCGATCCAGAACGGCTGCGGTTCGTGGAAGTCGTTGGGAGCGTTCTCGACGCAGACGCCACCGCAGCTCCGTGCGCTTGAGCCAGGTTCACCGTCGGAACCATCCGCGCCGTCTGCTCCCGCGTCGAGGGCGTCACGAACCTCCCGGCAAGCCTGCGTGTCGTAGATGGGTCCAGGGGTGATGCAATCGATTTCCGTCGCTTCACCGAGGCCGCAGCCCTCGACGACAGTGGCGGCTGACAACGAAGTAACGAGGACCAAGACGAACCTACGCTCCATGACCGATCTCCTAACAGACAAACCTAGAAGGTCACGACGCCACCAGCAACCAGCGATCCTACGATGGCAGAGCTCAACCAGATGGGTTGGTTGTTCGCACGTACTGGGATGCCGCTCGTACGCGCGACGGCATCCCCCCAGATCCGCAGACGAACCGGCGCTTGCGGGAAGAACTCGACGCCACCGCGCACGCCAAGACCCACCTGCCCCCCAGTGCGGATCAGCGCGGGGGCGGGCGCTTGAAGCCAGTCCGCCTGCACAAGCACGCAGCCGAACCACGCGCGCCAGTGGGCACATGGTGAGGCTGTCACCGTCCAGGACATGAACTGCAAATTCTTGGTCTCCTTGAGCCCCCACGCCGCGCGCCCCTCGAGCCCAACCGAGAACCATCCGCGCCGCCACGCCCCGAAGATTTGAGGCCCAACGGCTGCGCCGGGCGTCGCGCCGAACACGGCGGCCACCCCCGCGCCGATTCCCACGTGTCCAGCCGAGTTCGACGGAGCAGAGCGAGGCGCTGGCTCTTTGCGTGCGGGCGCTGCTACAGGCGCGGGCGGTGGCGGTGTGGGCTCGACGCGTGGCTCGTCGACCTGCACCGCCGGCGTCGCCTTCGCTTTCATCGTGAACTCCACCGGCTTTCGGCCACCCCGCGGCACCTCGATCGTCTTCGTCTCCTCCTCGAACCCCTCGAGCGCCGCGCGGAGCTCGTGCTTGCCCGCCGCGACGAACAACCAGAAGTCCGCGGGCCCTTCCTGCACGACGCGCCCGTCGAGCTCGACACGCGCGCCCGTCCTGTCGAGCCTCACGTCGAGCCGGCAGACCTCGCGCCGCGTGACGTCGTACGCCGTCACGAACTGCACCCGCTCGGCGGGTGACGCTCCCGCGTTGGGCTCCTCGAGTGCGCGGTGAAGCTGCGACGCGGCCGCGGCGTGCTCGCCGAGCTTGAACAGGGCGAGGCCGAGGCGCCCAACCACGGTAAGATCGTCCCGAAGCTTCAGCGCGTCCGAGTAGGCGATGACCGCCTCCGCCCATCGCCGCCCCACGCGCGCCTGGTTGCCCGCCTCGACGAGCTGCTCGAAGGTTGGCGCGCTGCTCGTCGTTGAGGTGGGCCCCGCGGCCGCGGTCTCCCCCACGGGGGCGAGCCCCAGGAGCACGAGGACGAGGGCCCGCCCCACCACCTTCACGCGCGACCACTCCGGGGCGGGATGGTGGTTTTGCGGGTTGTCGGCGGTGGCTGGCTCGTTGGCGGGCGGGTCGTACGCCGCCTCGACGGGGCGGGGGCGTATCGGTCGAGATACTCGCGGAGAGCCTCTTCGACGACCTCCCATTCCTTTCGACGGCCTTCGAAAGCGAAGCGCTCGAGGCGCTCGCTTGTCAGGGGCAGGAGGTAGATGGTCTTCCGGACCTGCTCGACACCGGAGCGCTTGCGCCGGACGACAGTGGGATCGGGTGGGCGAGAGGGAGGTGTGCGCGGAGCCATCGTCAGCCACGGTACCACCACATGGCCGGGCTCGTCGATGGGTAGTACATCATGACGTCGAGACGTCGTAACGCTTCATTTGATGAAGAAATGCGTTGGCGAATTTTATTGGCGCGCGCATCATCTCCAATATGGGCGAGCCGGAGAGCGAAGGCGGACTCGACGCCGCCGACTTACAGGGCACGGAATGGGGAGGACACCCCCTCTTTCCGAGGCCGGAGACGGAGACCGGGCCGGATCGGCGCCGGTTCGACATCATCCACGTGCAGCGGTACAAGGCCGACGGCACGCGGGAGATCTGCCCCAAATCGTGGAAGGGGAGCGAGCTTCGCTCGTTGGAGCAGATCAGCGATGCATACGGGGGCGGAACTTACCAGTTTACGGCGCAATGCGGCCGAACCTACCGGTTCCAGGCGTTTTCCGACAAGGTGCACCTGCCGGGCCCCTCGCGGCCGTTTGTCGAAATGCGGCCGCCTCCGCCGGAACCAACGCCAGAACCGGCCCCCGTTGCGGCTCCTCCGCCCGCCACGCCCGTGGCGCAGCCTGCCCCAGCCCCGGCGCAGCACGTGCCCCCGTCGGGGTACGTGCCGGGCCCAGCGGCGGCGTACCCATATCCGCCGCCGTACCAGCCGCCCCCTGCACCCTCGAACAACTCCGACGCGTTGGCGTTCGCGCGTTCGCTGGTCGAGGCCTCCTCGGCGCGGGAATCGACGCTCCTTCGGGCGCTGGTCGAGCGGCCTGCCACGAAGGAGACGAACCCGCTCGAGGTCGTGCGCGAGATCGTGCCGCTTCTCCAGGGGAACGCGGGCGGAACCCAGGCCCTTTTGCAGGGTGTCGAGCTCGCCCGGGGACTCTTGCCCGGGACGCCTGCGCAACCTGTCCAGCAGCCCGCGCAACCCGACGAGGACCTGGCTCTCCTCGGGCAGGTTCTTCGCCTCATTGCGCCAAACCAGGCGCCCCCGCCCGCTGCGGCTCCCGCGCCGGCTGCTACGCCTCCCCCCGCGGCCGCCATCGCGCCGCCTCCGGGCGCTCCTCCGCCGGGGTTCGGGTGGGCCTTCACCGCGGCCGGGTGGGTGCTCGTCCAGGTGGCCCACGTCCAGCCGCACTTCCAGAGCCCTCCGGCGGCCCCTGCTCCCGCAGCTCCCGCTCCGGCGGCCCCTGCTGCGCCCGGTGTAGACCTCGACGCGGCTTTTGGCGCGCTCCTGGCGGACCCCGTCCGGCTCACGCGCCTTCGGGCCGTCTTGGGGGCTCCGGCGCCCACAGTCGCACCGGTCGCCGCGGGTTCGACGGGCACGAGCGCGGGCGCCGCCGAAGCGGCACAACCGAAGGAGAGCGCCCCTAACGTCCCCGTGCCGGCCCCACAGGGTTTGGCCGCCGAGCTTGAGGCGCTGACGGGAGATCCTGCCCTCGGCCCGCTCCTCGCCGCGTTGACGGCAGGGGGATCGGCGTGACGGTCCTTGTCGGCCAGCGTTCCTTTCCGACGAACCAAGACAAGGCTCGTTGGATGCTCGAGCAGAGCCTTGTGGACGCTGATTTGCCCGCGGTCCGGCGATGGGCCGTCGTCTTCCGACGGCTGCCGCTCGAGGAACGGCCGGGGGCGATCTTGCGGTTCGTCCAGTGGGCGATCGATTACGTGCGGGATCCTGGGCAGGAGGTGCTCGAGGATGCCGCCGTCGCCCTGCTCCGCGGGTACGGCGATTGCGATGCGAAATCCCGCGCGTTCGTCGCGCTCTGCATCGCGAGCGGCATTCCCGCGCGAGGGCTCCCTGTGCGCGTCGACCAGGGCTTCCCGCACATCGAGGCGGAAGTCTTCGTCGGCGGGCGCTGGATGCGCGCGGATCCCACGATCCTCAACTCGGCGATCGGGCAGGTCCCGCCCGCGTCGTCGGCAGTCACGAACTATCGACCTTAGTCCATGGGGTGCTGCTGCATGGCGAAGCGAAAATCGGCGAAAGATCGCGAAAAGCTCGTCAAAGAGGTTTCGCGCACGAACGACAAGGCAGCGGTTGCGAAGAAAAAGAAGGCCCTCGGCGAGGCCAAGGCGGGCAAGCGTGCGGCCACCAAGGAGGCCCGGACCGCGTGCAAGCTCGACCGCGAGCGCACGAACAAGAAGACGCGCGCCGCGTACAAACGTACAATTGGACGGGCGCGAGCCAAGCGGGACGAGCAGCGCGCCGCGGCGCGGTCTCGGTGCGAGGCGGGGATCCACACGGTCGAGGAGACCCACAACCCGCGGATCAAGAAGTCGGCCGACGACCTCGCCGAGGAGCGGCGCCACCAGAACGAGATCCGCCGGATCGACGTGGCAAACAAGGACCGGCAGCGCTCGCGGGCGAAGTCCTGGGAACGCATGCAGGAGAGCAACGAGGAGGTCGAGCAAAACCTCCCGCCCGAGCTTCGCCCCGTGTGGCACCTCGTTAAGGGCACGATCAAGGCCGGCGGCCGGCGTTCGAGGCTCGAGGCGTTCCTCGAGCGTGTCGAGGAGGATCCGGATCTCGTTCCGCTCGTTCAGGAGCGGCTCGAGCGCGAGAGGCTCAAGCAGCTCGAGCGCGAGGAAGCCGCGCACTTCGAGCAACGGCGACCGCGGAAGACGAAGGCGACAGCCAAGACAAACGAGGATCTCGGCGATGTCGTCGCGGGGGCCTTCGACGAGGTTGCGTCGTTTTTCGATGAGCTCGCGGGGGGCGAAGACAACCAGGCGGCAGCCTAAGAACGAGGCGTTATGCGTGGCGTGGGCGTCCAGCGTGACTTTTCAAGGCGGATTGCGGCGCGATCTATCGCGATCGTCGCGTCGACGTCGTACCGCACACGCCGCGAGCCCGCGAAACGCCCTTGCTTCGTGAAGTGCGAGATCACGAGGACCGTGGGCGTCATCGCCCGGACGGCCCGCAAAAGCTCGCCTTGCTCGCGCTGGCTGTCGTTTGTCCACGCCTGCACCGAGTCGATCACGGCAACCGAGGCGCTCGGCGGAACACCAGCAAAAGCCTCGCGCCACGAAATCGAGGGCTTGGATGGGTCCTCTGGCTGCTGGCCGATGCGGCGCACGTGCCGTGTGGGGGACTTCGTCCGGGCGAAGAGCGCGTCGACGAGGGCCCGATCCTGCTCGGCGTCGAGCCAGTACGCGAGCCCGCCGAGCTTCTCGGCCATCTTCGCCGCGAGTTCGGCGCAGAGGGTGGATTTGCCGGCCCCTGGCTCGCCCCCGACGGCCACCTTGCGGCCGGGAACCACGCCGCCGAGGGCCTCGGAGAGCACGCAACCGAAATCGACGGGCTCAAGCGAGCGCGAGCCGCCGAGGGCCTCGACGACCACGCCCGGTGGTGGCTCGTGCTCGATGGGCTCCCACACCGAGGCGCCGCACACGCAAAACCCGCCCGAGATTTCGGGCCGCTGACGGCCGCAGATGCGGCACCGGAGAGGAGGTAGACGCATGCCCGGAGCGACCACGTTATCCTATTTGGGTCCGAGTTTCGACCCGTCCATCGGGGACACGGGCGATCTGTTGTCGATGCTCGGGGGGCTTTTCGGTGGGAATGGTGGAGGAAACCCCGCGCCTTCGGGCGGCATGGGGTCAAGCCTTGGCAACCTCGGGGGCGCGGCGCTCGCTACGAGCCTCGGGATGCCCTCGCTTGCGCCGCTTGCGTCGGGGCTTGGTGGGGCTCTCGGGGGCCTCGCGGAGCAGGGGATCGCAGCGCTGACGAAGCCGAAGAAGAAGCCGCCGAAGCGCCGGAAGCCGAACGCGAACGATCAAAAGATCCTCGCGGAAGGCCGGGCGATGGCCCAGCGCACGGGGATCCAGGCGTACGCACAGGATGCCGTGCTGCGCGTGCAACGCCCGGCGGATTACAAGCGGTTGCGCGCCGCTGGGAAGCTCCCGTCGCAGATCGCCGAGCGGCTACGGGCCGCCCAGCAGAGCCCCGCGGCCCCGCGGGTGGACTTCCGGCAGTTTTCCCAGGGGGCCGCACCAGCTCCGACGCCGGCCGCACCAACCCCGGCGCCAGCTCCAACGCCGGCCGCGGTGCCCCCCGAACCACGGCCGAACTTCGCCGCGCTCTTCGAGGGCCTCGATGCGGCCGAACGCGCGCACCTCGAGCTCGCAATCCAGGAGGGCCGCGGCGCGGAGACGTGGCGACAGATCCACGCCGCGCGAAGCCCCCAGCCCGCGACCAGCGCCGCGGCCACGTTCGTCAACGACGAACCATCGCCCATGCCCGAGCTCGACGGGTACAGCGAAACGAGCGGGCTCCCCGATGCGCGGCCCCGGCCGCGGAAGCACCTCGCGATCCTGCCGCTTCAGCAAGGGCAGCTCGAAGGCCTGCTTCGGGGCGTCCCGACCCTGCAAAAGCTCGACAAACGCCTGCTCCGGCTTCTCGCGGGTCGGTCGTCGGTGGCCCGAGACGTCGCCGGCGTCGACCCCGCGAGCGGCGTCTACCACGCGGCGCCTGGCGAAACCGCGTACGGCATCGCGAAGAAGCTCACGGGCAGCCCCGATCGCGTCGCGGAACTCGTCGCCGCGAACCCAGGCAATCAGGGGCCCGTCTGGCAGCTCCCGCCTGGGTGGCTGATGTTCGAGCGGGACACGGCCGCGCCAGTCACGACGGCGCGCCGGTACACTGTCCTGCAGAACGACACGCCGTACGGCATCGCAAAGAAGCTCGGCGCGCTCCCGTCGCGTCCGAAATGGTGGTCCGAGCTCAAGGCCGCGAACCCGCACAAGCCCACGAAGGACAACGGCGGCAACTGGGAGAGCTTGTACGCTGGTGAGGAGATCGGGATCCCCGACGAGTGGGCCGCGTCTGGCTCGATCCCGAACGGGACGCCCCCGGCCCCCCCGAGCCCCATCCCTTCGACAGGGCCAGGCCTCCCCGCGCCGGGGCAAACGGGGACGATGGACCCCGGCATCTACCTCCAGGCGCAAGCCCTGCTGGCTCTCTGGGCCAAGCAGAACCCGGGGGCGTGCGTTCCTGCCGATTTCGGCCTGAATCCCACCGATTTCACGGGCACGGCTACGCCGCGCACCTCGATGGCGCTCGCGAGCTTTCAAGCGTGGTGGAACAAGGCTCGGCCGTCGAGCCCCCTCCGCGCCGACGGCGTGCTCGACGAGCTCACCTATCGCGCGCTGTTCACGGTCACGGCTGCGCAGGTGCCCACCCCCACGCCCGCGCCCACCCCGACGCCCACCTTGCCCGGGTTGCCCCAGCTCCCGGACTGGCTGGGCAAAGTCCTCGGGGGAAGCGCTCCCATTCCTCCGGCAAACCTGCCGCAGCCTGCGCCCATCCCGACGCCACAGATCCCCGTGCCGCAGCTCCCGCAGCAGATCCCGCCGTGGCTCGAAGCATTGCTCAAAGGGACGGCCCCGAACGCGATCCCGGCGCCCCAGGTGCCCCCGCAGTTTCCGAGCCTGCCGGTTCCGCAGTTTCCGAGCCCTCCCATCGTGCCGGCGACGCAGCCGACGACCGAGGACGATGGTTCGGCCGTGCCATTCCTGACCATGCTGGGCGCAGGGCTTTTCCTGGCGTGAAGAAGGACGGATTATGACGTATTACTGGCGACACTTCACCACAAGCCCGACCGAGACCGCCGCGAAGGCGCTGGAATCGGCTCGCAATGGCTCATTCGCACAGCTCCCGTCGAGCGACCGCGCGAAGCAGTTGCGGGCGCTGCTCCTGCTCTCGCTCCAGGGGGCCACGCTGTCGGATGCGCCCGGTCCGCTCGGGGACCTCGGCCCGAGCCTCTACGGCGGCAACGACGAGCGCAACGCGGCGGGCGCAGCCCTCGCGAGGACGGCGATCGTGCTCGCGCCGCCAGGAAACATCGTGCTTGATCAGGACGTCCTGAGCTGGGACGACGCCCCCGCGATCACCGGCTCCATTCCGCCGATCGACATCCCGGGCCTGCCGACAGACGTAAGCGCTCTCCCGGCGCTCGCTGTCGTCGCGATCGTCAGCGTCGCCGCGGCTGCGGCCTGCTACGTCGGGACGATCGTCACGCAGTCGGACCATGCCATCGCGTTCGAGGCACAAAAAACGCAAAAACTGCTCAACGCGCATACTGCGGGCGTCAAAGTCATCGCGCTGCACGTCGAGCGGGAGAAGATTGCAGGGAAGATCCTTCCCTTCGACCCCGAAGAGAAGGCCATTTTGCATGGGCTCGAGGCAACGCAGCGCGAGATCGTGGCCGAGAAGCACACGCCGCTCCCCACCCCGTTCGACGGGGCGAGGGACTTCGGCAAGGCGCTCGCTGGGGCGACGAGCGAGATCGGGAAATCAACTGCCGACGCCCTCTCGTCGGTCGTGCCCATCGGGCTCGGCCTCGGGATGGTGTGGCTCATGAGCAAATAAGGAGGCTCCAATATGGCCGAAGCAGTAAGCGAATTTGTGCCAGTTCGTCGTGATGTTCTGGCGAATCTCCAGGCATCGGCGGCGGCTGGGGCCACGCTCCGGGAGTACGGCACCCGCGCGCGCGAAGCGGCGGTCACCGAGGCAAAGGCCCTGCCCGCAACCGCGCGGAGCCTCGTCCAGCCCATCGGGGTCGGCGCGGTCCTCGCCTACATCGCGACGCTCGACGACGTCAAGAACTCCGAGACCGTGAAAAAGCGCTGGTGGCTCTTGCCCGTGGCGCTCCTGGCCATCGGCTACATCCTGCGCCGCAAGAACAGCCCCCACGCGAGCGCGGTCTTGACCGCGGGCGCCGTGCTCTTCGTCCAGGCGTACCGCAACCGGCCGAAGGAGGAGCCGCAGGCCCAGGCCCCGGCGAAGCCTGGGGGCGACACGGCCGGCGTTCCCCAGGCCCTCCCGGTGATGCACCCGATCGACGATCGGACCGCCTGGATCCAGAGCGGCGGGCAATGGGTGCGCGTGCAGCTCGCGGCCCCGGTTCGTCCGGCGTTGCCTCAACAGACCGCGCCGGCCGCCGCCGCGCCGATGGCCCAAGACCCCGCCGCCGCCCTCGCCGCGGCCGCGTTCGCCGCGTGATTGACGACTTCTGAACCGATGGAGGCTCCATGACGATGAATTTCGACGATCCCAGGGCGCAGCAGGCCGATCAGCTCTTCGCGGAGCTCGACGCGCGCGGCGAAACCGCGGCGCCCGACGAGCTCGACCTCGAGGACACCGCTGGTCCTGAGGACGAGGACGACGCCCAGGAGACCGCCGCGGCCGAGCTCGAGGCGGAGGAGGGCGATACGGGCGACCTGCGGGCGCTCGCGGCGCGCGGCAAGCGAACGCTCTCGCTCGAGGAGGCGCGCACCCTTCAGGCGAGGGCCAGAGCGAGGGGCAAGAAGGCCGGCAAGGTGCAAGCGAAGCGTCGCCCCGTGGCGCCGGCCCGACCGCAGCCGCCGAAAAACCTGGTTCTGCCCGGGGAAGGCGTGAGGACCCTCGTCCGCCGGTGGGACCAGCAGGGCAAGGAGTTCACGATCAACCAGGCCGGCAGCTACTACTACGCCACCGAGATCCGTTGCAAATGCGAGGGCAACGCGGAGCGTGCTTATTTGCGCATCCCCGCCGGGAGATACGCCTTTTTCGACAAGGCCCTCGACGACGACACCACGTACCTCGGCAACAACGGACGGGTGACGGTCGACATCACGAATTTTCAGCGACCGAGCAAGAACACGAGCCACGGCCAGGACTTCCTCATCCAATCGATCTCGATGATGGAGGCAAACCTCCGTGTCCGATACGACGAGAGCGACATCGGCGCCGTGATGGGCCTCGACACCGCCGCCAGCGCTCTCCGCGGAAACGCGTGGTTGTGGGATGACGCTGGCGTGTTCCTGCCCGCCGAGATCTTCCACGACTTCACCGGGGAGAACCTGCTCTATCGGGCTGTGCGTCGCTCGGGGGCGCTCTACTTCGTCTGGGAAAAGGCTCGCGTTGGCGGGAGCGCGAACCGCCGCGAGATCCTGGTCGATCACCTGCGCAACATCCCCGACGTGCGCGTGCGCTCCCTCGCGCGGACCTCGGGCGGCGCTGCGGTGCTGCCGGTCCAGGACGGTTATATCTTCTGCGACGACCCCGAGCGGAGCGAAGACGGCGCTTTCAGCGCGGTTTTGCACCTCCCCTCCGACGTCATCTTCCCGATCAAGCCCATCGATCTCGGCTCGGGGAAGAAGGCGAAGCCGCTTGAGGTGGGGCTCTACGTCCAGCTCAACCTCAACGGGATCGGCTTCCAGCTCGCACGCCGTGGGCAGGTGACGAGGTAGACGACGGGAACGGCGCGAGGGGCGCGCTCGTGGCGCGTCCCTCGCCCGGGAGGGCTGGCCATGGTGGGCGTGCATATCGACAGCGAACAAAAGGAGAACCGCGTCGAGGCCGACGCGGGGCTCCCCTCGAACCATTGCGTTCTGATCGTCGAGCCGGCGCCCTTGAACGTCGATGACGCCGCGCCCGTTTGGCGCGTCTCGGTTGACGTGGTTCTTCGGGATCCAGCGCTTGGAAATGAGGTCCTCACCGCGACCTTGCCCGCCGTGCTCATCGGCCCGATCATCCACAAGCGGCAGGTCACGGCGATCGCCCGCTACCCAGCGCCGGTGGCCCGCTGGGTGTGGCGCTTCGAGTCCGACGCCGGCCGAGCTCGCGCCCGCGTTTGGCTCCATCCGGGCGAGTCGACGCGGGGGGAATGCGGGATCTCGGTGGTGCCTGCGATGCTGCTGCGTCGAGGGGTGCAGGTATGACTCGGGCTGCCTTGCTCGAGGCGTGGCCCGAGGTCACCGGGCGCGAGGCCGTCCGCGTGGGCGAGCTCCAGGCCGTGGCCGCCCTCTTCGGCGTGGGGACCGTCGACGAGGCCCGCGCGCTGCTCGTCGAGCTCTACCGCCGACCGTTGACCGCGGCCGCGCTCGAGACGGGCAACGCGCGCGCGATCGTCGAGGCCCTCGGCTGGGAGGACGCCGCGGCCCCCACGGCCGAAGAGGTCTTCGCGCGAGCCGCGCTCGATGCGCGGGCCCTCGGCGAGCCGCTTCACGTCGAGCTCGACAGCTCCGCCCCCGAGGAGCAGCGCGATCGTGTCCTCACGGTCGACGGTTGGATGCGCTTTGAGGAGGACTACTTGCCGCGCGTTGTCACCGGCGAGAACGGTCACGCGCACCCCGAGGCCCTCAAGGCGCAGGCCATCGCGGCACGTACATACGTACAAAGAGCCATGCGGGATCACCGGGCGCTCGGTCGCACGGTGCCGATCATCAACTCGCAGAAGTTCCAAGTCTACGCGCGCTCGGCGTTCGCCTCGTGCGTTGCAGCCGCAGCCGACACGCGGGGCATCATGGCGCGGTACCAGGGGCGCCTCGTGCTCGGAAACTACGTGGCAGGGGCGCTCTGGACGAGCGGCAAGGCAGGCGCGGACCCGACGCACACGGAGCGCTGGGTCACCTACAACGAGGGGAAAACGGGGCGGTTCGTCCAGCCGACACGGCTCTCCGACATGCGACGCACCGACAACCGCGGCTGCATGGGCCAGAACTGCGCCGACTGGCTCGCGCGGAACGGGCGCCGCTACCCCGAGATCCTGCGGTTTTTCTACGGCGCCGATCTTGAGCTCGGCGCGACGGTCGGGACGAACTCGACCTCGACCACGCTCCCGACCAAGCCAGCGGCCGAGCGCTCGGACCCGATCCCGGGCCTCGCGGTCGCCGGGGCGGTTTTTCAGTGGCTCTTTCGTGGAGGTCTCCCTTGAACAAGCGCCCCCTCAGCCAGTTCGCGTTCGCGGTCTACCGTTGGTCGAGCTTCCGCAAGGAGTGGGACCATTTCGCCTACGTTGTGTCCGTTCCGACCGAGAATTTTCTGACGGACACGATCAAGTCCCTCGTGAGCGGCAGGGATCTCGAATACGTGGCCGTGGAGAACCTCCACGCCACGAGCAAGCAACCCAAGTACGAATATTGGAGCGGTAAAAACGGCGATTTCGCAGCCTTCACACCCCGATCGAGGTGAGCCCATGGCGAAGAAAGCGACCGACAGGCAACGTGAGAAGAGCCTCCAGGAGCAGATCCGCGACGCGGCGGGAACCGGACGGCTGCGCAGGTATCAGGCGACCGTCGGCGTCACCGCGGCCGCCATCGTGCCCGAGGGGGAGGCGTACACGCTTTGGGACAAGGGTACTTATGTACATACGTACGGCGTGCCCGTGGGTGTGAAGCAGGACGGATCGTGGCGCCACCCTGCGGGCCCTGGGTGGACGCAGGAGATCGGCGCGCTGCTTGATGGGGCGCCCTTCGTGCGGAAGCCAGGGGGCTGAGGGAGCTCGCCATGGTCCTCCGTCTCGTGCAGCCCGGCCTCGGTCCCTCTCGGCCCCTCGTGGCCACGTTCCTCTCGTGGGCGGGCATGGACGCGAAGATCCGCGCGGCCTTCGGCCCTGCCCCCTGCATCATCGCCGACGACAGCGCGAAGGGGACCGAGACGCTCGCCGAGCTCCTGGAGTTCGCCCACAAGGCTGGCGGTGTCGCGCAGGTCTCGCGGCTCGCGCTCGTCGGGTATAGCGCCGGATGCCAGCGCGTGCGCAAGCTCCGGATGGACGGCGCGAAGGCCGACGCCTACCTCCTCTCTGACGGCACCCACGCATCATGGCCCCCGCAGGAGTGGCATATCGCCTGGCTCCGCGAGCTCGCGGACGAGGCCCGGCGTGGGAAGGTGCTCGTGGTCGCGTCTCACACGTGGCAGACGTACACGGAAGAACTTACGCCACCGCTCACGCCATTCGCGTCAACGGTGACGGTGTTGCGGATGGCCACGGGGTTTCCGCTCAAGCAGGGCGGGCCGCCTGAGGCGCCCGTAGTGTCGCGAGACGGCCAGCTATGGGTTTACTCGTACGCGAGCGCGAAGAGCGACGCGAAAGCCCACAGTTATCAGGCGATGTTTGCGCAGCCCAAGCTTGCCGCACAGCACGTCGCGCCGTGGCTGCTAAGCGGCCCTCCCGCCCCCAGCGTCGAGCCCACGACGAAAGCCACCTCGAACAGCTCGAGCGACGACATCGGCCCGGGGTTGGTCCTTGGTGGGCTCGTGATGCTGGCTCGCCATTTTGTCCCCTAGCCTTCGCGCGGTAGGTCCGTCACGCCTCCTCTCGACGAGACCGTCATAACGACGTTACAGGTGCCGTAACAGCGCCATGACAGTTGTTGCGTGGCCGGAACAGCTTGCGCTTGCCAGCCAGCCGCAGAATCGAAACGTGACGTCATGGGCAACTCGCTGGACGTCCGTTGGCTTGGGCCCGCAGAGCATGGGTCGCTCTTGGAATTGTACGGCGAACGTCTCCCCACCAAGCTCCTGACGCCTCTGGCTTGCCCCTTGCTTTCCCCCCGAGGCGCACGACGTCCACCAATACACGCGTAACAACAGCCACACACACGAGAACAATAGGAGCCTAACCATGCTTTATTTCAATCAGGTTCGCAGCGTTTTCCTCGCCTCCTTCGCCGTTGGCTTCGCGGTTCACGCGTTTTCGGCCGAGGCGAGCGAAGCGGCGCCCACGCAGAGCGAAGCGGTGCCCATGCAGAGTAACGAGTGCAGTTACAATGATGCGAATGGGGTGTCACACACGTGTCACCAGGGACTGGTCACCACCACCGGGTGGACGTGTAATAACTTCCCGAACGAGAAATCATGTCGCCTTGTCAGTGGATCGTGGGGTGGCGCGGGTGGGACCTGCACTTTCACCGCGAGGCCCAGCGGTTGCGAGTGATCCAAATTTACAGGATGCTGAGGGGGCGAAACGTACAGATGTGCGAGATGTTCGCGGGACATACCCCCATCTTGGCCAACGGTTCCGGCCGAACCGCCTTGCGCCCGTGCTTCCCGAGCCGAATTGATGCTGGCTCGACGTTTGGCCCCGTAGCTCCAGCGCCGTGGGTTGCGGTCCGGATCAATGAAACGGCAACCGCGTTCTAACAAGCCGCGGATGGTGCCGAGGTCCTCGGGGCTGGCGGCCTGCCACTCGCCAGCCCTGGCCGCACCGAACCGCGCTCGAGGTTCCCGAGGCGGTCCCGAATCACCACGAGCATCTTCCGCACCGTCGTGGGGTTCCAGTGCCGCATGTCCTCGACAAGCGCCCCGTGATCGCTCGTCGTGTCGCAGTTCAGCAGATCGAACGGCTGCACCTTGAGGGCCTCCGCGATGGCCCGTACCGTCACGACGTTAGGCGAGATCCGGCCGAGCTCGATCCCCTCCAGATGGCTCGGCCACAAGCCAGAGCGTTGCCCAAGCGTCTTCGTCGACAGCCCCCGCTCGAGCCGCAAAAGCCGGATCCTCGCGCCAACCTGGGAAACCAAGGGGGGATGTTCCCTGCGACCACCCATCACGCATCCTCCGTCATCGCGGCAAAGCGAAGTAAAGAAGCCCTTTTTCGTGCTGAATCCCCGCACCAATCTCAACGAACGGCGCTGGCAACTTCACGGGCTCGAGGCGTAGCAGTTGCCGCGTTTCGGCCTCGAGCAGAGCCTTGTCGAGCAGCGTCCTCGGCACGGACGGCAACCCCGCACGCACGAGCGACAGCGGGACGCCCGCTCGATGCGTGGGGAAGAGCCGTCCAACAGCGTCGACGACATGGGACACGAGCTCGGGGGTCGGCTTGTCCCCGCGAACCGCCCGAACCCGCTGGGCGTACCGCAGGACATCGGCCAGCTCGTGCACGTCCAGGCCGCACAGCTCGTCAACCACCTCCTCGAGCGGCGAACGGCAGCGGCGCCTCGACGAAGGCCCCGAGGGAGGCGGGCCGCCGCTTGGCGGAGGAGCGGTCGCCGGGGAAGGGAAGGGCAGCATCTTTCTTTCGGCCTGATCCATGGTTCTTGCTCCGGCTCACGGGCGTGAGCGAGCGTCCCCCGGACTGCGTGCCTGGCGCAGGGCGCAGCCCACGGGACGCTCGCTCACGCTCGCGATCGATGGCCACACATCTCCCGACGGTCGCAGCGCGGCCGATCACGAGACGGGTTCGCGGGTCTTCACCCCCAGTCGGCCGCGGTTCCTGTGCCCAGAAGAGACCAGCTTTGCGTGAGCAGGTCCGGAACCGCGGCCGACTGCGAATGAAGACCCTAAGGCGGTGGTCTCCCCACGTTTACGGCTCGAAGCGCTGCGACGCGTGCGGCGAGTTCCTCGGGCGAAACAGGCGGACCCGCCACACTCCGTGGCACAGACGCCCGAGCTTGAACGGGAGGAACTGCGCCACGCGGAGGAGCCACCACCAGTGCAGCCGCCCCAACCGCAGCAGTTGTTGTCGCGTTAAACGGCTCGACGGCAGTCCCCCACCGCATCGAGGAGGAGCCCACGTCCGGCCGAAGTCTTGGCAGCAAGCTTGCGACGAGCAGCAGCGCCGCCACCGTCCCCAGCACGGCCGCCACCGCTGCGAGCACTGGACCGAGGAGGGTCCCAGCTCCACCCACCAACGCGAAGACTCCAGACGGAGGCGGGGGCCCACCAAGGGGCAAAATTCTTCGCTCGGTGTCGAGCACGGCGCACAGGATGGCGCGGTCTGTCGGGTCGAGGCCCGCGAGACCGAGCGGCACCATCACGGCGCGAGAGCGGTTGCGCTTGGTCTTCCGAGACTTGCCCTTGAGCAAGCTTTCGATCTCCCTTTGGAGGCGTTGCCGCCCCCGGATCACCCTCTGCTTGATGTTCTGCTCCTTGTCCCCGAACCTTTTGGCGAGTTCGGCGTTCGAACAGCCCTCCAGGTCGTGAGCCACGAGTAGAGCTCGTGTCCCCTCGTCAAGGACGTCGAGCGCATCGAGCACGAGCGCGCGAGCCTCGACCCAGACTTCCACATCACACGGATCGAGGATCTCGGCCTCATCGGCCTGGACGAACCGCGCGTCCGCGCGTTGTGCGTGGCGACGCGCACGCAACGCGATCCGAGCGACAGGTCGAAGAAGCGCTCGACGCGCCTCTCCGCGATCCGAGGGGATCTCGTCCGCCCTCTGCCACATGGCGATGAGGGACTCCTGGACAGCGTCCTCAAGCTCGTGCCCCCGTACGCCGCACCTCCGAAGCCACCCAGGAACGAGCGCCGCGAAGGTCTCGCAAAGCGCCTGAAACGACCAGCCGTGAGGCTCCTCGGGGGACGGGTCGGGAGTGGGGACGGCTGAGACGGGACGCACAACTTGTAACGTCAGTCTGACCGCGACTTGGCGACAGGAAATCGACCGAGGGGTCAAAATTTTTTGGGGGGCGTTGCTCGTGTCCCGACGGAACACCAGGTTGCACGGGAAACGTTACAGCAGAAACGTGTCGAGCCCCTACGCGGCTCTGAACCTCGCGACCCGCACCGCGAGCTCCTGCCGCAGCTCGTCCAGCGTTACAGCCCGACGACGAGCGCGCGCTGCGTCGTTCCTACAAAGCACCGCGGTACCATCCGCGAGTTCGTGAGGACCGAGCACCACCCGATCCACCTCGCCGCAGACCGCGCAGCTGGCGCCCGCCTGAACTGCGCGCCCTCGGTGTCGACGAACGCGACATGTCGAGCACCAACCTTCGCCGCCTCGATGTTCGGTCACCTCAACAAACGCGCCGCACTGACCAGCGCACGGGCGAAGGATCTTCGGACGCTCCTGGTAGGGTTTTTGCCGCTGCATGGTGCCCTCGATGCCACGCACCGGAGGGGTTTGGCCAAGTTCCCCGGGACGAACCCAGTCCGGTCCCCGGGACGAACCCAGCCCGGACGAACCCCCGAGACAAACGACACACGCGGCGAAGCAGCGCTGACAAAGCCCTCTCTGCTGAGGGACTTTGTCCCCGGACGCACGAGACCCCTTGATCTCGGCCCTGAAAACGTGTCACCTGGACGCACGTTCGGCCGGGCTGGTCCGTGGTCGGCGAGGAAACCACAACGTGGAGTGCTGACAGGGCACAAAAAATAAGCGCGCCGGCCGGGTCTTTAGTTTGGCGACAGAGCCCCGGAACGACGCGCTTGCGAGACAGCCATGACGGTATCACGACTTGTGGCGGGTGGATCCCGCCGCGACACAGGCGCGCGTGTTTTTGCCACGCGCCATGTAGGACAAGCCACACAGAACGAGGCAACCCCTAACCCGCCTTCTCCGCATGCGTGGAAGAACTCGCTGCGCTGGCGGGTCTGGTCTCCGGACGGACCGAAGAGCAGCTTTGCTCGCGCGGTTCTGGCGGTGCTCCTCGAGCACGCTGACCACCTTGGCCGAACCTGGATCGGGCTCGAAGCCCTCGGAAGCCATGCGGCGATCGGGAGTCGGCGCACCATCCAGCGAGCCCTCGGCGAGCTCGTGACAGGCGGCTGGCTCCACGTCGAGGCCATGACTTGGGCGCGGCTCGCCGCTGAGCAGAAGGCCGCAGGGCGACCAGTGCCGCGACGGGGGGACGTCGGCCAGGCCCCTCACCTCTACACGATCCTCGACGGGTCCGGCGGATCTGCTGCTCGCGCCGGGCAGGAGGCCGTGAGGACACGTCCAAGCCTTTCTCGGACCAGTCCAACGACTCCACCAGCACCGGTTGCCCCCGAGGGGGGCCCCCGGCAAATCTGCCAGGGGGGCCCCCAGCAAATCCGCCAGGGGGGGCCCCCGGCAAATCTGCCCCCCGATCTGGATCCGATGGAATCTGGTTCCAGGACAGAGAGTGACGGGCGCGAGGCGCGCCCCCAACAGAACACACACGGTTCGAAGGAACTTCGGAGGGAGG
>NZ_SSMQ01000108.1 GCF_005144585.1 Polyangium fumosum | reverse complement strand
GAAGGAAAGGGCGGCGGAAAGGGCACCACGCTCGCGGCGGAGGCCCTCTCCATCCGTCGCAATCCAGCCAAGATCCGCGGGGTTGGCGACCCCGGGTCAGAAGGACCAGAACTGTTCCCCGAGGCGATCTCGCTGCGCGATCTCGCCGAGCGCCCGCTGGGCGCTCTCGAATCCCGCGACGTGTTGCCCCACGCGGCCCGCGCCATCCGCAAGGAGCCCGTGTGGTGGGTGCGTCGATCCGCCGTGCGCGCCGCAGCCGCGGCCGGGGGCAAGGACGCGCTGCCGCTGCTCGTCGCGTCCCTCGCAGACCCCTTTTGGCGCGTCCGGCACGCCGCCGTGCAAGCGCTCGTGGTGCTCGGCGAGGACGATTCCGACGTGCGGGACGCCGTCTCCCACGCCGCCGCGAACGATCCGACCGGGACCGTCTCCTCCGCGGCGCATTACCTCGGCGCTGCGTGGTCCGGCGCCGCCGAGACGCCCGCCGCGACGGCATCGCTGCCCGTGCTCCTCTCCGAAGGCCTCGCCGACGAGGACCCCGCCGTCGTCACCGCGCGCCTGGAGAAAGTCGATCCCTCGGCCGTGCCCGCCGCCGCCCTCGTCGCCTGGCTCGGCGATCCCCACGCGGCCTTGCGCGCCCTCGCACGTCGCCGCCTGCGCGAACGAAACGATCCCGACGCCTTCCTCCTCGCCTTGCGATGGCTCGACGAGCCCCGCGTCCCCCACGCCGCCGCCGAGGTGCGCGCCGTGCTCGATCGGCTCGGCAGCCGTGAGGATCTCCCGCTCGCGCGGCGTGTCCTCGCGGCGGATCCGCCGTCCCCCGGCGCGCTCGCCTGGGCCGCGGAGGTGCTCGCGGTGCGGGGCAGCGCCGAGGATCTGGCGCGGGTGCGCGGGCTGGCCAAGAGCGGCGCGCCGGAGCTGCGCGCGGCCGCGGTGACGGGGCTCCTTCGGGATCAGCGCTCGCTCCCGATCGTGCTCGGCGCGCTCGACGATCCGGACGAGGACGTCCGCGCGGCCGCGCTCGCCGGCTGGGAACATCGCCCCGGATCGCCGCGGATCCTTGCGGCGTGGGCCGAGGCCCTGCTCGCCGCCGCCCCCAGCGCCGTCTCCGCCCGCGAACGCCGCGCCGTCGCCGAAGCCGCCGCCCTTCTCGGCGACGACCCCCTCCTCGCCCGCGCCGTGGCCGACGCCGACCCCGCGACCCGCGCGATCGCCCTCGCCGCCCGCGCTGCCTCGGGCGACCTCCCGCCGGCCGAAGGCGCCCGCGCCCTCGCCGACGAGGACCCCTGGATTCGCGCCGCCGTCCAGGACCCGGTCGCCGCGCTCTCCGCCGTCGTCAGCGACCCCGACCCCGGGGTCCGCCGCCAGGCGATGATGCTCGTCTTCCGCCACCACGAGGCCCTCGCGCCCGACGACGTCCGGGCCGCGGCCCTCGCCTCTGCCCTCGCGCCCGACCCGTTCCTCCGCGCCCGCGCCGCCGACCTCCTCGCCCCCGCGGACGACCCGCTCCACCCCGACGCGCTCCGCGCCCTGCTCCGCCTCTCCCAGGACCGCACCCCGATGGTCCGCGCCGCCGCCGCGAGCGCCCTCGAAGGCGTCGTCGACCTGGAAGACCGGCTCCTCGGCCTGCTCGATCCATCAAAACCCGAGCCCGACGAGGCCGTGCGCACCTCGGCCTATACCTGGCTGCTCCGCGACGGCGACGATCGGGCCCTCGCGCGGCTCGCCGCGGCTCTTTCGCCCGGCGCCGAGGGGGCGCTCGTGAAGGCGCACCTCGAAGCCCTGACGCTCGTGCTCCCGGACGAGGCGTTTGCCAAGCAGCCCTCCCTCGTCCAGCACCGCCCGGCCTCGCCCCCGGCTGCGGAGCCGCCGCGCAAACGCGCTCCGGCGGCCGCGCGGCCCGAAGGCGTCCTTCTCCGCCCTCTCGGAACGACCGGGCTTTTTGTATCCCCGCTCGTGGTCTCGGGCGCGCACGGCCTCGTGGCGTCGAGCTTCGCCGATGCGCGTGATGCCGGGGTCAATGCCTTCTTCTGGGAGCCGCGTTATCACGAGCTCACACGTTTCCTGCGGTCGCGCCGGGCCGGACGGGATCGCCTCGTCCTCGTCGCCGGCACCTACCATTCGGGCCCCGACGCCCTCCGCGCCGACGTCGAGCGCACGCTCGCGCGCTTGCGTATCGACTGGATCGACGTCTTCCTCCTTTTTTGGGTCCGCTCCCCGGATCGCCTCGCCGACGACGATTACGACGCCCTCGCGCGCCTGCGCGACGAAGGCAAGCTGCGCGCATTCGGCTTCTCCACGCACGACCGCGCCGTGGCCGTCGGGGCACTCCAGAAGCGCCCCTGGCCCGTCGTGATGACCCGCCACAGCGCCGCTCACCCCGGCGCCGAAACCCAGCTCCTCCCCGAAGCCCTCGCCCGCGGCACGGGCGTCCTCACGTTCACGGCCACCTCTTATGGCCGCCTGCTCCGCCCTGCTTCTTCCAGCGGCGACGCCCCCGAGACCACACCCCCGACCGCCCCCGATTGCTACCGATACTCGCTCACCCAGCCCGGCGTGAGCGCCACGCTCACGGCGCCGCGCAGCCACCGCGAGCTCGTCGAAAACCTCACCGTCCTCGCGCGCCCGACCTTGCCCGAGGACGCGCTCCCCGCGCTCCGCGCCCACGGCGAGCGCATCCGTGCCGAGACGCGACGCTTCGACGCCCTCGTCCGCCGCGCGCCGGGCGGCCCGCGCGACCGGCTGCGCGCTTTGCTCGAAGAAGACACCACGCGCCCTGATGAAGCCCTTCCGCCCGAGCCCAAGATGTGATGTCATCGCCTCGCTCACGGGAGGCGCGAGCAGCCAGCTATCACCCCGCGATGTCACGTCGCGGCTGCGAACGACTCCCCATGGAGAATGAAGCGTCACGGGGACCGCCCCGCAGGGCTTTTCGTCCCCGTACGCCTCTGCCGAGCAGGTGGCGACGCCTCCCGTGAGCATTGCTTTCCGACCTTCCCCGGGCCGGGAAAATGTGCTCCCATGGGGACGGCTCCCGGGGACACGAGCAGCCAGCTATCATCCCGCGATGTCACGTCGCGGCTGCGACCTGTACCCCATGAAAGAATGATGCGTCACGAGACCGCCCTGCGGGGCGATACAGCTTGCAGCTGTAGGTCTTGTCAACGCCTCTGCCGAGCAAGTGGCGTGGTCTCCGGGAGCCTTTTCTTTCCGAGTCCAGATCAGCCGCCCGCCGTTTCCCCCGCCGCGCCGAAGCCGGCCCGAAAGACCCCCGCACGCGGGACCTCGCAACCCCGAAGCCGCAAACGCTGACCGCGTCGCCCCTCGCCCCGGCCCCCTCCATTCCCCCTTAAAAATCTCCCCCCATCCCTGGTAGGATGCGCCGCCATGAGCCTTGTCGGCCTCCTCCTCGAGCTCAAGCCTCTGCTCGCCGATCCCGACGCGAACTTCGAGCGCGTCGCCGAGCTGCTCGAACGACACCAGAACCTCGCGGAATACGAGGTCGCGCGGTTTTACGCGGGTCGCGCTTTTGTCGAGCCCGTGGGCAAGCTCCTGCGCAGCGAGGATCCGCGCGAGCGGCTGCGGGGGGTCCGGATCGTCCCGCTCATCTTCGCCCGCGGAAACGCCGCGCAGCACCTCCGCCGCATGGTCAAGGACGCCGACAACACCGTCGCGGGGGCCGCGCGCGCCGCCGTCAAGACGCTCGGCCTCGCCGATGTCGCGCCGCCCGACCGGCGCGCCTCCGCGCCGCGGTTCGCGAGCCCCACCGCGCGCGGCGGCTGGAATCCCACGGGGTGGATCTTCGGGCTCTTTCGGTCCCAATATGTCTTCCGCCGCGGCGCGACCGCGACCCGGACCCCGCCGAAGTTCGATGTCCCCGCGCTCAAGAGCCGCGCGGACGTGGCCAAGCTCGTCGGCGTCGAGACCGGCGTCCTGCCCGCCCTCATGCGCCCGGGCACCGGCAAGGGGAGCGGATATGTCGAGTTCGAGATTCCCAAGCGCACCGGCGGCCTCCGGAAGATCTCCGCGCCCCGCGTCCGCCTGAAGGGCGTCCAGCGCGCCATCCTGCGCGAGATCCTCGCAAAGCTCCCCGTCCACCCCGCGGCCCACGGCTTCATCGAGGAGCGCTCCACGCTCACGAATGCGACACCCCACGTCGGCGCCGCCGTCGTCGTGCATATCGACATCGAGGACTTCTTCCCCACGGTCCATTACCGCCGCGTCCTCGGCTTCTTCTTGCGTCATTACGACGAGAAGGTCGCCACCACGCTCGCCGGCCTCACGACCCACCGCGCCAAGCTGCCGGACGGCACCGTGGTGTGGCCGGGTGCATTGCCGCAGGGAGCGCCCACCTCGCCGGCCCTCGCGAACCTCGTCTGCCGTCGCCTCGACGCGCGCCTCGACGCCCTCGCCCGGAAGACCGGCGCGACGTATACCCGGTACGCGGACGACCTCACGTTCTCCTTCCGCGACCCGCCCGCGCGCCTCGGGCGTTTCCTCTGGTGGGTCAATGCGATCCTCCAGCAGGAGGGCTTCGCCGAGAACGTCAAGAAGCGCCGCATCATGCGCAAGGGCAATCGCCAGCGCGTGACGGGCCTCGTCGTCGACCAGAAGCCGTCCATCCCGCGCGAGGAGCGAAGGCGCTTCAAGGCTATCCTGAGCAACTGCCGCCGGCACGGCGTGGCCTCCCAGGCCCGGGGCAAGGCCGACTTTCCGGCGTGGCTGCGCGGATACGCGGCCTACGTGCGCATGGTTCACCCCGAGCTCGGCGCGAAATGGCAGCGCGAGGTCGAGGAGATTCTGTCGAAGTGAAGGGAGGGGAAAAGATCGTGTCGAACGCTGAAGAGCTGAATCCGTACGAGGCGCCCAAGGAGACAAAGACCACGAAGCGCCCCAAGAAAAAGAAATCCGAAGACGACCCGCCGCACGACCCGGCCATCGACGCGATCGTCTTTTCGCTCCAGAAGACGCGGCCCTGGATCACCCTGTTCGGCACGCTGAGCTACATCGGCGCCGTCGGGCTCGTGGTCTTCGGTCTCTACGCGATGACCTCGTCCCCGATGTCGCGGGCGCTCGGCGAAGTCGGGGCCGTCGCCTTCCTCGTGTACCTCATCCTCGCGATCCTCTACGCCGTCATTGGCACGCGCCTCTTCCGGTATCGCGACAGCATCAATCAGGTCATCGCGGCCGACGGGCGCCTTGATTTCATCGCGACCGCGATCGAGCGTCAACGCGAGTTCTGGGCGTTCGTCGGGGTCATGACGGTCGTGCTCCTCGGCCTGTACGCTCTCATCATCCTCGGTGCGATCATGTTTGCGCTCGGTCGCTGATACGGCGCACCCCGATGTCCATCCACGTATACCCTCCCTCCCACGCCGCCCGCGTCCGGCCGCTCTGGGATCTCGACCCCGCGATCACCTTCCTCAACCACGGCTCCTTCGGCGCCTGCCCCTTGCGCGTCCGCGAGGCGCAGGATCGATTGCGCGCGCAGATGGAGCGCGAGCCCGTGCGCTTTTTCGTCCGCGAGCTCGAACCGCTCCTCGACGCGGCCCTTCAGGCCCTCGCGGACTTCGTCGGCGCGGACGCCGCGGACCTCGCATTCGTCCCCAACGCGACGGCCGGCGTCAATACGGTCCTCCGCTCGCTCGACCTCCGCCCCGGCGACGAGCTCGTCACGACGAACCACGAATACAACGCCTGCCGCAATGCCCTCGAACACGCGGCCGCCCGCGCCGGCGCCCGCGTCGTCGTCGCCGCCGTCCCTTTCCCCCTCGATTCCCCCGACGATGTCGTCCAGGCCGTCCTCGATGGCACGGGGCCGCGCACCCGCCTCGCCCTCGTCGATCACGTCACGAGCCAGACCGGCCTCGTCTTCCCCGTGGAGCGTATCGTCCCCGAGCTCGCCCGCCGCGGCGTCGAGACGCTCGTCGACGGCGCACACGCCCCCGGCATGGTCCCGCTCGACCTCCGCGCGCTCGGCGCCGCTTATTACACGGGCAATTGCCACAAATGGATGTGTGCCCCCAAGGGAGCGGCGTTCCTCCACGTCCGCCCCGACAAACAGGCGCAGATCCGCCCGCTCTCGATCAGCCACGGCGCGAACAGCCCTCGGACGGACCTCTCGCGTTTCCGGCTCGAATTCGACTGGACCGGCACGCACGACCCCACGCCGTACCTCGCCCTCCCCGAGGCCATTCGTTTCCTCGCTTCGCTCCTGCCGGGCGGCGCGCCTGCGCTCGCCGAGCACAACCGGCGGACGGCCCTGGCCGCGCGGGAGCGCTTGTGCGAGGCCCTCGGCGCGCCGCCGCCCGCGCCCGCATCGATGATCGGCTCGCTCGCCACCGTCCGGCTCCCGGAGGCCGCGGGCGACCCGCCTGCGCCCCCGCTTTTCCTCGACCCTTTGCAGGAGGCGCTCTTTTCGCGCCACGGTATCGAGGTTCCCATCATCCCTTTTCCGCCCCCGCGGGGCCGCATCCTCAGGATCTCGGCGCAAATCTACAACGACCCCGAAGAGTACGCGCGCCTCGTAGACGCGCTGCGGGCCGAAGGGGTATCTTGAGCGCCTCCCGAATCCTTAGGAGGTGCCCATGAAATTCAAGAACCCGAAGCCTCTCACGACGCTGACCCCTGGCATTCGTCGCCGTGACTTTCTCAATGGCCTGCTCGTCGGCGCCTCCGGGATCCTCCTCGGCGGCCTCGGCGCGGGGTGCAGCGACGAAGGGGGCACGGGCACCCCGCCCCCGAGCCCGCAGTACAAGGGCGACGTCTTCACGATTTGCCACGAGGTCCGCGACGGAAAGGCGTTCGAATTGCCTGCCGCCTCGGGTGATCCTTACGATTGCGTGATCATCGGCGGCGGCATCAGCGGCCTCGTCGCAGCGCGCAAATTGCAGAAGATCGGCGTCACGAACCTCCTGCTCCTCGAAAAAGAGGATCCCGTCGGCGGCGTCGCCAAAAAGGGCGGCGATCCGGAGCGCACCCACGGCCAGGCCGCCGCGTACACCGTCTTTCCGTACAACGACAACCTCAACGAGACGTACGAGGACCTCGGCATCATCACGGGCTACGACATGGACGGGGGGCCCATCGTCGACGAGAAATACATCGTCAAGGGCCCGGCGAATGGCGATTGGTTCAACGGCCAATGGTACGAGGACGCCTGGGAGGAGGGCATGGACGCCCTGCCTTATCCGCCGAACGTCATCGCCGACCTCAAGGCCTTCCGCCAGGACATGATCGACTGGTACGGCTACGAGGGCCAGGACCAGAAGTTCGGATTCGACACGCCGACGGACAACTCCACCACGGATCCCGAGGTCCGCGGCCTCGACAACCTCACGCTCTCCGAATACGTCGCCTCGAAGGGCTGGGCCCCGGAGGTCAGCGCGTTTTTCGATCCGTACGTCCGCTCCGCGCTCGGCACGACCCACGACAAGGTCTCCGCCTGGGCGGCGATCGGCTTTCTCGGCTCCGAATTCGGCCCCGTCCTCTCGCAGCCCGGCGGCAATGCGTACCTCGCGCTGATGCTCGCCGAGAAGATCGGCGCCGATCGTATCAAGACCGGCGCGTTCGTCCTCCGCGTGAAGAACGAGGGCGACGAGGTGCTGGTCTCCTACATGATCGACGGCGTGATTACGACGATCCGCGCCAAGACCGCGATTTACGCGGCGAACCGGTACATCGCCAAGCACGTCGTGCCCGAGCTCGGCGCGGCGGGGCGTGACGAGGCGAAAGAGTATCGGTACACGCCCTACATCGTCGCGGCCGTGTACGTGAACAAGACGCCGCCGAACCTCGGCTTCGACAACTGGGTCCACGGCGATTTTTTCTTCACGGACTTCATCGTGGCCGACTGGACGAGCCTCGCCGATCCCGCGGCGGCGCCGCTCGACCGGCCGAACGTGCTCTCCTGTTATTGCCCCCTCTTCGGTCCGACGGCGCGCGTCGAGCTGCAAACGAAGCCGTTCGAGGAGTACGAGGAGCGCATCCTCGCGGACCTGGAAAAGGTCGTGCCCGGCGTGCGCGCGAGCGTCACCGGCGTCGACCTCTATCGCTGGGGGCACGCCATGCTCGCCGCCGAAAAAGGCTTCGTCTTCGGCGCGGCGCGCCTCTCGTCCAAACAGCCACTCGGCAAGATCAGCTTCGCCTGCCACGACTCCGACGGCCTCCCCGCGTTCGAGAATGCCGTCGGAGCCGCGTACACGGCGGTGGGCGAGGTGGCGGCCCACCTCGGCGTCATGGCCTGATCGCGGGTCAGGGCAAAAGCTTGGCGACGTAGGCGTCGTTGCCGCCCGCGCTCGTCACGGGGCCGCCGAGGTCCATCATGCCTTGGAAGCGCCCCGCGACGAGCACATTGCCCGACCCGTCCACGGCCACGGTGCGGCCCCATTGTTCGAGCGTATCCCCCGCGCGGCGGCTCCACACGTGCGCGCCCAGGGCGTCGAGCTTCGTGACGAATGCATCGTTGCCGCCCAGGCTCGCGATCGGCGTGGCGCCGCCGAAGTTCACCGAGCCCGTCATCCGGCCCGCGAGCACGACGTTGGCTTGCGCGTCCGTCGCGACGGCGAAGCCGACCTGGTCGCCGGCGTCCCCGAAGTGCTTGGCCCACTGGTACACGCCCGCGCCGGTGTACTTTGCGACGAAAATGTCGTTGCTGCCCGCGGTCATCACGTCTCCGCCGCCGTAATCGACCGTGCCCGCGGTCGCGCCGGTCACGATCACATTGCCCGCGTTGTCCACGGTGACGCCATTGCCGATTTGATTGCCGATGCCGCCGATGCCACGGGCCCATTGAGGTTGCCCCGCAGCCGTGAGCTTGGCCAGCATCGCGTCCTGATTGCCCGCGCTGATGACGACGAATCCACCGAAACTGACCATGCCCTCGAAGAAGCCCGTGAAATACACGGCGCCGCTCGCGTCCGTGGCGACGCCGCGCATCCCCTCGCTGTTCGCGTCGCCGTAGCTCCTGCTCCAGACGTGATTCCCCGCCGAATCGAGCTTCAGCACGAAGAGGTCGTCGAGCCCCACCGCCGTCAGCGTGCCGGCGCCGAAATTGATCGTGTTGCGAAAATGGCCCGCCACGATCACGTTGCCCGCCGGATCCACGGCCACCGCCGAGCCCTCGTCGCCGCCCGCGGCCCCATAGGCCCGGCTCCACACGAAGGCACCCGCCGCATCGAGCTTCAGCACGAACACGTCGCTCGTTCCATTCACGCTCACGTGCGGCCCCCCGCCGAAATCCACCGTCGACTGGAAGACCCCCGTGACGACGATATTTCCCGCGCCGTCGACGGCCACGCTGCGCGCCCCGTCGGTGCCGTTCGCGCCGAAGCGACGGCTCCAGACGTGATTGCCCAGCGGGTCGTATTTGGCCACGAGGATGTCGTGCACCCCGTTGGGGGAGCTGAGCGGCCCTCCGCCGAGATCGATCGCCCCGACGAACTGCCCCACGACGATCACGTTGCCCTGCGCGTCCGTGGCGACGTCGAGGATGTCCTGATCGAGCGTATTGCCGAACGCCCGGATCCACTCGTTCGCGGCGCACATGTCGCCCACGGGCCCGGTGCAGCTCTCGTCCTCGGGCGTCATGCAATTCTCGGCCTGGGGCAGCACCTCGCCCATGCAGGGTCCGTACGCCGAGCCCTGCGCATTGCACGTCTGCGTGCCCGCCTTGCAGATCCCGACTCCCAACGTCCCACCCGGTCCGGTATAACAGACCGTCGTGGAGCCCGGGTTGCAGACGCAGCCGACGCCGCTCTCGTTGATGAGCCCGTCGCAATCCTCGTCCTCCGGAGAAAGGCACGTCTCGGTCGCCGGTAACACCTGCCCGACGCAGGCCCCGTACGCCGTGCCCTCGGCATTGCAGATCTGCGTGCCCGCCTTGCACACACCCTTGTCGAGCGTGCCCCCCGGCCCGGTGTAACAAGGCGCCGTCGCGCCGGGCGCGCAGGCGCAGCCCTCCTCGTTCGAGAGCCCGTCGCAATCGTCGTCGCCCATCGTCTGGCATGACTCGGGCACGGGCACGACCTCGCCGATACACGGGCCATATCCGCTCCCGTCGCCGAGGCACGTCTTGAGCCCCGCTTTGCACAGGCCCACGATTTGCGTGCCCGGCGGGCCCGAATAACACGCATCGATCTCCCCGGGCGTACACATGCTCCCGCCCCCGGTGCCGCCTGCACCGCCCATTCCCCCGGCGCCACCCGCGCCGCCCATTCCTCCGGCGCCACCTGCGCCGCCCATTCCCCCGGCGCCTCCCGTGCCCCCGACGCCGCCCGTGCCACCCATGCCCCCCATTCCGGCCGCGCCGCCCGAGCCTCCAGGCCCGCCCCAGCCGCCCTCGCCGCCCTCGCCCCCCTGGCCGCCGCTTGCGCTCGACGTTGGATTGTCGCCCGCCGAGCAGCCCGAGGCGAGCGCGAGCGGGACGAGGAGAGAGACGAAGGGCAGCCGAGAACGGGAGAATCGACGCATCATGGACGCGGCAGGTAAGCCGCACGGAGGCCGCGCGTCAATGGCCGGGAGCTTACGAACGGGAGGACGGGAACGATGCGCCTCGCGCCGCCTCGACCCGGCGAGGAGCGGTCGCGTGGAGGTGGTGAGGCAGAGGGACCATGAACCGACGGTGCCACGCGGCTCGCGGGGGTCGACAGCGGGGCCCGCGCCGCTAAACTCGGACGCCCATAAACCACGCGAGAGGATCCATGGAATACCGCACCCTCGGAAATAGCGGCGTCAAGGTCTCCACCCTCTGCCTCGGCGCCATGACGTTCGGCGAGGCCGACGAGAAATCGTTCATGCACAAGGTGGGCTGTGACGAGCCCACGGCGCACGCGATCCTGAGCCGCGCGCTCGATCGCGGCGTGAATTTCATCGACACGGCCGATGTCTACGGGCAGGACGGCCTCTCCGAGCGTGTCGTCGGGAACTGGCTCGTGCAGGGCAAGCACCGCGAGCGCACGGTCCTCGCCACGAAATTCCGCTTTCGTATGGGCGACGGCCCGAACGGCACGGGCGCCTCGCGTTATCGCATCATGCGCTGCGTCGAGGACAGCCTCCGGCGCCTGCGCACCGATCGAATCGACCTGTACCAGATCCACATGCAGGACAACGATACGCCCGAGGAGGAGACGCTCCGCGCGCTCGACGACATCGTCCGTCAAGGCAAAGTCCTCTACATCGGGGCCAGCAATTACGCGGCGTACCGCCTCACCGACAGCCTGTGGACGAGCCGCACCTCGCACATGAGCTCGTTCGTCTCGCTGCAGATGCAATACAGCCTCGTCTCGCGCGAGCTCGAGCGCGAGCACGTGCCGCTCTGCAAGAAATTCGGCCTCGGTATCTTGCCTTGGTCGCCGCTCGCAGGCGGGTTCCTCACCGGCAAGTACCAGAAAAACCAGCCGCCGCCCGAGGGCGCGCGGCTCGACAAGTGGAAGAACCAGCTCGCCGGCTTCGATACCCCGCGCAACTGGCGGATCCTCGACGCGGTCACCGCCGTCGCCAAGGAGCGCAATTCCACGAAGGCCGCCGTCGCGCTCGCGTGGCTCCTGCAAAAGCCCGCGGTCACGAGCTCGATTTTCGGCGCGCGCACCCTCGAACAGCTCGACGCGTGCCTCGCGAGCGCGGAGCTCTCCCTCTCGGCCGAGGAGATGAAGCGCCTCGACGAGGCCAGCGCATTCGAGCCCGGCTATCCCTACGAGATGATCGGCCGCGTGCAGCAGGGCCGCTGGTAGTTCCGTTGGTCCCCGGCGGGCCCCGCGGCGCCTTCTATTTGCCGGAGGTCGCCGTGGGGGCCGTCGCGCAGCGAATGCCCAGGAATCCACATCGATAGGTCACCTGGAACCGGCCTGGCCGCTCCGCGCGGAACATGTTCGGAATCCCGTCGCGCCAGCTCGCGCCGCGTCCCACGCGGTCCTTCGTCTTCGCGTCCTGCGCGCTCGTCGTCCATTCGAAGACGTTGCCCGCCATTCCGAGCAGACCGTCCTTGCTCGCGCCGGCGGGATGCGCCGCGACCGGGCACGTGCCTTTCAAGAGGCCCTCTTTCCCGCCGGACCAGCAGAGCTGATCCTTCGGCGCCTCGTTGCCCCAGGGATAGACGCGCCCCTCCTCGCCGCCGCGCGCCGCCCACTCCCACTCCTCGTCGGAGGGCAGGCGTTTTCCTTGCGCCGCGCAATAATCGATCGCCTGCTGGAAATCGACGCAGACCATCGGATGGTCTTCCTTGCCCGCCTTCTTGTACGTCGCTTCGGGCGCGCAGGTGGCGAACGCGTCGTTGCATTTCTTCGACGCGACACACGCCTCGTAGTCCTTCGCCGTGGCCTCCGTCTTGTCGAAACAGAAATCGGCGATCTTCGCCTCGTTCTTCAAGAAGCCCATCTTGTAGGAGCCGCCCTTGACGAACGCCATGCCCTCGGGACACGGGCTCGGCGGCGGCTTCGGGGGCTCGGGCGGCTTGGCTTCGGCCGTCTTCGCGGGCTCGGGCGTCGGCGCGGTCGTGGTGGCGGGCGCGGGGTCGCTCGTCGGCGGGGGGGCGGCCTTGGCCGTCGTCTCGGCTGGTTTTGCTTCCGTCGTGCCCGCGCCCGGCTCCTTCACGGCGCCGCCGCCCTCCTGCGCGCCGCCCCCGCAGCCGAACCCGGCCGCGAGGCCAAAGCCGAGGAAAGCCGTGCCGAACGTGAGCCAACGAAGAGCCTTCATGGAAACATGCCTCCGACGACGAAAAAATGGTTTGTCAGCGCAGCACCAGGGTCGGCGCCGGCTCCCCTTCGATCCAGTGCTCTTGCAGGACGAGCCCCGGCGAGACCATGGAGCCGCCGTAGGTCTCGCCGAACGAAAACAGCTCGAAGATCCGACGATCGCCCGGCTTGATCGGGAACATCACCTGGCCCGACGGGGGCGCGGGCAGGCCCTCCTTGGGCTCGGGCATCCAGAGGGAGACGCCGCGGTTCGTGCCGCCGACGAGCGAGGCCGCCGTGGTCTGTGCGTCGCAATGGATCTTGAGCCAGCCGCGCGTCCGCCACGCCCGGCAATGCTCGGCGCGCGGGCCCTTGCGGGTGATCCGCACGCGCGTCGCGTTCTGCCATTCGGCCGGCGTGGGCGGCTTCGGCGTGCCCTCCTCGATCGGAATCGGCTCGAAATCGATCGGCTTTTCCTCCTCGGCCGCCGGCGCCGGTGGATCGGCCTTGGCGGCCGGCAAGAGCACGAGGAAGGTGAGGGCGGCGAGGATCCGGGCGCGGCTCATAAGGTCTTCAGAAAGGCGATGAGGGCCTCGCGGTCCTCGGCCGGGAGATGGCTCGTGTTCCCCATTCGATCGCCGTTCAGCTCGACGAGCTTTTCGAGCGTCGAGACGCGGCCGTCGTGGAAATAAGGCGCCCTTCCGGCGACGAACCGGAGCGAGGGTGTCTTGAACTCCTGCTTCGTCTCCTCGTCGAACCCGCTCACGGGCGGCAGGCGCTTCAGCGGATACGGCGTGCGATCCGTGTAATGCGAATCCGGCACGTGGCAGTGGGCGCATTTCGTGCCCTTGTTCAGGAAGAGCTCGCGCCCGCGTTTTTCCTTCTCGGTGAGCTCGCGGTTCTCCCGCGGCGGCGGGATGAGGCCCTCGCGCACGAACGCGGCCACGAGCGAGGCGCGCCCCACCGCGGCGCCGCCGATGTTCTGCGGCATGCCGCCCCAGCGATGCAAGCCCATGCCGGCCGTGATGCGCGCGCCGAGGTCCGCGCTCTCGCCGTGCCAGCCATAAGGCCCCGCCGCGCTCACGAGGCCCGCGAGCATGGGGGTTCGTCGTGGAAATCCTTTGGCCTTGGCGAGGTCGGGGATGTTTTCGTAGGCGCCCACGAAGTTCGTGTGCAGCCCGTCGATCGTGTCGAACGTGGCCTCGTGCCAGACGTGCCCGTCGTCGCGCCCCTCGGGGTGGCAACCCGCGCAGCCGAGGCCGCCGCTCAGAATGGGATCCGTCGCATTGTAGAAGAGACGCCGCCCCTTTTGCGCCTCGGCCGAGAGCGTGTCGTCGGCGAGGTGCACGAGGGATTGTCGGTCCCGCACGATGGGATCCACGGGCGCCTGGGCGGTGAGGTCGAGCGCGACCACGTCGTATGTCGCGCGGCAGAACACGTACGCCGTGTCCTCGTCGGCCGAGAGCGTGATTCCCGCGGGCGCGCCGCATTCCCCGGCCGCGCCGTATCCCGGGTCGTATTTTTGGCCCACCTGGAAGATACGCACGATCGCGAGCGTCGGATCGAGCGCGACCGCGTCGAGCTCGGCGACCGCGTCGTCGCCCTCGCCCGCGACGAGCAACGTGTCGGATTTCGCGCGGTAGACCATGGCGCGAGGCTGCGTGAACGGGCCCTTGTCGCGGCCCGGGATCGACACCGGCGTATCCGCGGTCACCGTCAGGTCCGCGACCCGGCTCTTTTGCGAAGGCAAGCCGCCCACGTGCGTCGCGGCGAGCTGCTCGGGCGCCGTGCGGCCATTCTTTCCGGGCAGGAGCACGACGTCCACCGTCGGCTGCCCGAACCACGAGCGCCGCGCGAGCGCGCCGACCGCATGCCGCGCCACGAAGAGCCGCCCCTCGTCGGGCGAGGTCACGAGCGAATACCCGAGCGACGCGTGGAGCTTTTTGCCCGACGGCGCGCGCACGGGCGAGGGCATCACGCCGATCGTCTTCACGACCGGCGCGCCGGATTCTTCGCCGATGTGCGTCACGTCCGCGCCCACGAGGTGGCTCACGAGGATCTCGCCGCTCCCGAGCACCACGATGCCGCGCGGCTCACGGGCGACGTCCGCCGACCACACGACCTTTCCTGCCGCGAGATCGATTTTTGAAACGATGTGCGTCCACGCGCTGGTCACGAACGCGTGGCGCGCGTCCGCCGTCGCCGCGAGGCCCCACGCATCTGCGGGCAAAGACACGCGGCCCGCCTCGGCGAGCGCGCCGGCCGCGTCGGGTTTGAGCACGAGGAGCAGGCCCGGATCACGAATCGTCACGAGCACCACGCCATCGATCGGCAGGACCGCGGCCGGCGCGCCGGGGAGCGGCACCTCCGTCGCGGCCACGCCCGGCGCGAGCGGGAGCGGGATTCGGCGAAGGACCTTGTGATCCTCGTCCGCCACGAAGAGCGCATCGCCTTGGCGGCTCCGCGCGATCACGCTGCCTTGCCGTTCGGCCGGCGAAAGGGGCGACGGCTGCGCGGGCGCGGCGCTCGAAACGGGCGGCGCGACGGCTTGCGAGGCCGAAGGCGCGGGCGCGGAGGCGTCCGGCGTGTCCTTGGGCGACGAACAAGCGAGGGGCGAGGCGATCGCGATCGCGAGGGCGAAACGAAGGCGAGGGTTGGGTCCACCCACGAGGAAAAGCTTTATCGGAGCGCCGCGCGCGCGGCAAGAGGCGGCGCGATCGTGGTAGGGTCGCTCGCATGCACGCACGGGGTTTTGTGGTCGTGACGCTCCTCGGCCTCGCCGCCGCTTGTGGCGCGCGCAGTACGCTTTTCGCCCCGGAGGCCGAGCGGCGTGATCCGTTTTGCGGCGACGGGCTCGTCGATCCCGGGGAAGCCTGCGACGACCACAACGAAGTCGCCCTCGATGCTTGTGTTCCCGGCTGCTCCCTCGCGCGCTGCGGCGACGGCATCGTATGGGCCTTCGTCGAGGCCTGCGACGACGGCAACCTCGTCTCCGGCGACGGCTGCACGGCGACGTGCGCGTTGCCGAGCTGCGGCAATGGGTTCGTCGAGGCGGGGGAGGTCTGCGACGATGGCAATGGCATCGACACGGACGATTGCCCGTCGCGGTGTTTGCCGGCGACGTGCGGCGACGGCTTCGTGCAGGCGGGCGTGGAGGCCTGCGACGCGGGCGCGGCGAACGCCGACCGTCCGGCTTTTTTGCTCCTGCAAGGCGCGCTCGTGCGGCCCGTGCGGCCCGTCACGGGGCCCATGCCGCTCGTCTCATTTTACGACTACGGCTCGGCGAGCGCGCACACGGGGTTCGAGGAGCTCGGGGCGAGCAAGCTTTTTTTGTACCGTGACGTCACGCCAAACGGTCTGCTCGGGCTCGTCGCGGTCCACGGGGTGGACAAGAACGCCGGCGGACAGATCCAGCCTCCCGGGCGTGTCGAGATGTCGTTTTTCGGCTTGCCGACGGGCGCGTTCGTCGCGGCCTCGGACGACACGAAGGGCGAATTCTCGTTGCTCGATCCGACGACGGCGCGGGGGGACTGGCAGTTCGACGGCAACACGGACGGCGGCGCGCTCTCGGGCCTGCTCTCCCCGGGCGCGTGGGTGATCGACGTCGTGCCGAGCTTCGTCCAGGGCATCGAGCGCTGGGAATGGGAGGACGGCAGCGGCGACGCGATCGTGCTCGATCGAACGGCCACGGCCCGGATCGTGGCGCTCGACGTGCCCTCGGCGTGCCGGCTCGATTGTACGATTCCAGTGTGCGGCGACGGAATCCTCGACGCGGGGGAGGTGTGCGACGACGGGAATGTCGTGAGCTTCGATGGCTGCGCGGCGGATTGCAGATCGACCGATTGAACGACAATCCACTCCGCAGGTGAACCGTGGGAGCAGCAACGTTCTGTTGGCAAATCCTTGACAGGGTCGGGAAAATTTGTCAATTGCGCTTGCCGTTCGGGCCCGCAGCGTGGCCGTTCGGATGACTTCTACCCTTCGAGGCAACTCATGAAGATGCAGAACGCAAAGATCCTGACCGGCGCCGTGCTTGCCGCCGCGGGGCTCGTTTCTTTCGCTTCGGGCTGCGAGCTCATCGCGAGCGTGGATCGCTCGCAGATCGACTTGACGGGCTCCGGGGGCTCGGGCGGCGGGACCGGCGGCATGGGCGGCGTCGGCGGCGGGACCGGCGGCATGGGCGGCGTCGGCGGCGGGACCGGCGGAACGGGCGGCATCGGGGGTATGGGCGGCGGCGGCATGGGCGGGACCGGCGGCATGGGCGGCGCCGGCGGCATGGGCGGTGCTGGTGGCATGGGCGGCGCCGGCGGCATGGGCGGTGTTGGTGGCATGGGCGGTGCCGGTGGCATGGGCGGTGCCGGTGGCATGGGCGGCGCCGGTGGAATGGGCGGCGCCGGTGGAATGGGCGGCGCCGGTGGAATGGGCGGCGCCGGTGGAATGGGCGGCGTTGGTGGCATGGGCGGCGCCGGTGGAATGGGCGGAATGGGTGGAATGGGCGGCGCTGGGGGCGGCAGCAATGTTTGCGTCACGCCGGCCGACTGTCCGACCCCGCAGAACGAGTGCGAGCAGGCGACGTGCACGAATGGCATGTGCGGCGTCGAGGCCACGATGGCCGGCACGCCGACCGCGGCGCAAACGGTGGGCGACTGCAAGTCGCAAGTTTGCGACGGCCTCGGCGCCACGACGTTCGCGAACGACGACATGGACCTCCCGGACGACGGGAAGTCCTGCACGACGGACGCCTGCAACAATGGTTCGCCCGAGTATACCCCCTTGACGGAAGGGACCGCGTGCATGGAGTCCGGCGGCAAGGTCTGCAGCGCCGCGGGCTCGTGCGTCGGGTGCAACGGCGACGGCGATTGCACGAACGGCGACACGTGCGTCGGAAACCAGTGCGTGGCGAGCGTCGTCAATGGCTGCACGCTGGCGGGGGCAGATGACCTCACCGGCGTGTCGACGACAACGGTGACGTTCAGCGGCCTGTCCTACAACCCGAAGTGCATCAAGGTGAAGGCGGGGACGGTCGTGACATTCTCGGGCAACTTCTCCAGCCATCCGCTGCAGGGCGGGTACATGGACCTCGCCAACATGCCCACGCCCGCGGCGGATGGCCCCTTCATCCCGTTGACGAATTCGGGCAACACGAAGGACTTCACGCTCTCGACGCCGGGCACGTATCCGTTCTACTGCGTGCCGCACGCGTCGCTCGGCATGAACGGCGCGGTGTTCGTCGTTCCGTGACAGCAAGATGACGGTGAAGTGCGGGCGCCCTCGTCTGAGGCGTGCCCGCCTTCGCGCGCGTCGTCGCCCAACTAGCCGGGCCGTGTTATCGTCCCCGGCAAAGTCATGGCAACCCCCGACGGAGCGCCAGCCTCGTTCTCGATCCACCCGGATCTCCTGCTTTCGGTCCTCGACGACGCGACCGCGCTGGTCGACGGCCGTGGCCGTGTTCGGCTCACGAACCCGCGTATGGACCGTCTCTTCGCCTCCGAGGAAGGCACGCGTCTCCTGCCGTTCTTCGAGCGCCAAGGCGCGTTCCGGCTCTTGCCGACGAGCGTGCTCGAAGGCGCGGCGCTCGCGGCCGCACGGGGGATCGAGGACGTGCTCGCAGGGGCGCGCGAGCGGCTCGAGCTCGACCTCGGGGCCCCGGGCAGCTCGCTGCTCGCGATTGCATGTGCCGTCGACGGCGGCCGGGGCGCGCTCGTGCGGGTGCGCCTGCGTACGGCCGAAGAGGAGCACCGCGCGCGTTGTGCCGAGGTGGTCGAGGCCATGCAGCTCGGGCTCTACGTCTACCGGCTGGAAGATTCACAAGGCGGCGAGGCGGGGCTGCGCTGCGTGTACGGCAACCCCGCCGCCGAGCAGCTCACGCAGCGGCCCACGGCGAAGTTCGTGGGCAAGCTGCTCGACGAGGACTCCAGCGTCCCGCGGCAAAGGGGGCTCATCGATCGGTACGTCGAGGTGGTCCACGAGCAAAAAACCGTGGATATCGACTACATGACGACGGACTCGAAGACGGGCAAGGACGCCGCCTGGGCGATCAAGGCCTTCCCGCTCTCGGGGCAATGCATTGGCTCCATCTTCGAGGACGTCACGAAACAACAGGAGACCGAGCAGTCGCTCCGGAGCACGTCGCAGTTCCTCGATTCGATCCTCGACAACATCCCGATGATGATCTTCATCAAGGACGCGAAGGATCTCCGGTACATCCATATCAACAAGTACATGGAGGAGCAGTTCACGTCGCCGATCGGGAGCTGGCTCGGTCATACCGATTACGATATTTTCCCGACGGAGACCGCCGACGAGTTCGTCGCGGCGGACCGGGCTGTCTTCGGGGGCCGAACCATCGTGGACATCCCCGAGGAGAGCGTCCCGAGCTATGGCACGGGCGTGCGCCTCTGCCATACCCGCAAGATCCCGCTCTACGATGAAGCAGGGGAGCCGCTCTTCCTCATTGGAATGAGCGAGGACATCACGGATCGGAAATCGGCCGAGGACGCGAAGCGGCGCGAGTTCGTGCTCCTGGAGACGCAGACGAAGCTGATGGAGCTCGTCCGGCAGCTCTCGACGCCGCTTTTGCCGCTGGCGAAAGGCGTGCTCGTGGCGCCGCTCGTGGGGCAAATGGACGAGGCGCGGGGGCAGCATTTCATGGAGGCGCTGCTCGCGGGCATTCAGCATCACCAGGCGGAGACGGTGCTCATCGACATCACGGGCGTGCCCTCGATCGACGCGTCCGTGGCCGAGCAGCTCCTCCGGGCCACGCGCGCGGCAGGCCTGCTCGGCACGGAGACCGCGCTCGTGGGGGTGTCGCCGGACGTGGCGCGCACGATTGTGGATCTCGGGGTCGATTTCGGCGCGCTCGTGACGTATGCGGACCTCCGGGCGGGCATGCGGGGGGCGGAGGAGGCGAGGCGCCGCCGGATCGCCGCGAGAGCAGGCAAGGGGCAGGGTCGACCAAGCCCGAGGATGTGACATGCCGAGCCCGACCCCGCTCACACCGATTCTCGCGTCGGCGTTGCCCGGGCCGGGCGTTCCGGACGAGCTCCACGTCGATGCATTCCGCCGCGCGGCGGATGTCTTGCTCCATCACGCGACGCTTTTCATCGCCGGCTCGCCGCATCGGCTCACCGAGGTCGAGTTTTACTGGCACGGACCCGGGCACGAGGACCCGTTCGCGCATCGAGATCCGAGCCAGGTCGATTCCGGGATCTGGTATTTCCATCGGCAGGGCGGGACGTACAAAGGCGGGACGTACAAAGGCGTCGACATCGCGATGGGGCGACGGCCCGATACCTATGTCGGCATTCTGCTTCGCAGCATCGTCGACCTGACGAGCGGCACGTGGATCGAAGGGTCGTGCAAGTGTGTCGATCACGTGCTCTCGCGGACCGGCAAGGAGAGCGTCGCGGCGCTCGCGGGCTCGTTTGATGGGTCGATCGATCCGCGGGAAGGCTCGCCCTTGTTTCTCGCCCACGAGGATCCGCCGGGCGGCGCGGCAGAGGTCTTCGATTCGCCGCGGGTGGGTTTGACCTTGAAGAAGGGCGCGACGCCCGAGCGGCGAGCTTTCCTCGGGCGGCCGTATCGATTCACGACCGAGCCTGCGCAGACGGCAAAGGGGCGGCCTCACTTCGTCATTCGGCTGCATCAGAAAGGTTGGTCGAACAAGGCGATTGCCAAGCGCCTTGGCGTTGGGGCCGTCTTCGTCGGGCGGTGCGTGGCGGCGTACGAGGCGGGGAAGGGGAGAGACCCGGAGGAATATCGGGGAGATCTCTCCGTGGGGCAGCTCTGCGAGGTATGGGGCGCGCTTGCCTGATCAGCCCGACGCGGGGACCCACGTGCCGTGAAAGCCGAACGGGACGCGCTGGCGGGCGCGGACCACGGCGACAGGCTCGGCGTCGATGTGCGTCGCGTCGAGGATCAGGAGATCACTCGTGCCCTCGTCGGCGTGGTAGACCGTGGTGATCAGATACCCGTCGCCCTCCGGCGCTCGTTCGTCGCGCGGGAGGAACAAGGCCTCGTTCGTGTAGGTCGAGCGGCCGAGGTTGCGATATCGAACCTCGCCGGTCTCGAAATCGACGCGGCCGATCGCATTCATGATGCCCCGGCCGCACGTCGGGGCGAGGCGCGCCGCGACCCAGCCGTAACGATGGCGGCGCGTCGCGAACCGCGGGTCGACGACGGGGAACTCGCAGGGCGCGTCGTCGAGCACCGTCTCGCTGATCCGGCCGGTGTCGAGGTCGAGCCGGAGCCGCACGAGAAGGCCCGGCGGATATTCCTCGATGCTAGGGTTCAAGGTCTCGCCGCCCGGATCGAAGAGCGGCAAACGCGGGTAACGGACGATGTCGAGGACGACCGTATTGCCGTCGTCGAACGCGTTCATCGGATGGAAGACGTAACAGGGCGGGATGTCGTACCAGCGCACGGGCGCCGCGGGGTCGTCCCGTAAAACCACGCCGATCCGCGCGCCGCGCGAGGGCTGCCAGCGGACCGTGTTCGGGCTCTTCATGTCGTCGACGCGGAACACGGCCGGCAAGTGATAAAAGACGGCGCGGGTCTCGGTGACGCTGAAATCGTGCATCATCGAGGGGAACGGCGCCTCGATGTCCCGCGAGAGGCGCGGCGAGCCGTCCTTGCCGAACACGTGATACGTGAGCCCGCCGCGGCCGCCCCAGTAGCCGAACGTGTAAATCGTCTCCGTGCCCGGCTCGATCTTGGGGTGCGCGACCATGCCGCCCTTGCCGGGTTGCACGACGCCGCCGAAATCGAAGCGGCCCGTCGTCGCCAGCGTGACCGGGTCGATCTCGTGCGCGGCCGAGCCCTCGACGAGCGTGAGCAGCCGGCCCGCCATGTTTTGGATGCTCGTGTTGCTGCGGTCGACGGCGCGCAAGATGCGTTCGAATTGCTCGTGGCTCGGCCCTTTTCCGAGGAGCGCCTGCGCCTGGAGGGTGATGAGTTCCTGCCCGGAGAAGCCGAGCGCGAGCCAGCCCTCGATCGTCGTGGAGAGGGCGAGGTCGCGGATCCCGCCGTACAGCGCGTGCCCCGCGCGCTCTTCGAGGGCGAGTTTTTCCGTGCGGACCCAGCGATTCTTGTGGGAGACGCGGCCGTCCTCGAGCGCGAAGGCGTCGATCATGCCGTCGCCGTCGAACCAATGGTAAAGATCCGGGTTCGGCGGCTCGAACCGGGGGCCGGGGCTCATGCGATAGAGCGTGCCGCGGAGCGCGCGCGGGACCTCGCCCTCGAGGACCTCGAGCGACGGCGCATCACTCTCCCGGCCCACGGGCGCGAAATTGCCTTCGAGGTAGGGGTTTGGCCGGAACGAACGGGGCCTCGGCCTCTTCTTGTCGAGCGCGAGGAGGAGGTCTTCGATGAGGCCCATGGCCACGATTCCTTTCGAGGTTCAGACCTTGGCTTCTTGTGCTGTCCCGTTGACGTCGGCCGCCTGCACGGGGGACGCGTCCTCGATGGAGCCGAGGAGCCAGCGCTCGATTGCCGCGCGCTCGGCCGTGGAGAGATTCAGCTCGGCGTCCTCGCACATCGCGAGCACGTTGCGCTGGAACGCCTCGGCGAGCAGGCGCGCGCCCCAGGGCTTCGGCGCCTCGTGCAGCGGCAGCCCGCCGTACATGATGCCACGCAGGACGAACGTCACGGCCGATCGCGACACCGAATGGCCCTCCGTGAGGAGCGCGTCGCGCACCGATTTCGAGGTCGACGTGACCTGGAAGGCGTTGCGGCCGAGGATGTCCGCGATCGTCAGGAAGAGCAGGCCGAACTCCGGCGGCCGGAGGACGGGCACGCCCGTGATCTCGTGGACGCGACGGAGCACGCCGAACTCGTCGCGCGAGGGCGGCGGCCAGTCCTCGCTCTCGGCCTCCGGAGGCTCGTGCCGGGTGGGATCGTAGAGGTGGCCGGGGCTCGCCGTGTGCACGACGAACCCGGGATCACTCGCGTGGAGGAGCAGATCCTTGAAGCTCCCGGTCCCGGCCCAGCGGCTGTCGACGACCACGTTGCCGAGCCGCCGGATGACCTCCTGCGAGGCCGACGCCATGGTGACGGGGCGCGGCGAGCTCGACACGTAATCGCGCAGGACGCGGACGATCTCGGCGCGCAGATCCGAGGGACGCGCGAGGGTGTCGGGCGAGGGTTCGATCGCGGTCGCGAGGTGGATGCTCGGGTTCGGCGCCGAGGGGATCGGCAGGCTCGGCGCCGGGCTCGACATCGGCATGGGGACCGGCGGCGGCGGCGGGACGAGCGCCTGCGTGGACAACGTGGGCGTGGGGAGCGAGAGCGCGGCCGCGGCCGAGGCGTCGCTCGTGACGCGCCAGCTCTCGGCCTCGTCCTCGATGATGCGCAGGCGGCCGTCGCGCCGGCAGAGCTCTTCCGTCAGGGCGCGCAGGCTCTTGAAGCCGAGCCAGTCGTTCGCGGAGGAGAACTCCTGGAAGCGACGATAGACGCGCGGCAGGTTCGCGGCGGGCAAGCTCCCGGCCGCGCGCGCGGCGCCCACGACCGCCGCGGCCATCTGCGCGAGCAGCTCCGCGCCCGCGTCGCCCGCGGGGAGCGAGGCCGGCGGGGGCGCGATGGAGGCCAAGGGGAACGTCGAGAACGACCGCTCGCGCAGCGGCGAGGCCGCCGGCGGTTCGTAGCCCTCGCTCTCGCCCGGGACGCGCAGCGTGTCCTCGATGAAGCGGTCCTCCGTGATGAGCCGATCACACGCGGCCGTGTAGGCCGAGGCCGCGTACCCGACGGCCACGACCACGGTCCGCCGGTCGTGCGCGCGGAGCCGCAGCAGGACGGGCGTGAAGTCGGCGTCGCCCGACATGATCACGAACTTGTCGAAGCGCGTCGGGTGGCCGAGCGTGTCGAGGATGTCCATGACCATGCGGATGTCGGAGCTCGTCTTGCCCAGCGACGTGAGCGGCGGACAATCGACGACCTCGAACGCGGCGCGGGTGAAGTACGGCCGGTACTTGTGGAACGTCTTCGGGTTCAGGTAGCACTTGCGGACGAGGACGGAGAGGGGCGTCTGGCCCGACTCGGTGCTCTGCGCCTTGGCGATGAGGCCTCGCTCCATCCACGCGAGCCAGCGCGTCGGCTCGGTGGCGAAGACCTCTGCGGCTTCCGGATCGACCCGATGGAGCCCGAGGTAAATGTTGTCGAAATCGACGAAAAGCGCGGTCCTGATCCGCTCGGCTTGAGGCATGGAGTTCCCCCCGACGATCCGGGACGACGAGCCTAGGCTGGGGTGGTGAGGTTGGTCAAGCGAACCCCGATGCGGATTTCAGGGTCTGCCCAAGGCTGACTGGGCAGGCCCCGGAAAACTTGACGTTCGCGACGATCGCCTGTGGCGAGATAGGTGGTGGGAAATCTTCGCCTGGAAAGACGGGGCATCGAGCCGCCGGGCGAAGGTCGTCAGTCGCTCGGCCCCGACTTCTTCTTGCTGGGCCGGTCCGGGATCACCGTATGGATTTCGGCCTCGCTGAAGCCCTCGATCTTGTAGAGACGCTTCAGATTGGTGAGCTCCGAATGCACGACCTTGGCGAGCGAGGTCCGCACGCGACCGAGGATCTTGACCTGCGCGGCGGGCTTTCGGGCCGATTCGACGGCGACGCGCAGGGCGTCGCCGTCCGCCGTGATCTCCGCCGCGGTACTCGCGGCCGTCTCTTTCGAGAGCTTGGGGTGGATCCCTACTCCCAGGAGTTCGACGAGGATCTCCATTCGGTCCGGCTGTCCGTCGGTGTCGCCTTCCGCATAATAGGCGATGCCGTCGGGGAAGAGGACGGAGAGGGCGGCGTCGTAGGCGGGGCGACCGACCTCGTTCCAGATGATATCGTAATTCTTGCCGAGCGTGGCGTCGGCCTTCCGGTTGCGCGCGTCGATCTGCGCGACGAGCGGGGCGAGCACCTCCTGGGCGGCCTTGTACTTGGCCTCCACGTTGGCCACGAGCGCGAGCGAGGCGCCGAGGCGCTGTTCGGCCAGCTCCTGCCACCGCCCACCGCGGGCTTTCGCGTTCGTGAGCGTGTCCCCCGCATCCTCGAAAATATCGCCGGCAGCACCATCCCGCCGGATGATTTCACCCATGGGTCCTCCATGTCTGGTGTTGTGAAGTATCCCCACTCACCGAAACGGGGACGGTACACGACCCAGGTGAGCGGTGGGAAGGGCGAACGAGAGAAAAATGAGCGCTCGGAAGGGTCCACGGCGGGGTGAGATGGGTCCGGCGCTGCGCAAACGGGATATCGGCGCGCCGTGGAACGCCAAAGGAGGGGCGCGGGAGTCGATCCACGGCGCTGTGGATCGGCGTCCGCAGGGTGGGATCGGCGGTCCGGGGCGCCGTGGTTTCGGCGAGGGAGAGAGCGTTCGGCGATCCACTGCGGCGTGAGGTGGAGGCGGGAGGCGAGGGAGGGCGCTTCGCGGGGAGGGGAAGCGCGAAATGCGAGCTTGAGAGCCGAGGTCGGGGCGGCGTGGGATGGCGATGGCCGCGGGGCGAGGCGGTTTCGGGGCGCCGTGGGTGGGCGGAAGCGGAGGCGCGGGGGCCGCGAGCGGACATTGTGTGTCCGATCTGGGTCCGATTCTGGCTGCGAAAGAGCTTGCGCGGTTGCGCGGAGTCGGTGCAGAACGAACCGTCAAGAACAACGCAGGCCCGCGCACAGCGCCACGGGGGTGGCTTGGTGTGGTCTGCGGTAACGGAAGGTCCTTCCATGGCCTGGCTTCCCTCGATCCGCCCGCCGGGCGGAACGCTCTCGCTCGTCCTCGCGTCCGAGATTTCTCTTGACGTACGCCGTTTCTCGATCGTGGAGGGCCTTTCGACTTTTTTCTCGATCACGCTCGAAGCGTTCTCGATCGACGCCGCGCTCGACTTCGAAGAGGTCGTCGGCCAGACGGCGCGCTTCACCATCCATCGAGGGTCCGAGACGCGTTCGTGGACCGGGGTCTGCCGCGCGGCGCGTCTCCTCCGCGCGGAGGAGGACGGGCTCTCCACCTATGAGATCGTCATCGTCCCGGCCCTCTGGCTCCTCACCGAACGCACGAGCCGACGCATCTTCCAGCACCTCTCCGAGCCCGAGATCGCCACGCGCCTCCTCACGGAATGGCAGATCCCCCACGAGCTTCGGTTGTCGGACACGTACAAACCCCGCGAATACCGCACGCAATACGACGAGTCCGACCACGCGGCCCTGAGCCGCATGCTCGAAGACGCGGGGATCTCGTACTTCTTCGTCGAGAAGGGGGACGAGACCGTCCTCGTCCTCGCCGACGCGCCCCAACTCCGCGAGCCCCGCGCGGGCGTCCTACCCTTCAAGGCCGACACGACGATGGTCACGGGCGAATACGCGACGGGCGTCTGCGCCGGCCGCGAGCTACGGCCCGGGCGCCTCATGTTGCGCGACCGGGATCATCGCCTCCCAACGGCGTATCCCCTCGGTGGTCTCGTGGAAGCGCGCGCGCTCGCTATCGAGGCCCGCCTCGAACGATTCCAGGTCACGCCCGGCGCGCTCCTCTTCCAGACGACCCCGAGCCCCGGCACGCCCGCGGCCGACGCTCGCGGAACGTATCGGAGCGACGAACGAGCCGGCGCCCGTATCGCTCGGAACCGGCTCGATGCCGTGCGCGACGGCGCGGTCGCCTTCGATTTCGAGACGAACGCGCTCGATCTCGCGCCCGGCGTCGTCGTCCACATCGCAGGTCACCCGCGCGAAGAGGTCGGGCGCGGCGTGCTCATCGTGGAAACGCGCATCGAGGGCACGTTCGATGACGAATGGACCCACCATTGCGTGGCGAGGCTCGCCGCGTTGCCGTATCGGCCCCCACTCCGTACGCCTCGCCCGCGCGTACAGGGGATCGAGAGCGCGACCGTGGTAGGCCCTCCTGGCGAGGAGATTCATTGCGACGAATTCGGCCGCGTCCGCGTGCATTTTCCCTGGGACCGCGAGAGCACGATGGACGAGCACAGCTCGTGCTGGACCCCGGTCAGCCAGGGGTGGAGCGGCGCAGGGTATGGCGCGATCCACCTACCCCGCATCGGGCAGGAGGTGCTGGTGGCTTTCCTCGACGGAGATCCCGATCGGCCGATGATCGTCGGCCGCGTGTTTACTGCGCTGGAGCGAGTGCCCTATCCGCTCCCGGCGCACAAGACGCAAAGCGGCATTCGCACGTCGTCTTCCCCTGGCGGAGGCGGGTACAACGAGATCCTGTTCGAGGACAAGAAAGGCGGCGAATTCATCCGCGTGCACGCGGAGCGTGACGTGCAGGCCACGGTCGAGCGTGACGCCTCGCTGCTCGTGCGGCGGGACC
>NZ_SSMQ01000107.1 GCF_005144585.1 Polyangium fumosum | reverse complement strand
CACGTGATGGGGCCGTAGGTCTTCGGGCGATGAGCCCATGGTCTCCCGCATCGTGCCCATCTCTCGAAGCCACGAGCCCGCCGCCCCTTCCATCGTCCCCGTTCCTCCAAGGCACGGCCTCGTACCTCCGGAGGCTCGACGGCACGCCCCAGAGACACGACCTCGTACCTCCAAGGCACGACCTCGTGTCTCCGGAGACTCGACGTCGTCTCTTCGGACCGTGCCCCCCATCTCTCGCACACGCGTCCCCGTCGCCTTTTGGCTCGGCCTCCAAGCCGGAAGACACGGCCTCATCGATGAACTGCGTATCGCGCAGCGCATCGAACCGACGCCAGCGAACCCCCCCATGGTCTTGCCACCGGCCCGCTGGAAGGCCGCGCGCCTGTCTCGGTTGGCAACGTCGCTGCCGGTCTTGACCGGGCCTGTTCGATGAACTGCGCATCGCGCAGTTCATCGACCTCGGGTCCAGCCCCTGGCTGGTCCGGGTGCAGGGGCGGATAGCCCCTGCTGGGGCCTGGGGCAAAGCCCCAGCGCGGCGCCTCAAAGCCCCTCGCAAGGGTCCTCCCCCGGCCACGGCGTGCCCGTCCGGCAGGCCTCGGCCTGGTTGATGCACGCTTCCAGCATCTTCGTCCAGCCCGTGCGTTTTTCGAACGACGTTGCGCGGTATGTGTCCATCAGGGACCGCCCGCTTTCGCGGAGCAGGAGTTCGAATGGATTGCCCCATAACACGCTCAAGCCGCCGAGCCGCGCGCCTGTGGCCGGCTCCATGCGCTGGGCTTCGACCACGAAGGGGCTCGTCGCGTGGAAGCCGGCGAGACGCCGGTACTGGCCGCCGTATTGCACTTGTTCGCCCCAGGGCTCTGTTTTTGTCCAGAGGTGCGGACGGCCGATGACGGCCAGCACCTCGCGTGCTGCTGCTGCCACGTCCGGACCGACGAGGACCGAGCCCGAGCCGTCTGGCCCGCAATGCGCGGGATCTGCGAGCCGGTCGAGCAAGGCCACGAGGTCGACCGAGGCGTCCGATGCTGTCGTGCGTGACCGCGACGCACGCCGCGACCGCCCTCCGTGCGACGCGGACGCTGCCGAGGCGACGATGCCTGCCCCGCCGCAGGCTTCGGCGAAGAGCGAGGTGACCTCCTCGCAGGAGAACCCGCGAGGTCGCTCTCGACGCACGGCCGTGACGAGGTCGGCGAGCGCCTCTTCGAGCTTGCCGATGCGACGCAAATCGAGGCCGACGCTCGTGACCGAGGTGCCGACGTAGGCGCGCCCTGCCGTCGAGACCCCCTCGACGTAGGCGCGCACGTAATCGGTGACGACCGCCTCCACGAGCACGCGTGGGCTCGCTGCGGGGCGATCCTGCGCGATGTAGCGGAGCGCGCTGTACGGATGACCCGCGTCTGGCATCGTCTCGCGCGAGGCGACCATGTAATCGGCGACGCCCGAGAGCGACGAGGCCACCTCGACGGCGCCGAGCCGGCAGACGTCGAATGCGACCACGTCGATGCGGTTCGAGGTCCCGAACCCGCCGAGGCCGGGTTTCGTGCGGATCTCGGTCTCGATCACCTTCGACGCCTCGCCGAGCGCGGCCGAGAGCCCCGTCAGGGACAAACGTTTTCCTTCGCCTGACGTCGTGTCGTCGGCGAGCCCCGTGAACCCGTCGCCATGGCCCGTGAACGTCACCCAGTAATGGCGCGCCGGGTACATCCGCACGCCCTCCACCAGGAAATCGCGCAGCGTCGCCATGTCGCTCGTGTCGGTCTCGCCGAGGACGAGGACACCCGGCTCCTCGTTCTCCCGGCCCGGAGGCCTCACTTCCTCACGGTAAAGCGAATACCGCTCGGAGGGGCGGGGGTTGCCGTCGTCGCCCATTTGAAATGGCGCATAGTCGCGTTGCACCAGGATGCGGAAGAGGGCGCTGCCGCCGAGGCCGTGCTGCCATTCGAGCGCGTCTTGATCGAACGCGGAGACGAGGTTCGGATCGAGGTCGTCGTTCGCCGCGAAGACGAGCCACGTCCATTCCGCGGTCCAGAGCGAGGGCGGCCCGCGACGGAGCTCCGCGCCGCTCTGCTCGACCGCCGGCGCCGACGCCGCGGCGCCCGCTGAAGGGCCCTCGGGGGCGCACGCCGCGAGGCCCGCGGCGAGCGCCCCGAGGGCGATCACGTATTTTCCACGCACGGTCGCTGATGTCCTACCGGCCATTGCGCGAGAGGCGCAGGATCGACTGGAGCACGACGGACGAGATGTGCGGGTTGTCGCTGCGCCCGCCGGTGTCGTCCCCGGCCTCGTCGCTCGCGTCGGGGAACGCCGACATGAAAATGAAGTCGGGGTGCAGCTCCTTGCTGTTCGGTCCGACGCCCGTCGGCGAGTCGATCCATTCGCCGCCGAGGATCGTGCCGCGCCCGTCGAGCTCGAGCACGTAATGGTACGTGACCTCGGCCGTGGGGCGACGACGTTGCAGGGGCGGCACGAGGAGCTGCTCGATGCTCGCCGCGTAATTGACGAGGTGGATGCTCGTGCGGATGCGCGCGAACCGGACGGCGTTCTCGTTCCAGCGGTAGGTTCGGCAGCCGGCCGAGGGGCCGTCGCCGTTGCAGACGAGCTGCGAGGCGCGCCGCTCGTCGATCGCCTCGTTTTCCTGGATGCGATACTTCACGACCGGGAATGTCCAGACCTCGTCGCCGTACGCGTAATCGATGACGAACGGGAGCCGCTCGCGCGGGCCGCCGAGGTTCGCGAGCGCGGGCGCGCCGCGGCCCATGAGGCCCGTCAAGGCGATGTGCAGCGTGCCGGGGTTCACGTCGCGGCAGGCGGCGGTCGTCGGCCGTCCGACGCTGTCGCGCGTGATGTCGTCCTCGGGCACGTTGCAGCGGTTGCCGGCCATCGTGGACGAGTCGTGGAAGTAGATCTCCGAGAAGAGCGCTTCGAGGTCCGCCATGCGGAAGAGCACGCAGGAGCGGCCGCGCTCGCCATTGCACTCCACGATCCGGCCATTCTCGCGCCGAACGCGCACGTCGCGGCTGGGCGCGCCGTCTCGCTCGGCCGTGGAGTACGACGACCAGCCATTGCAATGGCCCCACCACGACTCGGGGACCGTGGTCTGGTAGGTGCCGTGGTTCAAGAGCTCCCACGCGGTGGCGGGGCCGGCGACGACGATCGAGGGGCGGACTGCGCCCGAGCCGCGCTCGCGCTCCGGCCTGCGCATCTCCTCGGACGTGAAGGCGCGGACCTGCGGGAGGCGCTGCGCCTCGCCCGGGTTCATGAGGAGATCGTACTTTTCGACCGGCGAGAGGTTCTCCGGATCGGAGCGGAAATCGCTGTAGTCCTTGTTTCGCGAGTTCCAGCGGTCGGCGATGCCGTTTTCGGTCATCGGCCACCAGCTCGACGGGAAAATGGGCCGCGAGCTCTCGCCGGACGCCGGACCGGAATCGATGCGCAGGAGCGCGCCCCGGAGCTCGGGGTGCAGGCGTGCGGCCCTGTTCGTTTCGTTCATGGGCTCTCGTCCGGGAGCCCGTGGCACGAGGATTTCGTGGGTTCGGAAGTAACCATTCGGCACAAATCCCGGGCGGAGCCGCGGTTCTTGCGCCGAGGTCACGCGTTGTGCGCCGATGAGCGCGAGTATGGACGCGGCCAGAATGACGCTTCGGGTGGTGTTCATGGTGTTCATCGTCCTGCCAAGATGGCGGCCGTCCGAACACCACTGCACCCCCCGGGCCAGCAGGCTCGGCGGAGAACGTATCGTTTCCGCTCGCGCAGGCGCGGGACTGTGCAGGCGGAGAGCGGTGACGCGTGGGCGGAGAGAAACGAGGGAAAGGGGGAAGATCAGCGTTTTCCGCGGGGGGTCCGGCGCGAGGGGACGTACTGGCCGGTCTTCTTGTTCCACGTCCAGAGCAGCTCGAGCGGGCTTGCGCTCTCCGACTCTTCGCCGCTGTAGGGGACGCCGCGCATGCCGAAGCGATCGAAGCTCTTTTCGTGGAACGCGTCGACCGAGGACCAGCCGGACGTCAAGACGTCCGCCTCCAGCGGCTCCGAGGTGTCCCCTGCCGCGTCCACGGCAAGGACGCTCCACGAGGAGGATATCGCGCCGATCGGATCCATCGCGTGCTCGTCGTAGCCGAAGAAGTGAACCGACTTGTTCCGCTCCACGAACCCCTTGGGCTCGCCCACGAGCAAGACCGTGTCGACGAGCTTTTTCGCCTTGAAGATCCCGATGTACGTATCGAGCAGGTGCACGTACCCGAGCTCGAGGTCCCCGAGCTTCGTCAAGGGTTCCCAGAGGACCTGCTCGGTGGGCTCGAGCGATGTGCCGCCGTGCACGCGGTCGGGGAAATCGACGAGCTCGACGAGGTTCGGCTGGGCGGGGTGATAAGAAAACGCCTCGCGGAGCGCGTGCATGCGGGCGGCGGCGCGGAGCTCGCCCATCGGCTCGAAATCGATGTCCGCAGGCGCGCTGAGGTCCGACCGCTGCTCGGGCTGGATCGCCGGCGCCTTGTCGGCGGGCCCCGCGACCGCGGCCAGGGAAAACGTCATCGCGGGGGCCTCGGAGATGCGCGGCAAGGCCGAGAGCGGCAGCTTGATCTCGGTCGTGACGCGGTCGCCTTTCACCTTCGAGGCGACGACCGCACCCGGGACGGGCAAAAGGCCGCCGTCGCCGCGCCAGCGGAGGCCCTTTTCGTCGAGCCGGAAGAGCCGCGTGAAGCGCGCTGCGTGTTTCGCCGCGAAGGCGGCGTGACGCTCCAGCGTCGCCTTGCATTTCGCGGCGGCCTCCGGTTCGAGGTTGTCCGTACAATTGAACTCGTAAAACGTGCCGTCCCGCGACCATTCTCCCAGGGGCCGAAGCTCGGCGGCCGGCGTCGAGAGCTCGATCCAGAGCCCGTTTTTCGCGTCGCCGACGAGGTCCGTGACGATGTGCGCGCCGTCCTTGGTCACGGAGAGCCCGACCGAGGGCGACGCCGGGATCGTACCCCATTCGCCGAGCTCGCCGTCGATCACCGGGCTCTCCGGCGTCGTCTCGACCCACGCGACGGGGATCGCGGGCTTCGGCTCCTCGGCGGCGGCCTCCGCGATCGGAGCGGGCTTGGGTTTGGACGGGGCGGCCGTCGGCCGCGGCTGCGGCGCGGCGCCGCACGACGCGCCGAGCGCGACGAGGGTGGTGGCTCCGGCGAGGAGCAAAAGCGAACGCGGGGCGAGCATGTTTTTTCGTTTCATCATGGCGAGGCAGGGGGGCTGGGGATGCGGAGGGTGCCCGTGGCGACGACGATTTCGTCTTGTTCGAGGTCCACGCCGAAGGACGCCGCCAGGGTGGGGCCCATACGCTGGTAGACGACCTCCCAGCGAATGGTTTGCCCCTCGATCGAGTCGGTGAAGACGAGCACGGCGGCGCGCGGCGCCCCCGAGGCGGGGACACGCTCGTCACGCACTTCGATGCGCGAGGAAAAGCCGCTCTCCGCGCCTTCGAGGCGAAAGACCCGCTGGAGGGCCACGGCGGGGGCGCGGAGCGCGGCGTTTCCCACGGCGGAGGCGCGGATCTCGATTCTGCGGAAGAGGTCGCCCGTGGGGAAGGCGTGGCCCACGGCGCCGGCGCGCAGGGTCACGAGGATCGAGCGATCGCTGCGCGGCGCGGCGGCGGCCTCGACGGCCGAGCGGAGCAGAGCCGGATCCTCGCGCACTTCGAATCGATGTCCCTTGCCGGAGCGGCCGCCCGCGCGCGCCTTGGGTTTCATGTGGCAGGTTTGGCAAGGCGTACCGGCGTGCTGGCTCGCGCGGTGCTCCGTGAGGGTCGCTTGCATGCGCGCGCCTTTGCGTCGGGGGAAGTCGAACTCGTGGCAGCCGTCGCAGGCGGCGGCCGTGTCGAATCCCGGCGTCGAGCGGCTCCGGTGCGGCGTCGGGCCCGCGAGCACGGGTTCCGCGGCGAGGTCCGCGTGGCAGGTCACGCATCCGACGCCCATGGCGCGCGCGCCGGGATCCGGCGGCTTTTGGGGATCGGCCGCCGGGGCGTGGCAGCCGCGGCAAAAGGGCAGGGGTTCGATTGAATACGCAGCGAGGAAGACCGGATCACTCCACGAGCGCTGGTGCAGCGATCCACGCCACTCGGCCGCCACCTCCTCGTGACAGCCCTCGCAACGCGCATTCGCTTCCGCTTGCCGATTCTCCTCGGCGACGTCGAGCCCGAGGGGCGCGGCCGTCGCCGTTGCCACCTCGTCTTGCGCGGCCGGCGGAGGCGCGCCCGCGCCTGTGCAGGACACGAGAAAAAGCGCCAGGCCGCGCGTTCGCATGCGTGATGGGAATTCCGAAGGGCACGTCGTGTCAAGCGCAATCCCTCGCGCTCTCCTCGAAGCGCGAGGGCGTCGAAATCCTGCTCCTCCTTCACGAGGTGCGCTTGGCGTCGTCACCCGAACGGCGGACGATCGTCGGAGTGGATAGAGGAGGAGCTACGCGCATGCAAAGGATGACGGGGATCGGGGTCTTGCCACTTTTGTTCGTCGTGGCCTGCGGGGGCTCGGCCGCCCCGGCCCGGGGATCGATCCTTTCGAGCCCTTCGCCGCAGATGGCCGTGGAGGAGGAGGCCCCGCCCCCCCGCGGTTCCGATGGGCCGGTGACGCCCGCGGAGCGCAATGCCGCGATCGACGCGCTCCTCAAACACCTCGATGCGCGGTACGTGTTTCCCGAGAAAACCAAGCTGGTGCGGGCCGCCGTGGAGGCCCGGCGCAAGCGCGGCGAATACGACAAGTTGACCACGGGGCACGCGCTCGCCGCGGCGCTCACGACGCACGTGAACGAGGTGTTGAAGGACGCGCATTTCCGCGTGCGATACCTGGCCGAGGAGATCCCCGAGGCCGAGCTACAAACGGAGCCGACGGCGGCGGAGCGCGAGCGATTCGAGGCGGAGGGGCTGCGGCTGAACGGCGGGTTCGAGCGGGTGGAGCGTTTGCCCGGGAATATCGGTTATGTGGAGGTGCGCTCCTTCAGTTTCGTCGGGCGCGGGGCGGAGGCCGCGGCTGCGGCGATGCATTTCCTGGCGGAGACGGACGCGCTGATCATCGACGTCCGCCGGAACGGCGGCGGGGATCCGGAGCTCGTGGCCGTGCTGTGCAGCTATTTCTTCGACGGCGCCGTGCACCTCAACGACATCTACGATCGCCCGAAGAACGAGACGCGCCAGTTCTGGACGAGCAGCGTGCCGGGCAAGCGATACCTGGGCAAGGACGTCTACGTGCTCACGAGCCAACGGACGGGATCCGGCGCCGAGGAGTTCGCGTATGACCTCCAGACGCAGAAGCGGGGCGTCATCATCGGCGAGAAGACCTGGGGTGGGGCGAACCCGGGGGACTTTTTGCGCCTCGGGGATCACCTCGCCGCGTTCGTCCCGTCGGGCCGCGCGATCAATCCGATCACGAAGACGAACTGGGAGGGCACGGGCGTCCTGCCCGATATCGCCGTGCCGGCGGAGGACGCGCTGCGGGTGGCGCAGGTGCGCGCGCTGCAGAAGCGGATCGGGGCCGTCTCCGAGCCCGAGCTGAAGAAGTCCCTCGAAGAACGATTGCGCGAGCTTTCGAGCGACGAGCCCGCGAAGCCTCCGCGGTGAGGCGGATCAGGGCGCGCCGCAGGCGAGCCAGTCGGCGAGCTTCATGCGATCGTCGAGCGACGGATCGTCGGGCCCGGGCGGCATCGAGTCGTTCTCCGCGGCGCTCCGCGCGAAGACCCGCGCCCTGTGCCGCTGGACCTGCGATTTCGTATCGAAGATGAACTCCCCCGGCGCGCCGGCGCGATCCGTGGCCGTGGAGGCGTGGCAGCTCTGGCAATGGGCGTTCATGAACGCCGCGCCGAAGTTTTCGTAGGTAAGCTGTGTCCCCTCGGGAGGGCACGCCCAGTCCTCCATGTCCGTGTAGAAGAGGCTACACGCGGCCAAAACGAAGGGGAACGTGGCGAACGCGAGGCGGGGCAGCGGGCGCATCGAATCCTCAGAACAAGGCGAAGTGGGCGCCGAGATTCGCGCCCACGAACCCATACCAGTTCGGCCCGCTCGAATACCCGAGGTAGGCGCCCACGAGCTCGGGGCCGAGGGCCAGCGTGAACTTCGTTCGGCGGAGCAACGTGAAGTCACAGCCGAGGCCGAATTGCACGCCGGCCCGGTGACGAATGCCGGGGCCAATGCCGAGCACCGCGCCGGCCGGCTCTTCGGCGACCGAGGCCATCGATTCCTCGTGTTGGTGGACGAACCCCACGTGGGCCCGCGGATAGACGAGGGGCGTCGCTTGCCACCCCGCCCGGATGCCGAGGGATAAAAACGTGAGCAAGCGCTGATCGACGGTGCCATACCCGAGGCGCCCCTCGGCGAACGGAGTCACCACGCCGAAGAGCCGCAGGCCGACCGCGAAGCCGCCATACCCCGTGACGTCGGTGCGCCAATCGGTCGTGCCGACGGCCGAGGAGACGGCGACGAAGAGCTCCCCGCGTGGAGCAGGCTCCTGCGAAGGCGGGGGCGGGGCTTCTTCGCCTCGCGCGCGGGCAGGGGCGCCGAGGAGGCCCACGAGGGAGACGAGGATGTGCCGAGGGCGCGTCAAAGCGCAGGCCTCCGTGTTCGGGTTTCCAGGCGTCGGATGCAGAAGGCGAGGCCGTGCCGCAAGGTCCCATGGGTGGGAATGCCGGACAGGTCCACGCCGAGCGAGACGAGGGTCTGGGCCACGGTGGGCCGGATGCCCGTGAGAATGCCTTCGGCGCCGAGCAAACGAATGGCGTGGACCATCTGCACGAGGTGATACGCCGTGGCCGTGTCCACGACCTCCACGCCGGTCAGATCGAGAATGGCGAAACGAGCGGAGGCGCGGGAAACGGCGCCGAGCAGGTCATCCATGACCCGCGCGGCGCGGCGGCTGTCCACGACGCCGATCATGGGCAAGGTGAGCACGTTCTCCCAGACCTGGATGATCGGCGTCTCGAGGTCGCGGATCACCGCCTCCTGGCGCTCGATGAGGGCGAGCCGCGCTTCGAGCTCCTCCCGGATGCGCTGGCCCTCGTTCATGTTCTGCGAGATGCCGATCACGCCCGCGAATCCATTCCCGGCGTCGTGGATGGGCAAGTAGACATTGTCCCAGTGGGAGCCGACGATGTGCACGGATTCGCGCCCCGGCGTGCCGTCGAGCGCCGCGCGCATGGGCGGGCTGATGTGGTCGCCGAAGACGTCGAACACGCTTTGCCCGAGGAGCTGCCCCGGCGAGGCCCCGAACGCCGCGAGCGCCTTGCCGTCGTAGAACGTGTAAATGCCGTCCTTGTCCGTGACCCACGCGATGATGTCGAGGTGATCGAGCAGGGCGCGGAGCACGCGCTCGGAGAGGGGTTTTTCCGGGGCCGTCTCCGCCACGCGCACGTGCGCGTGTGCGCTGTCGGCGAGCGAGAGCGTGGCGAAGATTTCGGGCCGCCCCGGCGCGCGCCAGATTTGCCACGTGAGAGCCAGCATGCCGCCGTTGGGTTGTCGCGCGCGGCACATGAAACGCGCGGGCGCGCCGTCGTCCTTGACGAGCCCGAGGGCCTGCGTGAGGGCGAGCGCGTCGTCCGGGTGCGCGTGCTCCGCGACGCGCACCCCCGGCGCGAGCTTTTCGCCCGCGAGCGCGCGGGCAGCGGCGTTCATCGCAATCACCTCGCCCCCAGGGCTCACGATCACGAATGCGCCTGGATACGTACGGAAGAATGCTTCGAAGGGATGCTCGGCTTGTTCCGTCGCCACGGTTCCCCACCTCCGCCAACGATCGACCGTATCAGCCTGGGCGGTCCACGTCGACGCGCGAGCGACGTGGAGTGGCGTCGAAATTTTGTTGTGATGCATCGCGGCGGGGCACCACGCTTCCGACGCGCGCGCGGCCGTGGTAGCGAGCCTGCCCGAGGAACCATGAGCAAGGACGAGATCACCGAGCAGGCCGCGGCCTTCGACGCCATCGGCGAGAAATACGACGAGGTATTCGCGGACAAGCGCGCGCAGGTGGAGGCCACGCGGTGGCTCGCCGAGCGCCTCGCCCCGGGCGATCGGGTGCTCGATGTGGGGTGCGGCAGCGGAGTCCCCACGGCGAAGCTGCTCGCGGAGGTGGGGTTCTCCGTGCATGGCATCGACGTTTCGAAGGAGATGCTGCGCCTCGCGCGGCAGAATGCCCCGGGCGCGACCTTCGAGCAGGCGGACATGATGACCTTTTCGTCCGAGCCCGGCGCGTTCGGCGGGATCGCGGCCTTCTTTTCGCTGCTCATGCTGCGGAAGTCCGACATTCCTGCCGCGCTGCGCAAGATCGCCCGCGCCCTGCGGCCGGGCGGCTACCTCGTGCTTTCGATGGTGGAGGGGGATTTCGACTTTTTAGCGCTGCCCTTCCTCGGCCATGCCGTCCACGTGAGCGCGTATCCGCAAGAAGCGCTGGAGGTCGTCCTGCGGGAGGCGGGGTTCGAGATCCTCGACACGGAGGTGGTGAGCTTCTCGGCGGAGGAGCAGGCCGAGCGGCAGCTTTATTATCGCTGTCGCGTCGCGGCCGCCGTGTAATCAGGCGCGCCCGATCCGCGCGAGGCAGATGCGCAGGCCGTCGCGCAGGCTCCGCGCGGTGGTCAGGCCGCCCAGATCGACCCCCATGAGCGTCAGCGTCTGCGCGACCTGGGGCCCGATGCCCGTGAGCACGCAAAAGGAGCCGAGCAACGAGGCCGCCTGGCTGAGTTTGACGATATGCGCGGCGGTCATCGTGTCGACGACGTCGACGCCCGTCAAATCGATGATGACCCCGCGCGTGCGCCGCTCGCCGATACGACCGAGCAGCCGATCCGTCATGTCCGCCGCCCGCTGGCTATCGATGATCCCCACGATGGGCAGCGTGAGGACGCCGTCCCACAACTCGAGGATGGGCACGCTCATGTCGCGCAGGGCGCTGCGTTGCCGCTCGATGGTCGCGATCTTCTCCATGAGCTCGCGTTGCGTGGCCTCCAGCGCTCGAATGGCGCCTTCGCGCTCCTCGTTCGTGCGTATCTGATCTTCCAGGGTGCGTCGAAGGATCTGCTCGGCCTGCTTGCGCGCGACGATGTCACGGCATGTGCAAATCAGGCCCCCGCTCGGCATGAGCGGGTTCGCGGGCAATCTCGTGAGCGAGATCTCCAGGTCCACCGAATGGCCGGCGCGATGTAGCCCCCGGACCTCGCCCGACCATCTGCCGTGTTCTCCCAAGATGGGAAAGAACTCTCGTTCGATACGTGTCCTCTCGGCGTCGTCGTAGAGCATACGCCATGTCTTGCCGATCAACTCCTCGGGCTCGTAGCCTAACACCATGCCGTGGGCGCGGTTCATGTACCAATAGGTGTCGCCCGCGAGGATGGACAGCCCCTCCATGGACACGTCCATGGCCAGCTTTTGCAGGTCGACTTCGTTCGTGATGGAGACCTCTTCGAGAGGGACGGGTCGAGTGGGGGCCATCAAACATTCCTCCAGGGGCTCGTCCGGGCGCCAGGGTGTCCCGGTCGGAAGTGGCGGATGATACTTGCGCGCCACGCGGAAAACAGGATTTTTGCACACCACGCGCGCAGTCGTGGGGGGGGCGTGTTTCACGGCGTGAAACATGCCCCGCCGGCCCGCTGCTTCCCGGCCTGCCTCCCGCGCTGCATGTGTTGGCCCGCTCCTTGCTTTTACTGCGCGGCGTGATGTTCCACGTCGAGCCCTTCTTCGATCCCGCCACCTTCACGCTGACCTACGTGGTGTACGATCCCGATTCAAAGGACGCCGTCGTCATCGACTCGGTGCTCGATTACGAACCCATGTCCTCCGCGGTCAGCACGGGTTCGGTCGAGCAGGTCGCGGCGTTCCTCGAAAAGAACGGCCTCACGCTGCATTGGTCCCTCGAAACGCACGCCCACGCCGACCATTTGACGGCCGCGCCCTGGCTCAAGAAGCGCTTCGGCGGGCGCATGGCCATCGGCGAGGGGATCCGGGAGGTCCAGAAGGTCTTCAAGACCGTGTTCGACATGCCCGCGACATTCCGCACGGATGGCAGCCAGTTCGACGTGCTCCTCGAGGACGGTCAGGTCATCGAAGCAGGCACGCTGCACATCGAGACGATCGCCACGCCTGGCCACACGCCCGGCTGCGTGTCCTACCACATCGGCGACGCGGTCTTCACCGGGGATGCCCTTTTCATCGAGGATTACGGCACGGGGCGCTGCGATTTTCCGAAGGGCTCGGCCGACGCACTGTATACGTCGGTTCACGACAAACTCTACGCCCTGCCCGACGAGACGCGTATCTTCGTGGGCCACGACTACCAGCCCGGCGGCCGCCCGATGCGCGCCGAGACCACGATCGGCAGGTCCAAGCGGGAGAACGTGCAGCTCCGCGCCGAGACCACGCGCACGGATTTCGTGGCGCTGCGCGATGCGCGGGACGCGACGCTCGCGGCGCCGCGGCTCCTCTGGCAGAGCGTGCAGGTGAACATCGACGCCGGGCGCCTGCCCGCCGAGCATGAAAATGGCGTCCGGTACCTCCGCATCCCGCTGAACCTGCGCAAGCCCGTGGACGACGACGGCACGCGGAGGGACGCGCGAGCGAGCTGAAACACTCGTTGCAACATGATACGTTGCGGGCGTGCCCCGCAAACCTCCCGCTACATCGACGGAGGCCGTGATCGTCGGCGCCCTCGAGGCTGCCTCGGGGGCGGCGCTCGTGCTCGACGAGGATCTCCGGATCGTCCTCTCCACGCCCGCGGCGGCGGAGCTGCTCGGCGTCGACATCCCGCCCCACGCGTCCGCGCCCAAGCTCCTGTGCGGCGAGAACGAGAAGCGCCCCGTGGCCGAGGCGCTTGCGGAGGGGAGGCCCGTGCAGGCCGTTCTCCCGCCGCGCGGGCCCGGCAGGCGCCTCGTGCGCGTGCGCTCGCTCCCCGTGACCCGGGGGCGCGCGCGGGTGGGCACGCTGCTCTTGCTCGACGACGCCGGCGAGTCCTTCAAGGAGGGCGAGGTCCTGTTTCACGGCATGTGGACGCAGGATCCGGCGATGAAAGCGATGTTTCGCGTGCTCGAGCGCGTCGCGGGCGACGACGTGACCGTGCTCGTGCGTGGCGAGACGGGCTCGGGCAAGGAACTCGTGGCGAGCGCCATTCATGAGCTCTCGGGGCGGCGCAAGGGACCGTTTCGAGCTATCAATTGCGCGGCATTGCCTTCCCATTTGCTCGAGAGCGAGCTCTTCGGGCACGCGCGCGGCGCCTTCACCGGCGCGGTCCGCGACACGCCCGGGCACGTGCAGCTCGCCCATCGCGGCACGTTGTTCCTCGACGAGGTCGCGGAGATGCCGCTCGAGCTCCAGGCGAAGCTCCTCCGCGTGGTCGAGACGCGCACCGTCATCCCCGTAGGCGCGCGTGAGCCGATTCCCGTCGACGTGCGGTTCGTCTCGGCCACACACCGCAGCTTGCGCAAAGAGGTCGAGGCGGGCCGATTCCGCGCCGATCTCATGTACCGATTGCGGGTCATTCCGGTCTTCATTCCCTCCTTGCGCGAGAGGCCCGACGACATCCCGCTCCTCGTCGAGAAGTTCATGGAGCAACGAAACGAGGCCAGCCGGCGGCGGATCGAGCGGGTCGCCCCCGCGGCCATGACCATTCTCCGGCGATATGCGTGGCCGGGCAACGTGCGCGAACTGAAGAACGTGCTCGCGTATGCGTATGCGATGGGGGACGGCTCGACGCTCGTGGCCGCGGATTTGCCGCCCGAGCTCGTCGATCCGAACCTCTTCGGCGCCGAGCAGGTCGTGCCCTCCCCGACGCCCGAGGTGAGCGCCGAGCACGCGAACCCCGAGGCGCGCCGGATCCTGGAGGTGCTCGATCGCACCGGAGGCAATCGCCAGCGCGCCGCGCAGATCCTCGGCATGAGCCGCGTCACCTTGTGGCGGAGGATCCGTGAACTCAACCTCGTCGGGACGGCCTGAACGACGTTGCAACATGCGCCTCAGCGTGTTTCACGATGTTTCAAGCGGCGTGCTCCTACCCTGAAAAATAGAAGCATTTGCGCGGGATCCACCTGTAACGGTGTGTGGCACCTCCCTTGCAGTCCTCGGAAGCGAGGAGAGTGCCCCATGTACACGCTGTTCGAGAGGTCCACCCCGAACCCTGCCGGTTATCGTGACGTCACGCCGAGGGACGTCGCCGCGGCGATCCCCGGGTCGCGGGTGATCGACATCCGCGACCCGGACGAGCTCCGCGGCGAGCTCGGCCATGTGGTCGGGGTCGAGAACGTCCCGCTCGCGCGGCTCGACGCGGCGGGCCTTCGCAAAGACGAACCCCTCATTCTCGTTTGCCGCTCCGGTCGCCGCTCGGCGCAGGCCGCGGCGAGCCTCTCGGCCGCGGGGTTCTGCCGTATCATGAACATGACCGGAGGCATGATCGCCTGGAACGAGGCGGGCCTGCCCGTCGAGCGCTGAGGGAGAGGTAATGCTCGCCCTCGGCGCTGCGCTCTCGCTCGTGATTGGTGTCGTCCTCGGCATGCTCGGCGGCGGCGGCGCCATTCTCATGTTGCCCATGCTCGTGTACGTGCTCGACGTCGAGCCGCGGGCCGCCATTGCCACGTCGCTCTTCGTGGTAGGCGTGACCGCGCTCGTGAGCCTCGCCTTCCACGCGCGGCGCGGCCACGTCCGTTATCGTTTCGGCGCGCTGTTCGGCGGCGCGGCGATGGGCGGGGCATTCGTGGGCGGGCGGCTCGCGCATCTCGTCCCCGAGGTGGTCCTCCTCGTCACGTTTGGCGCGACGATGGTGGTGACCGCCGTCGTCATGCTGCGCGGGCGCGGCGAGGCGTCGGCGGAGCGGCGCGACGTCCGCGTGGAGCGCGCCCTTTTGCTCGGCGCGGCCGTGGGGGGGTTTTCGGGCCTCGTCGGCGCGGGCGGTGGGTTTCTCATCGTCCCTGTGCTCGTGCTGTTCGGCGGGCTCGCCATGCGCGAGGCCGTCGCGACCTCGCTGCTCGTCATCACGCTCCAATCCTTCGCCGGATTCGCCGGGCACGTGGCGCACGCCGCGCTCGACCCCGGGCTCGTCGCCGTCGTCGCCTCGTTCGCCGCATTCGGCAGCGTGGCGGGCGCGCTCCTGGGCAAGCATGTATCCGCCGACGCGCTGCGCCGCATTTTCGCGTGGCTCGTCGTGGCCATGGGGCTTTTCATGCTCAGCAAGCAGCTCCCGCTGCCGCTTCTCCTCGTCGTGGCCGCGCTCGCCCTCGGCGTGATCATGCGTCCCTCGGCCGGATCATTCTCCGGTCGTCCCGCCGCAAGATAGCATCCAAATTCACCACGCGCCCCGTACCTCGGGACGCGAAGTGCAGTCTTTGCGCCGATCCGCAGGCGTTGCGCCGAATGCCGCGCGGCTGGAGACGAATCCGCCCATAGTGGACCTGGTACGTAAGTTGCTGACGGTGCCGGCCATGGTTCCAGAATCCCACAACCAAAATTGCCTTCATTGCGGCGGACCGCTGCCCGCGGTTGCCGAGGAGGGGTTTTGTTGCGCGGGTTGTCGCGTCGTCCACGACCTGCTCCGCGAGGAGCGCCTCGAGCGGTATTACACGTTGCGCGGCGAGAAAGGTGAGGCTGTCACGGCAGCGGCCGCGGGCCGGGACCGGAAATGGCTCGAGCCGCTGGAGGCGGAGCTCGCCCGCGCCGAAGGACTGCATCGCGTCGATCTCGACGTCCAGGGGTTGTCATGTGCGGCGTGCGTGTGGCTCATCGAGCAGCTCTTCCGCCGCGAGAACGGCGGCGCGGGCATCGTCGTGAACCCCGCCCTCGGCCGCATCCGCCTCGCGATTTCGAGCGCGTTTCCCCTGCGTCAGTTCGTCTCGCGGGTCGAGTCGTGCGGGTATCTCTTGGGGCCGAAGCTGAAGAGCGAGGAGAGTCCCTCGAATGGGCTGCTCCTGCGGATGGGGATCGCCGTCGCGCTCGCGATGAATGGGATGATCCTGGCGATCAGCGTGTATGCGGGCCTCTCGGAGGGGCCGCTCCACCGGCTCTTCCTCGCGCTCTCGTTCGGGCTCGCCACGGCGAGCGTGCTCATTGGTGGGTCGTATTTCGGGAAGACGGCCCTTGCGGGCCTGCGTCGCGGCGTGTTGCACCTCGATTTGCCGATCGCGCTCGGCATTCTCCTGGCGTATGCGTCCTCCACGTGGGGGTGGCTCGCGCACGGGCTCACGACGTATTTCGACACGCTCACTGTGTTCGTCGCCCTCATGCTCATCGGCCGCTTCCTCCAGATGCACCTCATCGAGCGCAACCAGAAGCGCCTGCTTCAAAGCGACGGCGCGGAGGGCCTTTATACGCGCAGGCTCGAAGGCGACACGGTGGTATTGCGGCGCGCCGTGGAGATCCGAAACGGCGATACGCTCGTACTCGCGCCCGGCGACGTCGTCCCGGTCCCGGCGGTGATGCTTGGTCAGGACGACGCATCGTTTTCCCTCGACTGGGTGAACGGCGAGAGCACGCCGCGCGTGTTCCCTCCCGGCGCGATCGTCCCCGCCGGCGCATTTCTTTCAGGAGCGCGCGCTCTGACTTTGCGCGCCGACACCGATTTCGCCGCCGGCAGCCTCGTCGATCTGCTCCGCGCCGCGCCCGGCGGCGGCAAAGACGAGCGCGGTGCGGCTTTCTGGCGCACGTTCGCGCGGGTGTACGTCGCGGCCGTGCTCGTGATTGCGGCGCTCGCGCTCGGCATCGGGTATTTCGCCACGCACGACGCGCGCGCCGCGCTCGAACGCGTGACCGCCGTTTTGATCGTCACGTGCCCCTGCGCCTTCGGGATCGCCACGCCGCTCGCGTACGAGCTCGTGGGCGCGAGGCTCCGCCGGGCCGGCCTTTTCGTACGATCGGGGAGTTTTCTCGATCGCGCCGCGCTCGTTCGTACAGTCGTCTTCGACAAGACGGGCACGTTGACCACCGGAAAGCTCCGGATCGAGGACACGGCTCCGGCCGCCGGGCTTTCGCTCGAGGAAAAACGAATCCTCAAGAACCTCGCGGCGCGCAGCACGCACCCGAAGAGCGCCGCGCTTGCGCAGGCTCTCGGCACGGATGGGTTCGTCGCCGCGCTCGACACGCGGGAGGTCACGGGCCGCGGGGTCGAGGCCGAATACAACGGTCATCTTTATCGGCTCGGCGCGAGCGCGTGGATCGACCCGGCCGCGCAGGAAGGCGACGCCGACGTGGCGTTCGGCGTGAATGGGCGGATCTTGGCCGCGTTCCACACCGTCGAGGGTCTCCGCCCCGACGCGGCCGCCGAAATCCGCGCGCTCCGCGCCATGGGCTACGATGTCGGCATTCTGAGCGGCGATCTCGACGAGCGCGCCCTGCGCGTCGCCGCGGCGTGCGGCATCGCGCCTGCAAAAACCGTCGGCAGCAAGAGCGCCGAGGCGAAGGCGCAATGGGTGCGCGAGCACGACCGCGGGGATCTCCTCTTCCTCGGCGACGGCATCAATGACGCACTCGTCGCGACCGAGGCCACGGTGAGCGGCACGCCCGCCATCGATCGACCCTTCCTCGCGGCCCGGACCGACTTTTATTTCGTCACGCCGGGCCTCGCGCCTGTGCGCATTGCGCTCGCCTCGGCGCAACGTTTGCGCCGCGTGCTCGGAATGACGCTTACGGTCGCGCTCGCTTACAACGTCGTGACCGTGGGCCTCTCGTGCGCGGGGTTCATGACTCCGCTGCTCTGCGCGGTGCTGATGCCGCTCTCGTCGCTCAGCACCATCCTCGCGGTCCTGTTTTTGCTTGGTGAAAAGGCAGAGGTCGCGAAGCCCGCGGCCTGTTCATTACCTCCGCCGGAGGCGCGCCTCCGGACGGCTTGACCATGGATGCGATATACCTACAGATCTTCGTGAGCTTCCTGCTCGTCCTGGGCTCGATATTGCTCTTCGCCTACAGCGCACGCCAGCGCGACGATGAGCACGCCGATCGGCTCGCACTCCTGCCGATCGAGGACGAGAAGACCAGACCTCATACCAGAGGAGAGGAACGTCATGTCGGCTTCGGCCAAACTCGCTGAACCCTCGATCGAGGCGGCGAGCCCTTCTCGTGCGAACGTCCAGACACGGACGATCACCTACGACGACCAGATCGCGCGCTGGTTCGTCTTCGCTTCGGTCGCGTGGGGGATCGTGGCCATGCTCGCGGGCGCGTTCGCTGCCTTGCAGCTCGCGTTTTTCAAGGCGAACGTCCTGCCGATCCTCTCGTACGGCAGGCTTCGGCCGCTGCACACGAACGCGGCCATCTTCGCGTTCGTCGGCAACATGATGTTCGCCGGCGTGTATTACTCGACGCAGCGCCTCGTAAAGGCGACGCTGGCCTCGAAGCTCCTCGGCCGCATCCATTTCTGGGGCTGGCAGGGGATCATCGTCGCCGCGGCCGTCACGCTGCCGCTCGGCATCACGCAGGCCAAGGAGTACGCCGAGCTCGAATGGCCGGTCGATCTCGCGATTGCAGCCGTCTGGATCGTCTTCGCCGTGAATTTCTTCTGGACGCTGGCGAAGCGGGCCGAAAAACAGCTCTACGTCGCGATCTGGTTCTACATCGCGACGATCGTCACCGTGGCGGTCCTGCACGTCGTCAATGCGCTCTCGATCCCCGTCTCGCTCCTCAAGAGTTACTCGGTCTTCGGCGGGGCCCAGGACGCGCTCGTGCAATGGTGGTATGGGCACAACGCGGTCGCGTTTTTCCTGACCACCCCGATCCTGGGGATCATGTATTACTTCCTCCCCAAGGCGGCCGAGCGACCGGTCTACAGCTACCGGCTCAGCATCATCCATTTCTGGGCCCTCGTCTTCGTGTACATCTGGGCCGGGCCGCATCACCTGCTCAACACGGCGTTGCCCGACTGGGCGCAGACGCTCGGTATGCTCTTCAGCCTCATGCTCTGGGCGCCGAGCTGGGGCGGCATGCTCAATGGCCTGCTCACGCTCCGCGGCGCGTGGAGCAAGGTGCGCGAGGATCCGGTCCTCAAGTTCTTCGCGGCCGGCGTCACGTTCTACGGGATGGCCACGTTCGAAGGCCCGCTGCTCTCGATCAAGAGCGTCTCGTCGCTCGCCCATTACACCGACTGGATCGTCGGCCACGTGCACGGCGGCGCGCTCGGCTGGAACGGCTTCATGGCTGCCGGTATGTTCTACTGGATGGTGCCCCGCCTTTTCGGCACGAAGCTCCATTCGCGCCGCGCCGCGGAGATCCATTTCTACATCGGCACCGTGGGCATCCTCCTCTACATCATCGCGATGTGGGTCAGCGGTATCACGCAGGGCATGATGTGGCGCGCCGTGGATGCGCAGGGCAACCTGATGTATCCGAGCTTCGTCGAGACGCTCCTCGCGATCCGGCCGATGTACTGGATGCGCCTCTTCGGAGGGACGCTGTATCTCGCCGGTATGGTCATGATGGCCTGGAACCTCTACATGACCGCGAAGAGCGGCAGGGCCACGGACGGCGAGGCCGAGGTGGTCGTCGAAATCGAGTCGACGAAGGAGATCGACTGGAAGCGTATCGTCTTCGGGCCGCCCGTGGTGATCGCGGCCGTGTGCCTCGTGCTCCTCTTCGCCATTGCCTTCACGAACCCCGTGGGGACGGCGGGTCTCCTCCTGCTCGCGGGGATCGTCGGGTTCACGGGGATCTTCGTCCTGACGCTGATGAAGAGCCCCAACAAGCCCACATGGCACGCGATCCTGGAGGGGCGCGCGCTGATCTTCACGGTGCTGACCGTTCTCGCGGTGCTCGTCGGCGGCGTGGCGGAGATCGTGCCGTCGATCATCCTCCAGCAGACGGACGCCGAGGTCGCGAAGAAGACGAACGCGCCGTATCGCGCGCTCGAGCTCGAGGGCCGCGACGTGTACATCAGGGAGGGCTGCTATACCTGCCATTCGCAGATGATCCGGCCGTTCCGGTTCGAGACGTCGCGGTATGGCGAGGTCTCGACGCTCGACGATTCTCGCTGGGATCACCCCTTCCAGTGGGGGTCGAAGCGCACGGGGCCGGACCTCGCGCGGCTCGGCGGCAAGTATCCGAATGCGTGGCACTGGCAGCACATGCTCGATCCGCGCTCGATCTCGCCCGGCTCGAACATGCCCTCGTACGCGCATCTCGAACACGGCCGCGTCGATTTCGCGGGCATCGAGAACAAGCTCCGCGCCATGCGCAGCCTGGGCGTGCCCTACACGCCCGACGAGATCGCAGGCGCGCCGGCCGACGCAGAGAAGCAGGCCGCGGAGATCGTGCGGGACCTCGAGACGCAGGGGATCGCCGCGAATCCGTCGAGCGAGCTCGTCGCGATCACGGCATATCTCCAGCGCATCGGCAAGAACCCGCCGCCGCCCCCGCCGCCGGCCGCGCCGGTGCCCGTGACGATGACCAACGAGGCCCGTTGAAAGGCAGGAGGGGTCCGTGAAACAAGCATTCCTCGCTCCCATTGCGCAGAGCCCGCTGCTCCTCTTGCCGCTCTCCGCGCTGCTCCTGTTCCTCGTGGTCTTCGCGGCCTGGGTGATCCGCACCTATTCGAAGCGCCCCGAGGCCTATGCCGAGATCGCCGCGCTGCCGCTGCACGACGACGCCGGGCAGCGCCGCGTCGATCAACGTACGGAGGTGACCCATGTCGACTGAACGACACGTCACGACGAAAGAAGCCCCGCCGCCCGACTCGGGGGAGGGGATCGTTCACGAATACGATGGAATCCTGGAGGCCGACAACCACCTGCCGCGCTGGTGGCTGATGACGCTTTACGGCGCCATTGCCTTCAGCGCCCTGTACTGGCTGGGGTACGAGGCGTTCAAGGCGCTGCCTTCGCCGCGCGAGGCGTATGCGATCGAGCAGGCGAAGGCCGCGGCCGCGGAGGCCGTGAAGCTCAAGGCCATGGGCGCGGCGAGCGACGAGAACCTCGTGGCGATGGCGAAGAACGCGGCCGCCGCGTCCGAAGGGAAGGAGGTTTTTACGAAAAACTGCGTGAGCTGCCACGCCGCGAACGGCGGCGGCGGCATTGGCCCGAACCTCACGGATGGGGCCTGGCTGCACGGCGGCAAGCCCATGCAGGTGTACGCGACGATCAAGGATGGTTACGTGAAAGGCGGGATGCCCGCGTGGGGCGCGCTCATCGGGGAAGAGCGCGTCCGCCTCGCGGCCGCCTACGTGATCTCGATCAAAGGTACGAACGTCCCGGGGGGCAAGGCGCCTCAGGGCGCGCCGGAGCTGTAAATGTCACGCGTCCATTTGCCGGTGCTGTCGTCCGAGGGTGGGGAGATGCAAAGCTCCCTGCGCGCGGACGGCTCGCGAAACTGGGTCCAGCCTGCCGACGTGCGCGGGCGCTTCGCTCGCGCCCGGAAGGCCGTGTTCCTGCTTCTCGTCGTGGCCTGGGCCCTCGTGCCCTGGGTGCGCATCGATGGCCGGCCCGCGCTCATGCTCGACGTCGAGCACCGCCAATTTTTCCTGTTCGGCGCGACGTTCAATGCACAGGACCTGTGGTTGCTGTTTTTCCTCCTCACGGGCGTCGGGTTCTTGCTGGTCTTCTTGACGTCGCTCCTCGGCCGCGTGTGGTGCGGCTGGGCTTGCCCGCAGACCGTGTTCCTCGAAGGGCTCTTCCGCCCCGTCGAGCGGCTCATCGAGGGCCCGCGCGATATGCGCATTCGCCGCGACAAGGGGCCCTGGAACGCCGACAAGAGCCTCCGGAAGGTGGGAAAACACGTCGCGTTCGTGGTCCTCGCGGCGTTCGTGGCGCACGTGTTCGTGGGGTATTTCGTGAGCTTGCCGCGGCTCTTCGCCATGATGAGGAGCCGGCCTGCCGAGCACCCCGAGGCTTTCGCCTGGGCCGCGGCCCTCACGGCCGTGTTTTATGGCAACTTCGCACGCTTCCGCGAGCAGCTCTGCATCGGCCTCTGCCCCTACGGGCGCATGCAATCGGTGCTGATCGACCAGGACTCGCTCGTCGTCGGGTATGACAAGAAGCGGGGCGAGCCGCGTGGGAAGGCTTCGGATCCCGAGGCGGGCGCGTGCGTCGATTGCAAGCGTTGCATCGCCGTCTGCCCCACGGGCATCGACATTCGCAACGGCCTGCAGCTCGATTGCATTGCCTGCACGTCCTGCATCGACGCCTGCGACGAGGTCATGGACAAGCTCGGGCGGCCCCGTGGGCTCGTGCGGTACGATTCGCTGAAGGGCCTCGCGGGCGGGAAGGCGCGCATCTTGCGGCCGCGCGTGTGGCTTTACCTCGCGCTCGGCCTCGTGGGCCTCGTGTCGGCGACGGTCGCGACGCGGACGCGCGCCACGTTCGAGGCGAATCTCCTCCGCGTGCCCGGAATGCCGTTCGTGCTCGACGGCGACGAGGTGCGGAACGCATTCACGATCCACCTCGTGAACAAGCGGCCGGACGCGGCCACGTTCGAGGTGGAGCCCGAGCCCGAGCCGGGCCTTTCATGGGTCGTCCCGATGGGGGAGCCGACGGTCGGCGGCCTCGCAGGCATTTCGCTGCCGGTCACGGTGACGGCGAAACGCGCCGCGTTGAAGGGCAACGTGCCCATTCGAATTCGCGTGCGGGGCCCCGAGGGCGAGCGGGTGGTGGAGGGGACGTTCGTCGGGCCGACCGCGGGGGTCGGCACATCGGAGGGAGGTGCGCCATGAGCGTGTGGATCTCGCTCGGGACGGCGGCCGCGATCGGCGCGACGAGCGGCGTGCATTGCGCGGCGATGTGTGGCCCGATCGCTGCGGTCGGTGCGAGCCGGGGAGGGCGCCTCGACGCGCGGCGGGCCTTCGGATATCTGGGTGGGCGGGCCCTCGGCTATGCGGCGCTCGGGGGGGGCGCGGGGGCGCTCGGCGCGCCGTTCGCCGCGGGCTCGGCCGGGAACGTGGTGCGGCTCGTGCTGGCGATCCTGGTGGCAGGGGCGCTCGTGATTCGGGCGATCGTGCTCATGCGGCCCACGGCGAGCGAACAACGGATCAAGCTGGGACGCGGGCCGCGGGAAGCGAAGTTTTTTCAAAAAATCGCGCGGCACGTGCCGCGGCGCGGAGTGGGGCTCGGCCTCGCGACGGCGCTTTTTCCGTGCGGAGCGCTCTTCGCGGGCGTCGTCGCCGCGTCGTCCGCGGGCTCGGGCCCTTTGGGCGCCGCCATGATGCTCGTATTTGCCGCGGCGAGCGCGCCGCTCTTGATGCTGCCGGCAGCCCTGTCGGCGAACGTGGCGGCGCGGGTCTCCGGTCGTTTCGCGAGGAACGTCGGGGCGCTCGCGCTCGTCGCGGCGGCGGCCTGGGTGATGACGCCGCCGATCCGAGCCATGCTGGGGCCCGCGCAGGCACCCGCGTGTTGTGCATCCGCTGCGGGCGTTCCCGCGCATCACGCACCCTGAAACGTCGTGAAACATTCGTGAAACGGGGCTGGGGCGTGCCGGGCCTACGGTTTTTCGCGTCGCGCGCGCGCTGAAGCACTGGCGCGTGGAGCGCGTGGTGGCATCTTGTTTGCTTGGGTCCCGGACGAACCGAACCCCCTTGGAATGAGGAAACGAGATGGCCACGACCACGCCCGCACCGTCCACGAAAACAAGCCTCCCGCGATCCGAGGCCGCCGCGACTCCGGAGCTTGGGCGCGCGCGCGTCGTCGTCATCGGCGGCGGCACGGCCGGCATCTCCGTGGCCGCGCGGCTCGCGCGCGCCGGCGTGGAGAACATCGCGATCATCGAGCCCTCCGAAAAACACTATTACCAGCCTCTCTGGACGCTGGTCGGCGCCGGCATCGTGAGCGCGGACGTATCGGAGCGCGACGAGGCCGCCTACATCCCCGAAGGGGTCCGCTGGATCAAGGATTTCGCGGAGGAGATCGATCCGGTGGCGCAAACGGTGCACGTCCGCGGGGGCGGGCGGATCGGCTACGATTTCCTGGTCGTCGCCCCGGGCATCCAGCTCGATTGGGACGCCGTCCCCGGATTGCGGGAAGCGCTGAAGACGGAGAGCGTGTCGAGCAATTACGATTTCCGCCTCGCGCCGAAGACGTGGCGCCTCATCGAGTCCTTCCGCGGCGGCGGGACGGCGCTCTTCACGCACCCCACGGGGCCGATCAAATGCGCAGGCGCGCCGCAGAAGATCGCATATCTCGCCTGTGATCACTGGCGCAAGACGGGCGTGCTCGAGCGGTCGAGCGTGATCCTCGGCTCGGGGCAAAAAGCGATCTTCGGCGTCGCGGAGTACCGCGCCGTGCTCGAGCAGGTCGTCGCGCGTTACGGCATCCAGACGAAATTCGATCGCAACCTGGTCGAGGTGCATCCAGACCGGAAGGAGGCCGTCTTCGCGGTCGTCGGGGCTCCGGCGGGCACGCGAGAGACGATTCGATACGACATGATGCACGCCGTGCCGCCGCAGAGCGCGCCCGATTTCATCAAGCGGAGCCCGATCGCGCACAAAGACGGACCGAACAAAGGCTGGGCCAAGGCCGACAAGCACACGATGCAGAACCCCGAGTACCCGAACATCTTCGCGCTCGGCGACGCCTCGGAGCTGCCGACCTCGCGCACGGGCGCAGCCATTCGCAAGGAAGCACCGGTCCTCGTGGAGAACCTGCTCGCCGTCATGAACGACAAGGAGCCCACGGCAAAATACGACGGTTATGCCTCGTGCCCCCTCGTGACGTCCTACGACTCGATGCTGCTCGCCGAGTTCGATTACACCGGCAAACCCACGCCATCGATCCCCGTCATCGACACGATGAAGGAGCGCTACGACATGTACCTGCTCAAGCGGTACGGGCTGCCCTGGATGTACTGGAACCTGATGCTCCGCGGTCTGTCCTGACCGAGGCGTTGCGCTGGGGCTTTGCCCCAGGCCCCACCCGGGGCTGTCCGCCCCGGGACCCGGACCAGCGCAAGCGCTGGACTCGGGGTCGATGAACTGCGCTCCGCGCAGTTCATCGAACAGCCAGGGTCAAGACCACAAGCGACCCTGCCAACCAAGGCCGCAGTGCTGCAGGTTCAACGAGCAGCGTGCCCGCCGCTTGAAACCCACCCCGATGGTCTTGCCACCGGCCCGTTGGAAGAACTGCGCATTGCGCAGTTCTTCCACCTTCGGTCCAGGCCGTGCCTGGTCCGGGTCGAGGGGCGGATAGCCCCCGCGGGGTCCGGGGCAGAGCCCCGGTCACGCCGCCTTCCTGATGCGCGCGAGTGTCCCCCGCGCGAGTGCGTCTCGATCCACCTCGTCGAGTGACTCCACCACGAGGTCCGCCCCCGCCGCCTGCAAAAGCTCGGCGTCCCCGAGCCGCGCCACCCCGAGCGCTTGCATCCCGCCGGCCTTCGCTGCCTGCACGCCTGACGTCGCGTCTTCCACCACGAGTGCTGCCTCGGGCCGCACGCCGAGCTCTGCTGCGGCCCCGAGGAAGATGTCCGGGGACGGTTTGCCCCGTGGGAACGTCCGGCCGCAGACGTTCGCGTCGAAGAGGTCGACCAGCGTCGTGCCGGGCTCTTTGCCGAGTGGATCTGGACGGAGGCCCGGCATCGGCTCGGGCACCACGATCCGCGCGAGCAGCTCGTTTGCGTTCTTCGACGACGAGGCCACTGCCATCGGCAAACCCATGTCGCGCACGGCGAGCACGAAGCGCAGCGCGTCCGGGAAGGCCTGGAATGCGCCTTCCTGGATGAGGCCCAGGATCTTCGCTTGCTTCGCCGCTGCGTACTCCGTGGCGTGGACTGCGGCGTCGGGGACCCCGAAGTACTCGAGCGCTGCGCGGGCCCCGTCCTCGCGGGGTTTGCCCGCGACGAGCTTTTGGTAGACCGCCGTGTCGAAGCGCGCGGGCGTGTACAGCGACTGCGCGGCGAGCGCCTTCCAGGGGCCTCGCATGAGCTCGTCCAAGGTCTCTCGCCAGGCGCGCTCGTGCGGCGAATCGACGAGCACGCCATCCACGTCGAAGAGGATCCCCGCGAACGCCATGCGGGGACAGATGGAGCCCCGACGGGCGCGCCGGAAGCCCTGCGGCGCTCAGCCGAAGAGGAGCATCGTGGCCGTCTGGTTGACGTGGCCGACGAACTGCTCGCCGTACGTGCTGAACAAGGCCGTCGGGATGCCCTCGAAGATCGCGCCGTACGGATCGAGGAGGCCTCGGGCTTCGATCTCCAGCGTGCGCAGGACGCAGTCGAAGCCGACGAGCGCCGACGCGCCGCCGAGCTCCTCGCGGGCCGCCGTCAGCGCGCGGCGCGTGTCCTCCACGATGTCGCTCGCTTCGAGCACCGTGAGGACCGTGCCTTCGGGCACCTCGCAGTAAAACACCACGCTCTCGCCGCGGAGCTGCTGGGGGCTCCGGACGAACGGTTCGTCGCCGACCATCAGGCCGAGCGGGTGGCGCTGGAAGTGGCCTGCGAGCTCGTTCATCGGGATCCCGAGCACCTCGGCGTACCGGACGGCCGCGGGTTTGCCGTCGAACGTATACACGACCCGCGCGGCCTCGTCGCAGGCCGTCACGCAGAGCGCGCGATCGAGCGGACGGAAGCTCTGCGTCTTGATCGCGCGGAACGGCACGGCGGGCTCGAGCAGGAGCAGGACTGCCGCGTTCGTGTACGCGGTGCCGTCCTTCGCGACCCACGTCGAGGCGAAGGTGAGATCGTCGCCGGCCGAGCCGCCGAGGATCGGGATGTCCGTGAGATCGCCGAGCCGATCCATCAGGCGATCCTCGGCCATGCTGAGCCCGTCGACGAGCAGGAGGCCCACGTGCCGCGTGGGGTCCAGGCGCGCGAGCGGGCGACCGACGTGTGCTTCGAGCGGCGCGAGCGCGGCCTTCACGTCGGCGCGCCCGCGCAGATCCTCGATCACGGCGACGGCCGCGTCCCGCACGATCTCTGCGCCGAGCGCCATCGCGACGACCGAGCCCTTGCGCCACGCGCGCCCCTCGCGCTCGCCGGCCGTCGTGCAGCCGACCACGATCGCGCCGGGAAACGCGCGCTGCATCGCCTCGGCGAGCGCGCGCGGATCCCGCGGGCCGCCGGCGAAATAAAGGACCACCACGGGCTCGACGGACGAAAGCTCTGCGCGCATGCGGCGCGCGACGTCCTCTGCGCCGATCTCGGTCGCATGAGCGGTTCGAACGGGCACGTTGACAATCCTCCCTGCGTGCTCTCGATGAAGATGGCTAGAGCGCCGACCCGTTCGGCGCTCTGCGAGATCGCGAAGCGAGCTCGCCTCGGGGGGTGAATCGACCGGGCTTTGCCCGGGCGAGAGGGGGACGCGAGGCGTCCCCCTCGGGACCAAAGAGCTA
>NZ_SSMQ01000106.1 GCF_005144585.1 Polyangium fumosum | reverse complement strand
ACGCGAGACCTCCGCACGAATGGCTGCCGCTTGTTGTTCCGTACACATGTTGAGGCTCCTTCCGGCGGGGAGCCTGGGCACGAGGGACACGGGGCGTCAGGACGGGGGTGGGCGAGGTGATACGTTCATGGATGGCGGCGTGGACCGTGCGTACGCGGCCTTCTTCGGGCCAGCCTTCGAAAGACTTGTCTACGACGCGGTCGCTCGCAGGCCGGACGGCTTCCTTCCCGTGGGCGCTGCCGAGATCGTCCCGACCGGCCACGCTCGTATCCCGTACGTCCTCCTCGCCCCCACCATGCTCATGCCGGAGCACGTCTCGGCCTCCCACGCCTACCGCGCCCTTCGTGCAGCACTCCGCGTCGCGGCTCGCGAGAGCAAAATCGAAGACCTCTACTGTCCGGGGCTCGCGACTGGCGTTGGGGGCGTCGAACCCGACGATGCGGCGCGTGAGATGGCGGCTGCCTACGCGGATGCGACACGCGCGAACGCTTGACGGCTCAGGCCTTCTGCGATGCAATCCTCGGCCACGGGGATCAGCAAGGGGTAGCGCAGCCCGCGGCACACCGCCCCCCTCGGCCGAGGAAGACGGCGCGATGCACTTCCACTTCACCCATGAGATTTCGATCGAAGGACGCCCAGGCGGCCTCGCTTTGGACCTCCCCGAGTCGTGCTGCAACTGCGGCGCGACCGAGACCATTTCGTGGGTGGACACGACCCTCGTCCGAACGACGTTCGTGCCCTTTCCGATCATGATCGGGAGCGAAATCACGCTTCCCATCCGTTTGCCCTCGTGCCCGCAATGCACCCGGACGATCAACCGACTCGCGCCGACGCTGACAGGTTTTGCCTTGCTCACCCTCCTGGTGCTGCTTGTCGCATTGTTTCCAGGCTGGGCCTTGGCCGGTCTGTTCGTCGAGACGGGGCCGAAACGGTTCGAGCTGACGCTCTGCCTCGCCCCCGCCCTCGTGGTGGCCTGGCAGGTGCTGTGGTATGGGGGCGTCCGGCGTCCTCGCAAGGGTCAGACGACGGCGTACCAACCCGTCCGCTTGGTGGGCGTTCGGCGCCGGTGGATGAGCGGCGACATCCGGCAGTTCACGCTCAAATTCACGAACGACGCCTATCGCGCGAGCTTCCTGGAGCGCAATCCAGAGCTCCTGCGCGCGAAGGTGGTACGCGTGAAATGACGTTTGCGAGACGCCGGGCGCTCGGACGGGCGGATGGGTGGGAGCAAGAAACGGGAGGGAGGGACGGGCGATCCGGAACGGGCCTTCGCCTCTCGAAGGGCTCCGCTCGGCTCGCCCGGGCCTCCGCTCCCCGGCCGCTTCAGTTGCAGGTCTTGCCAGCGACGGTCCCGACCTGGTTCACGCAGACGCTGTCCCAGGACGTGCTGCAGCAGTAGGGATCCGCATTGCAGATCGTCGTCACCACGCCGTTCGGGTCGCAACCCTTCGTGAGCTTGGTGCCGGACGTGCACAGGCTATGCGCGCAACTGCCGGTCCCGCACGCGACGCTGCCGCCATAGCTGTACACCTCGCTCACGCACTGGCTGTCCCAGGCCGTGGTGCAGCAATAGCTGTCGGCGGCGCAGACCGACGCGACGACCGAGCCACACGCCGACGCATTCAGCGCCGCGCCGGTGACGCACTTGTCATGCGCGCACGTACCGGAGGGCGGCGGAGGAGGAGGAGGAGGAGGGGGCGGCGGCGGCGTCCCCGTGTCGCGATAAGTGTCCCACTGGTTCTGCATGCGGGTGATCTGGCCCGCCGAGAATGTGTTCATGCACGAGTCATTCGTGTAATCCATGAAGTTGGTGATCGGGTCGACCCCGCCGCCGGAGCAGGAATCGCGGCCCGTCGGACACCCGCTGGCCGCCGAGGCCTCGGGCGGCGTATCCGAGACCGAATCGCCCGGGGAAGCGCAGCCGCCCTGGAACGTGTGATAGAGGCCCAGCCAGTGGCCGACCTCGTGCGTGCCGGTATCGCCCTCGTTGTAGGGCGACGCGGTGCCGCCCGGCACGGAGGAGAAGAGGAGCACGACGCCGTCCCTCTTGGGCGCGCCCGTGTAGTCCGAGGGGAACGTCGCCCAGCCGAGCAGGCCGCCGCCGAGGTTCGCCGTGTAGATGTTGAGCGCGTTCTTGTCGCCCTTGCGGAGCGTGTTCTTGGCGTTCGTCTCCGCCGTCGAGCCGTGGCCCATCGTGTACCAGGTCGAGTTCGTCGTCCGATCGACCGAGATCAACTGGAACGAGAACCCGGTGCCCGCGTACGCGTTGTTGAGCACCGTCATCTGCGCGTCGATCTGGCTCTGCGGGATGTCGCCGTTCGCGATGCCCGTGCCCTTGTTGATCACGTGGAAGTACACGGGGATCGTGGTCGGGCTGGTGAACGCGTTTGCCGGGCGCACCACCTTGATGCGCTCGAACTCGCCTTCGACGCGCAGCAGCTCGGCCTCGGGGAGGTCCATGACGCCACACGCGCGCGTGGGACGGGAGGCCGGATCGACGGTGCCCTCGTCGCCCACGAGATCGTCGTCGACGTCGTCGTACGTGCCGTCCTCCGCGGCGCAACCGACGAACGAAGCAGCTCCGAAGAAGAGGCCCCCGAGGGCCACCACGTGATGGACTCGTTTCATGAAATTTCTCTCCTGGTTCCGGGAAGCGACAATCCGGAAAACTACCAGGGATGTACCGGTCGTATCAACGAAAGCCGTGTCCGCAGGACGCAGATGGACGGCCGAGTTCTTACGCCGTCGTAGAATTTTTCATGAAGAACGGCGGCGCGGGACGCCTCGGTGTGCCGGGCGGTAGGATCACGGACGGATGTGCGACGGACTCGGGCCCCGCCGGACAACGACACGCAGACGTTGGAGGGGAGGATTCGGGACGGGCGGGGGGCGCGTGGTGAGGGAATGGATCGGAGGGGGCAGGGGGAATGCGGGTCCCTGGAAATGGGGCCTGGAAACTCCCATTTTCACCCGGGTTACGTCCTGTATTGTTATCCCATCCGATTTCCTTTCTCCTTGCCGGGCCCACATTCCAAGCTAGCTTCCTGTCGTCTCGTCGCTGGGTGAGGGCGCGAACACCGCGCCGACCGAGGGTCGAGGTGGGGCACGCTGCGGCGTTGCTGGTCGGACGAACGCGAGGAAGGCGTCCACGGACGCTCCACACGCACATCGTCTGCTCGGCGTTCGCCGCGGGGACAGAGACCGATCCATCACGACCGCGGCGGCTTTGCCAGCCCGGCCATGAGGATTTCGCGCGGCGTTCGAGGACGTCGCGCCGTACGACCACGATTGAGGAGATGACACATGAACACGACTAAGCTTATCTCGTTGTGCGGCATGGTGGTTTTCGGCGGGCTCGTCACCGTGAGCGGTTGCAATGACATGACGCCCGGGAGCGGGGACGGAGAGAATGGCGAGACGGCGAGCGTCAAGATGGCGTTCAGCGGCAGCGGCGTGAGCTGGTACGGCAACTCCGTGCTCATCGCCGCCGAGCGCGACGGCGTCACGGATAGCAAATACCGCTGCTTCAACGAGGCGACCGCTTGCTTCAACTTCAACGCGGACGGGACCTTGGTCCCCGCGCCCGGCAACGAAGAGGACGCGGCGAAGTTCAACGAGCTCTGCGGCAGCAATGCCGTGAACGATCCCAACTACCCGGGAGACGGCACGTACGACTTCTATTACACGGTCATCGCCGGCGAGGATTGCTACGGCGAGGAGATCACGACGGTCGACAACGCGCATGACTTCGCCTGTTATGCCCCCGAGAACTTCCTTGCCCAGCAGTACCCGAACTCGACCCCCGATGAGTTTCTTCCGGGCGGCGCCGATGTCGTGAACCAGGTCATCTGCGTGTCGGAGAACGTCGACAAGGACTTCGAGTTCTTCTCCTGTGCGGACGTCGATGTCCCGGAGGGCGCTTATGCCGACCTTGCCTTCGATTGCGGCTGCGAGGTGGACCCGTACACGTACGATTGCGCCTGTGGTTTCGATCCCGCCGATCTCGGCAACTGCGCCGCGGACCCCGCGAACCAGTGCCTCATCCTCTGCGAGGCCCCCTGATCGGGAGCTACGTCGCGCGCTGGTAGGCAAATCTCGTGCATCGACCGCATCGCGGTCGATGCACCTGAGGTCCAGGGCCATGCCCTGGTTCGGGTCCAGGGGCGAAGAGCCCCTGGTCGGGCCCGGGGTGAAACCCCGGCGCCGCGCCGAGGGTTGTCTCCTCCGCTCGGACCACGTAGCCTGTCGCGCCATGGCGCGCCGATGCTCGTGGTTCTGGGTCGTTCTCGCGGCCTTCGGGGTCGTCTCCTGCTCCCGCACCGACAATGCCTCCCGCGAAGGAGGGGCCGCAGCCTCCGCGAGCGCGGCCCCGGCGCCGCCCGTGGCCCCTTCCGTGCGGGCGAATCCGCCCGAGGTCGAGGTCTCCCACGTCGAGCTGCTCGACGCCTACGAGGCGAGCGCCCCGCGCGCGGACGAGCGATTCAAGGGCAAACACGTGCTCGTCCGGGGCAAGCTCGGCGAAGTCGTGAAGGATGGGGCAAAGCTCGTCGTGACGATGCCCAAAGAGGCAAAACCCGACGCCCCGTCGGTCCGGTGTTCGGCGCGAGAAAGCGAGGCGGCCGAGATCGCCGCCCTGAAGCCCGACGATCCTGTCGATGTCGTGGGCAAGCTCGTGAAATTCGACAAACACGTCGAGATCGAGGGATGTGTCGTCAACACGCAGGTGAAGGCGTGCCGGGTCGTGGCGAAGGCGCTGGGGCGCGGGACGTGCGAGCAGGACCGCGAGGAGCTCGGCGCGCGTCTCGTGCTCGGCGCCGAGCAAGCGGCCCTCGTGTGCGGGAGCCCTGCCGGATTCGAGGCGTGGCGCGCGAAGACATCGAGCCTGCCGGCGCAGGAGCGCGCGGGGCGTATGATCAGCGTCGACGCGTCCTCGTGCCACCTCACGCACGAGTCGCTCAGCCCGCGGCTCGCCGTTGAGTTCAGCTCGGCGCTCGCGCGCGTCCGCTGGGAGAACGACGTGCCGACGCTCGCGCCGTGAAACCTCGCAATGGGGCCGCATTCCCGGGACCGATTTCCGATCCCGAATGCAGCCTCCCGCTTCCGCCTCCCCGCCCCCTCCCCTGCCCTCGCCCGTGCTACATCCGGCAGCGATGTCCCCCGCGCCCGAAGGCCCCCCTCCCCTCGCCGAGGACGAGGTCCGCTCGCTCGCTCGCCTCGCCAACCTCGATCTCCCGGACGACGAGATCCGCCGCCTGACCGGGGATCTCGGCCGGATCCTCGCGTACGTCCGGCAGCTCGAAGAGCTCGACGTGACGGGGATCGAGCCGACGGCGCAGGTGGTGCCGGGGTTTGGGGCGGAGGGCGCCGCAGGGCGACCCGGAGCCCCAAGCGTCGAGCCGACGCGAGTCGAGCTCCGCGCGGACGAGCCGCACGAGAGCCTGCCGCACGAGATCGCGCTCCGTGAGGCGCCGCGGACGTCGATGGACGGGTTCGCGGTGCCGGGCTTCGTGGAAGAGGATTGACCATGGACGCGACGGTGCTCGATCGCTCGATCCCGGAACTCGCCGGCCTCGTGACGCGCGGGGAGGTCTCGGCCGAGGAGGTCACCCAGGCCAGCCTCGACCGCATCACGCGGCGCGACGGCGCGCTCGGGGCCTTCTTGACGGTGCAAGCCGAGGAGGCGCTCGCGGCCGCGCGGGCCGTCGATCAGAAACGCGCGCGCGGCGAGGCGCTGGGGCCGCTCGCCGGCGTGCCCATCGGCATCAAGGACGCGCTCTGCACGCGCGATGCGCCGACCACGGCCGGATCACGGATCCTCCTCCGGCCGGCCTCGAAGGGCGAGGCGACGCTCGATCCGCGGCGCGGCTTCCGGCCGCCCTACGACGCCACCGTGGTCGCGCGCCTGCGGGCGGCGGACGCGGTGCTCGTCGGCAAGACGAACCTGGACGAGTTCGCGATGGGCTCGTCGAACGAAAACAGCGCGTTTTTCCCGGCGAGAAACCCTTGGGATCCGTCGCGCATCCCGGGCGGCTCGTCGGGCGGGAGCGCGGTCTGTGTCGCGGCCGGGCTCGCGCTCGGCGCGCTCGGCTCGGATACGGGCGGCAGCATCCGCCAGCCCGCGGCGCTCACGGGGACGGTCGGGATCAAGCCGACGTACGGGCGTGTCTCGCGGTATGGGCTCATCGCGTTCGCGTCGAGCCTGGACCAGGTCGGGCCCTTCGCGGCCGACGTGCGCTCGGCGGCGCGGCTGCTCGGCGTGATCGCGGGGCGGGATCCGCACGACGCGACGAGCCTCGGGGCGCCCGTGGCGGCGTACGAGGAGGCGTGCGGGCGCGACGTGCGGGGGATGCGGATCGGCGTGCCCGAGGAGTATTTTGCCGAGGGGATTGCGCCGACCGTGGAGAAGAGCGTGCGCGAAGCGCTCGCCGGGCTTGCGTCGCTCGGCTGCGAGCTTCGGCCGGTGCGCTTGCCGCATACGCGGTATGCGGTGGCCACGTATTACGTGCTCGCGACGGCGGAGGCCTCGTCGAACCTGGCGCGGTACGACGGCGTGCGGTTCGGCGCGCGGGCGGAGGGCGCGGAGAGCCTGGGCGCCCTCTATGCGAAGACGCGCGGCGAGGGCTTCGGCCGCGAGGTCGCGCGGCGCATCGTGCTCGGGACCTACGTGCTCTCGTCGGGCTACTACGACGCGTATTACCTGCGGGCCCAGCGCGTCCGGACGTTGATCCGGCGCGATTTCGAGGAGGCGTTCCGCGAGGTCGACGTGATCGCGGCGCCGGTCTCGCCGACGGTCGCGTTCCCGCTCGGCGAGCGCGTCGACGACCCGCTCGCGATGTACCTGGCCGACATCTACACGCTGCCCGCGAGCCTCGCGGGTGTGCCCGCGTTGAGCGTCCCGTGCGCGCCCACGCCCGCGGCGAACGGCGTGCCGTCGCTGCCCGTAGGCCTGCAGCTCGTGGGCCCGCCGCTCGAAGAGGCGCGGCTCTGCGCGCTCGCCGCCGCGTGGGAGGGCATCTCGCCGGCGCGTGGGCTTCGTCCCCGTCAACCATGGGGGCTACGCTCGGACGAGCCGAGCTACGCCCCCGAACCCCCGGTGTCCGAAGCATGAGCGATACTCGCCTCGTCACGGCCCCCGCGGGCCCCGAGCACGCGTCCGGTTTGCGCGAGCTCTTTTCGGCGGCCTCGTCGCCGTGTTTTTGCCGGTTCTGGCATTTCGACGGGACGAACAACGACTGGCTCGACCGCTGCGCGAACGCGCCCGAGGAGAACGCCTCGGCGTTCTTCGGCGCGCTCGCGGCGGACGGCGACGAGGCAAAGGGGATCGTGGCGATCCACGAGGACGACGCGGGGAAGCGGACGCTCGTCGGCTGGCTCAAGGTCACGCCCGCGGCCGGGATGCGCAAGGCCTACGAGCGCCGCTTCTACAAGCAACTCCCGGCGTTTCAGGGGGATCGGCAAGGCGTGTTCCTCCTCGGCTGCACGCTCGTGCATCCGAGCTTCCGCAAGCAAGGCGTGGCGAAGGCGCTCGTCGCGGGCGCCGTTGCGTACGCAAAGGACACGTTCGGCGCGCGCGTGCTCGAAGCCTTGCCGCGCCGGCCGAAGGAGCCGGTGAGCGACGAGGAGCTCTGGACCGGTCCGATGGGCGCGTACGAGCCGAACGGGTTCGAGGAAGTGGGCGGGCTCGAGCCGTATCCGGTGCTGCGTCGGGTGCTCTAGTGTCGCGGAACAACGCCCTCCCCCTCTTCACCGCAGCGGCGCTGCTCTTTCTCGCCACCGGCTGCGATCGTTGCACGCCCAAGGACAAGGACACGAAGGCCGACGCGGGCCCGCCCGCGCCGATCCCGATCCCCAAGGACGAGCTCTTGCCGCCGCCCGCGCCGTGGGTCTTCAAGCCCGCGCGGATCGGACCGGGGATCCCGGGGATCGCGCTCCCCACGGGCTGCGAGATGCGCGCGCCGCTCGTCCGCGCGAAGGTCGCCCCCTCGACGCGGTTCGTCGCCGCCCCGCGGGGGATAGGGACGCTCGTCGTGGCCGACGCGGACGAACAAGAGACGCCGCCGCGGCTCCTCGGCGTCGCCGGGCTCGTGCTCGACGCGGAGGGCGAAAGCAAGGGGGCGACGCCGCTGCCCTGGCTCGACGCCGACGCCATGCCGCGCCTCGCGCGCACCGACGCAGGCGTGTGGCTCGCGGCGTACAGCGAGCAAGGCGAGGACAAGCTCTCCCGTGGGTTCGTGCACCAGGGCGACCACGCGACGCCGATCGGCGAGGGCGATCGGTTCGACGCGCTCGATCTCGCGTGTGGTTCGTCGCGATGCGCGCTGCTCACGACGCGCCTCGGCAACGTGGCGGTCGCGGGCGCCGCGCTTTGGGTCGGCCTCCCGAACGAGCCGGCCTCGTCGTGGAAGCGGACCGAGATCGTCCCGGACACCCCCGAGAGCGACGCGCGCCCCTCGTGCATCGCGCGGCTCGAAGCGCCGCCGCCCGGGAGCGACGCAGGCGCGGGCGGCGGCGTGGTCGCGGCGCTGCTCGAAGGGCAAGAGCTGGTCTTTTGGGAAGCAACCGACGGCGCGGCGCGCTCGCTCGGGCGCGTGCCGGCGCCGTTCGGCATCGTGGACGCGACCGTGGCGGCGCGTCCGATCGCGCTCGTGTACGGGGCCACCATCGACGAGGAGGGCTGCGCGAAGGAGGGCGGGAAGCTGCGCTTCGAGCGGGTCGGCAAGGAAGCCGCCGAGGTGCGCGCACACGCGCCGCCCGTCTCGGGCGCGCTCCGGCCACTCGAGCGCGGCGTGCTCGCAGCCTACCTCGCCCCGCTCGGCTGCGGCGTGGCGCGCAAGGTGGCGTACGCGGTCGTGCTCGACGCCGAGGGCACGCCGGTCTCGGCGCCGATGCCCGTGGCCGACGCGACGAGTTTTGCCGTCGCGGCGCGCGGCGCCGACGTGGACATGTGGATCCAGATGGGGGACGAGGTTTCGTGGGTGCGCGCCACGTGCGCGGCGCCGTGACCAGGTCGTGACCTCGGGGCGAACCCGATCCGCGCTGGGCAAACGGGGTTCGGGGGCGTAGCTCGGCTTGTCCGAGCGTCGTCCACGGGCATCCACCGAGATGTTGCGCTCGCCGCGCGAGCGGGTAGTGTCGAGGCCGCTCCGCATGGCAGATCCGATCGACAACTCGAACAGCGAGCCTCGTGAAACGGCGATCCCGCCTGCGAGGGGCTCGCGGAGCCGCTCGGGCGGGCGCGTCGTCGCGCTCACGGGCGCGGCGTGTTTCCTCGGCCGGAACCTCGTCGGCCTCCTCGAAGAAGATCCGGCGACAGCGCGCATCGTGACGATCGACGTGAAGTCGCCCGACACGGCCGGCCCGAAAGCGAAACATTTCGAGGTCGATCTGACGAACCCGGCTTCGGAGGATCGCGTCGCCGAGATCCTGGCCTCCGAGGAGGTCGACACGCTCGTGCACCTCTGCTTCCTCTCATCGCCGACGCACGCGACGGGCTGGGCGCACGAGCTCGAGTCGGTCGGCACGATGCACCTCCTCAACGCCGTGCGGCAGGTGCGGCTGCGCAAGCTCGTGCAGTGGAGCCAGACGATGCTCTACGGCGCGCACCCCACGAACCCGAACTTCCTCACGGAGCGGCACGCGTTGCGCGCCGACATGGACGAGCCGTTCTTCGCGGACAAGATCGCCGCCGAGCGTGAGCTCAACGCCTTCGCCGCGAAGTCGAAGGGCACCGTGGTCACGGTCCTGCGCACGGCGCCGATCGTCGGGCCGACGGTGCAGAACTGGGTCACGCGGTATCTCGGCATGCGCGTCGTGCCCACGCTGCTCGGCTTCGATCCGCTCTTGCAGTTCGTGCACGAGGTCGACGCGCTCGCGGCCTTCAAGCTCGCGCTCGATCGGGATCATCCGGGCACGTTCAACATCACCTCCGACGGCGTCTTGCCGCTCTCCATGGTGCTGCGCCTGGCCGGCCGCTCGTCGATGCCGCTGCCGCACACGGTCGCGAGCTCGCTCGTCGGCGCGGCCTGGATCACGCAAGCTTCGGCCGTGCCGCCGAGCTTTTTGCGGTACCTGCGGTACGTCTGCGTCGCCGACGGCGACAAGGCAGCGCGCGTGATGGGCTTCCGGCCGGCCTATACGACCCGCGAGGCGCTGCTCGACTACCTCGCCGCGCAGAGCCTGCGCGACGCGAACCTGCTGCAGGAGAGCCCTGCCTAGGCGGGCGGTTTCCATGGGGAAGAAGCAGAAGCGCAAGCACAAGGAGACGAAGGAGACGCGCGCGGGCGTGGCGCCGAAGGAGCCCCTGGCGACCGCGGCGTTCGTCGCCGCCGACGCCGGCGTCGCCGCGCCCGAGGAGGAGATCTCTCCTGCAGAAGGCGAGATCGCGGCGCCGCGGCTCTTCGCGGAGCCGCCCCCCGCCTCCTCGGAGGACGACGACGAGGACGACGGCGAGGACGACGAGGACGATGGGTCCGCGGCCGAGATCGCGCCCGCCCTGCCTTACGGCACCGCCCTCGACGGGGACGCGCCGCCCTCGCCGCGCCTCGTGCCCGGCTACGACCTCGACGCCGACGAGGCGCACGACGTCGCGCCGATCGGCCCCACCGAGGCCGTCATCCGTCCGAGCATGCCCCCCGCGTCCGTGCGCGACGAGGCCGATGCAGCGGGCGCGGGCGCGACGAACCCCGCCGAGATCGAGCAGCAGATCCGCGACCTCGAAGCCCGGCTCGACCTGATGATCGGGCGCGGCCGCGAGCGCGCGGACGAGCCGGCCTACGTGCCCAAACCGCCGCCGGTTCCCGCCGCGCGCAAGAGCGACGTGCCCAAGGCCAAGCCGCGCAGCGACGTGCCGGCGCCGCGGGCCTCGGTGCCGGAGTCGGCGACCGCGAGCGAGGTCCTCTCGCCCGAGTTTTACGCGAAGCAATGGGGACGCGCGGGCCTGCGGAGCCGCTCCGAGGAGGTCGACGAGTTCGGCCTCGATCCGGCCTTCGAGGCGAAGCTCCTGCCCGTGCTCGACTTCATGACGAAGCGGTATTTCCGCGTCGAGGTCGAGGGCGCCGATCACATCCCCACCGAGGGCCGTTGCCTCGTCGTGGCGAACCACGCGGGCGGCCCCCTGCCCTACGACGGCGCGATGCTGCGCGCCGCTGTCCGGCGTGATCACCCGGCGCACCGCGAGCTGCGCTGGCTCGCCGAGGATTTCGTCTACTACCTGCCCTTCGTCGGCACGCTCATGAACCGCCTCGGCGCGGTGCGCGCGTGCCAGGAGAACGCGGAGCGCCTGCTCAACAAGGGTGCGCTCGTCGCGGTCTTCCCCGAAGGCGCGAAGGGCATCGGCAAGCTCTACCGCGACCGCTACAAGCTGCAGCGCTTTGGCCGCGGCGGCTTCATCCGCCTCTGCCTGCGCACGCGCACGCCTCTTGTGCCTTGTGCCATCGTCGGCGCCGAAGAGGCGAACCCGATGCTCTACCGCTTCGAGTACATGACGAAGACCCTGGGCATCCCGTACTTCCCGATCACGCCGACCTTCCCGGCGCTCGGGCCGCTCGGCCTCATGCCCGCGCCGACGAAGTGGCGCATCCGCTTCGGCGAGCCGCTCACCTGGAGCAACTACGGCCCCGAGGCGGCCGACGACGAGATCCTCGTGGGTCGCCTCTCCGAGCGCGTGCGCGCGTCGATCCAGAGCATGCTCGACCGGATGTTGTCCGAGCGGCGCTCGGTCTGGCTGGGATAGGATGAGCCCAAAGGAACGCGGGGACACGACCGGTGTCCTCGTCCTCGACAAACCCAAAGGTCCCACGAGCCACGACGTCGTCGGCAAGCTGCGGCGCGCCCTCGGCATGCGCCGCATCGGTCACGCCGGCACGCTCGATCCGATGGCGTCGGGCGTGCTCGTGATGCTGCTCGGCGAGGCGACGAAGCTCGGGCCCTACCTGACCGCGCACGACAAGGCCTACGAGGCGCGCGTGGTCCTCGGTCGTGGCACGGACACGCTCGACGCCGAAGGCACGGTCACGGTCGAGGCGCCGCTGCCGGCGTGGCTCGAAGACGAGATCACGCGGTTCACGCAGGAAGGCGCGAGCGCCGTTCTGCAGGGGATCACGGCCGCGCTCGATCGGGAGCGCGCGCGGACCGAGCAAGCGCCGCCTGCGTACTCGGCCATCAAGGTCGACGGGGCGAAGAGCTACGACCGGGCGCGGCGGGGCGAGGTGGTGGAGCTGCCTGCGCGTCCGGTCGCGGCGCGCGCGATCGAGCTCCGCGGCGCGGGGATCCTCGAACCGGGGAAGCTCGCGTTCCTCGACGTCTCGCTCGACGTGAGCAAGGGTTACTACGTGCGCTCCCTGGCGCGTGATCTCGGCGTGGCCCTCGTGGTGCCCGCGCACCTCGGCGCGCTCCGTCGCACGCGGAGCGGGCCGTTCGGGCTCGACGTCGCGAACGTGCTCGACGCGCCCGCCGACGCCCTGCGCGCGGCCGTCGTGCCCCTCGCCGCGGCCGTTCGTCTGGGCCTGCCCACGGCCGTGCTCACGGCCGAGGGCGCGGTGCGTGCATCCCAAGGCAAACGCCTCGGCGTAGCGGATTTTTCAGCGCCGCCTCCACGCGAGACGGAGAGCCTGGAGAGCGCCCCTCCTCGCCCGGACGAACCTTCCGAAGCCGGAGAATTGGAAGCGAGCGCCTGGCTTTCCCCGGAGGGCCGTCTGGTCGCCGTGGGGAAATGGGATCATGATGGGTATGTGGTTCAACGCGGCTTCACGGATGTTCCCGCGGGCCGCGGGGTCGAGACGGAAGAGCACGTCGCGTCTGGTCGTCGCTTTCCGCCCTGACCATCCGTAGCGGCCGAGCGACCGCGGCGGGTTGCGCCGTGAAAGCTAGGTCCGCTACGATTCGACGCGTAGGGAGTTCGGTTTTGAGTCCAAACGACGTACCACTGGCGCTTTTGGCAGGGGCCATCGCGTCGGCGCTCGTCGGGGCCCTGTTCGCCGGCGCGGACACAGCCTTGACGAGCCTCACCCCCACCCGCCTGGCGGCGCTCATCGAGCAGGCGGAAAGACCGGAAAAAGCGGCGCTCGAGCGCATCCGCAGCGCCGACGCCAAGCTCCGGTCGCGTTACCTGCTCGGCAGGGTCCTCAGCACGACCCTGTCGGCTGTCTTCACGATGCTGTTCTTCCAGCCGCTGTACCCGCAAGCGGCGCCGCTGCTCACCTTCGCCGTGACCGTGGTCCTCACGAGCACGCTCTTCGAGGTGAGCACCACGCTCGGACGCAAGCACGCCGATCACGTGGCGCCGATGGCCGCACGCTGGCTCAGGCCGCTGGAGATCGCGATGCTCCCGCTCGCGGTCCCGCTCGGCTGGCTCGGCGCGTCGATCGCGGCGAAGGAGATCAGCGAGCCGCCGGATCCGCACATCACGGAGGCGGAGGTGGAGATGCTCGTCGAGGAGGGCGCGCGCAGCGGTCTCTTCGGTCGCGAGCCCGCGGAGATGATCCGCAACGTGCTCGAGTTCCAGGATCGCACGGCGAAGGACGTGATGATCCCGCGCTCGCGCGTGGAGGCCATCGAGGTGAGCACCCCGCTCGACAAGACGCTCGCCATCGTCACGGGGAGTGGTCACTCGCGTTATCCGGTCTATCGCGAGCAGCTCGACAACGTGGTGGGGCTCCTCTACGCGAAGGACCTGTTCAAGGCGTTCGAGGAAGACCGCCTGAAGAACAAGTCGCTGCAGGAGATCGTGCGCAGCCCGGCGAACTTTGTGGCCGAGTCGCAGCCGCTCTCGACGTTGCTGAAGGAGATGCGCGGCCGCAGGCAGCACCTCGCGATCGTGATGGACGAGTTCGGCGGCGTGAGCGGCATCGTGACGCTGGAGGACGTGCTCGAAGAGATCGTCGGTGACATCCGCGACGAGCACGACGCGGAGGAAGCGCCGCCGATCCAGGATCTCGGCGACGGCCGGCTGATGGCGGACGCGGCGGTGTCGATCCGTGATCTCTCGGCGTTCCTCGGCTCGGATCTCTTGCCGGACGGCGAGGCCGCGGTGGAGCAGGAGCACACGCTCGAAGGTTTGCTCACGGAGCACCTCGGCAAGACGCCCGAGAACGGCGCGAGCGTGAGCAAGTACGGCCTGCGCTTCATCGTGCGCGACTGCGACGAACAGCACATCGGCAAGGTCGAGATCGTCAGGCCTCGCAGCGTCGAGGTCTGAGCGTCCTTCTCGTCGTCGGACAAAACGAAACGGGGCCCGCTTCCGCGAGCCCCGTTTTCTTTTTCGTCACCCGAGGGTGAGAGGTGTTCAGCCGCCCTGCGTGACTTTCTGGATCGAGGTCATCAGGTTGTCGCCGACCTCGATGAGGCCGGTGACGGGGGCCGCGGGGTTGCTGTCGTCGCCCTTGAGCTCCAAGCGCAGGTCGACGAAGGCCTTGCGCAGGTTGCGGACGACCTCCTGGCTCGTGAACACGGACGTCGTCATGGGATCGACCGGGATGAGCACGGGATCTCCGCTGCCGGGCAGATCGCCCTTCGTGTAGCGGTTCAGCTTCTTCTCGACGGACTTCATGCCCTGCTGCGTCCGCTCCGGCTTGAGGATGGCGTAGTTCGCAGGCCAGTCCTTGCCGAAGTCGTAGGGCTCCTTGACCGGCACGAGCTCCGCGATCACGCCCTTCTGGTCGGACCGGAAGAGGACGGAGAAGTTCATCACCGGCTCCTTCTCCTCCTTCCAGGCCTTCTCGACGGGCGCCTTCGCGAACTCGAGCAGGTTCTTGAAGCTGTCCTTCTTCTTGTTCAGCTCCTCGCAACCCTTGGTGAAGTTGAGGAGCTGCCGCAACGCATTCGGATTGAGGCCGGAGATGCTCGGGCCGTCGACCTTCGTGGCGTCGAACGGGATGTTGATGCCGCCGAGCTGACCGGCGAGCTCCGCGGGATACTCTTTCTTGCCGAGCTTCTCCGCCGCTTCGCCGAGGAGCGTCTCGAGCTCCTTCATCTTCTCGTTGGCGGCCTTCACGTCCGTCATGAGGGCCTTGGCGTTCGCCACGACGGCCTTGCCGCGCTCGTTGCGCGCAGCCGCGCCGCCGACCGGGTAGCCGATGGCGATGCCGAGGAGCGCCGTGCCGACCGCGGCCATGATGACGCGCTTCTTCGCCTTCTCCCGCTCCTTGATGATCTCCTCGCCGACCTCGACCTTGATGGTCTGCTGGACGGCCGTGGGCTTCGGCGGCGGCTCAGCGGCGGCGGCAGGCTTCGCGGCCTGGGCGAACGGAGGAACCGGGATGCCGGGGGAGATCCCAGGCGGCGGAGCGATGTTCGGTGATTTCCCACCGGAACCAGAGGGCGGCGGCTGAGACTGGCCAGGAACGGGCAGCGGAACGGCCTGCGTTCCGATGTTCGTCTTGCCGAGCCGCGCCTTCAGATCGATCTTGGGTTTCTTGCTCTTGTCTTCAGCAGCCATCGGCTCCTCGTAGCGACCAGCGGGCAAGTTACCGGCGCGACGTACGTCGTGTCAACGGCGCGCCCGCTGAAATTGTCCCCTGGGCTTGGAAGCGCGGGGCTCGCGTTTCCTTGGTTTCTCGACGACGGCATGCGCATGGGGTGGTACCTACCGGATTGAATGCTTCCTCCGCGTCTGCCCCTCGCCGTCGAGACCCGCGTCGTCACGGCGCCGGACGGCACGCGGATCACGTACTACGCCACCCGATCGCCCTATCCGGGCGCGCCCGTCGTCATGCTCGCGAACGGGCTCGGGGGCCAGCACATCACGTGGAGCGCGCAAATCGAGCACCTGCGCGGGCGCTACCGCTTCCTCACGTGGGACTACCGCGGCCTCTTCGCCTCCGCGCGGCCGCCGGAGGGCACGCCGGCGTCGTATGCGATCGTGCGCCACGCCGAGGATCTCCTGGCGATCCTCGACGCCGAAGGCGAACCACGCGCGGCGCTCGTGGGCTGGAGCATGGGCGTCCAGGTCGTGCTCGAAGCGTACCGAAAAGCGCGGCAGCGGGCGCGTTGCATCGTGCTCTTGAACGGCACGAGCGGACGTCCGCTCGACACGGTGAGCCCCTTGCCCGGCATGAAGACCGTGCTCCCTTCGCTCGTGGAGCTCGGGAGCCGCGTGCACGCGCTCGCGTCGCAGGTCACGCGCAGGGCCGCGGACGTGCCCGAGGCGCTCACGTGGCTGAAGGCCATGGGCGTCATGAACGAGTCGCTCGACGACGCGGTGTTCAACGAGCTCGTCCAGGGCTTCAGCGCGCTCGACATGGAGGCGTATTTCCACAACCTCCGCGCGCTCGGCGATCACGACGCTTCGGACGTGCTCGGCACGATCGACGTGCCCACGCTGATCGTGTCGGGGGATCGCGACGCGATGACGCCGGCTGCGCTCGCGAAGGAGATGGCGAAGCAGATCCCCGGGGCGGAGCTCTACGTCGTGCGCGGAGGCACGCACTACACCGCGGTCGAGTTCCCCGAGCTCGTGAGCCTGCGCCTCGAAAAGTTCCTCGCGAAGGCCGCGCCGGGCGCGGGCGGAACGGCGAACGCGTAGGGCACGATTTGCCGGATTTTCCCGGGAAAAAGACGCATCGAGCGGCCAGACGCACCGTGGTGCGGGTGCTACTTTGTGCTCGGGGGGATGGAGGGCCGCGCGCCGCGCCTCGACGCGACCGCTTCCGTCCATCGCTAGCAAGGTGGGATCGATGCGGCTGCTCGTCGTCGACAACTACGACTCGTTCACTTACAACCTCGTTCAATACCTGGAGATCCTGGGCGCGAAGTGCGTCGTGCGGCTGAACGACGCGATCGACGTGGACGGCGCGCGCGCCCTCGACCCCGACGGCATCCTGATCTCGCCCGGGCCCTGCTCGCCGAACGAGGCGGGCGTGAGCCTGAAGATCATCGAGGCCCTCGGCAGCGAACGCCCGCTGCTCGGAGTTTGCCTTGGTCATCAAGCCATCGCGCAGGTCTTCGGCGGGCACGTGGTGCGCGCGGGGCGCGTGATGCATGGCAAGACGTCGCCGATCGAGCATGACGGGCGCACGCTCTTCGCGGGCCTGCCGCGGCCTTTCGTGGCCACGCGGTACCACTCGCTCATCGTGGAGCCGAGCTCGCTACCGAACGAGCTCGAGGTCTCGGCCTGGACGAACGAAGGCGAGATCATGGGCCTGCGCCACGCGCGGCTCCCGATCGAAGGCGTGCAGTTCCACCCCGAGTCGATCCTGACGACGCGCGGGATGGATCTCCTGCGCAACTGGCTCGATCTCGTGAAGGAGCACGCCCGCGCTCGGACGGGAGGTGCGCTGGCAGGAGCGCACCTGTGAGCGCCGCGGTCGCCTGCTTCGCTCACGTCTTCGAGCAGCTCGCGCAGGAAGAACGATCCCTGCCGCGCGCGCTCGTGCGCGGGGCGTTCGACGCGATCCTCGCGGGCGCGTGGACACCCGTGCAAGTGGCCGGCTTCGTGGTCGCGCTGCGCCTGCGCGGCGAGGACGCCTCCACGATCGCGGCGGCCGTCGAGGCCATGCGCGCGGTGATGGTGCGCGTCGATCACGGGCTGCCCGCGGTCCTCGACACGTGCGGGACCGGAGGCGACGGGCTCGGCACGTTGAACGTGTCGACGGCGGCCGCGATCGTGGTCGCCGCGGCCGGCGCGCCCGTCGCCAAGCACGGAAACCGCAGCGTTTCGAGCCGATCGGGCAGCGCCGACGTGCTCGAAGCGCTCGGGGTGCCGATCGACGTGCCGCCCGAGCGTCAGGCCGAGGTGCTGCGCGAGGCGCAGATCGCGTTCCTGTTCGCGCCTGCGCACCACCCGGCGATGCGGCACGGAGCGCCGGTGCGTCGTGAGCTCGCGATCCGCACGATCTTCAACGCGCTCGGCCCTCTGTCGAACCCGGCGAGCACGACGCATCAGCTCCTCGGCACGTACGATCACGCGCTCCGACCGGTCTTCGCTGCGACGCTGGCGGAGCTCGGGCTCAGGCGCGCGTGGGTCGTGCGCGGCGAAGACGGGCTCGACGAGGTGAGCCCGTTCGGGCCGACGCGCGTCACGGAGCTCGCGCGTGGATCACTCCGCGAGAGGGTCGTGCGGCCCGAGAACTTCGGCCTACCGGTCTCGCCGACGGGCGCACTCCAGGGCGGATCGGCCGCCGAGAACGCGGAGGTGATCCTCACCGTGCTGCGCGGCGAGCCACATCCGGCGCGGTGCGCGATCGTTCTGAACGCGGCCGCGGCGCTCGCTGTCTTTCGCGAGACGGACGACCCGCGCGACTGGCCGGATCTCGCGGCGGAAGCGGCCGCGGCGCTCGACAGCGGCGCGGCGATGCGCACGCTCGACGCCCTCCGCGACGCCGCGCTGCATGCGCGGGAGGCGGGAGAGCTGTGATGGATGGTCAGAGAGGAAGGCGCGTCCTCGACACGATCCTCGCGTCGAAGCGGGCCGAGATCGCAGCGCTGCTCGTGGCGCCTCCGCCACGCGTGATCCGCGCGCCGGCAGGAGGTGTCTTTAAGGCGCTCCGCAGGCCCGAGGGTGGGGCGCTACGGCTCCTCGCCGAGGTGAAGCTACGTTCGCCGTCGGCGGGTGCGCTCTCGTCGGTCCTGCGGCCAGCCGAACGAGCGCGTCGATATGCGGAGGCGGGCGCCACGATGATCAGCGTGCTCATCGACGGGCCCTTTTTCGGCGGCTCGTACGACGATCTCGCGGCGTGCCGCGACGCGCTCGACGTGGCGTTCGGCGCGGCGCGGCCGAAGCTCCTCTGCAAGGAGTTCATCCTGGACCCGATCCAGCTCGCCATGGCCGCGGCGCACGGCGCGGATGCGGCGCTGCTCATCGCGCGTATCACCTCGGCGGAGGATCTCGCGCGGCTCGCGGACGCGGCGCGGGATCTCGGGATCGAACCGTTCGTCGAGGTCACGACCGAGGAGGAGCTCGCCGCGGCCGAGCACGCCCGCGCGCGTGTCCTCGGCGTCAACGCGCGCGACCTCGACACGCTCGTCATGGATCCCGCGCGCGCCGAGCGGGTACTCGCCCGCGTCGATCCCACCGCTGCGCGGGTCCACCTCTCCGGGCTCGCTTCGCCGTCCGACGTCGCGCGCATCGCGCAGGGCCCGGCCGACGCAGCGCTCGTCGGCGAGGCGCTCATGCGGCAGGACGACCCGGGCCCGCTGCTCGCCGCGATGGTCACGCGCGCCGCAGCCGGTTGATCCTCACATCGCGGCGGGCCCCGACATCATCCGCGCCCCGCAGCGACCGCCCTGGCAGACACATCCGCCGCCGCAATCCATCGTCCCCTGACGGCACTCCATCGAGCAGAGCACGGCCCTGCAATCGGGCGCCACGCTCCGCGCGACACACGACGCCGCATGGCAACACGCCGCCGGCGCACAGTCCGCGTCCGTGCTGCACGCAGCCTCGCTCGCGCTGGGGGGCTCCGTCGAAGATCCCGTGGGCGACGGCGCGGCCGGAGGCGGCGTGTCCGTGGGGGGACGCGCTTCCGCGTCCGCGTTCCTCGGCCCTTCCGGCGACGCGGGGCTACACGCGGACACGAAGAGCAGCGAGGCGAGGAGCAGCAGGATCGTACGCATCGAGGGATCCTCATGCCCCGCCGAGGCGGCCTCGTAAAGCGTTCAGCCGTCGAGGTGCTGCTTCAATTGCGCCGTGAGCGCATCGAGATCGGCCTGCACGTCCGCGGCGGGCACGCCGTTCGTCCGCACGAACCGCGCGAGATCCACGAACGACGGATCGTCGAGCAACGACGCGACCGCGGGCAACGTGTACCCCCGCTCCCGACCGAGCCGCACCATGAACGCGCGGATCTCCGCGCGGAAATCCACGCCCGAGAGCGCCCTGTACAGGATCGCGGCCGCGAGGTGCGCGGCGCTCTCTTCCCTGCGCGCGGCGACATCCAAAAGCTCCGACACCCGCAGGTGCACGATCGCCCGCGGCACCACGTTGTCGAGCCGGGCGAGCGGCGCGAGGGCGCGCATCTCCAGCGCAACCGCCTTCCCGAGATCCCCTGCGTCCTTGTGGTACCCCGCGAGCGCAGCCAGCGTCCCTGCGTGACCGAGGGCGTCGTTCTGCGCGTCGAACGCGCCGAGCAGCGCGTCGAGCCCGCCCTTCTCCTCCACGGCTCCCGCGACCGGCCCGACGATGGATGCGTCGTTCGCCGCGCGCACGGCCTCGCCGAACATCGTGGCGAGCGCAGACAGCGCGCCTGCGCCGAGGAAATACGACGTCGCCGTGATCCCGGCCTCCACGCCCGCTTCCTTCGTCCCGCCGGGGACCTTGCCCTCGACGGCCGCGACGAACGCCGCCCCGTACCGCTCGCCGAACGCGACCAACACCTGGGCCTCGTCCTGCCCCGCGCGCTCTTCGGGCCGCGCCTCCATCCACGCCGCCACCGCGCTCGCTGCCGCCTCCGTCGCCGTGAAGCCCATCGCCGCGCCGCCTTCGAGCAGCGGCGCGCGCGTCACGAGCCGCGCCTCCACGAGCTCGCCGACGAGCGGCAAAAGGTCCGGACGCTCGGGCTCCCCTGCGTCCCGGAGAGCCGCGATGCGCCGCTTCACCTCGTCGGGCATCGCGGGCATCTCGGGCCGCGACGCGGGCGGCATCCGCTCGAACGCGTCCAGCATGCGGCCGATCTGCCGGAACCTCTCGTCCTCCACCGACTCGCGCGCGAACACCTTCTCGACGAGCGTCTCGGGCACGGGCGGCTCCGCGCGCGTGAGGATCCAGAGCAAGCGTCTCGCGTCGGGGGAGAGGCGAGCCACCACGGTCTCGACGGCCGTATCGGACATGCCGCGCAGGGTACCGGCGGGCGGGATCAGGGAGAAGAGGGCTCGGCGGGCTTGGGGAGGATCCAGAAGGGCGCGAGGTGGATCTCGAGGTCGAAGGGCGGCAGGCGTTGCGCTCCGTCCTCCTTCGCGGTCGCGACGAGCACAGGGCGGCCGCGATCGGTCTCGAACACCTCCACGAGGCGAAGCGCCGGATCGATCATCCAGACCCAGCCCACCCCACTCCGCGCATCATGCGGCAGCTTGATGTGACGATCGTCCCGCGCGGTCGAGGGCGAGAGCACCTCGCAGCACCAATCGGGGAGCAGCGTGATGGGGTACTCGTCAGGCGGCTCGGGGCAACGTTCCACGCGCCATCCGGCGAGGTCGGGGTTGAAGAGCCGATCCCCGAAGCGAACCGCGGGCTCCAGCTCGATCCACCAGCCTGTGCCGCCGGAAGCTTTGTCTGCATCGCCGAGCGCGCGATAGCACAGCCCCACCGCGCGCCGATGCGGCGCCTTCGGCCGAGACATCGTGCGGATCTCGCCCGGCTCCAGGATCTCTCCGCTCAGGTACTCCGGCAGTCGATCGATCTCGGCGAGCAGCTCCTCGAACGTAGGAACCTTCCGCGCGGGGTCGCCCATGCTGCGAACGTAGCACGAACCGACCCCGCGCCGCCCTCCGCCCCTACCGCTTCAAGAGCGTCGCGAACGGGTTGTTCGTGAACTTCGCCTGCGGCTGCGGTTTGCCCTGGGGGCCGCCCTTGCCCTGCTGCGGCCCGCCGCGCCCTTGCTGCGGCCCTTGCCCGCCGCGCCCTTGCTGCGGCCCTTGCGCCTGCTGCCCCGGCTGCGGGCGTTCGCCCTTCCGCGCCGTCAGCGAGATGCGCTTGCGCACCATGTCCACCTCGAGCACGCGCACCTTGAGCTTGTCGCCGACCTTCACGACCTCGCTCGGATCCTTCACGAACCTGTCCGCGAGCTGCGACACGTGCACGAGCCCGTCCTGGTGCACGCCCACGTCCACGAACGCGCCGAACGCGGTCACGTTCGTGACCACCCCTTCGAGCTCCATCCCCGGCTTCAAGTCCTCCATCGTCCGCACGTCGTCGCGGAACTTCGGCGGCTCGAAGCTCGCGCGTGGATCACGCCCCGGCTTCTTCAGCTCCACCAGGATGTCGTTCATCGTGTACTCGCCGACGTCGCCGCCGATGTACTTCTTCGGATCCACACGACCGATGAGCTTCGTGTCGCCCACGAGCGACGCGACGGGCACGCCGAGGTCCTCGGCGATCTTCTCGACGAGCGCGTAACGCTCCGGGTGCACCGCGCTCGCGTCGAGCGGGTGCTCGCTCCCGCGGATGCGCAAGAAGCCCGCGCACTGCTCGAACGTCTTCGGCCCGAGCCCCGCCACGTCGAGCAGCTTCTTGCGGCTCGAGAACGCGCCGTGTTGATCCCGGTGCGACACGATCTTCTTCGCGAGCGAGGGCCCGATGCCCGCCACGCGCGAGAGCAGCGGCGCGCTCGCCGTGTTGAGCTCCACGCCGACCATGTTCACGCAGCTCTCCACGACCTCGTCGAGCTTCCGCGCGAGCAGCGACTGGTACACGTCGTGCTGGTACTGCCCCACGCCGATGCTCTTCGGATCGACCTTCACGAGCTCGGCGAGCGGATCCTGCAGCCGCCGCGCGATGCTGATCGCGCCGCGCACCGTCAGGTCGAGGTCCGGGAACTCCTCGCGCGCCACGTCACTCGCCGAGTACACGCTCGCGCCCGCCTCGCTCACCGGCACGCAGAAGATCTCCTTCAGCCCCTCGGCCGCGAGCACATCCCGGACGAACTGCTCCGTCTCGCGCCCGTGCGTCCCGTTGCCCACCGCCACCGCGCTCACGCCGTACTTCCGGCAGAGATCGCGGATCGTCCGCTTGCCGCGCTCCTCCGCCTCGGCGCCTTGCACGAGGTAAATCGTCTCGTTCGCGAGCAACTTGCCCGTGTCGTCGACGACCGCGCACTTGCAGCCCGTGCGTTGCCCCGGGTCGATCCCGAGCACCGCGTGTGTCCCGAAGGGCGCCGCGAGCAAGAGCTCCCGCAGGTTCTGCGCGAACACCTCGACCGCCGCGCGATCCGAGAGCTGCTTCAGCTCGACACGCACGTCGATCTGCACGCTCGGCGCGAGCAGCCGCTTGTACGCGTCGCTCGTCGCTTTGCCGAGCTCGCCCGCCCAGGGCGAGCCGCCGTCGAGGCCGGCCATCTTGCCGATCGGCGCGAGGAGCTTCTCCCCGTCGAGATCCACCGACGCGCGGAGAATTCCTTCCGCCTCGCCGCGGCGGATCGCCAGGTAGCGGTGCGACGGCATCCCCGCGACCGGCCCTTCGAACGTCGCGTACGTGTCGAACTTCGTCGCCTTGCCCTCGTGCTCCTCGTTTTTCTTCACGCGGATCACGCCGTCTTGCATGTACCCCTCGCGCACGAGCTTGCGGACGTCGGCGTTCTCGGCGATCCGCTCGGCGCAGATGTCGCGCGCGCCTGCGAGCGCGGCCGCGACGTCGGGCACCTCCTTGGCGGCGTCGACAAAGGCCTTGGCCTCCTCGTCGGGGTTGCCTTCCTTCGCTTGCGACCAGATCCGGTCGGCGAGCGGCTCGAGCCCGCGCTCCTTGGCGATGATCGCCCGCGTCCTGCGCTTCGGCTTGAACGGCAGGTAGAGATCCTCGAGCTCGGCCTTCGTCGTGCAACCGACGATCTTCTTCTTCAGCTCGTCGGTGAGCTTGCCTTGCTTGCCGATCTCGTCGAGCACCTGCCTTCGCCGCTCGTCGAGCTCCACGAGGTACGTACGACGCTCCTCGATGGCGCGGATCTGCACCTCGTCGAGCCCGCCCGTCGCCTCCTTGCGGTAGCGCGCGATGAACGGCACCGTCGCGCCCTCGGCGAGCAGCTTGACCACGGCCGAGACCCCGGACCTCGGGAGCGTGAGCTCCTCCGAAAGGGTGGGGACAGGGTCGAAAGCGGGCAGCGTGAACGTGGGCGAGGACACCGTGGTGGGGTCGGTCGTGGCGGTCATGGGACGGGTGCCTTTAGGCACGGGCTGGACGGTTGTCCAGGAGGAAAAGCCGCGACGGCGAAGGCTGGCGGGCACCTGTGCTTCCGCGATGTTCGTCGCGATTCTCCGAGATGTGCCCCCTGCGATTCATCATCACGTGTGACATGGGCGGCCTTCCGGCGTCGGCGAGCCCTACGCGCGACGGGCGTCCGTCTTGTCGACTGCAATTTCGAGCCCTGGAGGGAGGCGCCGCCATTGGCACCCCGCCGGCCGAGGACGCCTGGCTTGCGCCTTCCGTCGAAGCGCCGGAGGGTATGCCTTGCCACGACCGCGTCGGCCCTCGATGCGCGAGACCTCTGCACGAATCGATGCCGCTTGTTGTTCCGTACGCATATTGAGGCTCCTTCCGGTGGGGAGCCTCGGCACGAGGGCCACGGGACGTCAGGACGGGGGGCGGCGAGGTGATACACGCGATCTGCGACCGGCTGGTCCACAACGCGCACGTGCTCTCGCTGAAGGGCTCTTCGATCAGGAAGAAGAAAGGATTGGATGGAAAGATCAAGGAAGAGAGAAACGAAGGGTGATCAGCCATGCGTCCCTCGCTGCAATGAGCTCAGGCGTCGTCGCTTCGCTCCGATGGGGGTGATGGCTGCCGTCAGTGGAATCGTCGCTTCGCTCCGAGGGTGCCCACGAGCACCACGAGCCGGGCGACAACCGGGGAACGTCGCTTCGCTCCGAGAGTGCCCACGTGCTCCGGAACGGGTGCCCAGGTGGAGCGGAATGCGCATTCCCCACGGCCCGCACGCTCGCGCGCCTACGCATCGCCGGCCGCGTTACCGTGACCGTCGCAAGGCTCGCTACCGGCCTGGGCGGGCCACCCTTGGCCGGGCGGGGATCGCACCCGCCGGACGGCAAACCGAATTTCATGAGTTTATCGCATCTCATTCCTTTCGGACCAGACTTGCCTGGTCGCACCATCGCGGTATTCCCACGGGCATCGATGATTGCCCGCGGATTCCCCTCAATATCGAGCACCGCCTTCGTCGTGTACACCCCTGCGGTCTTGTTGTCCTCGACCCCGCGCACCGGCCTGCCCAGCACATCGAAATGCACCAGCGCCGGCGTCTCCGCATGCTCCTCGGTCAACTCCGCCGCCCGCTGCTCCTGCGCGGAAGGCGTCGGCGTCGCGCTCGGCTGCCTCGCGGCATACCAGGGATTGCCCGCCTCCAGCACCGTATCGTTCCCGTCCCAGCTCGCCTGCTGCCAGGGCGTGAACGTCACCCGCGAATGCGTCCCGTTCGGCAGGTCGGTTCGGATGAGCCGGCCGAGCGGGTCGTAACGCAGGATGGGCGTCATGCCTCACTTACTCGCGTGATGTTTCGATCAAGTGCCTGCATTTATCTGCAAACTGGGGGAAGCGTTTCGCGATCCTGGTCAGAACTGCCACCCTCTGGGCACGCGAGCGGAATGGGAATGTATCGTGCGAAAGAGCGAGGTCCACGCGAATCACATCGACACCTACCTCCAGCCAATGCTCCAGCACATGCTGTATGCGGGCGCCCTCGTCGTCAGTCGAGTAAGAGGCCACACCGAGAAGCAGGACCCCCTCGTCAAAGGAGAAGTATCCCTTCTCAACCGCACTCGCAATGCTGTCCGGAAGCATGTCAACGCCGACTCCATCGATGACCTGCGTCACTGCATCAGAGAGCGCGCTCACGTCATAGTCGCGCGCCGATGGATTGAGGCACATATTGCGCACGTTTCTCCAATGAAATGATTCTGTGTTGCTCATCAGTTGTTTTGCTCCTACCCTCATAGCTTCTCGAGCACATAGCTCTGCAGGGCTTCGATTTTGATCTCTTTGCCATCGATCCTACGCAGCGTCTGAGCGAGCAGCCTTGGATCTGTAACTGGACCGGGAGCACGAACAAGCTTCAAGCCGAGTCGTTGCAAGTCCTCCTCGCTAGGAAGTCGCGCGAACTTGTTTGATCCCAGATTACCAGTGACTGTAATTCGACCTCCCGGCTTCAGCACGCGAGCGGCCTCGGGTAGCCACGTATTCATAGCATTGGATCCGTTCGGCAGCCCAGGTATAAATGGATTCGTGGCCAGGATCTCGTCCGCGCTCGCGGTCTTCAGGGGAACCCCCTTCAAGATGTCAGCACGAATCCCCTGCTCCGCGGTGATGTCCACGTTGATCGCACCTCGCACTTGCGATGCTCGCCCTCCGAAGAAGTCAAGAACGACTTTGCGACCAAGGTTGGATAGCAGGGTAGCTACTGCTGGGAGTACGAACTTCGCGACGCTAAAAGCTATGTTCGCTGCACCGAGCACGGACATTTCCGTTTCGTATGTCTCCCGTACTCCTCGGTTGAACCCTGCAGCGGCATCCAAACCATACTTTGCATCGGCGAACAGATCTTCCGGCAGAGCTGGTAGCTTACTCGATGCGTCGAGTATCTTGTTCGCAAGCTCCTGCTTTTCGTCTGGCGTCATTCGGTCGATAACCGATACTCCGCCATGCTTTTCGGAGAGTTTGCCCGTTAGATTGTCAATCCAAGCCAAATATTCTCCGTACTGCCTGCCGTATTCGGCCCCTTTGGCTTCCGCCGCTTTTCCGGCACGCCTGGCTGGGCTATCCAACAGGCTCACCTCGGGCGTTCCCGGGGGACTCCCAGGTGGTGGAGGAGCCGTGGTTCTCCAGACTCCGGGAGCCGGTGCAGGGACGGGCACTGACGGCTTATCTTCCCGGCCATCAGGATCAAAACGTAATATGGGACTGCAACTTGAGTATGCATAGGGCGCGACGATGCTCGCTCGGTCCAGTTTAGGATCAACGCTCGTCCACCGCCCAAGCCACGGCGCGTAGTACCTCGCCCCGTGATAGTACAGCCCGGTCTCCTCATCCCGCTCCTTCCCCGTATACCTGTACCGCTTCGCGCTGACCTCCACCCCGCTCGCTACGGCATGGTAGGCGCTGGTCCCATACGGATGGTACTCCTCGTAGCTGATGACGGCCCCAGCGTGGTCCAGCTCCAGCGCAGCCGAGCCGAGGTGATTCCCAAGCTGATACCGGACACGCGACGTCACCACGAGGTTCGGATCCGACGTATCGACCGTCTTGGTCTCCACCATCGCAATCCGCCGCGCATCATCCATCACATGGAGCGTCTCTCGCTCCAGCACGACATTCCCGAGCTCGTGCCGTCGGTAGACCTCGAAGCCCCCGAGGTAGATCCGCTCCTCGACGATCCCGCCGTGCTCCCAGACCTTCCGCACCCGCTGCCCGCCAGCGTCGTACGTGAAGTAAACCGTCCCCCCACCGCCCTTGTCGACCTCGCGCTTCTGGTCCTTCAAATCCCACGCGATGCCGTCCAAATGCGGCATCGTCGTCATGCTCCCATGCTCGTCGTACGAATACGTCGCCGAATACTGCCCGAGCACATCCCCCGGCAAACTCGTCCCGAGCAGCCGATTGCTCGTCACCGCGATATCGTACCGCCGCGTCCAGCTCCCCGTGCTGCCCTGCGCGGCATGAATCATCTTCAAGATGTTGCCGACGGCATCGTACTCGAAGCTCTCCGTGTAGTTCCGCATCGCCTGCGGATCATTCGGGTTCGCAGCATTCAATAGCGGGAACCCATTCTGATCCTGCTGAACGTCCGCATTCTGCCCCGAATGCTCCCGCCCCGTCGCCTCGATCAGCCGGTAGATCGCATCGTACTCGTACTTCCAGGCCGGCTCGACCAGCTCGCTATTGTGGTAAAGCTCTTCCTGCGCCAGGTCGGCAATCTCGACGATGTTGCCCACCGGATCATACGTATACCGCAGGTCCTGCAACAGCTCACTGTCCGAGATCCGCGTCGTCTTGAGCCGCGTCAACCGATACGTCAGCGGGTCGTAGCTGTACTCCGTAACCACCCCATTCCCGTAAGCAACCTTCTCCCGCTGCCCCTTCACATCGTAATCGATGTCATCAACAAGCGTCGTCCAGCCACTCGCCCCCCGAATCCGCGCCTCCACCTTCTCGAGCAGACTCGCCTCGTTGTACGTCGGCTTGATCTCGCTCTGATCCGGCGTCGTCATGCTCGTCGGCCGATTCAGCGCATCATACGCCGTCGTCTGCGCAAACACCTCCGCCTCGAGTGCCACCGTCCCCGACCAATCAATCTGCGTCGAATAGTTCTGCGCGAGCTGCCGCTGACTCTCCAGCAAATTCCCCTTGAAATCATACTCGACCGAGGTCACCACCCCGGCCCCATCCTTCACCTGAACCACCTTCCCACGCAGATTCGCGTCCTCCGGATCCGTCTGCCCCTCGCCGTACACCG
>NZ_SSMQ01000105.1 GCF_005144585.1 Polyangium fumosum | reverse complement strand
GATACGCGAGACCTCCGCACGAATGGCTGCCGCTTGTTGTTCCGTACACATGTTGAGGCTCCTTCCGGCGGGGAGCCTGGGCACGAGGGACACGGGGCGTCAGGACGGGGGTGGGCGAGGTGATACACTTCGCCCCCGCGGGGATGCCGTTCACGCTCGTGCAGCTCCCGTCCCAGCCTGGCGGACCTCCGAATGGCAAGGTGGCGGCATTCGGGTCGTTGCATGAGCCGGCGCGGATTTGGATGTCGGTGGGGAGTTCCGTGCATGCTCCCTCGGACTTCTTGCACTCGCAGATGTCGCACGACGCGGGCGGCGCGACGAGTTCCGTGAAGCCCACGAATTGCAGTGTCAGATCATCCGGACAGCTCTGCTCGGGATCGTGGGTCGACGCGGGCAGGAGGAGATCAGGCCATCGGCTCCAGTGGAGCGCGTCGGGGCCTTCCGGAAATGGCACGCAGCGACCGGGGCATTCTGGAGGCTCGGCGTCGGCGTCGGACCCCGCATCGGCGTCATCCGGCGCCGGGCAATCCTCGCCAGGGTACAAGGGATCCTCAGCACAACGGTCGGCGGCGTAGTGCGGCTCCCCGGTGCATCCCTGAATGGCGACGAGACCACCGCACGACATGAGCAGGCCGGTGAAGCCCAGCTTGACAAAAAATGAGTGTCGATTGTTCATGTTCAAAACTCCCATGTTCCCATCACACTACCGCCGATCATGACCGGCGGATGATCCGCTACCGTCTCTTGATCTGCGACCACGACAATTCCACCGTTGAGACCGATAACATCTCCCGTGACACGAATGGCCAACGCGTCACCGATAGGGATCCGCGCCCCTGCACGGCCGCCCAACCCCGGCGTGAAGAACGCATACGATCGCCCCTCGTATCTGGCCTCGTCGAAGTCAACAAAGATCGCACCGAGATGCCCCGTGGCGCATCCGAAAACCCACCGCCAGTGACCGCAAACGCTCAATAGCGCGCCGGCCGTCATGCCTCCGATGGGACGACCCCCGATCCCGCCCGTGAGCCATGCTGCACGCGCATCGAGGTCGAGCGAAACCACCTCATGCAGCCGTACACTCCCATGCAGCGCCACCCCGACGGCCGGCGTCCACGTCGCGACGCCCGACACCACGGCGACGCCTCCGCCCACGGAGCCGCGCTTGTGCACCGGTCTCTCCTCCCCGCCAACTCCCCCGAAGATCGGTTTCGGCGGCGGGGGTTCGTCTTCCTCGCGCGGAATGTCCGCGGGCCTGTCATCGTCCAGCCCCGGTATCACCTCGCCCTTCTTGCGATGCCTGAAAAGCCGCTCCGGCTTCGTGGGAAGCCCATCCGGCCAGTGCCACAAAAGCACCGTCGTCGCCTCGCCGCCCTCGGGACACGTACGCTCCGCACGGGCGACGCCTCGCTCTTCGGACTTCCCTTCGAGGACATGTTTGCCAGGGGCCACGAACAGCTTGAACTGGCTTCCGTTTTCCTTGTGGAATGCGCCTCCATCGATCGACACGAGCGCGTCGGTAAGGTTTCCTTTCACATAAAGCAAACAGACGGTAGGCCGGATCCGCTTGAATACCTTAAAAAACTCGTCATTCTCCGAGCCCACCCCCCCGCCGCGCTCGATGGCTTCCATGAGGTTCCGCGCGCCGCGGGCCGGCTGCCCCGCGCCGACGAGGGTGAGGCCCAGCCGCCCCACGACCGTCGCGTCGTTTCGGAGCTTCAATGCCTCTCGATATCCGAGCTCTGCGTCCGCCCACCGGCCCTGCTTCCGCGCGGAGTCCGCGAGTTTGACCAGAGCGGACACCGCCGCATCCACCGTCGCGGGATCGAGGGGAGGCGTCGCGTCTGGTCCCGTCGGTCGGCCGAGTGCCGCGCGTGGCACGGGCTTGGTCTCGTCGGCGTGGGACGCCGCTGCCGCGAGGAGAGAGCCCGAGAGGGCAGCAACCAGGACCAACCAGCGCGCCATTGACCGTGCATCCTACAGGGTTCGGGTGCGTCGGGGCAACCGTCCGCTTGAAGATGAAAGCCGACGCGGCGCCGCGCTGCCTTTGTGGGAGACCAACGCCGATGAACCCGCGTCGGCTTTCGAGGCGCCTCATACTGCGGACAAACCTGGATGTCAAGACCCCGGACGTGGCTCCCGCGACGACCTGCCGGGATCACGCGCGCGCAGAATCGTCGAAGCATCGCGCGCGACAGGCAGGACGGCGGCGGTAGGCAGGCCAAGCGTGGCGAGCGCTTCGGCCCGCGCGCCCCAGCACTACTCGCTGGGCGCGGCGGCCGCTTCCCACTCCGCCATGACTTCCTCCAGCTCGGATTCGATAGGGCCGCGCTCGTAGAGCTCGTCGAACGGAGCATCATAAACGAATAACCTTCCCTTTTTGTGGCCGAAGTACCACACGTTGGAGGCATCCATGAAGAACGAAAGCTCTGGGTCCAGCTCCATGGCACGCTTGACTTCTATCTGCTCTCCCAACGTGCCGATGTTATAGATCCCAAAAACTTTCGTGGACGCCACCATGGCTACTTTCAGGGAATTATGCACGAGCGTTCCGCCACAACATGCGCCGTAAATCGGCTGGTGCACGCGAAACTCCGACGCCGGAGGTCTGGTCCAATCGACTGAATAGTACAGGACCGAGACGGACGCCGTGCCCTCTGCCCATATCTTTGCTCGCATGCCCTCCGTGTACGTCTCGTCGGGCTGCCCGTAGCGGCGCACGAGCACTCGCTCTAGAATTCCGGGTTCATCGGTTCTCATGGTTTTCTGAAGTCTCCTCCATGCGCTCGAAGATGCCCCTGCGTTCCTCCTCGCACCGGGCGCACGACAGAAGGGTCGGCCGCAAGGTCCGGCCGGTTGGCGACGGTAGGGTCATGGTGCCAGCGGACATCTTCCGGAAACTTGCCGCTCTGGCGGATCTCTGCGAGCTCCTGGTCGGTCCATACACCACTCCCTCTGCCGCCAGCTCGAATGTCTGCAAGCTCTTGGGCCTGCTTGGCATCTACACCCTTGCTGCGTGCTGTTTCAATCGCCCGCCTCTCCGGAGTGCCCCTGGGTGGAAGCCGCGCTTTTCCCCCCGCCTGCCCCGCCGCCCCGCCGTTCGACTTCGCCGGGACCGGCTTCGTCGTCGTCTTGACCGTCGTCTTCGGCGCGGGCCGTGGCGCGCTCGCTCCCCCACCGCTCCCGCTCCCCGTTGACAACGACGGGCCGTTGTGCCTCCCAGCGGGCTTCGTCCCGCCCTTCGGCTGGAAGTTCTTGTGCCGGGCATGGCAAGCGCCCGTGAGGCACTCCTGGGCGCGCTCGAGCAGCGCGGTCTCCTCGGGCGTCTGGCTCCATGTCTCGTATTGCCATACCTCGCCCGGATTCACCTCGCTCGGATCCTTCGGCGCGGGCGGCGGGACCGGGCGCGGCGCGGGCGGCGCTTCCGCTCGCCGAAAGCTCGCCTGCCTCGATCGCTCCGACGTGTGGACGAGCATCCTCGCGCAGGTACGCGCGCCCGTGCCGCCCCGCCTCCGCGCCTGCCCCGGCTCCGGGCACCGCTCGGGTGCTCTCGCGATCGGAAAGCTCGCCTGCCTCGATCGCTCCGACGTGTGCACGAGTGTCCTCGCGCAGGTACGCGCGCCCGTGCCGCCCCGCCTCCGCGCCTGCCCCGGCTCCGGGCACCGCTCGGGTGATCTCGCGATTGGCTTCGGCTTCGGCTGCTCGTCCTTCCGGGTCTCGTCCTTCTTTCTCTCGCCCTCCCTCTCCTTTGCCGCGATCTTCTCCGGGGGCGGCGGCTTCGGCGGCGGCGGTTTGTCGCAGGGCAGATCCTGATACGCGAGCCCCAAGAGCCTCCGGCTCTCGGGCGGCGCGTGGGGGTCGTAGATGAAAAGGACCTTGACCGCGCGGCTCTCCAGGAGCTCTTCGAGCGGCTTTCGCGTCGTTCGAAGCGTCCCATCACCGAGGTCGTACCAGTAGCGCGCATCCGGTGGGACGTGGGGATGGCGCCGGCACAGGCGGAACACGCGCTGCCCGCTCCGGGTCGTCTGCGCCCAATCCTGCGTGTGTGCGGGCGTCGCGCCACAGCCGAGGAGCCATACCGAGACGCAAAAAGCGGCGAGCAATCGCAGGGCAGCAACCAGCGTGATCTGCGAATCGAGAACGAGCGAGAGCGCCCCGCCCGGAGGGCGGATCGAGGGTAACCAGGCCATACGACGGACCCCGCTTTGGGTCGCAGGCCGTGCCTATCCACCCCCGCGGCGGCGTGCGCGTGCCTGCGTTCTTCCTGGCGATCCGTTCTGCATCATCCCGCAATCCGGGCGCAAGATCGTTCGTCCGCGGCTCGGACATGCAATGTCAGGGGGCGTGCCTGGCGAGCTGCGTCCTTGACTCGAGAAGCGACGATGCGCTGGGGCTTATGAGCTAGGCATACGCGCTTCCAACGGGATGGCGAGCGGCCCGGGTTGCGCCGCGAGACGCGACCAACCCGGCTTCGAGCCGCGCTCGATCCGAGCCCATCGTATGCCATCGATACTTACCTCAACCCCCGCGTCGAACCAGGCACACTGTACAGCAGACTGCGGGGTCAACCGACGCACCTCCTCGGATTTGCAGTAGGCCCTTGGATTGAGGAAGGGCATCGGATTTGGGTCCTCCCAATTCACTGTGTCGGGCGACTCCACGACATTATAAAGCCAGACATCGCCCACGACCTCCTCATCTTCAAGGAGGTATGCGTACGCCACTCGATTGTCATCATCCAAGACGACCGCAAGGCTTCCGTCCGGATGATCGAAGCGCAAGAGAACCTCATTGCTTTTTGTCGAATCGTCCACGGTCGTGCTCCTTCGTCCAGTACCGCCGCTGCTGTCCGCCTCGGCGGACTTCCCGGCCGACCGCGTCCTCGGTTACGCGAATGTCGGGATCGTTTTCTTGCGCAGGAACACGATGTGCTTCTCCAGGAGGTCCGCATTGGCGGTCGTGGGAGCCGCTGCGACAGGGAATACGTCGCGAAGGTTGCCGCCTTGCCGAACGGCACGTATCCAGCTCTCCATCAGCTCACATAGACGTTGAGTGCTTGCGGAGCGCCGCTCGGGCGGAGAGCCTGTCTTTGATCAAGCGCTCAATCGTCATCACAGGAGAAGCGCGCGAAGAACCTCTCGTCCGTCTCGGCGCCATAACGTTTCTTGGTCTTCGATTTCTCCCGCTCGATGCATTCGCGACACTTGTCCTTGCACCCCAGCCGCTTCCAGAGGATCGCGGCAAAGAAGAGCTCGAACGTATCTTCGCGGGGATCGATGAACCGGTCTTCCTTCCTGCGGGGTAGCGAGAAAAACTCCGCGATCGCGTGTTCGTCCCGGAACCGGTCGAAGAAGGGCAGGGCCGCCGTCTCCACGAGCCTCCGCAGCTCCTGCCCTACCTCGTCGTCCTTCTCAGGCCCATCAGAGGCCGTGAGGTGGTACCACGTGTCGCCCGTCGGTGTCAGCATCCCGGGCCGCACGTTCAGGATTCCGTTCGCTGCTTCAGGTGTCTTGGATTCGACGCTGCGTGGACCCCAGTAGACAACCTTGACCCCCGGCACGTAAATCCCGCATTTCGTGGTGAATTCAAGCTCGTCGGCCGTGTTGAAGGAGCTGCCCTCGTGATTGAAGAGGTGCTGAACGCTTCCCAGCTCCCGCACGTACACGAACCCTCGTTTTTTGAAGCCCGCCGCATGGAGCGTGGGCGTCACCCACGTCTTGAAGATGTGACTCATGCGGTTCTGGAGGACTCGCTTATGGGTCATAGTAGATCACCCGTCCCTTCTTCTTTAATACTTCTTCATACTTTTTGATCTGGCGTTTGCCCGCGTCTCTGCCCGACGGCGTGTTCGGCTTGAGCTCGATCGGGTTCCCTTTGGGCGTGACCGCGTCGGGCCGGATGTAGGTGCCGCCCTCCACGTCGATACGCTCTTCGGCTCTCCAGCCCTCGCCCTTCTTCTCCTTGACCTTCTTCTTGAACTCCTTATGAACCTCCCGCCCCCGCGCCGCAGCCGGGTTCTCGCCTCCCCGCTTCGGCTTGGCCTGCGGTGGAGGATCCGCCGCGCTCCCGCTGCCCGCCTGCCCCGCCGCCGCCCCGTTCGGCTTTGCGACCGGCTTCGTTGTCGTCTTGACCGTCGTCTTCGGCCGGGGCGCTGGCGCAGGCGGGGCCGCCGGCTTCGGTGCTGGTTGGACCGCGTGTTTTGGCGCGCTCGCTCCCCCACCGCTCCCGCTCCCCGTTGACAACGACGGGCCGTTGTGCCTCCCAGCGGGCTTCGTCCCGCCCTTCGGCTGGAAGTTCTTGTGCCGGGCATGGCAAGCGCCCGTGAGGCACTCCTGGGCGCGCTCGAGCAGCGCGGTCTCCTCGGGCGTCTGGCTCCATGTCTCGTATTGCCATACCTCGCCCGGATTCACCTCGCTCGGATCCTTCGGCGCGGGCGGCGGGACCGGGCGCGGCGCGGGCGGCGCTTCCGCTCGCCGAAAGCTCGCCTGCCTCGATCGCTCCGACGTGTGGACGAGTGTCCTCGCGCAGGTACGCGCGCCCGTGTCGCCCCGCCTCCGCGCCTGCCCCGGCTCCGGGCACCGCTCGGGTGCTCTCGCGATCGGAAAGCTCGCCTGCCTCGATCGCTCCGACGTGTGGACGAGTGTCCTCGCGCAGGTACGCGCGCCCGTGCTGCCCCGCCTCCGCGCCTGCCCCGGCTCCGGGCACCGCTCGGGTGATCTCGCGATTGGCTTCGGCTTCGGCTTCGGCTGCTCGTCCTTCTTTCTCTCGTCCTCCCTCTCCTTTGCCGCGATCTTCTCCGGGGGCGGCGGCTTTGGCGGCGGCGGGTTGTCGCAGGGCAGATCCTGATACGCGAGCCCCAAGAGCCTCCGGCTCTCGGGCGGCGCGTGGGGGTCGTAGATGAAAAGGACCTTGACCGCGCGGCTTTCCAGGAGCTCTTCGAGCGGCTTTCGCGTCGTGCGAAGCGTCCTATCACCGAGGTCGTACCAGTAGCGCGCATCCGGTGCGACGTGGGGATGGCGCCGGCACAGGCGGAACACGCGCTGCCCGCTCCGGGTCGTCTGCGCCCAATCCTGCGTGTGTGCGGGCGTCGCGCCACAGCCGAGGAGCCATGTCGAGACGCAAAAAGCGACGAGCACCGGAAGCCAGAGCCGAAAGAATCGCAGGACGGCACCCACGAACATCACGGCGGCGGTGCCAGTGCCCCACGGGACATGCAGCGCGATCTGTGAATCGAGAGCGAGCGAGAGCGCCCCGCCCGGAGGGCGGATCGAGGGGAACCAGGCTATGACGGACCCCGTTTTCGGTCGCAGGCCATGCCTATCCACCCCCGCGGCGGTGTGCGCGTGCCCGCGTTCTTCCTGGCGATCCGTTCTGCAACATCCCGCGATCCGGGCGCAAGATCGATCGTCGACGGATCGGACGCACAATGTCCGCACGCAAGAAAGACGGCCAGGTCGGCACGCGCGTGGACGTCCTGGGCGCGCTGCGCCAGGGTGCCGGGCCGAGGACGGCTCCCCGCGGAACGATGCACGACCCGGATCGAGAGGGTCGACGACGGCAGCCAGGCCAGGAGATCAGGCAAACGACGATCGAAGGGCCTCGAAGGCAGGATGGAGTAGCCCGAGCTCACGATTCTCCATCCCGCCATCGCGATGGTTCATCCCGAGCACAAGATGCAGGAACCTCGGGCGGAGTATCTCCATCCCGATCGCGGGCTCCGGCATCCCGATCGCGGGCTCCGGCATCCCGATCGCGGGCTGCGACATCCCGATCGCGGGCTGCGACATCCCGACATCGGTATGGTTCACCCCGCGATCCCGATACGACACCCCGACGTCGGTTCCCCACATCTTGACATCGGGATGCAGAACCCTCGCTGCGGTTCCGAATATCCCGAGCGCGTGGTCCCGGAGCCCGAGCGCGTGGTCCCACATCGAGACGTCAGATTGGACCGCCCGCGTCTTCAACGATCGAGCGGCCGCGTACGAGGTGCAGCGTCCCGAGATGGTGGGCTAGCATTCGCGGCAGGGGGACGCAGTATCACCAGTCGATCTTTGTTTCGCTGTTGACAGAACTTGCGTACATGTGGTTACCATCCGGAGTTCAAACACGGAGGAGCAAGATGGCGCGAATCGAAGGTCCCGCGTACACGGGACCCCTGGTGTTCGATCTTACCGCCCGGAAGGATATCCTGGTCGACATCCCCCCGAACGGCCTGAAGGGCGCGCGCGGCGCGCAGGAGGGGATCGAGGCGGTATTCCATGAGCTTGCGCATGCAATACCCAAGTATGGCGAGGAGGCTGAAATCCATCCCGTCGTGTATCAACGTGTGGTCGACGCGACGGTGGGGATCGACGCGCTCACCGTAGAGGAGGCAAGGCTCGAAAAGGCCCTCGAAGTCACGCGCGAGTCCAAAGCACGCCTGGTGAACAACCGCGAGGAGGACCTGAGCGAGATCGGCGCGAAGGCCCTCGACAAAGGCACCCGCGGCAAGAAGCCGCACCTCCTCGCCCATTTCGAGAAGACCATCGAGTATCGCTCGCGCATCGCGACGAAAGCCGCGGCGACAAGGAAGAAGAACGAGGCAGGCGCGGAGGAGAGCACCAGCGCACAGTCGAACGGCGGAAACCAGGAGGGAGCGGGGGGGTAGGCAGCAACTCCCGCTTCCGCTTCCGCCTGCGTTTTACGTGGCGCTCGTGCTCTTCGATCCGCGCTCGCCGGAGGCGCGGATCGATCGGATGTATCGCTGACGCAGCTCAGCGCTTGCGCGCTTTTTTCCGGGGGGAGGGCTCCTCCGGCGAGAGCGTCGCGGCGCGGACCCAGACGCGTTTTCCGTCGAATGCGGCGGCGAACGCGTGCACCGGCTCGGCCCCTGCGGCCCGTAGCTCGGCGGCGTACTCCTTCTCGCGGATCTGCGCGAGGCCTTCGGCGAGCGCTTTCTCCGGGGCGCGGCGCGCGGCCTTGACGACCTTCAATTCGAGCACGATGCCCGGCTTTCCCGGGCGCGCTGGGCGCACGAGCACGTCCGCGCGCCCGTGGCCGGATTCGCGGTCCGAGCGGACCTGGTAGTCCGGCTCCAGCGTCGCCAACAGGCCCACGAGGAATGCTTGGTACACGCGCTCCGGCCCGAAGAACCCGACGTCATGGTGCGAAAGGACGTTCGTCACGAACGCCTGGAGGAGCCGCTCCAATCGCTCCGCGTCCCCCCGCAGCAAGGCGTCGAGCAGCGCATCGAGGGCCCCGCCCCGACCGCCGAGGCGCGCGGCCATCCATCCCCGGAAGGTGCTCATGTAAAGCTCGCGCACCTCTCGATTGGGGATCGAGAGCCGGTGCATGGGGCGCTCCATGGGCCCGCGCGAGTGGCGCTCGGCCTTCAGGTAGCCGGCGAAGACGAGCAGGCTCCAGAGCGCGTTTTCGCTCGTATGCAGCTCCCCGAGCGGGACGTGCTCGTCGAGCACCTTCTCCACGGAGCCTCCGGTCAGGAGGGCTTCGAAGAGGGGTTCGAGCTCGACGGCGCGCTCTTGGAGGAGCTCGCGGATGAGATCGTTCGAGCTCGTCGAGAGCCAGTAGGGCTCGGGGTCCTTGTCCTCGGCGGCCAGGAAGTTGAGGACGGACCAGGGATTGTAGATGACCTCGCCCCCGAAGAGATACCCGTTGTACCAGGCGCGCAGCGTCTCCAGACGGTCCGTCCGTCCGGCGGCGGCGAGGAGGCGCTCGACCTCCGGCTCGGTGAAGCCGAAGCAGGTATTGAACTCCGAGCGCAGCAGCGAATAGACGGTGACGTTGTTCAGGCCGGAGAAGATGCTCTCGCGCGCGACGCGCAAAATACCGGTGAGCACCGCGCGGAAGAGGTGCGGATTGCCCTTCAGTCCTTCGCCATAGAAGGCGCGGCAGAAATCCAGGATGCGCGGCGCGTACCCGTGCGTGTACCCGGCGTGGATGGGCTCGTCGTACTCGTCGATGAGCAGGAGCACGCGCTCGCCGTGCATGCGGTGCAGGTAGTGGCAGAGGTCGAGGAGAGCCCGCCCATACAGCACCTCGTCGGCGGTGCCATCGAGGATGGCGCGGTACTTCTCCTCCTCCCGTGAATCGAGCGCGCCGCTCGTGAGCAGCGCCTTGTGCTCCCGGAAGAGCGCCTCGATCTTCTCGCGGATGGTCTTCCAGCACGCCTCGAAGGTCGCCTGCTTGGCGCCCTTCATCGTCAAATGAACGACCGGATACCGCTGGAAATGCGCGCGGACCGCGTCGCCGGCCTGCCAAACCTGGAGGTCCCGAAAGAGAGGGGAGAGGTCCTCCGCGCGCTTCTCGAAGAAGCAGCGGACCATCGAGAGGTTCAGGCTCTTGCCGAACCGCCGCGGCCGCGGGAGCAGGACGACCTCGGCGCCTGCCTTTTCGAGCAAGTCCGTCACGAGGTGCGTTTTGTCGACGTAGAGCAGACCGCCCTCCCGGACCTTCTGGAAGTCGTCGATGCCGAGAGGGACGCGCAGCGGGGCGTTCATGACGGGCCGGGCCGGATCCTACTGCTCGCGGGGGGCCAGGGGCAAGGACAGCCCGCGCTGCCAGAAGGTTTGTCCGTTTGGGACGAAGCACCGGCGAACAACCGCGACCCTTTTCTCCGAGGTTTCACCTGGGCTAACCTACGCCCGCGTCATGCCTTTCTTCTCTTTGCGCCTTGCCACGGGCCTCGCGCTGGCTGCGTCCCTCGTGACGCGTTCGGCCGCTGCGATCGAGCCTGATCCCGTGCCCTCGCTCGATCTGCGCGGGTACCGTCCTTCCACCGATCCTGCCGGGAGCCTCTTCCTCGAACCCGTCTCCACGCCCGCGCACGGCGACTGGAACCTCGCCGTCTACGGCTCGTATGCGTACAAACCGATCACGCTCCGTGATCCCGCGACGAACGAGCACGCGTTCGACGTCCTCAGCCACCAGCTCACCGGCGACCTCGTCGCCAACATCGGCGCCCTCGGCCGCCTCTCCTTCGGCGCGGACCTGCCGTTCGCCCTGTACCAGCGGGGCGACGCGCCCGACTTCGACTCCGTCGCCACGCTCGGACCCACGAACATCCCCCAGCAGGCCCTCGGCGACCTCGCGTTCACCGGCAAGCTCGTCCTCGTCGCGCCCACCGGCGGCGACCTCGGCGGCTTCGCGCTCGGCTTGCACGAGCGGTTCACCGTCCCCACCGGCGATCGGGGCTCCTTCCTCGGCGAAGGCGCCGTCACCAGCACCACGCGCTTGCTCGCCGAGTACCGCCTCCTCGTCCTCGGCTTCCACCTCGCCGCCGGCGTCAAGCTCCGCGCCGAGACCGAGAACTTCGCCTGCGCGCACATCCCCGTCTCCGACCTTCCCTACGGCTGCCGCCAGCGCGTCGGACACGAGCTCCCGTTCTCCTTCGGCCTCTCCTTCCGGCCGCAGGCCCTTGGCATCGACGAAGCCGGCCGCTTCACCGTGTACGTCGAGACGAACGGACACGTCCCGATCTACCCCATGAACCCCACGCAGAACCGCACCCTCACCGCGTTCGAGGCCGGGCTCGGGGCGCGCGCGCAGCTCGGGGATTTTTCCATCCTCGCCGGCGTGTCGCGGGGGTTCTTCGGCGGGCTCGGCACCGGGCCCTTGCGTGCCATGCTGGGCATCGGCTGGGCCCCGCGCGTGCGGGACGTCGACCAGGATGGTGTGCCGGACGAGGCCGATCAGTGCCGCGAGCTCCCCGAGGACAAGGACGGGTTCGAGGACCACGACGGCTGCCCCGACGGCGACAACGACGACGACGGGGTACCCGACAACGAAGACAAGTGCCCCACGGTCAAGGAAGACGAGGACGGCAAGGACGACGACGATGGTTGCCCCGAGCCAGGCTGATTGTAAGTTTCCCTTGGACGGACAAATTCTCGAACGAAGGAATCCGTTGTGATCGATGACGTGAGGTGGTTGACGAGCGAGGAGTTCGCGTAGGATGGTGGGTGGTCTGCCTCGATGGCGCAACACTGGTTCCACTTCACGACGACTCCGCCGGATCGGGTGACGATCGAGATCGGCGGTGCGCTCGGGGATCTGATCGCGGATGAGCTCACCGCGCAGGCCGTGGACGTGCTCGCCAACCAGGCGGGTACGAGGCTCGTGCTCATGGACATCCGTGGGCTCACCGATTTTACGGTGATGGCGCGCGTGGGCCTCGGGACGTGCCAGAAGCTGCTCCGGCGGCGGCAGATCCGGACGGCGTGGCTCGTCACGACGCCGCGGCAGCACGGCCTCGCGACGCTGGTCGCGCACAACGCCGCCGATGACGGGGCCGCCGTGTTTCAAACGGTCGCGCAGGCCGAGGCGTGGTTCGTGTCGAGCGGGGGCCGGCTCGAAGGCATGATGGCGCGCGCGAAGAAGCGCACCTGAGGCGGCGGCCGGCGGCGGGGACGCGAGGCGTCCCCCTCGGGACTAGCAGCCTGTGGACTTATCTGCTGCGCGCCCCGAATCGTCGGTCGACATCGCTCGAAATCCTTGAGGATTCCTCGCTCCGTCGCCCTAGCTTCGGGGCGCTCGCGACGATAATTCCACAGGCTGCTAGGACGGCACGATGGGCAAGCGGACGGCCTTCTTCCGCTCCTGCTTGGCGAGCTCGTGCTCCTTCACGGTGAGGGCATTCTCGAAGTCGGGCAGGGCGAGGTCCTTGTTTTTCGCGTAGATCGGGTGCCGGCCGTATTTGCGGTACCACTCGGCGACCGTGGCGTTCGCCTTGATCTTTTCGAGCACATTGCGCCAGCCCACGCCCGTGTTGTACGCGCAGAAGCTGATCTCGCCCATTTGCGTGCCGTAGGGGATGATGCACATCTCCGTCCGGCGGAAATCGTAATTGAAGAGATCCTGGAACCACATGCCGGCCACGAAGAGCACGCGCCACTCGTATTCCTTCGCGTCGCTCTCGCCCGCGTGCGCGGCGCCCGTCTGGCTCATGAATTGTTTCACGAGCGTCTTCACGTCGAATCCGGGCGGCGCCATCGAAGGCTTGTAATGGCGGAGGATGCTCGTCAGCACCTGCGCCTTCGTCCATTTCGAGCCCCGGCCCGCGTCGAAGATTGTCCGGAAATCCCGAAGGATCCCTTCCATGTCGAGGAACTCGAGCAAGGGGACCATCTGCTTCGTCTTCTTGTTGACGAAGAGCACGGTGCCGATGCCGCAGTTCGGGTGACACCCACAATTGAGCTGACCGAAATCCTTGTCCGGCCCGTCGAGCAGATCGACGACGTCGCCGAATGGCGCGAGCGCCGAGAGCGGGAACCAATCGCGCAAGGGCTCGGTCACGCCGGTCTGCGCCTTCACGTCGCGCGCGAGGTGGCTCAGCGTGTACCTCTGCTGTTCGCGCAGCTCGTCGGAGATGTCCTCGTCCCGCCCGGTGAAGCTCACGGGCTGGAAGCTCACGACCGTTACCTTGTCGGCGTTCTCGATCGCGAACTCGATGATCGGGCCGATCATGTCGTTGTTCACGCCATTGACGACCGTCACGACCAGGATGACGTCGATGCCCACCGCCGCGAGCTCCTCGATCGCCCGGAGCTTCACGTCGTAGAGGTTCGCGATCTTGCGGTGGCTGTTCGCCTCGTTCGTGACCCCGTCGAACTGGAGGTAGGCCATGCGCAGGCCCGCCTCCTTGCATTGCTGGGCGAAGCCGGGCTCCTGCGCGAAGCGCAGGCCATTCGTCGCGCATTGCACGGCGAAATACCCCTTCTTGCGGGCGTAGCGGATCGCGTCGAGGAAATGGGGCGAGAGCGTGGGCTCACCGCCGGAGAACTGGATCGACATCTGCCGCCGCGGCCGCACCTCGGCCGCGTCGTCGAGGATCTGCGTGACCTCCTCCCAGGAGAGCTCGTGCACGTAGCCGACCTGATTCGCGTCCATGAAGCACGGGTCGCACATCATGTTGCAGCGATTCGTGAGGTCGACCGTGAGCACCGAGCCGCGGCCGTACTGGATCGAGCTCGAACCGTGCTGGTGGATACGGTCGGGCGTCATCGCCACGTCGCGGCCCTGGAAGAGGCTCTCGATCCGCGCGAGGAATTTCGGATCGATGGAGAGCACGTCGCTCACGCGCCCGTGCTTCGGGCACTCCTTCTCCATCCGGATCTGGCCGTCGCGCTCGACGATCTGCGCCTTGATCTCCCCGGGCTTGTCCGTGACGAGCTTCGTCCAGTCCGCGTCGCCGCGCAGGATCTCCGCGCGCGCCTCCTTGACGCAGGTGGGGCACAGGCTGTCCGTCGTCCGCGGCCAGCCGAGCGGCGGCTTCGTCCGCTCCTTGCCGCGCGGGATGGGGCGATCACTCCATCGAGGTTGGAACGGCAAGGGCTCGGGGCCGAGCGAGTTCAGCCTTTGCATCACCGGCCAGACTCGGTTCGCGGAGGCCGTGACGAATTTCTCCAGGTGGCGCACGGACAACATCGATGCTGCTTTCCTCCTTGGTCCCGCCCGGGACGGGTGACGTAACGTAGTTGCCAGCCGCCAGCCCGACCAGCAATTTCGTTTCGTTCTGACGATACGGAATAGTGCTGCGCCGCGGCGATGTGGGCCGGCGAGCACGCCGACACGGCCGCGATGGGTCTTGACAGGGCGGAGGGACCTGGGGACGGGGGGCGCAGGCCGCGCGGCGCCCCGGCGTCGGTCTCGTGGAACGGTTGGGCGTGACGCGCGGGGCGTGCGGGAGCGGAGGCCCTCGTGGACGCGGGCGTGGGTGCGTCGCCGCGCGCGGGACGACCATCGATCGTGGCCGAAATTGCGCTGTCGAGTGACCATGGACGGGCGTGATCCGCGCCTGGAAACGGGCGGGTGGATCGGAGGTGATCCAGGGAGGGGCGCCGCGGGGGGTGCGTCCGAGCGCGATTGTGGATCGAATCCGCGGCGAAACGTGGTGTCGCGCGACGCGCCGATATCGTTGGTCGAGCCGTACGTGTCGATCCCCTCCGTTCGGCGCGAACGACGAGGGCGCCACTTCGGCGGAGAAATACGGCACATCTCGTTGTCAAACAGTTCGGCTCGGCGGGCCCGGAACGTACGAATTCGTCACGATTGCGTGAACGGGAGAAAATTTGTTGCGCCCGGACGCCGGCCGACCGTATCTCTAGGTCCACCGGCGGGCGGCCGATGACCGCAGCCGGGGCTCGCGACTCTTGGCTCGAGGGTCTGCGTCTCGCTGCTTTGCCGTGATTCGCGGGCGTGATCCCACGCGACGGCGACGTGTGTCGTGCGTGGGCGCCGTGAATCGTTCTTTTCCGGCCAAGGGGCGTATCTCGACCAGCTTGCCTTGTTCTTGCGGTGCTCCGGTGGTGCCTCTGTTTTCGGCGCCCGGCGGCATAAAAAAGGAGTCTTCCCATGGGCGATACAGGTTCCGGCGAAGCCACCGGCGGCGATCAACAAGCCGCGACGCAGCTCCTCAGCCAGATCCCCTTCGGGGCGATCATCGGCGGTCCGCTCGTCGCGGGCGTCGAAGCGCAGACCTTGGCGGCGAACGCCACGTTGAAGTACGTGCTGGGTGTCCTCTTTGGCCTGGACAAAGACGGCAACCCCCAGATGTCGACGGACGACAAGGCCCCGAAGACCGTCATGTCCGTCACGTTCACATTCACGAGGGGCGGCGAGACGGCGCAGCTCACGGTGCCGCTCTTGACCCTGGTACCGATTCCGTACCTGCTCGTCGAGACGATGGACATCAACTTCAAGGCGGCCATCAATGCCACGTCGAGCTTCGATACGAAGCAAAGCTCGGAGAGCTCGGGGGGCGGCGAGACCAGCGGATCCGTCGGCTTCCTCTTCGACAAGGTCAATTTCAAGGGGAGCTATTCGAGCAAGTCGGACTCGAGCTCGACGAGGGACTCGAAGTACTCCGTCGAGTACACGATCAACGTCAACGTGCACGCCACGGGGCACGACATGCCCGCGGGCACCTCGAAGGTGCTCAACATGTTGAACGACGCCATCAAGGCGGTGCCCGGGAAGCCGTCGACCTGAGCTGAACGAGGGCGATGGCCGCGATCTCCACCTGCTTGCGGTTCGGGGTGAGCGTCGATGCAGGAGCGAGTCGAGCGGATGGTCACCGCAGTGCTGCATGAAATCGAGCGAGGGCTCGCGCTCGTTCGCGTGCCTGCGCGCGAGCTTCCCGGAGCGCAGCAGGTGGAGCGTTTTCGTTCGAGCCTGCGCCCGACCCAGGTCGTGTGCACGTTCGAATGGCCGATCGCGGAGAAGGAACGAGCGGAGCTGGGGCCGTTCCTTTGGGTGAAGATGTCGATCGAGATCGACGCGTCGGGCGTGCCGCGGCTCCAGGGAGTCACGGCCGAAGCGCCCCACGCGAGCGTGTAGGAGTCCGTCATGCCGGAGAACACCGTTTCTCACATCCCGCTAAGTCAGCTCGTGGGGAGCCTCGTCCGCGACATCGTCGACGCGGATGGAATGGCCGCCAAGGCCACGTCGGACTTCATCCAGAATGTGGGCTTCGACGAGAAGGGCGAGCTGCGCACGGTGCAGTTCAGCTACCAGCAGGTCGTGCCGGGCGTGGGCGTCAAGCGATACACCGTCTCCGTACCGCTCTTGACGCTCGTCCCGATCCCCATTCTCGGCATCGACAAGGCGGAGATCTCGTTCACGACGAAGATCGTGGAGATGAGCCAGGGTGATTCACAAGCGCCGAAGCTGCTCGCGAAGATCGCGGCGGACGCGCAATCGAACAGCGACGCCACGTCCGAGACGACCAACATCAAGTTCACGCTGACGATGTCGCGCAGCGACGTGCCCGCGGGGATCACGGGCATCTTCGGGCTGCTCAGCAACAACATCCAGGTCACCGGGGCGCCCGCCTCCGGCCAAGAATAACGCAATCGCACGAACCAGGACCATCGAGCAAGGAGAGGATCGTCATGCTGCAAGGGTTGAAGGCTCAGTCCGACAATCATGGTTTCCCGTGCCCGTGCTGCAATTTCAAGATCAAGGCGACGATCGAGCAGATCCTGACCGGCAGCTCCATTTTTTGCGCGGGCTGCGGCCTGCAGCTCGACATCGATCGGCAGGGCTCGGCGCCGGCGATCGAGGCGCTGCAGACGTTGAACGAGGCCGTCGCGCAGGCCGAGGCCCAGGTGGCGAAGGCGAAGAAGCCCGGGGCGAGGTGAGCCATGCCCACGCTCGTGGACCTCATCAAGGGGGAAAGCCAGAGGAGCGACAAGGACAAGATCTTTGGCCCGGACTTCCAGACGCCGGCCGACTGGTCCAAGTACCTGGAGGATCAATTCGGGGATGGGAGTGAACCCGTGAGCGCGCTCCTCCGGTCGGCGGTGGACCGCGACGGGTTTCAGGCCCTGTACGTCGCGTGCTGGATCTATCAGCCCCTCGAAAAGGGCTCATTCATGATCGAGCTCGACAGTCCGGGGCAGGTGCGACAAGGGTACGACACGCTCCCGGACCGGTGGTCGAGCCACCTCGGCGAGCGTGGCAAGAGCGCGGGCGCCGGCTTTCTATTCCTCAAGGGATACAGCGAGCTCCTCGTGCAGATCGAAAGTCTCGGATCGGCCTCGTCGGCGCTGTTCCTGAAGTGCGAAGGACATGCCGCCATCTCGGTGAAGCACATGCTGAGCTTCTTCACCAAGAAGATCACCGGCGCGGGCAATACCGCCAGCAAATCCCTCCAGGCGCAGGGGAAGGACCCCGAGAGCGTGGTCGAGCCGCGCGCGGCCGAGAATTACAGCAAGGCGTACGAAAAGCTCCTCAAGGCGGTGGGCTTGAAGCCCAAGGACACGATGAACACGGTCCCGAACGTCGCGTCCGCGATGTGGAAGTACCTCGCGGCGCGCGAGAGCCATACCCTCACCGCGTATTCGACTGGCGGCGGGCCGCGGGACGCCTCCGCTGTGGCGAACCTCCGGGGCGTGAAGCTCGCGGAATGCCTGGACAAGCTCCGCGGCGCGGCGACGAACGACCTCGGGCCCAAAGACAAGCTGCGCGTGGCCGTGCTCGGGGCCAAGAACGATCTCGACACGATCCAAGCGAACCTGAAGACCGATCCCGCGGGGACGCAGCGCGTCTTCGCCGAGGTCAAGGTGACGCCGAGGCAACTCGACGAGCGCCTCCGCGACTTCCGGGCCGCGCTCGCGCGGGGCTAGAATGGGCGACCGCGCGGGCCCTGGTGCACGCAGGGACCGCGCGGCGGGGGGACGTTCGCGAAGGGTCGTCAGGGGCAGCAGTAGCTGCACTCGGCCTCGGCCTCGGCCGCGCAGTAGGCGTAGGCATTGATCTCGCTGCTACACGCGAGGGCTGCCTCCACCGAGCAGGACGCCTCCACCTCGGCCTCGCAAGCCACGGAGGCGAGCACGACGAGGCCCAGGCCCACCCCCGCGCGACACTCGGCCTCGCACATCGACTCGACGCCGTCGCCGTACCCGGCGTTGTGGGCCTTGCACTCGGTCACACACATCGCCTCGGCATTGATGCAAAGCTGAAGGCCGATTTGTATCGAGCAATCCACGTCGAGAGATGCCTCGCAGCAGGCCGCGACATGGGCCTCGCAATCGACAGCGGCTTCGAGCTCGGCCAAACACGTGGCCTCGACGCTGGCCTTACACTCCGCGCAGACGTCCGTGGTGGCGGACGCAGCGCCGGCAGCGAAAAGCGAAACCGCGAAAGCGAGCGCGCCCACGAAGAACGAGTTACGCATGAGATTCAACCTCCCTCGGTGGACCGGAGATCCTTGGCGGTCGCATTGACCCTAAGCAGCTTGCATACCGTGGACATAGGGAACAAAGGGGACAGCCGAGCGCGCATGGAATCTGGAATGACCACTGGGTTGTTGTCCAGGGCCCCTCGTTTCAGCGAGGGCGACGGACATCCGGGAGTTTCTGTGCATCAAGGAATCATGGGGCGTGCAGTCGTGGCGCGGTTCGTTGCGGACGCATCCGGGGGCGTCCGAGGCGCCCGCGCGGCCAGGTAGGGAGAGCTGGGAAGGGGCGTGGGGGCGCTCGCAGGCGCTCGGAGGTCCCGGGGATCCCGTCATGGGCGTAGAACCCCCCGAGGATGAGGCGTGACAAGCCAGCGTCCCTCGCCGATAGTTGCGCCGCGATGTCTCGCTGCTCCCGGGCCCTCACGGCGCTCTCCTTTGCTGCCCTTTCGTTCGTCGCGTCCTCGCTCCTGCCTGCCCGCGCCGAGGCCCAAGGGCTCGCCGTGGGCGTGTCGCGCAAGGCCGTCGTCGAGGAGGCCGAGGAGGCCGAGGCCCCGGGCCGCGGGACGCTGCGTGGCTTGTTCGGTATCCCCGTGGCCGAGCGGCTGCTCGTGTCGGGGTCGGTCGAGGGGCGACTGCGCGGCGTGCGCAGGCTCGGCGCGATCGGGACCCCCGAGGCGATCGACGCCCTGACGAACGCGTTCGAGCAGTCGTCGATCCTCACGCGCGACGGGCGCACGCGGCTCGAAGGCATCCGGATCCTCGCGGCGCACGCCGATCGCGAGGCGGTGCGGCCGCTGCTCGTCCGGGAATTGACCGAAGGCGGGCCCGAGGCGCGCGCGGCTTCGCACGGAGGGCTCGTGCGCGGGGCCGCGGCACTCGCGCTCGCGAAGAGCCGCGACAAGAAGGCCACGTCGGCGCTCGTGGGCGCGGTGCTGCAAGGCGGGCCGGGTGGAGAGGCCGCGTCGGCGGCGCTCGTGGTGCATCCGCCTTCGTCGATCGCGCCGCTGCTCGAAGGGCGTCGCCGCATCGAGCCGGCCCTCGCCGCGCTGCTCGGCGACCTCGGGGACGTGCGGGCGATCCCGCGGCTGCGGCTGGCGCTCGAAGACGTGGATCTGGCCTACCGCGCGGCCGCGGCGCTCGCGCTCGCGCGGCTCGGGGACACGAGCGCGCAAGCCGCGGCGCGCACGTGGGTGAAGACCGACGACGTGAAGCAGAAGCGCGCGGGCGCCGAGGTGCTCGCGCGGCTCGGCGTGGAAGGCGCGTCCGAGGCGATCGCGGCGCTGCTCGCGGCCGGCCCGACGCGCCTCGACGGCGTGCGCCTCGCGCTCGCCGCGCCCTCGCCTGCGCTCGTCAAACCCCTCGTCGCGGCGCTCGATGCGCTCGACGGAGACGATCGGGAGCAAGCCATCGCGGCGATCGGGCGGGCCGGCGGGTCGGAGGCGGCGACGGCGTTGCTCGCGCAGCTCGGCAAACCCGAACATGCGACGGCTGCGGCGTTCGCGCTGGCGCGGATGCCGGGCAAGGGCGCGCGCGCGGCGCTGGAACGGGCGCTCGGCAGCACGTCCGCGAAGAAGGGCGCGCCTCGCCGGTTGATCACGCGCGCGGCGCTCGTGCGTTGGCTCGTGCTCGGGGACGAGCCGAACGGCCTCGCCGACGCGCTCGTGGCCATGGCGAACGAGAAAGACCCGGCCGACCGCGCCGTGGGCGCCTTTGGTCAGGTCGCGACGGGCCGCACGAGCGTGCGCGCCGCGCTCGACGCCGCGTGCCCCGAGAAACGCCCGTGCGACGTGGCGATCGTGGCCGCGGTGGCGCGCGCCTCGCTCGCGCGCGCGGCGATCGGCAAGGACGACGCGCCGGCGGAGCTCGCGCGCGTGTTCGGCGCGAACGCGAAGGCGATGGGGAAGGGGGACGCTCCTTCGGCGATCGAGGTCGCGGCGGGCGTCGCGCTCCTCGCCGATCCGAGCGGCGCGGGCCTGCCGACGGCGGTCCTCGCGCGCTGGGCCGAAGGCGAAAGCCCGCTCGCCCCGCTCGCCGCGCGCGCCTTGCCGAGCCGCGACGACGAGGCGATCCGCGGCCGCATCAAGCGCTTGCTCGCGGGCACCGATCCGGTCATCCGCGCGCACACGGCGCTCGGCCTCGCGCTCGATCCGGAGCCGGACGCGATCTCGCTCCTCGCGAATGCCTACCGCTTCGAGGAGGACCCGACCGTGCGCCGCGCCGTCGTGCGCGCCCTCTCCATGCGCCGCGAGCCCTTGCGCGCAGCGACGCTCGAGCTCGCGCGCGACCTCGATCCGGACGACCAGGTCCGCGCCTTGGCCCGCGCGGCTTTGTCCGGCCGCACGCTTGTCCCGGCGCTCGCCGTGTCGGCCGGCCCGGTCGCGTGGGTCTCGCTCGTCGCGAACGCGCCGGGGGCGCTCCCGTCGATCCAGGGCCGCGCGGCGCGCCTCGTCCGTTCGGACGGCGTGGCTGTGCCGATCGTGGCGGATCCAGACGGCGTGGTGCTCGTCCCGGGCCTGCCGGACGGCCCTGCCGCGCTCACGCTTGCGCCCGAGGCCATCCCGGGGGACGCTGGGTCGCCATGAGCCAAGAGACGGCTTCGATCACCAAGCCTGCCGCGCCGGAGCAGGCGTCCGTGCTCTCGTTCGAGGAGTCCACGCGGAGGCTCTCCGCCATCGTGGAGGAGCTCGAAGGCGGGGAGCTGCCGCTCGAGCGCTCGCTCGCGCTCTTCGAGGAGGGCGTACGCCTGGCGCGCGCGGCGAAGGAGCGGCTCGACCGGGCCGAGCGCCGGGTCGAGGAGCTCCTCGGCATCGACGCGCAGGGCAAGCCCATCGTGCGCGAGTTCGAGAGCTAGGAGGCTCCCGTGCGAACGGCGGCGGCGCTCATCATCGGCAACGAGCTGCTCAGCGGCAAGATCGCGGACGCGAACATCGTCGTCCTCGCGCGGGCCCTGCGCTCGCTCGGCGTGGTCTTCCGGCGCGTGGTGATGGTGCTCGACGAGAGCGACGTCATCGCCGAGGAAGTGCGGACGCTCTCGAAGACGCACGACTGGCTCTTCACCTCGGGCGGGGTCGGCCCGACGCACGACGACGTGACGATCGACGGCGTGGCGCGGGCGTTCGACACGCACGTGGTGATCGAGCCGTCGATGGAGGCGATGCTGCGGGCCTACTACGGCGACAAGCTGACCGAGGGGCACCTCTTGATGGCGCGTATGCCGCACGGCGCGCGCCTCGCCGCGTCGAAGTCGATGCCGTGGCCGACGGTCGTGATGAACAACGTATGGATCCTGCCGGGGGTCCCGGAGATCTTCCAGGCGAAGATCCCGCTGATCCGGGAGGAGCTCGGCGCCGACGTGCCTTTCGTCTCGCACGCGGTGTTCACGACGCTCGACGAGGGCACGATCAAGCCGATGCTCGACCGCGTGGTCTCGGAGCACCCGGACGTGGAGATCGGCTCGTACCCGCGGTGGAGCGGGCTCGAATACAAGACGAAGCTGACGTTCGACGGGCTCGACGTGGAGAAGGTGCGGACGGCGCGGGACGCGTTCGCGGCGAGCTTGCCGGAAGAGGCGGTCGTTCGGGTGGAGTGAGGACTCCCGGGGCTTGCTTGTCCCGTGGGAGCCCCTCATGTATTTCCCCCTGCAGGCGCCATGTCCTTCATCCTGCCGATCAACATCGACGATCTGCTCCATTTCCGAGGAGTCGAATCCAGCCGCATCGAGTTCAAGGCATCCTGGGACGAGAAATATACGGGCTCGCAGGTTCTGCGGACGATCTGCGCGTTTGCGAACGACCTGCAAAATCTGAATGGCGGTTACGTCGTCCTGGGCGTGGAAGCGCCGGATGGGGTGGCGATCTTGCCTCCGAAAGGCCTCGCTCCCGAGAGCCTCGAGAAGATTCAGACTTTCATCACCGGCAGGTGCCGTACGTTCTCTCCCGAATACACGCCGGTCCTGTCGCCGGAGGTCGTCGACGGTAAGCACATTCTCGTGATTTGGGCGCGCGGCGGCCAGGACAGGCCTTATCAGGCGCCTGAATCCATCGAGAAGGGTGCTCCTCGCCATTATTACGTGCGTACCGACGACCAGACGAAGCAAGCGACCGGGAGCATCCTCACGAGCCTGATGCAGATGACGGCGAAGGTGCCGTTCGACGATCGTCGCGCGTTCGGCGTGCCCATCGAAAAGCTTCGAGAGTCCCGGGTGCGCGAGTTTTTGAGCGACATCGGAAGTGACCTGATTCAGGAGCCGGACGCCAGGGCGATCTACCGCCGCATGTTCATCTCGGCGCGTTCGAATGGGCACGAGGAGCCGTTGAACGTAGGGCTCCTGTTTTTTTCGGACGACCCGGAGGAGTGGTTTCGCGGAGCGAGGATCGAGGTCGTCGAGTTTGCGGGTGAGGGAGACGTCCTGGCCGAGCAGGTTTTTCGCGGGCCGCTTCATGAGCAGACTCGCGCTGCGCTCAGACACCTGCAAGCCATGTCCGTGCACCACCTCGAGAAGCAGCGCGATACACCCGAGGTCAAGGGATGGGTGAGTTATCCTTTCCCGGCGCTCAAAGAGGCGCTCGTCAACGCCATCTACCATCGAGGTTACGAGGGGACCGTCGAGCCCACGAAGGTGTACCTCTACCCGGATCGAATGGAGGTCATAAGTTATCCGGGGCCGCAGCCGGGTCTCCAGACGCAGCACCTACGCCCGGGAGCTCAGGTGCCGCCCGTTCCTGCACGAAATCGTCGCATCGGCGAGCTGCTCAAGGAGCTGGGCCTCGCAGAGGGGCGAGGTACGGGGATCCCCAGGGTGTTCCGCTCCATGGAACAAAACGGGTCGCCGGAGCCAATCTTCGATTTCGATGACGTACGGTCCTATTTCCGTGTCACGCTACCCGTTCATCCCGAATACTTGGCGATCCTCGCGCTTCGAGACGTGGCCCTTTTGCGTGCGGTGGGCGACCGCCCTGGGGCCACGAGGCGCCTCATGTCGGCGTTCAACGCCATCCCCGGCTCGGGAGCCGTCGCGGCCGAGCTCATCTCGGAGCTTTGTCGGCAGGGAGAGCTCGCGAAGGCCCGGGAGGTCTATGATCGCTTCTTCAGCGCGCCTGCTCGTGGCGGGGAGGGACGCGTGGTTGCGGCCATGTCAACCGGCTACCTGGATGCGAAGCGAGAAGCGGAGGCGAAGGCCGTCCTCGATCGGCTCCCGGAGGTACTGACGGCCACCGAAGCCATGGATGCCGCGATCCTCGAACGTCGTGTGGGCCGGCAAAAGCGTGCGCATCTCTTCTTCGAGAAGGCCGGGGGCGCCCTCCAGACCGATCCTCGCGCCTTGCTCGAGTTCGCGCAGACGAAAATACGGCTCGCAGGGGAGCTCCTGCGCGACAGAAGTCGAGATCGCTTCAAAGACGATGCTCGCGCGCGCTTGTTGCGGGATGCGCGCGACATGCTCCGGCGCGTGCTCCAGATGGACACTGCGCGCACGAGGCATGCGTGGGCGTCGTACGAACTCGGCCGGGTGCTCCGTTGGCTCGGTGCACCCGCAACGGAGGTTCGCCAGGCGCTCGAGGACGCGGTGAAGCTCGCGCCCGAGGAGCCGCGTTTCCAGGAGGAGCTCGCCAGGACCGGCGGTGGGCACGAGGCCTGAGCGATACGCCACGGCCCCCGCCGTCCCCACCGACCTGAAACCGCAACGCGTATCGGCTGCGGTCCTCCCTCCCACGACCTCCCCCCCATGACCTCCCTCGGCGCGCCGTTTGCGCGTGGCGGCGTGGATGTCCGCGAACGGCGTTTCGCAGGCCGCCACATCGAATGCGCATCTTCGGGGATTCGCGCGCGGAATGGGCCGCAGAAGATGCCGCGATGCAGCACGGCCACCTCATCATTCATTGCGTGGCACGATGCATGGTCTCTGTGCTACACGTCCGACCCGCCTCGCTGCGCGAAAGGCTTTCGCTTGAGGCCCCCTCCTTTCCGAGCAACATCCTGCGACCACCATGGCACACGACAACCGCGACAACGCATCCGGCTCGACCCTCCCTCCGCGCGGCGCACGCGCCCCGAGCACGCGCATCATCCCGAGCCCCGCGCCGCTGCCCAAAGACGACGAGAGCCTCGATGGCTGGGGCTTCGCCGATACGCGTTTCGTCGTGAAACCGAACGGCAACGTCGTGCTCACCGGTCGCCGCTACAACATCAGCAATGTCGACCTCCCTTCGCTCTTGCCGTGGATCTCGGCCACGCTCTCCGCGCCGCTCTCCTACGGCAATCGCAATGAGCCGCATTATCCCCCGCCCGTCCCCGAGGCCCAGGATGCGAGCGCCGTCATCGCCGCGCTGAAAGGCTTCCTCAAGGACGATCAGATTTCGAGCGATCCGCTCGTCCGCCTGCGCCGCGGCCACGGGCACACCGGCGCCGAGATCTGGGCCATCCGTTACGAGCGCCTCGAGCGCGTGCCCGATCTCGTCGTCTTTCCGACGTCGCACGACGAGGTCGTGAAGCTGACGGAGGTCGCGAAGGAGCACGGCGCGTGCCTCATTCCGTTCGGCGGCGGCACGAACGTCACGGATGCGTTGCGCCTGTCGATCGACGAAAAGCGCGTCGTCATTGCCGTCGACATGCGCCGCATGAACAAGGTCCTCTGGATCGACCCCACGAACCGCATGGCCTGCATCGAGGCCGGCGCGACGGGCCGGCACATCGTCGCCGAGCTGGCGAAGCACGGGCTCACCATGGGGCACGAGCCCGACAGCCTCGAATTCTCGACGCTCGGCGGATGGATCGCGACCAACGCGAGCGGCATGAAGAAGAACCGCTATGGCAACATCGAGGACCTCGTCCTCGATATGCAGGTCGTCACCGCGCGTGGCGTCGTCGAGCGGCCGCAGGTGGCGCCGCGCGAGAGCATCGGCACGAATCCGCGGAACTTCATGTTCGGGAGCGAGGGCAACTACGGCATCATCACGACCGCCATCGTCAAGCTCTTCCCCGTGCCCGAGGTGCAGCGTTACGGCAGCGTCATTTTCCCCGACCTCGAACGCGGACTCGCCTTCCTCTACGACCTCCAGCAGGCCGGCGCCGTGCCCGCGAGCGTGCGCGTCATGGATAACACGCAGTTTCATTTCGGTCAGGCGCTCAAGCCGAAGAAATCAGGGCTCCTGGCGCACGCGAAGAGCCGCGCGGAGCAGCTCCTCGTCACCAAGATCAAGGGTTTTGACCCGCACCAGCTCGCCGTCGCGACGATCGTGTTCGAAGGGACGAAAGACGAGGTCGAGTTCCAGGAAAAGACGTTGTACCGCATCGCCAAGCAGCACGGCGGCTTGAAGGCCGGCGCGGCGAACGGCGAGCGCGGCTATCAGCTCACGTTCGGCATTGCGTACATCCGCGACCTCACGTTCGAGCATTGGGCGATCGCCGAGAGCTTCGAGACGAGCGTGCCGTGGAGCTGCGCGCTCGAGCTTTACGATCGGGTCCACAAGCGCGTGCTGCGCGAGCACGAGCAGCGGCGCTTGCCGGGCAAGCCCTTCTTCACCGGGCGTATCACGCAGGTGTATCCGACGGGCGTCTGCATTTACTTCTACCTCGGCTTTTACGCGAAGGGCGTTGAAGACCCGGTGCGCCAATACAGCGAGATGGAGCACGCCGCGCGGGAGGAGATCCTCGCGGCCGGGGGCTCGCTCTCCCACCATCACGGCGTCGGCAAGATCCGGCAGGACTTCGTGAAGGAAATCTACTCGGAGGGCGCGCGCGCGTTCATGCGCGACGTCAAGCAGGCCGTCGACCCGGACAACCTGTTCGGCGCAGGGAACCACGGCGTCCTCGGCGAGGTGAAGCTGGGTCACGGCGAAGGGTAATCGAGGAGGCGCTGCCATGAAGGAAACGGAGCAGACGCTCGCGGGGCGTGACCACGACGACGGCAACCAGGACCTGCCGTGGACCCTGTCGCGGAGGCCGGGCAACTGGGCGATCGGCACGCTCGCCTATGGGCTGCGCAAGACGCTGCGGAAATGCACGTCGGTCGTGACGTTCGACCGCCGCTCGTTCCGCCGCGCGGTGGACGCGGCCCCGACGGACGCGCTCTTCGTCCTCGCGCCTTCGCACCGCAGCTATTTCGATTTCCTCCTCGGCAGCTACCTCTGTTTCCAGCACCCGGAACTCGGCATCCCGGTCCCGCACATCGCCGCGGCCGAGGAGTTCTCGAACATCCCGCTCATCGGGCGCTTGCTCGAACAATCCCAGGCGTTTTACGTGCGCCGGGGCGTCGGCAAGGAGGTGCGCGAGGTGAGCTACAAGCTCGAGCGGCTCGTCGCGCGCGGCGCGTCCGTGATGTTCTTCGTCGAGGGGCAACGCAGCCGCGCGCGGCGGGCGCTGCCCCCTCGGCGAGGGCTTTTGCGGGCGCTGCAAGCGACGGGACGGCGTTTCGTCGTGTTGCCCATCGCGATTTCGTACGATCGTGTCCCCGAGGAGGGCGCCTTCGAGGGAGAACTCGGGGGCGGCGCGCGTCCGCCGATGTCGCTCACCGCGACGCTCGAATGGCTTGCGCAGATGGCGCGCGACGAGGTGCAGCTCGGCCGTGTCCATATCGCCTGCGGCGCGCCACTCACGCTGGAGCCCTCGACGGAGGTGCAGTCGCTTGCTCGCGCGATCGTCGCCGAGCAGGTCCGCCAGACGACGGTGTCGAGCTTCCATTTGCGCATGTTTCTCGGTCACGCGGAGGTCGAAGGCGTGGACGAGGCGTGGCTCGCGGCGGCTCTGCGTCGCCGGGGGGCATGTGTGCTGGAGAGTGATCTGGAGGCCCCGCACCTCGCGTCGCCTGTGCTCCAGCAATCGCTGCGGAACCAGTGGATGCACTGGTTCCATGGCGATGCGCGTGTGCTCCTTGGGCACCATGTCGCGGTGCGGGATCATCTCGCGCGGCATCAGTGGCTGGATGCGGGGACGGCTGAGGACGTGCGCGATGTGCGCGTGCAGCGTGTCGTCGAGGCGTTGTTCGAGCCGATCGCGCTGGATTACGCGCTCGTCACGCACCAGTTGGGCGAGCCCGATCGTGCGCTGGAACACGTGAGCCCGAAGGCGCTCGTCGCGGCGTACCCGGCGGCGCATCTGCCGACGGTTGGGGATGTGTATGCGGCGCTGGGGGAGCGCGGGATCCTCGTGGAGGCGGAGCCCGGTCGGTACGGGTGGGGGCCGGCGGCGCAGGAGATCCATGTGCTGCGTGCCGAGACGCGGGCGAAGCTCCGGGCGCCGGGGAGTCTGCGTTCGGACGACGCGCACGCCATGGCGTGACGCACATCACGTCCGGTCCTCCCTCCTACGACCGGAAGCGATACGCGTATCGGTTTGGGTCCTCCCTCCTACGACCGGAAGCGATACGCGTATCGGTTTGGGTCCTCCCCCCTACGACCGGAAGCGATGCGCGTATCGGTTTGGGTCCTCCCTCCTACGACCTGGACCGATACGCGTATCGGTTTGGGTCCTCCCCCCTAGAGCAACAAACGGTTCAATTCCACCTGAAGTTACGCGGCCTTGGCCAGCTCGCCCTCACGACGCTGGATGACCTCCAGGTTCAGCAGGATCCCATATCGGCGTAGGTCGAAGACATTGTTTCGG
>NZ_SSMQ01000104.1 GCF_005144585.1 Polyangium fumosum | reverse complement strand
GCGCAGACGTCTGCGCGCGCTTGCTGTCGAAGCTCGATGCGCCCGGCGGCCGGACGAACGCGCGTGCGCGCGGCGCCTGCCACGGCAGCGGGCCGGCGTCCAGACGGGGGTGAGCGAGGTGATACGATGAATGCTTTTCGTTGCATGACGATGCCCAAGGGCACAGGCTATCCACCCACGACGGATTGGGTGCGCATGCGCCATCGTGCGGAGCGCCTCGAACCGCGTGGCAGATGGGCGCTGGCTCGGCGGTGGGAGCGGTGGATTTCGCGTCGTGCCGCCGTGCGCGTCTTGCTCGCAATCGAAAGAGGAGCCTTCATGACCTGTGGAACCTGCTATCGATGCTGTGGTGGATCTGGTGATCCCACCGTGAACGTGCGGTGCTTCGGAGCCAAGGGGGACGGGGTCCACGAGGATCTCGCCGCCATCCAGATGGCGATCAACGCGCTGCCTTCCACCGGCGGGACTGTCTATTTTCCGCCGGGAAAGTACGTGATCAAGGAGACCAGCAACGTTCCGGAAATGACCAGGTACTCGATCGAGCTGTACAATCGCGCGAAGATCAAGCTGCTCGGCGCGGGGCGCGACGTCACGACGCTCTTCGATCCCGACCTGCATCCCATCAGCGAGCCCGACGGCCCGCTCATCGCGATGGGGATCGTATATGGCTACCAGTCGATCCAACTCGAGTTCCAGCACCTCGGGTTCGAGGGCGTGGCCATCGACGTGGCCGAGGTGACCGAGGATCCCGATACGAGCTTCGAATGGGGCCACGGCGGCGTGAACATGCGCGGTTGCTCCGACGTCCTCATCCACGACTGCAAGTTCAGGAACCTCTGGGCCGGCGCGGTCTACGCGGATTTTGGGTCGACCCGGATCCGCACGAATAGCAGCGTCTTTCACGAGTGCTGGGGGCCGTTCATCAACTACGCCAGCGGCCAGGACCACGAGGCACACGGCAACTACCTCTCCAACTGCGCCGGCAGCCCGATCCTGTGCACTGGGAGCCGAATGTCCATCACCCACAACAGGATCGAGCAGACCGTGGAGCGAGGCACCTCCGCCGTCGTGATCGGGCAGGGCACGAACATCCTGATCGGCTGGAACACGATCTGCGATACCAAGTTCTCGCTGGGGATCCTCGGGCTCTTCGAAGGCGCCGCGTCCACGTTCCGCGAAGTGACCATCGTGGGCAACGTGATTTCGGGAAACAAATTCATCCAGGACAACGACGAGGCCGCCGTCGGCGCGATCCTGATCGATGGCACGGTCGCCACCCTCGAAGACATCCTCATCGAGGGCAATCACATCTCGGAGAACGGCAAGGACACGGGCACCTGCGCCGTTCCCGGGATCCTCATCGTCGGCGATCAATGCACGGGCAACATCCTGGTGCAGAACAACGTCATCTCGAAGGGGACCTCCGGGAACACGACCATCGGCATCTGGATCGGCTCGACGGTCCCCAAGAACAACAAGATCCACATCGGCACCAATGTGCTGGACGTCGACCATCCCATCTGCGCGCAGACGCAGCCGGGAGCGGGGTATTCGGGCCCGGGGTACGCGGGGCTCTCCACGACGGGCATTCCGGTCCGAAACCCCTTCGGCGTCGTGACGATCAGCGATCTGGCAACCTCGGCGACCGTGTCGTTTCCGGGCGGCCTCCCGGAGGACGACGCGCTTTATCAGATCCATACGTCCGCCGGGACCGTGGACGGGCCGCCGGCCGCGCTCTCGTTGCTCTCCTCTCCTGGTCGAACAAGCAGGAGACCGGGTTCGACGTCAACCTGCACACGGCGCCTGGGCTGAATGCGGTGGTGGAGGTCGGCTGGAAGATCACGCGCGGGCCCGTGCCGGCGTCGGGGCCCACGACGAGCAACCTGGTCGCGCGGTACAACGCCTCCAACCTGACCACGATCGGGACCAAAGTCGCGGTATGGGACGACCTTGTCGGCGCGCATGATCTGACGCTGCTCGGCCTCCCGATTAACGCCCCGATCGTCGACACCTCGGGCACCTTTCCGTTCGTGCATTTCGCGCAAGCGAATCCTGCCTCCCCGGTCGTGCAGATCCTGTCCCATGCGTCGTTGACGCTCGGGGCATGCACCCTCATCGCGGCGTTCCGGCCGACGGCGCACTACGATCGGTTCGTCTGGTGCCACGGCGACGCTCCGCAGGCGAATCCAGGCGCCGGGCTCCGTACACGGTCGATGATCGTGGAGTACAGCCGCGACCCGGGCTCGGGGCTTCAGGTCATCCAGAGGGTCGGACGCACCCTGCCGACGGCTGTCGACGCGCAGCCGTGGCTCATCGTTGCGTTTGTCTCCGACGGGACGACGAACGGGACGTTCGTGACCGTGAATGGCGCGTTTCTTCCGACGCGGGTCAGCGCCCCCCCCGCATTGCCGCCGGGCAGCGCCTCGGTACCCACGTCCTTCAACGTCGGCGGGCGCGGCGATCAGGATGCGGCGTTTCACTTCGAAGGCGACATCCACGAGATCCTGGTTTACAACGCCGTCCTCTCGCATACGGATCTCGCCCTCAACACGACGTACCTGAAAAACGTCCTCGGCCTTTGAGGGAAGCGTGGTCCTCCCCGGCGCTCACCGGGGAGGACCGCTCATTCGACGAATGGCATGGTCACGATGGCGCGGCCTGTCGGAGGCGGGAATCGCATTGGCCCGAACACGCGAACGAGGCAAGACACGAACTCCGGGCTCGCGGCGCTGAGCGCGGAGTACGCGGTCGGCCCGACCAGCTCGACGTGCCCATCCTCGGCGATGTGGAGCTTCATCTCCAATTTCCCTATCTTGCGGTCGGGGGCGCGCAGCTTCTCCTGCGCGTGACATTCGTGAATGGCGGACGTGCGCTCCCTCAATATGGCCTTGGTCGCCTCCCCCCATTCCGGCGACTGGTCGCGCGACCCGTCGTCGATGCAGCGCGCCCGCGCGCTTCGATAGACGAGCTCGCGCTGGCGCGCCGCGACGTCGGCCGCGCGATCGAACGGGGCGAGGTCCGGCTCGCCCCGGTGCACGAGCCCGAAGATGTGCGCCGTCGTGAGCAGCAGATAGGCCGTCGCGAGCCGGAAGTCGTTTGCCTCGCAGGCGAGCGTGGAGTCTTCGAGTTCGTCGGCGAGGCGCTCGCTGGCATCGCAGGAGCGCTCCAGCCGGTGCATCAGCTCCTCGACGCGCGGCATGGGCGTCGTCGAGCGAATCTCGGCGGCCGGCACGTCGCGCATTTCCGTGTCGAGCACCGCCTGGAGGCGGGCGCATTCTGCGGCGCGCGGGGCCAAAGGAACCGGCGGCGCCTCCGAGGTGCGGGGGGCTGCGGGCGAAACCGGTGGCGATCCGCAGGCCGCCACGAGGGGCGCTGCAAGGGTCGCCATCACGAACGCGTGGGCAGGGCGAAACATACGAAGAGGATACAGGCCGTCAGGACCCGAGCGGCAGGATCTTCACCTGACACGTATTGTCAACGCACGCGGCGACGGCGTCACCGCATCCGAGGCGGGTGCACCCGCGGCCCGTGCAGCCTTGCGGGCGATGCGCGTCAGCGTGCGCCTTGTTGAACGCCTCGGCCTTTCCGCCGTTGCAGTGATCGCAGCACCCGGTCTCGACGACGACACAATCAGCGTCCGACTGACACAGGGTGTCCGCCGTGGCGGCGCTTCCCGCCTCGCCGGGCGACGCGCCAGCGCAGGCGAACGCGGCGAGCGCCCACAAGGAGAAACCCAACGTCCCGAGCACGCGTCTGTTCATGCAGCATCTCCTCGCCGAGGGCGAGCCAAGCGTCTGCACCGGAACGTACGAGATCCCCGCCCCTTCCACCAGAGTCTAGCCCGTTTCCGCTCCCTCCGGAGCGCCGCCAGGCTGGCGCGCTTGTTGCCGATCCCCGGGCCATGGCACCCTCCCCGCGAGCGTTCCCATGACGCGCCCCTTTCCACCTGAGGTCGTCGCCTCGTGATCCCGAAGGCGTCCGTCGATTCGACGCTGCGGGCCATGGGACGGGCGCTCTTGCATCGCAATTACCGGCTCTTTTTCTTCGGGCAGGGCGTCTCGCTCATCGGGACGTGGCTCACGCGCGTCGCCACGAGCTGGCTCGTGTATCGGCTGACGGACTCTCCGCTGATGCTCGGGCTCGTCGGCTTTGCCGGGCAAATCCCGACGTTCGTCCTCGCCCCGTTCGGAGGCGTGCTCGTCGACCGCTGGGACCGCCACCGCATGCTCGTCGTCACGCAGGTGCTCGCGATGGTGCAATCGGCGCTCCTCGCGTTTTTTTCGCTCACCCACACGATCACGGTCGCGCACGTGCTCGTGCTCTCGGTGTTTCAGGGGTTCATCAACGCGTTCGACACGCCGGCGCGGCAGGCGTTCGTCGTCGAGATGGTGGAGGAACGGGCAGATCTCCCGAATGCGATCGCCTTGAACTCCTCCATGGTCAACGCCGCGCGGCTGCTCGGCCCGTCCGTGGCGGGTGTGCTCATCGCGGCGGTCGGCGAAGGAATGTGTTTTTTGATCGACGCCGTCAGTTACCTGGCCGTCATCGCCTCGCTCCTCATGATGCGCCTCACGCCCGCGGCGACGACATCGGCGCACAGCCGCATCCTCGCGGAGCTGCGCGACGGCTTCCGGTATGCGGCCTCGTTCGCGCCCATTCGAGCCATTCTGCTGCTGCTCGCGCTCGTGAGCTTGACGGGCGTGCCGTACACGGTGCTCATGCCCGTCTTCGCCGCGCGGGTCGTCGGCGGCGGTCCGCATTCCCTTGGCCTCCTCATGGGTGCCTCGGGCGTCGGCGCGGTCGCGGGGGCGCTCCTCCTGGCGTCGCGCCGCAGCGTGCTCGGCCTCGGGCGGACGGTGGTCATCGCCGGCGGGCTCTTCGGCGCGGGGCTCATCGCCTTCTCGTTCTCGAGGTGGCTGCCGCTCTCCATGGTGATGATGGTGCTCGTCGGCGGCGGCATGATGGTGCAGATGGCGGCGAGCAATACGCTGCTGCAAACGCTCGTCGACGAGAACAAACGCGGCCGCGTGATGAGTTTTTACACGATGGCGTTCTTCGGCATGGTCCCGTTCGGGAGCCTCGCGGCGGGCTGGCTCGGGGCGCGTTTCGGCGCGCCGATGACGGTGCGGCTCGGCGGCGTGGTGACGCTCGGCGGCGTGGCGGTCTTCTTGCACAAGCTGCCCGCGCTGCGACGCGCGGTGAGGCCTATCTACGTCCGGCTCGGGATCCTGCCGGAGATCGCCGCAGGTCTCCGAGAGACGACGAACAAGCAGGGATAGGATTTGAGCGGTTTCGGGGGCCGGCATCCTCGTAAGGTCGCCTCTCCCGTCCGGTCCCACCGTCCCCCACAACGGTCACCTCGCCTTCCCGCTCGGGTTCCGGGCTCTACACGACGGGGATCCGCTCCTCCTCGTCTCCTGCCGGCACCTCCCACAGGTGTGACCCGCCCGGCGCGTCCTCCTCCGCGGGATCCACACACGTGTAGACCGGTGATCCCGGTCGGGAGACGCCGATCTACACAGCGGTAAGTCCGCTTCGCCGACCGGGTTTTTGATCTCACGCAGCGGTGACCGGCCGTCCCCGGTCTCCTGCCGTCACCTTGCACAAAGGTGACCCGGGGTTTTTGCTCTTTCCGGCCGAAGCGCGCCGGTTCCGGCCTTCGCTCAGGGCACGCAGAGCTGCGCTTGTGCCATGCAGGCGTTGCAAGCGCCGCCGGGGCACGGGTGGACCTCGGCGGCCACGCACGTCCCGCCGTTGCAGTCCGCGTCCGTGGCGCAGTCGTCCACTGGATAACAGCCCTGCGGGAAACCCCCCTGCGGCTTGACGCCGCACACGGCGAAGTCCATCCAGCGACACCCCTGCGCGTTCCCGCATTCGCTCATGTCGAGGGTGGCGCAGGCCGAGCTCGGCGTGCACGACGTGGGGCTCGTGACCCATACGTCGTTCTCGCAGACGATCTGGACCGGGCAGCCGCTCGCGTCGAGGTACGCGCATGGGTTCTGCAAGCAGCATCCGCTGCACGGGGTCCCCTCGACGGGCAGGGTGTCCGGGCAGGTCATCGGGCAGGCGTAGTCGCTGACGTACCACGTCTCGCCGTTGCACGACGCTTCGATGAAGCTGTCCCCGCAGAGCGGATTGAAGTACTGGCACCCTGTGTAGTTGACCTCGCACGCGCTCCCGTGCACGGGCACCTCCTCGGGGCAGGGCTCCGTGCAGTCGCACCCGCACCCGGCAGGGTCGTGGATGTCGTACGTCCAGGACCCGTTCTCACACACCAGCCGCGTGCCATAGCCGCACGCGTCGAACTCGCCGCACACCTCCCCCTCGACCAGGCAGGGGCCACTCGGCCACGAGCCGTCGTCCGGACAGCTCGACGCGCACTGCGCGGGGTCCTGGCACCCGCCTGTGCCACCCATGCCTCCGCCGCCGGGGTTCTCCTCCCCCGGGCCGCCCGTCGTCACCGCGCCCTTGCAGGCCGGGGCAAGGGCCACGAGGAAAAGAGCTGCGAGCAGTCCGATGCGCTTCGTCTGGTTCATGGTCCCAAGCTCCAAGGCGCAGCCCGGCACAGGATGGCGCGGGATCACGCCCGCCGGGGTGCATGCCGGACGCCCTCTGCAATATCGGGGCCGTCCCTCGAAGCGGGTCGCGCTCAGCGGCGCGGGGCGTAGGTCCGCGTCATTCGCCCCAGAGCGCCCTGCATTCGCTCATGATGGCCTCGTCCACGGGCACGTTCGGCACGTTCGGGAGCTCCTTCGCGGGGGTCGACTTGAAATCGAAGACGTCCCACGGCGCGAGCGCATTGGCGTCACGATGGGTGAGCGCCGGGATCTGGAAGCGCGCCTCGATGAACCGAACGACCGAGGTGTGATCGTAGACGTCGTGGCTCACGTAGCCCTTCTTCGCATAAGGCGAGACGACGAAGAACGGGACACGGACGCCGTACGATTCGAAGACGGCGCGATCGGTGTCGTCGAGCTCGCGATCGTCGGGGGCGCAGGCCTTCGGCGGCGGCACGTGGTCGTACAGCCCTCCGTGCTCGTCGTAGTTGATGAACATCGCCGAGCGGCTCCAATGCGGGCTCGCCACGAGCGCGGCGATCGCCTCGGCGAGCCAGTTCTGCCCGAGCGTCGCCGGCGTCGGGGGGTGCTCGTCGGTGTGGTCCATCTGCCCGCTGCTCGTGCCGTCGGGATCGATGAACGCGACCTGCGGGAGCTTGCCCTCCGCCGCGTCCGTGAAGAACTGGCTCATCGGCACGAAGCGATTCTCCTCCTGCCTCAGCTCGAGATACCGCTCGATGAACATGGCGAACGTGGGCGTGTTCTCGTAATAGAAGCGCCACGAGATCTTCCGCTTGTTCAGGTAATCGACCAGCGTCGACGTCACGCCCTGCGGGAAATCGTTCGACTTGAGGCCGAACGAGGTCGCGGCGTGCATGAACATCCGATTGGGCCAGGTCGCCGTGGGCGCCGACGCGAAGTACCGATCGCCGATCGAGAAGTTTTTCGCGAGCCAGTACACGAGGGGGAGATCGGCCTCGGTGTAATACCCCATCGCGCGTCGCCCGAGCAGCATGCTGAGATCGCCGTTCATGGGGAGCTCGTGCGCGCCCTCGTTCGTGGTGACGAAGCCGCTCATCGCGCCGCCGGCGATCTGCTGCTTGATGGCGCCCCAGCTATGCGCGGTGTCGACGAAGCAGTGCTGTTCGAGCGGGAACGGCGCGATCGGGTTGCCGTCGGGATCGAGGTTCGTGAAGCCCTCGGGCGCGACGTCGGCGTCGATCCCCACGTCGCCGATCTTCTGCAGGTAGTGATCGAAGGAGCGGTTTTCCATCATCGCGACGACGATGTGATCGATCGGGATCTCCGCGCCGACCGGGTGGCTCTCCCCCTGCGTCTCGGCCGGCAGCGCGCCCGCGCGATAGGCGCAGCTCTCGCGCGCCGTCGCGGCTTCCTCATCCGCGGGCTCGACGACGTCGCGATTCCACTCGGCCGGGCCAGGCAGCTCCGGGGCCGCCGTCGGCGGCGGCGAAGACGGTGAGGTGCACGCGGGAATGCACGAAACGAGCACCAAGGCGAAGAGCGGCCGGGGGATGCGCATGCGGCGGAGTATCGCCCATGTGCGGGACGAAATCCATAGAACGGGAGCAGCGGCGGGAACGTTCCGTTACCTATCACGGCGACGGTGCAGACCCCTACGCGCGGATTTATTTGTAGAGACCACTTCTTTGACACAGAGGTGTGTCCGCGGGCGGGCTCTGCGACAGCTCGGCACGCGCTTCCCGCCACGGGAGGTCGTGACCCATCGAGAAGTTGGCGCTTGACTTTTTGAGGCCTTGTGGTGCGCACCTGCGGAGATTCATCGATAGCATCGATCGCTGCGCCTTCGTCCAGCCACTATCAAAGCCGTTTGTCAACATAATAGTTTTATGCGACCAGGGCCGAGATTTGCTCGACAGTGCCGAGGCCGACTGTTATGTGTAGAACGGACGGCGCCATTCCTTCCGTCGATGGACGGGGGCACAGGGCGTCCCCTTCTCGGCTGTATCAGTCGCAGCTCCAGAAGTGTCCAAAATTCGACGGAAGAGCAGGAGGCCGTATGGCTTTTGCCCTCATCAACGCGAGAGGCACGACGAGCCCCGAGCCAGCGCAGCGCAGCGACGATGCTGGCCGGAGGATCGTGTCCACACGGTCGTTCACGTCGGCGGCTTCCAAGGCATTCACTCCGCTGAGCTGCGAGGACGCGCAGCGTGCTTATCTCGAAGAGATCGAGCTGCGGCTCGGGCGCGGGTTCGTCGCCGCAGGGCTCGTGCGGGAGATGATCGAGTATCAGCTCATGACCGGCGGCAAGCGGGTGCGGGCGCTCTTGCCGGTATGGATCTGCGTGAATATGGGGGGGCGGGCCGAGGCGGCGCTGGACCTGGGGGTCGGCCTGGAGCTGCTCCACAATGCCACCCTCATTCACGACGATCTGCAAGACGGCGACGCCTACCGGCGTGGCCAGCCCGCGATCTGGCGCCGGTGGGGGAAGGCGCAGGCGATCAACGCGGGCGATGCGCTCTTTTTCGAGGCCTTCCGCTGCTTCGCGCGTGCCCCGGCAGGGCCGCGGCTGCTCGAGACGATGACCGCGGCGATGGTGCGCCTCGCCGAGGGGCAGAGCATGGAGTTTCAACTCCAGCTCGCGCAGGATCACCCGCACGCGCTGCCGCCCACGTTGCGGACCTGGGAGGAAGTGGCGCGGCGCAAGACGGGCATGCTCTTCGCGGCGTGCCTGCGCGCGGGCGCGGCGGCGGCGGAGCAGGACGAGCCCACCGTGCAGGCCGCGGGCGACTATGGCGAGGCGCTCGGGCTTCTTTTCCAGCTCCAGGACGATTACCTCGACCTGATCGGCGACAAGGGGCGACACGGCCGCGGCAGCGACCTCGTCGAGGGCAAGCTGTCGTTCCCGGTGCTGTGGGCGTACGAGCATGGAGCCGCGGAGGCCGTGGCGCCCCTTCGAGCGCTGTTCGCGTTTCCACGAGAGGAGCGGACCGCGGCGCGGGTGAGCGAGGCCATCGCGGCGCTTCAATGGTCCGGCGCGCTCGCGGCGACAGCGGCCTGGCTCGGCGCCGCGGCCGAGGCCGCGCAGGCGCACATGTTTTCGGCGGTCATCCCCGGCTGGATCGACCGGTGCCTCGCGCCTGTGGCACATGCGATGCCGCCCGCCGGGGCGTCGGCGCCGACGGACGTCGGAGCCGCAGCATGGTTTGCCCCGAGGAGCGGAGATCAGGCCATTGCCGACGTGGTTCCTTGACCCGATCATGAATCGTTGAACGGAAGGTAGGGCCCGTATGCGTCCGCTGCTCGCAAAAAGCTTTCTTCAGGGAGGCATCTCTGGCGCTGTGGGGACCACGAGCGAGTGGGCACGTGGCGCCATGCGTGATGTCCTGCGTGAAGGTCGCCTGAGCTGGGCGTTCGTCGTGGGAGACTTGTCTTCCGCGGTCGCGCCGGCGCTTTTGTTCTCCCTGGCGGCGTGGAAATCCGAGGGAGCGCGCTGGGACGATTTGCCCTCCGTGGTCGGGCGGAGCCTCTTGTACTTTTGGCTCTACATTTACGCGTTCTGCCTGCCGAATCAGATCACCGCGATCGAGGAGGACCGGCGAAACAAGCCCCATCGTCCTCTCGTCGTCGGCGCCGTTTCCGTGCGCGGCGCGTGGCTGCGGTGGTTCGTCGTGATGGTCTTGTTCAGCATTGCAGGCGCGTGGCTGGGGGTGTTCGCGTATACCCTGCTTTGGCAGGCCCTCATCGTCGGCAGCAACGTCCTCGGTGGCGCTCGGAGCTGGGTCTTCAAGAACCTCAGCATGTCGCTCGGGATCGTCGCGCAGCTCGGCGCAGCGTGGCAAATGGTGACACCCCTGACGCCCACGGCGTGGCGGTGGATTCTCTTGCCAGCCGTCGTGATCTTTCCCCTGATCTCCCTTCAGGATCTCCGAGATGTCGAGGGCGACCGCGTGATCGGGCGCCGGACGTTCCCGATCGTGTTCGGAGAGAAAGCGACGCGGATCCTGCTCGGAATCGCGTTCGCACTCCTGCCATTCGCCGTGCACGGGGCGGTGATGGGCCCTGCCGGCGCGCGAGGGGCAGCGTGGATGTGCGAGGCGACGCTCGCCCTCGTGGCGCTCGTGATTGCCGCGCGCGTGGTCCTCCTCCGCTCGAAGAGCGCGGATCACCGCACCTACATGTTTCTCACGTACTGGTATTGCCTGCTGCTCGTGAGCGCGATCGTGATCCTGTGACGGCGCGCGCTGCCACCTTCCGAAAGCGAGGTGTTCCTTGAGGCTCGAAGATCCGCCTGGCCCCGTGGGCCCCCCCCTGATCGGCAACATGCTCGAGTTCCGGAAGGACAGGATGGCCTTCCTGATACGCGCGGCCCGGACCTACGGGGACGTCGTCCATTTCCGCCCGGGGCCCTTTCACGCCTACCTCTTGAACCACCCGGACCATATCCGGGATGTCCTCGTGGGGCGGCCGGCGAAGTTTCTGAAGAACCGGATTCAAGGGTGGATGGTGGAGCCGCTCCTCGGCAAGGGGATGATCATCTCGAACGGCGAGGACCACAGGCGGCAACGTCGAGCGGCCCAGCCGGCGTTCGCCCCGAGGCGGATCGAGGGTTATTGCGGAATGTTCGTGCGCCACGCCGAGGAGGCGATGAAGGCGTGGGGGACGGGCGGCGAGTACGACATCGACACGGAAATGTTGCGGCTCGCCATGAAGAACCTCTGCGAGGCGCTCTTCAACGCGGACACGACGGACATCAGCAAGCGCGCCGAGGAGGCGCTGCCGATCGCCATCGAATTGCTCACGAAGGATTCGGAGCTGTGGGTGCCGCTGCCGAGCTGGTTGCCGACGCAGCACAACCGGAAAAAGAAAGAGATGATCCGGGCGCTGACCGACATCGCGCTGAGCTTCGCAGACGACTGGCGCAAGTCCGGGGTGGACAGGGGTGATCTGCTCTCGATGCTGATGCTCGCGCGTGATGAAAAAGGGTGCCCGATCGCGCAAGCGGAGCTGCGTGATCATCTCGTCACGATGTTCGCGGCCGGCTACGAGACGACCGCGTTCACGCTGATCTGGGCCTGGATCCTGATTGCGCAGCACCCCTCGGTCGAAGCCGCGCTTCATGCGGAGCTCGATCGCGTCCTCGGGGGGCGCGCGCCGACCGCGGAGGATTTGCCGAAGCTCACCTACACGTCGATGGTCTTGAAGGAGACATTACGTCTCTACCCTGCCGCCTGGGTGCTCGCGCTGCGCGAGCCGGTCGAGGATGTCGCGATCGGCGGATATCGCATCCGAAAGGGGAGCTTCCTCTTCATCTCCCCTTACATCATCCAGCGCGATCCGCGATATTTCGACGATCCCGAGCGTTTTGATCCCGAGCGTTTCTCGCCGGACGCGGAGAAGGAGATCCCGCGGGGCGCTTACTTGCCCTTCGGCATCGGCCCACGCGTGTGCATCGGCCAGTCGTTCTCGCAGACGGAGGCGCTGCTCGTCCTGGCGACGCTGGCGCAGCACTATCGCGTGTCGGTGAAGCCGGGCCAACGGCTCGACCCGTGGGGAGGCCTGGCGTTGCGACCTCCGGCGGGCGTCCGCGTCCGGATCACCCCCCGAACGTCCGGCGCGCGGGCTGCGACGGAGGCCCTTTCCTCCGCCCCCGCGTGAGGGAGTTACCCTTTCACGCCGCGCAGGTGTTTGATCGAGAATTCCAGCGCGGCGCGAAGGGTCCCCAGGGTCTTGATCGTCCCCAGGTCGAACCCGAGCGTGACCATCGTCGCCGCGACGCTGGGCTGGATACCGGTGATGATGCCTTCGGCGCCGAGGAGCCGGATGGCCTGGATGATCTTGATGAGGTGATTTGCGGTGGAGGTGTCCACCATGTCGACGCCCGTGAGATCCAGGATGGCGATCCGGGCGCCTTTTTCGCTTACCGCCGCGAGCAGGTGATCCATCACCTGCGCCACGCGCGCGCTATCGACCACACCCAGCATGGGCAGGGTCAAGACCCGATCCCATACCTCGACGATCGGCGTGGCGAGGGATTGGATGACCAGTTGCTGCCGCTCGATGAGCGCGAGCTTCTCTTTGAGCGCCACCTCGGAGCGCTTCATCTCCGAGACATCGAGGGAGACGCCGACTACGCCCGTGATCTCGCCCTGCCCGTTACGTACCGGGACATGCCAGGTCTCCCACCAGTTCCCGTAGGTCTCCGCGTACGCATGGTCGAGTTTCCCCTGGAGCGCGCTTTCCACCGGCACCAGGGTCTCGTGCCCTTCATATGCTTCCAGCATGTTCATCCCGAGGAACTGACCCGGGGTGATACCCGTTTGCGCGAGCCCTTTGCCCGCTTGGTGCGTAATCGTACCATTTGCATCGATCGCCCACACGACGATCGGCAGGTTCTCCTCGAGGATTCGGAGGATCGCGCCTTTCTGCTGAAGCGCCTTTGCGTTGGGTAGATCGACGTCGATCTCACGCAGCGCTCCATGAACCTCCTTGCCGGCCGAGGAGCGCCGCGCGTTACAGGAGACGATTCGATAGGCTCCGTTTGCCCCCTGGAGCCGGAATTCGAAGGGCGTGTGCGTGGCATCACCGCCGATCCGCGCCCACGCCGCCGCGAACGCGTCGCGGTCGTCCGGGTGAACGCGCTCCACGAGCTTGATGCCATTCCGGCCCTCTGGCCCGAGCCACTGCGCGAGGGTATCGGTGAGGAAAAGCACTTCGCTATCCCCATCCGCAACAAAAAGGAGCTCGGGGCAGTGGGTGAGGAAGTCGGTAAAAACCTGGGCGGGGCTCATGATCGCCGATTGTAGCGATCACCGTCGAACGTTGAAAGGGAATTTGCAGCATCATTGGGTCCCGTACCAGTAAGTAAAACCACTGCGTGTCAAAAATTTGTCAGTTCGCGACCTTTAGCGACTCCGCTGTGTATGCATCCACGCATATTTCGCTTGAAATATCGCGAAAATAGAGCTTTGCGTAAACACGCGTCCGTGGCAGAATGACAAGTCAACTCGGGCTGCGCATCTCCTGTTGATGCCCAGGAGATTCGCCCAGTTGCGAGCGCACGTGGCGCACGCGTGGTGGGGGAAAGCCACGTGCAATGACGCATGCGTTGGGCGCATGGCATTGCATAGGAGTCTACCCATGAGGCTACCGATCCCTGCGATGGTCATCGGCCTATCTTTGGCGAGCGGAGGTGTCGCACATGCGACGGACCTCGATGTCCTCGTGAAGGGTGCGAAGCTCCATAGCGCGAACGGGCTCGCATCCGACGGGCTGGGCCATTTGTACGCGGCGAGCGTGTTTGGCAACGAGATCGTCAAGATCCGGGAGCTCGACGGGAAGATCCTGTCGCGCCGGGGGATGGCCGACGGCGTGCAATTCCCCGACGATCTCACCTTGGGCCCCGACGGCTCGATCTATTGGACGTCGCTGCTCGTCGGCCAGGTTGGCCGGCGTAAGCCGAACGGCGTGACGAGCTTTCAATCGGTGGCGCCCGGGGTCAACCCCATCACCTTCTCGAACGGTCATCGGCTCTTCACGGCCCTGGCCTTCCTCGGCGATGCGCTTTACGAGCTGAGCCCCACCTTCAGCGCGCCGCCTCGGCTCATCACGACGAACCTGGGCTTCGTGAATGGAATGGACTGGGGGCCGGACGGTCGGCTCTACGGCCCTGTCTCCCTGGGGAAGGAAATCATCAGCATCGACGTCGACTCGTGCGAAAACGCCACCGATCCCTACAACGAGTGCGACATCACGCTGATCGCGGACGATTTCTTCCAGGTGAGCGCGCTCAAGTTCGACGCCTTCGGTCGGCTCTTTGCGGTCGACATCAACGGCGACGTCCTGCGGATCAACATCGCCACCGGGGCGAAGTCCGTCGTGGCCCGCTTGCCGCTCGGGAACGACAACCTCACGTTCGATAGCTGGGGCCGTGTCGTCGTGTCGAACGGCTACGACGGGACCATCACGCGGATCAACTACAATGGCTCGCGCACGATCCTCGTTCCCGGGGGCGCCATCGTGCCCAGCGGCGTGGCCGTGCTCGCCGACGGATGCGACGAGTCCGTGTTCGTCGGCGATTTCATCAAATTGCGCACATTCGACGGCGACACCGGCAAACAAACGGCGTTCGCCCCGACGCTCGCCGGCGTGGCCGGGGCCCTCCCCCCCTCCATTACGGCGTCGAGGGACGGCGATCATATCCTGACGACGTCCTGGTACGGAAATAGCGTCGCCGTGTGGGATCCTGCGGCCGAGGCGGTGGTGGAGACGTTTCCGGGCTATGTCCAACCCCTGAACGCGATCAAGTTTCAGGGCCACCTGGTGGTCGCGGAATATGGCGCCGCGCCAGGCGCCGGAAAGGTGATCCTCCAGGTCGGCGCGACGCGCACCACGCTGACGGATACACTCGCCGTGCCGACGGGGCTCGCGGCCGCGGGCGACGATCTCTGGGCTGCGGACTGGTCGTCCGGTACGGTGTGGCAGCTCATCGACGACGGTGTCCATCTCGCTTCGCCGCTCCTCGTCGCATACGGACTTTCGAATCCGGAGGGGCTCGCGGTCGATCTGGATGGCAGCTTGCTCGTGGTCGAGGCAGGCGCGGGACGACTTTCGAGGATCGATCCCGACACGGGCGTGGTCTGGACCGTGGTGAGCGGATTGTCCCCCGGGCTCCCGGCGCCCGCTGCGACGCCACCGAGTTATTTCTTCAGCGGCGTCGACGTCGGCCCCTCCGGGACCATCTACTTCTCCAATGATGCGTCGAGCCGTGTATACCGACTGACCGATTGAGCCGGCGCTGCCCCAAGGCGTCGACCGACGGCGAGCAACGTCTGCTTGACTCTGTAAGTCGATTGCCTTCTGGCCTGGGTGCAAGATGGCCGATTGGGGTTTGCTTCGTTGGTTCGCCAGCAAGGTCCTGCGGCTCCCGCCGCGGCAGGCGCGTCGCTGCACAGGGAATACGCCTCGCGCCCGGGAGCGTTCGTCCCCTCATGCGTAGCTCCCTCCACGCCGTCCTTCGCCCCTTGCTGGCCCTCGGCCTCGTGGGCCTGCTCTCCACCGCCACGCGTGACGCCGCGGCTTGCTGGGACGGCTGGTACGCCGAGGTCGGCGTCGTCGACATTCACCGCGGCCTCGACGTCGCCGAATGGAACCCCGAGCACGCCCGCGAGGCGGCTCGCTGGGGGGCGCGAATCCATGCCCTTCTGCCGCCGGGCGCGGCGCTCTCCATCGAGTGGAACGAGGCGACCTGCGAGAGCGACCAGGGCGCGTGCGGCGCGGTGACGACGATCGCCGCCGGCTCGGAGGACCTGCCAGCGGCGTTCCGCGCCGTGGCGAAGGTGTTTCAGGTCCCCGCCGCCAAGGTGCGGAAGGCGCGCGCGCTCGAGCCCACGCTCTACACCGTGCAAATCTTCGCCGGCAGCAAGCGCCGCGCCCTCGCCGTGAAAGGCCACGTGGCGGCTCTCGATGCCGGCGAACACGGCTTTTTCGTGGAGGGAGGGTTCCCCGCGACCAAGCAAACCGCGCACGTCCTCCGGGATCCCGAGGCCGGGGGCCCGCATCGGGTGATTGTCGGCACGTTCCTGCGCCGCAAGGAGGCCGAGGCCGCGCTCATCGGGCTGCGCGCCAAGGGCTTCGGCGGATACGTGCGCACGTTGCCCGCAGGCAAGGCAATCGACGAGGCGTCGTTCACGAAGATGGGGTGACGGGCGAGGGCTTGTCACGATTCCCCGCCCGGCGGTACGTTGGGAAGATGCGCGCGCTCGTCCTCGCCTCGATGTTTCTACTCCCCCTCTGTGGTTGCCCCGCCAAACCCGAGGCCGACAGGGCGAGGCCGGCGGCGCAAAACGAGACCTCGACGCCGAAGACGACCTCGACGGGCGACGCCAAGGCCGCCGCGGGGCCGTTCGTACGCGAGCGCGTCGCCCATAGCGATGCGAAAGGGCTCGACGCGTGCGCCTACCTCGGCGGCATGGGGTTCGCTTGCCTCGACGCTTTGATCGCCGAGAAGGACCCGATCGTGCGCCGCTACATGCGCAGGTTGAGCGACGCGGACGCGCGGCAAGCGTTCGACAGGCTCCAGCGAGGCGAGGTGACCGGCGTCGCCCACGCGGAGATGTCCATGGGGTGCGCGGACAGCGGGGCCTGCGGCGCGACCAAAGACATCGGGGACGATGGGTATGCGTGTCTGACGAAGGCCGAGATGGCGCGGCAGGAAAAACAGACCGCGGAGGCCCAAACCGCGCACGCCCGCGCCTGCAAATGCAGCCCGGAGCGGGCGCAGATTCCGGTCATGGGAGGCTTCCTCGCTTGTGACGGCGCGACGCCCGTCGAGCGTGGAAAAAACCTGGCGGCAGAGGAAGCGGCCGAGGTCCGGGCCTGCGGCGAGTGCGACGCGAGCACAGGGCCCGCGGCCTGCGCCAAGGAGATCACGAGGCTCTCGAAGCGCGACGGCGATCCGGATCTCGCCAAATACATCGAGACCGTGCACGTGCCTCGTTGTCGCCGCCCCTGATCTACCTGGCCTTGCGCCGCGTCGCCCTCGCCAAGACGAATGCCGCGCCGACCAGGAACGCGGCGGCCGCGCCTCCCTCCTCGCCGACCGCGCAGCCCCCACAACCGATGCTACGTCGAGGCAAGCCTTTCGCCTCGTACTGGCCGGGTGGCGGCACGTAGGCCGTGGCCACTTCGCCCGTGCGCACGCAGACCGAACGCTTTTCGCAGCGGCGCGGCGCATCGCAGGCCGCGCCGGGGCCACAAATGCCGAGCGCCGCGTCGTAGGACCGCGGCGGGCCGCTCGGATCGCGCCTGCTGTAGATCGACCTTGTTTCGACGCAGGCCGTCACCTCGCTACACGTCTCGTCCCCCGCGCAATCCCTGTCGCTCTGGCACGTCGCGAGCCGACATTCGCCGCCAATCTCACCGCGCCACCCCGGCGGACAGTTCGTCGGCGCCTTCTTCTCGCAGCGCGAGCCCCCATGATCGGAGACGCCGACCTTGCCCGGCCCGCAAAACAACGGCTTGGCGCCGACGACGTCGGCACGCGCCGGCCCGGTCAGCGCGAGCATGACGACCACGAGGCCGAGGAGGATGCAGGCGAACCGATGCATCCAACGACGATCATCGCACCAAGCAGCCCGCGTCAAGCCCGGATCACCCGACCGCCTCATCCAACCCGCCGCGGCGTGCTACACAGCCCCCCGATGTCCGAGCCCCAAGAGACCCCCTTCGACCGTATGGGCGGCGAGGCCGCCGTCCGGAACCTCAGCGAGCACTTCTACGATGCGATGGACCGCGACGAGCCCGCCCTCGCCAAGCTGCACGAGCTCGACGAGCAAGGCCGCGTCTCACGCCGCAGCCGCGATCGTTTCGCATTGTTCCTGATCGGCTGGCTCGGCGGCCCGCAAGATTACATCGCGCAGAACGGCCACCCGCGCCTGCGCATGCGTCACGCCCGCGTGCCCGTCGATATCGCCATGCGCGACGCCTGGATGCGAGCCATGACGACCGCCATGGACGAGGTCGGCGTGGCGCAAGATCTCCGCACGTTCCTCCTCGGCCGTCTGGCCGACGTCGCCGACTTCATGCGCAATCGGCCAGGCTGAGGGGGGAGTTGGAGCGTTTCGCCGGGGTTTCACCCCGGGCCCGACCAGGGGCTCTTCGCCCCTGGACCCGAACCAGGGCGCAGCCCTGGACCTTTGGTGCATCGACCGCGATGCGGTCGATGCCAAAGAGGGTGTTCGCTAGAAGAGGACCGGCAGCGCCCGCAGGCCCCGCAGGAAGGATTTGGCCCAGCGGACCTCCTCGGGCGGCACGGCGAGGCGCATTGCTGGGAACCGTCGGAACAAGGTGTCGAAGGCGATCTGGCCCTCCACCCGCGCCAGCGGCGCGCCGACGCAGAGGTGAATGCCCTTTCCGAAAGCGACATGACGCTCGGCCCCCTGGCGCGTGATGTCGAAGGCGTCAGGGTTCGAGAAGCGCGCCGGGTCTCGGTTCGCCGCAGCGAGGCCCACCATGACAGGCTCGCCTTTCGGGATACACGCCCCGCCGAGATGCACGTTCTCCTTGGCGATGCGCGCCGTGACGAAATCGACCGGGCCCCAGTAACGCAGCGTCTCCTCGACGACGCCCTTCGCGAGCGTCGGATCCGCCTTCAACTTGCCGAGCTCCGTCGGATGCTGGAAGAGCGCGAAGGCCCCGTTGCCAATCAGGTTCACGGTGGTCACGTGCCCCGCGAGGTACAGGAGAAAGACCGTCGACAGCACCTCGTCCTCGCAGAGCTTGTCGCCCGCCTCGTCGGCCCGCAGGAGGTCCGTGATCATGTCCTCGGTCGGGGTTTGGCGCTTGAGGACGAAGAGGTCCCGCAAATACGAGGTGAACTGGCGCAACTTCGCGAGCGTCTCGGCATCCATGCCGCCGGTGCGGCGTCGGTCGGCGCGCAGGAGGTTCTCCGTCCATTGTTTTACCTGCGCGCGATCCGCGAGCGGAATGCCGAGCATGTCCGAAATCACCGTGACCGGCATCGGATACGCAAAGGCCTCGATGAGGTCCATGCGGCGATCGGGCGCGCGCTCGCCGCGGGCCTCGGCAGCGCGCTCCGCGGCGTCGAGCAGCTCGTCCGTGAGCTTCTGGATGCGCGGGCGCATCACCTCCATGGCCCGCAGCGAGAAGCTCGGCTGGATGAGCTTGCGCAGGCGCGTATGATCCGGGGGATCCTTGGAGAGCAGGCTCTCCGAGAGCAGGCGTAGCTCCTCGATGACGGGCGGCAATTTGTCGCGTTGCTCCGGCGTCAGGGCCGAGCGTCGATCGGAAGAGAAACGGCCATCGACCAGGGCGGAGAGCACCTCGTCGTAATGCGACACGAAGAGGTGCTCACGCGTGAGGAAGTCCTCCAGGTTGGCCGCGCTTTCGTCGCCGCCCGCGTCCGTGTCCGCGAAGGAGACGGCGACGACGGGGCCCTGGGCCCGCGCGGCCGCGTAGTCCTCGATGACCCGTCCCGGGTCGAGCGACAACGTCACGGCCCCCGTCGCCTTTTCGCGCTCTCCATTGGATCCGTTTTGCATGACGTCCTCCGCCTGCGCACGCGCGTGGCGCTCGCGTCGCCCAGCCATTCTAAGCGTCGCGCGCGGCGCGTCCACGCAGGGAGGTCGTTCGTCAACGGGAAATCGTCAGGCGGGAAATCAAGGAGGGGCGGGCAACCGAGCGAAGGGCTCGGACGCGGCGTCACGCCTCTCGGCGCGCGACGCGCGACGCCCGGATCCCGCGGCGCGCCGGCAATGTCTCGATCGTGAGCGCCTCGGCTCCCTCGGCCGCCCGCGCGACGTCGTCGTCGACGAGGACCTCCCCGTCCCGCGCAGCGCCCGCGAGCTCGGTGGCCTCCTGGACGGCCGCCCCGAGGATCATGCAATGCGAATGAAACGGCGCGCCGAAGGTGCCCACCGTCAGAAGGCCCCGCGCCACGCCCACACGCGCGCGGACGAATGGCGCCCCGTGCCGCGCCGCGATCTCGGCGGTCTGCTCGATTTGATGGAGGGCCGCGTGCATGGAGGCGAGCTCGACCTCGCTCCGATCCTCGCCGAGCGCGCCGAACGCAAAGAGCATCTCGTCCCCGCGCGAGGCGTGCATCGTGCCGGCCATCGTGAACGCCGCCGTCGCCGTGGCCTCGGAGAGCTCGTCGACGAGGACCTTGAAGCGGCGCGGCGGCAAGCGGTCCGCGGCCATGTCGAGCCCGGAAAAACGAAGCACGAGCGCCGTGGCGAGGCCACGCGCAGGCACGCCCCCGACGAGCTCCGCCCCCGGCGCGCCCGTCTCGCCGCGCGCGGGGCCAAAACATCGCTCGAGGAGCAAACGCTTTTCGGCGTCCGCGCGTTCGCCGAGCGCGTGCAGGCGGAGCGCGGCGATCCGCAAGAGCCCCGCGACGAGCGAGGCGTCGTACGAGGAATATGCCTTGCCGTCGGCGCGCGCGCCCACGACGATCACGGACGCCGGCGCGGCGGCGGCCCCGGCGGCGCCCTCGGCCCCGTCGAGCGGCAGGACCAGGAAGGCATGGGCGTCGAAATGGCCGAGCCGCGTGAGGCTGCGGCGAATCTCGTCCACGGGCGTGCCATGCACGGGCTCGCGGGTCGCGCCGCTGAAATCGCCGTCGACGTCCGCGCGGGGCCCGGTCACGGAGCGAGGGCCGGTCACGGAGCGGGGGACGGTCATGGATTGCGAGGGCGGCGCGCCGGGGGCTCGCGCCCAGTAAATGCCGCCGTCGCCGCGCTCGAGGAGGCGCGTCGTGCGCGGGGAGAAGCAGCGCCGGATCGTGTCGACGAGCAACGTGACGACCTCGTCCTCGGTGGCGGCATTGGCCACGGCGCCGGCCATTTCGTCGAGCACGGAGGCCGCGTCGACGTCGGCGCGGCGCTCGAAGAGGCGGCGGAGCCGGAGCGAGACGGGCTCGGCCGCCGCCACGACGGCAGCGACCCCAAACGTGGCGCCGAGGCCGAGGTACATTCCCTCGGAGCCGGAAAACGCATACGCGAGGCCGCCAAAGGAGAAGGCCACGGCGGCGAAGACGGCGCCGAGGACGACGAGCATGGCGAGGACACGGGAGATCTCGCGGAGCGCGACGTCGACGTCGAACATCTGCCGGCGCTGGATCTGGTGCGCGAAGGCCGCCGGGAAGCCCGCCAGGGGGAACATCGCAAGCCAGCTCAAGCCGGCCACGGAGGAGGTGTGGAGGCCGAGGCTGATCGGCACGAGCTGGAGCACGAGGCTCGGCAGGACGGAGAGGCCCGCGGTCCACAACATGAAGCGCGCCGATTGCCGCGCGGAGAGCGTCCGGCCGCGGAAGCGCGTGTAGAGGAAGGAGCCGAGCAGCGCGAGGAACCCGAGGAGCATCATGCCGATGCCGGCGCGGGTGCAAGCATTGCCGATGGCAGGATCGGCGCCGACGGTCGTCCACGTGACGAGCAAGGCGAGCGCCGGCACATACGGGATCCAGAGGAGCCACGGGCGCTTTCGCGTGGCGCCGCCGAGGCCGGAGAACGCGAGCGCGAGGTGGACCTCGGCCGCGCCCGTCGACGAGCAACCGAGGTAATAGATCCAGGTGAAGGCGCTGTCGACGAGGTCGAAATCGACGGAGGCAATGAGGAAGAGGCCGACGGCGCTGGTGAAGGCCACGAGCGCCTGCACGGGGCGCAAGGTCGGTCGTTTCCAGCCGGCGACGCCGCCGACGAGGAGGAAGAGAATCGCGGCGAGGAGCCCGGAGGCGTAGAGCTTGAAGAGCGAGGCCCAGCCGAAGGGGGTGACCGGCACCGCCACGTCGTACGTGTGATCGTCGCGGCGGAGGGTATACGTGACGGGCGTGCCCGGGGCGAGCCGATGCACGTAGTCGTGGACGTCCCTGCCCCGACGTACGGGCCTGCCGTCGACCGCGAGCAGAGCGTCGTAGGGCTCGATGCCCCGTTCGATCCCGGGCCAGGTCGGCTCCACGACGGCCGAGACGAGCAGGCCCGCCTCCACGGTGAATCCGGGGAACGTCGCGCGCGCGACGCGGGGAAACTCGGCCACCGCGACGAGGGCAAAGAGGCACGTGGCGAGGATCCACCCGCGCATCCCGAGGCTCGTGAGCCGCCCCGCCGCGGCCACGGGCGCCGGCGCCGGCTCGCTCTGGAGCGCCCGGAGATCGTCGGCCATCTCGGCGGCCGTCGAATACCGCGCGTTCGGGTCCTTTTCGAGCGCGCGCATCACGACACGCCCGAGCTCGAGGGGAATGCCGAGCTCCGGGCGGCGCTTGTCGGGCGGGACGGGCGCCTTGTGCGTGAGCGCATAGGAGAGCTCGGCCACGCTCGCGCCCTCGAACGGAGGTTCGCCCGTGAGCGCGCGGTACATCATCGCGCCGAGTGAATAGAGGTCGCTGCGACGATCGATGGGCTGTCCCCTCGCCTGCTCCGGGCTCATGTAGCGCGGCGTGCCCCAGATGGCGCCGGTCTCGGTGAGCTCGGTGGATTCGTGGTCTTCGAGCTTGGCGATGCCGAAATCGAGCAGCTTGACCACGGGCTCGCCGTCCTTGCCCGGCCCGCGCGCGGCGAGGAAGACGTTCTGCGGCTTGATGTCGCGGTGGACGACGCCGCGCCGATGGGCGTCCGCGAGGACGTCGAGGAGATCGAGGGCGATGCGGGTGACGCGCGCCGGGGCGAGCGGCGCTTCCCGCTCGATCAAGCTGCCGAGCGTCTCGCCCTCGAGGTACTCCATGACGAGGTAGAGCGCCCCGTCGTCGGTTTGTCCGAAATCATGAATGACCGCGGCGTGCGGGCTCGATAGCTCCCGCATGATGCGCGCCTCACGGCGGAAGCGGTTCACGACCGTGAGGTTGTCCGCCATGCGGCGGTGCAGGATCTTCACGGCCACGCGGATGTTTTTCCACGCGTCGCGGGCGAGGAAGACCTCGCCCATGCCGCCCACGCCGAGCTTTCGTTCGAGGCGATACCGCCCGGCAATGGTGGCGCCGAGGGAGGTCTCGGTCGCGGGCGGCGGCACGCTCGGCCTCACGCTGCGCGGCGGCAGCTCGACCTTCGTCGGCGCGTCCTCGCGGCTCAGGCTCTCGTCGCGCTCCGTGTCGCCCTTCACGCCCGAGACGGTACCACGAGGGAAGGCCCCCGCGAAAGCGCCTCGTCTTTCAATACGAACGGTGCTCCCGGGCCGGCGTGGGCTCGTAATGGGGCACGCCCATCATCTCCGACTTTTCGGATCCCACGCGAGGAAGTACGCGTGGGGCGGCAATCGTCCTACGGCCCCGAGGGGACGTGGTGACGGAACGGGCGCCGCGCGTACCGCCCGGTGGCAACGATCAGGGCATATGCATTGCACCGGGGGCGCAGCGAGGAACGGGCGTGAGAGGGTTCGCGCGTGGTCCTCGTCGCAAGGAGGCATGTATGAACAAGGGTCGTACGATTGGAATGGGTCTCGGAATGGCGATTCTCGTGGTGGCCGGCGCGGCGGCGGCGGGGACGCCGGGCGGATTGTTCGGCAAGCTGAACAAGGCGCGCGTGCGGAGCCACGCGACGCAGGTCGAGCGCGTCGTCCAGGAGCGCGCCGGGGCGAAGATCGAGCACGCCGTCCAGGAGCGCGCCGGGGCGAAGATCGAGCGCGCCGTCGAGGAGCGCATCGAGACGCAGCGCGAGACCGGGATCCAGGGAGCGCTCGCGATCCAGGAAGAGGCCGGAAGCCAGGCTGAGGCCGGACTTCAGGGCGAGGCCGGGTTCCTGGGCGAGGTCGGACTCCAGGAAGACACCGGGAGCATCCAGGAGGCGCTCGGGACGCAGGAGGGCTTCCTCGATTCGGAGGAGGTCGAAGCCCAGGAGTAGGCGGATCAAGGAGGCACGGGCCGGTAGGTCTTCACGACCGGCTCGCCCGTGCTGATCCACCGAAAATGGTCGACGAGCGTGGCGCTGTCGAGCACGGCGTCCCCGGAATCGTAGACGGCGAAACGAACGGTGAACGTCTTGCCCCCCTGCATCGGCGCGGTGGTGGTGAGCCAGCCCGTCGCGCCGTGCCCCTGCCCCGTGTCGTATCCCGTGCCCGAGAGCTCGCCCACGCCGAGGCTGCAAGGATAGACCGTGCCGCCGACGCTGCACGGCGGGCCGCCCTGGCACGCGCAGACATCCAGAAAGACGTTGTTCACGCTGATGACGTTGCCCTGGCCGTCGAAGGAAATGTTGCCGTCGGTCTGTCCCGACGGCGTGGGCGAGAGCAACGCGACGAACGCGTCGTTGAAGGACGAGCAGATGAAGGACGGGAACTCGGCGGTATAGTAGGTGAAGTCGAACGAGAAGCCGACGGTGCCGATCGGCGCGCGTAGTGTCACCTCGAGGGCCACACCGTCGTAGGGCTGGCCGGTGAGGACGCCGGGACAGGCGGGCGAGCTTTTCGGAAACCCCTCCGGTGGGGCGTGATGGTAGTTCTTGGTATACCCTCCCATCGGGGCCGCGTAGCCGGGCTCGCCGGGGCGGCGGGCGGCGCCGCTGGAGAGCGCGAGCAATCGTTTTCCAGCCCGCGGGAGCACGTTCGGGCCAAAACCATCGAAGAGGCCGTGCCCGAGCGCATAGGGAAGGTCGTATCCCGGCGGAATGGGGGCGCCGTCGGGCAGCACCCAGCGCGCGTCTTGCAAGCCGGGGTCGTCCGGGCCCACGGCGAGCGTGCAAAGCTCGATGGCCTGCGCGGCATGGAACGGATCGGCGTCGTCGAGCGCGAGGTCGTCGTCGCACGGCGCGTTGTTCACGCCGCCGCCATTTCCTCCGACGCCGCTGCCGCTGCCGCTGGACGACGGCGCCCCGCCTTCCCCGCCGGCGCCGCTGCCACCGGCGCCGTTCCCGGTCGTGGCGCTCGTGGTCACGGAGCTACCGTCGCTCGTGCTGCTGCTTGTGGGATCCCCCGGATCGGGGCCGCCGCCCGCTCCCCCGCTGCCGCTGCCGCCGCCGAGCGAGACGAATTGGCCGCAGGCGGCGGCGAGGACGGCGAGCGCCGGCAGGAGGGAGAGCGGGACGGACGTCGTGCGCATGAGCGAGAGGATCACTCCATCGGGCGGGACGTGCCTACGACGCTGTTCGGCTGCGTGGTCCAGCGGAAGTGGTCGATGAGGGTCGCGCTGTCCAGGACCGCGTCGCCGGAGTCGTAGGTGGCAAAGCGCAGGGTGAAGGTGTCGCCGCCCGTGATGGGCGCGGAGGTGGTGAGCCAGCCGGTGGCGCCGTTGTTCTCGAAGCCCGTGCCCGCGAGCTGCCCCGGGCCGAACGCGCAGCTCGGGCTGCTGCAGACGTCGAGGAAGACGTTGTTCACGCTGATGATGTTGCCCAGGCTGTCGAAGGAGATGTTGTCGTCGGTCTGGCCCACGGGCGTCGGCGAGAGCAACGCGACGAAGGCGTCGTTGAAGGTGGAGCAGGTGAAGGCCGGGTACTCGGCGGTGTAGTACGTGAAGTCGAAGGCGAAGCCCTGCGCGCTGTTCGGGGCGCGGAGCGTGACCTCGAGGGCGACGCCGTCGTAGGGCTGGCCGGTGAGGACGCCGGGGCAGGCCGGCGAGGGCTTCGGGAAGCCGGCCGGCGAGGCGTGCGTGTATCCCTTGGCGAAGCCGCCGCTCGGGCCCGTGTAATCGGGATCGGTCGGGCGGCGAGCGGCGCCGTTGGAGATGCCGAGCATGCGGTCGCCTTTGCGCGTGGCGACGTTGGCGCCGAAGCTGTCGTAGATGCCGTGGCCGAGGGCGTAGTTCGCCTCGTAGCCCACCGGGACGGCCGAGCCGTCGGGCAGCACCCACTTGGCCTCGATGAGGCCCCAGCTATTCGGGCCGTTCGCCTTCTTGCAGATTTCGATCGCCTTGGCGGCGTTGTACGGATCGGCGTCGTCGAGGTCGAGGTTCTCGTCGCACTTGGGAGGGCCGAAGTCCTCGGGCGGCGCGCCACCCGAGCCGCCCGTCCCGCCGCCCGAGCCACCTGTCCCGCCTGTCCCGCCCGTACCACCCGTCCCACCTGTGCCGCCGCTGCCGCCGGGGCCCGCGGTCGGGACGCCGGAGCTGCTGCTGGAGGTGTCGGGATCGGGGGCCGCACCGGTGCCGCCGTCGCCGTCGTCGCCGCCGCCCGCCGTGACGGTGCCGCCGCACGCGGCGAGCACGAGCAGGGACGCAAACGAGAGCGACAACGTGGAAAGAGCAAGTCGATTGTGCATGGGGGGTCTCCTGGGCCGACGTGAAAGAGGGGCCGACGCTACCGATGGCCGGGGAGGACCGAATCGATCACGGAATCGACGGGCCACCGGCGAGGGCGCGGAGGCGCTCGGCATAAGGGCTCTGCGGGTGCGCTTCGAGGAAGCGGCGGGCGCGGGCCGCAGCCGAAGCGTCGCCGGCGCGGGAGAGCGCTTCGATCCGAAGGACCTCGGCCTCCAGGGCGAGGTGGCCGCGGGGGAAACGCGCAGCGTAATCGTCGAGCGCGTGGAGGGCGCGGGGGCCATCACCGGAAGCGAGCGCCTCCCGCGCGACGCGCAAGGCCTGGAGCTCGGCAGCGAGGCGCGCAGCGCGGTCGGTCGAAGCGCTCGGCGCCGGGGCCGCGGGGGCACGTTTTCCTTTGGGCAGAGCCGTCGGTTGGATGGGCGCGGGCTCTTGGAGCACGCGCGGGGCTTCGGGGGGCATCTCGGCGGTTTCGCTGGGTTCCGGGGGAGATGCGGCGGCGACCAGGGACGTGCGCTCCCGCCACGCCGGGGCAAATCGGCTCGCCGCCACGGGGACGTCGCTCTCGCCTCCCGCGACGCCGACCGCGATCCCAATGCCGAGGGCCGACGCGCCGATCACGAGCGTGACCCATTTCGCGAACGCGCCCTGCAACAAGCCCTTCGTCGTCCCGGCCGAGGCCGCCTTCGTCGCGGCCATCGCGCCGACCCCCGCGGCAGCGCCGATCAGCGCAGCCCTCCGCTCGCGGGCATGCTTCGCGTCGAGCGCGCGGGCCGAGCGCAAGAGCTCCGCCCCCAGGTCGTCCCCCTCGACGAGTCGCTCGGGATCCGTCATCGAATGCTCCGTTTCTTGCGCGCCTGGACCCGCGAGAGCTCGGCCTGGAAGAGCTCACGGCCACGGCGCAGGCGGGACGCCGCCGTCCCAAGCGGGATCCCGAGCAAGCTCGCAATCTCCGGGACCCTCATCTCCTCAAGCTCGAACAGGACGAAGACCGCGCGCACGTCGAGCGGCAACGACTCCAGCACCTCGTCCAGCATCACACGAGCCCGCCGCTGCGCGAGCAACTCCTCGGCATCAGGCCCCGTATCCGGCGGCTCCAGCGGGAGCCCCTGCGCCTCGTCCTCCGAGAGCGAGACCTCGCCCCGGCGCCGCATGGTCCGCCGGACCTGCATGGCCACGCGCATCGCCGTCCCGAACAAGAAGGCCCGCTCGCTGCCAGCAGTGATCTCCTCGAGCCGCCGGCTCAGCACGATGAAGACCTGTTGCGCAGCATCGTCCGCATCGGCATCCGGCACGCCGAGGCGGCGCACCGAGCGCCAGACGAACTCGAAATGCTCATCCCGGATCGCCCGGAAGCGCGCCGCCGCCTCCCCATCCACCGGGGCCACCGAGAGCGGCGACGACAGGGCCCAATCAACCCCCTCGCCCCCCTCCTGCGTGGTCCCCACGGTCGTCATCGTCCCCCCGATGTCGCGAGCGCCGCGTTTCGATCACGAAAACGACAGGGAGCGTCGGGGAGCGTCGCGCCGGGGCGCTGCCCCGGGCCCCGCGGGGGCTGTTCGCCCCTCGACCCGAACCAGGGCCAGCCCTGGACCTTGGGGGGAAGAACTGCGCGATGCGCAGTTCTTCCCACAGGCCGATGGCAAGACCGTGGACGTTCTCGCACGCAGCGACACGTCGCCGTTGTCTTGGACGACAGGGTCGTTGTCTTGGACGGCAGGGTCGTTGTCCGTCTTGACCCTGGCTGTTCGATGAACTGCGCGATGCGCAGTTCATCGATCCTGGGTCCAGCCCCTGGCTGGTCCGGGTGCAGGGGCGGACAGCCCCTGCTGGGGCCTGGGGCAAAGCCCCAGCTCCGCGCCTTCAGAACACCCACCCAGCGCCGATCGCGCCGTAGCCTCCGAGGGCGGGCGTGGCGTGGATGATGCGACGGGGGTCCTCGAAGCCGAAGATCTCGCGGATGAGGGGCGCGATGAGGCCGGCTTCGGCTTCCAGGGAGAGGGATGGCAGGGGGCGTGCTTGGAGCCGGCCTGCGACGGTCAGGGCGAGCCAGGGGCGCGTGGCTTGCTGGGGGTTGACGATGGTGAGGCCTTGGCCCTGGAGGGCGCCGAGGTCGACGCCGGCGCAGGGGCGCGCGGTGAGGGGGCCGACGGCCCAGGCGAAGGGGCATCCCGAGAGGCGGGCGGCGATCCAGCGGAAGCGGGCGGTGCCGCCGTCGGTCTCGGTGGTGGGGCTTTGGGCGATGGCCAGGCCGAGGCGGAAGGCCGGCGTGAGGCCTGCGTGCCCAGAGGAGGCTCGTTCGGCGAAGAGGACGAGGCCCCAGGCGGGCTTGGGGGCGAGCGCGCTCCAGACGGCCCCCTGCGCGCCTACCTGGACGTGGTGCGCGGCCCCCGGAGGCGGAGGCGGAGGCGGCGGCGGAGGCGGCGGCGGCGGAGGCGGCGGCGGCGGA
>NZ_SSMQ01000103.1 GCF_005144585.1 Polyangium fumosum | reverse complement strand
AAAACTGCGCTCCGCGCAGTTTTTCAAACAGGCCGACGAAGAACCCAGGTTGCCAGCAGAACCGGCAGCGCGGCTGTCTTGGTTGGCAACGCCGTTGCCGGTCTTGACCGGGCCTGCTCGATGAACTGCGCATCGCGCAGTTCATCGAGCCTGGGTCCAGCCCCTGGCTGGTCCGGGTGCAGGGGCGGACAGCCCCTGCTGGGGTCTGGGGCGAAGCCCCAGCTCTGCGTCACCCGCGGCCGATGCCGGTGTACCAGAAGCCGAGGGCGCGCAGATCTTCGGGGTCCCAGATGTTGCGACCGTCGAAGAGGGATGGCGTGCGCATGAGCCGCTTGATGCGGTGGAAATCGGGGCGACGGTATTCGTGCCACTCGGTGACGAGTGCGAGGGCGTCGGCGCCTTCGGCTGCGGTGTACATCGTGTCCACGTAGGTCACGCGATCGCCGAAGAGCGGGCGGACGTTCTCGATGGCTTGTGGGTCGTGCGCGCGCACCGTCGCGCCTGCTTCGAGCAGGTCCTCGATCAACGTGAGCGCGGGTGACTCGCGGATGTCGTCGGTTTGCGGCTTGAAGGCGAGACCCCAGACGCCCACGACGCGCCCGGCGAGTGCGCCGTCGAAGTGTTGCTTCACCTTCGAGCCGAGCACGTGCTTTTGCCGCTTGTTCACTTCCTCGACGGCGCGCACGACTTCGAGGTCGTGGCCCATCGCGTGCGCGGTGTGGATCAGCGCGGAGATGTCCTTCGGGAAACACGAGCCGCCGAAGCCTGGGCCGGGGAAGAGGAACTTGGGCCCGATGCGCGGGTCGGCGCCCACGGCTTTGCGCACGCGATCGATGTCGGCGCCGAGCTTCTCTGCGAGCAGGGCGAGATCGTTCATGAACGAGATGCGCGTCGCGAGCAGCGCGTTCGAGGCGTACTTCGTCAGCTCGGCCGAGCGCGCGCCCATCGCGTGGATGCGATCGCTCGTGCGCACGAAGGGATCGTAGAGGCTCCGCAGCACCTCGAGCGCGCGCGTGTTGTTCGAGCCGATGACCACGCGATCGGGCTTCATGAAATCGTTGATCGCGTCGCCTTCCTTGAGGAACTCGGGGTTCGAGGCGACGCCGAAGGGGTGGGTCGTGTGGCGGGCGATGATCGCCTCGACCTGATCGGCTGTGCCGACGGGCACGGTGCTCTTCGTGGCGACGACCTTGAAGCCGTTCATGTTCTTGCCGATGGTCTCGGCGACGGCGTAGACGGCCGAGAGATCTGCGGAACCGTCGGCTGCGGAGGGCGTGCCGACGGCGATGAACACGACCTCGGCGTTGCGGATGGCGCCTGCCACGTCCGTCGAGAACGACAGGCGCCCGGCCTTCGTGTTCTTCGCGATGAGCGTGTCGAGGCCCGGCTCGTAGATGGGCACTTCGCCGCGCAAGAGGCGCGCGATTTTGCCCTCGTCGACGTCGACGCATGCGACGTCGTTGCCGAAATCTGCGAACCCGGCGCCGGCCACGAGGCCGACGTAACCCGTACCAATCACCGCGAGCTGCATGGGGCGCACCCTATCATTTCGCGCGCGCTCGTGTGTACGTGGCGCGCCCCACGCGCCGTCAGGGAATCACGATCTCGGAGGCGCGTCCGTCGCATCCGCGCAGCACGAAGCCGAAGCGGTCGCCCGAGCCTGCGCGCTTCTCCAGCGTCTTGCACGTCGTGCGTGTCACGCCTGGGGATCCGAAGCGGTCGCGGCTGTCCTCGGTCACGTCGACGATGGGACCGGGGCGCACGCGCATCATGTACGAGATCGGATCGCCCTCGACGGTGTGCATCGTGATCATGAGCCCTGCGGTGCTCCCGTTCAGCCATGCGTCCCAGAGGCACGCGCGCGCCGCGGCGTCGTAGCCCGTGCCGTGCACGTTGGTCTCGCGACCGCATGACGACGCGCCGTTCTCTTCCGAAGGCATGAGACCGGGCTCGACGACGGAGGTCGACCGCGTATCGCCTTCGGCGGGGCTCTTCGCCGCGCCACATCCGGAACAGCCAGACAGGGCGAGCAGGAGCCACGCGAGGTGTCCAAGGCGGCGAGCGGAATCGTGCGAACGCAAAGGGGATTTGAAGCGATGCATGATCGCCCAGGGTAGGGCGCGCTCGGCCGTCGGCAACCACGCGCGGCACGAAGATGGAAGCGTCGTTCGGCACGGACGACGGCGCTGTATGCTGAGGGCGTGCGTTACGACCGGGAGTATCACGAGACGCGGGAGCTCGCGGACGGTCGCGTCGTACGGCTGCGATGCATTCGCGCGGAGGATCGTGACGCGCTCGTGCGTGCGTTCGGAAAACTCTCGCGCGAGTCGCGTTATCGCCGCTTCCTCTCCGACGTGCCGTTCTTGAGCCCGTCGATGGCGCGGTACCTGACGGAGGTCGACGGCAAGGATCACGTGGCGATCGTCGCGATGACGGACTCGCTCGACTTGAAGGAAGAAGAGGGCGTCGGCGTCGCGCGGTTCTTGCGCCTCCCCGACGCGCCGCACATCGCCGAGGCGGCGGTGACGGTGATCGACGCGTACCAGGGCAAGGGCCTCGGCCGTGTCTTGCTCGATGCGCTCACGCGCGCGGCGCGCGAGCGCGGCATCTCGATCTTCCGCTCGGCGGTGCTCGTCTCGAACACGCCGATGCGGCGGATCCTCGACGAGGCCGGCGGCGTCGTGCACCACGACGAGGGCGACACGCTCGTGGTCGACGTGCCGATTGGCGAACCACGCCCGCACTGGTCGGACCTCCCGATCTTCCGCGTGTTGCGCGCCGCTGCGGAAGCAACACGCGCGGCGTTCCTCGGGGACGCGGACGATCAACGCGCGGACGACGTGAGCTCCGCGCGGTAGGGATCGAGCACGCTGCGGATGGCTTCCTCGGTGGCGCGCCGGATGCGCTCGACGTCGCCTTCGTTTCGCGGATCGCCGGCCGTGTCGATGGGCGGGAGCAGGTGGCAATCAAGCGGCACGCGGCGCGGGCGCAGGCCACTCGGCAGCGGGATGTCGTACCGCGACGAGCCGCCGATCCAGCGACCGAGGAAGTGCTCGCGTCGATCGAGGCGGTAGAGCTCGTCGACGCCCGTGGCGGCGAAAGGCACGATCGGAACACGCGCGCGCATGGCCACGCGTGCGAAGCCGGCGCGCCCTTGCCAGCGCAGCGTGTACGCGTCGCTCGAGAGCTTGAACGAGTCGTCGACGCCGCCCGGGTACACGACGACGAGCTCGCCGGCTTCGAGGAGATCGATGGCGTCGTCGGGCGTGCCTGGGATCGCGCCCATGCTGCGGAGCAGCTCGCGGAGGCCGGGGATGCGGAAGAGGTTTCGCTCTGCGAGGAAGCGCGGGAGCCTGCCCGTCTGGAGGAGCAGGAGCGCGGCGAGCGCGAAGGCGTCGATGCCCATGAAGGCGTGGTTGCCGACGAGCAGCGCGCCACCTTTGCGGGGCACGTGCGCATCGCCGTGCAGCGTGGCGTGGAGCTGTTCGGTGAGGCTCTGCGCGAAGCGGCGGCCGGACTCGGTCTGCGCGAGGAGCCAGCCTGTAGGGGCGAGCGGGACCATGGCGAGCCCCTAACGTCGGACAGGCCCGCCGTCGCGTAAAGCGTCACGCGCGCGCCGCGACTTTCTCCGGAAGCGGGATTCTGCGATACGAGGGGACATGCGAAACGTCACGGTGAAGACGGCCGAGGGGAAGTTCGGGCAATCGATCCACGTGGGGTCCCACGAGCTCAAAGGCGACGAGCTGCCGGAGGTGGGCGGCGACGATCGCGGGCCCGATCCGTTCGAGTTCGTGCTCGCCGGCCTCGGCACGTGCACGTCGATGACGATCAAGGTCTACGCGGACCGCAAAGCGTGGCCGCTCGCGTCGGTGGAGGTGGAGGTCACCGGCGAGAAACGGGATGGCTCGTTCCTCGCGAAGAGGTCGATCCGGCTTGTGGGAGACCTGACGGAGGAGCAACGCGCGCGGCTGCTCGACATCGCGAACAAGTGCCCGGTGCACAAGATGCTGACGGGGAAGATCGAGATCGAGAGCTCGCTCGTGGGGTGAGACGCGGACACGCCCCCGCGACGTCCGAGCATGCTCGTACTATGCTCTTCGACGTGGCCGACCGAGATCGCCAAGAGCGAGCAGCCCTGCGCCGAGCGACGTGGACGGGCGGGCGTGTCCCGCTGTCCCAGGCAGAGGACGCGGACGTTTTGTTCTGGAAGAGCGCGTCGGGGGGTGAGCGCTTGCAGGCCATCCTTTCGCTTGCGTGGGAGTGGTATGCGAACGAGGAACCCCAGCCTGCCGGCGGACTTCGTGGATCTCCTGGCGGCGTTCGCCGACGCTGACGTCCGTTATCTCGTCGTCGGTGGGTACGCCGTCGGCTTTCACGACCGTCCGCGCACGACGAAGGATCTCGATCTCTTCCTCGACGCCGATCGCGAGAACATGCGTCGGGCCTGCGACGCGCTGAGGATGTTCGGCGTGCCGGAGTCGATCGTCGTGGATCTGGATGCAGCGACGCCGGAGGAGATCGTGTGGCTGGGGGTCCCGCCGTTGCGTGTCGACTTTCTGCAATCGATGAAGGGGGCGTCCTTTGGTGACGCCTGGGAACGGCGTGTCGTCGCCGAGTGGGAGGGCGTCTCCGTGAACATCGTCTCGCTCGACGACCTCATCGAGGCGAAGCGGGCTGCCGGGCGCCCACAGGATCTCGTCGACATGCAGAACCTGGAGCGCGCTCGCCTCCTGCGAGGCGGTTGAGTCGTGAAACCCGCAGGAAACCGACGACCGAGGGTGTTGGAACGCGGCGACCCTCACGCGTCACGTTGACCGGCGGGTGTCGCCCACGCGTCGACCCCTAAGCGCAACGATGACCGGCGGGTGTCGCCCACGCGTCGACCCCCACGCGCGACGATGACCGGAGGGTGTTGGAACGCGGCGACCCCCACGCGCAACGATGACCGGCGGGTGTCGCCCACGCGTCGACCCCCACGCGCAACGATGACCAGAGGGTGTCGACACGCATCCACCCCCCACGCGTCACGTTGACCTGCGGGGGTCGACACGCGTCCACCCCCTCGGTCACGCACGACGCTTCGCTCGAGGCTGCATCTTCGAGCTCTCGTCCAGCGTCGCAAGCAGCACGGGAAGAACGGCGCGATCTTTCGCTCGACCGTCTTCGACTTCACGTCGATGAGCGTGGGCAGGTCCAGCACGCGGAGGGTGAGGTCGCCGTCCGTCATCATGACGGTGTGAGGCACAAGCTCTTCGTACCCCTGTCCCTCGCCGAGCTCGGATCAGCGAGCGATCGACCTCGCGCGCCGCTTCGACGATCTCCAGGTCGAGGGACTCGAACACGAACGCCACCCTGTCGGAGCGCCCTTCGCCTGCTCGATCCACGGACCGCGGCTGCCTCACGGAGAAGAGCTTACCAAACGCCGCGCCCGATGGCACGGCGGCGGAAACCGCCCACGGCGCCCGCTCGCTCCGAGCCCCTCACGGATGAATGAACACCACCGTCCCCGTCAGGCTCCGCGCGGCTCCGTGCCAGCCGTGCGGCACTTGGGGCTCCGTCCAGTGGAACAACCTTCGCGCGTCCTCCGGCGCGAGGTTCACGCAGCCGTGGCTCTTCGGCTGGCCGAAGCGGTCGTGCCAGTAGGCGCCGTGCAGCGCGTAGCCGTCCTGGAAGTACTGCACGTACGGCACGTCGCGGAGTTCGAACTCCTCGCCCACCGCGTCCGAGTCCATCGTCACGCTCACGTGCTTCGTATGGATCCGGAAGATCCCTCGCTTCGTCGACTTGCTCGTCTCCGGATCCTCGAGCCCGCTCTCCCCGCTCGACACCACCGTCGCGAACACCGCCTTCGTCCCCTCGTAGGCGACGAGCACCTGCTTCGTGATGTTGATGTCGAGCCACTTCTCGCCGTTCTTCCCCCACGCCGGCATCTTCTTCGCCGGATCGACGCGACCCGCGTGACGGTCGTCGATCCAGCCGCCGTCCTTCATCTCGTAGTGCAAGACGCCGCCCACGAACTTCTGCTTGCCCGTCAGATTCACCGCCGCGCGGTACGGGACCTCCCCGTTCGCGACGAGCTTGTTCTTCCCTTCGTCCCACACCCAGCGCTTCGCCCCGGGCCTGCGCACGAGCGCGAACGGGAAGTCGACGTCCTTGCCGATCTCGTAGCCGTGGAAGTCGCTGCCGCGGATCGGACGGAACCGATCGGCAGGCATCACCCGCAGATCCGTCGATAGGTTGTAGCGCCGTCCCTCGTGCAGGAACGTCTCCACGAAGGCCACCCCGTTGCGCCGATCGACCTGGCCGATCTTCACGAGATCGTTCGACTTCAAAAGACCCGACAGGTTCGGCACGCGGCCGCCGTCCTTCAGGAAGAACGGGATGTCCTCGTCCGTGAGCTTCTGCTCCATCGCGTCGAGCGCGGGCGGAGAGGGCGAAGACTTCCACTTCATCCACACGTCGAGCCCGTACGTCGCGCCGCTCTCCTTGTCCTTCTCCCACTTTGCGATGTGCTTCTTCAGCCCAGGCTCGTGCGCCTTCAGATCCTCGGCCGTGGGGATGCGCGCGTAGACCGGGCCGCCGCGCGTCACGATGCCGTACATGTAGGGGAGCTTCTGCGTGATGTCGGGCCGCCGCGTCGCGGCCTTCACGATCGGGTGGTTCAGATCGAGCGTGGCGTCGGGGCCCACGCAGACGTAGCCGTACGGCTTGATCTTGCGCCATCCGTCCTTGCAGCCGGCCGTCCCCGCGACCTCGGGATCCATCTCGACGATCGCGCCGGCGCGAAGGAAGCCGACACGCGCCGCCTTCGGATCCGGCTTCGCCACGACGTCGGTGCGCATCGCGATGCTCGCGAGCCGCGGCGCGCTCTCCGGGATCGGGGGCGGCAGGTGCGCGATGCCCGCGAGATCGACGAGCAAGGGCCCGCTCGGTTCGGGGGGAGGCGCTTCCGCGTCCGCCGCGTCCGCGGAAGGCGCACCGTCCGTGTCGGTTTTCGGGGTCGTGGCAGCACCGGCTTCGGACGGAGCGTCGGCGAGGAGGCCAGGAGCCGATCCCGGTTTCTCGCGGCAGCCGCCGAGGCTCACCGCCGCGAGGACGAGCAGCGTGTAGCAGGGGCGTCGCATGACGTGAGGCCCGTTAGCGCATGCCAGGGCGCTGATGTCCAGTTTTCCGCAGGGCCTCGCGCCTCCTCGTCGCTCGACTCTTCCGCCTTGCTCCTTTCGTCGAGTTGCACCGCCCACAAGCCCACCCTATGAAAATCGAGAGGGGAAGTGGCGAAGGCAGACGGAGAGCCCGGTCGACTCGTTACCGACAGCGCGGCGCCGCTCGAGAGCACAGCTTCGTTCCTCGACTCGATCGTCGAGAACCTCCCCCACATGATCTTCGTCAAGGACGCGGCCGAGCTTCGCTTCGTCCTCTTCAACAAAGCAGGCGAAGACCTGCTCGGACTGCACCGCGACGCCATCCTCGGCAAAAACGACGACGACCTGTTCCCCCGAGAACAGGCGATGTTCTTCGTGGCCAAGGACCGCGAAGTGCTCTCGGGCAAACGCCTCGTCGACATCACCGAGGAGCCGATCCAGACGCGGCACGGCCTGCGCGTCCTGCACACGAAGAAGATCCCCATCGTCGACCACGCGGGGCAGCCGCGTTTTTTGCTCGGCATCTCCGAGGACATCACCGAGCGAAAGCTGCTCGAAGAGCGGATCCGCCGCGCCGACGAGCGGCAGCGCGTCCTCGCGCAGACGACCGCGCCGCTCGCGCCCGCCGGCGAAGATCCGCTCCCCGCGGCCGCGCGCCTGGCGCTGCCCGTCGGCGGCGACGGATGCATGTTCCTCGTCGAGCTGGCGAGCGGCGCGCCCCGCGCCGTCGTCGCGCACGTGGACGCCGCGCGGGAAGAGCGCTGGCGGCGGCTCGTCGAGACCTCGAACCTCGTCGAGCGCTTCTCGGGCTCGGCCCGCGCCGTGCTCGAAGCAGGGCAGCCGCTCGTGCTGAACGAGATCGATCCCGCGACGCTCGCCTCGTTCTCGACGGACGCGAAGGCTGCCGAGGAGCTCGCCGCGCTCGGGCCTCACGCGCTCCTGCTCGTCTCGCTGCGCGGGCGTGCTCAGCAGCTCGGCACGCTCGTGTTTCTGCGCGACGTGACAGCGCGCGCCTTCGACGAAGACGACCGCGCTTTCGCCGAGCGGTTCGCGCAGCGCCTGGCCGGGGACCTCGACAATACGCGCCTCTACCGGGAGCTCGAGCGCGCCGAGGCGGCGCAACGTTTCCTCGGCGAGGCCGCCGAGCGCCTCGCGGGCTCGCTCGACTTCGACGAGCTCGTCGGCCTCGTCCCGCGCCTCGCCCTCCCGTTCCTCGCCGACTGGTGCGTGATGTTCCTGCTGGAGGACGACGGGCAGATGCGACGCTTCGCGGTGGCCCACGTGGATCCGTCGCGAGAGCCCATGCTCGTCGAATCGGTGGGCCGGTATGCCCCGGGGAGCAAGCAGCCAGGCCTGGAGCCCGCGCGCACGCAGGAGCCGATCTTGAACTCCGTGGTCGACGATGCCCTGCTCGACCGCGTCTGCGTGGACGCGGACCACAAGGACCTCGTGCGCCGCATCGGAACGGCGACGGCGATGGCCGTGCCCGTGCGCGCCCGCGGGCGTGTCCTCGGCAGCATCAGCCTCGGGCGCGGCAGCGGAGGACCTCTCTACCAGAGCCACGATCTCACGCTGGCGGTCGCGCTCGCCGATCGCGTGGGCATCTCGCTGGACAACGCGCGCCTCTACCAGGAGGCCCAGGCCGCGCTCCGGGCGCGCGACGAGTTCCTCTCGATCGCCTCGCACGAGCTGCGGACGCCACTCACGACCGCGTGCCTCTCGGTCGATCTGCTCGCGCGCGGGTTGCAGAGCGGGTGGACCCACAGCGCGTGTACCGCGCGTGTCTTCGGCACGCAAAAGCAGCTCGCGCGCTTGAAGCGCCTCGTCGATGGCCTGCTCGACGTCTCACGGATCGCCGCAGGGAGGCTCGTCCTCGAGCTCGAGGAGATCGATCTCTGCGCGCTTTGTACCGAGCTCGTGGATCGCTTCGCCGAGGAAGCGCGGCGCGTGGGCAGCGAGGTGCACCTGCGCGTGAGCTGCGCCCGCCGGATCCGCGCCGACGCGATGCGCATCGAGCAAGTGCTGACGAACCTCCTCGCGAACGCGCTGCGCTACGCAGCCCCGGCCCCGATCCACGTGCAGGTCGAGGTCACGGAGGGCGGCGCGCGTCTCTCGGTGCGGGACGAGGGCAAGGGCATCGCCCCCGAGGATCTCGCGCGGCTCTTCGACCGCTTCGAACGCGGCACGACATCGAGCGCCCACGGAGGCCTCGGGCTCGGCTTGTACATCGCGCGCCAGATCTGCGAGGCCCACGGCGGCACGATCCGCGCGTTCAGCGAGCCCGGCCGCGGCGCAGAGTTCGTGGTCGAGTTGCCGCTTTCGCCGCCGCAGCCTTGATGCCCTTGGACTACGCGCGTCCGAACCGGACGATGAGCCCGAGCCAGCCGCGGGCGAGGTAGAGCGCGTTCAGCGCGAGGTACATCCAGAAGAAGGCGTCGAGCCGATCTGCGAGCGCGAAGATCCAGAGGTGGCTCGGGTAGTGGTTGAGGAAGCGCAGGAACGTCATGACGAGGGACGCGACGCGACCCACGATCGACTGCGGCTTCTTCTCGCCCACGGTCTCGTAATGCGCCTCCGTCGGCGTATCTTTCCCCGTGAGCTCGGGCCTGCGGACGAAGTTCGTCAGCGAGATGCCCGAGGCCACGATCACCGCGCCGGCCACCGCTGCATAGAGGAACCCCGGGCCGTTCGCGGGCCACGCGGCGCCATCGATCCCGAGCCCTCCTTTTCTGTGGAGGTGGATGCCGATCACGGCGACGAGCAGCACGGCCTTGATCTCGTCGACGAAGAAGTCGAAGAGGTGGCCCGTGGGGGAGGCGAGCTTCTTGTAGCGCGCGAGCATGCCGTCCGCGCAGTCGAAGAGGTAGGCGAGCTCGAGGACGAGCACGGCCCAAAGGCCGCCGCGGTAGGAGGGGAGCGCGACGAAGAGCGCGGAGCCCGTCACCGCGACGAAGAGGCTCAGGATCGTGATCTGGTTCGGCGTGAGGGGCGTGCGGTGGATCGCGGCGACGAACACGGCCGCGAGCGGGCGCATCACGTACGTGTTCCAGATCTGATCGTGTTTCTTGCGGGTGAGGCGGTAGACCTCGATCGGGCTGCCCGGCATGGCCGGGCGCATCCTAGCGCATTAGCCCGGGACGAATCCCTCGATCGCCTTGCTCACTTCGTCCTTCGCTTTGTCGAACTCGCGCGCGTCGCCGCCGGTCTCCAGGACGAACACGTCGGCGTCGGTGACGAAGACCGTGAGCCAGAAGATGTGGGGCCGGTCGAAGACCGTGCGCGTGTAGCGGAGCTGCTTGCCGGTCGCGCCGCTCTTCGTCTTGACCTCGCGCGAGGCCTCCGCCGTGTAGCCGATGTTGCGGAGCTTCAGGTCGATCGCGTCGGTCCAGAAGGAGAGGTTGCCCTTCGGCCGGTTCGGCTCGACACGCACGCTCATCACGACGCCTTGGGCCGTGGTCGCGCGGAAGGCGTACTCCTCCTGGTCTTCGAGTTCGACGAAGCCGTCGGGCGTGTTCAGCTTGAAGCCGGGGCCACAGCCGATCCCGACGAGGGAGGCGGCGAGGCACAAGAGGAGCATCGAGACGTTACGTTTCATGGTCCTTGCCTCCTTGCCTCAGCGAAGGGTCATCAGCGTCTCGAGGCCGACCCTCGAGAGCCAGTCGATGGGCAGGTCGATCGTGCGCGGCGGCGGGGGCGGCGGCGGCGTGCCTTGCGCCACGACCTGCTGCTGCTTGGGCTTGGCCGAGACGTCGACGGTGATCGTGGAGAACGTCGCGCGGGCGCGGAGGAAGCGCATGCGGCCTTCGATCTGATCGATCTCGCGGCCCACGCGCTCGAGCTCGCGCTCGACCTGCAGCGCGTCGTTCACGTTCGCCGCCTTCGCGAGGAACTCCTGCAGGCGCTTCTGCACGCTCTTCAGGTTCTGCAGGCGCACCTCGAGGTCGTGGAACTCCTCGGACACGTCCTCCGCGCTCACGCTGCGGCGCTTGACCTCGCCGAGCTTCTCCAGCGCGTTGAGCGCGTCGCGGAAATGCCGCGAGGGCACGCGGATCACGACGCCCGCGTCCGAGCGCGACGCGAGGTAGCCGCCGAAGGACTCGGCCATGTCGATGACCTTGTCGATCGTCCCGGGGATGACCGTGGACTCCGCGACCTCCATGCCGACGCGGCCCGTGTAGATGAGCAGCGGCGTCGCAGGCTTCTCCTGCGGCTGCTGCGGTTCGGAGGCGCCTTCGGTCTTCTTGCCGCCGGGCGCGGGCTTCGCGCCCGTGGGGGGCGGCGTGGGTTGCTTGGGCGCGGCCGCGGGTGCGGCCATCGGGGCGCGCGCGCCGGGGGCCACGGGGGCCGGGGCGGGCGGCGGGCCGAGCGCCGTCGCTTTCGCGGCTGCGTCGGACGAGCCGCCGAAGAAGCCCGATTCGTCGGAGTCGCTTGCGCTCTCGTAACTTTCGCTGTCGCTGGCGGCCATCGGCGCGGGGGAGGGCGCATCCATCGGCATCGGGGCGCCGGCGGACGCGGGCGCGGCCTCGGCCTGCGCGGCGCCGCCGCCGTAGTAGGCCGGCTGCGGAGCGTAAGCGGCGGGCGGCTCGGCGCTGGCGGCACACCCGACCATGAAGAGAGACGTGGTGATCAACGTGAGCGCGGCGAACCGCGCCCGGAGGGTCCGGAACACGTGGGGCATGCGAGATCTCCCAGAAGCCGACGAGAAACGAAGGTGCCGGTTCGAGCTTACACCGCCTCGCTCTCGGCCGCGTAACCGTTGCGAACGGCTGTCGCCGGCCGGCCGGTGCGCCGGTGCGAAGGTCGGCCCGCCGCGGTAGCCTCCTGGGAAGGCCGTGTTCCACCCCCTCGTCGACGCCTGGTTCACCCGCCGCTTCGGGGCCGCGACGCCCGTGCAGGTCCGCGCCTGGCCCACGATCCAGCGAGGTGAGGACTGCCTCATCGCCGCCCCCACTGGCTCCGGCAAGACGCTGGCCGCGTTCCTCGCGTGCCTCGATCGTCTCGTGCGCGCGAGCGACGAGGGGCGGCTCGTGGACCGCATCGAGGTCGTCTACGTCTCGCCGCTGAAGGCGCTGTCGAACGACGTCCAGAAGAACCTCGACGAGCCGATCGCAGAGCTCACCGCGCTCGCCGACGCGCTTGGCCTCGCGCGGCCCGCCGTGCGTACGGCCGTGCGTACGGGCGACACGCCGGAGAAGGATCGGCGAAGGCTCTTCAAGAAGCCCCCGCACGTGCTGGTCACGACGCCGGAGTCGCTCTTCATCCTGCTCGGATCGGCCTCGGGGCGTCGCGCGCTCGGCGGCGTGCGTACCGTGATCGTGGACGAGATCCACGCGGTCGCCTCGGACAAGCGAGGCGCGCACCTCGCGCTCTCGATCGAGCGGCTCGAAGAGCTCGTGACGAGCGGCGGGGAGGCGCGCCCGCAGCGCGTGGGGCTCTCGGCGACGATGCGGCCGATCGAGGTCGCGGCGCGGATGCTCGTCGGCGCGGGCAGGCCGCTGCCGGAGATCGTCGACGCGGGCGTGCGCCGGGATCTCGACCTCGCGGTGGAGGTGCCGCGCGACGAGCTCGGGGCGGTCTGCACGAACGAGCAGTGGGACGAGCTCTACGACCGCGTGGCCGAGATGTGCCGCGCCCACAAGTCGACGCTCGTCTTCGTCAACACGCGCAGGCTCGTCGAGCGCGTGGCGCTGCACCTCGGCGAGCGGCTCGGCGAGGAAACCGTGGCCGCCCATCACGGCAGCCTCTCGCGTTCGCGGCGGCTCGCGGCGGAGCGCAGGCTCAAGGCGGGCGAGCTCAAGGTCGTGGTGGCGACGGCGTCGCTCGAGCTCGGCATCGACGTGGGCGCCGTGGAGCTCGTGTGCCTCGTGGGATCGCCGCGATCGATCGCCACGGCGCTCCAGCGCATCGGCCGCTCGGGCCACGCGCTCGCGGCGACGCCGAAGGGGCGGATGTTCCCGCTGACGCGGGATCAGCTCCTCGAGTGCGCGGCGATCGTCCGGTCGGCGCGGCGGGGCGAGATCGACCGCATCACGATGCGCGACGCGCCGCTCGACGTGCTCGCGCAGCAGATCGTGGCGGCGTGCGCGTCGGGGGAGCGGGGCGAGGATGAGCTCTTCGCGCTCATGCGGCGGGCCGCGCCCTACGAGACGCTCACGCGCGCGGCGTTCGACGATGTCGTGCAGATGCTCGCCGAGGGCGTGTCGGCGCGGCGCGGGCGCGCGGGCGCGCTCCTCTTCCGGGACGGCGTGGGCCAGCGGCTCAAGGCGCGGCGCGGGGCATCGATCGCAGCGCTCACGTCAGGCGGCGCGATCCCGGACAACGGCAACTACGACGTCGTGCTCGCGGACGGGATGAAGGTCGGCTCGGTCGACGAGGACTTTGCGATCGACTCCTCGGCCGGCGATGTCTTCCTCCTCGGATCCACGTCGTGGCGCATCCGTCGGATCGAGGCGGGCAAGGTGTGGGTCGAGGACGCGCCGGGCGCGCCGCCGACGGTGCCGTTCTGGTTCGGCGAGGGGCCTGCGCGCACGCGCGAGCTGTCCGCGGAGGTGGGCCTCTTGCGCGAGGAGGTCGCGCGGAGGCTCTTCGAGGGGCGGGAGGCGGATGAACCGGCGCGGCTCTGGTGGACGGCGGCGTGGCTGGAGGAGACGTGCGCGCTCGATCGCGCGGGCGCGGTGTTGCTCTGCGAGTACGTGGCGGCCGCGCGGTCGGCGCTCGGGGAGATGCCGTCGCAGCGCGTCGTCGTGGCCGAGCGGTTCTTCGATGAGGCGGGCGGGATGCAGCTCATCCTGCACGCGCCCTTCGGCGCCCGCATCAACCGCGCCTGGGGCCTCGCGTTGCGCAAGCGCTTCTGCCGGAGCTTCGACTTCGAGCTGCAGGCGGCGGCGACCGACGACGGCGTGCTGCTCTCCCTCGGCGCGCAGCACAGCTTCCCGCTCGACGTGATCTTCGAGATGCTCAGGCCCGAGGGCGTGGTGGGCGTGCTCGAACAAGCCGCGCTGCAGGCGCCGATGTTCGGGACGCGCTTCCGGTGGAACGCGACACGCGCGCTCCAGATCCTGCGCTTCTCCGGGGGGCGCAAGGTGCCGGCGCCGCTCGTGCGCATGCGCAGCGACGACCTCATCGCCGCCGTGTTCCCGGCGCAGCTCGGCTGCCAGGACAACCACGGGCGCGAGGCGATCCTCGAGATCCCGGATCACCCGCTCGTGCGCGAGACGATGCGCGACTGCCTGACGGAGGTGATGGACGCCGAAGGCCTCGCCGAGGTGCTCGAACGGATCCAGCGCGGCGAGATCCGGATCGCCTCGCGCGAGACGGCCGAGCCGAGCGTGCTGTCGCACGAGATCCTGAACGCGAACCCGTATGCGTTCCTCGACGATGCGCCGCTCGAAGAACGACGCGCGCGCGCGGTCACCGTGCGCCGCGGGTTGCCGGCGGAGATCGCAGATCGGATCGGCGGGCTCGATCCGGAGGCCATCGAGGCCATCGTCGCGGAGGCCCGTCCCGTCGTGCGCGACGCGGACGAGCTGCACGATCTCCTGCTCGATGTCACGGCGTTGCCCGAGGAGGACGCGAGCGCGCTCGGGTACGATCGGCTCCTCGACGTGCTCGTGCGCGCGCGTCGCGCCGCGAAGCTCGCGGGGCCGGGGATCATGGGGGCGCTGTGGGTCGCGGCCGAGCGGCGGGATCGGGCGGCTTCGATCTGGCCCGCGGGGACGTTTTCACCGGAGCTCGTGCAGCCCGCGAGGGGCGCCGGTGAGACGCCCGCAGAGGGAGCACGCGAGGCCGCGATCGCGGGCCTCGTGCGCGGCTGGCTCGCGCTCGTCGGCCCTATCCAGGCGGCCATGCTCGCCGAGCGGTTGTCGATCGAGGTCGCGGACATCGAGATCGCCCTCGCGCGCGTGGAGGCGGACGGCGTGGTCCTGCGCGGGAGGTTCTCGCCGGATCTCGAACCTGGCGCGATCGAGTGGTGCGATCGGCGCCTGCTCGCGCGGATCCACCGCCGCACCGTCGACGGCCTGCGCCGCGCGATCGAGCCTGCTTCACCCGTCGAGCTCATGCGTTTTTTGCTCGCGTGGCAGGGCGTGATCCCGGGGCAACACGCGCACGGCGCCGCGGGGCTCGCGCGTGTCGTCGAGCAGCTCCAGGGGTTCGAGATCGCCGCGGGCGCGTGGGAGAGCGAGATCCTCCCTGCGCGCGTCGAGGCCTACGATCCCTCGTGGCTCGATCTGCTCTGCTTGTCCGGCGAGGTCACGTGGGGGCGGCTCTCGCCGCGCGCATCGGCCGGCGGCGCGCCGACACGCGCGGCGCCCATCACGCTCGCGCTGCGGCGGGATCTCGCGTGGCTGCTCGCGGAGCCGTCCGAAGCAACGCTCGAGGCGCCGCTCGGCGACGACGGCCTTTCTCTTCCTGCGCGGCGCGTGCTCGCCACGCTCGGCGCGGCGGGGGCGTCCTTCTTCGAGGACATCGTCCGCGCGACGGGCCTCGCGCGGCCCGAGGTCGAGGAGGCGCTCTGGGAGCTCGTCTCCGCGGGGCGGATCACGGGGGACGGGTTCGCGGGGCTCCGCGGCTTGCTCGGGCCCTCGGCGCGCGCCCGCGCTCGTTCGAGCACCAAGCATACGCGCGGCGCGCCCGTCCTCGCGGCGGGCCGGTGGGCGCTCTTCCGCGCGCCCGTCCTCGGAGACGCGCCTTCCGCGAGCGTCGATCCCGCGGCGACGATCGAGGCGCAGGCTCGGCAGCTCCTACGGCGCTGGGGCATCGTCTTCCGTGAGCTCGTCACGCGCGAGTCCCGCGCGCCTGCGTGGCGGGACCTCGTGCGTGTCTATCGCCGCCTGGAGATGCGGGGCGAAGTCCGCGGGGGCCGGCTCGTCGCGTCCTTCGTCGGCGAGCAGTTCGCGCTGCCGGAGGCCCTCGAATCGCTGCGGGCCCTCCGCAAGGCGCCGCTGCGCGGAGGGGTCGTGCGGCTGTCGGCGTGTGATCCGCTGAACCTCGTGGGGACGATCCTCCCGGGCGAGCGCGTGCCTTCGACGCTCTCGCACTTCGTCACGTACCGGGATGGGATGCCGATCGAGGAAGAAGACGCGCCGGACGCCCCTCTCCGGGACGGAGAGGGGAGGGGGGTAAGGTCGTTCGACGAGAAACGAGCTGTCCAGCGAGCTAGCGCGCCGCCGGCGCGACCATGAACTCGCCGAACAAGTCGCGCCGCGCGACCCACGGCGTCTGCTTGCCGTTCGAGGCCGCGCGCACCCGCTCGGTCACGTAGTCGACGAGCTCGTTCACCTCGATGGCGCCGCTGCGATCCCGATCCGGCGCCTCGCCGTCGAGCGCTTCGAGCAGCGCGCTCGTGAAGAGCCCGTGCCCGCCCTGGAGGTCCTTCTGCAAGCGCTTGGGCTTGCCCTCCCAGGCGAGCTCGAGCCCGCGGCTCGCCCCGCTCGCCCCGTCCGGCGGCACCTCGTAGCTGAACTGCGATCCGCGCGCCGCCGAGAACACCAGGACCCCCGCGCGGTCCCCCGCCGCGAGCTCACGCGCGAGCGCCTCGTTCGGCGCGACGACCTCCGTCGACACGTGCCCCGCGTGGCAAGCGTCGAGCATCATGAGCACGCGCCCGCGCGCCCCGCGCAGCGCCTTCTCGATGCGGTCCCATCCGATCCCGTGCTGGATCGCCGCCTCGCGGGTGAACATCGCCTGGCTCGTCAGGAAGAGCATCTTCGACTCGTCGAGCCGCGCTCCGTGGCCCGCGAAGAACACGACGGCGAGGTCGTCCGGGCGCATCCCCGTGAGCCCCGCGAGCGCTTCGTCGACGCGCTTCACGGTCACCTCGTCGTCGAGCAACGTCGTCGCCAGGATGCGGCCGAACGGGCGGTTTGGCCCCGCGAGGCGCGCGAGCGACGTCGCGACCGAGCGCGCGTCGTCGTCGGCGAACTCGAGCTGCTGCTCGGGCGGCATGTGGGGATAGCGGCTCACGCCGATCGAGAGCACGTGCAGGCTCGGCTTCTCCGCGAGGGGAGACGTCGAGACGACGTCGAGCTGCTCGGGGTTGCTCGCGTAGCCGGCCGCGTCGTAGGCGACGAGGCTCAGGCGGTTTCGGCCCGCGTGGAGCGGCACGTCGAGCGAGACGCGCCCCTCCGCGGCGCACACCAGCCGATCGGCCGCGGGTTTGCCGTCGACGAAGACACGCACGCGATCGACACGCGAGGGGCTCGTCGCGACGACGTCGAGGTCGAGGTGGTTCTCGGCCGTCTCGATCCTCCCGCGCGGGGCCTTCGTCTCGACGCGCAACCTCGGCGGCCGCGCGAGCGAGGCCGGCGCCGCCGCTTCCTCCCCGCCCAGGCTCCGCTCCACGAGATCCGGCCGCTCGAACCGGGTGGCGAAGCGCTCGAACGAGAAGCCCTCCAGGGGATCCGAGAACGTCCACGCGACGCTGCGCGCTCCATCGATGCTCGATCGATAAGCGCCGGACGGCGTCGTCGACACCCACTCCCCGTTCGGCGTGGAGACCAGCGTCATGACGACGTCGCCGCGCTCCGTGACGAGGGAGGTCCCGCCCCCGTTGCCGCTGAGGAGGAAGAGGTCCCGCTTTGGAACGACGGTGATCGCGGAGATCTCGTTGTCCGCGAGATCGAGGCGCGTCCGCACGGCGAAGCTCGACGCGTCGAGCACGACGGGCTTGAGCCCCCCCACGACGATCGCCCCCTTGTGCCATTGCACAGCCCCGTCCGTCTCCGGCCTGTGCACCTTCCGCACGCGCCCCGTGCCGCCGTCGATCTCCATCAACACGGGCACGAAGTGCTGCACGCCGCCCTTGTTCGTCTCCAGCCGCCGCGTGGACATCACGACGGTCTTTCCGTCGGGCGAGAAGGCGGCGTGGGATCGATCGACCTCCATCCCTCCATCCGGCCGCTTCGCGACGCCGAACGGGATCGTCTGAAGCTTGAGGGTCCAATCGATCTTCCCCGTGTCCGTGCGCAGGGACGTGAGCACGTCGCCGCCGCCCACGACGAGGCGCAGGCCGTCCTTCGAGAGCGCGAAGAACTTCGCGTCCGACGCGAGCTTGGCGACGACGCGCCCTTGGGGCCGCGCGATCTCGCCGAAGGGCGTCTTCGGCAAGGGCGGCATCGGTCCGCGGAGATCCCAGCGCTCCACGGCTACGTCGTGTTTCTCGTCGATCACCGGCGCCCCGCCCGGGCCCTTTTGGCTCGTGAGCTTCCGATCCGTCAGCACACGCACGGTGAGCAGCTCCTCGCTCGTCGGCAGGAACTCCGTGAAACGTACGAACGATCCAGACAGCAAACTCCAGCGGCGCAGGGTCAGTCCGCGCGTGGTCTCGCGGACGCGTACCTCGAAGCTGCCCGTCGACGAGGCGAGCAGCTCGCCGTTCGGCGCGTACGAGAGCGCCATGATCCGCCCATGCTCCTGCTCGTTCGCGGAGACGCCGGGCTTCGGCTTGCCGGTCCGCAGATCCCAGCGCGTCAGATCGCCGTTGAGCGCGCCCGTGGCGAGCTCGCTGCCGTCGGGCCGCGCGGCGATCGATTCGATGGATCGAGGGAGCCCTTCGATCGTGCGCACCGCGCGCATCGTCCGCACGTCCCGCACCTCGATGCGCGTGCCCTCGCCGAGGTGGCTCCGGGCCGTCACGAGCGTCGAGCCGTCGCGGCTCGCAGCGACGAGATCACCCCGCGGCAGATCGGGCGTGCCGAGCGAGACGGCCTGCGCGTCGGGGAGGGTGAAGGCCGAGGCGTGCCCGTCCATGAGATCCACGGCCCAGAGCCGCCCGCCCGCCACGGACACGTCTTTGTATCGACCTGGAAGGACACGCGGCGCGCCGCCCTTCGCGAGCGGGAACAACGTCGTCCCCCCGCCTGCGCCCATCACGACGACGAGCTCGGGCGTGAGCGCGACGCGCATCGGCGTGTCCGCGAGCCCGCTCCCCAGCGGGAACCGATGCGTGACCGTGTCGGTCGTGACGTCGACGACGACGACCTCGCCGGGGTAGGCCATCGCGACGCGCCGGCCCTCCGCGTCGTGCGTGAGCGCGAGCGCGCTCGGGGTCTTCGCGCCGACGGCGATCTCCTTTTTGGCGCTGCCCGTCTTCGCGTCGAAGAGCGTGAGCTTGTCCGTGGCCATGGCGAGCCACGTGCCGTCCGGCGAGAGCTGGAAGGCGCCGTGGAGCGGGATTGCGGCGCGTGGGCCCTTCGGCTTGTCGAGGTCGACCACCTGCACGAGCAGCCCCTCGGGCGTGCCATCCGGCGCGTAGTACGCGAGGCGCTTGCCATCCGCGCTGATCGACAGGTCTTGCACGAAGAACCCGGCCGTCACGAAGCGGGTGAGGAGCAGGCCCGCGCGCAGATCCCACACGCGCACCGTGCCGTCCTGCGCGCCCGACGCGAGCTTGCTGCCATCGGTGCTGACCGCGATCCGCTGGATCGGCCGCTCGTGACCGTTCTGCAGCAGGAACGTCGGTTTGCTCGGCGTGCTTCCGGCCGGAGGCGCGGGATCCGGGCACGTGGGCAGCGGCGCGTCGGGATCCGTGGGCGCCTCGGCGATCCGAGGCGTTGCCTTCGTTTGCGCGGGCTCCGTCGGAGGGCGCGCGTTTTGGATCGGCTGCACGGTCGTGTTGCAGCCGGCAGCGACGACGAGGGACGCGGCGAGCGCGCGGAAGAGGGTGCGAATCGGGGGCCGGGCCACGGGCCCGAGGGTACTACCGGTCGCCGCGCACGAACGACTCGAAGATGTCCACGTCCCGCGGCGAGCCGAGGACCAGCGGCACGCGCTCGTGCAGCTCCGTCGGGGTGATGTCGAGGATACGCGCGCTGCCGGTCGACGCCTTGCCGCCGGCGGCCTCGAACACGAACGCGAACGGGTTCGCCTCGTAGAGCAGCCGCAGCTTGCCTTGCTTGTTCTTGCGATCGGCCGGGTAGGCGAAGATGCCGCCCTTCATGAGCGTGCGGTGCGCGTCGGCCACGAGCGACCCCACGTACCGCGCCCCGTACGGCCTCGCCGTCGCCTTGTCCTCCTCCTTGAGCCAGGCGTTCCAGCGGCGGACCTCGTCGGTCCAGTACGCGAAGTTGCCCTCGTTGATCGAGTAGAGCGAGGCCTGCTCGGGGATGCGGATGTTCTCGTGCGAGAGGAAAAACTCACCGACGGTCGGATCGTACGTGAATCCGTGCACGCCGCCGTGCCCCGTCGTGATCACGAGCATCGTCGACGAGCCGTAGAGGATGTACCCGGCCGCCACGAGCTCGCGCCCGGGCCGCAGGAAGTCCGCCTCCGTCGCGCCCTCGCCGTCGGTCTCCTTGCGCAGCACGCCGAAGATCGTCCCGATCGAGATGTTCACGTCGATGTTCGACGATCCGTCGAGCGGGTCGAAGACGACGAGGTACTTCGCGCGCCGATCGGTCGAGGTGATCCGGATCGAGTCGAGCTCCTCGCTGGCGACGGCGGCGCAATGCCTGCGACGCCCGAGCACGCTGAGGAGCGTCTCGTTCGCCTCCTCGTCGAGCTTCTGCACGAGCTCGCCCTGAACGTTCGTCTGGCCCGTGTACCCGAGCAGCCGCGCGAGTCCGGCGCGACGCACCTTCGAGGTGACGAGCTTGGCCGCGAGGCCGATCTGGTTGAGGAGCGACGTGAACGTCCCGGTCGCCGCCGGGAACCCGAGTTGTCCTTCGAGGATGAACGTTTCGAGTGTGATTCCAACACGCGAAGGCCCTTCGGGCGGCGGGGCCCAGCTCTCTAGCCGCTTGTCCGAACTCGTCGTCATCGTGTCTCCCCTCCGGGGCCTGCCGTCTACCACGGGCCCTTGCCCGACGTCGTCCGATTCCGGACGCGTGGTGCTCGTTGCGGAAGAGCCGCCCGCGGCCTAGCCTGCCGTTCGCTGCCCGCGCGCCGGGCGCAACCCGTTAACGCTTGGGGCTTCGGGTCGCCTTCGGCGTCCTGCGCCCCAAACCCCGCCGGAGACGACCATGGCTCTCACCGATCGCGTCAAGCAGATCCTCTCTTGGTACTCCTCGGATAACCCCGGTACCCAGACGAACCTCGTGCGCCTCCTGAACCACGGCGGGCTCGCGGGCACGGGCAAGCTCGTGATCCTGCCCGTGGATCAGGGCTTCGAACATGGCCCGGTGCGGTCGTTCGCGCCGAACCTCGATGCGAACGATCCCGACTACCACTTCCAGCTCGCGATCGACTCGGGATGCAACGCGTACGCCGCGCCGCTCGGCTTCCTCGAGGCGGGCGCCGCCAAGTTCGCGGGGCAGATCCCGCTCATCCTGAAGCTCAACAACAGCGACTCGCTCGGCAAACCCGAGCACCCGATCTCGGCCGTCACGGGCTCGATCGAGGACGCGCTGCGCCTCGGCTGCGTGGGCATCGGCTACACGATTTATCCCGGCTCCGGCGCTCGGAACCAGATGTACGAGGACCTCCGGGAGATCACGCTCGAGGCCAAGCGCAAGGGCCTCGTCGTCATCGTCTGGTCGTACGCGCGCGGATCGATGTCGAAGGCCGGCGAGACGGGCATCGACATCATCGCCTACGCCTCGCACATCGCGGCCGAGCTCGGCGCGCACATCGTGAAGGTCAAACCTCCGACGGCGCACATCGAGCAGGACGAGGCGCGCAAGATGTACGAGAAGTACAACATCCCGATCGCGACGCTCCCTGAACGGATCCGCCACGTCATTCAGTCGACGTTCAACGGCCGGCGCGTCGTCATCTTCTCGGGCGGCGAGACCAAGGGCGCGGACGCCGTGCTCGCCGAGGTGCGCGAGCTCGCCGAGGGCGGCTCGTTCGGCGCGATCCTGGGCCGCAACGCGTTCCAGCGGCCGCGCGCGGAGGGGCTCGAGCTCCTCACGAACGTGATCCGCATCTACAAAGACGTGTCTTCCGCGGGCCGCTGAGCGCGCACGCGTCTACGCGTCGGTCTTGCCGCAGCGCGGCGACATACCCTGAAGCGGCGCACGTCACCTGGGGTTTGGGGCGTAGCTCGGCTTGTCCGAGCGCAGCCCCAAGCGTCACCTGGGATTTGGGGCGTAGCTCGGCTTGTCCGAGCGCAGCCCCAAGCGTCACCTGGGGTTTGGGGCGTAGCTCGGCTTGTCCGAGCGCAGCCCCAAGCGTCACAACGAATCGCGCGCGCCGTCCATCCCCGTGAAACCCACGAGACGAGCGGTCGACGTTGCCTGCGTCTCGTGATTAGATGCGCGCCCCGACCCCGAGGGGTCTCGCACGCAATCGTCCAGGAGAACGCATGTCCATCAAGCTTTCCGTCGTTTCCCAGGACCCGCTTCGGATCGACGCCGACGTCGCCGTCATCGGCGTGCCCGAGGGGGCCACGACGAAGGAGGGCATCCTCGCGAAGCTCGAAGAGGCGCTCGGTCCGGTCGTCTCCCGCCTCGTCAAACGTGAGGATTTCACGGGGAAAAAGGACCAGACGCTCGATCTGCAGACGAACGGCGCGCTGCCTGTGCACCGTGTTCTCCTGATGGGTCTGGGCAAGGCGACGATCTCGGACGTCGAGGTTCGCCTCCTCGCGGCCAAGGGCGCGCGGACCGCGCTCGGCGGCAAGGCCGAGTCGCTCACGATCGCGCTGCCCGAGGGCGTCGCGCATGCCGCGCGCGCCGCGGCCGAGGGCGTGGTGCTCGGCGCCTACCGCTTCACGAGCTTTTTGACGGGCGATCGCATCCCGAAGACGAACCTCGCGCGCGTCACGCTCACGACGACGGGCCGCGTGAGCAAGGCCGATCGTGACGGCGCCGCGCTCGGCCAGAAGATCGGAGCGTCCGTGTGCATCGCGCGCGACCTCATCAATACGCCCCCGAACGAGCTTTATCCCGAGAAGCTCGCGAAGGCGGCGGAGGACGTGGCGAAGGCGAACGGCCTCGAGTGCAAGATCTTCGACAAGGCCCAGCTCACGAAGCGCGGCATGAAGCTCATCCTGGCCGTGGGCCAGGGCAGCGCGCGGGATCCGCGCCTCGTGCACCTGACGTACAAGCCGGCGAAGCCCGCGAAGAAGAAGCTCGTCTTCGTCGGCAAGGGCCTCACGTTCGACAGCGGCGGTCTCTGCATCAAGCCCGCGCAGGGCATGGAGGAGATGAAGGGCGACATGGGCGGCGCGGCCAACGTGGTCGCGCTCATGGCCGCCGTCGCCGCCACGAAGCCGAATGTCGAGGTGCACGGCATCATCGGCTGCGCCGAGAACATGCCCGACGGCAACGCCTACCGGCCGGGCGACGTCTTCGGCTCGCTCGACGGCAAGACCGTGGAGATCATCAACACGGACGCCGAGGGCCGCCTCGTCCTCGCGGACTGCCTCGCGTACGCCCGCGCGCTCGAGCCCGATCTCATCCTCGACAACGCGACGCTCACGGGCGCGTGCGTCGTCGCGCTCGGCCCCACGGTCTCCGGCTTTTTCGCGAACCGCGAGGAGCTCGCCGAGCAGTTCCGCACGTCGGCGAAGGCGGCGGGCGAGTCGACGTGGCAGCTCCCGCTCGTGGAGGAGCTGCGCGAGGGCCTGAAGAGCGACTGGGCGGACATCAAGCACACCGCCGATCGCTGGGGCGGCTCGATCACGGCCGCGCTCTTCCTGCGCGAGTTCGTGGGGGATCGCCCGTGGATCCACGTGGACATCGCCGGCCCCTCGCTTGCGAACAAGCCCTACGGCATCTACCCCAAGGGCGGCACGGGCCACGGGGTCCTCACGTTCCTCCGGCTCATCGAAGAGCTGTCCTGAAGTTCTCGCTGTGAACCTACGCCGCAAGCTCGCGCGGTCGATGTCCCGCGCGATCGCCGATTTCAAGATGCTCTCCGACGGTGACCGCATCCTCTGCGCGGTCTCGGGCGGCAAGGACAGCTACGCGATGCACGACCTGCTCGTGGATCTCGCGCGCCGAGCTCCCGTGCGTTTCAGCGTCGTCGCGGTGAACATCGACCAGGGGCACCCCGGCTACCCGGGGCACCTCCTGCGCGACTACATGAACGCGCGTGGCCACGAGTTTGTGATGATCAACGAGGACACCTACTCGATCGTCACGGACAAGATCCCCGAGGGCAAGACGTACTGCTCGCTCTGCTCGCGCCTGCGCCGGGGCATCCTCTACCGCATCGCGCAAGAGATGGGCTGCACGAAGATCGCGCTCGGGCACCACCGCGACGACGCGATCACGACCTTGATGCTGAACCTCGTCTTCGCCGGGCAGCTCAAGGCCATGCCGCCGAAGCTCGTCGCGGACGACGGCAAGAACGTCGTCATCCGCCCGCTGATCTACTGCGCCGAGGATGATCTCGCGGCGTTCGCGGCCGAGGAGAAGTTCCCGATCCTGCCGTGTGATCTCTGCGGCTCGCAGGACAACCTCCAGCGCAAGGCGATCAGCCGCTTGCTCGCCGACCTCGACGCGCGTTGCCCCGGCGCCCGGCGGAACATGCTCGCCGCGCTTGGCAACGTGCGGCCGAGCCACCTCTTCGATGCCGGGCTCTGGCAAAAGCTCGGCCTCGAGGTCGCGCGGGAGGAGGGCGGCAGCGAGGCGGCCGCCGCGCTCGCGGGGGACGACGAGGACACCGGCGGCTTCGTCCCGCTGTCGAGGCTCTCCGATCGGAGTATCGTGTGAGCACGCATGGCGGATGATCGGGAGCAGCGAGCGAGCGAGACCGACCCCGAAGAGGCCCTCGCGGAGCCGCTGAAGGCCGTCCCCGCCCGCGCCCTCGCGCCGCAACACGAGGGACCCGTCGCGCGCCTCGTCGCCGAGATCCGCGCGGGGGACTCCCCGGGACAAACCCTGCTCGCCACGTTCGTTGCCTGGTCGGCCACCGTCGCGCCCGCCGCGCTCTCGCGCTCCGCGGCGCGCCCGGCCGCGTTCGTCGCCGTCGTGGGCCTCGTCGCCGGCCTCGCGGGCCCGCTCTTTCGGGGGAGCCGCCCGACCCTGGCGCGTCACGTCGGCATCACGGCGTTTCTCGCGCTCACGACGGGCGCGTGGCTCCTCGGATCGCCCGCGCTCACGCCTGCGCGCCTCGATCCTTTGCGCGCGTCGGTCGGCGCGATCGCGTGGGGCGCGTTCGCGCTCTCGTGGCGGGAGCGCTGGGAGACGGGGCCGTCGAAGCACGAGGTGCCGAAGGATCCCGATGCGCCGCTCTTGCAAGCGCGCTCGACGTTGCCGCGCGGCGCGATCCCCATCGCGACCGTCGGCATCCTCTCGGGACTCGTTTATCTCGTGCTCGCGTGGCACGTGCGTGATGGAGATCGCGCGCTCGCCGCGCAGGCCGTCGCGGTTGCTTGTGCGGTCGCCATCAGCGTCGTTGCAGCGATGGTGGCGGTGGAGCGTGGTCGACGTTCGTCGAGATCTTCACGACGCATGACGCCTGCGGCCGGGAAAGCGCTCCTCATGCTCGTCGTCTTCGTGGTGGCGGGGGTCGCCGTCGTCCTGATGCGCCGATAGTCGCCTGGCGGACGAATCCAGGCGTTCGGTGGGGTCGCGGGGCAATCTCGGCGGCTTTCCCCCTCGTTCGAGGACGTTCCGGGCCGGTCCGGCCCCACAGGCCGCGCGCGTCGAGGTATGCTCCCATCGTGTCTCGCGCGATTGACGCCTTCGCGGTGCTCCTGCTCTTCGCAGCCGCGTCTGCCTTTGGCTTCGGCGTTCATGCGCTCGGGCAGCGCGACGATTTCAAGGCGGTTTACCTCCTCGTGATCGGCGGCCTCTCCTTAAGGGCGTCGACGGAGCTCTTGCGCCCGCGGGGGGGTGGATGAGCGGGCGCGCGGGCGTGCTGCGCGACGGGCGCGGCGCTTCCGCGCCACGGCTCGTGTCGCTCGTGTCGTTCGTGGCAGCCGCGGCGGCGTGTGGAGGCTCCGGGGGGGCTTCGGGGCCGCCGCCCGAGCGAGGCACGCTCGCCGCGGGGACGGTCGCGCGTGTCGGGCAGGAAGAGGTGAACGAAGGGACGGTGTCGCGCATCGCGTCGAGCCAGCGGGTCGACGTCGCGGCGGCGCGGGACCTCGCGATCCGGGATGCGCTCTTCGCGAGCGAGGCCCGGTCGCGCGGCGCGTCGAACGATCCCGAGCTCGAACGTCGCGTGAGCGCGGCGCTCGCGCGTCGGCTTTTGCATCAGCTCCTCGCGGACGCGGATCGCCAGGGGCCGGTGACGGACGCGGAGCTCGAGCGGGTGATGGCGCGGCGGTGGATCGAGCTCGATCGTCCGGAGGGGTTTCGCACGGTGCATGCGGTCGTGCGGTTCGCGGAGAACGCGGATGACGCGACGCGAAGCCGCGCCGAGGTCGTTGCGCGCGCGATCCGCGAGGCCGTGCTGCCGGTCGGCGCGTCGGCGCGCACGATCGCGCGACCGCAGGCGGCGCACCCGTTCGAGGACGTGAACGATCCGGTCGTCGCTTCGTTTCGCAGCGCCGTCGACGGCGTCGACAAGGATGGCTTCGAGATCGTGGTGGAGACGCTCGCGCCGGTCACGGCGGACGGACGCGTGATCCGCCCCGAAGGCGGGACGCTGGTGGAGTCGTTCGCGCGCGCGGCGAGTGCGCTCGGGGCGCGTGGCGAGACGAGCCCGCTCGTGCCGACGTCGTATGGCGTGCACGTCATCGTCTTGCTCGAGCGCACGCCGGCCGAGAGCGTGCCTTTGGAGGAGCGACGGAAGCTCGTGCGTGAAGAGGTCGTATGGGGCCGCGCGAGTGCGGCGCGGTCGAAGCTCCTCGAAGGGCTCCGGCGTGGTGTCCTCGTCGAGCGGAGCGCGGAATCGCTCCTCGCCCTGGTCCCGATCGAGCGATGAGCGAACGCACGCGATCCCGCCGTCCTCGTCCTGCGCCTCCACCGCGTGATCAGGAGGCGACGACCTTCACGACGATCCTCGAGCGCCTCGTGCGGGCCTTGCCCAGCGCGAAGGGGGCGGCGATGGTCGACGCGGAGGGAGAGACCGTCGACTACTTCGGCGTTCTGGATCCGTTCGACCTCAAAGTAGCCGCGGCGCACTGGCAGATCGTGCTCGGGGAGCTCCGGGAGGCGCCGAACTTCGCGTCGCCCAGGCAGATCACGGTCCGGGCGCGCGGCCGTGGGTACATCGTGCGGCAGCTCTCGGAGGGGTATGCCCTCGTCGTCATCTTTCATCCGCGTGCGGCGTTCGCGGCGTCCGAGCGCACGCTCGAGGAGATCGAGGCGCAGCTCTATACCGAGGCGGGTTGGTCGCGGCCGCAGGGCAGCACCAAGTGGTTCCGCGTCGATGTAGAGACGGCCCCGCCCGATCACTCGCGACCGAGGCGGCTCCGGGCGGCGGGCGGCTGGCAGCCCATCGAAGTGATGGGGGCGATGGTGGGGCTTCGCGGGCGGGAGAAGGGCTTTCGCGTGCGCCTCCCGAGCGGCGCAGAGATGCTGCTCGTGCGGGAGTGCCGGGGCCGCTGGTTCGCGGATGAGCACGTCGAGGAGCTCATCTAGGCGCACGTCCGGTTGTCTCGGCCGTGGGTTTTGGCCGTGAAACCCGTTGCCGGACACGATGGACGGAAAAAGATCGTCCTGGTTGTTGACAGGAAGGGGAGGGTGAGTAGAGTCGCCCTCCCCAACGCGACGGCGGTGCTGCCGCGGAGGGGCTGCCGAGGGGCCTCCGCCCCGGTTCTTCAGCGAGAAGGAGTGAGTTTGGCTCGCTCCTTCGTCCCGCGAGAGGCGGGGAATAAGCGGAAGAGACGGGACGAAAAAAAAGGTGACGAGGCAGTTGACAGGCGGAACTCGATGAGTAAAGTCCGCCCCCCTCGACGCGACGGCGTGAGTCGCCGCGAAGAGGCCACCGAGGGCCATCGCCCCGGTTCTTCAGCTCGACAAGGGCGAGGTCTACCTCGCTCCCTCGACCTCGCAAGAGGGAGAGAAAAAAGCAGAAGAGACGGGACGAAGTAAAAAGGCAAAAAGGTGGTTGACAGGCGGAACTCGATGAGTAGAGTCCGCCGCCCCGACGCAAAGACGACGCGGCAAGCGGCGCTGAGCGAAGGGAGAGGCGGTCGAAAAAGAAAACGACCGACTCGAAATAAAAGGTTGACAGGGCGCCGCAAGGCAACTAAATCGACCGCCCTCGCCGAGGCAAACGACGTCGTGCAAGCGACCCGGACGCCCGGCAAGATGACAGAACGAAGGAATGGCAGGAATGTCTGCCGCAAGCCTTCGGCTCGGTCCTTGAAAACTGGATTGTACGCAACACGCAATAACGTGTGGTGACGTGGCCCTCGCCTCGTACCTGCGCAAGCACGGTCGAGGCAACACGTCATGCCAATAAGGCATGAGCCGTCACCCGGTCTTTAGCCGGACCGAGGTGACCTCCAGCAAGTTTAACTGGAGAGTTTGATCCTGGCTCAGAACGAACGTTAGCGGCGCGCCTAACACATGCAAGTCGTGCGAGAAAGGGCTTCGGCCCCGGTAAAGCGGCGCACGGGTGAGTAACACGTAGGTAACCTACCCTCTGGTGGTGGATAACCTTCCGAAAGGAGGGCTAATACAGCATAAGACCACAGTCTCGCAAGAGATTGAGGTAAAAGCGGGCCTCTTCATGAAAGCTCGCACCAGGGGATGGGCCTGCGGCCCATCAGCTAGTTGGTAGGGTAATGGCCTACCAAGGCGAAGACGGGTAGC
>NZ_SSMQ01000102.1 GCF_005144585.1 Polyangium fumosum | reverse complement strand
AACAGAAGATGAACCGAACCGTTATAAGCCGTCAGGTGGCCTGTCCGATATGCACCGTGGCGGCCATGGGAACAGGAGCGGCCATCGACCGTCGTCGATGGGCTCGCGATCAACACCAGCCACCTAGGCGTATCGGTCGAGAGGGTTCCCGGTACGACGAGCAGCGATAGGCGTATCGGTCGAGAGGGTTCCCGGTACGACGAGCAGCGATAGGCGTGTCGGTCGAGAGGGTTCCCGGTACGACGAGCAACGATAGGCGTGTCGGTCGAGAGGGTTCCCGGTACGACGAGCAACGATAGGCGTATCGGTCGAGTGGGTTCCCGGTACGACGAGCAGCGATAGGCGTGTCGGTCGAGAGGGTCCCCGCTACGACCAGCACCGTTAGGCGTATCGGGTCACCTGAATCCGATGTCGTAGCGAGGCCCTTCGGGGGTGAGGGAGTGTCAGCTCAATGTTTCACGTGAAACGTCCCGGTCAGTAGGCCGCGAGCTGCGCGCGGTACGTCTCCACGTTGCGCCGAAGCTCGCCGAGGCTGTCGCCCCCAAACTTCTCCAGGACGGCATCCACCAGGGTGATGGCGACCATGGCCTCGCCGACGACGGACGCGGCGGAGACGGCGCAGATGTCGCTGCGCTCGTGCGCGGCGTCGAACGGTTCCTTGGTGTGGACGTCGACGGAGGGGAGGGCGCGCCGGAGGGTGGCGATGGGCTTCATGGCGGCGCGGCAGATGAGGGGCATGCCGTTGGTGATGCCTCCTTCGAGGCCGCCGGCGCGGTTCGTGGGTCGGTCGAAGTGGTGGGTCGGGTCGTAGGTGATGGGGTCGTGGACCTGCGAGCCGCGGAGGGTGGCGGCCGTGAAGCCGAGGCCAAGCTCGACACCCTTGATGGCGTGGATGCTCATGAGGGCCTGCGCGAGGCGGCCGTCGAGCTTGCGGTCCCACTGGACGTGGCTGCCGAGGCCCGGCGGGAGGCCGGTGGCGATGACCTCGAAGACGCCGCCGAGGGTGTCGCCCGCGTGAGAGGCTTCGTGGATGGCCGCGCGCATGGCGGGCTCGGCATCGGGGTCGACGCAGGCAAGGTCGGAGGCGCGGGCGCGGGCGCGGAGCTCGGGGAAGGGGAGGTCGGGCAGGGTGGCCGTGACCGAGCCGATGGAGACGACGTGGGCGAAGATGTCGATTTCAAGGAGGGCGAGGAGCTTGCGGCAGATGCCGCCGACGGCGACGCGGGACGCGGTCTCGCGGGCGCTGGCGCGTTCGAGGATGTCGCGGAGGTCCTTGCGGTCGTACTTGAGGCCGCCCGCGAGGTCGGCGTGGCCCGGGCGGGGGCGGGTGAGGGCTTCGGGGGGCGCGGGGAAGGGGTCCGGGCCCATGCGCCCGGCCCAGTTGGCGTGGTCGCGGTTGTCGATGCGCAAGGCGATGGGGCCGCCCAGGGTCTCGCCGCCCCGGACGCCTCCGACAAGCTCGGCCCGGTCCGTTTCAATTTTCATGCGCCCGCCACGGCCATACCCGCGTTGACGTCGTGCGAGGTCGTGATCGACGTCCTGGGAGAGGAGGGGCATCCCGGCCGGGATGCCTTCGACGATGGCCACCAGCGAAGGGCCGTGTGATTCACCCGCTGTCATCCAACGAAGTCGCGCCATGCCCCCACGCTAGTACAGGAAGGCAGGGCCCAAAAGGATCGGGCGAAAGTTCGAATTCAAGAACCGTATGGACGGGTCGGTTTGCGCTAGGATGCGCCACCGCGCGATGTCGAAAGCAACGAACCAGATTCCCGGGGAATGGGCGCGGCTCGAGATGAGCGAGCGCGCCGGCGCCGTGCGCTTCTCCGTGCACGTGCGCCCGCGCTCGTCCCGCTGTTCGATCCTCGGGGTGCGCGAAGGAGCGCTCGACGTCGCGTTGACCGCGCCACCCGCCGAAGGAGCCGCAAACGAGGAGCTGCGCAAGCTCCTTTCCCGCGTGCTCGAGGTGCGCCGCGCCGACGTGAACATCCTCGTGGGCGCGAGCAGCCGCAGCAAGCTCCTGGAGATCAACGGGACGAGCTCGACCACAGTGCGCGAGCTCTTCAGCAGGGCGAAGCGATGAGCGGCGCGCTCGCATTCGAGAAGTGGGAGGGGCTCGGCAACGATTTTGTCGTCCTCGACGCAAGCTCGGAGGATGCGATCACGCCCGAGCAAGCACGCGCGCTCTGCGACAGGCACCGAGGCATCGGCGGCGACGGCGTGTTGCTCGTGATCGGCGGCGCGACGCCGCGTATGGTCGTGCTGAACGCCGACGGGTCGCGGCCGGAGATGTGCGGGAACGGGCTCCGGTGCGTGGCCGCGTTCCTCGCCGACCGAACGGGCGCCGAGGGGCTGTCGATGGTGATCGCGACGGACGCCGGGGACAAGCCGTGCGCCATCGAGCGAAGGAGCGAAGGTCTTTACGACGTGACCGTGGACATGGGTCACGCGAAGATGGGGCCGAGGCTCGACGTGGAAGCGGAAGGGCGGACGCACGGGTTTTCGACGGTCGATGTGGGCAATCCGCACGCGATCACGTTCGAGCCCTACGCCGAGGCGGAGATCGACCGGGTGGGGCCGACGGTGGCGACAGCGCCGGCGGGAGGGATCAACGTGGAGTTCTGCCGGATGCTCGGGGAAGGGGCGCGGCCGCGGATCGCGGTGACGGTCTGGGAGCGCGGCGTGGGGCGGACGCTCGCTTGCGGGACAGGCGCGTGCGCCGTGGCGGCGGCGGCGTGTGAGCAGGGTCGGGCCCCGCGCGGCGCGCCGATCGAGGTGTTTCTGCCGGGCGGGCCGCTCGAGATCACGGTGGACGAAGCGCGGGCGTTGCGCATGAAGGGGCCGGCGCGGCGGGTGTTCCGGGGAACGTGGGAAACGAGCTTCGGGCTTGGCCCAGGCCAGCCGACTCCTCCATCGTGGGCCGGGACCACGTCATGATGAACTCCATGCCCCCGATCCCCGCGTCCCGCCGCCGGCCGCTCGATCGGGGCGGCGCGCCCGCGCTGACCGTGCTTTGCATCGCGCAAGACGTCGCCGTGCGCGAGCTCGTCCCGCGCGTGCTGCGCTTCGACAAGGTGCTGGTGACGGCCGACTTCTCCGAGGCGTTCATGATGGCGACGGCCGAGATGCCGGACATCGCCTTCGTGGAGCTCGGGATCGGCGACGGCGCAGGCCTGAGCCTGGTGCACCACCTGAAGGCGCTCGTGGCGGACCTCAGCGTGGTGACGCTGGCGACGAAGAAAAACCTCGACGCCGCCGCGAACGCGCTCTCGCTCGGCGCGTCGGGCCTGCTCTTGATGCCGCTCTCGGGCGACGATGTCCTCAGCTCGGTGTGGGGGATCAAGCAACGGCTGGTCGAGCGCGCCGAGCGGGATCGGTTGGAGCGCGCCGCCGCCGTGAGCGCGCGCGCGACGGGGTGGATCGCCCGCATCGCCGAGATCGCCGAAGCGACGGACCGGACGAGCGCCGCGCGTGAGCTCGTGGAGATCCTCGTCGAGGTGACGAGCGCGAAGGGCGCCGCCGTGTACCTCGCCGGGGACACGCCGCAGGAGCTGGTGCTCGGCGCCGCGAGCCCCGGGCTCGACAGCGCGCCCACGACCGGCACCGAAAAACACATCCTCGACACGTTCGCCACGCCGCGCCGGCTGCTCGCCGTGCCGCTCGGCTCGCGCAACGTCGCGGCCGGGTACGTGCTGCTCGACGAGGACAAGCCACGTGTCCCCGCCGCGACGGGCGCCGATCCGCCGATCGATGGGATCATCCGGCTGCTCGCGAACGTCGCCGCGACCGCGATTGCCATGCTCGGCGAGCGCGAGCGCGCCGCCCGCGGGGGCGCCGCCATCAAGGACCCGACGTCGAGCGCGTACTCGTTCGCGTATTACGTCGACGTGGCCGGCCGGGAGATCGGGCGCGCGCGCCGGTACAACCGGCGGTTCGCGATCGTGACCATGGTGTACGAGCCGATCCCCGGGCAGCCGGCGCTCTCGCCGACCGAATACGCCGACCGGCTGCTCGCCACGATCCACGACACGGACGTGCTCGCCCGCGTCGACGAGAACGAGTTCCACCTGCTCTTGCCCGAGACGAGTGGCCTCGGCGCGCACTCGGTCCGGCGTCGCATCGCGCGGCTCGGGAGCGGGGAGAAGTCGGTGACGAGCCGCGCGCTGCTCGTCGGCGCCGCCGCCTTCCCGACCGACGGGCAGGACCTCGGCAAGTTGCTTCGGGTCGCGCGCTTGCGCGCCGAGGCGAGCAAGACGTCGGTGGTGCACAGGCTCGATCCGGAGTCGACCACGGTGCCGGATTTGCTCGAAATGCTCATCTGGGAGACGGTGAACGCGGCGCCGGCGCGGCAGACGTCGGCGGTGCGGCCGATCGAGCTGGCCGCGGCGGAGGCGCAGACGCTCGCGCAGGCGGTGGTGGCCGACGCGCAGCGCGGCGGCGCGGCGACGATCGTGGTCGCGCACCACACGGACCTTTGCCTCGGCGCGGCCGTGCGCTCGGCGCTGGGGCACGACGCCGACAAGATCGCGCTGCACGCGCTCGACCTGCGGAGCGTGCCGGGTTGCGAGCGGATCGAGGCGCTGGCGATCATCGCCGAGCACGGGGCCTACGCGCTCGTGGCGCGCAACGACGACGGCCTGCTCCGGGGCGCGCACGCGGCCGATCCGCTGCTCGCCGACGTGCTGGCCGAGCGCCTCGGCCGGGCCGCGGGCGTGCGGGTGATTGGATAAGGGGCGGCCATGTCGCGACGCGTACTCCTCGTGGACTCCGATGTCGACGCGCTCGGCGCGCTCGCCTCCGCGCTGCGGGCCATGGGCCTCGCGGTGGCGAACGCGAACAGCGCGGAGAGCGCGCTCGAGCAGGCCTACCAGAGCCGCCCCGACGTGGTGCTCGTGCCGCGCGCCCCCGAGCGCGGCGGTAACGTGCGCGAGGTCTTCAAGGAGCGGCCCGAGTTCGCCGACATCCCGGTGCTCTTCCTCGTCGACAAGATGGTCGACGTCGACCTCGTGCAGGACGAGGTGATGCGGGTCGACGTCGACCACATCGTCTCGCGCATCACGGAGGTGTCGCGGCGCGTGTCGCGTCCGCCGTTGCCGCAGGACATCCGCGGCGACCTGGAGCAGGTGCCGCTCGTGGACATGCTTCAGCTCCTGGCGATGAACCGCCGGACGGGGTCGCTGAGCATCACCACGGCGCGGGGTCCGGGCGAGGTGAAGCTCGCCGAGGGGCAGATCGTCGACGCGAGCTTCAGCCGTCGGACGGGGGAACGCGCGCTCTACCGGCTGCTCGCCGAGCGCCGGGGCCGCTTCGCGTTCTCGCCGGGCGACCCGCCGACCCAGCGCCGCATCCAGGCCTCCACGAACATGCTGCTGATGGAGGCGATGCGGCAGGTCGACGAGCTCAACGAGCGTCGCGCGAGCCTCTCGCCCGAGGGGGAGGTGTTTGCCTTGTCGGACCTGGCGAGCCTCTCGGGGCTGCTCGACGGCCCGGAGTCGATGCCGGATCCGTCGTCGATGCGAGGTCGGATCTTCGAGCTCTTGCAGATGCCGCGCAGCATCGACGAGCTGCTCGACGAGATCGACGGTCCGGACCTCGACATCCTGGACGCGCTCGTGCAGCTCAAGAAGAGCGGCAAGGTCAAGACGATCCCGCTCGCCACGCTGACGACGCCGCTGGCGACGCCGGAGCAGATCCCGGTGCTGCGCTCGCTGGCGACGCGGCTCGTGCGTCCGGGCTTCTCGGTGCCGCCGCGGCTGCTCCTGGCGACGAGCCCGCAGCGGCTGGGGGTGCTCGCGTACTCGATGCGTCGGATCACGGACGTGGTGATGGCGCCGGAGCCGACGTCGCGTGCGCCGCTGACGCGCTCGCTCGGGACGATGCGTCTCGGCGAGGGGGTGGAGGTGGCGGTGATCGGGCTGCCGACGGACGAGACGATGGCGCCGACGTGGGCGCTGTCCTTGCCGGGGACGGCGGCGGTGGTGCGCGTGGGCGAGGCGGAACGAGCGGCGCTCGAAGCGCATTGCGAGGCGGTGGAGGTGATGCTGCTCGAAGCGGATAAGCTGATCGGGCAGTTCGACGCGACGATCCCGGCGGAGCTAGCGGCGCTCTTGCGGGCGGCGCTGGAGGCGGCGGCGGGGGCGGGATAACGTGATTCAGGGCGCGTCGCAGCAGCGAAAGCCCACGTTCGGATAGCCCTCGTTGCGCGCGAAGGGGAAGGTATCCCCGCATTTCGACGACGAGAGGCTGCCATACCCGCCGCCGCGCGCCCCACAGTTGCTGCCGTCGCACGCGTTCTCCCATTCGGCGACGTTGCCGCTCATGTCGAATAGGCCCGGCACGCTCCCCGCGCACGTCGCCAGGGATCCGGCGGGCGTCGTGGTCGTGCCCTCGGTGTTGCACGTGGTCTTTTCGTACGTGTCGCCGTAAGGATACCCTTGGGACGACGCGCTCGCGCAGGCGAGATACCACTCGTGCTCCGCGGCGGGAGCGAACGTCTTGATGAATTTGCCGTCGACGCCGCCGCAGAGGCGCTTGCCGGCCCATGCGCAATAGGCATCTGCCGCGCACCATTTCACGCAGACCTGGGGGTGGCCCTCGCACCCCGCGCCCTGGCAGACCTCGCTCTTCGCCAGGCATTCCTCGTCGGGGTAATACGCGGTGGCGAGCCCGCAGTCGGCGTCGCCGCTTTCGGGCGGGTGCGGGTTCGTGGCGAGCCAGCTCGTGTAGGCTGCGCGGGTCACCTCGGTGGCGTCGATCGAGAAGCCGCCCTGCGGCGCGGTGACGGTGCCGCCCTGGGGGCAGGGTCCGCACCCGGCGGAGCCACACGCGCCCGTGCAGCGGGGCGCGGGATCGGGGCATTCGGGGTCGGTGAGCGCGACGCCCGCTGCGTCCTCGGGCAAGCCCGCCTCGTCCACCGTCGGGTCGACGCATTGCCCCTGTTTGCACGTCTGTCCGAGGGGGCACTCCTTGCCGAGGCACGATGTGCAGAGCGGCATGCGCAGGACGACCGATCGCTCGCTGAAGCGCAGGACGGCGCTGCGCGCGATCACCGTCTGGCCGTCTTTTTTACCCTCGACGACGACCGTGATCGGATCGGCGTTGCTCTCGCCCTGATAGAGTTCTTTTTCAGAGAGCACGTAGGCATCGGGCAGATCGGTCACGACGTCGTACCCGAAGTCGTCGGAGAGCTCCGTCTTGTTCGTCCGCCGCGCCGTGATGGTGAGCCCCTCGAACGTGACCGGCGTCGGGGCGTCCGTCGAAATCGCCACCCGGATGATCCCCGAAGGCGCGTCCCCACAGCCGGTCAGTGCGGCGAGCGCCACGCCCGCCCAAAGGAGCGGAGAACGTTTCACCATGAGAAAAGCGGCCTCCCGAACGCAGAGGTGCCAGAGCCGAAACCGCCCGTCGGCCCAGGCTTTTCCTCTTTCGTCCGATCATAAATGATCCAGCCCACGCCGATGCCGAGGCCCACGGTGATGAGCGAGCCGATGACGATCGCCGCCGTGTGGTCGCTCGGGGGTGGCCCCGCGGCGGGGGTGGATGGGCTCGGCAAGGGCTCGTAGGACGTGAAAAACGGCGGCGCGCTCGTTTCGGCGCGAGGGGTTTCACGAGGCGTGGGCTCGGCCTTCGGCGGCTCGGGCTCCGCAGCGGGCGAAGTGTCCGCCGGTTCGGTCTTCTTCGGCGCCACGAGGCGCACGACCTCCACCCGCAAGAGCGCGCCACACCCATACGGCGGTGCGGTGTCCTCGGCCGTGGCTTTCGCGCAGACGGCCTGATCACCGCCCTGGTTCAAGATCTCGCGCTTGGCCGTGCTGTGCGCGCCCGCGACCTCCTGCGCCGCCGGGCCGCTGCCGACCGAGGCGTCCGCGCCGAGCGACGCGTCCCCGCCGGCGAAAAACTCGAATGCGCCCACGGCCAGGGCCGTGACGACGTGCGTCGCGCTTGCGCAATCGCCCTCGAGCTCGTCACGGCCGATCGCATCGCGCTCGGCCTGGAACGTGCCCACGATCGTCAGCGAGACCTGGAGCTGCCCGGCCTTCTTCAGCGCGGCTTCGAGGCGCGCGGCGCCGAGGGGCAGGGCGGCGTGCAGGTCGTCCTCGTCGCGGATGGTCACCCGCTCGCGCTGCGGCGTGGTCGAGACGTAGCCGTAGGCCCCCGGGACGCGGCAATGCCCGAGCACCGCCATCGTTTCGCCCTGGTAATGCACCGCGACCGCGCCGCGCCGCGCGAGCGCCTCGAGCTTGGTGCGCTCGGCGGCCGGCCATTCGATGATCAGCGGCTCGTCCTGGTTCTTGAACGAGCGCGCCTTCGCCTGGTCCCTCGGCGCGTATTCGGGCGCCTTCGCGACGAGGGCGGCAGGCGAGCCGCAGCCCGCGGCAGTGGCGAGCGCGAGGAGCGCGGCGAGGGCCCGCCTCACGGGCAAACCACCTTGATGAGGGTCTTCGAGGTGCGCGTCGCCGGATCGGTGTCGGCGCAGCCCGCGCGCTTGATCAAGGTCTCGATTGCGACGTTCTCGCGCCCGCACAAGGAGAGCAGCTCGCCGTTGGTCACCCCCGTGGCGACGACCTCCACGAGGGAGTACGCGCCGACGCCGTTGTCACAGGTCGGCGCGCCCTCGACGCCGCCCGCAAAGCGCAGGGAGATGTCCATGAACTTCTCGCCGTCGTAGAAATCGACCACCTTGGCCGAGGCGATCTCGAGCGAGTCGGCCGGCCTGTTGCACCCCGATACCTGGAAGGTGGCCGTGAGGTCGATCCTCGGGGCTGCGTCGGGCTGGGTCGAATCGACCTCGATCGGCCCCTTCGGCGAGACGGTGACCGTCGTCGGGATCTCGTCCTGGCAGGTATACTCGTCCGGGCCGCAGCCGGCAGCGAGCAGCGCGGGAAGGAGGGCGAACGAGACCAAGCGGGAAGGGGACACGGGCATGGCGGGCCATTCTAGGGCGACCGGCGCACCATGGGAAGGCCCTTCGCGGCTCGTCGCATCAAGCGCGGCGAGGTTCCACCTACGGCATACAGAGCCGAATCGACGATCCATAAAGCCCCGCCCCTCCATCCACCATCACGCGGTATACATGCTCGTTTGTTCCCGCCGGGCACGAGCATCCCCCGGTCCACGGATTCCCCACGCGGCACGTCGGCTCCACGTCGTCCACCTGGAATGCGCCTCCGAACGTTCGCAGCGGCGCCTCCTTGTTGCCACAAAGCACCACCACGCTTCCTCCCTCCGCGCCGTTGCATGGCAGCCGGAGGATCGAGCGCAGCCCGATCACCTCGTCGAACCCCGCCGGGCACGCGCAGGCCCCGCCGGCCATCGGGTTGCCGACGCGGCATTGCGCCGTCGAGCCGCACCAGCCATCGAGATCGTCGACCTGGTACGCCCCACCGAAATCGCTGTCCGGTGCGAGCGTGGGCGTCACGCAGAGCTGCAGCGTCGTCGCCGATCGCATCGGCACGCCGGGGCAATCACTCTGCACCAAGAGCGGCAGCGCGGACGCCGGGCTCGGGCAGCCGCATGTGCCGGTCTGCGAATTTGGCGTGCCACACCCCGCGCATTCCGGTGGGAAGGTCTCGAACGCACCGTAGAGGTTCAGGCAATCGGCGGGGTTTTCCACGAGCGTGCCATTGCAGTCGTAGGCGCAGGTCCCGTTCACGCATTGACCGCCCGGTCCACAGGAATGGTTGCACGCGCCGCAATGTGACGCGTTGTCCTCCAGGTGGACGCATTTGCCGTTGCACGTGGTCTCGGTGGAGAAACAACCGTGCCCGCCTTCGTTCGAGCCTCCGCCGCCGGCGCCGCCGGAGCCTCCTCCCGCCTCGCCTTCGTCGGAGCTCCCACCGCTCGCACAAGCCGTGAGCAGGAGCGCAAAAACCAGATTCGAGGCAGAGTAAAAAATTCGCAGCGTCGACACATGCCGATCGTACCACGATCGCGCTTGTTTCGACTCCCTGGAGTCTTGTAACTTCGAACGCATGCGACAGGCATATGCGCCTTTGCTGTGCGCGCTCGTGGGCCTCGCGAGTTGCGTGGGCATCATCGGGGACTCGGGCGACGAGCGGGCCGCCGCCGCGGCGTTCGCGCCCGCCGAGCCGACGCTCCATCGCCTCACGCGGCCGCAAATCCAGAACGCCTGGCTCGATCTCTTCGGCAAACCGCTCACGATCCCCGCGGATTTGCCGGTCGACGACGTGCTCTACGGCTTCTCGTCGATCTCCGCGGCCCGCAGCACCATCGCCCCCGTCGACGCCGAGAAATACGAGAACGCGACGTACGCGGTGCTCGATCAAATCTTCGCCGATCCGGTCCGGCGCGACGCGCTCGTCGGGTGCCCCGTGACGGCCGTGGGCGAGCCGTGCGTCAAGGACTTCCTCGCCTCGTTCACCACGCGCGCCTGGCGCAGGCCCGCCTCCGAGGAGGAGGTCACGTCGCTCCAGGTGCTCTCGGCGAAGGTCGCGACCGACCTCGAAGACGAGGCGCAGGGCCTCAAGTTCGCGCTCGCCGCGGTCTTGCTCTCGCCGCATTTCTTGTTCCGCGTCGAGGTCGGCGAGCCGGGCGACGAGGGGTATCGCTACACGGGCTGGGAGATGGCGAGCCGCCTATCGTTCCTGCTGCTCGACGCGCCCCCCGACGATACGCTGCGCGAAGCAGCGCGGCGCGGCGAGCTCGCGACGACCGAGGGCGTGCGGGCCCAGGCGTCGCGTCTGCTCGACGATCCACGCGCGCGCGTCACGCTCACGCGGTTCTTTCGCGACTTCATGAACATCGGCAAGCTCGACGCGCTCGACAAGCACCCGGACAAATTCCCCCAGCTCTCGGCGACGCTCGGGCCCTCGATGCGCATCGAGATGGAGCGCATGTTCGAGAACAACGTCTTCGAGAAAGAGGGCGATTTCCGGGACATGTTCACGACACGCGACACGTACGTCAACGAGGACCTGGCGCGCGTGTATGGCATCGAGGGCATCACGGGGCCGGAATGGACGCCCGTCACGTTGCCCGACGACGGTCGGCGCGCAGGCATTCTGACGACGCCCGGGTTCCTCGCGCTGAACGCGCACAAGACGCAGACGTCGCCGACCCACCGCGGGCGTTTCGTCCGGCTGAACATGTTTTGCCAGGACATCCCACCGCCCCCGCCGGGAATCAACACCACGCTGCCCGAGCCCGAGCCGGGCAAGCCCACCACGCTGCGGCAGCGGCTCGACGAGCACCGGACGAATCCCGAATGCGCAGGCTGCCACGAGCAGATGGATCCGATCGGCTTCGCCTTCGAGAAGTACGACGCGATCGGCGCGTACCGCGAGACCGACGAGAATGGCCTGCCGGTCGATTCGACCACGGTGGTCGACGGCCATCCGGTCGCGGGGCCGAGCGACATGGCGGAGCTCGCCGCCTCGCTCCCGGAGGTCGGCGCCTGCATCGCGCGGCGGTTTTACGAGCACGCGGGCGCGCACCTCGCCGGCAAGGGGGACAAGAACAGCGTCGAGGAGCTCGTCGCCGATTTCGTGGCGAGTGATTACCGGTTCAAGGACCTCGTCCTTGGCCTTGTGACCAACGACGGATACCGCTACGCCAGCAAGCCCTCGCAGGAGGTGAAGCCGTGAGCGCACGCAAACTCGAACGCCCTTCCCGTCGCCTGTTCCTGCGCGGACTGCTCGGTGGCGCCGCCGTCGCCGTGGGCCTTCCGATCTTCGAGATGATGCTGAACGGGAATGGCGACGCCTTCGCCGACGGCGAAGACATCCCGACCCGCTTCGGCCTCTGGTTCTTCGGCAACGGCGTCCACCTGCCCACCTGGACCCCGCCCACCGTGGGGCCGGATTGGACCGTGCCGGAGGATTTCGGCCTCGTCCCGCTGCTGCCGTACAAGGACTACGTCAGCGTGATCAGCGGGCTCTCGGTGAAGACGCCGCGGCACCCGCACCATTCGGGGATGTCGGCCGTTTGCTCGGGCGGACCGCACCTCAAGATCGACGACGTGCGCGACACGATCGTGTCGACGATGAAGTACCCGAGCATCGATCAGGTCGCCGCGCAATACTTCCAGTCGCTCGCGCCAAACCCGTACAAATCACTCGAAGTCGCCGTGACGCGCTTCCGCGGCACCGACGAGGGCACGTCGTTCCAGCACCTCTCGCACAATGGCAGCAAGAGCGGCGAGACGAACGTCAATCCGTCGGAGGAATCGCCGCACGCGTTCTTCGATCGCCTCTTCAACAAGGGCGCGGGCTCGCCGCTCGTGGACCGCGCGCGGGGGAGCGTGCTCGACGCCGTGAGCGGGCAGATCAAGACGCTCCAGGGGCGGCTCGGCGCCAAGGACAAACAGCGGCTCGAACAGCACCTCACGAGCATCTCGGAGATCGAGTCCCGGCTGAACGTGCCCATCGGTGAATGCAACAAGCCCGACGATCCGGGCGCGTTCCCCGATCTCGCCTCGAACGAGCAGATTGCCGAGAAAAACAAGGCCGTGAGTGATCTCGTGGCCCTCGCGCTCTCCTGCGGGCTCACGCGCTCGTTCTCGATCCAGTATTCGACCTGCGGCTCGGGCGCGGTGTTCTGGATGGTCGGCGCGACCGACGGGCAGCATTACATGAACCACACCGAGCCGGCGCCCTACACGAAACAAAAGGACGCTGTGCGGTTCACCATGGGCCAGCTCGCCTATTTCCTCGATCGGCTGAAGAACACGCCCGACGCGACCGGCAACCTGCTCGACCACAGCTCGATTTTCGTCTGCACCGAGCACACCGAGGGCTGGACCCACGCACAAGACGATCTGCCGATGCTCCTCTGCGGCAAAGGCGGCGGCCGATTGCGCGGCAATGTTCATTACCGTCAGGACGGCGGGAATGCGAGCCGCGCGCTCATGACCGCGCTGCGCGGCGCGGGCCTGCCGCTCGCGGAGTTCGGTTACGAAGAAGGGTACACGAAGGAGCGGATCGCAGAACTCGAGACGGCGTGATCCTGACGCGGCGCTTCCGCGCAGCGCGCTAAATGCCTGGAAAGTCGCCACGATCGCCGCATCGCGTCGTTCGCGGAACTGGCTCCACGTGCCGTTCCTTCTGCTATGGTCGCGCGCGCCATCGCGGCGCCGAAGCGTCGACCAAGTCGGGAGGAGACATCGTGCTCATCGGAGTTCCGAAGGAGATCAAGACCAGGGAGTACCGCGTCGGGATGACGCCGGCAGGCGTTCGCGCCTTCGTGGCCCGCGGGCACAAGGTGCTCGTCCAGCAAGGGGCCGGCGAAGGCAGCGGCATCAAGGACGAGGCCTACGTGCGCGCAGGCGCGACGATGGTCCCGACCGCCGCCGACGCCTGGAGCGCCGAGATGGTCGTGAAGGTGAAGGAGCCGCTCGCCGCCGAGTACGGGTTCTTCCGGAAAGACCTGATCGTCTACACGTACCTGCACCTCGCGGCCGAGCCCGAGCTCACGAAGAAGCTCGCCGAGACGGGTGTCGCGGGCGTGGCGTACGAGACGATCGAGCTCGCCGATGGCTCGCTGCCGCTGCTCCGGCCGATGAGCGAGGTGGCCGGCCGCATGTCCGCGCAGGTGGGCGCGGCGTGCTTGCAGAAGGAGCACGGCGGCAAGGGCATCCTGCTCGGCGGCGTGCCGGGCACGCGGCGCGGGCGCGTGGTGATCCTCGGCGGCGGCGTCGTCGGCAAGAACGCCGCGACGATCGCGGTCGGCATGGGCGCGCAGGTGACCGTGCTCGACGTGCGCGGCCAGACGATGGAGTACCTCGAGGACGTGTTCGGCGGGGCGATCGAGACGCTCTACTCGAACGCGGACAACATCGAGGCGTGCGTGCAGCGCGCGGACCTCGTGATCGGCGCGGTGCTCGTGACGGGCGCGAAGGCGCCGAAGCTCGTGACCGAGAAGCTCATCTCCGAGATGGAGAAGGGCAGCGTGGTGGTCGACGTGGCCGTGGACCAGGGCGGTTGCATCGAGACGTGCCGGCCGACGACGCACGACAACCCCACCTACGAGGTGCACGGCGTCGTGCACTATTGCGTGGCGAACATGCCGGGCGCCGTGAGCCACACGAGCACGTGGGCGCTGACGAACACGACGTTGCAGTACGGCCTTGCGATCGCGGACAAGGGCGTGGCGGCGGCGGCGCGCGCGGATCGCGCGGTCTTGCTCGGCGTGAACACGTTCGGCGGCGCGGTGACGTACGGGCCGGTCGCGCAGGCGCACAACCTCGAGTACGTGCCGGTCGAGCGGGCGCTCGGCTGAGCTTTCGCTCTAGCTGAAAGGGAGAGCCGTGGGATCGCAGCGCAAGAAGATCGCCATCATCGGGGGAGACGGGATCGGGCCGAGCGTCACGCACGAGGCGAAGCTCCTGCTCGAGATCTACCGAGACAAGGCGGGCTTGCCGCTCGATCTCTGGGAGCTCGACCTGGGCGCCGATCGTTACCTGCGCGACGGCGTGACGTTCCCGAAGGAGATCCAGATCGCGGTGCAACGCGAGTGCGCCGCGGTCCTGCTCGGCGCGCTGGGAGACCCGCGCGTGCCCGGCCTGGAGCACGCGCGGGACATCCTCTTCGGGATGCGCTTCGGCTTCGACCTCTACGCGAACGTGCGGCCCGTGAAGTCGCTGTCCGATCGCCTGGTGCCGCTGAAGGGTCGAGGCGCGAAGGACGTGGATATGGTGGTGTTCCGCGAGAACACCGAAGGCGTCTACGTCGGCATGGGCGGGCAGTTCAAGCGAGGCACGCCCGACGAGGTCGCGATCAACGAGGACCTCAACACGCGCAAGGGCGTCGAGCGGATCGTGCGCGCGGCGTTCGATTTCGCGAAGCGCACGGGCAAGAAGCGCGTGTGCATGGCGGACAAGTCGAACGCGATGCGGCACGCGCACGAGCTCTGGCTGCGGGTGTTCGACGAGGTGCGGCGCGAATACCCGGAGATCGAGTCGCGCCACCTCTACGTGGACGCGCTCTGCCTGCTCATGATCCAGGACCCGTCGCAGTTCGAGGTGCTGGTGATGAACAACCTCTTCGGCGACATCGTGACGGACCTCGGTGCGGCGCTGCAAGGCGGCCTCGGGATGGCGGCGAGCGCAAACGTGCACGCGTCCGATCCGACGCGCGTGGCGATGTTCGAGCCGGTGCACGGCTCGGCGCCGCCGCTCGCGGGCAAGGACATCGCGAACCCGTTCGCGGCGCTGCTGACGGTGGGCATGATGCTCACGCACCTCGGATGGCCGGACGAGGAGAAGCGAATCGAGCGGGCGGTGTCGGCGGCAATCGAAGAGAAGGCGTGCACCGTGGATGTGGGCGGCACGCTGGGCACACGCGCGGCGGCGGCGTGGGTGCGGGAGCGGGTGGCGAAGGAGCTGTAGGGCGGGATGAGCGGTCGCGGGCCGGGGTTCGTGGTGCTGTATCGGTGGAGGCTTCACCCGGGGAGGGAGGAGGCGTTCATCGAGGCATGGTCGCGGATCACGGCGCACTACCGGGAGAAGGGCTCGTTCGGGTCGCGGCTGCACCGCGGATCGGACGGGCTCTTCTACGGATACGCGCAATGGCCGAGCGACGCGGCGAGGCAGAAGGCGTTCGCCGAGGCGGAAGATCCGGCCGACGCGGAGCAGATGCGGAGCGCGGTGGCGGAGCGGTTTCCGGAGATCCGGCTGGAGTCGGTCTCGGACTATCTGGTGCTCCCGGGGGCAGGGGAGACGGCGTGACGGGCGGGCGCGTCGGCGGATCGGCAGGGGTCCATCGATGCGGTAAGAACGTGCCAAGGTCCCGGTAGCTGGATCCTCGACGAACCCGAGTTGCACCTCGGCGGCGACACCCTCGTCCCCGACCTCGCCGGCTGGTGCGTCGAACGGATGCCCGAGCTGCCCGAGACCCCGTACTTCCCGCTCGCGCCCGACTGGATCTGCGAGGTGGCGAGCCCCTCCACCGCGGCGATCGACCGGGCGAAGAAGATGCCGGTGTACGCCCGGGAAGGCGTCCAGCACCTCTGGATCGTGGACCCGACCGAGCGCCTGCTCGAAGTCTTCGCCCTCACCCCGGAGGGCTGGCTCCTGCGCGGCGTGCACCATGACGACGCCAAGGTCCGCGCTGCGCCCTTCGATGCGATCGAGCTTGACCTTTCCAAGCTTTGGAACCAGCCCGCGCTGCCGGCTGGCTCGTCGAGGTAGCGCTTCAGCCCTCGCCGCTTTCGACGCTTTCCTCCTCGTCTTCCTCGTCCTCTTCCGCCATGGCTTCGTCGACCGTCTTCCAGAGGTCGGCGAGCTCGAGCTCGAGCCGTTCACACCCGGGCACGGACACGCGCTCGGACGAGGCTTGCATCGCGATCGTGTATCGCCCGTCCGCGCCGAGCTCGAGGACCTCGAGGAGCCGCGCCTCGGGGTCGACGAGCCAGTACCAGCGCACGCCGAAGCGCGCGTAATCACTGAGCTTCTCGGCGCGATCCCGCCGCACGTCGCGCGCGCGCCGGGAGATCACTTCCACGACGAGGAGCGGGGGGATGCGCGAGAGCGACGCCTGCCAGTTCATCCTGGTGCGCGGCGCGTACACCGTCACGTCAGGCTTGCGACCGCTGCGCGCAGACACGCCCAGCTTGTGGTCCGAGCCGAAGACGCGTCCACCACGCTCTTTGGCCCAGGTCATGAGTGCGTAGGACACCCAGCTCACGATGAGCTCGTGCAGATTCGTCGGCACCTCTTCCTCCACCAGCAAGCCGTCGACGAGCTCACCCGGCTCGTCATCGTCCATGTCGGCCCACTGCTCGAGCGTCATCGGTCCCGGCTGAAGCACGTCTGCCATCGCGATCGCCATCATGCGACGCAGCATACCTCGGCGCGTGAGATACGGCTCCACAAACCCAACTTCGCCAGGAGGGCCGAACGGTTGCGCAAAATCGACCGCGGATCGCGATCGAGCCCCCCCCGCAGCCGTCGCCACAAATTGGAGCTGCCGCGCCGACCCGTGGTACGGCCCGAACCGATGGGCGCGCAAGCTACCGCGTTGGACCGAACTGAAGGCGGCCGTCCCGAGGCCATGGGCGTCATCACGCTCGAGGGCATCGCTCCGCCCTCCACGCCCGAGCGGCGGACCGAGGCGCCCAAGGACGCTCGGCCCGCGTCGTCGCCCGAGCGCCTCGGCGGCGTCCGGGCCGATTTCGTGGCCACCCTCGGCCGTCGGGTCGTCGAGCTCCGCACCGCCGTCACCAAGCTCGCCGAAGAGCCCGCCTCCCCCGCGCGGCGCGACGACCTGCGCCGCCGCGTGCATGCCCTCGCCGCCGCCGCGAGGCTGCTCCGCTTCAACAAGCTCGCCGAGGAGCTGAAGACCGGTGAAGCCCTCGTCGATCGTGTCGCCGAGCGCGGCAAGCTCACGGACGACGAGTGGAAGGCGCTGCGAAGCCTGCTCGATCGGCTCCCGGAGCTCGCGTGGGGCGAGGCCTCGCTCGGCGCGCCGCCCGAGCGCGAGCCCGCGCCCCGATCGGCGAACAGCGGCCCGCGCACCTTGCCCTCGGCCGAGCGGCCCGCCGACAAGCCCGCGAGCGCGGTCGCGCAGGGGATTCCGCAGACCGTCTTGTTCGTCGGTCCCGAGAGGCTCGCCGAGTCCCTCGCGAAGGATCACGCCGAAGGGGCTGCTTCGTTCTTCGAGGTCGAGCGCACCGAGGATCTCGTCGCCGCGCCCGATCTCGCGCGCGCGCTCGCGCCGGACGTCGTCGTCATCGACGCGGACAAGCCCGGCGCGCGTGAGCTCGTTGCCTCCTTGCTCGCCGATCCCCTCACCGAGGAGGTGCCGATCCTCCTCTTCGGCCGCTTCTCCCGGCCCGACGACGCCGCGCTCTATGCGGCGCTCGGCGTCGCGCGCACCTTGCCCAAGCCCGTCTCGCCGGACGCCTTGCGGAAGGCCTGCGCCGAGGTGACCGCGAGTTACGTGCGTCGCGAGATCGCCCGCGCGCCGATCGGGGAAGTCACGCTGGACGACCTCGGCACGCGCCTCGCCGAGGAGCTACGTCGTGGCCTCTGCGACGCGGCCGACGTCCGCGCCCGCGGCACGCGGATCGAGCTCGGCGAGGGCAGCCAGGTGCTCGCCGCGCTCTGGGGCGCGGTCGCGCGGATCCGGGACCTCGTCACCATCGAGTCGCAAGGCAAGGTGCGGTTTTCGCCGAGCGGGCCGGAAGGCGCGCTCCCGTTCGCGCCCTGGCTCGGCGGCCCCGAGCAGTCGGGCAAGGCGACGCGCGTGCGGGCGCTCGGCGAGGCCCGCGGCGCGCGCGTGCCCACGCTCGATCGCCTTCGCGTGGTCGTGGCCGACGACGACGCCGCCGTCACCTGGTTCCTCGCCGGCGTCCTGCGCGCCGCGGGCGCCACCGTGTACGAGGCCCACGACGGCGAGCGCGCCTTCGAGCTCGCGTGCGAGGTCGCGCCCGACCTCGTCGTCAGCGACATCGTCATGCCCGGCCTCGATGGTTTTGCCCTTTGCCGCGCGCTCAAGCGTGATTTTGCGCTCCGCGACGTCCCCGTCGTGCTCCTCTCCTGGAAAGAGGACCTCCTCCAGCGCGTGCGCGAGCTCGGCGCCGGCGCGGACGGCTACCTACGCAAGGAGGCGAGTGCTTCGGCGATCGTCCAGCGCCTCCGCGAGATCCTGCGCCCCCGCCTGCGCGTCGCCGAGCGCCTCGCGCAAGGCGGCGAGGTCCGCGGCCGCCTCGACGGCCTCACGCCGCGCACCCTGCTCGCGCTCGCCTGCGCCCACCGGCCCGCCTCCACGCTCTCCGTGCGGGATGCGCTCTACCTCTACGAAGTCGAGATCCGCGAAGGCCGCCCCGTGCGGGCCACGCGCACCACGGCTGATGGCTCCTTCGAGCGTGGCCCGGGCGTGCTCGCGCGCCTCCTCGGCCTCGGCGCCGGCCGCTTCGTCGTCGCGCCCGTCGACGACGCCGCTGCGCGTGTCTCCGGCGCGCGCCCCGACCTCGAAGGCTCGCTCGCCGAGCAGCTCGTCGCGCCGATCGCCTCGGCCCGCGCCGCGCAACGCCTGCTCTCGGGTGCCTCGCTCATGACCGTCGAGCGTGTCGAGATCGACCTCGACCTCCTCGGCCCCGCCGAGCACGCGACGCCCGAACCCCTGCGCTCGCTCCTGCGCTCGATCGCGGCCGGCGCCTCGCCCCGCGCGCTCGTCGCGAACGGCAAGGCGGCCGCGCACCTCGTCGAGGACGTCCTCTGCGACGCCGCGGCCCACGGCGCGATCACCGCCATCGTCGGCGAGGCCGGCGCGGATCTGCTTACGCCTGCCGTGCACCGCGAGTCCGAGCGGCTCCGCGGCGTGCGCCGCCCGCCGCCTCCGGCGCTCATCCCGGCGCTCGCGGACATCCTGCCCGAGCCTGCGCCGAGCACGCCGGAGCCGATCTCCGCGATCATCGACCGCTCGGCCACGCCCGGCCCGGTCCTCGCCCGCGAGGAGGCCTCGCCGGCCCCGTCGATCCTTTCGCTCCAGCCCGACGAGGTCCTCTCGGTCGAGGTCGGATCGGTCCTCGACCTCGCGCACATGCCCACCGAGGAGCCGACCCTCGACGTCCTCCGGCAGTTGATTGCGGTGAAGCAGCCCTCGCCCACGCCGGGCCCGGTGGCCCCGCGCAAGGCCGAGCGCCTGTCCGTGCCTGTGCTCACGCCCGCGCCCGTGGCCGTGGCCGCGCCGGTGACGCTCTTCGCGCCCGAAATCATGGCCGCGCCCCCCGCACCTCCCGTACCCGCGCCCGTTGCCGCGCCCGCCGCCGCGTCCGCGCCCGCGCCGCGAGCTTCGACCCTCCCGTCGGCGCGGCCCATTCCGACGTCGCTCGGCACCCTCGTCCCCCCGCCGGTCGAGGATCTCCCGCCCCCTCCGCGGTCCGCGTTGCCTTCGGCTCACGCGCCCGGCGCCCGCACCCTCGATCCCGACGTCGAGAGCCGCCCGAGCCGCTTCCGCCGCAACGAGAAGGTCAGCCGCGACTCGGCCCCGCCCTCTCGCCGCGAGGGCAGCTCGCGCATCCGCGTCAGCGCCTGGATCCTCTTCGCCGTCGCCGGCACCGTCTTCGCCGTCGGCAGCCGCCTCGCGCACCAGCGCGTCGCCCCGGCGCCCCCGCCCGCGGCGATCCCGACCCCGACCGTCACCGCCGAAGGCCCGCCCGCGGCCGCCGCCGCGCCTGCGCCCGAGCCCGAGCCCGCCGCGGCCGCGACGACCCCCCGCGACCGGCGCGAGGGCGACACCGCCGACTTCCCCGTCATGCCGCAGGACCTCCCCCTCCGCGCCGAGGACAAGGTCCCCGCGGGCCAGGGGCTCCTCGAGGTCGTGGCCGGGCCGAGTGATTCGATTTACGTCGACGGCCAGCTCGTCGGGACCGGGCCGATCGTCCAGTCGAAGCTCGCGCCGAAGAAGGACCCGTACGAGATCCGCGTCCGCCTCCGCGGCGAGGAGCGCGTCCGGTTCGCCCTCGTCAAGGAAGGGCGCATGACGCGCCTGCGCATCGCGCCGCCCTGGTCGCGTTGACGCGTCTCAAGCTTCCAGCGCCAGCCGGTCGCGAAGGCGTTCCGTAACTTACGCCTCGCCTCCGCGACCGCCGCGAAGCCACCTCGTCGCCGTTTCAACGGCATCGCGACCCCCGCGGCGAGCGAACGCGCCTCACGAGGCGCCTTCGCGGCGGTCGCGCAGCGCCTCCTTGGTGACCTCGCTCCGACGTCCTCCCCCCACAAGCCCGCTTGACGCGCCTTCGCATCGCGCCACCCTGGTCGCGTTGACGCCTTCCGCCCCGATCGTCCTCTCGGCCCTCCTCGCCGTCGCCCTTGGCGCGAGCGCCTGCAGCCCCGGCTGCAACCCCAGCAAACGCCAGGAGCAGGGCACCCCCGCGCCCACCACCAGCGCCGCTGCCCCCGAGCCGCCTGCGCCCGCTCGTATCGTCGCCGACCTCGTCGACCAGCTCCCCGGCTGCGACCTCGAACATCGCGGCCTGCTCCTCGACACCGGCACCGATGCCATGGTCGGCCGCTTCGCCTGGTCCGGTGTCGCCCCGAGGGGCATCGATCCCATCGAGCACGACGCTTCCACCTGGATGCGCATCTCGAACCGCACCCTGCGCGTCACCTTCGTCCTGCCGGAAGCGAGCCCCATCTTCGTCGCCGCTCGCTCCATGGGCCTCGGCGCCCGCGCCGCCACCGTCTCCCTCGACGACCAGCCCCTCGGCACCCTCAACTTCCAGCGCGACCACATCCGCATCGCCACCACCGGGGCCACCTCGCTCCCCGTCGATCCCGGCCCCCACACCCTCACCTTCCGCTTCATGGGTCGCGCCAAGAGCGGCGATCCCCTCGTCGACCTCGACTGGATCCGCATCGGCGTCCCCGACGAGAGCACCGCCACCTACGGCCCGCCCACCCTCCGGGACGTCATCCTCCGCGAGGCCGCCCTCTCCGGCGTCCCGCACCGCTCGATCGCCCTCCGCGGCCCCGGCTCCGTTCGCTGCACCCTCCGCCTCCCGCCCGGCGCGCGCCTCCGCACCTCCGTCGGCGTCCTCGGACCCGGCGAGGCCGACGCACGCGTGCGCCTCCTTCGCGACGGCCAGAAGCCCGTCGACGTCCTCACCCAGCACCTCACCGGCGGCGACAAGGCCGCCTGGACCGACGTCGACCTCCCCCTCGACCCCCAGGGCGGCCCCCTCGCCACCCTCGAGCTCCGCGCCGAGGGCACGTCCCAGGGCGCGCGTATCCTCTTCGGCGACCCCGTCCTCGTCCTGCCCGCTGCGCCTCCGCCGTCCACCGCCAAGGCCCGCGCCGTCGTCCTCGTCGTCATGAACGGCCTCGACCGCGACAGCCTCCCGCCGTGGCACGCGGGCCCCACGCCGCAGCTCCCGACCCTCTCCGAGCTCGCGCTCACCGCGACCACCTTCCACCGCCATCGCGCCCCGACCACCTTTCCGGGCAGCGTCGTCGGCTCCCTGCTCACGGCCATGCCGCCGCGCGCGCATACCCTCACCGATTTCGGCGCGCGCATGCCGGCCTCGAACACCACGCTCGGCGCCGTCGCCCACGACGCCAGCATTCGCGCGGCCATGTTCACCGGCGTCCCGGCCACGTTCAAATCGTTCGGCTTCGGCGAGGGCTGGGAGCATTTCGTCGAATATCCCCCCTACGGCAACGACCCGGCCACCGCGCCCTATGATGCGGCCGCCACCTGGCTCACCGACGTGCTCCGCCAATCGCCCGAGGCGCGCCTCCTCCTCGTCGTGCACGCCCGCGGTGGACATCCGCCCTGGGACGTCTCGCCGAAGGAGCAAGCGCAGTTCCCGCCGAGCACCTACACGGGCGTCATCGAGCCACGCCGCGGGGCGCAGCAGCTCGCGACCTTGCGGAAAAAGAGGGACAAGAAGGACGCCGTCTCCGCGCCGGACCAGGAGCGCATCCGCGCCCTCGAAGGCGCCGCCATGGCCGCGCAGGACCGCGCCCTCGGCGGCCTCGTGACGGCCCTCAAGACCGCCGGCATCTGGGAGAGCACCGTCTTCGTCGTCACCGGCGACGTCGCGGCCGGCGCCGGCGCGTTGTACGCCGAGGGCGACGATCTCGCCGAGCCCCACCTCACCCTCCCGCTCTACGTCCGCTTCCCGGACGCCCGGTACGGCGGCGCCCACGTCAACCTCCCCACCGAAGTGTGGGACCTCAGCCAGACGACGCTCTCCGCCCTCGGCATCTCCTTCTCCCGCCCTGGGCTCGGCCGCGACCTCTCCGCCGTCGCGTCGGGCCTCGAAGACTCCTCCTTCGAGCCGCAGATCGCCACGCTCGACGACCGCTTCTCGGCCCGCTGGGGCGAGCTCATCATGACGGGCCGCTACGACGCCGCGCCCTTCCTCTGCGACCTCGAGCTCGACCCGACCTGCGCCTTCAACCGCCGCGAAACCCTCCCGCTCGCGGCGCAAGCGCTCTTCCGCCGGATCATGGCGCGCGACCAGTCGACCCGCGCGGGCTTGCAGAAGCGGGAGCCCGCGACGATCGACCCGGACACGGCGGCGGCGCTGCGTGTGTGGGGGACGATCGAGTGATCGAGGTAAGGTCGTGGAGTCGTGGCCGACGTTCTGATTGACGGTAAAGCCAAGACCGCCCATGATGCCCCAAGCCATGGCGCGTCCGATCGAGCCGACTCCGCCCCTTTCCGGCGAAGATGCCGAGGAACTCCTCGCGTCTCTGGAAAAGGTGGCCTCCCCGGAGGAGGTCGAAAAGCGGTTGGAAGCGGCGAAACGGTATCTAGCGGACGTTAAGCGTCCGAAGGTTCTTTCGCGTCGCCCCCCAAAGGAGCCGTCGGATCGCTGAGCCAAGACGGGGGGCGCGGCGCGTGGACATCGAGCCGCATGCTCGTGTTGGGTCGTTCCCGATACTCCTTGGCGCGGTTCCTGATGAAACCGAGCCGCTCGTAGAACGGCACGGACGCCTCGTACGCATCGACCGTCAGCAGGCGACAACCGACGCGGTCGGATGATTCGAGCGCCATGGCCCAGGCGAACCGGACGAGCGATTCTCCGCAGCCGCGATGGGTAGCGCGAAAACTCGTACTTACGCCGAGACGCGCGATCTTCAGAGCTGGGATGACAGGGTGGTCGTGGTGGCCGAGCGCGAGGAGCTTCCGCTCCTTCGTCTCCAGGGTGACGGAGTCGGTCATCAGCGAGACGAAGCCGACGAGACGGCCCTCGTAGTATGCGACGTACGTGCGAACGATGTGCCGAGCCTGAAGGCGCATTGCCTCGACGAGCAGGAACTCGTCGAGATCGCTATCGCCGCAGGAAAACCCTTGCGCGTCATCAATGACCGCTTCGTCAAGCAGCCGGATTTCGAGCCGGTTCGGATCGAGCGACGGGCGTGTCGGAGAGACGCTGTTCATACGAGGATGACCGTGCCGTCAGGGTTGGCTCACGGAGGAACCGTTCAGGAAGAACGTCCGTCAGGATCCCTCTTAGCAGGGTTATCGCCTCTACGAAGGTCGAAAAGATGAGCTGATTCGGCGTGACCAACCTTACCGAATTTGTGGTATACAGGTGAGTGCTCCGAATCTGGACCCGGCGTGTCTCATCGCTGTCCCCCCACGACATTTCACGTCGCACCACGCCGCTTCCCGCTTCCGCTCCCCGCCCTCCGCGTGTAAAGCACCCATCCGAAGGGGCCCGACGGAGGATCGGTTGAGGTTCGTTTTGTCTCGATGGTCAAACGCCATCGCCCTCGCTGCGGGCCTCCTCGTGGCGCGCCCGGCGTTGGCCCAGCCGCGAGCCCCCCAGGCGCCGGCCGGCCAGGCCAACGTCACCCTTCCGACGGTCGTCGAGCACGTCGACGCGGTCTATCCCCCGGACAAGCTCGCGCAGGGCGTCGACACCACCGTCGAGGTCCTCGTCACCGTCGAGCGCAACGGCACCGTCGGCGACGCTCAGATCGCCGTCTCCGGCGGGGAAGCCTTCGACGCCGCGGCCCTCGCCGCCGTCCGTCGCTGGCGCTTCAGCCCCGCCACCCGCGACGGCGTGCCCATCCGCGCCCGCATTCGTGTCCCCTTCCATTTCGCGCCCGAGCCGCATCCGCCCGTCCCGCCGGGCGCGCCGACCGACACGCCGCCCCCGGACGCGGCCCCTTCGCCCGGCCCGCCCGCGCCAGCGACCAAACCGCCCGCGAGCAAGCCGCCCGCGGACAAGCACACGCATGCGCACGGCGAGCAGCCTGCCGAGCTCGACTCCGGCCTCGCTTTGCCGCACGCCGTCGCCGAGCCGGGCAAGCCCATCGAGATTCACGTCCAGGGCCGGCCGAACCCTCCGCGCCGCGGCGCCTCCGACTTTCGCCTCGGCCGCGCCGTCCTCGACAGCGCCCCGCGCCCCACCACCGCCGACCTCATCAAGTCCGCGCCCGGCTTTCACGTCATGCGCCCCGAGGGCGACGCCGTCGCCCAGCGCGTCTCTCTCCGCGGCTTCGACGCCGATCATGGCCAGGACATCCAGTTCACCGTCGGCGGCACGATTCCCCTCAATCAGCCCTCGCACATTCACGGGCAAGGGTATGCCGATCTCAACGTCCTGATCCCCGAGACCGTGCGCAGCTTGCGCGTCCTCGAAGGCGTCTACGATCCGCACCAGGGTGATTTCGCCGTCGCGGGCAGCGTCGATTTCGACCTCGGCGTCGAGGAGCGCGGCGTCCGGGCCACCGCGTCGTACGGCTCGTTCGACACGAAGCGCCTCGTCGCCATTTTCGCGCCCGCCGGCCAATCCGAGGAGACGTTCGGCGCGGCCGTCGTGCGCACGACGGACGGCTTCGGCGAGGGCGTGCGCGGCAGCATCTCGGGCGGTTTTACCGGACAGTACCGATTCGAACTCCCGGGCGACCTCTCCGCCCTCGTGCACCTCTCCTCGTATGGCGCGCGCTCCACGGTCGCGGGTGTCCTCCGTAGGGACGACATCGACCGCCGGATCGTCGATTTCTACGGCGCCTACCCGGATACCTCCGCCCGCTCGCAATCCGCTGCCGCCACGCGCACGCAGGCGAGCTTTTCCCTTCAGCGCACCGGCGACGACGGCTCCGAGGCGTCCTTTGGCCTTTGGGGCGCCTATGGCACCTACCGCAGCCGCCTCAATTTCACAGGTTACACCCAGCGCTCGCGCCTAAGGCCCACCTGGGCCGGCCGTGGCGACCTCATCGAGCAATCGAACGACGACGGCGGCTTCGGCGCGCGTGCTTCGTATCGCACCCGCCGGTACGAGGCGGCTTCCTGGCTCAAGGCCCAGCTCACCCTCGGGGCCGACGCCGAGGCGCACTCCATCGACCAGGCGCAGAACCTGCTCGAAGCGCCGCAAAACGAGACCTGGGACCGCCGCGTCGACACCACCGTCCGCTCGCTCCGCATCGGCGCCTTCGTCGACGCCTTGTTCACGTTCTCGCGCTGGGCGCGGTTGCGCGGCGGCCTGCGCGCCGACTTCATCTCCTTCGACATCGACGACCGGCTCGGCAACCAGGTCCCCGCCTTCCGCGAAGAGACCCATTTTATCGGGTATCGCCGCACCGCCGCTGGCATCGCCTGGGGCCCGCGCGCCACGCTCGAGGTCGATCCCTTGCCCTCGTTGCGCCTTTTTGCCGCCTATGGCCGCGGCTACCGCTCCCCGCAGGCCCGGCAGCTCGAAGAGGGCGAGCAGGCGCCCTTCGCCACGGTGCATAGCTACGAGGCCGGCGCGCGGTATCAATACGAACCCGCCCGCCTCTCGGCCACGCTCGTCGCCTACGAGACGCGCCTCTCCTACGACCTCGCCTTCGACGCCGAGGAAGGCCGGCTCGAGCGGATCGGCCCGACCACCCGCCGCGGCCTCGTCGCCTACCTCCAGGCCAATCCCCTGACCGGCTTCAATGCCTCGATCAGCGCGACGTTCGTCCGGGCCACCCTCGATTCCCCGCCGCCGCCGACCCCGGAGAACCCCACGCCGCCCTATGTCGAGGGCCAATCGCTCCCCTACGTTCCGCCCGTCGTCGTGCGGACCGATGTCTCCTATCGTCGCGCCCTCGGCACGTTCCGCGGCAAATCGCTCGTCGCCCGCGCCGGGTACGGCGCCACGTTCTTGTCGCCGCGCCCGCTGCCGTATGCCCAGGAGGCCCGCACCGTCTTCGTCGTCGACGCTTCGCTCGGCTTGCGGCGCGATTTCGTGGAGATCGGCGTCGACGCCACGAACCTCTTCAACGCGCGCTATGCGGACACCGAGTACGTCTTCGTCTCCGATTGGCGGACGAGCGACATCCCCTCGCATCTGCCCGCCCGCCACATTTCCGCCGGATCGCCGCTCACGATCCTCGGCAATTTGACCTTTTACCTCTGAGCCGGAGAGCTTCCATGCGATGTCTTCTGCGCTCGTTGTTCCCGTTTGTCCTCTTCCTCGCCGGCTGCGGCACCGGCACCGGCCAGCCCGACGTTTCGTTCCCTGCGGTCTTCACCTCTCCTGCGACGAATGAATTCGTCGTGGGCGATGTGACCGTCACCCTGGACGAGGCGCGCGTGGCGTTTGGGCCGGCCTATTTTTGCGCCAGCGCCTCGGGCTCGGCCACGCTTTGCGACGCGGCGGTCGGGGAGATCCGGCGCATCACGACGATTGACGCCCTCGGGGAAGGGGAGACGCCGCTCGGCACGTATGCGGGGTTCGCAGGGGACGTGCGCAGCGCCTCGTACGATTACGGGATTCACTGGTTCTTGCCGGAGCAGGAGGCCGCGGCTTCGCCCGAGGCGCCGGGCGGGCATTCGGCGCGCGTGCGGGGCGTGGCGAGCCGCGCCGGCACGTCCGTCCGGTTCGAGGCGGACATCGACGTGAAGCCGCTCTTTCAGGGCCAGCGCGCCGTGCCGACCACGAAGGTCGAGGGTACGGTCACCGAGGCGACCTCGCGGATCGAGGTCCAGTTCGACGTCACATCCTGGTTTTCCGCCGTGGATTTTGGCGCGGCGATCGACGCCGGTGTCGATCCGTTCGTGATCGGGCCGGGGGCACAAGACTACACCAGCGTGGTGAACCGCATGGTCTCGACCCACCCCCCGTCGTTCGTGTTCGTGGAGGGCGAGGCGCCGGCCGCGCCCTAGCCGTCTGCTCCTTTGTTGCCCGCGCGCGCCCCGCGCGATCGCCCCGGGTGCGCGCTTCCGTGCCACCCGCCACGATCGACTGCGCCGGCCGCGCGCGGTCGCGGCTCTGCGTTTCGTGGCCGCCGGCGCGCGGCACGAGCGGGGCACGGGCCTGCCGCGGCGTGTGCCCCGCGCGCGGCCGAGGCTCGGCTCGGTGCCTCGTTTTGCTCGTGCTTTCGCTCGGGTCGCGGCCTTCCGTCGGGGCGCGGTCGGGGGACGTTCGCCGTCCGTCCCTCGCTTTTCTCCGGGCCCTCGGGGGTCTTGGCATGCCACGCGCAAGGAGCCGCGAGCACGAAGGGCGGCGCCTCGGCGAGGCGCGGCACGCCGAGAGGAACGGATTGAGGAGCTCGACATGAAGGCGACCGACCTACTCAAGCAGCATCACCGCGAAGTCGAAGAGTTGTTCCGCGAGATCGAGGGCGCCGAGGACGAGGACGAGCGTGCCTCGCTCCGCGAGGAGCTCGCCAACGCGCTCGCGGCGCACACGGCGATCGAGGAGGAGATCTTCTATCCGGCGGCGATGGAGGCGCTCGGCCCGAGCAGTCGGATCCGCGAGGCCTTCGAGGAGCACGCGGTGGCGGACTTCGCGCTGTATCGGCTGATGTCGGTCAGCGTGGGCGACGAGACGTTCTCGGCCAAGCTCGGCGCGCTCAAGGACATCGTGATGAATCACGTCGAGGAGGAGGAGAGCGAGCTGCTGCCCCAGGCGGAGGGGGAAATGGAGCGCGAGCAGCTCGAGCACCTCGGCGAGCGGCTCTCGGTGCGGTTCTCGGAGCGCCTCGCGGAGGGGCACCGCCCGATTCTGGAGCGGAGCCTGGGCATCGCGGCGCGGCAGGTGGCCGTGCAGGCGCTCGGGGCGAAGAAGGCTGCGGCCCCGCGCAAGCGTGCGCCGGCGAAGCGCCAGGCGATGCCGAAGCGGGCGGCGGGCGCGGCGAAGCGGGGCGCGGCGAAGCGGAGCGCGGCGAAGGCGGCTCCGGCGAAGCGGGGCGCGGCGGTCACGCAGAAGCGGGGCGCGGCGGTCACGCAGAAGCGGGGCGCGGCGGTCGCGCAGAAGCGGAACGCGGGCGCCGTGGCGGGCGGGGCGGCGCGGACGCAAGCGCGCAAGAGCGCGGCGACGCAGAAGGCGCCGGCGGCGCGTGGGCAGGGCGCGTCGCGGGCGCCCTCGCAG
>NZ_SSMQ01000101.1 GCF_005144585.1 Polyangium fumosum | reverse complement strand
AGTGACGGATACCAAAGCTGCACGTGATCCGTCGTAACCAGGATATCGTCGAGCCCATCGCCGGAAAGGTCGATGAAACGGACCCGCGGGTCATTCCAGTTGACGTTCGGCTGCGAAGGGAACGGCACGAAGGGCCCCCAGCCCCCCTCCAGCGTGCGCTCGTGATAACCCGATGTCCCTTCCGGCGTGAGCTCCACGAGGCATTGCCGCCCCTCGCTTCCGACGTCGATGAGCTGCGCTCCGCCCCCCGACGCCATGGTCGGCCGGCTCGCGAGCAGGCGCGCCGGGGCGAGATGCCCATCACCAAGATTTTGCTTGTAGTAAAATGCCCCCTGCTGTTCGCAGAGCACACCGGGAATGCCCTCACCGTCGAGGTCGACCCATCGTGCGGATTGCCCGTCCACACCGCCGGGTAAGTCTTCGAGGCTTCGTGGATCGAGCAGTTTGACGGCAGTCTGTAGCTCGGGCAACGAATACTCGAGGTCGAGCGGCGGCAAAGATTTCTTCGAGTAGCCGCTCTCCGTCTTGGTGTACCCCGACTGCGTAACCGAAACGAGCCGGGTGAGCGCCGGTCCTTCGGCATACGTGAAGTCAGTGGACCGCACGAGCACGGGATCCTCGCCGAGCTCGGGGAAGTGGTGGAACATCAGCGCTCGCTGGCAAATGCGGTACGTACGGATCTCGAACGTCGAGCGGTAGCTCGAGAACGGATCCTGCCGGCAGGGCCAGGTGTTCTCCTCCGCCGGCGTCGGTGCTGCTGCACCGTGCTCGCCGTAATCGAAGACGACCTCGAACAGGAAGTCCTGCGCCTGGAAGGGCACTGCATTCCCATACCGGATCCGCTTCAGGTAGCGGTTCACGACCGGCGCGTCGCCCGAGAGCCGCTGCCTCTCGTAGACGGCCTTCGGCACGTTCGCAAAGTCTTCGGCCTTGTAGTCATAGACGATGACGTTCCCGAGCGCGTCCTCGGTGCGCTCGAGCAGCCAGGAATAGACCTTGGTCGAAGCCGCAGGGCTCGCGATACGAGCCCCCGCGGACTGACCATAGATGCTCGTAACGTTGTCCTTGGTCGTGGCGCGCCAGTAAACGTTGCCGTCCCCCTTCTCGGTGACGCGCTCGATGCGCGCGAAGAGGCCCTCCACCCGGGGTCGATACCGCTCGATGCGCTCGACGGCGTCGTCCTTCGGGACATCGCGCACCCAGTTGCCTTCCCCCTCCTCATCGAGCTTCGGTACGAGGTCTTCCGCGCCCGACAGGATGAACACGTCGGATTCGCGGAAGTCCTCGTACTCGGGCAAACCACGCTCGGTCTTGCGGGAGATCGAGGGCACGGAGAGCCGAAAGCCCACACCAAAGGGCCCATTGCCACCGCCGGAATCGTACGCGACGGCGAGCTCGGGTCCGAACCCGCCACGGCCTGGCGACACCGCAATCGGGACCGTCAGGGATCCCGTGCCGCTCACCAGGCTCGCGGCGAACTTCTCGCCGAGCCCACGAACCGCGCCGCCCCCCTTCGGAAGCGACGGGCTCGGGGCCTTGACCGCCTCGGGCGCGGTCGTCTTGGGCTTCGGTGCAAAACCTTTGTGCTCCATGGCGTGCCCTCTCTCCTGTTTCCGCGTCGCTTCGAGCCTATTGCTTCTGGTATTCGCAGACGATCCAGAGGTCTTCGAGTTCGCTGGGGGTCGCGTCGCTGACGGTCAGCGTCCACGGGGCGAATTCGGTCGACGTCTCCGCCCAAATCGGAACCGGCGCGTCGAGGTACGCCTTGGGCTCGGGGGGCGTCTCGGGTTCGACCTCGTCGATGCTGGCAACGAGGAGCTTTCCATACTCCCCAGCGATCAAGGAGATGCCCGTGAGCGAGTCCCCCGCAGCGTCGAGAGCGACCGTCAGCGACCCGTCCGTGCTGTCAGACCGTTTGGCGAAAAGGTGTACCCTCTTGATCTCGAGCTGGCGATTCCCAACGAGCGGCTGGAAATGCCGCAGCGCGAACGGCAGGGAGAGGGGATGCGTCGCCGGCTCGCCTTCCCCCGTGAGAAACACGTGCCAAGCGTCGGGGAAGTCCGTCTTTGCGCTGAAGAGCCGCAAGCCGGTCGGGCCTGCATCCGACGAATCCAGAGCCCCCAGCGCGTCGAGCGCCCCATCCTTGAGCGATTCCCCACCGTCCCGCGCCGTGTAGCGCACGTGAAGGACCACGTCGTGAACGGCCGTCGGGTCGAATCGGTTGGTCTTCCCATCGAGCTCGATTCGCCACGTGCTATCGGCGCCGCTCCCCTCGAAGGGCAGATAACGTTCGTCGCGGAAGACCAGTTCGAAGAGCCCGGAGTCGCTCTGGCCGCTGCTCGTGACGATGGCCTGGATCGCGCCGTAGTGATCCAGCCACCGGTCGTCGGCGCTCTTGCGTGAATAACCGTCTTCCTCCCCAGGCAGGAGTGTGCTGTTCATGCGCACGCTGCTCCTCAGCATCGTGAGCTTGCAGTTCACGCCGACGTAGGGCCCGTTCACGACCGGAATCGTCATGCTGACGGACTTGATGCGCCGCAAGTAATGCCCCGGCCAGTCCTGATCGAAGAGCGATTCCGGCAACTCGACCACGCACTTGCCTGTCTCTCGCAGCATGAGGAGCGCCTGCGGATTGACCTCGGCCAGCGAGACGTGCTTCGTGATCTCGTACTCGCGCCTGTTCTGCTCCAGGTACGCGGCCTCCATGCGCCGGAGGTCGTGCTGAAGCTTCTCGCCCGCGAGCAATCCCTTCTTCAGGCTGTCCCAATAGCCGAACTGGACGTAGCTCGCCTCGGGCTGCGCGAGTTCGAACTGGAACGCGCGCTCGGCCCGCTTCGCGAGTTCATAAGCGAGCTTGTAGCCCTGGAAGTACACGGCCGAGACCTGCGAGAGCATCCAGTCGTAAAGCTCCTCGTTCGTGTACTTGGTTCGCAGGTAGTCCTCGACCTCCTTCGCGTTATTGACGGAGAGATCGTGATTCTGGAGTTCCTTCTTTGCGATTTCGAGACGGATCTCCGCGGCGACGATCTGGCGATCGATTTGCTCGAGCTCCTTCTGTGCAAGTCGCTCTTGGAGCTTCCACTCCTCCCAGCGGCGCTTGTAGCTGGCTGCCGTCGCACTCTGCGCCGCTCCCGCGTGGTGAATGCTTGCGAGCAGGGAGTGGAACTGCGCGCCTGCGTCCAGAACGCCGCCAAGCTGGACGCCGCCGAACTCGCTCTTCACCTCCGGAGGGAACGGTCCCCCAATCGTAATTTGAGGAACCAGTTTCAGCACGGAAGCGAGCGTCTGTGCGATCCCTGCATTCCTGGCCTCGAAATTGGCCCGTCCCGTGAGAGTGGCCTGCATCTCCTCTTCCGGGATCGTGTAGTCGATCCTGCTATAGAACGTCAGTCGCTCCTCGATCACCGCCCGCGAGCGGCGAATTGCCTCGAGCGCCTCCTTGGCCTCGTCGACCTGTCGCTTCCTGGTCTCGCGCACGGCCGTGAGCACGTCGAGCTCGTGCCTCGAACGCAAGAGCGAGAGCGCCTCGCCGTCCCGTTTTTCGAGCGTCGCGAGGAGCGCCCCGCCCATTGCAATCACACTGCTCGTGAACTCCAGCGCCTTGGGCTGGAGCACCGAGAAGCGGTAGAGAGGCAGCGGAACGTTGACATCCGAGAGAAGGGAGCCAATGTCCACCCCGGCCGCCGTCGCCTTCACGAGCAACGCCGGATCGATCGGCGGCTCGAACAGCGGAAGCTGCCGCACGGTGCCATCGATGTTCATGCAATGGCGGATCTTGAAAAGCCGATCCGCCACGGTGTCCCATAGCGCGAGCATCTTGTCGTTTTGCGGCACGCAGAAGTAGAGCGTCCGGAGGGCCGGCGGCGGCTCGCGTCGCGTGCATCGGGCGTTCGACGCCGGCGCCGGCAAGATGGCCTCGACCTCGACGAGCGCGTTCGAGAAGGCGTCGATGGTCGGCTCGAGCGCCGCATACGTACTGTTCGGTACGGCCTGCGCCTTCACGAGACGCGGGCGCTCACCGAGAATTTGCGCGGCCAGGATGTAGAGCTGCGTTGCCTCGTTGATCGATTCGAGCGTATCGCGCTGGAACAGGCTATCACCCCACGCCAGGAGGTTCTCGACGTACTTCATCACCACCGCCTTCTGGTAGGCGAGCGGTCGCATACGCGCGATCAGGTGGGGATTGAACGGTGTCTCCCGCCAGCGCGCGATTTGCGCGACCATGTCCTGCGTGGCTCCCGATTCGGAAGAGAGCCCGAAGAGCTCTGCGATGAGCTGGGCATTCGGGTTCTCGACGCTCTGGTTCTCGGTCGAGAGAAGCTCGAGCTGTGCCTGAATCGAGGCGAGGTCGACGTTCTCGCGGAAGGGACGCACGTTCCAGTAACGCTCGGGCCCCTTTCCAGGCGCCCCACCCGTCGGATCGAAGATGTAGCGGAACCAGCGGTCTGCCTCCTCGAAGTGGGTGTTCTTGGACAGGCGCGTGGCGATGAGGAAGGGCGCGTGGAAAAACAGCTCCCAGTTGTATTGCGAGTATGCGCCGCCATAAGAGAAATCGACCGTCGCCTTCGGGAAGGGCTGGCCCGCATGAGCCTGCGGGCTGTAGGACCCCGCCATGGGCGCCGAGCGGAGCTGGATCGGCGACTCCTGCTCGGACCAGCGCAGCAGCCCGTCCACCCCTCCCTTCGCGACGAGACGCGTGAACTCGCAGGTGTACGGATGGTAGAAGGCATGGAACCTGTAGAACCGCTCGATCTCGTAGTCGACCTCGAGAGCGAGCTTGGGCTCGTTGGCCCACTCGAGGACAACTTCATCGAGGTCGCTTCCTGCATCGCCGACGATCGGCGCCTGACCATTGGGGATGACCTTCGCGAGATCCTTCCACGCGGTCGTGGTGCGGCGCTGAAGATCCATGAAGAACACTCGTCCGAAATCGTTGAGAAACAGCGACTCCTGCGATCGCTGCTGGCCCAACTCGACGAATTCGCGATTCTTGTCCTGGAGAATCCAATACCGGTCCCCCGCGGTCCTCCCGAGCACCGGAGCGCCGATCGACCACGTGTCCGCCGATGCCGAGCCCGATTTGTGCATCGGAAGCATGACGGCCTGCGGAATCACCTGCTGCTCTTCCTCCTCTTCCTCGTTGTAGACGGTGATGGGTGTCTTCTCCCAATCTGGGATCTCTTTCAAGCCCATGAACACCGACGTTGCATTCTCCGGAGCCCAGCCAACGCGAGACGGACCATCGCTCCAGGCGTCGTCCTGGGTGAAGGTGCGTGCCTCCGTAACAGCCTCGAGCGCGCCCGAGCACGGCCCGATCTTGAACGTCCCCGCCACTGCGTAAACCCGCATGTAGTCGCTCTTCTTGATCCCGTACCAGTTGACGAGGCAGGTCACCGTCAACGCCGTGCTATTGCTCTCGACCATGAAGGAGATCCACTTGCGGTCGATCGCGGGGCGCACGGTGATGCCCAGGTTCGCGGTGGTCTTGATCGACCCCCAAGCGCCGTCTCGGAGCTCGCTCCACGCGAGCGAGATCCTCCAGTGCTTGCGCGGCGACGGGTCGTCCTTTTTGGTGTCGTCGGCCCGCTCCTCGAAGATCGGCCAAAGCAGATGCAGCCTGCGATTCCAGATCGTGGCGAGCAAGTGATCGCCCGGAATGTCGAGGTCGATCTTCTCCCACGCCGTCCAGTACTCTGAATCGATCCGCTTGCGATGATAGTAGCGGTGCGGCGGCGCGGCCGTCCTCGCGATCACGTGAAGGACATCCACATCCTCTTCGCGCTCGTGGCACATCGCCGCCACGTCGAGCCGCCCCACCTCGTGCAGACTATCGAGATACTCGAGGTACGCAGACTCGGCCGTCTCCGCGTTGATCTCGCCCTGGAGCAGCCGGCTCTCCAGCGTCTTGAAGAACGGCGTCTTGTCGTCACGGAGCTCCGGTTCGATCCAGTTCTCCGGATAGAGGAAGACCTTGCGGTTGGCCTCCCAAACGCGATAGCTCTTCAGCCATTGCCACTCACGGGCCGCCTCCTCGTCGAGCTCGACCCTCTCCTTCTCCAGCAGGAGGAACGCGCGCTGAACGAAGGTCTGGACGGAGCCGATGGCCTGCTTGATGCGGGAGGTGAGCTGGCACGGGCTCATCTCCACATCGACGAGCAGGTCCTCGAAAAGCTCGTTCGGCCCCGCATAGTCCCGCTTCGCGACGAGATACCCGACGAGCGCGTTGCGCTGCTTCTCGCGCAGCACGTCCCGCAGCGGACGGGCCACCTCGCTCCAGCGCGCGTCGTCGTGTTTGGCACGCGCCACGCGCTTGATGTCGAGCGCGATGGCAACATTGGTAGCGTCGTCGACGTCGGCCCAAAGCGTGCCTTGCGCAGCGGACGCGCCGAGGCGGTCGAGGAGCTGGAAGGCGCGGTGGAGGCGGAGAAGCCCCTTCTCGTCGCGGAGATCCGATAGCTCGAAAGCAAACGTCTCCGTCATGAGGTACTGGACGCCGTCACGCGGCCAGCCCGTGCGGTTCGAAAGCTCGTCGTAGAAAGACGCGGCTGATCCCGCATTGATTGCCTTCGCGAAGATGGCCAGCAAATCCTCGCGGCCATTCCGCAGCGTATCGCGGAAGGAGGCCAGGTCGACGAGACGCATCAACTTCGCGAAGCGCCCCTGCCGATCCGTGTCTGCGTCCTCCCCCCGGAGCAGCAAGGTATTCAGATCGAGCCATCCCAGCGTTGCGCCCGTCGGGTACGGCGAGGCCAGCTCCGAGGCGTGGAGCCTCAGCCGTTGGATGACGAGCGCAGCCTTGTAAAGGAGCCGGACGGCGTTTTGGCGCTGCCCCTCCGCCGCGATGGCGGGCGGAACGTATTCGAGAGCCGCGTTCATGACAGGCATGAAATCAGCAATCGCAGAGGCGCCTTCAATGGCAAAGGACCCGAGGGTCTCCGTGAGCAGGTGTTCGACCATCTCGGCGTCGAGCTTCATCTCGGTCGCGAGCCTCTGCTTGACGACGCTCTCCACCCGCGCCCTGCGCTGATGGTTGAGCAGGTACGCAAGGACATACCCGAACCGCTCGTCCACCGCCTCGATCTCGGGCACGCCCTCCACGGTCGCCGGACCGATGAGGTGGTCCTTTGCTTTTTCGATATCATCCCCGAAGAAGGGGGCCAGGTGCCCGCCGATGAGGTCACGCTGCTCCGTTCGCGTAAGTGCCGAATCTCCGAGGATCGCGGATACGATCGCTTCGGCCTTCGCGGCGCGCTCGGCTCGGGTTTCTCCTGTGAGCAGCTCCTCCAGGCGTCCCCGGGTAGAATCGCCCTCGGGATCCGAAACGACCCCCGTTTCGGACACGACCTTCTCGACGGCCGCATCGATGTCCTTCACGAGCCGCTCGACGACAGCATCCGAGAGCCCCACCTGCGTCCCCGGCGGTAGGACGTGCCGAACCAGGAAATGCAGCTCCGCAATGCTGAACCTGGACCGCCGCACCTTCGCCACGAGCTCGACGAACGCCCGCGTGGTGGCCGGCACGGCTGGGGATTCGGAGTCCACCTTGAGCGCTTCGAGGCCGGAGATCGAAAGGAGCACGAGGAGGTCCGGAATGCGGAGACGCAGACCCCTCGCCAGCGCGACGATGCGGTGGAGCCGTGAGATGTTCTCCACGGTCAGGACCGCGTTTGCGGCGAGCGGGCTCGCGACGCCAATGTGCTTCTCGGCGACCTCGGGTATGGTGAGCAACGCCAATTCCACGGCGCTGATGCGCAACCCCGCGAGAATGCCTGTGGCATGGTCGAGGAGCAGCGGGCGCCCCTCCGGAGGCGGCACACCAAGAGCCGCCTCGAAAGCCGGATCGACCTTGAGGGCCTTGTTCAGAAAGAGCTCCTCGTAAAGCGACTTGCCCCACTCCTCGCTCGAACGCGTCCCGATGTCCCCCCAGAACGAGAGGAGCACGGGCAGCGGCAGATCGAGCTCCTTCCGCAATGCCACGATATCAGCCACGTGGCGCACGACCGCCTCGTCGATATCCGTCACGCCGAGCGACGTGAGCGTCCAGTCGAACTCGGTGATGCGGAAGCCAAGCCGCTTGCGCAGGCGCAGGAAACGATGGATCCGCCCGAGGAGCGCCTCGTCGAGCCCAGCCAGCACTTTCGTATCGATATCGCAACCCGTCGCGGGGTCGAGCTCGACCGTCGGCGATGCGCCCGGATTCACGTATTTCGTCGCCAGCAGCTCCCGAAGTTCGTCGAAGGAAAGCCCTGCCTGCCGGAGGAACAGCGGGACGGACGCGAGTTCCTCGACCCAGTCGGTCTCCGGCATGCCCCAGCATGCATACGCCGTGGGGGCCCCCGAGGTTTGTTTCGTGACGATCTCCCATTCCCGCTTCGACATGCGCAGGCGCTCGCGCGCGAGCGGGTCGTCGGCATTGCCAGAGGGCAGCTTCATTGCTTCGACGAGCTCGTGCCGGGGAACGCCGAGATGTTCCAGGTAGACCCGTGCCTCTTCATCCCATAGGTGGAACGGCAAATCGAAGGGATGAACCGCAGCGGCGAGCTGGGTGTAGGCCGCATTGTGCGCCGCGAGGTATTTTACCTCGGGCTCGGCCAGGAGCTCCTGCGGCGTCCCCTCGCTCGTGATGTCCTTCGTCCCGAGGTAGTCCAGCCCATCCAGCTCGTTGGCAACGACGGCCTCGAGAACCTCGTTGACGAGATCGATATAGGGCAGGGTCGTGTCCGTGTTCTTGCAGGAAAGGAGGAGCCGCGCGATGTCCGGCCTTCGTGCAGGAGGTGCATCCGTGTCCACCGGGAGAGCACCAATGAGGACGTCCCGGGCTGACCAGTAGACACGATTCTCCTCGGTGCTCTCGGGCGTCTCGATTTCCGAATCGTGGCGGTCGAGGAACTCGAGCAGATCCACGAGGTAGGCCGCGGGGCCATACACGGACCTGCAATGCTCGCACGCGCAGCCGTCCAGGGAGCCGAAAAGGGAGGTCCAGTCCGCGATGTTCTGCTGCTCGCCGTCCAGTGTCACCAGGTCAGGGAGGGTCGCGATCTTCGGCCCGTGGAAGCTGCTCCCGTACTTGGCGAGCAGCGCGGTGGACGCGGACGCAATCCAGCAAGCCCTGCCAAAAATCGCCTCGGCTCGTTCGGTTCCTATCTCGGAGCCGCGGAACTTGGCGACGAAACGGCGTTTGCCCATGCGGTGGATGCGCTGCGCCGAGTGGAGATCGGCCTCGAGAAGCGGCTTCATCTCACGGTAGCGCGGCGTGATGTGAAAGATCCGCTCCATCTTCTTCAGGCGCTCGGTCGTCTCGGCGACATTGCTCACGCCCAACATCGTGCCGCTTTCTGCGACGTACTTCGATACGCGCACCGTCCCGAACTCGAAGTTCGGGTTGCTCTCGAAGAACACGCGGATATCAGACCCGGCCTCCTCCTCTTCGATGACCCGATACGCGATAACCGCGGTGGGAAAGGCAGCCTCTACCGTGCGCTTGAGGATCTTGGCGTAATTGTTGCGGCGTTGGAGTTCATCCGCTCCAGGCGTATCCGGAGGGCAGCCGATCTGCCCGGTGCCCGTTGTCTCGTTGAGTATCGCTCGCCACTTGTCCTCCTCCACTGTCACCAAGTCCCGAGCGTCGGTGAGGTCAGCGGCAAGGCTCTCGATGAGCGGCGCGTGGTAACGCGTGAGCGCGCCGAGCTGCATCACGTACTTGAGCTTGTCGATGGTCGCGGGATCTCCGAAACCCGCACGCGCCGAGAGCTGCGTCCAAAATTGGGCCGCGGTCCCTCGGTGTTCGATGACCGCGCGCGCGAAACTCACCTCCAGTCCCCCAAGCTCGACCCCGTTGAAGATCTGGGCAAGCGAGCTTCCACCATCCTCCCGCGGTCCAGCAGCGAACGCGGCCATTCTGCCCACCAACTTATCCATGATGGCAATGACGTTCGCGGTCGATTGAGGAGGAATGATGTTCTTGCCCATGGCCAGCTCGAGTGCACGCCGAAGGGTGCTTCGGCGCTGCGAAAGGAGCCCGCGATGGGTCTGAGGCAGGTCTTGCCGCAGGAGCGCGTAGACAATCCCTACATCGAGGTCCGTGCTGTATGCGAGGTCTATCTCGTTTTCGATGTTGGCTGCCTTGACCAGAAGCGCGATGAGATCTCGACCTTCGCCTGTCGTGCAAGCCACGATCGAAATGTGGTTCTCCGTCATCGCCGTCAGCGCGGTTGTACCCATGACGGATACGATGTTGCCGCGTACCCGGTGGAACTCGGAGCGACCGCGAAAGACGTTCATCTGCACGAGGTCCACGATTGACGTGGTAGGAGCGTGGCAGATCCTCGTCGATGTTGCGTCCGCGTCCGGCGCTTTGACAACGAGGTTGGCGCGCAGTTGGCCAACCAGCTTGGTAGAATTGTACGCGTACGCGATACGGTAATACCCTCGTGAATCCGTGCGCGCAGACCCGAGCACCAACGGCGTATCTGGATTTATTGGGGCCACCGCTCCCCTATTGTAGGTCTCATTGTATGCGAAGACCTCCTTTTCCACGAGAGGTGACCCTTCCGCATCGGTAAGGCGCCCACGCACGACCAGGTTGGAAGGGAGCTCGTTCGTGTGCGTGGTGCCAACTCCGATGCGGAGGTACTGAATCCCCGGTGAAAGCTGCCAGGTCACGGTGGGGGGAGGCGTGAACAGATCCGGTTTGAAAAGGCGGAACTTGAGCGGCGGCCTGCGATCCGCGAGAACCGTGTCGAGATAGGCGTCGTCGAGCGTGATGGTAAAGTTGCCAAGCGCATCCGTCTTGGCAGTGCTCACGAGATCCGGGCAGAGACCTTCCTGGTCCCACACTTCGACGTACACGCCATCGACCCCGTGGCCATTCGCAAGGTCGAAGATCCGGCCCTCGAGCCGATAGAAGCTTCCCGTGGCGTTCTCGAGTTCGATCTCCTCATTCATGATCTCACCGCACTCCTTGATCGAGTAAGTCGCCTTCACAGAGGCGAGCAAAGCCATGCCAGCCCGAGGCTGAGGCCATCAGGCAAGGCGCCCCACGAGCACACCACGGCCCCTTCGTCGCATAGAAATGCAACAAAATCGGGCATCGACATGCACAGTTGCACGCCGCGAGACACACGAACCCCTACGGCAGGTCCCGCCTCGTGGTGGCGATGCGCACGCCTCTTCTAGACCTATCGATGCGTCTCCCGGGGCGAAATGGCGCCCCGTGTATTCATGTTCTCACCTTTTGCAAAATGGACCACTCCCGCCCTCGACGAGCGCCGAGAAAAACTCCGCGCATCACGAGATGGGCACCCATCGCGCGGCGATGCGATGCACGGCGACCCGCCCTCGAACCTCACGAATCGGAAGGGTCAGATCCCCTGTCCCATTCCTATCGAGGTGCGAATGCGGGCCGGCGGCAACGTTCGTACGCCACACGTCGGCCAGGCACCCGATCAGCAGGCGCCAGTATTTGCTCCAAGATGTAATTGGCAGACGGCCGGAGTTCCGTCCAGAGGAATGATTGGGGCCCGTACAGTTCTGGAGGATATGTGGGTACGGTGTGGTCCTTTTGCCACCCTGGCGGAATGCCAGCCGATGCAGAAAGGGCCGCTTTCGAGCGCCCATCCGACTGCGGGGGTCGATGCTCGGATGGCGCAGGACGCAGAATGTCCTATGTGGCGAGTCGTCGGTCGAAAATGTTGAAAGTCAAGTCATGAACGGCGCCGAGGAGGGGGAAAGTAGGCCGTGCGACTCGCACACCGTGGGCGCCTCGTTACCAACGCGCGTCTCGCGCGGCGCCAAGGCGACCGCGCAATGCCCCACGCGCGAGCTTCATCACGGCGCATTGCGCGTCCCGTGTGACAGGTGATGCAAACGCAGGAGCGTTACGAACCGCACTGTTGTGCGCGTTGCGGCATGACGACGCAGGGCGTGTCGTTTTTTGCTTGCCGCTCTTCAACGCAGAGCTTGTTGCTCCGCGGCGTTCGCAGCGGCGATGGCGCCTCCCAACGCGGTTTCCGTCGTCGGGGCGACTCTCAAGCCTGAGCCGCTGTCAACCCCCGAGGGGCTTCACGTCGCCACGCCATCACGGCTTCTCACCGCTTTCTTTAAAGCGAGAGCTCCGCCACCCCATCCTGGAACCGGATCCTCGCCAGCATCAGCTTCTCCTGCTGCGCCACCAGCTCGATCGTCGCCTTCGAGATCCGATCACTCACCTCCTGCATCTTCTTCTCCAGGTTCTGCATCAGCGGCCCCCCGCTCTTCACCATCTTCAGCGTCACGATCTGCGCGTGCAGCTCGTCCAATCGCTGCCGATACTCGGCGAGCTGCTCACGGGTCACCGTGATCCGCTGCTCCAGGTTCGCCATTTCCTTGTGCAGATCCAGGAGCCCCCCCACGCTCTCCTTCAGCCTCCCGCTCGCCGCCGGGCCCGACAGATACACCCGCACCATCTCCATCCCCGCGTCGTTGCGGAGATCCGTCGACCGGAAGACCGGCGTCTCCTCGTCGATGACGACGTCCACCTTCTCGCCCGGGCCGATCTCCACGCGGAACAGATACGACTCGCCCATCCGCTCCTGCGACGCCGGCGCTTTCGCCAGCGTATACCCCTTCGCCACCGTATGCCGCACGTACACCGTCGCCTTGTCCTGCGACCGGTTCGTCATGACGAGCGTCTTTCTCCGCGTGTGCTTCACCTCCGTCGAGAACACGCCCCGCTGCACCGAAAGGATCCGCGAAATCGCGTCGACCTCGTCGTCCTTGCGCTCCACCACGATCTGCCGGTCGAGCGCGAAAGGAATGAACGCGAACGAGCGCGCCGGGATCGGATCACTCATGCCCTCGCCGATGAACCGGCCCTCGCCGAACACCGTCACCGGCCCGCTCTCCAGCACCGAATCCGTCGGGTTCTTCAGTCGAACGGCCTTGAACGGGAACGTCGCATTGCCCCGCGTGCTCTCCGGGTCATAGAAATACACGAAACCGCCGTCGGTCTGCGTGCTCAAGATCGAGACCATCGCGCTCGTCGTGCGAGGCACGGTCATCGGCACGGTCGATTCGAAGTGCGCGGTGCCGATCGGCTCCGCGCTCGCCTCCTCGGCGGGCGAGAGGGTCGCCGTTTTCTGCATCTGCGACTCGGCGTCGACCGCCTCCACGATGCTCACGCCGCCCTTGCGACCATCTTGCATCCCATTGCCCACGGCGACGATCTGCGAGGCCGGCAGCCCCGCTTGGATGAGCTGCAAACGCGCGCGGTTCGCCCGGTCGAGCGACGCGGCATTCTTGTCGCCGTCCTTTGCGTCGGCATACCCCTCCACGACGATCTGCTTGCGGTTGCTCCGATACTTGGCCGCGAGCTGCTCGATCTGAATCTGCTCCTGCGTCTTGGGAGGAGGAGGCGGCGGCGGAGGCGGCGGCGCGGGCTCCCTCGCAGGCACATTGTCTTGAACCCCAACCCCGGGCATGACGGCGGTGAGGGATTCGAAGGAGCGCGTGGGGACGCGCCTCGTGTGCTCCACGCTGGTCGAGGCGACCGTGACCTCGCCCGCGGCCAGCCCATCGACGACGAAGCCACTCTCAGGACTCGTCGTCCCCCCCGTGCTCCTCGACACATTCGCGAGTTTCGTATCGTCGAGATTCGCGAGGATACGCTTCCCCGGCTTCCCCGGCTGCCCGCCGTGCGTCGCTCCGCCCATCGGAGGCGCCTGCGCGAAGAGGCCGTCCGATTGCAACGTCTCCCGCTCGACCACCCGGATCGTGCGCAAATCGAAGCGGAACGAGAGCGCCGAGCTCGACCCCACCCCGAGCTTGACCTGGTTCCAGTCCTCCCCCGACGTGTTGTCCACGACGGCCCACGCATCGACGTTCGTTTTCCCGTCCTTGCCGATGGAAATGCGATAACTCGGCTTCCACGAGGGCGCCTCGGTCACGTACGAGAGCCGAAGCTTGTGCGGCTTCGCCCCCTGGAGCTGAATCTCCATGTTGACGAGGTTTCCCCCCTGCGCGTCGTACCCCGAGCCCACGGTCGGATACGCGATCGGCGCGGGTTTGCCCGTCGTCGCGTCGACCACGGTGAGCGATTTCAAGAAATCGTCGACCTTGTCGTCGGGCACGCTGAGGCGGAGCGTATCCCCGTCGATCTCCGCGTACCGTTCGAAGTATGCGACGCCATTTCTGTACACGACGACACGCCCGAGCGTCGTGTCGCTCCGGACGAAGCTCGTGGCGTTGCTACAGCCGAGAAGCCAAAAAAGGGAAAGGGGGGCGAGAACCTTGCGCATGGGGACACACCTCGTTCGAAACCGATGCGAGGCCCCTCAGCAGCGATCGTGCCACGCCGTTTTCCCGCGCCATCGCCGCGCTCTCTCGCCACGCACCGGCGGCGACGTGGACACGGGGGCGACAGGTGTGGACGGCCCGTCGACAGATCAGCGGGGCGAGGCCGAGACGCGGCGCTCGCAGGCCTCTTGCTCGGCCCGCGCCGTGGCTTCAGGCACGTTCAGGAGCGCGATCCGCCGCTCGACCGACATGCAGTACGTCGTCGCCGACCACAACTTGGGATCCTGGACGCCGGTGAGCGGCTCGAGGTCGGACCATACCCACGCGGCCTTGTCGTCCGACGCCGTGACGAGCCGCTTGCCATCCGGGCTATACGCCGCCGCGTTCAGCACGAAATCGGAGCCGCGCAGGACGAGCGGCTCGCCGCTCCCGTCGGCGTTCCAGATCCGCACCGTCTTGTCCTGCGAGGCCGTCACGATGCGCTTTCCATCCGGGCTCCACTCGGCCGAATTGACCCAATGCTGATGCCCTTCGAGGACGAGCGGCTCACCGCTGCCATCGGCGTTCCAGATCCGCGCCGTTCGATCATGCGACGCGGTCACGATACGCTTGCCCTCCGGGCTGAACATCGCGCTGCGCACATTGCCCTGGTGATCCAGCAGGAGCAGCGGCTCGCCTGTTCCATCGGCATGAAACACGCGGACGACCTTGTCGCGGGACGCGGTGACGATGCGCAGGCCGTCGGGGCTCCACGACGCCACATTGACCGCGGCCTGATGGCCTTGCAGGACGAGCGGCTCGCCGCTGCCGTCGGCATTCCAGATTCGCGCCGTCTTGTCCTCGGACGCCGTCACGATCCGTTTCCCGTCGGGGCTCCACGACGCCGATTTGACCGTGGCGAGGTGCCCACGAAGCACGAGCGGCTCGCCGCTGCCGTCGGCATTCCAGATTCGCGCCGTCTTGTCCTCGGACGCCGTCACGATCCGTTTCCCGTCGGGGCTCCATTCGGCCCAATGAACCACATTTTCATGGCCCCGGAGGACCACGGGTTTGCCCGCGCCGTCCGCATTCCACACGCGGGCCGTGTTGTCCCAGGAGGCTGTCGCGATCCGCTGGCCGTCGGGGCTGAAGGACGCCCGATAGACCAAGCGCTGGTGCCCTTTGAGCAGCAAGGGCCTGCCCATGCCCTCCGCGCTCCAGACCCGCGCCGTCTTGTCCGAGGAGACGGTCACGACGGACTGCCCGTCGGGGCTGTACGAGGCCCTTTGAATGGCGTCCTCGTGGCCACGGAAGACCAAGGGATCTCCCGAGTTCTCCGCGGTCCAGAGGCGCATGCCCTCGCTCTGGAAGGCCGTGAGGATCCGTTCGCCCTCGGAGGTGAACGCGAGCGAATACACGCCATCCTGGTGGCGCGTGAGGATCTGGGGCTCGCCCGAGCCGTCCGCATTCCAGACACGCACGGTCTTGTCCCACGAGGCCGTGACGATATGCTCGCCGTCGGGTCGGAACGTCGCCAGGTTGACCGCCGCGAGATGGCCCCGAAACACCACGGGCTCGCCCGAGCCGTCCGCATTCCAGACACGCGCGGTCTTGTCCTCGGAGGCCGTGACGACACGCGCGCCGTCGGGGCTGAAGGCCGCCGAGCGCAAGCCCTGCTCGTGCCCGCGGAGGATCACGGGCTCGCCCGTGCCGTCGCTCCGCCAGATGCGCGCTGTTTTGTCCCGCGACGCCGAGACGAGCCGGGCGCCGTCGAAGCTCCATGCCACGGTCCGGACCGCGTCCTCGTGACCGGAAAGGACCATCGGGCGGCCCGTGCCGTCCGCATTCCAGAGCCGTACGGTCTTGTCCCATGACGCCCCCGCAATGCGGCGGCCGTCGGGGCTCCACGCGACCGATTGCACGGTTTCCTGCCCCCGGAGGAGCAAAGGCTCGCCGCGGCCGTCGGCGTTCCATACTCGCACGATGCCGTCCTCCGACGCGGTGGCAATCCGTTTGCCGTCGGGGCTGTAGGCCGCGGACATCACCAAAGCCGGATGCCCGAGCACCACGCGGGCCGGCCCACTCTGAAGCGCCGAGCGCGCGAGCTCCGACCAGCCGCGGGGCACCTCGGGCGGCTCGACCTCGCGCAGGAGCGCGAGCACGGTCGTCGGATCCCCTTGCAGTTCGCGCGCCGCGGCGATGCGCGTCGCATTGCGCGCTTGCCTCGCCTCGGCCTGTGCGCGCCCCGCCTCCGCGTCCGCGTGCGAAGCCTGCTGATCGGCGCGCCGCGCCTGCTCCCCGGCGCGCAAAGCCAGGTACGACACGACCACCGTAATGGCGCCGAGCGCCACGATGACCCCCATGGCCACGCGGCGGCGCAAGCTCCGCTCGCGATCGGCCAGCCCCACGACGGCGAGGAGATATCGCTCCTCGCGCCGGCCGAGCCGGAAAGGCGCGCCCGCTCCCTGCGGGGCGCGGCGGCGCGCGAGCCATTGCCGTGCTTCCTCGGCCGCGCGATCCCGCCAGACGAGCCCCTCGGCCTCCGCGCTCGCGTCCCATTGCTGCGCGGCGGCGCGGAGCCGCGCCAAGAATTGCGCGTCCTTCTCGTTCTCGTCGAGCCAGTGCCGGAGCTTCGCCCACCGCTCGACCAGCGATTCGTGGACGATCTCGACCGTCGACCCCTCCCAATCGCCGCCCGTCTCGATGACGAGGAGCCGCGCGGCGGCGAGGTGCTGCACGACCTGCTCCGTCGCGTCGCCGCCCTCGGCGAGCTCCCGGAGCTCCGACAAACTCACGAGCGCCCGCGTGCGCTCGGGCGTGACGAGCCGCAACAGAATCGATCGGGCGAGCGCCTGCTCCGGCCCCGAGAGCGTGGCGAGCACCGCGTCCGCGTGCGTCGAGAGCGCCCCCGCGACCCCGCCGAGCGCGCGATAACTCTCGCGGGAGAGGAGCTTGTGCTCGCGATCCCGCGCCTCCCACAGCTTGGTCGCCGTGAATTGCAAGAGCGGCAAGGCGCTCCGCGTGTTCTCCAGGGTATCGAGCATCTGCTCGACGAGCTCGTCACCCTCGAATCGATAGCCCGCCGCCTCGATGGGCTTCGTCAACGCCGCGCGCAGCCCCTCGCGGCCGAGCGGCGGCAAGAAGACGAGCCCGCGGGTCACCTCGGTCATGAAATGGCGGTTGTCGACGAGCCGGTCCAGATAATCCGAGCGCATGGCGAGCACCACGCGCAGCGGCGAGGACGCGTCGTCGGCCGCGCCTTCGAGGCAGGCCAGGAACGCCTTCCCTTCGTCCTGGCTCGCGCCGAGGGTATAAAGCTCCTCGAACTGGTCGACGATCAAAAGAATGTGATGGTCCGGCCCCGCGCGGCGGCACCGCGCGCGGAGGCGGGCGCCGAGATACCCGGGGCGGCTGCGCAACGTCGCCGCGAGCTCCTCGATGTCGATCGTGGGCGGCACGCTCCCCCGGAGGTCGGCGGGCACGTCGGCAATTTGCGCGAGCACGTCGGCGAGCGCCGCGAGCGGCTTGCGCCCCGGCCGCAGGAGGAAGACCTCCCAGGGTCCGCCCGAGCGCTTCAAGGCCGGGAGCAGCCCCGCGCGCACGAACGACGATTTGCCCGCGCCGGACGGGCCGGCCACGACCACGAGCTGCTGGTTGCGCAGGCGCCCGAGCGCGCCGGCGATGTCGCGCTCGCGGCCGAAAAAACGCGCGGCGTCCGACTCCTGGAATGCCGAGAGGCCGGCGAAGGGGTTGTCGTCGTCGGAGAGCGCCACCGTGGTCGGCTCGTCCACGAGCGCTTCGAGCGCCGTGAGCAGCTCCCGCGCCGATCCGATACGCTCGGTTTTGCTTTTCTTCAGGCAACGATCGATGAGCGCGCCGAGGGCCCCGAGATCCGGGCGTGATTCGAGCGCGCTCGGCATGGGCAATTCGAGGACCTGGACGCCGACGAGCCGCGCCATGCTCACGGGCGCGAGCGGGTGCGCGCCCGTGACGAGCTCGTGCAGGATGATCCCGGCGGCCCAGACGTCGCATTGCGGATCGACGTCGAGCCCCAGCCATTGCTCGGGCGACATGTACGGCGGCGTGCCGACGACCGTCCCGTCCTCGGTCGTCGTGAGATCGTCGCCCGGGCGCGGCGCGGCGATCGTCATCGTCCCGGTGTTGTCGAGCGTGAAGCGCTTGGCGATCCCGAAATCGAGCACCTTCACCTGCCCGCCGTCGGTCAGGAGGATGTTCTCCGGCTTGAGATCCCGGTGCACGATGCCCATTTCATGCGCGCAGACGAGCGCGCGCAGGACGGGGATCATGATCTCCGCCGCGACGCTCGGCGATACGCCGCCCACGCGCTCGCGCTCGGTCATCCACGCCCGGAGGGTGCGGCCTTCGAGGTATTCGAGCACCATGTAGGGATACCCCTGCAGCTCGTCGACCTCGTACACGACCACGATGCTCTCGTGCTTGCAGCGCGCCGTGGCCCGCGCCTCCGCCAGAAACCGCCCGGCGCGCCTCCCCGTGTACCCGACGAGGAGCTTGATCGCGCAGAGCCGCGCGAGCCGCGTGTCCCGGGCCAAAAACACGCGCCCCATGCCGCCCTGGCCGAGCTCGCGGATGATCTCGTACTGCTTGATGACGCGCCCCGGCTGGAGCGAGAGCGACTCCACCGGGATCGCGGGCGCGCCGAATGCGATCGGCGGCGACGTCGCGGAGACCGTCGCACGGGAAGGCGGCTCCGGGTTTGGCTCGGTCATGACCCGCGCGGTCCGGGCGAACGCGGGATCCGGCTCCGGCTCCTTCGCCGAAGCCTCCTCCGAGCGACCGCGCTGGCTCTCCGGATGGCGCTCCATGCGATCCGCCCTAGGGCTCGATACCGTGGCGTCGCAGGAGCCGATACAGATACGTGCGATCCATCCCGGCCGCGCCCGCGGCGCGCGCGACCTTGCCGTCGTGCAGCCGGAGGAGCGCCTTGAAATACCGGCGCTCGAAATCGGTCATGGCGCGCTCACGCTCCGAGGCATACGGCGCCGTGGGGTCCACGGCGAACCCCTCCTCCGTCGCGCCGGGGCCCGTGCTCGCCGGCTCGATCGTGCGGAGGATCAAGCAACGCTCGACGTAATTGCGCAGCTCGCGCACATTGCCGGGCCACGCGCCGTTCCGGAGCTGGGCCATGAACTCGGGCGAACGGAGCTGCTCGGCGGCGTCCCGGGGCGCGCGGAGCGACGTGAGGATCTCCTCGGCGAGCGGCGGGATGTCCTCGGGCCGCCGGCGCAGCGGCGGCATTCCAATCGTGACCACCGCGAGGCGGAAATAAAGATCCGCGCGGAACCGGCCGATGTTCACGTCCGTGCGGAGATCGCGGTTCGTCGCGGCAATCACGCGCACGTCGACAGGCCGGTACGCATTCGACCCGACGCGGCGCACCTCGCGCGCCTCCAGCGCGCGGAGGAGCTTCGGTTGCAGGTCGACGGGCAGCTCGCCGACCTCGTCGAGGAACAACGTCCCTCCCGACGCCTCCTCGAACGCGCCGACCCGCCGATCCGTGGCCCCGGTGAACGCGCCTTTTTCGTGCCCGAAGAGCTCGCTCTCCAGGAGATTTCCGTGGATGGCCCCGCAATCGACGATGACGAACGGCCCCTCGCTGCGGGCGCTTTTCTTGTGAATCGAGTGCGCCGCCTGGCTCTTGCCCGTGCCGGTCTCGCCTTCGAGCAGCACCGTCACGTCGCTCTCGGCGGCCCGGGCGAGCATCGCGAACGTCGCGCGCATCGCCGGCGAGACGCCCGTGAGCGAGCCGAAGCGCGCCTCCTCGGCAAGCGGCAGGCTGAGCGTCTCGGCGCCGAGTTCGAAGCGGATCACCGTCTTCCCCAGCCGAAGGAGGCTCCCGACGCGCAGGAACGCCTCGAGGACCGCGACCCCGTCGAGCACGGTGCCGTTGCGGCTCTTGAGGTCGCGGACCCGCACGCCGCCCTCGTCGATCACGATCTCGCAGTGGAACCGAGAGACCGTGGGGTCGTCGATGATGAGGTGGTTGCGGTGGTGGGACCCGATCGAGCAGCGGTCGCCCGTGGACTGCCAGGCGACGCCGCGCGCGGGCCCCTCGACGACGGTGAGGCGGAAGCGGCGGACCGTGCCTTTCGCGACGGCCTGGCCGTCGGCATGCGTCAACGTCGTGGAATGCGCGGCGCCCTCGGGGATGTTCCGGTCGCTCTGCTCTTGCCCCGCGGCGCGGCCTCGGCTCGACACGGCTTGCCGTTCTACCACACGGGAGGCGCAGATCGCACGACAAACGCGGGAAGCGGGAAGGGAGGCGCGGGGGCAGGCGCGAGAGGGGACCCGAATCAAGCGCCGCCGTCCTCGTTCGGGCTGACAGGCGCGGGACAGACGCGGGAGCACGGCCGTAGGTCCGGACAGACATAAGCCCGGCCCGACGAAGGCTCCTACCCACGAAGGGACCACGGTTCGGAATTGACGCCGCGTTACGGAGGTCCCAGGATCGAGCAGTTGGATAGTGAGGTTACCATAGGAATGGACTTCCCGGCGCAGCAGAGGCAGAGGATGTTGCGTACGAGCGAGCCTCATCCACGGCGCGCCTGGGGCGGGCAGCGATCATGAGCCGAGCCTCCGCGCCCGGTGCTCGTGAGGCCACGATCCTCATCGTGGATGACATGCCCATCAACCTGGCCGTGCTCGTGGATCATCTGGAATCCGCAGGCCATCAGGCGCTCGTCGCGCAGGACGCGGAAGATGCCCTGAAGCGGGCGAGCCTCATGAAGCCCGACCTGATCCTGCTCGACGTGGTGATGCCTGGGATCGACGGCTTCGAGACCTGCCGGCGCCTGAAAGCGGCGGAGAGCACCCGCGACATCCCGGTGATCTTCATGACCTGCCTCGGAGAAGCAGCGAACAAACTCGAGGGGTTCGAGGCGGGGGGGGTCGATTACATCACCAAACCATTCGAGATTGATGAGGTGCTCGCGCGGATCAAGACGCACCTCTGCTTGCGCGAGGCGCAAAAAGAGCTGGAAGCGAAAAACGCGCAGTTGCAGCGTGCCCATCAGGAGCTGGAGCAACGGGTGCGAGCGCGCACGGCCGAGCTGGCGAGCTCGAACACCGCGCTCGAAGCGGAGAACGCCGAACGCCGGCGCGCCGAAGATGCTTTGCGCGAGAGCAAGCATCTGCTCCAGGCCATCGTCGACAACTCCACGGCCGTCATCTACGTCAAGGACCTCGAAGGCCGCTATTTGATGGTCAATCGCCGCGCCGAGGAGTTGTTTCATGGGACCGTACGGTCGCTCGTCGGCAAGACCGATTATGACTTGTTCCCCCTGGAGTATGCCGACGCCTTGCGCGCTTTCGACCAGCAAGTGATGGCGGCCGGGAGGCCGCTGGAGACGGAAGAGCGCGTGCCCCAGGACGATGGGCTCCACACGTACATCGCGATCAAGGGCCCGCTCTTCGACGAGACGGGCCGGCCGTATGCGATTTGCGGGGTCTCCACGGACATCACCGAGCGAACGCGGACGGAGGCGGAGCGGGAGCGGCTCCTCTCCCGCGAACAGGCGGCGCGGGCAGAGCTCGAGCGCACCGGGCGGCTGAAGGATGAATTCTTGGCGCTCTTGAGCCACGAGCTGCGGACGCCGCTCACCGCGATCCTCGGCTGGTCGCAGTTGCTCCTCACCCGGGGTCCCTCGGACGAGTTCCTGCGCCGGGGGCTCGGGACGATCGAACGAAACGCGCGGACGCAAGCCAAGCTCATCGACGACCTCCTGGACATGTCGCGTATCATCAGCGGGCGGCTGAGCCTCGAACTGGAGGCGGTCGATCTGGCCGAGATGCTCGAGACGATGCTGGAATCGGCGGAGCCGGCGGCAAAGACGAAAGGAATCCGCCTGGAGCTCAGCGTCGCGTCGGCGGGAGAAAAGGTCCTGGGGGACCCGAATCGGCTCCAGCAGATCGTGTGGAACCTGCTGAGCAATTCGATGAAGTTCACGCCGCAGGGCGGGCAGGTCAAGGTCTCGCTGCGGCGCGAGGATTCGTACGCGCATCTCGCGGTGGTCGACACGGGGATCGGCATCGATCCGGACTTTTTGCCGTACGTCTTCGAGCAATTCCGGCAAGCCGACGCATCGACCACGCGCGAGCACGGCGGGCTCGGCTTGGGACTTTCCATCGTGCAGCACCTGGTGGAGCTGCACGGAGGGACGGTGGTGGCGAAGAGCTCCGGGAAAAACCAGGGCGCGAGCTTCACGGTGAAGCTGCCGCTGGAGGTCAAACACGAGGGCGTGGCCGGAGAACGGCCGCCGCCCTTGACGCCGCCGCGCCGGCCCTTGTTGCACCGGAGTGGGGAGCTCTTGAATTTGACGGGGGTGCGCGTGCTGGTGGTGGACGACGAGCCGGACACGCGAGAGATGCTCCTGCGGATCCTCGCGGAATGCCACGCGGAGGTGCGGACGGCGGGTTCGGTCGTGGAGGCGCTGGCGGAGCTGGATCGGGACCAGCCGACGGTCCTGGTGAGCGACATCGGCATGCCCAAAGAGGGCGGGTATGAGCTGATCCAGAAGGTACGGCAATTGCCGCAGGAGCGCGGGGGAAGCGTGCCGGCGCTGGCGCTCACCGCCTTCGCGCGGGCAGAGGACCGCGCGCGGGCGCTCTTGGCCGGATACCAGATGCATCTCGCCAAACCCGTGAAGCCGTCGGAGCTGGTGGCGCACGTGGCGAGTTTGGCCGGGCGAAATCATGCCTGGGGCGAGATGAGCCCGGAGGGCCGCGCCCGGTCCGTGTAGCGACGACGCGGCCCGCGCTCCGACCTTTTCGTCGGGGGCGCGTCAGGTGCTCTCCGGGGCCGCCGCCTGGCCCGCCGCGGCATACTTCTCGACGAACTCTTGCAGCTTCCGGATCTGGTAGGTCCGCGCCAGCGTCTGGAATTGCTCGAGCCAGGGGCCGAGCCGCGGCTCGTTTTGCTGCATCCGCTCCGCCTCCGCCAGCACGCTCCGAATACGGCCCGACGCCACCAGCGGCGCGAGCAGCGAGAGCTGTTCGGCCGAGGGCGGCACCAGCGCGCCCTCCTCCTCCGCGAGGGGGGCCGCGCCTTTCACCGGCTCGTGCGTCCATTCCACGCCCAGGAAACGCGCGATCTTCTCGAAGAGCAGGCTGGCCTGCACGGGCTTGGGCAAGAAGTCGTCCCAGCCGGCCTTTCCCCCCTTCGGCTGTTCGGCGGCGGCGACGTTCGCCGACGAGGCCAGGATCACCACGCCTGCGAGCTCGGGCATCTGCCGCAGCCGGCGCGTGGCCTCGTACCCGTCGAGGCCTGGCATGGCCAGGTCCATCAGGATCAGCGCCGGCCTTTGCGTGAGGGCCAGCCGCAGCGCGGCTTCGCCGCCGTCGGCCTGGACGACGTCGAAGCCAATGGGGCCCAGCAAATCGCAGAACAAGGCGCGGTTGCCGGGGTTGTCGTCCACGACGAGGATCTTGCGGCGCTCGCCGCGATACCCGGTGATCGTATCCCATCCCGGGGCCTCGTCGACGACCACGGAAGGGAGCGCCTCGGCCAGCGTGAGCGTCACCGTGAACGCGCTCCCCTTGCCGAGCTCGCTCTCGACGTGGATGGTTCCGCCCATCTGCTCGATGATCCTCTTGCTGATGGCGAGACCGAGCCCGGTCCCCTCGCTCTTCGCCTTTTGATCTCCCACCTGCTCGAAGGGGTCGAAAATACGCGTGAGGTGCTCCGCGGCGATGCCGGGGCCCGTGTCCTCGATCCGGAAGCGCACCTCGCGCAGCCCCTTCCCGCCCTCGTCTTGCACGTCGACGAGCAGGGTGACCGCGCCGCGCTCGGTGAATTTGATGGCATTGCCGAGCAGGTTCAGGAGCACCTGCGTCAATCGTTTTTCGTCGGCGTGCACGGCGGTGGGCGCCGGGCCCCGCACCTCGTAGGCGAAGGTGATGCCCCTCTGTTCGGCGCGCACACGGCAGAGGTCCGCGATGGTGTGCACGAAGGATCCAAAGTCGAGCCTCATGGGCACGAGCTCCATCTTGCCGGCCTCGATCTTCGCCAGGTCGAGCAGGTCATTGAGGAGCGCGAGCAGGTGCTCGCCCGACTTCTTCACGATCTGCACGCCTTCGCGGCTCTTCGGCGAGAGCTCGGGCGCTCGGATGAGGAACTGCGCATACCCGAGGATGCCATTGAGCGGCGTGCGCAGCTCGTGGCTCATGCTGGAGAGGAAATCGCTCTTCGCGCGATTGGCGCGGTCGGCCGCCTCCTTGGCGATCTGGAGCTGCGCCGTGCGCTCCTGGATCTTGACCTCCAAGTCCCGGTACAAAACGGCGTTCTCGACGGCGATCGCGGCCTGCGAGGCGAGCACCGACAAAAGCTCCACGCGCGCGGGCGGGAACGCCGAAGGCACGTCGCGGTGCTCGAGGTAAAGCACGCCCACCACGTGGCCCCGATGCGTCAAGGGCAGCGCGAGCAACGAAAGGACCGCGTGGGATGCCAGATAGGGGTCGCCGGCGAAGCGCGCCTCGGACCTCGCGTCGCCCGTCACCACCGGCTCGCCCGTGCGGGCCGCATATTGCACCACCGCCACCGGCACGTCGGGACTCTGCCCGAGCGGCTCGGACAGCCCCGTCTCGATGCGGGCCCCCTCCACCGAGAGCCGCGCCACGACGGAGAGCGCTTCCCCTTCGCTGAGCACCAGAGCCCCGCGCTGCGCCCCCGCATTCTCCAGCGTAAGCTCCATCAGCCGACCCACCACGCGCCCCGGGTCGAGCTCGCCCGAGAGCGCCTGCGCCGCGCGCACCGCGGTCTTCACGTCGAAATTCGCGTCCGTGGATCCGCCCGAGGTCGTGGTCGTCGTCGTCACGGTCGTGCGCTCGGGGGAAGGCTCGTGTACGGCTCCCTTGAGCACGGCGGGATACCTCGCGCTCAGGTGGGCGACCACGGCGTAAGCGCCCCAGCGCGCATAGGCATCCCGCGCCTCGCGCAGGTACATCGCCCCGATGTGGCTCTTGCCCGTCGAAAGGCGAAACTCGGCGGCGAGCTGCGCGGCCAGGGCCTCGATGTGCAGGAAGCGGTGCTCGCGGGCGAGCTCGATGGCCTCGTCGTATCTGGACGCGGCCTCCTCGTTCTTGCCGAGGACGCGCGCGTATTCGGCCTCGACGAGGCGCAGCTTGTGGAGGAAATTGACCTCGCAGCCTTCGGTGAAATATCGCAGTCGCGCGAGGCCGTGCTCGATGTGCTCCCGCAGCCGCGCCTGCTCCTCGGCGTCCGCGGCGTCATGCCAGCACTTCGCCGCGGAAAGCGCGAGGAAGAGCGGGACATCCGTCACCGGCGGCATGCCGAGGATGTCGGCTCGAAATTGGTCGGCCTCTCGCGCCCGCGAGAGCGCTCGCTCCCACCGGCCGGTGACGCAGAACAGATAGGCCTCCAAGGTCCGAGCGAGCCCCCCCGTGAACCCATCCCCGTCGGCGAGGAGGGAGCGCGAACCACGCGCCAAGGGCTCGTCCTGCAGGAGCCGGGGGGCGCCTTCGGGCGGCATCAGCACCTCGCAATAGGACGCGACCGCCTCGAAATGGTGCCTCCCCACGGCGTCTCCCGCGCGCTGCACGAGATCCCAGCGAGCCTCCACCTGCGCGTCGACCTGGCCGAGCGGCAGGCCGCGCCAGACGCGGTAATAAAACAGTTCGGCCAAGAGGCCCCAGCTCGTGCCTTGAAACGACCCGATCTTCAGGCCGGCTGTGATGCCTTGCTCGTAGACGGGGGGCGCTTCGTCGATGGGCCTCGAATGGACCAGGTAAATCCCCTTGAGCGCCAGGCACTCGGGGAGCATCGGGGAGCCCACGCGCTCCGCGGCGCGCACCCCGGGCGTGAGCCAGCGCATGACACGGCGATACATCCCCGTCGCCACCGACCACACGTTGGCAAAGCTGCAGATCATGAAGGCAGCCGCCGGCGTCAGCGCGTCCCGCCGTATCGCCTCGGACACGATGCGGGCGATGATGAGCGAATAGAGCATCGGCCGCCCGCCGTAGATCGTGCAGAGCTGCGCCTGCGTCATCAGGGCATCGATGAGCCGGTGCTCCAGCGACGGATCGGCCTGCATTCGATCAAACCCGTCCGGGTGGTGTTCGAGCCATTGATCCAGCTCGGTGGACTCTTGCAGGAGCGCGGTCTGGCACGCGTCATCCGTATCGGGGAACGTGATGCCCTGCTTCTCGAGCGCGGCGAGCCCGATCCCGATGCCCCGCGCATATCGACCCGTGGCGACGCAGCAGCGCGTGCGGATCTCCTGCGCCGAGAGCCACGCCACCTCCGACAGAGGCCGGTCCAGCAAGGCGAGCGCCCGCGCCTCGACGTCGTCGAACTCCCGGAGCAGATAGGCGGCCTCCAGGCGCGCGAGCCCGATCTCCACCGAGAGCGCGTGCTCCTCCTCCCACGCTCGCTCGCCGAGGAGCGCCTGCGCGGCGTCCAGCAGGTTCGCCATCAATCGATACGAGCTCGCCGCCTTCGCGGTGCGCGCGGCTTCGAGGTTCAGCCCCGCGAGCTCCTTCTGCTCCTCCATGGACGCGAGCCGCGCCGAGCCCAGGTTCAGGTGCCGCACGAGCTCCAGAAATTGCTGGGCCGTCCCCCCCTCGGCGCGATGACGCGCCCGGAGCCGCCGGCCGATCTCCAGGTGCGCGAGCACCCGCTGCTCCGGCGAGATCCGCTCGTAGCTCGCCTGCTGCACGCGGTCGTGCAAAAACCGGTAGGCCGCGTCGAGCGCCACGTCGCCCATGCTCCCGAGCGCCTGCGCGGGACGGTACGCGCCGTCGACCGGCACCACGAGCTCCGCGTCCAGCGCCGGCCACAACGCCCCCGTCACCGAGGCGCGCTCCCAGCCGCTGAGCCGCTGGAGGTCCTGCAGGTGGAACGTGTGGCCTGCGCAGGCCGCGAGCCCCAGGAGCTTTTGCGTCGGCTCGGGCATCTCGCGCACCTTGTCCGTCAAGAGCGCCACCACGTTATCGGTGACGCCCGCCGTCTCCAGCGACGATTGCTCCCAGCGCCACGCCCCGCTCTCCGGGTCCCTCACCACCTGCTTCTGCCGGTGCAGCGAGAGCAGCAATTGCTCCAGGAAAAACGGGTTTCCGCGGGTCTTCTGCGAGAGCACGCGCGAGAGCGGCAAGACCCGCGCAGGCTCGCTCTCCAGCGTCCGCGCGAGCCACTTTTGCACCTGCTCCCCCGACAGGGGGCCCACCGTCATGCGCGAGACCTTGGCCTCGCTCTTCTCCACCGCCTCCACGAGCTTCCACAACGGGTGCTCGGGCGGCGTCTCGTTGTCGCGGTACGCCGCGATCACGAGCAGCGATTTGCGCTCCACGTCCGTCAGCAGCGTTTGCAGGATGATCAGCGTGGCGCTGTCGGCCCATTGCATGTCGTCCAGGAACATCACGAGCGGCGGGTTCGGCGCCGTGACGGCTCGCACGAAATTCAGCCACGTCAGCTTTTGCCGGTTGAGCACCTGCTCGCCCTCCACCGGCGGCACCGGCGGCAGCTTGCCCATGACCAGGTCGAGCTCGGGCACCACGTCCGCGATGAGCCGCGCGTTGTCCCCGACCTCGCGCCGAATGCGCTGCTGCCAGGCCTCGAGCACCACCTCCGAGCTCCCGAGCCATTGGCGCATCAGCGCCCCGAACGCTTGCGCCATCGCCGCGAAGGGCGTCGACCGCGCGAGCTGGTCGTGCTTGCCCGCGATCAAGAGCCCGCGCCCTGCCTGCGCGATATCCCTGTAGACCGTCCGCACCAGCGCCGTCTTGCCGATGCCCGAAGGACCCCCGACGAGCAAAAGCTCCGTCGTGCCCTGCGCGGCGCGCGCAAAGGACTCCCCCACCCGCTCGACGTCGCGCTCCCGCCCCACGAGCGCCTGTGGGATCCGGAGCTTCCGCGAATAATCTTTTTTTCCCAGGGCGAACGGCTCCACCGTGCCCTGCGCGTCCCATTGCCGGAGGGCCTCCTCCAGATCCTCCGCCACGCCGCGGGCCGTCTGGTAACGCCGCTCGGGATCCTTGGCCAAAAGCTTCGCCACGATGGACGCCACGGGCCTCGGCACGTCCGGGGCGACGGAATCGAGCGGAGGCGGCTCCTTGGCCAGGTGCGCGTGCACCAGGGAGAGCGGATCCCGCTCCGTGAACGGCAGCCGCCCGCTCATCACCTCGAAGAGCGTCACCCCCAGCGAATACAGGTCCGTGCGTGTATCGAGCGCGCGCGCCGTGCGCCCCGTCTGCTCCGGGGAGATATAACCGAGCGTCCCCTCCAGCGCCTCGGGGATGCTCGCCTCGGTCGCCTCCTGGGACAAGAGCGAGGCGATGCCGAAGTCGAGCAGCGTCACCCGCTCGCACGCCTCGTCCACCAGCACGTTTTGCGGCTTCACGTCCTTGTGCATCACGCCCGCGGCATGCACCCCCTCGAGCACCCGCGACAGGAGCCGACCGAGCCGCAGCGCGGCCCCCACGGGCAAGCGCCCCTGCTTGGCGAGCAGGCGATCGAGCGAGCCGAGGCCGGGATCCGCGAGCACCAGCGCCGCCGTGCCGCCCTGCTGCAAGAGCGCCTGCGCGCGCGCCACGCCGGGCACCTCGGCGAGCTGCAGGAGCACCTGGTGCTCGTGGGCCAGCCGGCCCATCACGCGCGGATTGGGCACCACGGCCACCGGGCTCTTGATGGCCACGTGCGCCCCCGAGGGGACATGAACCGCGCGCCATACGCGTGTTTCGCTCCCGTCGTAGACGACCTCTCCCAGCGCGTACTCCCGCAGGTCCATCGTTCTCCCTCGCGTCCGTTCCAGGGCGCCGCGATCCGAGCATCGATCCTAGATCGAGCGGGCGGAAGGCGACCATCGGTCTCGGGGGGAATTTTTCCTCCGGCCACGGAGGCCCGCGGATCGGCGCGTCGAGCTCAGCGCTCGCCCTCCTTTCCGGCGGCGTGCGGGGGCCCCGCCGGAGGCAGATCCACCGTGAACATCGTCCCGCTGCCCACCGTGCTCTCGACACGAATCGAGCCGCCGAGGGCCTCGACGATGGATCGCACGATATAAAGCCCGAGCCCGAGCCCGGCATACGCGCGCGACGAGACGGCCCGCTCGAAGCGCTCGAAGATGTACGGCAGGCGATCGGGAGGAATGCCGATGCCATGATCACGCACCGTGAGCCGCGCCGCCCCGTCCGCCTGGCCGACCCATATCTCGATCGGGCGACCGGAGCCGAACTTGATCCCATTCGAGATCAGATTCGTGACGACCTGCTCCAGGCGGAGGTGATCCCAGCGCCCCACGAGTGATGGCTCGGCGTGCAGCGTCAAGGAGCAGGCCGCCCGGGAAAAGTCCTCCGTGAAGCGCTCGGTGACGTCACGGACGAGGGCCGGGAGATCGACGTCCTCGATCTGCAAATGCATACGACCGGTCGTGATCCGCGTGACGTCGAGGAGCTCCTCGATCAGGCGCGCGAGCTTTTGGATCTGTCGCTCGACCCGCGTCAGGGACGGCGGCAAGGGCTCGCCCGATGGCGCGGCGACCCGCTTCAACGTCTGCACGTCGAGCTTCAGGCTCGTCATCGGCGTATTCAACTCGTGCGACGCGATGGACAAGATCTCGTCCCGCAGGCGGATGGCCCCCTGCGCGTCACGATAGAGGCGCGCGTTGTCGATGGAGATGGCCGCGCGGCGGGCGAGCTCGGTCGCGAGCTCGAGGTCGGCGGGGCTGTAATGCCGGCCGGGCGCCGCGCAGCCGAGGGAGAGCACGCCGAGCGTCTGTCCGCGCACGGAGAGCGGGACGGCCATCGCCGAACACGTGCCGAGCGCCCGGATCAGGCGTGCGTGCTCGGCATCGACGGCGTGCGCCTGAAGGAGCTCGTCGGTGAGGAGAGGCAGCAGCATGGGCTTCCCCGTGCGGAGGACCTCGGCGGCCGGGTGGGGGGAGGTCGCGTCGGGCGCGTATTGCTCCTCGAGCTGACGGAGAAGCGCCTCGCTCCCGGGCTCACGGTGTGCGCCGCCGAGGCGCTGGACCACGCCCCCCTCGCCCACGACGTCGATCACGCACCAGTCCGCCATCGACTGCACGCAGAGCCGCGCCAGCGCGGCGAACCGGGTCGTGAAGTCGAGCGACTCCGAAAGGATCTCGGAGGCCATGGCGAGGAACTTCATGCGCTGCTCCGCCCGCTCGGCGGCGGCGCGCGCCTTCTGTTCCTCGACGACGACCATGGCGAGGAGCAGGACGAGCCCATTGAGGACCGAGACATACGTTTGCACGGTCAAGACGCGCGCCGCCACGGACGTGCTCCCCATGGCGAAGGGGCCGCGGCCACGGCTCGTGTGCAATGCGGCCATGAAATCGACGAGGACCGTGGCCGCCGTCGCGCCGCGGGGTCCAAACCGAATGGCCGCCCATGCCGTCAGGGGAAACAGGAGGGCCGGGAGCGCCGATTCGATCTCCCGCGGCCGCACGCTTCCGAACACCCACCATGCCCCGCCCGTCAGGATCACGAGCAGGCTCAAGGCTTCGACGGCGCGGCCGGAGCGCGGCGGCGCAGGCTCGGTCCAGGTCAGAAACAGCGGACACAGCAGGAGGACCCCGAGGGCATCGCTGCTCCACCACCCGATCGCCACGTGCCAAAACGAGGGGTCGCCCAGCCACACGACGCTCGCAGCCGCCGCGACGAGCGTGCCGGGGATCGCCCCGACCGCGGCGCCGAGCCACACCAGACGCGCGACGTCCCAGGGGCGCCGGAACACGAACCCCGCGCGCGTCCGCCGGCGCAAAAGCGAGGCGCCCGTGAAGGGCAAGAGACCCCCCGCGGCGCCCCAGGCCATGGCCAGGGCGGGCGGTTGCCCGTGCTGCAAGACGACCAGCACCTCGGCCAGAAACACGACGAGGAGCCACGCGGGCCAGTGGGCCTTCGTCGTGCGGAGAAACCAGGCCATGGTCAGGCCGCTGGGCAGCCAGAAAACGGCATTGCTGGCGGGTGGAAAGACGAAAAGGTAGCTCGCTTCCGAGAGACCCAGGAAGGCCAGAAAGAGCACGACGCAGCCGAGGAACGTCCGCGCCGGCTTCCCGCTCACGAGCCGGCGGCGCAGCCCGACCGCGACCACGCCGCTTTTCTGAACGAGGGAAAAGGTTCCCATCCGGACGAAGAAACCTTCTGGCCCATGCTGCGATCGTAGGTCCGCGCGACTACGCGTCACCTTCACGATCCGCCGCCGCTCCGCACGCGCCCGCGTGGCTGCGCGGTCTGTGCGCAGCCACGCGAGTTGTGTGCGCTCGCCGGCGCTTCAGGCCGCGCGCCGCGGACGACGACGCAGGGCGATCAGCGCGGCGCCGAGGACGAGCACGAGGCCGCTCTGCGTGTCGCCGGTCGAGCCGACGGTGCGGCAGCCGCAGGCGCCGCCGTCCCCGCCCACCTCGCCACCGCCGGTCCCGCCGCCGCCGGCACCACCCGCGCCGCCGAGGCCGCCGTCGCCGCCAGCGCCGCCGGCACCA